>CAKPEI010000001.1 GCA_934149365.1 uncultured Clostridia bacterium
TAAGCAAAAAGTATAGTCTAAAATTAAAATTTTTTCAAAAATTGTGTAATTTCTTTAATATTATACTTTTGATTATGCTCTTTAATATAAAATGGTTTATTTGATATTTCATTAACTTTGTATTCTAGTATTGTAAGAGTAGTAGGATATGTAATTTTATATTCAGTAGGTGCTATTACTTTTAAATTGGTGTGTATAATAGTTTTAATTTGTCCTAATTTAACCTTATATTTAAAGTCTTTTAAGATGTCGGTTAAATCTTTATTAGGTTTTAGTTTTTCAATTACTTTAAATTCAAGCATGAAAAAAGTCCTCCTTTCTGTGATAAGAGAACTTTTTAAGTTTTATATAAAATAAAAACTTACGAACAATTAAGTCCGTAAGTTGATTTCAAATGGAGCGGGTGATCAGAATCGAACTGACACAGCCAGCTTGGAAGGCTGGAATTCTACCATTGAACTACACCCGCATGTCTCAATTACATTAACTATTATACTTATATAATATGTATTTGTCAATAGAAAATTCTAAAAAAATAAAAAAACTGAAATTTCGCGTCAAGTGAAAAAGTAAAATGGGAATGGAGTTGTACAAAGAAACAGCCACAATACAATATGTATTATGGCTGAAATGTTTTATTCTACTGTAACTGATTTTGCAAGGTTCCTTGGTTTATCAACGTCAATACCTTTGAATTTTGAAACATAATATGCAAGCAGTTGCATTGGTATAATAGCAAGAATAGGCGATAATAGAGAAGACACAGCTGGTATTTTAATTAAGTAATCAGTATCTTTAAAATCACGGATATCTAAACTTGTTATTATTATTGATTTTGCTCCACGTGATAAAACTTCTTTAATGTTACTTAATGTCTTTGCGCACAAAGTTTCATCTGTGAGGATTGATATTACAGGAATATTAGCATCAATTAAGGCAATTGGACCATGCTTTAATTCACCAGCAGCATATGCTTCAGAGTGAATATATGTTATTTCCTTCAGCTTTAATGAAGCTTCTAAACTTATTGCATAATCAATACCTCTTCCTAAAAAGAAAACGTCCTGCTCTTTGTGAATTACTTTAGCAATTTCTTTTATACTGTCAGTGTCTTTTAAAATACTTTCTATTTTACTAGGAAGCATATTAAGTTCAGTTTTTAAATTATTTAGTAATGTTAAATCATCATACTGAACTTTTTCTGCAATGTATAAAGAAAGTAAAGTAAGAAGAGCAACTTGCGAAGTATAGGCTTTAGTAGAAGCTACCGCTATTTCAGGACCTGCATGAGTATATAAGGTAAAATCAGCTTCACGAGTTATAGAACTTCCAATAACGTTTGTAATTACTATGGTAGTGGCACCCTGGGAATTTGCAAGCCTTAAAGCAGCGATTGTGTCTGCAGTTTCTCCTGATTGACTTATAAATATACATAAAGACCTTCTTGAAATAACTGGATTGTTATATCTGAATTCAGAAGCTATGTCAACAATAACAGGAATTCCTAAAAACTTTTCAAAAAGCTTTTTTGTAGCAAGACCTGCGTGCATTGCTGTTCCGCAAGCAACTATATTCACGTGTGAGAGCGATGTGAGATATTCTCTACTTAGTTTTAAAGAGTCAAAGTTAACTGTGTCATAATCAAGTAGTGTGCCTATTGTCTCTCTAATAGAAGTAGGTTGCTCATATATTTCTTTTAACATGTAATCTTCAAAGCCGTCTTTTTGAACAAGAGAAGCATCCAAATTTATTTTTGTTGTTTCTTTTGAAATTTTAGTTAAGTTCATGTCATAAAAATCGACTGAGTTTTGAGAAATATACGCAATTTCAAAATCATTTAAAAGATAAAAATCTTTTGTATAAGAAAGGATTGCCGGAATATCAGAAGCAACAAAAGTCTCATTTTCTCCTTTCCCAATAACGAGTGGGCTATCTTTTCTGATTACAATCATGTTGCTATCAAAAAGCGAGCAAATGATTTCAAGAGCAAAACTACCAGATAGCATTTTTATAGCATTTCTTGTAGCCATCAGAAAATCTTCTTTTGTTCTCATATCAGTTTTTAAGAAGAAAAAATGTATAAGATTTGGAATGACTTCTGTGTCTGTTTCCGATGAGAATGAATAATTATTATTTTTCAAAAATTCTTTTAATTCGTTATAGTTTTCGATTATGCCATTGTGAACAACAGCAAATAAACCGTGACAATCAAGTTGTGGATGAGCATTTAACTTTGATGGCTTTCCATGAGTTGCCCATCTAGTATGCGCTATGCCAGTAGAAGCTTTAACATCTTCATTTTCACAAAGTTTGGCAAGAGCTTGAACTCGTCCTTTTTCTTTCACAATGTGGATACTATTTTTACTTAAAACAGCTAAGCCAGCTGAATCATATCCACGATACTCAAGCCGAAAAAGTCCATTTAAAAGAACAGGAACGGCCTCTTTTTTACCTACATAACCAATAATTCCACACATAAAAGTTTACCTCCTAAAAGTAATAATATTGAATTATATAAAACTATAAAAATTAATGTTACCCTATTAGATTTGTGCTAACAATTGCTTATTAGTTTTGCTAATATTTATGGCAGTAACAGTGCCACAGAACCATCCGCCGAAAAATTCGATAAGTTCTGACCTCGTCAGCAACATGTAAATGTTGCTCTGGCGCTAAATAATAACAATATCTCCTTTCATATAATTTATTTGCCCTTAGATAAATATTAATTTCTAAATAGTAATATATAATTTGAAAATATAATACAACATAAAATATAATAAGTCAAATAAAAAGCAACTACTAGTTAAAAGTAGGTGCAAAGAATTTATACATATTTTTAAAACAAGCAAGATGATCATATTCATCTTCTAAAATTCTTGTTATGGCTTGTTTTATATAGTTGTCATTTATTAATTCTCTATGTTTAATATATTGGTTAATTGCTTTTTGCTCCGATATTATATCAACCTCTAACATATTACGCAGTTCATTTGTGTAACACACATTATATGAGTTCCAAAAATTACAATTATCATTGCCAAAAGTTTTAAAACATGGTGTGGTTCCAAGAAGAGAGATAGTTTCTCCTAGTATTTCTAGATGTCTCATTTCCGTAATAGCAATTTTCTCAACTATTTTAGAGAAATCATTAATAGAAGTTTTTTTAGAAATATGTTGGAAAGAATAAAGAAATATGGCAGTGGTTTCACTTACTAAGCCTGCATAATCTTCTAAAAGAAGCTTTGAATATTCAAAATTTTTTCCTTGAACTTTTATTTTGGGGTAAGGTAAATTTGATTTATCTAAACATTTCACATTATCACCTAATACAATATATTAAGTACATAAATAAATATTCTATAATATTAATAAAAATATATGTATTATGGTATATTTTAATACTTGACAATGTGTACAAATGATATATACTATTTGTGTGCAAAAAGTTGGTGAGAATTGTTGAAACTTAGAGTAAAATGTTTTAATTTGAAATATACATTAGAATGTGGCCAGTGCTTTAGATGGAAAAAAGTGAATGGAGAAAGTAACAGATATATAGGGGTTATAAATGACAGAGTAATTGATATAGCACAAGAAAAAGATGTGCTATATGTATATAGTAATAACGAAGATAATTTGGAAGAGGTAGTTAGAGAATACTTCGATTTAGATAAAGACTATGAACAAATAGAGGAGAAAATATCTAAAATAGATAATAACATTTATACATCCGTAAAAAACACTACTGGACTTAGAATACTTAATCAAGAATTATTTGAAACAATTATTTCATATATTATATCTGCAAATAACAATATAAAAAGAATATCTAAATCAGTAGATGAGATTAGTAGAATGTTTGGAAAAGAAATAGAATATGAGGGAGAGAAATATTATTTATTTCCTTCAGTTAGTGAATTAAAGAATGTTACTGTGGAAAAACTTTTAAGCGCAGGAGTTGGATTTAGAGCTAAGTACATAAAAGAAACTGTAAAAATAATAAGTGAAGATGAAAAGTTCCTTGATAAATTAAAAACTGATACAAAACAAGTGGCTAAGGAAAAATTGCTTAGATTTCCGGGAGTTGGTCCCAAAGTATCAGACTGTATATTACTCTTTTCTTTAAAAAAGTCTGAGGTATTTCCAATAGACGTTTGGGTTAAAAGGGTTATGGAAAAGCTATATTTTAAACAAAACGTAAGCATGAAACAAATTGCAAGATATGCAGAAGATAATTTTAAAGAGGATGCTGGTATTGTACAACAACACTTATTTTATAATGTGAGAGAAGGGAATATATAATTATGAAGAAAAGTAAAAAGAGGATAGTACTTAATGTAATTGAGATAATATTTATAATTGGTGTTATGGGAGTCATGTTTATGTTATATGGTCCGATTTCTTGGGTTAGAAATACACTTATAACATCAGCTATGACAACTATGAATCATCAATGGATAGCAAAATTAGTATATAGTGATAAAATTATAGAGGAAGTTATTGCTTCAAATACTATCGAAGAACCGGATGAAGATACGGTTGCGGCGTATGTTGAAATAAAAGAAATCACAGGTCAAGAAACGTATGAAAATGAGTATGAAGAAGCTATATTAAAAAAGGATCCTGATAATGATTTATATAAAATAATACCGGTTGAAGGGTATGTAAATCCAGTACATTACTACAAAGGGTATTTGGTAGCAATATATGATCCTTCAAGAGTAAAAATGGCAGTTACTAAGTATCTAGGCAAAAGAGGAGAGTACATAACCGATATAGCAAAACAGAATAATGCCAAAATTGCCATTAATGCAAGTGGGTATGAAGATCCTAATTGGATGGGAAATGGTGGAGCTCCTACGGGTACAGTTATAAAAGATAGTAAGATAGTATGGGGAGCTGGTGAAGGAAAGAGAAACATAATAGGATTTAACAAAGACAATATACTAGTTTTATCAAGAATGACACCACAACAAGCAATTGCAAATGGTATAAGAGATGCAATATCATTCTCGCCATTTTTAATAGTAAATGGAAAGGCAGCCTTTGTAAAAGGTGATGGCGGTTGGGGTATTGCTCCAAGAACTGCTATTGGTCAAAGAAAAGATGGAATAGTTTTATTCTTAGTTATAGATGGAAGACAAAAACATAGTATAGGAGCAGATATGGTAGATTTGACTGAAATAATGCAAAGATATGGAGCTTACAATGCTTCAAATGTTGATGGTGGTTCATCTTCAACACTTTTAGAAAACGGCGAGCTTATAACAAAACCAACAGCAGCAGGAAAAGATGGAATGCGTTGGATACCAAATGCTTGGATAGTAGAGTAAATAAAAAAGAGTACCAAATTAATGGTACTCTTTCGCACTTTTTCGTTTCATTATGTGAGAAATTATTACACAAATAATTAAAAATATAACAAATAGTAACATGCCACCGCCTATACCAACCACAGTTCCTAAAAAAATAATAACAGGTAGAGGCGCGTTCAAATCTATCTTCTCACTATACATATAGGTTTTATCTTTATCAAAATGTGAAATTAAGGCACAATTGCTTTTTGAAAGCTTTACAGATATTTCATCTTCATGAACATATATCTCTACATTATCTAAATCGTACACTTTTTTAAAGTCTGATATAAATATGGATTGCTTTTGAGCAAGCTCTGTATAATCTTTTTCAGACGGTGGGTTATAAAGAAAAATAACACATAAGACAATTGAGAGTATAATTCCTAGTGGGATAAATACCAGGTTCATCAACTTAAAACTTGAGCACTGGTCATTTACCCAATGATAAAAATCTCTTTTCATAAATATCGCTCCTTTTAAATAATTATTTAAAAACGTTACTGAAAAACATACTTATAATAGCATCGTTTTACATAAAAGTCAATTTAAAAAGCAACTTTATATTATATATATGAAAAAAATGTCAAACTTTATATCAAATTTACACAAGGTTTAGTAAATTTGGTTGACATATTTAATCTATTGTGTTAGAATGTATAGGCAATTATTATGTAGGAAAGAAATAGCTTAAGGCGGAGGTGTAAATCATGAGAGAAAATATTACTTTAGCTTGCACAGAATGTAAACAAAGAAATTACGAGACAAGCAAAAACAAAAAAACAAATTCTGAAAGAATAGAATTAAACAAGTACTGTAAATTCTGCAAAAAACATACAGCACATAAAGAAACTAAGTAAAATAGGGAGTGATAATTATGGCAAAGGGATTTTTTAAAGACATGAAATCAGAGCTTAAAAAAGTAGTATGGCCAACAACAAGACAAGTTATAAACAACACATTGCTTGTTGTAGTATTAGTAATTGTTGTATCACTTGTTGTTTTAGGTATAGACTTAGTTTTAGAATATGGTGATATAAAATTGTGGAATTTAATATCAAGTTATATAGGATAAAAGGGAGCTGATTAAATGTCAGAAGATAAATCAGAAATTTCAATGGAATGGTATGTTATATATACATATTCTGGCTATGAAAATAAAGTTAAAACAACTTTAGAAAAGCTAATAGAAAACAGAGGATTAGAAGATAAAATTGAAGAAATCATAATACCAATGGAAGAAGAAATTGAAATAAAAGATGGTAAACAAAAAACATCTATAAAGAAAGTATTCCCTGGTTATGTATTAGTCAAAATGATTATGACAGATGAGACATGGTACATTATCAAAGGAATAAAAGGAGTATTCAATTTCGTTGGAATGGGTGAAAAACCACTACCATTAACAGATGATGAATTAAAAAGTCTAGGAATAGGCGGAGTTGTTAATGTTGATTATGAAGTGGGAGATTCTATAACAATAATAACAGAACCATTCTATAATTATCCAGGTGTTATAGAAAAATTAGACAAAGAAAAACAAAGAGTTACTGTAAGAGTAAACATGTTTGGAAGAGAGACAACAGTTGAGTTAGATTTTGCACAAGTGCAAAAAATATAACTCTTGTATAAATTTTACTTATGTTTAAGGAGGTGAAAAAGATGGCAGAGAAAAAAATAACACACGTTATAAAATTACAAATAGAAGCAGGTAAAGCAAATCCAGCTCCACCAGTTGGACCAGCATTAGGACCTTCTGGAATAAACATCATGCAATTCTGTAAAGAATTTAATGAAAAGACTGCAAAAGATGCAGGAACAATATTCCCAGTAGTTTTAACAGTTTACCAAGATAAATCATTTGATTTTATAATGAAAACTCCACCAGCAGCTGTATTACTTAAGAAAGCAGCAGGTCTTCAAAAGGCTTCTGGAAAACCACACAAAGATAAAGTTGGTAAAGTAACATTAGCACAAGTGGAAGAAATTGCAAAAACAAAAATGGCAGATTTAAATGCCGCATCTTTAGAATCAGCAGTATCAATGATAAAAGGAACTGCTAGATCAATGGGGATCGTAGTTACTGAATAATAATGGGAGAGCTAAAAGCTCGATAGAACCAAAGGAGGGAAGAAAGTAAATGAAGAGAAGTAAGAAATATAGTGAAGCAGCAAAGTTAGTAGAAAAGTCAAAAGTTTATGAAATCGACGAAGCATTAGAGTTAATAAATAAACTTCCTAAAGCTAAATTTGATGAAAGTGTTGAATTACACGTTAAATTAGGTGTTGATTCTAAACAAGCAGACCAACAAGTTAGAGGTACAGTAGTACTTCCAAACGGAACAGGTAAAACTAAAAAAGTATTAGTTTTAGCTAAGGGTGATAAAGCTACTGCAGCAGAAGAAGCAGGTGCTGACTATGTTGGAGAAGAAGATATGATTGCTAAAATCGTATCAGAAGGATGGCTTGATTTTGATGCTATCGTTGCAACTCCAGATATGATGCCTGTACTTGGTAGAGCAGCTAAGATATTAGGACCTAAAGGTCTTATGCCAAATCCAAAAGCTGGTACTGTAACTGTTGACACTGCAAAAGCTGTAAGAGACATTAAAGCTGGTAAAGTTGAATATAGATTAGATAAAAATAATATAATCCATGCTTCAATAGGTAAAGTTTCATTTGGTGAAGCTAAAATAAAAGAAAACCTTATGACTTTATTAGAAGCTATAATAAAAGCTAAACCAGCAGCAGCTAAAGGACAATATATTAAGTCTATCGCTGTTTCTACAACAATGGGACCTGGAATAAGAGTTAACACAACAGTTAAAATATAGTAAGAAGAATATAATTTATAGAAAATATGCAAGATTACTTGCATATTTTTTTGCTTTTATAATATAATTATAGCTAAGGAAAATGGAGGAAAATATATGAAAAAAGGGGTAATAATAACTACAATATTAATTATTGCTGCAATTGTTGGATATATGATACTTTTAGAAGCAGAAGTTATACGAAACTATAAGATAAAAGAGTTTGACATTGTGGCAAATGTGGACAAGTCTGGGAATATGCGTGTTACAGAGGAAACAGAATATAGATTTAATGGCAAATATAATGGAATAACGATAACTCTTCCAGAAAAAGTTTCTAAAGATTATTATGGCAATATGACTAAAAATAGTATTAATAGTTCAATTTTTAAAGATGAATTATATAACAATGAAGGTTTAGAAGATGTTAGCATATATGTTGTAAGAAATGGTCAAAGAGAAAAATTAAGTGAGGTAGGCAGTGGTAGATTAGGACAAGATGGTATATACACCGTATCACGTGACTCAAATGGATATATTACATATAAAATATATGAACCATCAAAAAATGAAAACAAAACATTTGTAATAGAATATACCTTAAAAAATGTTGCACTTAAACATAATGATGTGGCCGAAGTATTTTGGAATTTCGTGGGTGGAAATGTTGAATGTAAAATAGAAAATCTTAATATATCATTATCACTTGCTTCTGGTGATTTAGAAAATGTATATATTCATGGGAATGAGTCTGGCAAGATTGAATATTTAAATAAAAATTCAGTAAAAGTAAATTACAAACAAGTAGGAAAAAGAGAGTTTGTAGGTGTGAGAGCTGTATTTCCTACAAGTAGTATAGTAGATTCTAAAAAATTGTCTAATCAAAGTGGAGCAAGTATTATAAAAGAACAGGAAGATGGTTATAAAGAAAAATCAAACATTAGAATTACATTAAATGTTGTTACAATAATTATAACAAGTGGTCTGTTGTTTTACTGGTTATACCTTCTTATTAGATATGAAAAAGATATATTGTACAAGCCAAGTGATTTTGATGAGATTAATATGCTTGAAAAGTACAATCCGATTATTTCTGCATGTATTGCCCAAAACAGAGATATGCACCCAAGAGATATACTTGCAGCATTGATAGATTTAGTTAATAGAGATGTTTTAACATTAAAAGCATACAAGAATATAAATGAAAAAAGTGGTAAAGAAGAAGTTAATTATGAATTAAAGAAAAACCAAGAGTTCTTTAAGGATAGAGAAAAAGTAGCTAATTTAGATGATATAGATAATTGTATAATTGATATATTCTTTGGAGATAATGGTACAATAGAGCTTAATCGTAGATTAAGAAAAATGCAAAATGATACGCCTACGGTGAAAAAAATAAATAAATTAGATGGTATTGTTGCTGATAAATTAGAACAGATTGGAGCGAATTTTGTAAGAGTACCTAATTGGATATTAACAATTAATAATATATTATTTGTTTTAATTGCGGTATATGTTATGTTTGTAGTATCTGTTAATATAAGTTTGAGTTATTCAACTAATACTACGGCTAGCTATGAGATGGGAGAAAAGGCAATAACAGCGATGTTTTATGTTTTTGCTATATTTATGGGTGCATTACCGCTTGTTGGCTTATTTGCTCAACTTGTTACAGGAATTGCAGTGTTCTTAAAAAACAAGGTAGATAAAGTAGCTTTTAAAATTAGTGGTAAAAAGTTAACACAAACTTTAGTACTGTTGGCTATATTATTTATAATTGTGTTTGCATTTGAAAGCTTGTTTGTACATCAATCACATATTATTATTTGTACGATATTAATTATGATGGCTCTTACTATTATAGCGACAGATAATTTAATGAGTTCACATTCATTAAAGGCAAGAAATGACTATTTTTATTTAAAGGCGATACAAGATAAAATAGAGAATGGAAGTTTACTTGATGAAAAGGGAATAGAAAATCAAATTTTATGGGATAAATATTTGTCTTTTGCAATAGCATTAGGAGTAGGTAATGTTGCAAGTATGGTGGCTAAAATACCAGATATTAATGATTTGGTGTCTGAGTTTGATAATAATTCTGATAGACTTTATGATATATATACAAGAAGTAGAAATGATAATTTTAGAATAAGAGTAGAAAGAATTACAGATGCTATTAGATCAGCTAGTTCCGAATTTTCATCTGGCTCAGGTGGTTCTTCGTTTGGCGGTTCTTCCTCATCTTTTGGAGGAGGAGGCTTCTCCGGTGGAGGCGGCGGAGGCGGCGGCCGTGGAGCATTTTAATAAATAGAAAATAAAGTGTAAAATTAATATTGACTATTTTATAAAAAAGTAGTAAGGTATATAATATGATTTCAAGGGAGATAAAACATGGCAAATTATGATGTATATGAGTTGATAAAACCAGATAAAGAAATAAGAAAAGGAAAAATAAAAAGAATAAGCAAGAAGGTATTTGTTACAGGACTTATAATACTATCATTAGTAATACTAGCTATTATATATTGGTTTTGTTTTATAAAGCCTAGTATATTAAATGCAAGAGAAAGTAAAGCAATATCTAATATTATAAATGAAGTTGATATATCTGAGGTTCCTCAAGAAGAAAAACAAGGGAAGTCGGATATGCAGGTTAAAGTTAGTGAGTTAAAGGAGCAATACCCGAATTTAGTGGCTTGGATAAAAATAGATGGAACACATATTGATTATCCGGTAATGCAGTGGACAGATAATGAACATTACTTAACATATAGCTATAATGGAAATAAGTCAAAATTAGGCTCAATATATCTTCATAAAGATGCAGATGTAAATAAACCAAGTTCTAATTTTATTATATATGGGCACAATATAACAACGGGAGTGATGTTTAACGAACTTTTAGATTATAAAAAACAAAGTTTCTATAATGACCATAAGATTATAAAATTCACAACTGAAAATAAAGATGCAGAGTATGAAATTGTATCTGTATTTACTACAAGAGTATATAGAGATAATGAAAATGCATTTAAATATTATAGATTTATAAATGCATCAAATGAAGCAGAGTATAACGATTACATAAGTAATGTAAAGAAATTAGCTTTATATAATACAGGAATAGATGCTAAGTATGGTGATCAATTAATAACTCTTACAACATGTGAATATAGTCAAAAGAATGGAAGAATAGTAATAGTTGCAAGAGAAAAGAAATAGTTCCAAATTTTTAAGCAGTGTAGTTTTTATACTACGCTGTTTTTTATGATATAATTATAATACACACTATATATTGTGTAACTAAAAGAGGTAAGAAATGATTAATAAAAAGGTAATTACAGCAATTATACTTGCTGCAGGAAATAGCACAAGATTTGGAAAGAATAGTAATAAAAATTTTGAGATGTTAAACGGGAAAGAAGTGCTAATTTATAGTTTGGAGGCTTTTAATAAAAACACATATGTAGATAATATAATAGTAGCAGTAAAAGAATGTGAAATGAAAAAAGTTCAGCATGTCATAAATAAATGTACATTAACTAAGAGAGTGGATGTAATAATCGGTGGAAATACTAGGAAACAGTCTGTATACAACTGTATCAGAAATATAAATTCAGATATAGTTATTATTCATGATGGTGCTAGACCATTAATAAAGCAAAAATATATAACAGAGTGCATTCAAAATATGGAAAAATTTAAAGGCGTAACGATTGGCGTAAAGTCAAAAGATACAGTCAAAATTACTGATGCAAATGATATAGTTGTTAATACACCAAACAGAAGTAACACATGGCTTATTCAAACTCCGCAATGCTTTAATAGAAATATATTATTAAACATGCATGAGAAGTATAAAAATGATGACGCGACAGATGATTGTTCATTATTAGAAAAAGATGGGTATCAGATTAAGATTGTGCAAGGAGATTATAGTAATATAAAAATTACAACAGAAGATGATTTAAATATAATAAAAGAGTTGTACGATATGGAGTTAAAAAATTGATTTAAGGCCTATTTAAAATATAATTATTGTTTAAGTTCTAATTTTACACGCATTTTTAGTATAATATAATAAATTTATAATTATTTTGTAACAAAGTTGACATAATCCCATAATTATGCTATAATATTCATATATCGTATTTATGGAGGGAATAAAATGAAAAAATTAATTGGAAAAACAATAACAATATTTCTTTTAATGGCAGTTGTAGTATCAAATTTGCCAGTAGGAACTATTGCTGCTGCTGTTAGACCATCAGTTTCAGTAAGTGCACCTAGCACAACTTCTGTAACAGAAGGTTCATCAGTTTCATATACAGTAACATTTTCAAATGCAGATGATGTAAAATTATCAGCTTCATATGTTAACTTAAATGGATTTACAGCAAATGTAGGTATATCTGGAAATGGAAATACTAGAACTATTACATTATCAAATGTACAAGGTACAGCTGGTAGAAAAACTATATCTATAAAATCTGGGGCAGCTAAAAATGCAACAGGTAATTCTTTAGCAACACCAAATAGTGTATCTTTTACATTAAGTGCTCAAAGTATTACACCTAGTAACCCAACTACTCCAAGCACTCCAAGCACTCCTAGTACTTCAGCAGATAGAGTAAGACCATCAGTTTCAGTAAGTGCGCCAAGTGCAACAACTATAAATGTTGGTGGAACAGTTAAATACACTATAACTTTTGCAGATAATACTGCTGTAACAAGAGTTAATTTATCATCAGCATATGTTAACTTAAATGGTTTCACAGCTGATGTTGCAGTATCAGGAAGTGGAAATGCTAGAACTGTTACATTATCAAATGTACAAGGTACAGCTGGTAGAAAAACAATATCTATAAAAGCGGGAGCAGCAGAAGATGCAGCGGGTAACGCTTCAATAGCAACACCAAACAGTGTATCTTTTACTTTAGTTTCAAATAGTGCGTCTAGTAGATCTGATAATGTAAGACCATCAATATCTATAAGTGAACCTAGTGTAAGAGAAGTGTATGCTGGTGGCTCAGTTTCTTATGTTATAACTTTTGCAGACAACAGAGCAGTAACAAGAGTTAACTTATCACAAGCATACTTAATCTTCAATGGTTTCACAGCTGATGTTACAATAACAGGAAGTGGAAACACTAGAACAGTTACATTATCAAATGTACAAGGTGAAGTAGGAAAGAATTACAACATAGTTGTAAAAGCAGGAGCAGCTGAAGATGCAGCAGGTAACGGAACAATACAAACTCCTCATTCAATATCTTTCCAAATAATACAAAAAGGAAGTAACTCAACACCAAATACAAACACAAATGATTCAAGCAAATTAGATGGAGAACCTAATACAGGTGTAGAAAGCTTACCAGTACTACCAATAATGGGTGGAGCTGCAGCAGTTCTTACAACAATAGGTTATGTAGTTACTAAAAAAATATATGGCTAAAATAAATTAAAGAGATGCGAAAAAGCATCTCTTTTTTGTGTTATATTTTAGCATCTGTTGGTATCTCATTATATGGTAAGGCACCATAAACTAAGATACCAATATTATCAGAATAAATTTTATTAAATTGAGATATTGGCAGAGGATTTACTCCTATACCTGCTTCTATTGTATAACCCGGTTTGTTGTACGTTTGTATATACCAATCTTTGAGTCCAGCGAAACTAGATGAAAAAGGTGTTGTCTCTACAGAGTAACCACTAACTTTTGAAAATATATTTGCATATTCGGATGAATACTTAGGTGAATAATTTAAAAAGTTAGGATATATAACTGCTCCCTGTGTATGGTAAGTAAGCATTAAAGAAAAAGAATTAGAATGTATAAAATCATAAATTGCTAAAGCTTCAGGAGCTTCTAGTGGAAAATTACCCACAAAATCTCTAGGGGCAGGAGAGGTATAACCATTTGAATATTTTATTTCCTTCGCTTCTTCCCATTTTGCTGGAAATTGAAGGTTTAAATCTATTCCTTGTATGTTTGCTTTCCAACCATCAGGAAATGGAATTGAAGGGTAGTTTTGAGCTATATTCTTAGCATATATATATTCATTTGAATGAGTATCAATATCCTTTGTGACTAAGTCTACACCATCAGGATTTAACATTGGAACAATGTATATTGAAGAAAGTTCATATATTTTTTTAGTTGGAATGTTATATATGCTTTCTTCTTTGAGGTAAGCATCACAAAAATCTTGTATAAATTTCATGAGTACAGGTGAAGTTATCCATTCATTCGCATGGGTAGAGGCAACATATATCACTTTATTTTTACCGTACCCTATTTGTATATACGGAATTTCTTTTCCCATTACGCTTGTTCCAATGTTTCCAAAGTCCAGGAATGTATATTTTAATCTAAATCTTTGTAAATTTAACAGCATAATATCATAAGAATAAGGTATATCTGTTGTAATAGTGGCATATGGGACTAATGCATTCCAAGTAGATACATCTACAATACCAGTTGTATCTAAGCTTGTTTTTTCTTGAAATGCTACAACTGCATTTTTTGTGTTATTGCCAAATATTCCATCTACATTGCCTGTATATGTTCCGATATTTTTAAGAAGTAATTGTAAGTATTTGACTTGATTTGAGCGACTTCCAAATTTTAATGTTTTCAATATAATCACCTATTTTAATATATGTGTATTTAATAAATATATGAAATTTGTAAAATAAAATATTGACTAAAATAAAAATATATAGTAAGATAAATACATAAAAAATATCACAAGAGGTGAAAATAAAATGTTAACAAAAGAGCTTGAAACCATTGGGAGAGTAACACACACACACACACACACACACACACACACAAGTAATATCTAGAAATGAGCTAGATAGAGGTTTCTGCGCTCAAAAAACAGATGTATTGGATAATAGAAAGTTAGTTATACAGTAATGTATAGCTAGCTTTTTTGCGTGTTAATGGAGGAAGGTATATATGAAAACGAAGGTAAAATTAAAAAATGGAATATCACTAATAGTACTAGTGATAACAATAATAGTAATGATAGTATTAGCAGGAGCAGTGATACTAGCATTAAGCAATAGTGGAATAATAGAAAAAGCAACAAGCTCGGCATTTAAGACGGATGTAAAAACAATAAAAGAAGAATATGAATACAAAATGGCAGAGCTAAAGCTAAATGATGAGACATTTGACCAAGCGACATTAAATGCTTCAGATACAACATTAAGTTATAATACAAAAACAGAAGAAGGTGGAAACCTATACAGTATAGTGCCGACAGCAGAAAAGTATAAAGATGAGTTTGAAGTAAGAGATGGAGTGCTAAGATACAAAGGAGAAAATTACAAAAAGTTAAATTGGGCAGAAGAAGTAGGAATAACAACAAATAGATATGAAATAGTAGATGGAGTATTATTATCATCAAACGCAAACTTGCTACTAGTGGGAACAGATGGTAAGATAAGAATACCAAGTAATGTAGTAAAGATAGGAGAGGGAGCATTTAGTAATGTAGACGGATTAAAAGAAGTAACAATACCTGGCAATGTAAAAGAAATAGGACAAAACGCATTTTCAAGTAACAAAACATTAGAAAAAGTTGTAATGGAAGATGGTGTTAAAACAATAGGTAAGAGTGCTTTTAATCATTGTGTTTCACTTAAAAGTGTAACAATGACAGATAGTGTTACTGAACTTGGTAGTTTATCTTTTGACTTTTGTTTTAAGCTTGAAAATATTATATTATCAAATAATATAACTAAAATAACTACTAATTTTGGATATTGTTATGAATTAAAGGAACTAAAATTGCCTAAAAATATAACTGAAATAAAAAGTTCTTTTAAGTATGCAAATATTAATAAATTAACAATACCAAAGAGCTTATCAAGCATAGTAGATTGTTTTAGTGAAGTAAATGAAATAACAATAGAAAGTGGCAATAACTATTTTGAGGTTGATGATGGAATACTTTACACTAAGGGAAAAGGAGAATTAATATATATCACTAAATCTAAAAGAGATGAAACTTCGATAACAATACCTGAAAAGGTTATTACCTTGAATGCTAATGCATTTTCAAATAGTAAGTTTGAAGTAATAAACTTACCATCAACACTTACTGAAATAACAGGATATTTTAGTTCTAAAAATTTAAAAGAAATAAATATTTCAGATAGTAATACAATATATAAAAGTAGTAATGGTTCGCTATATAATAAAAATATGACAGAAACAATAGCAATAATATCAGATGAAAAATTGGTTAATGTACCAAATGGTGTTACAACAATAGGTTCAAATTCGATGATATTATGTCAAAATGCTGAGAAAATAGTTTTTCCCGAGAGTGTAACTACAATATTAGGAAATGCTGTTGCAGCTAGTACTACAGAAATTGAATTGGGGTCAAAAGTAAGCAACATAAAAGAGCTTCCGTTTGGCGCAAATAATATTGTAGAAAAAGTTACTATAAATGCTGGTAATCAAACATATTCAGCAGATAATAACTATATATACAAATTAAATTCATCAAAACAAAAAGAAAAAATAGTTTATGCAATAACTAAAGAAAAGGAACTAACTGTGCCAGATGGAATTGATGAAATATGTGATTATGCCTTTCATAACAAACAAATTACCAAAGTTATTTTACCTAATACATTGAAGAAAATAGGAATAGCTAGTTTTTCAGCATCTCTTTTAGAAAATATAGAAATACCAAGTAGTGTTGACACTATAGGAAGTGATGCATTTGCTACTTCTACGTTAAAAGAAATAAAAATAAATAAGAAAAAAGGAAGTATAAGTGGAGCGCCTTGGGGAGCTCCAATAGGGGAAAGAGCAATAACATGGACTCAAAATTAATTAAAAAACAGTTGACTAAAATAAAAATATATAGTAAGATAAATACATAAAAAAACATTACAAGAGGTGAAAATGAAATGTCAACAAAAGAACTTGAAACCGTTGGGAGAGTAACACACACACACACACACACACACACACACACAAGTGTATCTAGAAATAAACTAGATAGAGGTTTCTGCGCTCAAAAAACAAATATATTAGATAATAGAAGGTTAGTTATGTAAAAAATACATAGCTAGCTTTTTTGCGTGTTAATGGAGGAAAGTAATGAAGGTAAAATTAAAAAAAGGAATATCACTAATAGTACTGGTGATAACAATAATAGTGATGATAGTATTAGCAGGAGCAGTGATACTAGCATTAAGTAATAGCGGAATAATAGAAAAGGCAACAAGTTCAGCATTTAAGACGGATGTAAAAACAATAAAAGAAGAATATGAATATAAAATGGCAGAGCTAAAGTTAAATAATGAAACATTTGACCAAACAACATTAAATGCGTCAGATACAATGCTAAGTTATAATACAAAAACAGAAGAAGGTGGAAACCTATACAGTATAGTGCCGACAGCAGAAAAGTATAAAGATGAGTTTGAAGTAAGAGATGGAGTACTAAGATATAAGGGAGAAAATTACAAAAAACTAAATTGGGCAGAAGAAGTAGGAATAACAACAAACAGGTATGAAATAGTGGATGGAGTATTGTTATCATCAAACGCAAACTTACTACTAGTAGGAACAGACGGTAAGATAAGAATACCAAGTAATGTAGTAAAAATAGGAGAAGGAGCATTTAGTAATGTAGATGGATTAAAAGAAGTAACAATACCTGGTAATGTAAAAGAAATAGGGCAAAATGCATTTTCAAGTAACAAAACATTAGAAAAAGTTGTAATGGAAGAGGGTGTCACAACAATAGGATTAGGAGCTTTTTATAACTGTACTTTGTTGAAATCTGTAAGTATGACAGATAGTGTGGTTACATTAAATGAACAATCATTTAATGGGTGTATCTCATTAAGTGATATAAAATTATCAAATAATATAACTGAAATACCGTATAATTTTTCTGGATGTTCTAGTTTAAATCAATTTAAATTACCGACTAGTGTTAAAAAAATATCAAATATATTATGGAATACTGCTGTAAAAGAAATTTATTTACCTAGTAGTTTGGAAACAATAGGCGGAGGATGTTTTAGAGGGACTAGCCTTAGTAAGATAACAGTTGATAAAGATAATATTAATTTTGTGGTTGAGGATGGAATATTGTACGGTTCTGGTAAAACATCTATTATATATTTGACAGCAGATAAGAAAAAAGAAGAAAGTATTACAATTGCAGAAGGCGTAACAAAATTAGATGGAATAATTTTTGCAGAAAGTAGTATACAAAATATATCTTTACCGTCGACCTTGACAACAATAGAAAACTACTTTTCATCTGATAATATAAAAAGTATAACAGTAGCAGAAGGCAATAAGTATTTTGCTAGCAAGGATGGATCTTTGTATAACAAAGATATGACAAAAACAGTAGCAATAATATCAGACGAACAAAAAATTACTATACCAGAGGGAGTTACCTCAATAGGTAGTTATTCACTATATTTATGTAAAAATGCTACTGAAGTAGTATTTCCTGAAAGTCTTAAGAGTATGGGGGCTTATTCAATAACACATGGTAATAAGTTAACTGCAGTAGAGAAAGTGTCTATTGGAGCTAGCGTTAATGATATAGCACATTTAGCTTTATATAATGGGTATAAGCTAAAAGAAGTTAATATAAATTCTGCAAATAGAACATATAGTGCAGATGGCAATTTTTTATACAAATTAAATAGTAGTGGTGTTAAACAGGAAATAGTAGAGGCGATTGTTAATGAATCAAATGTAACAATACCGGAGGGAATTAAAAAAATAGGAAAATATGCTTTTTATAACAATAAAATTGTAAACATAACATTACCTAGCACGTTAACTGAAATTAGTGATAGTGCATTTTCATCATGCTATTATTTAAATAATGTGCAAATACCAAGCGGTGTAGATACTATTGGTAGTAATGTTTTTTCAGCTTGTAGATCTCTTAAGAGTGTAAAGATAAATAGGAAAAAAGGAAGTATAAGTGGATCTCCATGGGGAATACCAATAGGGGAAAGAGCAATAACATGGGCTGAAAATTAAGAAAATCACCTTGAATAGTTGACATTTCTTAAATATGTGGTATACTATTATAGTAATTATTTATTACCATAGACAGTAGGTTACTTAAAATATTAAGTTAGAAATCCTACCGAGGTGAAAGTTAATATTGATAATAGTTCTTATGAATTGATATAGATATATACTATCACCTTGTGGTGATAGTATTTTTTATCTTAGAGGAGGTGCAAAAGCGAAATGCCAAGTGCAAAAGTTTTAGAAAAGAAACAAGCTCAAGTAAAAGAGATTGCTGAAAAGCTTTCAAAATCTAAGATGACTGTATTTACAGATTACAGAGGTATCACTGTTGAAGATGATATGAATCTTAGAAAAAAATTAAGAGAAGCTGGTTGTGAATGTGCAGTAATCAAGAACACTATTTTAAAACTTGCTGCAAAAGAAGCAGGAATTGAAATAAATGAAGACACATTTGAGGGGCCAACATCAGTTATATTTAGTTATGATGACGTTGTAGCACCAGCTAAAGTTGCATATGAATATGCAAAAGACCATGAATTCTACAAATTTAAAGGTGGAGTTATGGAACAAAAAGAAGTGAGCAAGGAAGAAATGATGAAACTTGCAAAACTACCTTCAAAGGAAACACTTCTTACTATGCTTGCATCTGCATTGCTTGGAAATATACGTAACCTAGCAGTTGTAGTAAATGAAGTAGCAAAGCAAAAAGAGGAAACAGCTAGTGCCTAAAAGACTGGCTATTTAGTAAAAGTAAATGGAGGAATTTAAAATGGAAAAGATTGAAAAAATATTAGCTGATATCGAAACTTTAACAGTTATCGAATTATCTGATTTAGTAAAAGCTATCGAAGAAAAATTTGGAGTATCTGCACAAGCAGCAGTAGTTGCAGTAGCAGGTGGAGCAGCAGCAGGAGCAGCTGAAGAAAAAACTGAATTCAACGTTGTATTAAAAGATGCAGGAGCAACTAAAATACAAGTTATAAAAGCAGTTAGAGAAGCAACTGGTTTAGGATTAAAAGAAGCTAAAGATTTAGTTGATACAGCTCCTAAGACAGTTAAAGAAAATATGCCTAAAGAAGAAGCTGAAAAACTAGTAGAAGCTTTAAAAGCAGCTGGTGCAACAGCAGAAATGCAATAATCTAAGATATAAAAAATTACCCACTGTATAGTGGGTATTTTTTTTGTATATTATTAGATGTTTTTATGTGTTAGTTCTTCCATAGTAAGTAAGTATTCCCATTTTTTATCTACTTCCTTTTGGAATTCTTGTATCATCCATTCATTTCCAGGTTTAAACATATGTGCAAATCTTTTTTGTGGTTTTAAAAATTCTTCTACTGGAAGTTTTTTTGCAGGTT
This sequence comes from uncultured Clostridia bacterium, assembly GCA_934149365.1. Lineage (GTDB taxonomy): Bacteria > Bacillota > Clostridia > TANB77 > CAG-465 > CALXJE01. The sequence continues at coordinate 20,581 of CAKPEI010000001.1, forward strand.
TGTAATTAATTGTATAAACACCATCTTTAATTTCATATAAAGGCCAAAAGCATGTATCTACAGCTAACTTAGAAATTTCCATAAGCATATCTGTAGGATATCCCCAACCACGTGGACAAGGGGATAGAACTGCCATAAAACAAGGACCTTCGGTATAAATTGCTTTTTCTGCTTTCTCATGTATATCTTTAAAATTACCTATTAATGCTGTTTGGGCAACATATGCTGTGTTATTCTTTGCCATTATTTCAGTTAAATCTTTTCTTGGTTGGACTTTACCAGGCAATACTTTACCTGCAGGTGCAGTTGTTGTATCTGCAAAGTGTGGAGTAGCAGAGGAACGTTGTGTTCCGGTATTCATATATGCACCATTGTCATAGCATACATATACCATGTCATGACCTCTTTCCGTAGCACCAGAAAGAGCTTGAAGTCCAATATCATAGGTTCCACCGTCACCACCAAAGGCAACAAACTTAACATTTTTATTTTTTAATTTTCCTTTTTTCTTTAATACGTTGTATGCTGTTTCAGCTCCAGAACAAGTAGAGGCAGCATTTTCAAAAGCACTATGAATAAAGGAACTGTTTTTCCATGTAGTATATGGGTATATGCAAGAAGAAACTTCTAAACAGCCAGTAGCTGAAGTTACTACAACATCGTCTTCATCTTTTAAAGCTGACAATACACCTCTTACCACAACTGGAGCACCACATCCAGCACACATTCTGTGACCAGAAGTAAATCTTGTTTTCTTTTTTACAACTTCTTTTAAATTATATGCCATTTAATTTACCTCCTAATCTCTTACTCCAAGATAGTAAGTCGTTTTTTCTGCTTTACCATCTTTTGCAATTCTAGATAAGTTTTCAAAAACACTTTCAATATCACTAGTTTTTACATCCCTACCACCTAGACCATAAATGTAATTTACAGCTGGAACGTGAATATTTTTTGAGTAAAGAGCACTAGTAACTTCTGAAAATAGAGGACCAGAAAAGCCGTTACAACTATCTGCTTTGTCCATTATAGCTAAAGCTTTAACATTTTTAATACTTTCTGCTAATTCATCTACAGGCAAAGGTCTAAAAGCTCGAGGTTTTACAAGACCTGCTTTAATTCCATTAGCTCTTAGATTATCTACAACATCCTTTGCAGTTCCAGCGGTGGAGTTAAGTACGACAACAGCAACATCAGTATCATCCATTTTATATTTTTCTATTAAATCATACTTTCTTCCAGAGATTTTTTCGAATTCTTTTGACACTTTGTTAATAATTTCTTTGCTATCTTTTATAGCATCAGCAAGTTGCTTTCTATGTTCAAAGAAATAGTTTTGTAAGTCTAGTGGTCCCATTGATATATATTCTTCAGGATTTAACAAATAATGTTCCGGTTTATATTCACCAACAAATTCTTTTACCACATCATCTTCTAAAAGTTCTATATTTTCTACGGAGTGAGATGTTATAAATCCATCGTAGCAAACCATCACAGGCAGCATAGCAGTTTCGGCTATTTTTACAGCCATAATTAAATTATCATATGCTTCTTGGTTTGATTCACAGTATAATTGAATAAAACCACAATCTCTTGCACCCATTGAATCAGAATGGTCATTATGTATATTTATTGGAGTTGATACAGCTCTATTTACGCAAGTTAAAACAATAGGAAGTCTCATACCACTTGCTATGTATAACATTTCATACATAAGTGATAAACCTTGTGAGGAAGTTGCACTCATGACTCTAGCTCCAGCTGCTGATGCACCAATACATGCAGACATAGCACTGTGCTCACTTTCTACTGGTATAAATTCTGTGTCTACAGAACCATTTGCAATAAAATTAGAAAAATATTGCGGTATTTCAGTAGATGGTGTTATAGGGTAGGCAGGAACAACGTCAGGGTTTATTTGTTTCATAGCAAATGCTACAGCTTCATTTCCACTTAATCTTTCTCTAATCATAATAATCTCCTTTTTATTCTTCTTTCATTTCTATAGCTTTAAAAGGGCATACCTTTGCACATACGCCACAACCTTTACATTTATCATAGTCAAAGCCCAACATTTTATCGTTTTCATCATGTAATATTGCATTGTCAGGGCAGGGCATAACGCAAAGCATACAGTGTTTACATTTTTCATCTAAATGTATAGGCTTTTTATTTCGCCATTTTCCAGTATTAAATAGTTCAGAATTACCATCTTGTAATATATTGCCACCAATTGGTAAATCTTTAGCACTCATTTTGTCGTTTATCATTTTAGTTACCTCCTTTAACTTCTTGCCATGCTCTTCTTACAGCTTCCATATTTGGCTCTATTACATCAGGTTTTTTTGCAAATTTATGTTTAAAGGAAGCTAACATGTTTTTCTCTAAATCTTCTTTACTCATTATGTTTGTTATTTTTATAACGGCAGAAAGTAGAGAAGTGTTAGGAAAATTTGCACCTAAACAGTCTAAGCTTATTTTCGAGGCATCTATAGTGTAAATATTACCAGAGTAATTTGGTAAATTTTTTTTAATTTCACTTTCTCCTAAATTTGTATTTATTATTAAGGCTCCATTTTCTTTTAGTCCGTTTGTGACATCTACAGTAGAAAGTAGGGTGTCATCAACTACGACAACATAATCTGGCTCATAAATATTAGAGTGATTTCTAATTGGTTTATCACTTATTCTGTTGTAAGCAGTTATTGGAGCGCCCATTCTTTCTGGTCCATATTCAGGAAAGCCTTGAATGTATTTTCCTGTATTAAAAGCAATATCAGCAAGTAGTAAAGATGCAGTTTTAGCACCTTGGCCACCTCTTCCATGCCATCTTATCTCTATCATAATTACCTCCTTGTTAAATACTATTATGTTACTTAATAAGTATATAACTAATAGATATTTAAGTCAATAAAGAGGTATGAAAGATGACAAAATCAGAGCATTGTTTTGACAATTTTTTTAAATAGTATTCACATAATGAATAAAAACGTGTATAATGAAAGCGGCGCTATTTAAGCGCCGCTCTTCGTACACATTTTTCTATTATAAATTTTTATAAGGTCGGATTCGTAATTCTTGAAAAATCTCATCATTTAATTACTAAGTAAATCCAGAACCAAAAGTCCGCATATTTCATTTCCCCTTTGAACAGTTAAGTAAAATTTAAATTCATACTATGTTTTTTATTTACTAAGTAAATCCACAACTAAATCGCCGCAAAACATATCCTCCTTCTTTAATATTCTAATACTAAAATGCCGCTGGAAAAAAATTAAATCTTATGATGATTTAATACAATCATAGGCTATTCCCTCCCATAAAAATTATTTTGTGGAGTAATGTAGTTTTAAACTACATGCTTAGTATAACATAAAAAGATTAGTATGTCAATAGTTAACATAAAAATATTGAAAGAAGGTGAAAAAATTAATAAAAAAGTTGTAACAATAGCTATATTAATATGTGTTTTAAATGTAATATATAAAATATATAGTTATTCATTTAAGTATAAATCAGATGAACAAAGTAAAATGTATGAAGTAATGGTTATAGAAAAACAAAAGCAGACTGATAATAAAGTAGTGTATTTATCAAAAATAGGAAAAGATAAGTTTTTACTTAATATATACTTTAAGAATAAGTATGGAGAAAATAATAACTTCACAGAAGAAGAAATTAAGCAAATACTTGCATATAATTATGGAGATCGTTTAAAAATTGAAGGAAAAATTACGATTTCAGAAGCTCTTGGTAATATTGGCGAGTTTGATTATAGAAAGTATTTAAATTCAAAAGGAATATATGGGACACTCGATGCGTATAAAGTTCAATATGTGGAAAACTATGCAGATAAATTAGGTAAAATTGTATATTTAGTGCGTGATAAAATATCAAATATATATACAAAAAACTTAGGTGAAAAACAAGCTGGTTTGCTTAAAGGAATGATATATGGTGATACTAGAAATTTAGATGATGAAATTAAAGAAGAATTTCAAAATATAGGAATAAGTCACATAACAGCAGTTTCTGGTTCTAACTTAAACACTTTATTACTTATTATGGGAATAGTTATGTATAAATTTAATAAAAAGAGAATATATGTGATAATTCAAATAATTTGCATAGTTATGTTTTGTTTAATTTCAGGTTTAGAGCTTTCTGTTTTACGTGCTGGTATTATGACTACAATACTTATCATTGGAAAAATTAGAAATACAAAAATAAATATATTTAAACTACTTTTAGTAACTTTTGCAATAATGATTTATATAAATCCATTTAGAATATTTAATGTTGGAATGATTATGTCCTTTTTATCTATAATTGGATTATCTTTGTTTAGTAAAAAGATATATAATTTTTTAGAAAGTAAAATTAAATGGAAAGTTAAAAACAAAAAGGTAGTTGGCATTCTTTGTAAAATAGCTAATGCAATTTCTATAACATTTGCTATAAATATAACCACACTTCCTATAACTATTTATTCATTTAACAGATTTTCTCTAATTAATGTTTTGTCTAATTTGTTAGTTTCATTCTTATCTGATAGCATTTGTATATTAGGAATAATATCAGTTATATTAGTAAAAATTCCTTATCTATCAACAGGTATATTTTATACTTTGAATTTTCTAATATCTGCATTGATATATATTGCAAAATTTCTAGATAAAATCTCGTTTTTAATAAATCTTAAATCAATTCCGTTTTATATAATATTAATATATTATTTTTACATATTTGCTTTTTCTTTAAGCAAATATATTTTAACAAGTCATAAAAGGTTTGAAAGTGTGTATAAAAAGACAAGAAGAGGAATAGCTATATTGTTTATATTTTGCATTTTATTTTGGCATATTAATATTATTTTCTTAGATAATTATGTGTATTTTTTTAATGTAGGACAAGGTGAAATGGCTTTAGTAAAAGAAAATAACACATATGTAATGATTGATTGTGGTTCAATAACAAATGATACTTCGTATATATTTGATAGCTTTGCCAAAAAACAAAATATAAATAAAATAGATGTGATTATACTTTCACATTTCCATAGTGATCATACAAATGGAATAGAAAAAATATTGGAGAAATATAAAGTTTCATATTGTATATACGCTTATCCTGCTAGTTTTGAAAATGAAGAATATATAAAAACTATGGAGGTTATTCAAAAGAATAATATTAAATGCATAGTTGTAAAAGAAAAGGACAATATAAAAATAAATAACATAGATATAAGTGTTTTATCTCCTGGTCTTAGCTACGTTTATGGCAGAGATAATGATGAAAGTGAAAACATTAATTCTTTAGTTTTTAATTTAAATATTAGAAAAAAGAATTTTCTCTTTACAGGTGACAGCGTAGTAAGAAGTGAAACTAAAATACTTGAAAATATTAAGTACATGAGAATATCTAAATTTGATATTTTAAAAGTTGCACATCACGGTTCTAAAACTTCCACATCTGATAATTTTATTCAAAATATACTTCCTAAAGCTGCAATTATATCGTCTAAATACAAAGTATATAAACACCCTAGTAAACAAACAATTAACATTCTAAATAGATATAATGTGATTACATATATAACAGAAAAGTGCGGTGGGATAAAATATATTATTTAATGTAAAAAAATGTATAAAATGAATATTTAACCAATTATTTACAAACACTATAGTTGTGAATAAAAAGGTTAGGTGAAATAAGTTATGGAAGATAGAAAGAAACTATATCAAGTTTTTGTTATTGTTACTATGTTAGTATTATTAACAGGTGGCATATTTATTGGAATGGCAATATCTAAAAACGATGTCGAAAATGAAAACGAAAATGCAAATATTCAGGATAAAGTAGAAGAAGTTAGTAACAAGAATATTGAAGTGTATAATAAGGTGTACGATGATAAAGAGGAAGATGTGCAAATTGTATATGTAGACATATATAAAGATTGTAATCATAGAGAAGAAAATAAAAGTAATGAATATGGTGTGAATTTTGAAAATGTTAAAGAAAGAGAATTAAGTAAAATTGAAAAAGAAAAAAGCGGGTATAAAATGGTAAAATCTGAAGATGGAGTATTAATGTTTGAAAAAGTATATGATTGCAAATGTCAAAATCATTATATGCTAAAATTTGATGGAGAAGTAGTTGCTATATATAGATACAATGAAAATGGTGAGTATGAGAAATACCAAGATACAGATATACAAAAAGAAGGAATAAGACCGGACTTATCTTTTAGGTTATCAGAGGGAATAGAAGCAGAAACATTAGAAGAATTATATATGTTTTTAGAAGAACTTGAAAGTTAAATATTGTAATATGGCATTTCCTGTGAGATAATAGCTATAGTTAGGAAGTGTTAAAAATGGGATTAAAAGAAATTCAAAAAGAAGTGTATCAAAACAAAGTAAATAAGGGTTTTAATATAACAAATGTAGATAAAGAATTCTGTCTGCTATATGGTGAAGTTGCGGAAGCTTTTGAAGCATATAGAAAGAAAAAATCTGATTTAGGAGAAGAACTTGCAGATGTTGCAATATATCTTTTAGGTTTATCTGAAATACTAGGTATAGAGTTGCAAGATGAGATAGAAAAGAAGATGAAGAAGAACGAAAAAAGAGTATATAAAAAAATAGATGGAGTTACTACAAGAATTAGCGATTAAAGGGATGGATGACATATTAATTGACATAACAGTGACAAAATGATATAATATTACTGTAGGCGAAATTTATCCTATAATAATTATTAAAAGGAGACTAGTAGTATGAACGTTGTTATTGTAATTATCGGTTTGGTTTTGCTTGTTGGAGGTATCTGCCTTGCAATATTTAAACATGTTGATGAAGGCCAGTGCCCTTGGTGGAGCAAACTTGCTATTGTGCTTGGTTTGGTTTTATCCTTGATCGGAGCATCGTTTCAAATTATTCCTACTGGTTACAGCGGGGTAAAAACAACATTTGGACAGATTTCAAGTGAAGTTTTACCTCGGGGATTTAATTTTAAGATTCCTTTTGTGCAGAGCATAAGAACTGTAAATAATAAGCAGCAGGACAAATTGATTGAAACGCAAATTTGGGGAGAAACAATAGAAAAGACACCGGTGTATGCAAGTGAAACAATTGTCACTTATCAGATTATGCCAGATGCAGCAGCATGGATATTTTCAAATGTTTCAAACCCGGATGAGGTTATCACAGAGTCACTTGTGGCTTCGGCGGAAAAATCAGCTATGGTAGAACTTTCGGCAAATGAGGTTACTAATCGTTCTAAGATAGAACCTTTAACAAAAGAAAAGCTCGCAAGTTCAATAGCTGAGAAATATGGTGAAGGCAAGATAACTATAGTCAAGGTCGTTATAAATCAAATGGACTTTGAAGAAGCATATAACCAGGCTATTGCAGAAAAATCCATAGCTCAGCAAAAGCAAGAAAAACAGGAAATTGAAAACAAAACGGCTGTTGCAAAGGCAGAAGCAGATAAAAAGGTAACAATTACAAATGCTGAAGCAAAAGCAGAGTCTACTCGTATTTCAGCAGAAGCAGAGGCAAATGCGAACAAGTTGTTACAAGAATCACTTACGGATCCTATTTTGAAATCTAAATTTTACGAAAAATGGGATGGCAAGCTTCCTCAGGTCATGGGGGAAAAAGCAACAATTGCTAACATAGCTGCAGAAGCTAACTAAATTTGAAAGAATGTCCTAAATTTTAGGGCATTCTTTTATGCAAATAATTGATTTTTAAGCGGGTATATAATATAATATCTAAGTAGAAATGAAACTTTTATGGAGGAAATTGAATGGAGAAACTTAATTTAAGAGATAAATATATAGAATTTTTTGAAAGTAAAAATCACGTTAAGATACCGTCTGCACCAGTAGTGCCAGAAAATGATCCTTCGGTTCTTTTTAATACTGCAGGAATGCAACCACTTGTTCCATATTTAACTGGACAAGATCATCCATATGGAAAAAGACTTTGTGATTATCAAAAATGCGTTAGGACAAATGACCTAGACAGTGTAGGTGATACTACACACCATACATTTTTTGAAATGCTTGGAAATTGGTCACTTGGAGATTACTTTAAAAAAGATGCAGTTGCATATAGCTTTGAATTTCTAACAAAATGGCTTAATATACCAGTAGAGAGATTAGCAGTTACTGTTTTTAGAGGAAATGATTTAGTTGAAGCAGATAACGAAACAGCTGGCTATTGGAGAGAAGCTGGAATATCAGACAAAAGAATAAAATTTATGGGTGAGGATGACAACTGGTGGCCTAATATGGAACTTACTGGACCTTGCGGACCAGACACAGAAATATTCTATTTTAGAAGCAATGATGAAATTCCAGAAGAATTTGACCCTGAAGATGATAGATGGGTAGAAATTTGGAATAATGTATTTATGCAATATATGCATGAAGATGATGGCTCTTTTTCAGAATTAAAAAGGAAAAATGTTGATACTGGAATGGGAATGGAAAGAGTTACAGCAATACTTGAAGGTGTAAATGACAACTATATGTCTTCTATTTGGAAAGATATAATAGAAAAGATAGAAGAAATATCTGGTTTACCATATGAAGGTAACGAAAAAGCAATGAGAGTTATAGCAGACCATTTAAGATGTGCTGTGTTTATAAGTGCAGACCCAGCTGGTATTAAACCTTCTAATACAGATCAAGGCTACATTTTAAGAAGATTAATAAGAAGAGTAATACGTTATGCAAGAAATTTAAATATAGACATAAATAGTGATTGGGAAAGAGAAATAGCTCTTTTGATAATGTCAAAATATGAGAACTACTATTCTGAAATTAAAGAAAATAAAGAAGTTGTTCTTGAAGTTTTAAAAAGCGAAAAAATTAAGTTTAATAAAACCTTAGAAACAGGTTTAAAAGAATTTTCAAAAATATCTGAAAACCTAAAAAGACAAGGAATAAATAAACTAAATGGTAAGACTATATTTAGACTATATGATACATTTGGATTTCCACCAGAAGTTACAAAGGAACTTGCAGAAGAGGCGGAATTTGAGTGTGATATGGAGGGCTTTGAAAAATTCTTTAAGGAGCACCAGGAAAAATCTAGACAAGGTGCTGAGCAAAAATTCAAAGGTGGTTTAGCAGATCATTCAGAACAAACAATTAAATATCATACAGCAACACATTTACTTAATGCGGCATTAAAAATTGTTGTTGGTAAAGATGTTCATCAAAAAGGTTCAAATATTACTACAGAAAGAATGAGATTTGATTTTTCTTGTGACCATAAGCTTACTGATGATGAGAAAAAACAAACTGAGGATTTGGTTAATAAATGGATAGAAGAAGGTCTGGATGTAACAGTTGCTGAAATGAAAAAAGAAGATGCAATTAAATCTGGAGCTGAATGTATGTTTGTTGAAAAATATCCTGATGTTGTAACTGTTTATACAATTGGAGATGTTTCAAAAGAATTATGTGGTGGACCACATGTGAAGAACACAAAAGAGTTAGGACACTTTAAGATAAAGAAAGAAGAAGCTAGCTCTGCAGGAGTAAGAAGAATTAAGGCTATATTAGAATAGCTTTTAGGAGGTAATAATATGAGTTGTTTATTTTGTAATATAGCAGCAAAGCAGATACCGTCTAGTAAGGTATATGAGGACGAATATGTTTATGCATTTAAAGATATTCATCCAGTAGCACCTGTACATATTATAGTAATTCCTAAACATCATGTAGAAAGTGCTAATGATATAACTAATAAAAATAGCATAGAAATTGGTAGAGTGTTTGAAGCTATACCAAAAATAGCAAGAATTGCTATGGTAGATAAAAAAGGTTATAGAGTTATCACTAACATAGGTGAAGATGCCGGACAAACAGTAAAACATTTACACTTCCATATAATAGGTGGAAAGAAATTAGGTGAGAAAATAATATAATGGTAAGACTTATTATTGCTAACCCATATGCTGGAAACAAAAGAGGAAGTAAATATGCCAGGACAATGGAAAAGGTATTTGACAATTTAAAAAAAGAAGGTAGTTGTCAAAATGATAATATTTTCATTGAGTTTACAGAATATATAGGACATGCTACTGAAATAGTTTTAGAATATGGTATTATGTATAGACATGATACTGTGGTTGTATACTGTATTGGTGGGGATGGTACTGTTTCAGAGATTGCTACAGCAATTAATGGAAAAGACAATATGTCTATGGTAGTAATTCCAAAAGGTACGGGAAATGATTTTTCTAAGGCAATAAACTCATATAACAGTATTAGGAAATTAGTTAAAACTAGTTTGACTAAAAATCCAGAAAAAGTTGATTGCATAGAGGTCAAAAATAAAGTAGTTACTAATATGATAAATACTGGCATAGATGCTGCAATAGTAGCAAATTTAAGGTATTTTAGAAAGATCCCTTTTATATCTGGAAAAATGAAGTATAAATTATCTATACTATATACTGTATTTACGCCTAAAATATATAACATGAAGATAAGAGTAGATGATAAAGTATATAAAGGGAAGTATACTTTAGTTGCTATTGGAAATAATAAATACTGTGGTGGAGGCGTAAATATTTTACCTAATGCCAATATTCAGGATGGTATGTTAGATGTATGTATTGTTAAGAATACTACATTACTTCAAAAGATAATGTATTTACCAAAAATTACAAAGGGAAAACATGAAAATTTAGCAATAGTAAAGATACTAAGAGGGAAGAATATATCTGTAGCTTCTAATAGAAAATTACCTGTAAGTTTTGATGGAGAAGTTCAATATATTAAAGGCTTTAGAGCAAAAATATCTGAAAAGTCACTTAATGTTATAAAAACACTTGACAAATAACATAAAATTTTGTAAAATAAATAGTGCGTGGTGGGTATAGCTCAGTTGGTTAGAGCGCTGGTTTGTGGCACCAGAGGTCATGGGTTCGAATCCCATTACCCACCCCACTAAAACAAATATTGGGATGTAGCCAAGCGGTAAGGCACCACACTTTGACTGTGGCATTCGTTGGTTCGAATCCAGCCATCCCAGCCAATTATTAATCTTGGAAGACCTTTATGTAGAGGAATTTCAAGTTTTTTTATGCAAAGTGTTAAAATTTAGAAGTAGTTAAGAGGTGTAAAAAAATGAACAAAGAAGAAATAGAAGTTAAATATGAGATAAATGCAGAAGATTTTTGCAAAATAAGAGAAAGTCTAAAATGGAACAAGTTAGATGAAAAACAGGTAGAAAAAGCCATAAATAATTCTATGATAAATATATCTGTAATGTGTAATGGCAAATGTGTTGGAGTAGGTAGAATTGTAGGAGACTCTGTTTTAAAAGGGATGCTTACGGATATAATGGTAATGAAAGAATATCAGGGAAAAGGTATAGGCAAATTAATTGTAACAGGTTTATTAAACAAACTGGATGAATGGGTAAAAGAAGGAGAAGCTTTTCAATTAGAGGCTAATCCTACATTTGGAAATAGAGAATTCTATATTAAATGTGGGATGAAATACAAACCACAAAATCAAGATGGTGTATATATTTGGATAAATAGATAAAAAAGTCAGCTGGAAAATTAATTCCAGCTGATACTTTGTTTAGGAGATAGCTTTCTCACCGTTTGAGAAAGGAACAAATTGGTATTCTTCTCTGTACCCAGCGTTTGATAACAGGTCATATATTCCGTCAAAATATTTTACTGTATATGTTCGACCATCATCTGACTGAATAACAAGTGTACCATTGTTCTGTCCGTAAGTACCTATGAGCTTTTCTGCCTCGCTTGTTATAAAGCAATTGTTAATGTTAGGTTCAATTGTTGTTTCATAATAAAAATGCTTTACTTCAATGCCACCGACAGGAATTTCTTTTGCTCTTGTTAAGATTTCTTGAGGAAGCGGTTTTACGTTGCGACTTCTTGCAATTTTTCTTGCCTTTTCTCTTGTATTATCCCATCTTAACTGTTCACATCTTGCATTAAGATTGCGCCAAGTTTCTCGCATGTTTTTAGGATAATCCCAGTTAGAAAAAGGAACGAAGATGTTCTTCTGAATAAAACCTTTTGCTTTCAAAATTTCAACGAAATTTTCAACATAAGGTATAACATAGTTTACAAGATCTTCGTCAACGAAGGTTAAGGTGCCGTTGTTCATGTTGTAAATCATTGCTTCCCGAGTAGGAATTACTGTTGATTCTTTATCCCATTGAGGATATACTGCTATAATCCCGCATGCAGGAATCTTAAATGCCATTTCTTTGAGCTCTGCAAAGTTTTCCGGTCTGTTTGTTGTTACGTTTGTCATAATGAATTCTCCTTTTCTGCCTACACATTAAATGTGAGGTCTTTAAAAATATTTTTAATATATAATAACAGGTTGCCCTGATTATTATCTTTCCTGATATATATTAATATAACATCATATAAATATAACATACATTAATTATACCACATTTTACATAAAAAATCAATTTTGGAAGGCTTTATGGCCCTTGTGAATAAAAGGAATAACCTTTCATATAAATGGTAATATATCAAAAAAGGAGAATATGTAATATGAAAGATATAAGAGGTGACATGCATGTTGATACAATTGAGTTTGCACTAGATAATAACATGAAGTTAGATGATAGAAAGCTTGAATTTAACATGTTTGATATTAATGAGTATTTGCCATATATACAATTTATGGCATGCTTTGTTCATGATAAATATATTGATAGGGGATATGAAAGGTATAAAAGTATACTAGATTGTTATAATACCTCACTAAATAACTTTAGTAAGGTAATAAAGATAGAAGAAAAAGAAGATATTGAAAAAGTAAGAATAAATAATAAATTAGGAACGTTACTTACTGTTGAAAATGCAGTAGCATTAGACGGAAGACTGGAAAATGTATATAACATGTATGATGACGGCGTAAGAGTTATGGGTATAACCTGGAATTTTGAAAATCAGTTAGCAACAGGTTGTATGTCAAAATATGATACAGGGCTTACAGAATTTGGTGCTAAATGTATAAAAGTAATGAATAAAATTAACATGATAGTAGACGTATCACATGCTTCTTTAAATACATTTTGGAATATAGCGAAAATTACAGACAAACCTATTGTTGCTTCACATTCTAATGTGTATAGTTTATGTAAGCATAAAAGGAATTTGAAAGATAATCAGATAAAAGAAATTGCTAAACTTAATGGAATTATTGGAATAACATATAGCAAAGATTTTTTAAGCAATAGTAACAGTGCTACAATAAATGATGTTATAAAGCACATAAGGTATGTTAGTGATTTGGTAGGAGTAAAACATGTTTGTTTAGGAAGTGATTTTGATGGAGTTGATGTGGAAAAACTTCCAGAAAATTTAAAAGGCGTAAAAGATATAAATAAAATAGAGGAATGTTTAACACTAAATAGTTTTAATAAAAATGAGATAAAAGATATAATGGGAGAGAATTTAAGTAGATTTTTAATGGAAAATATATAAAAAAATACCTGCTAAAAAGCAGGTATATATATTGGCTGGGGTACTAGGATTCGAACCTAGGAATGTCGGAATCAGAATCCGATGCCTTACCACTTGGCGATACCCCAAAACATAGACATATTATACTATTTTATTTTTCAGTTTTCAATATATAACTGCTTTATTTCTAAAATTTGTTTATAGGTTGAAATTTGAGCAAAGATATAATATAATAGCAAGCATATAGAGATATAATTTAATTATATCATACCAGGAGGTATTATGAGAGTACTAATACTTTATGCTAAAGCTGGTAATGGACATTTTAAAGCGGCTGAAGCAATTAAAGAAAAATTAAATGAACATTATAAAGATGTAGAGGTTGTATTTGAAGATGGATTAGAATATTCTAGTAGAATAGCAAATCAAATAGTAGTTAAAGGCTATGCTAATATGACAAAATTAATTCCAAGTATGTGGGGAGCTATATATTCAAAGGCAGATACTAAAGAAAAAACAACACTAAATGAGATTGCTAAATTAATACATAAGGGACTTACAATAAGACTTAAAAAATTACTAAGAGAAGTAAGACCTGATATCATTGTATCAACGCATCCATTTGTTTCTAAGACATGCGCATACTTAAAGAAAAAGAATAAAACAGATGCTAAGATAGTAACAATACTTACTGATTATGCAGTGCATAATATGTGGCTTGAAGATAATAAATATTATGATAAGATATTAGTTGCAACAGAGGAAATGAAGGATGATTGTATAGAATCATACAATATAGAAGAAGAAAAAGTTGTAGTTACAGGTATACCTACATCACTAAAATTCGCTGAAAAATATGACAGAGAAAAAACACTTAAAGAATATGGCTTGGAAGATAAACTTACGTTCCTATTTTTTGCAGGTGGTGGTCAAGGCATAGGTCAATCTAAAGATATATTTGAAGAATTGTTAAATATAGATGGCGATTTTCAAGTTGTTGCAGTATCTGGTAAAAATGAAAAGCAAAAGGCTAAGTTTGAAATAATGGCAAATAGTTGTAATAAAAAAATTGTGGTACTAGGTTATACTAATGATGTACCTGCACTTATGAATATGTGCGATTTTGTTATATCTAAACCAGGTGGGCTTACTTCAACAGAATGTTTAGTTATGAATAAACCTATGATTATAATAAACCCAATACCAGGTCAAGAAGAACAAAATGCAATATATTTTACAAACAACGGAACAGCAATAAGAGCTTATGAGGGGGAGCCATTACGCCACCCTATAAATACACTTGTAAAAGATAAGTTTAGAGTAAATCAATTAAAAGAGATGTGTAAGAAAATAGCAAGGCCAAATGCGGTAGATGAAATTGTAAAAAACATAATAGAATTATATGAGTAAAGTAAAAGGGCAAGAAATTATTATTCTTGCCCTTTTTCACGCTACATAGCGTAATAGTAATTACCTTCGTATTCAAATTGATAAGCAGTAGAAAAATCTCTAACGTACCGAATGTCAACTATTTCTTGTGGTGTTGAAATATCGTCTGCTAATTTTTCTCTACTAAATTCAGGAAAACATATCTTTATAATTTCCTTAAGTGTTGAAGGCCCGCTTCCTGAGTAACCTGCCGTTAAATCCAAGAAAACAGCAGTGCCATCTTCAAAGAACAGTTTTGCGGGAGCCTCATTATTAATACCTTTCATAACTTCATAGTTTATTGTAATAAGTTTTACTTTATTTGGACATATAATTTGTGAAGCTACAAGCCGCTTGAAATTATTGAAAATCGTATCTGTTGATCCCCTAAGATGAATAAAAGTTTTAATGCTTATTGTTTTTAGATTTTTGCTTTCCATGGTTTAAACACTCCTTAAAATAATTATATTTTTAATTTTAAAACAAATACCATATATATTTTACCATGTTTATGTAAACAAGTCAAATTTTAAGCAAAAGATATATCACTATTTGATAAAATGTGATATAATATGCTAAAAAGGAGAGTAAAAATTGAAAGTCGCTTTTTATACATTAGGCTGTAAAGTAAATCAGTATGAAACAAACCTTTTAAAGGAAAGGTTTGAAGAAAATAACTATGAAGTTGTAGATACAAGCCAAAAGGCAGATATATATTGCATTAATACATGTTCTGTAACTAATATGAGTGATAGAAAAACAAGGCAAGCTATAAACAAAGTTAAAGCTCAAAATCCTATGGCAATTGTAGCAGTACTTGGTTGTTATGCACAAAGTTTAAAAGAAAAAGCAGAAGAAATTAATGCGGATTGTATAATTGGAAATGATAATAAAAATGAAGCTTTTGAAATAATAGAAGAATGTGTAAATAGAAAGAAGAAAAAGTTTACACATATAATAGATATTTCAAAGGAAAGAAAATATAGAAGTCAAGGAACACTTAAGCATGGCTATGAGATAAGAGAAAATATAAAAATAGAAGATGGGTGTAATAATTTTTGCTCTTATTGTATAATACCATATGTTAGAGGAAGAGTAAGAAGTAGAGATTTAAAAGAGATAATAGAAGAAGCTAAAAATCTTGCTAAAAACAGAGTTAAAGAAATTGTCTTAGTTGGAATAGAAGTTGCTTCATATGGTCAAGATATAGAAAACAAAGTAGATTTGATTAATGTAATAGAAGAAGTTTCAAAGGAAGAAGGAATAGAAAGAATTAGAATAAGTTCTATAGAGCCTAGGTATTTAAGTAAAGAAAATATTAAAAGGTTATCAAATATTCCTAAGTTTTGTGAACATTTTCATATATCTATGCAGAGTGGTTCAAAAGAAGTACTAAAAAGAATGAATAGAAAATATGATAATGAATATTTAATAGAAGTTTGCAAAAACATAAAAGAAGTCTTTAAAAATGCAACAATATCTGTTGATGTTATAGTTGGCTTTCCAGAAGAAACAGATAGAGAGTTTGAGGAAACTGTGCAAACTATAGAAAAAATGGGACTTATGAAATTGCATGTTTTTAAATACTCTAAGAGAAGTTTTACCGTTGCAGCTAGGATGCAAGGACAAGTAGACGGTAACGTAAAAAAACAAAGAAGTAATAAATTAATAAAGATAAGTAATAAATGTACTAAAGATGTTTTATCTGAGTATTTAGGTAAGACAGAAAAAGTACTTTTTGAGTCATATAAAAAAGAGTATTTGTATGGTTACACTAAAAATTATATAATGTGCAAGGTAAGAGGTGATGAAAGTTTATGTGGCACGATACAAGACGTGGTTTTAACCTCATTAGAAAAAGAGCAAATGCTAGGAACAATAAAATAAAGAAAGTAGAGCTATCTGTTATAGCAACATTAATCGTAATGGTTTGCCTTTTAACAAGCTATGGAATATATAGTGTTGTAAGGACAAATAAAGCAAATGGCAATGCAGAAAGTAAAGTAGAAGAAAGAGCAAATGTTGATATATACGGTAAAGAAGATAAGAATGAAGAAAAAGCTGATATAAAAGAGATAAAAGAAGAGGAGAAAATTGATAATACTTCAAACTCAAATTCTGATGTTATTAAGATAACAGCACTTGGAGAAATAATGCTTGGTAAGAATAATATACCTCAAAGTAGTTATGCACTAGCGTTTAAAGAGGTGGCTTCATATACAGAAAAATCTGATTACACCGTAGCAAGTTTAGCAACTAATATAACTAGTGTAAAAGATTTATCTAATACAAAAACAAAATATATAGCAAATGAAGATATAGTTAATGCTTTTTCTGCTCTTAATGTAAAGGCTCTAAATGTAGCCACAGACCATATGCTTGATTTTTCAAAAAATATGTTTACTAGTACTATTGATACATTGAAGAAAAACAAGATAGATGTAATAGGACTAGAAAATGATATTGTGTATGCTGAAAAAGATGGTATAAGAGTTGCATTTATTGGTGTAAATAACGTAGTTATAGGAAGTGCTAAAGATTATATTGATGCGGGAATGTATATATATGATTTAGGTAAAGTAAAAAATAGTATTAAAGAGGCTAAGACTAAAGCTGATGCAGTTATAGTAATGACTCATTATGGTAAAGAGAATGCACACGAAGTAACTGACGTAATGAGATGGTTCTCAAGAGAAATAATAGATGCAGGAGCAGATATGGTACTTGGTGGTCACTCAATTGGAATATACCCTGTAGAAGAATATAATGGAAAAATAATAATATATAGTCTAGGTTACTTAATACATGATACAAATAATGAAAGTGGTAAGAAGTCAGCTGTATTTAACATTGATATAAATACGGAAGGTAAAGTAAAACAATTAGAAATTATACCTACATATATTGATAACAAAGTATCAGTTAAGATGTATAAAGATATAAATGAAGAGAAGAGTAAAAAACTACTAGAAGAATTAAACAATGGTTCTAAACTTTCTAGTTATACATCAGAAATAAAAAATGATACGTTAATTATTAAGGCAAAGTAATATTACAATAAAATTACAAATAAAAAAATAACACAAAAAGTGTTGAAAAAAGTTTTAATATAAAGTAGAATAAAAACGTAGAAAATAAAAAGAAAGAAAAAGAAAAGTAAAGAGGTGAAAATATGTTAACTAAAGAGCATGCAAACAGTATAACTCTAGAGAGAGAGAGAGAGAGAGAGAGAGCATACAATTTAAAAATATAGCTACAAAAGTAGCTGCGTTTTGCGTGCAGAAAATAAAAGAGAATAGTAATGTAAAAGAAGTTAGTTAGACAGAGTAGAAAGTATAGCTAGCTTTTTTGCGTTTAACTAGAAAGTAAAACAAAAATTAATTAAGGTATAATCATGATAGTAAATCATGTAAATATACAAAAAGTTTTGTTCAAAAGAAAAAAATAAAGGGGGAAAAAATATGAGAACAAAAGTTAAACTAAAAGGCGGAATATCATTAATAGTATTAGTAATAACAATAATAGTAATGATAATACTAGCCGCAGCAATAATATTATCGCTATCAAACAGTGGAATAATAGGAAAGGCAAATAAAGCAAAGACAGATACAGACATATCAAATGCAAAAGACTTAGTGGCTATGGCTCATGCAGACTGGATGCTAGATGAGGCAAAGATAAAAGAGAACGATGATACAATAACATCATTTAGTAACTATGCAGAAAAGAAATTACAAGAAGCAGGATATAAAGTAGGAGCAGGAGAAGGAGCATATACAGTAACAGAAGATGGAGAAGTATATACAGGTCTAACAGAAACAGCAAGAGCAGGAATAACAGCAGGAATAAAAATAGGAGATGAAGTAAAGTATAATGCAGTACTAACAGCAAAAAGAACTACAACAGACGGAAGTGAACAAAGTTCAACAGGAGCAGCAGATATTACGAAGAAACAAACAGTAAAAACAAATACAAGCTATACATGGAAATATATAGGATTAGGAGAAGATGGAAGTTTACTTATAGCGCCAGATATGACAGGGACAATAGGAGCAGACTATAAATTAATATTAGGATATAAAGGAGGTTATATAAATGGACCAAAAATGTTAAATACAATATGTGATATTTTATATACAGTAGAGGGAAAAGGAAAAGCTCAAAGTATGAATATAGACATAGTAAACAAAATATTAGA
The DNA here is from genome assembly GCA_934149365.1 of uncultured Clostridia bacterium. GTDB lineage: Bacteria > Bacillota > Clostridia > TANB77 > CAG-465 > CALXJE01. The sequence goes on from CAKPEI010000001.1 coordinate 39,695, forward strand.
ATATAATGGACCAAAAGGAAGATACTATGATGCAAGTAGTAATACAGTAGAAACAACAGAAGCAATGACAATAGCAGAATTGGAAACAAAATTTAATAGTAAATTAGCAAGAGATTATGTGCCAGAGGGGAAAGATTTAGGAGAATATAAATCAGACTATTATTACATAAACAAAACATACCATGCAAGCAGAATAACCAAAGATACAGTGAAACAAAATCTAGTATATCAAGCAAATACATATTGGCTTGCTTCTCCGTGTGTCGATGCGAATTTGGACATCGGTTATGCGAGTTTCCATGTACGCTGCGTTAACTCTACTAGCGTGGACGCGACCAACATGTTCAATCCGTATGTCTCCGATAGTAGCTTTCCCTGCGCTGTCCGTCCGTATGTTTCTCTAACATCTAATGTCCAGAAAACAACAGAAAATGGAAAAACAGTATGGACATTAAGCTAGGAACAAAACTATGAAAAATAGGCGCTTCTAAAAGTGTAAATCATATAGGTGTGCATAAAGTGCCTGAATACAGATGTTTTAGTTGACACATTTAGTCATGTAGACAAACTCTATCGTCTATGAGGCTATTTTTATGATTAAATTTTTATGAAAATATTGATAAATTTTTTAAAATGTGGTATATTAACACTACAGATTCAATATGCATATTGATATTTATAGCTAAATAGATTAGAATACCCTTGCTACAGTAGGGACTTAAAAAAGTAGGAGTATCCTTGCCAGAGTAGGAATTAGAAAAGTGATTGCCATAAAAGGTAGTCACTTTTTAAAAGCAAAAATATAACTCAATTATAAATTTATAAATCATAAGACTATCTTTTTACATATGTTACAACAATGTATATTTTTTGTAATTATTCTACAAAAAAGTATACATTGTTTTCTTTTTTTGATATAATGTATATGTAATAATGCGATGGAGTGATAAAGAAAATGTTTAAGGGTATATTTAAAAGAAGAAAGGTTGCATATGTAGGGCTCATGCTTGGCGCGTTTTGTGTGTTTGGTAAGTGTTATGCTGCAAGTTATGCGACTTCAACGATTTCAGATAGCTTCCCAGCAAGTTATCAATCATATATAAATAGATTAAAAAGTAGTCATCCTAATTGGAATATTAAGGCTTTTTATACACATTTAGATTGGAATACAGTTCTTAATTCGGAGTCAAAAGGAACATATTCAAGAGTTCAAAATTCGGCATATGGTGATGCATGGAAAAGAACAGAAGCAGCAAATGATAGTTCATATAATGCAGCAGGTTTTGTACTTGCTTCAAGAGCTGCAGTAGCATATACATTGGACCCAAGGAACTTCTTAACAGATGAAGGAATATTTCAATTTAGGGTAATAGATAAAGATGTGGCTTCGGATACAGAAACTGCTGTAAAAGAAGTTGCACATAGTACACCAATGTACACAAATGATTATGCTAGTATTATAAAGAAAGTGGGAAATGATAAGAATATAGCTCCAACTTTTATAATATCAAGAATAAGACAAGAAACAGGTTGTGATACTGTAAATAACGGAAGTATAAATGGTAAAAACTCTAAATATCCTGGTTATTATAACTTCTTTAATATTGGAGCAAGAGATGGAAATGGAGCTGTACAAGCTGGTATAAATTTAGCACATACTAATGGATGGAATACACCAGAAAAAGCTATTGCAGGTGGAATGGACTGGCTAAACAAAAACTATGTTAAATGGGGACAAAGTACAGTATATTTCCAAAAGTTTGATGTAGCAAACCCATATGGTAATGCAACAACGCTTCTTTCTATGCAGTATATGTCTAATATATCTGCACCAATGGGAGAGGCCAAAATTGCATATAAAGGAATTGAGAGGGCAGGTATATTAAATAACACATACACTTTCTATATTCCAATATATGATAATATGCCATCAATAGCTTCACCTAGTCCAACTATAGGGTACTATGAAAATGATAGCACAATGGTATATCTAGATGACCCAGATACAAATGATAGCTACGATACTTTTAAAATAAGGTCAACAGCGGACTCTTCTAGTTCTAGTAATGTAGTGTATACATTAAAAGAGTCTAGTGATATAAATAAAAAGACAGCAATGACAAGAATAAAAAAAGGCATTGATACTGGTTGGGACTATGTTGAGTTTGAAGTAAATGGTCAAAAGATAGAAGGCTATGTATGGAACTATTATGTATTTGAATATTCATATACTAAAGTAACAGCAATATCTTTAGATAGTGCAAACAAAACATTAAAAGTAGGCGATACTTTTAAACTTTCAGCTACAATAGAACCTTCAAATGCTAAATTTAAGGATGTAACATGGAGTAGTTCAAATAATAACGTGTTAACAGTAGACAGTAATGGTAATGTTAAAGGAGTTGCAGCAGGTTCAGCTATTGTAACTGCTACAACAAAAGACCAACAAAAAACAGCTACATGCACAGTAACAGTTACTGATAAAGACCCAAGTATATCTTTAGATAAAACTAAATACAGTGTAGTGAGTGGAAAGTTAACACCTTTTAGTGTTGATATAGAATATACTGACGTGTCAGATTATGATGTGAAAATAGAGGATGAAAATATTGCTAAAATTCAAGATGGAAAAATATTAGGAGTTAAAGAAGGAACAACTAAATTAATTGTTACTTTAAAAGGAACTAATATAAAGGCAGAAGCAGAGATTAATGTAATTGAGATAAAAGAGGGAGATATAGTAATTGATAGTTCTTTAGATGTGAATAATGATGTTGTATCAAATATATCACCTGAAACAAAAGCACAAGATATAATTGGAAAAGTTCAATCTTCATACACAGTAGCATTAAAAAATAAATCAGGAGAAACATTAACAGGAGATGCTTGTGTTGGAACGGGAAGTAAAATTCAGATTTTAGATAATGCAGGTACGGTTATATATGAGTACACAGTTTTAATATATGGAGATGTAACTGGTGATGGTAAAATAACTTCAAAGGACTATATGGCAATTAAAAATCATATAATGGGAACGGCTACAATTACAGGAATAGAAGCAAAAGCAGCAGACAGTTTTAGAGATAATAATATAACTTCAAAAGACTATATGATTATTAAAAATCATATAATGGGAACATCTGTGATTAGTCAGAAATAAATAATAGGAGGAATATATAATGATTAAAAACAAAAGAATAAAATATTTATCAATATTTATGTTGATGTTTGTGTTTGCTATAACTAACTTTGTGTATGCAGCAGGAAGCTTTAGTGTAAGTGCTAACAAAACATCATTAAATCCTGGAAATACAGCAACTATAACAATAAAGACAAATAATTGTGCAGGTAAGTTTAGTGTTTCATCATCAAATACTTCAGTTGCAACTGTATCTACAGGTTCAACTTGGGTAGATGGAACTGCTACAATAACAGTAACAGCTAAAGCAAATGGAAGTGCTAATATAACGGTGACACCAGTTGATGTGTCTGATACAGACTTAAATGATGTTACTGGTAGTAAATCAGTTACTATAAAAGTAACAACACCTTCTAGTAATACAAATACTAACAAGCCAAGTAGTGGTAGCAATTCTAATAGTAATACAAACAAGAATAACAATAGCAATAAAAATAATACAAGTTCAAAATCTTCAAATGCTAATCTTAAAAATATGATACTTAGTGTTGAAGGCCTTTCACCTGCATTTGCTAAAAATATCACATCGTATTCTCTAAAAGTTGGGGAAAATGTGGATACAATAAAGGTAAATGCTTCAGTTGAACATAATAGAGCTTCTTATTCAGTATCAGGTAATACTAATTTAAAAGTTGGAGAAAATATAATTACAGTAAAAGTAACAGCAGAAGATGGTACTGTAAAAACATATAAAATAACTGTACTTAAATCAGATGATCCAGTAAAATCTGATGCAACACTTTCTTCTGTTATAATTGAAGATGTAAATTTAGGGCAGGCATTTGACCCTAATGTTACTGAGTACAATGCAGGAGATATAACTGTTAAATCAAGTAAGCTTAATATTTTAGCTTATCCAAATAATGATAATGCTAAAGTTGAAATATTAGGTAATGAAAATTTGGGCGTTGGTGAAGGAAAAATAACAATAAGGGTTACATCTGAAAATGGAAAAGTAACTAAAGATTATGTAATAGCTTTTAACAAACTTTATGCAGAAACTAATGCAAACAATGTGGATATATATGGTGATTCTTTAAGAGCAAGAGAAAATAACAAACCATCATTTTGGTCAAAACTAAAAGATTGGTATGAAGCAAACTTAAAAGAACACATGACAGTTATTGTGCTATATGTATTTGTTTGGGTAGAATTTTTACAAGTAGTATATTTATATGAAAGATTAAGAAAATATGAAGATTTAGATAAAATAACTGTTGGTAAAAGAATAAATAGAGAAGATAAAAAAGAAAAAGCTCCAAAGGAAGAAAAACCAAGAAGAGCAAAACAAAATCCTGTATTCCCTGAAGAAACAGAAAATAAAGAATAGTGTAAATAATTGGGTATAAATGCAAAATATGTGTTTATACCTATTTTATATATTTTTTCTATATAAAAATATATCTAAATTTAAGTAAATGAATTAATATATTTAAAGTTGTAAATAATAATATGTATAAATATTTTTATTTATAGCTTTATTTTTTTTACTTAGGAAAGGAGTTATTAATGAATGAAAAAAGGGTAATTAGTTTAAATAAAATGATAGCTTTAATATGTATGCTATGTACTTTTTTTATAGGAAGTAAAGTTTTTGCTGCAACTAAGAGTGTAGGAATAGATAGTTTTCCAAGTAGTTATCAAATATATTTAAAACAAATTCAAAAGCTCCATCCTAATTGGACATATACAGCACTAAATACGGGGATTGATTGGAATACGGTCATAAAAAACGAAGGACCTAGTGTAGATTTAAAAAGAAGTGCTATAGGAATTTCATTTGCTGATGTGTGGAAATGGAAAAATAGCAATGGTGCATATAATTTAATAGAGCCAGGTTGGGTAACAGCATCTGAGCTTGCTGTGGCATATAGTATGGACCCAAGAAAATACATAAATGAAATGCAAATATTTCAGTTTGAAACTTTAAATTATGACTCTAGTGTCCAAAATCAAACAGGTGTAGAAAAGATATTTTATGGTACTTTAATGTACCAAAAAAATATCTCATATATAGATACAAATGGGAAAACTCAAACAATAAATAAAACGTATAGTAAAGTGGTAATGGAAGCTGCTGCAAAATATGGAGTAAGTCCATATCATTTAGCGTCTAGAATAAAACAAGAAACAGGTTGTGATATACAAAATAACACATCTATAAAAGGAAATGTGTCTGGCTATGTTGGACTATATAATTATTTTAATATAGGAGCAACGGGAGGAAGTAATCCTGCTATATCAGGACTTGCATATGCAAGAAGTGTAGGATGGACCACTCCGGAACTTGCAATAAATGGTGGTGCAGAGTTCTTATCTCAGAAATATATAAATAAAGGGCAATATACTACATATTTGCAAAAATTTAATGTAAATGATAATAGTTCATATAGCTTATACACACATCAATATATGCAAAACATATTAGCTCCATCTTCTGAAGCTGTAAATACTCATAGTGCCTATTCTAAGATGGGTTTACTTGACATACCTTTTAATTTTGTAATACCAGTGTATGACAATATGCCAAACTTACCTGTAGATATATATACAGAAAATCCATCTGACTATGTGAAAGATAGCACAAAAGTGTATTGTACAAGTAATTTAAATATAAGGTCGGGAGCCGGAACTGGTAACAGTGCATTACTCACAGCACCTAAAGGCACAGTTATGACTAGAATAGCAAGAGGTGTTCAAGCAGGAGAAAGATGGGATAAAGTAAGGTTAGATACAGGACTTGAAGGTTATGTATTCCAGAGCTATATTAAAGAATGTTCATATACTAAGGTAACAGGTGTACAAATTAGCAGTGATGAAATTGATGTTGAAGTGGGAAAAGAGACTAGTCTAAAAGCAGAAGTATTACCAAGTAATGCTACATACAAAGATGTTACATGGAGTTCAAGTGATAGTAACATAGTAAGTGTAAGTCAAGACGGAAAAGTAACTGGAGTAAAAGAAGGTATGGCATATGTAACTGTTAAGAGTGATGACCAACTAAAAGAAGCAAGATGTGTTGTAAATGTAGTAAAGAAAAAAGAACCAAAACTAGAACTTGATAAAGATACATATATTGTTTTAAAAGGAAAGTCTACTAAACTTAATATAACTACATTAAATGTTGATAACCCAGAGTATGAAATAGCTGTTCAAAATGAAGAAATTGCTAAAGTAGAAGAAAATAAAATATATGGAATAGAAGAAGGAGAGACAAATATAACAATATCACTTGTAGGTACAACTCTAAAGGTTCAAGCTAAAGTTAAAGTAGTTGATATAAAAGAAGGAGAAATAAAAATTAATGAAAGTATAAAAGTAGAAGAAGATATTATTAGTAAAATAGAACCAGAAACTACAATCTCAAGCATATTAGATAAAATTGAAACCTCATATGATGTGAAAGTAAAAGAGAAATCAGGAAAAAATTTAGGTGAAAATGATATTGTTGGAACTGGAAGTAAAGTTCAGATTTTAGATAGTGCAGGTGCGGTAATATATGAGTATACAGTTTTAATATATGGAGATGTGACTGGTGACGGAAAAATAACGTCAAAGGATTATATGGCAATTAAAAATCATATAATGGAAACAAGCAGGTTAAATAAAATAGAACAAAAAGCAGCAGATAGTTTTAAAGATGGCAATATAACCTCAAAGGATTATATGATAATAAAAAATTACATAATGGGTGTAAGTAAAATAAATCAAGAGTAAAGGAGAAAAAAGAAATGAAAATTAACAAATTAAATTATTTAAGAATATTTGCTATTCTTCTAGTATTTTTTGTAGTAAGCAAGGTGCAAGCTGCGGGAACATTTAGTGTAAGCACAAACAAAACATCTTTAAAGCCAGGAGAAACTGCAACAGTTACAATAAAAACTAATAACTGTGCTGGAAAATTCGGAATAAGTTCATCTAACACTGGAGTTTTAACAGTATCTACAGGTTCAACTTGGGTAGATGGAACAGTAACAGTTACAGTAACTGCAAAAGCTAATGGAACAGCTAGTATATCAGTAAACCCAATTGATGTATCAGATAATGATTTAAATGATGTAAAGGGAAGTAAATCAGTTAGTATAAAAGTAGCAACTCCACAAACTACTACCACTCCAAGTACGTCTGGCACTACAGGAAGTAATAAAACTACGGGAACAACTAAACCTTCTACTAGTAAAACTAGTACTACTACAAAATCAGTAAGCAATAATGCGTATTTAAAAGAATTTCGAGTTGATAGACCTGGCATTTCACCTAGTTTTAACAAAAATACATTTAACTATTCTATTACAGTTGATGAAAGTGTAGATAAACTAAATGTAACTGCAGTTCCAGAAAACAGTAAGGCAAGTGTTAGTATAACCGGAAACACTGGTTTAAAAACAGGTGATAATGTTATAACGGTAAAGGTTGTAGCAGAAGATAAAAAAACAAGTAAAGTGTATAAAATATTTGTAACAAAAGCAGATGATGAAGCAAAATCTAATGCGTATTTACAAAACCTAATAGTATCAAATATGACACTAACACCAGAATTTTCTAAAGAAATTTTTGAATATAGTTTAGGAGACATTTCATATGATGTGGAAAAACTTGAAATATCTGCATTTCCAGTTAATGAAAAAGCTAAAGTTGAAATAACTGGAAACGATAAACTTGTGGTTAATGAAAATACTATAAAAATAACAGTAACATCTGAAAACTCTAAAGTTCAAAAGGTATATACATTAAAGGTAAACAAAAAAGAGGGTGTAAGTAAAGAAGAAAACAAGCAATTGGAGAGTAAGGAAGAGGAAAGTATGCTTGTTGATAAGTGGTCCAATATTAAAATAGCATTGAAGGAAAAAGCCCCTATACTTTGGTTATATGCTTTTGTTTGGGTAGAATTTTTACAAGTAGTATATCTATATGAAAAGCTTAAGAAAAAAGATGATGTAACTCATATAAAATAAATAAAAGCTCCTTATTTAGGAGCTTTCGCTATATTTTTAGTCTTTCTAAAATTTCATTTACAGTTTGTTTTAACTTTTCTTCATCTATATTTAAAAGTAGCTTTCTGTCTTGCATAATTACCTCACCATTTATAATGCTAGTTATAACGTGGTAGTTACGAGTATTATGTACAATTTGTGAGAAAACATTTGCAGTAGGGAAAACGGCTATGTCGTTATAGTCTAAAACTATAATGTCAGCTTTTTTACCTACTTCTATAGAACCTATTTTATCATCTAAGCCAAATGCTTTTGCACCATTTATTGTAGCAAGTTTTAATACATCATAAGAATTTAATATGGTAGGGTCTTGATATAATCCTTTTTGTAATAAATCAACAAAAGCTATGTGATAAAACATATCTACATTTATTGCAGAGCCAGAGCCGTCTGTTCCAATACAAACATTAATGTCTTTGTCTAAATACTTTGAAATAGGGGCAATACCACAACCTAAGTTAAGGTTACTTACAGGGTTATGAGCTATACTAACATTTGGGTATTTTCCCAAAAGTTCTACTTCATCATCATCCAAAAAAGTACAATGAGCAAGAATTAATTTGCATTTCAAAAGTCCTAGTTTTTCTAATATATATGCAGGCTTTAAACCGTATCTTTCTTTTAAAGTCTTAACTTCATCTGTGTTTTCTGCTAAATGAACGTGTATTGGTAAATCATACTTAAGAGCTATATCTCTTAAGCTTTCTAAATATTCAGCAGAACAAGTATATAGAGAATGAGGTGCTACAGAGAACGTTATTAAATCAGATGTGTTTACATTCTCATTATATAATTTTTTAAATATATTAACTCTTTCTTCACCTTTTCCATCTACATCCATTGTGCAGTTGGTAAATATTTCTCTTACTTTACATTCCTTTATTGCATTTATACTTTCTAAAGAACCAAAATAATGGTCTGCAGATGTAGTAGTTCCAGACTTAATACTTTCTATTAAAGAAAGTAGTGTTGTATAATAGATTTCCTTATGCGTCATTCTATCTTCGATAGGCCAGATTTTTTTAGTAAGCCAGTCTTGAAGAGTAAGGTTATCATTAGTACATCTAAATATACTCATACCCAAATGAGTATGACAATTTACAAGGCCAGGCATTACAATTTTATTCTCTGCATTTATTAGTATATCATACTTACCGGTATAATTTTCTTCTAAGCTAGTTATTGTATCATCTGTAATAACAACATCCATTTTTTCTATTTTTTCTTTTCTTTTTTCATCCATAGTTATAACTAGTCCATTTTTTATTACTTTAATCATAATATCACCATAATGTATTATATAATAAAGGATGAAATAAAGCAAAAAAATAGGATAAAAATTTGATGTAAATTATATTAAATGATATAATTTACGTGCAGGAGGTAAAAGTAATGAAGATAAACAGAATAACTGTGTATTTACTTACACTTTTAATAATTATTATTTTAGCTATAACTGTAGTAATATTTAATTATACTAGGTTAGAAAAGATAGAAATAAAAGAAAAGGTAAATAAAACACCAAAAATAGAAAGTAATGTAAAAGAAAAGATTACTACTAAAAAAAGAGAAGAATTAGATATAGTCTATGAATATATAATAAATGAAAATGAAGAAATAGCAGCTTGTGCAAGTGATTACGCAATGGGCAAAATTGCGCTTCAAATGTATAAATCTAGTGATAGTGGTAAAACATTTAAGCTTGTAACAGAAAACTTTATAGAGGTAAATGCAAAAGCAGAATATGTATTTTTAAATGAAAACATTTGCTTTATATCAAATCCTTTAAATGGTAGAGATAATGCAGAATTAATAATGACAAAAGATGGTGGAAAGACTTTTAATGTAGTAACATTTGAAGCTCAAGAATTAGAAGAAGATAATGGTGTAAAATTAGAATGGTCAGATGTTTATGATTATTATGAGTTACCAATAGTAGATAAAAATATAATTACAGTATATGTATCAGAAGGAGCTGACTGTGATTATAAAGGGGGAAATACTGCAGCTAAATATGTTTCAACAGATATGGGGAATACTTTCACTTTTAAAGAAATAGTTCAAAGAGAAAAAGCAGAATAAAAAAATCTGCACTATATAGTGCAGATAATAAATGGTGACCCCTACGGGAATCGAACCCATGATTCAGCCTTGAGAGGGCTGCGTCTTAACCGCTTGACCAAGGGGCCATGTCACGAAAAGTATTATATCAAAATATGGACAGGTTGTAAATAGCAGAATGAAAATATTACAGAAAAATTACAAATAAATAAAATAACACAAAAAGTGTTGAAAAAAGAAATAATATAAAGTAGAATAAAAACGTAGGAAAGAAAAATAACAAAGGAGTGAAAACAAATGTCAACTAATGCACGTAAAACCATTGGGAGAGTAACACACACACACACACACACACACACACACAAGTAATATCTAGAAATAAACTAGATAGAGGTTTTTACGCGCAAAAGACATATTATTAGATAATATAAAGTTAGTTATACAGTAAATGTATAGCTAGCTTTTTTGCATTTAAAGCAAGGTATAATCATTGCATTAAGCAATGTTAATATACAAATTAAGTTTTATATGAAATGGGAGGTAAAAATGATGAAAAACTTAAGAAAAAACAAAAGCGGAATATCACTGATAGTATTAGTAATAACAATAATAGTAATGATAATACTAGCAGCCGCAATAATACTATCACTATCAAATAGTGGAATAATATCAAAAGCAAACAAAGCCAAAACAGATAGTGATACAGCAAATTTAAAAGAGTATGTAAATACACTAAGAGCAGAATGGGAGTTAATGACAGCAGAAAAACAGGCAGAAGAAGGTTCATTTGTAGATTATGCAAATTCAAAGTTAGCTGAGAAAGGTTATAAAGTAATGCTATCAGATGACGGAGTACTAATGAATGAAGCAGCGACAGCTGCAGTAAAAGCAGGAATAAAAGTAGGAGATACAGTAACAGGGTATACATTGGATGTGGCTACATATACAACAGACGGAAGTGAGAATACATGTGATGCAAAAAAACAAGAAGAAACAGATCCACAACCACAAGAAGTAACAGCAAATACGCAGCTAAGATGGAAATACTTAGGAGTAAATGCAAATGGAGAACTAGAAATAATGGCAGATTTAGGAACAACAGAAGTTGCAGCAAATACAAAAGTAACATTAGGCGGAAAAGGTGGTTATTTAAAAGGACCAGATATGTTAAATACAATATGTGAAAAATTATATTCAAAAGATGGAGTAGGAACAGCAAGAAATATGAATATAGATGATGTAAATAATATATTGGGTTATATAGGAGAAAAGGGATCATATTACTATATTGATGACGAGTACACACCAACTAAAGAAGCAAAAACAATAGCTACGTTAGAAAGCGAATTAGGAATGACATTAGATGGTAGAACAACACCAGATGGAAAAGACTTAGGAATGTACTATTTAGATTATTACAATATAAGTAGAACAGATGATGTAAAAAAGATGAAAAAACCAGGGAATGTGGATTTAGTATACAATGCTAAAAATGAATACTGGCTTGCTTCTCCGTGTGTCTCTGCAATGTTCTTCGGCAACATGGCGACTTTCAGTGTTCGCTATGTTAACTCTGCTGCTGTGGGCGGGAACGGCGTGTTTAGTTCGTATGACTACTTTGCCGGCCATACTTATGCGGTCCGCCCTGTAGTAACTTTAAATTCTAATGTTAAATTAACACCAAATGCAGATAAAACAGAGTGGGGAATAAGTTAGGTGTAAAAGTTTGAATGCAGATGTTTAGTTGACATTTACAATATATATTTAGTCATGTAGGCAAATTATCTTGTCTATGTGGCTATTTATTTTTGCTTTTTTTATTTTGTATCACCTGATATCTTGCGTTTGGATAGGCTATGTGATAATATATTGATATATTAAATGAGGTGGAATTTATGATAGAAGTAAAAAATTATACAAAGATATATAATGGTGATAAAAAGGCTGTAGATAATATTTCTTTTACCGCTGAAACTGGTGAGATATTTGCATTTATAGGGCATAATGGAGCAGGTAAAACTACAACTATAAAGTCTATAGTTGGAATACTAGACTTTGAAGAGGGAGATATTTATATAAATTCAAAGTCTATAAAAGAAAAGCCTATTGAATGTAAAAAGGAGATAGCATATATACCTGATAACCCAGATTTATATGAAAATTTAACAGGTATAGCTTTTATTAATTTTATATGTGATATATATGATGTTGCAAAAGAGAGAAGAGAAGAAAGAATAAAAAAATATGCAGATAAGTTTGAAATAACTGCAAATTTAGGTGATACTATTGAGTCATATTCTCATGGTATGAAACAAAAGCTTGCTATAATTGCAGCTTTAGTTCATGAGCCAAAGGTTCTTGTTTTAGATGAGCCTTTTGTAGGTTTGGACCCAAAAGCTGTTTTTGATTTAAAAGAAATTATGAGGGAAATGTGTGATAATGGGGCTACTATATTTTTCTCTACACATATTTTAGAGGTAGCAGAAAAACTTTGTGATAAGGTTGCTATTATTAAAAGAGGTAAGCTTGTAAAGGTTGGAAAAATGGAAGAAGTAAAAGGTGATACTTCTCTTGAAAATGTATTCTTAGAATTAGATGGAAAGGGTGAATAACTTATGGTAAAAAACAAATTATTTACACTTTTAAAAGCATCTATGTCTGGAAATATGAATATATTTAAGGTTGGAAGAAAGAAAAAGAAAAGTGTAACTGGAAAAATAAATAGAGTATTAACTTTAACATTTTTTACATTATTATTAATGAGTTTATTTGGTATGTATGCCAAAATTATTATAGAGCCATTAAAAAACTTTAACATGGCTCATATGGCAATAACTTTGTTTGGACTTGTAACTACTATAATGATATTTATTCAAGGAGCTTACAGGTCGCAGGGAATTTTATTTGATGCAAAAGATAGTAATATGCTTTTTGCTATGCCCATTAAAAAGAGTACTATTTTTGCAGCAAGGCTTATTAAATTAATAACTTTCCAATATATGTGGAATTTTATTATAATGCTGCCAACTGTAGTTGTTTATGCTTTTAGTATAAAGCCGGAATTTACTTTTTATATTACAGCTTTTGTAATGATAATAACACTTCCAATTATACCTACCATTGTAGCTTCTATTTTTGGATATATAATTCAAAGTATATCTTCAAAATTTAAAATGAAGAAATTTGTTCAAATGATAGGAACAATTATATTTACAATTTTATTAATGTACATTAGTTTTAATACAAATGATTACTTGGAAAATATAGTGGCTAAAGCTCAGAGTTTAAACGAAATAATAACTAATATTTATTACCCTATGGGAATATATGATACATGTTTGATTACTTTTAGTGTATCAAAATTACTAGGCATATTGCTAGCAAATATATCATTAACAGTGTTATTTGTATTAGTATTTAGCCATTCATATTATAGAGTGGTTTCAAGACTTTCTGAAAAGCATTCTAGTGCTAATTATCAAATAAAAAAGTTAAAATCAAATTCTGCTTTTTGGGCGTTAACTAAAAAGGAATTAAAGAAATATTTTAGTACTCCAGTGTACGTATTTAACACTATAGTAGGACCTGTAATGCTTTTAATTGCAAGTATATATGCGCTAATATCAAAAGAAAAACTATTAAGTAGCGTAGCTACTGAACTTGGTGGACTTGATATAACTAATTTTGTAGGTAAGTTTCATATAATATTTATGGTGTTTGCAATAGGTGTTGCTACAACAACAGCATGTTCAATATCTATAGAAGGTAAAACATTTTGGCTTACAAAAAGTTTACCAGTAAGTGAAAAGAAAATATTCTTAGCCAAGATTATGGTTAATTTATTTATAACTATACCAGCTACAATAATGTCTACAATAGCTTTTTCATATGTGTTTAAACTTCCAGTTATAGACATTATATATTGTCTAGCTTTTGCAGTTATTATTCCTTTTATGGTGTCTATGCTAGGACTTATAATAAACTTAAAATATCCAAAAATGAATGCTGTCTCAGATACAGCTGTTGTAAAACAAAGTGCTAGTACAATGATAACAATGTGCTCAGCATTTGCATTAGCAGGAATACCAATTGCTATTTGTGGAATATTAAAAATACAGAACTTAGATATGTATATAGGAATAATTTTAGGTGTATTTACATGTTTTACAATAATTTTGTGGAAAATATTAACAACTTATGGTATAAAATTGTTTAGAGATATTAATTAAAGGATAGGTGAGATATGAAAATTATAAAAGAGATAAATAAGTACATATTTAGAGGTTATGATATTAGAGGAATATATGGAGAAGATTTAAACGAAGATGTAGCTTACACAATAGGTAAGGGCTTTGGCTCATATATTCAAACATTAGGAAAGAAAATAGCTGTTGTAGGTCATGATAATAGAAGTTCTTCACCAGTTCTTTCTAATGCTTTTATTAAAGGTGCAGTAGAAACTGGTATTACAGTGTATAACATTGGTCTTGTAACTACTCCTATGTATTATTTCTCATGGGAAAATTTAGGTGTTGTATCTGGTGCAATGATAACTGCAAGTCATAACCCCAAAGAATATAATGGCTTTAAGATAGCTTTTGATGAAAGAGGAAATGCTTGCGGAGAAATGATACAAGACTTTAGAAGATACATTGAAAAAGGCGAGTTTATAGAAGGCGAAGGAAAAGTAATAGAAAAAGATATAAAAGAAGAGTATCTAAAGCTTTTAAAGAGTAGTATTGATTTAGGAAAAAGAAGAGTAAAAGTAGTACTAGATGCTGGAAATGGAACTGGCTCTGTTGTTATAAAAGAGGCGTTTGAAGGTTTAAATATAGATGCAGAATATATATTCTGTGATAGTGACCCTGATTTCCCAAACCATCATCCAGATCCATGTGTTGAAGCTAACTTAGAAAAATTAAAAGCTAAAGTAAAAGAAGTGCATGCAGATATAGGACTATCTGTAGATGGTGATGCAGATAGAGTAGGTGTAGTAGATGAAAATGGAACTTTTGTACCAGTTGATTATCTTATGATAATAATGTGGAGAGACATCTACAAAAATGTTAGAAATAAAAAAGCTTTATATGATGTAAAATGTTCTAAATCATTAGCAGACGAATTAGATAAGTTAGGTATTGAAAAGGTTTGTTATAGAACAGGTAATTCATACATGAAAGCAATGATGAAAGAGGGGGATTTCGACTTTGGTGGCGAACTTTCAGGACATATATTCTTTAGAGATAAATGGCCTGGCTTTGATGATGGAATATATGGCTGTCTTAGATATGTAGAAATATTATCTAAAACGGATAAAAAGTTTTCAGAGCTTTTAGATGGAATAACTAGATATTATTCAACACCTGAATTAAAGATAAAATCAACAGACGAAGAAAAATTTAATGTTGTAGAAAAAGTAAAAGAGTATGCAATTTCTAAAGGGTACAAAATGAATACTATAGATGGAGCAAGAGTAGAATTTGAAGACGGATGGGCTTTGGTCAGAGCCTCAAATACAGGACCTGATTTAACTATGAGATTTGAAGGAATTACAGAAAAAAGAATGAACGAAATTAAAGATGAATTTATGGAATTAATAAAATAACATAAAGAATGCTTCCCTTTATTACAAGGGAAGCATTTTTTAGATTTTACTTAAGTGCTGCATTTCATTTAAGAACTTGGTAAGGTTGTTTAAATCTTCCATAAGAGAGGTGCATAAAGCGTAGTAGCTTGCTTCATCAAACGTATCCAAGTTGATTTGCTTGGGTGGAAAATCTTCTTTTTTGAGAGATTCTTCAAGTACTTCCTCCACACGCGAGATAGATTTGGGGTAGTGTGAAAATTCAGCGTTCATCACATAAATCGTATCAAGCATTGCAAAAGGTTTCTCACCAAATGACTTCATGTACAAGTTCGGTGCCTTGACATATAGCGCAAGTTTTACACGAGCCATTTCCTTTTTGAATGTCGCCGGGTTTAAATCTTTGCTGTAAATGTCGACATCAGTAAGACTCTGCAAATATTCCTTGTCAGATGCTATAAAGCCGCTTATTTCTTCTTTCATAACAAGCTCCATTTCATGGTTTAATCTTTCAAGTTCAATCCGCTTTTCTTCTTCTCTCAATAACTCCTTAGCTCTTTTTCTGTTCTTAAGTAGATAAAACATACATGTTCCTCCAATATAATTATATATTTGATTTATAATAAATCATACATTAATTATACCACATTATGTAAACAAAATCAAACAAACTTGCATCTAGAGTATAGTATATTGATTGAATATAACTCTTATGATATTATATAGGCATGAGATTAGAGCAAAATATAATTAAAAAACTCTTTTATTTTACAAAAATATGTAATATAATAAGAGTAGTAATTTATTGGAGGAATATTATATGGAAAAATACGAAGATATAAAGAAACACGTAAACATTCTTTTAGTTGATGATGATGTTGATTATATTGAAGTTACAGCATTTTTCTTAAAAAGTAAAGGATATAACGTAGATATTGCAACAAGTGGAGAAGAGGGTATAGAAAAAGTAAAAAAAGGAAATGTACATATTGTATTACTTGATTACTATATGCCTGGTCTTACTGGAGAAGATGTTATAAATAAAGTAAGAGAATTTAATAAAGAGATAATTATAATAATGCAAACAGGTTTCTCAGGACAACAACCACCTGCAGAAACATTACAAAGATTAAATATACAAAACTATCATGATAAGTCAGATGGAGCAGATAAGCTACTTTTACAAGTAATGTCAGCAGTTAGAATATTCAATCAACAAAACGAAATATTATTAAGTAGATACAAAGTTAATGCAATTGGTAAACTTATAAAAGGAATAGCAGAGGATATGAAATCGCCGCTTATGTCTATAAGTGCGGGTATAGAGGCTTCTAATACTCTTATAGAAGACGCTCAAGATGGTATTGATAGAGATACAATTAAAGATTTGAAAAAATTCTATGAAAACAACAAAGTTTACTTAGAGAAAATAGATAAAGTGTTATCTGCAATAATTCTTCAGACAGGTGATAAAAATACAGATGAGTATTTAACAGAAAAAGATATAATAGAAAGAATAGACTTAATACTTTCAAATGAAATAAAGACAAGTGGTGTGTTGTTAGAAAAAGAAATAACAATAAAACCAAATACACTTATTCATGGACATATTAGTGATGTTATATTTATTTTATGCGAACTTTTAAATAACTTAATGAAAGTATCTAGTATAGGAGATAACATAAAGTTATCATTAAAAGAAGATGAAACATTCTGGTACATCTCTGTGGAAAATGAGAATATAAGTAAATTGGATGCAAGCGAACTTTACCTTATAAACAACATAATATCTACATTGGACGGAATATACATGGAAAATGTACAAGAAAAGATAGTAATAGGAATAGAGAAAAGGTCATAATAATATTATATATTAAGAATAGAGCATATCGTTTAGATATGCTTTTTTTGAGGCTTTTAATGGAGAAATTTGGTAATAAAACACCATAATTCTAAGCAGATAGACATATTGTAACATTATTGTAATTTTTGTGACAAAAAGTTGCAAAAAATGTTGACAAACATACCTTAAGATAGTATACTTCCTTTAAGTGTAAGTAGTAGAGATAATTGCTAAGAAAGGAAGTGCAAGTTATGCCAAAATCCACAAACAAAAAAGAAGATAAAAAGGTAGAAAAGAAAGGAAAGTTTACAAATATGATTAAAGACAAAAAAATAATAATGATTGCTACTGCGTTATTATTGGTGATTATAGGGGTAATAGCTTTTGTTTTGATTAAGTTATCAAATAATCCTACTGTTATTAGTATTAATGGTACTAAATACAACAAGTCAGATTATATGATATATTTAAGACTTGCTAAAACTAACTTATTTGATGAAAATACTACTGACTTACCAGAGGCAACTTTAAATACGATAGCCGATAAAACAACTAATACAACAGTTGAAAATTACCTAAGAGGAAAGGTAGAGGAGAGTATAAAAGTTGCTGGTGCAATAGAGACAATGGCAGAAGAAAATAATATTTCTCTAAATGATGAACAGTTAAAGAAACTAGAATCTGACAAGAAAAAATATGTGTCAAATTTAGGCGGTCAAAAGAAATTTAATGAGTTCTTAAAGAAAAATAGAACTACAGAAAAAGCTTACGATAAAATGGCAAGAGTAGATGCTTTATATAAAGAAGTATTTAACTCTCTTTATGCAGAAGGTAAGAAATATGATTTGACTGAAGACGAGAAAAAACAAATAGAGAAAGATTATTATCAAAATTACAATAAAATAAAACAAATTGTACTATACACAGTTGATACAAGTACAAAAGAGCCATTAAGTAATTCTGTTGTGGAACAAAAGAAATTACTTGCTGAAACACTTCGCAGTATGATAACAGATGTAAATGAATTTGATAGCTACATCAAAAAGTATAGTGACGATGCAATAAATGCTGAGCCACCATATGATATGTACTTTACTTCAAATCAAGTATTAAAAGAAATACAAGATACTGTAAGTACACTAAAAGATGGAGAGATAAGTAATGTCTTTAAATCAACATATGCATATCATATTGTGTTTAAAGAAAAATTAGATGATGGCTATTTAGTAACTTTGTATAATAGCAAAAGAGAGGAAAAATTCTTGAAAGCTATATCTGATAAAATTGACGATTCTGTTATTATAATGGAAAATGAATTCACAAAAGTAAAAATTAAGTAAAGTATGTTGAATAAAGGAGGAATTATATGGAAAATATCAAACATACAGACAAAAGTTCTAAAATTTTTGCTGTAGTTTTATCAGTAGCCGTAGTACTAGTAGCAGCGATTGTGCTAGGTATTATAGGAATGAACAGCTTAAATGGTAAAGTTGAAACTACTGAACAGCACGCATTAAAATCAGTAGCAAACGATGAAGAAAATGTGAAAACTTTAGGTAGCATTCAAAAAGAAATTGACGTTGTTAAAACAGAAGTAAATGAGGTTAAAGCTAAAGCTGATGAAAATATATTATCATCAGAAGAAAACCTAACTGAAATAAACAATGTTAAAGAAAAAATAGTTAGTATCAAAAATGATATAAATAGTGTAGTAGCAAAAGAAGCAACTGTAAAAGAAAAAGCAGATGAACTTCTAGATACATTAAATAAAATGGAAGAAAAATTATATGCTACAATAGAAACACTAAAAACTGAAGCAAAAGCATATATAGATACTACAAAAAATGAAATAAATACAAATACAGATACAAAAGTATTGGCTGCACAAACTGCTATAAATACAAATGTAGATGAAAAATACGTTTTATTAAATACTAGAATAGCAGATGCAGAAGCTGCAATAAACGCAAATACAGATGCAAAAATATCAGCAGCGCAAACAGCAATAAACGCAAATACAGATGCAAAAGTATCAGCAGCGCAAACAGCAATAAATGGAAATACTGATGCAAAAATATCAGCAGCGCAAACAGCAATAAATGCAAACACAGATGCAAAAGTATCAGCAGCCCAAACTGCAATAAATGGAAATACAGACGCAAAAATATCAGCAGCGCAAACAGCAATAAATGGAAATACAGATGCAAAAGTATCAGCAGCCCAAACTGCAATAAATGGAAATACTGATGCAAAAATATCAGCAGCGCAAACTGCAATAAATGGAAATACTGATGCAAAAGTATCAGCAGCACAAACAGCAATAAATGCAAATACTGATGCAAAAGTATCAGCAGCCCAAACTGCAATAAATGGAAATACTGATGCAAAAATATCAGCAGCACAAACAGCAATAAACGGAAACACTGATGCTAAATTAGCTGCAAGCTTTACAGATTTAAAAACTGATTTAAATACTGAATTTTCAAAAATATCAGATAGATTTGATGATGTGGACACTGCTTTATTTAATTTAAAATCTGACGTAACTTCATTGCTAACAGCTAATACAACTGTAGGAACTAAATTAACTTCTATAGAAACAAAAGTTACTTCAATAGAAGGAAGTGTCTTAGGTATAAACACAACACTTGCTGGAATAAATACGAGCATAACAGGAGTTAATACAACACTTACTGGAATAAATACAAATATAACAGGAGTTAATACATCCCTTATTGGTATTACAAGTAGTTTAACCGGTGTAACTACTACACTTACTGGAGTAGATGGTAAGTTAGATACAGCTAATTCAAACGTATCAGCAATAAACACAACAGTAACAGGTATAAACAGTAATGTATCAATAGCTTTAACAGAAATTTCTGAATTAAAAAATAAAGTTGCAAATATAGGAAGTGGAATGACTGGTATAAGCTCAAAAATTGGAACAGCTGCAGATACTAGTGCTAGCACAACATTATTTGGAAAAATGGCAGGTATAGTAAATGATGTATCTGGAATAAATGCTAAACTATCTACAATGGATGGTAAATTAGATAGCATAATGACTAATACTAACTGGCTTGGAACTTTAACAGATGCTCAAATAAACAAATTAAAAACAATATTGAATAGTTAATTTATGTAAATAGTAAAGGTGCTGAGGTAATTATTACCTTGGCACCTTTTCTATGTAACACCGTTATATTATTTACATAAAAGTTGAAAAAACAATATATATGTGATATAATAAAACAGAATTTTAAAGTTGTTAAAACTTAAATAAGGGATAATGAAAAAATAACATAAGGAGGACTGTGGTATGATTGGCTCTTTTACTGAAAAACACCGGGAGATTTCTGATTATTCAATGTATAGGAAAAAACTGTTTGAGGTGTGCAGAATTATTCACCAAGATTACAGCTTGTTAGAGCGCGAATTTTGTATTTTAGAAAGATTTATCGTTTCAACTGAAAAATGCGAAGTTGCGTACAGAGCAGAGGATAGGAGAATGATTTTTTGGCACATGAAAGATGTTGACTGGCTTGACGATATCACGGTGCTGAAAATAGTAGTAGAGAAGCTTGAAGAATGTTTTGTTGGGGCTAAAGAAGAACTCTTTTGCGGGATTGACTTTTTTAATTTCTTAAATGAACTTTCAGAAAAAGACGGAAAAATAAGTGAAGTTGAATATATCTGGAAAGCTAAGAAAGTCATAAATTCTATTGAAGTTCAATTCGGGAAGATTGCTTCAACCGATGATTCGATGAAGCAGATTGCTATTTTAAAGGGAATGCTAGCATTAATCTAAAAAACAAAAAGATGTCTTGATTTTAAGGCATCTTTTTTCTTGACTTTTTTAAACATTTGATATACTATTATTATAGTTATATGAAGGTACGTTTTTGGGGGAAGATATAATGGAATTAAAGGAGAAAATAACTAAGGTAAGTGAGCTTAAAGAAAATCAAAAAGCTTTAAAAGATAATCTTGTAGAAGCAGAGAAAAATAACAATGAGGAAGAAGTTAATAGACTAAAAAAAGAAATAGACCAAATTACGGAAAAAATAAAAGAAGTGAATGCTGAGTATCAGCAGGAAATGGGTGATAGACCTGAGGAAGAAAAAATAGGGGAAGAAGCTGCATCTTTTTTAAGTAGAGGAAAAGGCATAGATAAAGAAGTAGAAGATTATACTGCTATATTGAATAAAGATAGTGTTTCTGCAGATGATAAAGCTAAGGCAAGAGAAAAAATAGAACAATTAAAAGCAAATAAAAACAGATTAAAAGGCGAAATATATGGAGCTGCGTTAAAGAAATCTGGCTTAGATTATATCGGAGGAGAAATTTCTCCTGGTGAAGTAATCAAGAAAGCTATGCAAAAAATATCTGAGCTTGAAGAAGAAAGAAAAAAACTAGAGGCTCAAAAAGAAAAGCAAAAGGAAGTAGCTGCTCAAAAAAAGAGTGATATGGACCAACAATTTAACATAGCAACAGAAAAATATAAAGAAATGTTAGATAGTGGAAAAATATCTCTAGATTTATATGAAAAAAGAATGATAAGCATGCGTGAAGCTAAAGAAAAAGATACACAAAGACTTGAAAGTTCTTTTGAAGACTTTGATAAAAAACTTGAAGTAAATAGTAATGAGATAGCAAGTGCTAAAGAAGAATTTAAAGATAGCCAAGCTAAGTTTAAAATATATGACGAATATGATAAAGTTTTTTATGATTTATTTGGTGAGCCACTTGATAAATTTGCAAAAGAAAGATATGAAATTATACAAAATAGTGTTAGTAAACCAGAAGAAGCTCAAACAGAAACTGCAAAATCAAAATCAAACAGTGAAAACCGTGGAGAAAATGGTGCGAATAATGCACCTCAAAATGAAAATTCTAAAAATGGTCAGAATGTAGCTCAAGTAGTTCAAACTCAAGTAGCTCCAGAGATACCAGAGGAAGTAGAAGAAGAATCGGTTACTATCAATATAACTAGCAAAACTATGTTTGATACATTGTATAAAAAACTTTCTAGAGGAAATATATCAGATGAAGAGCTTAAAGCACTTACTAGGGTATTGGAAAATGAAGATAATTATGATAAGTATGGAATAACAACAGGTCTAGTATTTAATAAGGCAAAGAAAATACTAAAGGAGCAAGGTGCTAGAACAGCTAAAGATATAGAAGCATTTTTAGCAAAATCAGGTAAATTTTCAAGTGATATTGTGTTTGATACTTCAATAGAGGGAGAAGATGTATTGTCACATGATTTGCTCAACTCTTGGAAAGACATTTCTAATCAGTTAGTATTTACTGAAAAAGAGCTTAGTGTTGAAAAGTACATAAATGAAATAGAAAAATACAAAGAAGAAGGAAATACATTAACTAAAGAACAAGAAAAAATGTATAAAGAAGCAACTAGAATAAAAGGTGAACTTACGGGGTACAAAAAAGCTATAAATACAACTGAGGCTATTGCAGTAGATAGAGATTTTAAAATGCACAATTCCGTGTTCTA
The DNA here is from genome assembly GCA_934149365.1 of uncultured Clostridia bacterium. Lineage (GTDB taxonomy): Bacteria > Bacillota > Clostridia > TANB77 > CAG-465 > CALXJE01. Next base: position 62,897 of record CAKPEI010000001.1, read on the forward strand.
TAACATGTTTAAGAATTTTGGTAAGGGTAGAAAAAATGCATTACCAGAAGTAAGCACACCTTCAAGAGATGATGAAGTGCCTGCTGAAAAAGTACTAGATTTAAGTACTATGGTACAAGATGAAGTTGATGATAGAGAAGTAGAAACTCAAGAAGTAAATAGAGATAGAAATATTGATGATGATGTAGTAAGATAAATTTTGTTTGTGGGAAATGTGTATAACATTTCTCACAAATCATATAAAGGGAGGTAATTATGTCAAAAACAGTATTAGTTACAGGTGCGGCAAGAGGAATTGGTAAAGAAATAGCTACAGTATTTGCAAAAAATGGGTATAATGTGCTATTAAATTACAACACAAGTGAAAAGATGGCAGAAGTAATATATTCTAAACTTGTATCAGAAGGCTGTAATGTTAGAAAATATAAAGCGGATGTGTCAAATAGAGAAGAAGTAAATAAAATGATTGAATTTTGCCTAAGTGAATTTGGAAGTATAGATGTTTTGGTAAATAACGCGGGAATAACTAAAACTAGTTTGTTTACCGAGATAACAGAAAAAAGTTGGGATAGGCAAATTGATATTAATTTAAAAGGTGTATTTAATGTAACACAAGAAGCTTTAAGAAGATACATGATAGATAAAAAAGATGGTACCGTTATAAACATTGCATCTATAGATGGAATAAGTGGGGCTTCATGTGAGGTAGCATATTCAGCTTCCAAGGCTGCTGTTATAGGAATGACAAAGGCTCTTGCAAAAGAACTTGCTATGTCAAATATTACGGTAAATGCTATAGCTCCAGGAGCAATTAGCACTGACATGTTAAGAGATAATTATTCAGAAGAGGACCTAGAATTTGTAAAAAATGAAATACCTATGCAAAGATTTGGACTTCCAAAGGAGATAGCAGAACTTGCATATTTCCTGGCTTCAGATAATGCAAGATATATAACTGGACAAGTAATTAGTCCAAATGGAGGAAGTGTAATATAACATGGGACTTAAAGAGATAGTGTATCAAAAATTAGGCGATATGAAAATTAAGTATGACGTAATTAATCATAAAGCTATATTTTCAGAGAGTGATACTGACGAAGATTTATTTGATAAAGATATATTGATAGGTAAAAATTTGTTTTTAAGAAACGATAAGAAAAGCAAATATTATTTAGTATGTCTGCCACTTAATAAAAGAGCAGATTTAAAAAAGATAGCAGAAATAATAGGAGAAAAAAGACTTAGCTTTGCAAATGAAAAAGAGTTAAGTGAATATCTAAATATATCTCCTGGCTCAGTATCATATTTAAATGTAATAACAGCGGCTATACGAAGTGAAAAATATAAAGAAGTTGAATATGTAATAGATAAAAAACTTATCACATCAAGTAAAGTGGGCTTTCACCCAAGTGATAACACAGCAACTGTTGTAACTAGTCCAAGCAGTATGTTAAAATTATATGATGAATATAATTTAAAATATATAACTATAGATATATAGGAGGAAAAAATATGAAGTATAAAAGAGTATTAATCAAAATAAGTGGTGAGGCTTTAGGAAATGAAGACGGAAGAGGTATTAATAACGAAAAGCTTAACATTGTAGCTGACCAAGTAGTTAAAATATATAACGAAGGGGTAGAATGTTGTATAGTTATTGGTGCAGGAAACTTTTGGAGAGGAAAATATGGTTATGAACATATGAGAAGAACTACTTCAGATTACATGGGAATGATGGCTACTACTTTAAATGCACTTGCTCTTCAAGATATAATAGAAAGTAAAGGTGTTCCTGTAAGAGTTCAAGCTGCCATAGAAATGAAACAGGTGGCAGAGCCATACATTGAAAGAAAAGCTATAAGGCACTTAGAAAAAGGAAGAGTTGTAATATTTGCTTGTGGAACTGGTAACCCGTATTTTACTACTGATACTGCCGCTGCATTAAGAGCTGTGGAGACAAAATCAGAAGTGATTTTACTTGCTAAAAATGTTGATGCTGTATATGATAGAGACCCAAGAAAAGATAAAGATGCAGTAAAATATGACGATATAACATACATGAAAGTAATAAATGATAGATTGAAAGTGATGGATGCAACAGCAATAACTCTTTGTATGGAAAATCATATACCAATATTGGTATTTGGACTTTTGGAAAAAGACTCTATATACCGTGTAGTTAGTGGAGAAAATTTAGGAACAATAATAGATAAATAAAATATTAAATAAAGAGAAAATATATGTAAATAATATGTATTAACAAAGGAAAGGTAACTTATGAATAAAATAGCTAAATATATTTGTATTATAATAATTTTTCTATGTTTAATATTAATATCAACATCTTTAGATGTATATTTAAACACTGACAGCCTTGTATCTATAATAACTAAAATATTTATAATAATAATTTGCGTAGTTATAATACGAAAAGAAAACATATTAAAAGAAAAGAATAAAATAACCCCAGGAGATATAGCTGTGGCATTAATTCCAATGACATTTAGTATATTGCTGATTTTTGGACCAATAAATAAAATGCCAAATACATATGTAATAATTAGTGGAGTTTTAGGAGCTTTTACAACAGCAGCATGGGAAGAATTAAGTTATAGAGTAATAGGAACAAAAGCATTTGAGGATGAAAATGAAAAGCTGAATAGTAAAAGTGTAATACTTCTTTGCTTACTGTTTGGCTTTTCCCATGCAATAAATATAATACTAAAGCCAAACGAAATTTTAATAGAACTTTTTAGAATAATATTATCAACAGCAGTTGGAAGTCTATTTTTAGCTTTATATCTTAAAACTAGAAATATAAAATTATCAATATTATCACACTTTTTATTAAACTATGTCACGTTGTTTTTTAAGACATTTTCAACTACACCTAATTATCTTGGGTATATAGCTTATGATGTAATTTATTATTTAAGTGTAATAACATATTTTGTAATATCTTGGTATATTTTTAGAAGATATGACTTGTTATCAAAAGATAAGTAAAGAATGTTGATGACTTGAAAATCAAGTGATATAATAAAGCCATAGGTAAATATTAACTTTTATTAATTAATGAAAGGTGGAATAAATATGCTTGATGTGTTGGGAAGTATTGCAATGTCGGTTGTTCGGCTAGACTTGTTTGGAATTCTTGTAGGAATAGGAAGTGTAGTAAGTTTTTTTATCTTTATTGGTATACTTTGTGAAAGTGGCTTTATACCTGCACTTTTAGCTTTTGTAGGGGTGGAACTACTAATAGTAGCGGCTGTTTTTATATTACTTTATCTGTTTGTGGCATTTGGAATGATTGTTTTTATTATTTTTGCAATAATATTATTTCTAGAAGTAGGGTGAAATTAAGACAAAAGGTGCACTTTATGTGTGCCTTTTAGTATGCAAAAAAATATAGTATATGTATAGTAAAAGTGATTAAAAACAGTTGCAAAATTTAAAGTAATGTGAAATAATATGTGTATTAGAAAAAGTTTGTTCAAAAGAAAAAATCAAGGAGGTAAAAAGTATGAGAACAAAAGTAAAATCAAGAAAGCGGAATATCATTAATAGTACTAGTAATAACAATAATAGTAATGATAATATTAGCCGCAGCAATAATTTTGTCACTATCAAATAGTGGAATAATAGGAAAGGCAAATAAAGCAAAGACAGATACAGACATATCAAATGCAAAAGACTTAGTGGCTATGGCTCATGCAGACTGGATGCTAGATGAGGCAAAGATAAAGGAGAACGATAATACAATAACATCATTTAGTAATTATGCAGAAAAGAAATTACAAGAAGCAGGATATAAAGTAGGAGCAGGAGAAGGAGCATATACAGTAACAGAGGATGGAGAAGTATATACAGGTCTAACAGAAACAGCAAGAGCAGTGCTAACAGCAGGAATAAAAATAGGAGATGTAGTAACAGGATATACAGTAACATCGACTACATATGAAACAAGTGGAGAAGAGAATACTGCACCTGACCGAACAGAAACAGACCCAACAAAACAAACAGTAACAACAAATACAGATATAACCTGGAAATACTTAGGAATAAATGCAAATGGAGAGCTAGAAATAATGGCAGATTTATCAACGGCAAATGCAGTAGCAACAAATACAAAAGTAAAATTATCAGGAAAAGGTGGTTATTTAAAAGGCCCAGATATGTTAAATACAATATGTGAAAAGCTATATTCAGTATCAGGGATAGGAACAGCAAGAAGTATGAATATAGACGATGTAAATAATATATTAGGATATACAGGACCAAAAGGAACATATTATGATAATAATGATAATGAAGTAAAAACACCAACAGTATTAAGAATAGGAGATATAGATAAGAAATTAGGAACATCACTAGGAACAATAACAACAACACCAGATGGAAAAGCCTTATCCACATATTATGCAGATTGTTACAGAATAAACAAAACAAGTGAGAATATAAAAAATACAGCAAACAAGGATTTAGTATACAATGCTAAAAATACGTACTGGCTTGCTTCTCCGTGTGTCGATGCGAATTTTGGCGGCTTGGCAGACTTCAGTGTACGCGCCGTTTACTCTACTAGCGTGAGCGAGAGAATCGTGTTCGGTTCGGATGGCCGCTCTGTCAGCAATGCTTGTGCAATTCGCCCCGTAGTAAAACTAGACTCGTCAGTTAAACTAACTAAAGATACAAATGCTGTAAACACGTGGAAAATAGGTAAATAAAATTAATTTAGTTATCTCATTATATAAAGCGTATAGACATATAGACAAATTAACTTGTTTGTATGTCTATTTTTTTTCTTTGTTTAATGAAATATTTTTGTAATATACTTGAAATATTTTGCTTTTCAATATATAATTTACGTGTATAATTATAGGAGGAACATATGAAGAATTTTTTTAAAATAATGATACTATTTATGGGAATTGTTTTAGGTAGTTATTTAGGAGAGCTTGCACTTAGTGTACCTGCACTTAAGTTTTTAGCCTTTGGAAAAGATATAGGTTTAGCAAACCCACTTACTTTAGATTTAGGCTTTTTAAGTGTAACATTTGGCTTTATGTGTAAACTTAATCTAGCTAGCATTTTAGGCTTTGTACTAGCTCTTTTCATTATTAAGAAGGCAGTAAAATAATAGCAAAAAATAACAAGACCATATACAATATAAAAATAAAAGATGCGCCTAAAGAGGACAGGCCGTATGAAAAATTAGAAAAACTTGGAGCAGAAGTTTTATCAGACTCAGAACTTCTTGCCATTATAATAAAAAGCGGAACAAAAGAATACAACTGTTTAGAACTTGCCAAATTATTGCTTAGTAAAAATGATACAGGAATATCAAATTTTAAGTATATTGATAATATATCACTTGAAGAACTTAAAACTTTTAAAGGAATAGGTAGAGTTAAAGCTATTCAGCTTAAAGCGGTTATGGAAATTGCAAAAAGAATATCTAAAGTTTCAAAAGAAGATATAAAAAAGATTACATGCCCTAAAGATATTAATGATTTGCTTGGTAGGGAACTATCAGGTAAACAGGTTGAATATCTTAAGGTAGTTATTTTAAATAATAAAAATGTAGTAAAGTCTGTAGTGACAGTTTCAATTGGTGGACAAAGTAAAGCTTCTGTAGGAATAAAAGAACTATTATATGAGCCATTAAAACAAATGGCTGCCTCTATTGTAATTGTTCATAATCATCCAAGTGGTGACTCTAAACCGAGCAGGCAGGATATAAATTTCACAGAAAAGGTGATTTATGCTGCAAGAATTTTTGAAATTTCTGTTTTGGACCACATTGTAATTGGAAATGATGAGTATACAAGTATAAGGGAAACAAATAGCAATATTTTTGATGAAGGGAGAAGAATATTATGAGTATTTTAGCAAAAGATATAGGTATAGATTTAGGTACATCATTTACAAGAATATATGTAAAAGGTAGAGGAATTGTACTTAGAGAACCTTCTGTTGTAGCAATTAATGGTATAACAAATGAAGTTTTAGCAGTGGGTGATATGGCAAAAGAAATGCTTGGTAGAACACCAGATAATATTTTAGCCCTAAGACCGTTAAAAGGTGGTGTTATAGCTAACTTTTACGGAACAAAAATGATGCTTGAACAGTTTTTTTCAAAGGTAGTTGAAAGAACAATGTTTTCAAAACCTAGAGTTGTTGTTTGTGTACCTTCTGGAGTTACTGATGTAGAAGAAAGAGCAGTTGAGGAAGTTGTATATTCTTCTGGTGCTAAAGAAGTGTATGTAATGGAAGAGGCTATGGCAGCAGCAATAGGAGCAGGCTTAAAAGTAGATGGCCCTGAAGGAACTATGATAGTAGATATAGGTGGTGGAACAACTGAGGTTGCAGTTATATCTTTAGGCGGAATAGTATGCTCTAGGTCTGTTAGACTTGCAGGTGAAGATATAGACAAAGATATAGTAGAATATATAAAAAATAAAAAGAATGTAATTATTGGTGAGGCTGCAGCAGAGGAATTGAAAAATACAATAGGAGCAGCATATTCTTCAATGACAGAGGAAAGAATGCAAATTAAAGGTAGAGAGCTTACAACTGGTTTACCTGCTACTATAACAGTTTGTACATCTGAAGTACAAGAAGCAATGCAGAGAATAATAGAAGAAATATTAAGAACAATAAATGAAACATTAGAAAGAACTCCACCTGAGCTTGCAGCAGATATAATGGAAAAAGGGATTGTTTTATCTGGTGGTGGAGCATATATAAAGAATATTGATAGGTATATAAACAGCATAATAGGTATACCAGTTCATGTTGCAGACAACCCAACAGATTGTGTAATAAGAGGAACAGGAATTGCTTTAAACAATATAGAAGTACTTAAAAAAGCAACTAAAAAAAGAAGAAAATAATAGTGATAAATTCACTTTAAATCTGAGCACTATATGCTCAGATTTTCTGTCAAAATATTTTATTAATAGGTGATGAAATGAATTATCTTAAAATGTCAAGTAAGAAGAAAAACAAGAAGAATAAATTATATATAATACTATGGGTATTGGTAATAATAGTACTATTTGTAATATTTAGCAAAGTTAATATACCAGGGGTATCTAAATTAGCTGGAAATGTTACAGGCTTTTTTGACAATATTTTTGACGGAATAAAGGGTGTATTTTCAAGTGGCTTTGATTACTTTGGAAATACAAAGAAATTAAATGAACAAAATGATAAGCTAGAAAAAGAAATTGAAGAATTAAAATATAAATTATTAGAGCTAGATACATTGGAAGTAGATAATAATAATCTTAGAGAAAAACTTGAGATTAAAGATAGATATAATCATTTTAAATTAGTTTATGCTGATGTAACTATAAAAAACTATGACAATTTTAATGAAACTTTTGCCATAAACAAGGGAAGTAAAGATGGTATAAAGGAAAAACAAACTGTTATAACTAAAGATGGACTTCTAGGGTATATATCTAAGGTTGCAGATACTACAGCTATAGTTACTACAATATTAGATCCTAATGTTTCAGTTGGTGTTGAAATAGCATCCGTCAATAAAAATGCGGTTGTAAAAGGTGATTTTTCACTAAAAAACGAAGCTAAGTTAAAACTTACATATATACCAATTGATACAGAGGTGTCAGTATCGGAGACTGTATATACTTCTGGAATAGGTGAGGTTTATCCTAAAGGAATACCTGTTGGAACTATAGAAAAGGTAATTAATAAGAAAAACGAAATAGATAGATACGCTATTGTAAAGCCACTTGCAGATGTAAATAACGTAAAGAGCGTTGGAATTATTATAAACTAATACAAGGAGAAGTAGTAATGAGTAAAATATTTAAGTATGTTAAATTACCATTAATAGTAGTGCTAGCCTTGGTAATGCAGATAATAGTTGCAAATAATTTTGAAATATTTGGTGTTACTCCTAATATTGTTTTGGTTACTATTGTTATAGTTTCAATGTGGAATGACATGACAACAAGCGTTATCATTTCGTGCTTAATCGGTATAGGAGCTGATTTTATATTTCATTTTAACATAGGACAGTCTTTCATATCATATTTGGTAATTGCAGTGTGTATTTCATTTATTAGTAAAAAATATAGAAAAGATAGTAAAGCAGCTATTGTATATATAACAATTATGGCGACATTAGTTTTAGCAACATTTCAATACATTTACTATGCTGTTGATACAGGAATGCTTGTTAATGTACTTTCAGTTTTAAAACAAACAGTAGTAGAGCTTTTATTAAATATTGGAGTGTCATATATTTTGTATAAAGTGTTTGAAAAGAGTATGAAAAATAGAGAATTAGATAATATTTACATGTAAAGTAGGTGGTAGAGTGAAAAGTAAAATAATACAATTATTTGAAGACAGAGATTTTATATTAAAAGTTTTTGTCTACATTGTCACCGTCATATTTATAATAACATTGTTTAAACTTCAAATAATAGAAGGTAAAACATATAGAGAAAGTTCGGAAAAGAAAATGCTTAGGTCATCTACAATAGAAGCACCAAGAGGCGAGATATATGATACTAATGGAGTGCTTCTTGCAACTAATAAACTAGGGTTTGACCTTGAGCTTTACAAAACTAAAATTGATAATAAAGCTCTAAATGAAATGATAAAAAAGGTAATAGATATATTAGAAAAAAATAAAGATAGTGTAAAAAATACACTTAACATAGAAAATGGAGAGTTTGTTTTCTATTCAGATACGGACAAAGAGAAGTTATATAAAACGTATAAATTTGAAGAGGGAATGAAAACAAGCGAAATGTTACAAAAGCTGTATGAAAAATATGAGCTTAATGAATATACGGAAGACTACAAATTAAAAATACTTCAGGTAAGATACAACATAGCACTAAATGGCTATTCACTATTTAAATCTATTGATTTAGCAGAGAATATATCATATGAGTCTGTTATAATGTTAGAAGAAATAAAAACAGACCTTCCTGGAATAAATATAGTAGTAACTCCCAAAAGGTATTACCCAAATGGAACAATTGCATCTCATATATTAGGGTATGTTGGAAACATAACAGAAGACGAGCTTAATGAATTAGAAGATAAATCAGGTTATAGCATAAATAGTAGTTACGGAAAAATGGGAATAGAAAAGTCTATGGAAAAATACCTAAAAGGAAAAGACGGAATTCTTAGAACGCAAGTTGACAGTATGGGAATAGCAAATGATGAGCAAGTGTACGAAGAGCCAGTTTCAGGAAATAACGTTACATTAACAATAGATTACAGACTTCAAAAAGTTGCAGAAGAAAATCTTAAAAAAGTTATATATGATATAAGTCAAGGAAACGGTACATTTAAAAAATATGCTGATGCAGCAAGCGGAAGTGTTGTTGTACTAGATGTAGAAAATGCAGATGTGCTTGCTATGGCAAGTTATCCTACCTTTGATCCAAATGAATTTATAGGAGGAATTGACTTTACAAAATGGAAGCAAATAAATAATGATACTACAAAACCAATGTTTAATAGAGCAATTTCTGGTACATATTCACCAGGTTCAACATACAAAATGTTAGTTGGTATAGCAGGACTAGAGCTTGGTAAAATAACTACAGACGAAAAGATAAAAGACACAGGAGTATATGAATATGGACATCATCCAAAATGTTGGATATATACTTCATATAGAAGAACACATGGAAGTATCAATGTTTCTGATGCTATAAAGGTATCATGTAACTGTTTCTTTTATGAAGTCGGAAGAAGAATAGGAATAGAAGAATTGGTTAAATACTCTAGAGCATTTGGACTTGGCTCTAAAACTGGAGTAGAAATAATTGGTGAGAAAAGTGGTACTATTGCAGGGGATAATAATGTGGATAAATGGTATTTAGGTGATACATTATCTGCTGCTATAGGTCAGTCATACAATTCATATACACCAGTTCAACTTGCCAACTACATTGCTACTTTATCAAATGGTGGTAAATTAAACAGAGTTAGCCTTATAAAAGAAGTAAGCAACAATGAAGGAAAGAAAATAAGTAAAGAAGAACTTTTAAGCTATATAGAGAAGTTTACAGGTGTAAAATTTGAAACATCTAACTTAAATTTAAAACAAGAAAATATTAATGCAATAACAGAGGGAATGAAAACAGTTACATCTGAAGTAGGAGGGACTTCATATATTACATTTAAAAACTCTGAAATTGAAGTTGCAGGAAAAACTGGTACAGCTCAGGTTACAAGTGGCTCTGAAAATGGTTTGTTTGTAGGGTTTGCGCCAGCAGATGACCCTAAAATAGCAGTAGTTGCAGTAATAGAACATGGTGGTTCTGGAACATATACAGCTAGTGTTGTTAAACCTATAATGGATGAATACTTTAATATATCTCAAAAAGAAAAAACAGATACTATAGACCAGACAGTAGTTAATTCTGGTATAAAATATTAGTATAACTTTAAAAAAGCTTGCAGCAAAATGCAAGCTTTTTCTATACAATATATTTTATCTCGTTATCTCTAAAATGTTTTTTTAGTAATGAAGAAATATATAAAGTACCTTCTGCTTTAAGTTCATTTTTGTATGTGTATTTTCCTTTACCACGTGATTTCATTAGTTCTTTATTCATAAGAACAGGAGAATTTGGAAAGGATTCAGTATTTATTGCATTATGTATAAAGCTATAAGTCATAAATATAACTTCAAAGAAAACTATTTCTTTTGCTTTTTCAGATAGTTTTTTATTTAAGTATATAACTAAATCTTTATATAGTTTTTTCCAATTATCTACAAATATAACTGGAGCAATTAGTATTCCAACTGGATAGCCTGCGTCAGCTAATTTATTTATAGCTTCAATTCTTTCATCAAGATTACTTGTTCCAAGTTCAATAGTTTTAATTATACTTTTAGGGTTAATACTCATTCTTGGAATAATTCTTCCTTGGTGGTCTAAATTTAATATGCTATCTACCATACAAAATTTTGTAGGGAAGGTAAGTTTACCTTTTGTTGTTCTAGATACAAATTCTTTTATAGTCCAAGATAGGTTAGAGGTAATAGTTTCTTCTAAGATTAAATCGCTATTACTACCAATTTCTAAAACTAAATCAGTATCAGCTTTATTAACTTTTTTTACTATATTATCCATAATTTCTTCTCTATTTACAAATACCCTTAAATATGAACATTTATTATAGTTACAAACTAGATAACAATATAGGCACATTGCCATGCAACCAGAAGACGTAAATGGAACAAGATAGTCAGATATTTTGTTGTTTGGAACCCACCTTAAAGATTTTCTAACTCCTAATATTAAATATGTTTTGAGCTTTACAAAGTCTTTATTGCTATACTCTCTGAGCTCTGGAATGTTGTTATGACTTTGTATTTGAATTTGTGGAACTAAACTATATTTTTTTAATAACTTTTTACCTAAAGCATATTTTGGTACTTCAGGTTCATAATATATTTTTGAAATTTTAAACTTTTTCAAATAAATCACCACAAATATTATGTGGAAAAAAATATATAATTAATCTTAAAAATGAAAATAAAAAAACACAAGTGAAAACTTGTGCTAAACTTGGTAGCGACGGTTGGAATCGAACCAACGACCTATCGGGTATGAACCGCTTGTATATAAAAAGTCTTGATTTTGTTAAACACTTTTAAAATAAGGAATTGTGATATTTTAACGATTTTGCGAAAGTGTTATATAGTATTACACAATATCATACTTTTTCATATAGTTTGGCACAAGTTATGGCACAAATCAAAAAAATGATACCATTTATACAAATTTATATATTAAGAGTTATACGCTTTGCTTAAATAGTGTTAAAAGTCAATTGAGAACGTCTTAAAAGAAAGGAGTATTAAAAATGGTAAATGATTTTAGCGATATAGAATTTGTTTTAACTAATGAAATGGACAATACAATGATAGAATTTTTAACAATAAAGCAAATGATAAAAAACAAATCATATAAAAATGATGATGAACTTAAATTGTTAGTTGATGAATTAGATGAGTTAAGAGTAAAATTCGTAAAACAATTTAGAGAAAACAACAAAAAGCAAATACAAGAATATCTTAACTTGTTTAAAAAATAAAAAAATAAAGAGGAATAAGCCACAAAGCCTATTCCTCTTATTTCTTTTTAGTTGGTTTAGCATATTCGTGAGATACATCTAAACAGAAAGGGCATCGATAGATGAACCCGTCACGAATTAGTTTGTTTTTTACTTTTCCATAAACATAATTATCATTAAAGGTATTAACAAATTCGCTTTTCTTTTTAAATTTCTCGTGTTCTTGTTTTACAAAGTCTATTCTTTCTTTTTTCTTTTGTTCTTCATCAATTTTTTTCAAGTAATTGTCTATTTTCTTTTCAATAGCAATTTGTATATCTTCATCAAGCCCAAATGATATAGTTGTATCATAAAGCCCAAGAGATTTTAAAATGTCTTTTTCAAGTTCTATCTTCATATTTGTTTTACCCCCAAAGTATCTATAAACTCTTTTAACTCCTTTTCGCTTATAATATATTGCCTACCAATAAAACGCCCTTTTAATTTTTCTTCTTTGATTAGTTTTCGCAAGTAAGGAATAGGAGTAATAAGCAATTCACTTACTTGTTTTAAATTGTAAAATTTATCTTCCATATTTTTTCCTCCTCATATAAAAGAAGTGGTAAGAAGCGGAAACTACAAAAAGCTATTGATAATATGTATATAGTAGATAGATAGTAAAGAGGGAATAAAACATAACAAACACAAGTTTGTTGAATACCTCTAAAACGCACATAAACACCGAAATACGCTTCGTAAATGTTCAAGATGATAAATTATTCATCAAAGAAGAAACGGCGCTTAAAATCGATTTTAAGAGGTCAAAAAATACATTTAGGGGGCGTGGGGTTAAGTATGGGGGCAAATTGACATTAAAAAAAGGGCTATTAGCCCAAAAGTTCAACGACAAAAATAGAAAAGCATATAAGCCGAAGCCTATATGCTATTTTCCTTTTTTCTTACTGATAAAGAAAAATACTATACCCATAAATATTACAAAGATAAGCATTTTAATTGTAATATTACCGCCACGCATTAAAAACAAAAAGAAGAATAAAGTAATACACACCAAAGCCACAATTAAAGTTAAGTGATTTTGAATAAAATTGCCACCCAAACTATTATTGCTCATTGTAGTAGCACTTTCTATATTATCTTTATCATAAGCGCTTATATTTCCTACAATACACCTACCAGTTGAACCTGACCAACTTCCTTTGGTAAGTATCTCAATGACTATTAACTCATCACTTTCTTTAATTTCAAATTGTTTCCCATCTTGTTCTTGTGAAGTTGAAGTATTTATAGGAGTTGCCATTGTATTTATACCATTAGTCACAACAAAATTTGCTTGATTTTTTACTTGTGTTATAGTGCTTATATAATGTGTTCCAATAGGCACTTCTAATTCAATACATTTATTGCCACCAACACCAATTTGACCTACGGGTTGATTATCAATAAAAACACTACACCTTAAAGCAAGACCACCTGTTTTTATTATTCTAACTTTCTTTTTAGCTTTTTCAATAGGGCAACCACAATTCATACAAGCTGTTGCTTTATCGCTTATCTCTTTTCCACACTCGCTACATTTTATCAAAGCCATATACTTTTACACTCCTTTCTTGAATATACAAGCCAAAGCCCATATACTATTTTTTTCTATTCTTATCAATAATTATAGCAACTACAACAACCGCTACTACTATGCCTACAAATAATAATACACCCATTTTTTCATCTCCTATCTTTTCTTTTTTACATTATCTATAATTATGCCAATACATTATTAGTAAAGATACCTTTTGTCGAATTATATCATATCTTATCGAATTACAAAATTATTATATCATACCTCACCGAATAAGTGAATAATATTTTAGTAAAAAAATGAGAAAATATATAATAAGAAATTCGAAAGGTAGGTGTTAAAGTGGTAAATAAAAATGATGAAAACTATGTATATTATTTAGTGGGTAAAAACTTAAAGAAACAACGCAAATTGAAACACTTAACACAAACCGAATTCGCCGATAAATGTAATTATAGCGAGGGCTTTATAATGAATATAGAAAGTGAAAAGTATCATCAAACTTTCGGTTTAGGAACTGTCTGGAAATTTGCCGAAGTATTAGGAATAGACATAAGAGAATTATTCGCACCAATAGATGATGAAGAAGCGGAAAACGAAAAAAAATAAGAGTGCTTATACATTGATTTGTATAAACACTCTTTTAATATATATAAAATAGCTCTATAAAGCAAAATGCGCTACCATACTTTGCCGAAAATCTTTTATTCGGCAAATTACTTGTCTAAAAAAATAACGAGGCTTAAAATCGAAATAAAGCGAGGTTATTATTTAAGCGGAAGCGGAATTTTACTTAAAGAGGCTATGGAAAAAATATTTTGAAAAAATTTTTGATTCTTGACTTGACACGAGGTAGATATAACTAATTATAATATATTATATATATTAAGTAGTAGTAAGTAATTAAGCCTTATGTAAGTAAATATAATATAGTCTATTGAAAAGTAATATAATAATATAATCTATTGAAATATATATAGTCTTATGGAAAGATATTATATATTTATATATTTATCTATTGAATAAGTAATTATATATAACCTAATGTAGAAAGTAATATACTTACATTAGATTATACTTGTAATAAATTATTTTATTATATATCTTTACAAAAGGTTATATATATAAATTATAATAAAATAAATTAAGTATATATATATATATATTTATAATTATATATATTTAACTTAATATACTTATTAGTATTTAACTTAATTAAAGAATACAATTTTAGTAATTATATAAATATACTCTATATCTCTATATATTTATATATATAATATAAAAGTGCCAACATAATTAAGTGTTAGCACCTGCTCATAATTATTTTAAAAATCTTTCTTCGATATATGCTTTAAACATATTCGCTACTTCTGTTTTAATTTTCTTGTCGCCAAATATAAAGTTTTCGTATTTGCTAGGGTTATCATAATCAACAACCATTTTGTCATTTTCTATTGTATAGCCCAAAGCTAAATTTTCTAATAATTCTTTTGTCAATATTTCTAATTCAGTAGTTTTTGCTATAATTTCTTCATTTTCGCTTTCAGTATCATATTGAATAAGTCCTTTGTTATTTAAACCTATAAGGTATGGCTCTATATAATCTTCTATATAAGCGAATAACTTATCATAAAATTCCTCTTTCCCCGAATTTGTATTTACTAAATTTTCTTTCTCTTGTTCTTTTTCTAACATTTTTATAGCATTAAATTTTTCCATTTTAAACCTCTCCTAACTAACGCGTATATAATATTTCACGTTTCTTTTAATAATTTCTTGAACCTTTTTAAAGGCTTCTTTGTAAGTTTCTTTAATATCTGTATCTTGTTTATTAGTAATAGTATTATATATATCTTGTAATTTTTTTATTATACTATCGGTCGCGTTGCTATGTATTGTTATTTCATTTGTATTAACACAATTTTTCATTTTATCAAGAAAGAAATATAAATCAAAGTTGCTTATCATCTCATTGAAAGATATATTATATGTTTCGTGTATGCTTTCATAAGTTGTAGAAGCGGTTAGAGTAAAATGTAAAGCACTTAAATTTGAATAGCTATCTTTTATGTTTAAGTGTAATGTATCAAGATAGGTCTTGTATATCTCTTGTGGTGAAGAATTACTACTCAAAGCATTTTGCTTATCTTGTGCATTTGCTAACGCATTGACAATACCATTGTTAGCTTTTGCCACAAGATTATATATAAAGAACACTTCATCAAATTCATTTTCGCCAAAGTCTTTGTCAAAATCAAAATTAAAGCCTTTTTTGAAATCTTCTATATATTCTTCATTATCTTTGTTTAGTGTATCAAAGGCACAAATGAAAATCTTATAGTTGCTATTCTTGTTTTTGTCAAAAGAAATACTTTCCTTAACCCATTTATCAAAGCCAACACTTTCAAGTTTCTTCATTTCTTTGCCAATAGATTTTTTTATATCTTTTAGCGTTCCTGTTTCGGCTTCGTTTTCTTCCATAAAGTATAAAGTATAATACCACTCTTTCATAAGATTATATATACTCCTAACTTCTTTTTCGGGTAAGTTCTTAATATCTCTTACACTATATTTTACTCCTATCAAGTCTATTTCTTCTTCATCTTTCATTTTAAAAAGTTGTGCTAATAATTTCTTGGCTTGTTTAACTCTTTCTATATTTGCGCTATTACTATCAGCAAAGAAACAATTATATAGTTCGATAAATGTTTGAAATATATCAAGCATTATGGAATATTCTTTTTGATAACTTTTGCTAAAATCATCACAACCCATTTGCTTATTAACAATTTCTATATATTTACTATTTTTAAAATTGTCATCACTTAAAGTCTTGTGTATATTTCCCATACCCCTTTACACCTCATAAAGATTATATCACAAAAACCTTATTTGATATAGCCCAATTTTATATTTTATAAGAGGACGCGTCTTGCTCTTACAAGATAATATTAACAAAAAAAATTCACTTTGGAAAGAGGCGTTTTTTTTGCTTGTTTGCTCGAAAAATCGGTTATCGAAATTCTTAAAACCCTTTATAGAAGCGTTTTTTTATTTTTTTAAATAGAACACTTTTTTAAAATTTGCGTACGAGAATTTATCTAAAAAACTTGATATTCTTTAATTGCTAGCAAATTTAATGGCTCTATTATAGCCAATGTTGGAGGTATAAAATGGCAAATGAATATATTGACATTAAAGATTTATTAAGTCGTGTAAAAGTCAAAAAAATTGTGAATATAGATGACTTATCATCTTACTTGAATATTTCCATATCAGAGATTAGAAAGTTAATAAGGGAAAGTGATATTCCATATTTTAGAATAAGAAGTGCATATAGATTTGACTTAATTAAGATAAATGAATGGGTAGAAAATTTAGAAAAAAAAGAACAAGAAAAAGTCTTGTATTACTAGTAAAATTGCGGGTTATATGGTATAATATATGTATGTATAAATGGTGCGTATAACTCGTTGAAAGGAGTGTAAAAATGAGTTATAAAAGAATAGGCACTAAGGACGGTATAGGACATTATGAAATCATTATAGAAGCGGGCTATGATATTCACGGAAAAAGACAAAGAAAGAGATTTCGCGAATTTGGAACAAAAGAAGAAATCGAAATTAAGCACGCTGAATATATGAAAAAATACTATCATAAGGGTAAAAAATTAAATCTAAACAATTTTACTTTTAAAGAATATACCGAAATATTTATAAGAGATTATTGCGAACCAAATATAAGTAAAGTAACACTTAAAGACTATAAACAAATGTTAAATACTATTATGCTTTATTTAGGTAATAAGAAATTAAATAAAATAACTTCTCACGATTTAGACATTATGTATAACACTATTAGAAAGGGAAAAAAAGGTAAAGAACTTGCGCCCAAAACTATGTCACACTACTACAATTTAATGAGTTTAATGTTTAAACAAGCAAAGAAATGGAAATATATCGAGATAAACCCCAACGAAGATGCAGTAAAACCTAAACTAGTAAAGAGAAAGCGAAATTGTTATGATAAAGAACAAGTTATGACATTATTAAAATGCCTAAACAACGAAAATATCAAGTATAGGACAATAATAGCTTTAACTCTTAAAAGCGGTATTCGTAGAAGCGAATTATGCGCGCTTCGTTGGAACGATATAGACTTTATCAATAACACTATATACATTGATAATTCATTAAAAGTTATAAATGGCGTAGTTGATGAGGAAAAAGCTAAAACCGAATATTCTATTAGAACAATTCATTTAGGAAATGGAATTATGTCGTTATTACAAGAATATAAAAATTGGCAAGATGAGTATATAATTAGTTTAGGCGATAAATGGCAAGGCACAAATAGAGTTTTTACTTCGCCCAATGGACAACATATGCACCCTGATACTTGTAGTGATATATTAAGAAAAGTTATAAGAAAGTATGATTTACCTAAAATAACATTTCACGAATTAAGACATACTTGTGCTAGTATTTTGAATAGTAATGGAATAGATATAAAAACTATAAGTGAAACATTAGGACATTCAAATGTCGATATTACAATGAATATTTATACACATTCATTTACACAAAACAAAATCGAGTGCGCAAATGTTTTTGATAGACTAGATGAAGAAATAAATAATAGTATAGAAAATAGTCAAAAAATTATGCTTATGGCACAAAATATCGGCACAAGCATAAAAAAAGAGTGTTAAAATCTACCACATTTTAACACTTTTTATTATCTAATTGGTAGCGAGAGGGGGATTCGAACCCTCGACACCGCGGGTATGAACCGCGTGCTCTAGCCAACTGAGCTATCTCGCCGTAAAAAATATTTAATGGCTTGTTTCTCGACTAGACCGAACGGGTATGAACCGATTGCTCTAGCCAACTAAGCTACGTCGCCATAACTAATGCTTAATTAGTATACAATAATATTTTAAGCTTGTCAAGAGTAAAATTTAAAAATGATGCTACATTCTGCTTAAAAAATAACGTGGATAAATAAAAAAGAGAATAATTTAAATAGCCTATTGATAAAATTAATATAAATGGTATATAATACAAAATATAGGAGTGTGATAATATGGATAGAAAAATAAAAGTTGTTCAGTATGGAACAGGAAAAATGGCATTATACACAATGAGATATGTGTATGAAAAGGGAGCAGAAATAGTAGGTGCAGTAGATATAAACCCTAATGTAATTGGAAAAGACATAGGAGATTTATTAGGTACAGAAAAGAAAAATGTAGTAGTTACTGATATAAAAGATGCAGAAAAAATGCTTTTAGAAGTAAAACCGGATATTTGTATTGTTACAACAATGAGTTTAATAAATGACGTAGAAGATGCTTTACTATTATGTGCAAAACTTGGAATAAATGCTATTACAACATGTGAAGAAGCTTTCTTCCCAGCAAATTCAAACCCAAAAGTTACAGAAAAGATTGATAAGTTAGCAAAAGAAAATGGCTGTACAGTAACAGGAAGTGGTTATCAAGATGCTTATTGGGGAAATTTAATAAGTACTATAGCAGGTTCTACTCATAATATAACTAAAATAAAGGGAAGCTCAAGCTATAATGTAGAAGATTATGGAATAGCTCTTGCTAAAGCTCATGGAGCAGGTCTTACTTTAGAAGAATTTGACAAAGAAGTTGCAAGTGCAGATAAAATACCAGCAGAAGAAAGACAAAAATTAATAGATTCTGGTGAATATTCACCTTCATACATGTGGAATACAAATGGTTGGTTATGTGAAAAGTTGGGACTTACAGTAGAAAGTCAAACACAGAAATGTGTACCTCAAACACATAAAGAAGATATAAACTCTTCAACATTAAATATGACAGTAAAAGCAGGTCTTGCTACAGGTATGAGTGCAGTTGTTACAACAACTACAAAAGAAGGAATTGTAATTGAAAGTGAATGTATAGGTAAAGTATATGCTCCTGAAGATTTTGATAAAAATGAATGGACAATATATGGTGAGCCAAATACTACTCTTGTTATAAACAGACCAAGTACAGTAGAACTTACTTGTGCAAGTATTGTAAATAGAATACCTGATGTAATAAATGCAGAAGCAGGATATATTACAACAGATAAAATGGGAGAAATGAAATACAGAGTAAAAGCTTTGAATGAATATGTAAAATAATTAAGATAGGTGAGTGAAATTACTAATGATATATTTAGAAATTATAACCAGCATAATCCTTGTAATTATAATGGGATATATGAGTGCAATAGAAACCGCTTACCTTGCCATAAATGAGAAAAAACTAGAGCTTGGGACGGTTAAAGATGCAAAAAGACTTAAGAGACTAAAAGAAATACTAAAGAGTCCGAGCTCTTTTATTTCTTCTATGAGAGTTGCAGTTAGTTTTTGTAGTTTATGGCTTGGAGCACTTATAGTGGAAATAGTTGCAGCGCCAATATATAGAGAATTAAGATTTGAATTTCAAGGTGCAACTTATGTTTTAAAGTATTGCATTATATTAATAACAACTTTAGTTTTATCGTATTTGTTATATGTTATAGCAGAGACTATGCCTAAAGCTATAGCGATAAAAAAGAAAGATAAAGTGGTATTATCTACAATTAATTTTGTGTATTTTACTTCAAAATTCTTTTCACCAATAACAAAATTTTTAAAGGGTACAGAGTCTGTTATAATGAGAGTACTTGATGTAGATAGAAAAGAAAAAATATCATATAAAGATAGTGAAATAAAAGAAGCTGTTGAAGTAGGAAAAGAAATGGGCGTACTATCTAAGCAAGATGGACAAATTATTTCCAACTTTTTAAAGCTTGATGAAATGACAGTTGAAGATATAATGCTAGATATAGAAAAAGTTGTTATGCTTGATATAAACAGTTCTAAAGAGGAAATTAAAAATAAAATACTAGATTATGGGTATACTAGAATGCCTGTATGTGACGGTGATATAAGAAGAGTAGTAGGTATGGTTAATGTGAAAAATGTTTTAAAAAGCATTTTATCTGATAAAAAATTATCTGCTGAAAAGTATGTTAAACCTTGTATGACTGTTTCTTCTGGTAGAAGATTAGATTTACTTTTCAATGAAATGAAAAAACATAAAGAACATATGGCTGTTGTGGTAAAAGAAAAAGATATTGCAATAGGCATTGTTACAATGGAAGACATATTAGAACAAATTGTTGGAAGTATAGAAGATGATTTTGAAAAGTATAACTAAAAAAATGTATAGACTTTTTACTTTTATATGATATAATCTTGGGTAAAGAGGTGAATAGTTTGGCTATTAAGCTAATATTACTTATTATACTTATATTGATAAATGCTTTGTTTGCAGCTTCTGAAATAGCTTTTTTATCACTTAATAAAAATAAAGTTCAGAAAAGTGCAAAAGAAGGAAATAAAAAATATATAAAAATACAAAGACTTTTAGATAACCCTAGTTCTTTTCTTGCAACCATACAAATTGGTATAACTCTTGCAGGTTTTTTAGCTAGTGCATTTGCTGCTGAAACATTTGCAGATTATATTGTTCAAAAATTATCATATTTAAATGTTAATATGGCAGTTTTAGAAAATATAATGATAGTACTAGTAACAATCATTTTATCATATTTTACTCTTGTTTTTGGAGAACTTGTACCAAAAAGGTTAGCAATGAATAGTCCAGATAAAATAGCTAGATTTATGGCAGGTGGTATAACAATATTATCTAAAATTGCTTATCCTTTTGTTTGGATACTTACTAAATCTACAAATGGTGTATGTAAAATTTTCGGAATAAAAGAAAAAGAAGAAAATAATGTTACAGAAGAAGATATAAAGTTAATGGTAGCAGAAGGACTAAATGAGGGAAATATTGAAAAAGGCGAGAAGGACTTAATATACAACATATTTGAATTTAATGATACTGAAATATCAGAGATAATGACAAAAAGAGAAGATGTAGTTGCTGTTAATGTAAATGATAAACCAAGTCATATAGTTAACGTTATTAGAAAAAATAAATATACAAGAATGCCTGTATATTATGATAAGTTAGACAGCATTATAGGTGTATTTAATGTTAAAGATATAATAGTGTCATATCCTGAAATTAAATCAAAAGGGTTAAACTTACGTGAAATAATGAGGAACCCATATTTTGTGGATAGTACAGATAAAATAGATGATGTTTTTAAAGATATGCAGCAAAAAAGAATTGCTATGGCAATAGTAATGGAAAAACAAAAGGTTGTTGGAATAGTGACAATAGAGGACATGCTAGAAGAAATTGTTGGAAATATATTTGATGAGTATGATAATAGGGGAGTTGTGAGATAATGAAAGATAAAGATACATTTAAAAGAGTATTGCTTTTAGCACTATGTATAATTCTTTTAATATTAGTATTTTTCTTCACAGAGAAAATAGGAATGTTTTGTGCTTGGGTTTTGCAACATACTAAAACAATATTAGTTGCGTTTGCACTTGCTTTTGTTATAAATCTTCCAACCAAAATGTTTGAGAAGATGTTAACACCTAAGAAAAAAGAAAATAAGGATGATAAAAAGAAAAATAAAAATGCTGAAGTAGTAAAAGAGCATAGTAAAGGAAGAAGAGTTTTAGCGTTACTTCTTGCTATAATGTGTATTCTTTTAGTAATTACCCTAATTACCACGTTTATAATACCAGAAATTATTGATAACATAAAAGGAATTGTAAATAACATACCTTCATATATAGAAAAATGTAAAGATTTTCTATACGAGAAAAAAGATAGATTTAACGTATCAGATAATACTGTAAATCAATTAGTAACATATACAAACAACACATTATCTGAATTAGGACTTACTTTAGAAAACGTAGTTACAGAAACTTTTAAATTAACAACAGGAATAGCTTCAGGTGTGTTCAGTTTCTTAGTTAGTTTCATACTTGCTATATACATGATAATGGACAAAGAAAGATTATGTACTGCATTAAAGAAAGTAGTATATGCATTCTTTAAAAAAGAAAAAGCAGACTATTTAGTTAAGGCTTCTGGCGTGTTTAACAAAACATTTTCTGGCTTTGTATCTGGTCAAATTATAGAGGCAATAATACTTGGCGTACTTTGCTATATAGGAATGGTAGTATTTAGAATGGAATATGCTAGTATAATTAGTGTATGCGTAGGAGTTACAGCCTTAGTTCCAATTTTTGGAGCATTTATAGGAGCGATACCAGGTGTATTTATAATGCTTATGATTAGCCCTATGAAAGCAGTTTGGTTTATAGTATACATTGTAGTACTTCAACAAATAGAAGGAAATTTAATATATCCAAAGGTAGTAGGAACTTCTATTGGAATATCAGGCTTCTGGGTATTAGTTGCTCTAGTAATTGGTGGAAGTATAGGTGGTATACTTGGAATACTTATTGGAATACCTGCATTTGCTGCTGTATATATTTTGTTTAAAGAAGTAGTAAATGATAAATTAAAAGAAAAGAATGTTGAAGCTGTAATAGAGAAAAAGTAAATAAAAATACAAAATGACATACTTAAGAAAGTATGTCATTTTTTGTATGTAAAGGAAATAAAAAAATACACATGCTAACATGTGTATCTAATAGTGGTTGCGGGAGATAGACTCGAACTATCGACCTTCGGGTTATGAGCCCGACGAGCTGCCAACTGCTCTATCCCGCGATGCTTACTACTCTATTAGTATAATATATTTATATGCACTTTGTCAACACTTTATGTTAAATTTGATGAAAAAGTAGTGAAAAATACTACAAAAAGTGTTGAAAAAAGAAATAATATATAGTAGAATAAAAAACGTAGAAAGAAAAATAAACAAAGGAGCGAAAATAAATGTCAACTAATGCACGCAAAACCGTTGGGAGAGTAACACACACACACACACACACACACACAAGTAATATCTAGAAATAAACTAGATATAGGTTTTAACGCGCGTAAGACATATATATTAGATAAAGTAAAGTTAGTTATACAGAGTAAAATGTATAGCTAGCTTTTTTGCGTTTAAAGCAAGGTATAATCATTGCATTAAGCAATGTAAATATACAAATTAAGTTTTATATGAAATGGGAGGTAAAGATAATGAAAAACTTAAGAAAAAACAAAAGCGGAATATCACTGATAGTATTAGTAATAACAATAATAGTAATGATAATACTAGCAGCCGCAATAATATTATCACTATCAAATAGTGGAATAATATCAAAAGCAAACAAGGCAAAGACAGATAGTGATACAGCAAATTTAAAGGAGTATGTAAATACACTAAGAGCAGAATGGGAATTAATGACAGCAGAAGAACGAGAAAAAAGTGGAGCTGCAACATTTGAAGATTATGCTAACGAAAAGCTAGAAAAAAGTGGCTATAACGGGGCCGTTGGAGCAGACGGAGAAGTATATTCAAACTTAAATGAAAATGTAATGACAGCAATAAAAGCAGGAATAAAGGTGGGAGACGTAGTAACAGGATATACAGTAACAGAAAGTACATATACAACAAGTGGAGAAGAGAATACTGCACCTAGTTATAGAGAAACAACAAGCCTAACAGCGCAAACAGTAACAACAAATACAACAGTAACGTGGAAGTATTTAGGAGTAAATGATAATGGAGAAATAGAGATAATAGCAGATTTCGGAACAACAGAAGCTGCAACAAACACAGAGGTAAAACTATCAGGAAAAGGGGGTTATTTAAAGGACCCAGGAATGTTAAATACAGTATGTAAAGAACTATATTCAAAAGATGGAGTAGGAACAGCAAGGAGTATTAATATAGATGACGTAAATAGCATCTTAGGATATACAGGAGAAAAAGGAGCATATTATAATACAACTGAAAGTTATACGCCAACCGAAGAGGCAATGAGAATAGGAGATATAGATAATAAATTAGGAAAATCACTAGGGACAATAACAACAACACCGGATGGAAAAGCATTATCTACATATTACGCCAATTGTTACTCCATAAACAAAACAAGTGATGTAAGTAAAATGGCAAACCCAGGAAATGTAGATTTAGTATACAATGCAAAAAATACATATTGGCTTGCTTCTTCTTGCGTCAGCGCACATTTTTTTGAGCGTAGTAATTACGCGCTTTTCGATGTACGCTACGTTGACTCTACAGACGTGAACACTGATCGCTTATATGATTCACGTGAATATTCTAATAGCCTTTCGTATACACTTCGTCCAGTTGTAAAATTGGATACATCAGTTAAAGTGATAAAAGATGTAAATGTTGCAAATTCCTGGAATATTAGCAAATAAAGTATACTGAAAATAGATGTATAGTTAGTCATGCAGATATGTTTGCATGGCTATTTTTGTAATGTAAACATATAAATCAATTGAAAATGATATATATATTTAGTATAATATATAAAAATGTTGATGTAAAAGGTGGTTTAACATATGAAAACAGTAGTTATAACAGGGTCAGCTAGAGGCTTTGGTTTTGAGCTTGCAAAAGAATTTAGGAAAAATAATTATAATGTGGTATTAAGTGATATAGTAGAAGATACACTTAATATGTCTAAAAAGCAATTAGAAGAGAGCATTACAGGAGAGGGAGAAGTATTATCAGTTGTATGTGATGTTACAAAAGAGACTGATTTACAAAATTTAATGGACATGTCAGTTGAGACCTTTTCAAGTGTTGATATTTGGATAAATAATGCTGGTGTTAATCAAAATATGGTTCCTATATGGGAAGTAGAAACAAAAAGTATAGATAGGTTAATAGATATTGATTTAAAGTCAGCTATAATTGGCTCTAAAATAGCAATGAAACAAATGATAAAGCAAGGCTTTGGGCAAATATATGGAGTGGAAGGCTATGGTAGTAATGACGCAAAAATGTTAGGCCTTTCTATATATGGAACAAGTAAAAGAGGACTTACATATTTTTTAGAAGCTCTTGCAAAAGAAGTAGAGGAAAAAAAGCTGCCAATATTAATAGGTATGCTTGCTCCAGGTATAATGATAACTAATTTTATAACTCACTCTATGGGAGAAAATGAATTTGAATTACCAGAAAAAACAAAGAAAGTATACAATATATTGGGAGATTATCCAGATGTAATAGCAAAATTCTTAGTAGAAAAAATGATAAATAATACAAAAAACGGGGCTCGTTTTACATGGCTTACTAACGGTAAAGCTTTTAGAAGATTTTTATGTGCTGGTTTTAATAAAAGAGATTTCTTTAAAGAACTTCCAAAGGGAGAAGAGTAGAAATTATATATATAAATGAAAGTAGAAGAATATATTAGTTCTTCTACTTTTTTTGCTATATATACTTTTTAATTATATTGTATAATTTTTCACTATGAACTACATAGCTAGAATGATTTTCACCTGGTAATATTTCTAGTGTACTATTTTCTATATTATCTGCAATTAGTTTGGTATGTTCATATTTTATGACATCATTTTCTCCTGCTAAAATGTAGGTTGGTATAGAAATGGTATGTAAACTTTCTAAAGATATATTTGGCTCATAACACATCATTTTATATAGTTTATTCCTTGTAAAAAAGTATATTATTTTGCATAAAAGAAGAGAAGAGGTGGACATACCTTTTGGGAAAATATTAGCTCCACTTAATATAATTTTACTAAGTAAATGTGGCTCTTTTATTGCTATTAATAAACATATTATACCACCATCACTAAAGCCATATAATATTGGTTTAGATATGTTTAGCTTTTGTATAAATTCTATCACATCTTGAGCCATTAATTCATATGATATTTTTTTAGTATTTTCACTTTGACCATGACATCTACTGTCTATTAAATAAACTGTATTAGTGAGTTTTAATTTTTCTACTAACTTATCAAAAATGTCAATATTTTCTGAGTTCCCATGAAGTAAGATTATGGGAGCTCCTTTACCACACATTTCATAATATATGTTTACGTTATTTACATTTATTATCATATTCATTCACCTAAATATATTTTAACATGTGCTTTAAAAAAATTAAATAGAGTAAGTATAAAAATAACCCTAGCACATATTAAAGTGCTAGGGTATTATGTTATGTTATAGCTGCTACTTTAAAGCCAAGATTTTTCGCAAGTTCCATAACTTCTTCATCATCAAAGTGCATGGTAGTTACAAATTTCCTTGTGCTTTGTGGAAAGATTTTTGCAAGTTCATGTACATTCATGTGAGCATTTAATTGGTATTTTGTAACTTCAATATAGAAATTGGAAATCACAATATCTTTATCTTCCCAATACATACCATTTTTATTGGGAGCTAATTCAAGATTTTTTAAATTGAATGTTTCCGCATCTCCGCCGTAATATACATATTTACCGTCAAGATACAAAATATAGCCAAAGGCAGGTATATATTTAGAATGGTCTTGATACACAAAATAAACTTGGTGTGGTATGTTTCTAATTTTTACATGATTATAAAGATCGGTAGAGACTCCACTTAAATTAAGAAATGATTTTAGGGTATCTGTCGGAAAGTAAATAGTTGGCTTTATTTTAAGTATCATTGTTAGGTAGAAGATTAAAGAAGGGAGACTGCCTATATGATCTGAATGAAAATGTGTAATATATATATCAATACTTGATATACCGTCTAAAAGATTTTTTTCAATTATACGTTCAAACACAGATTCACCGCAATCAAACAATATTAGTTTTTTTCCCTTTTTGTAATAAGCAGAAGTATTACCCATTTGTACATTAAAGCAGGAGCCAATACCTAAAAAATTCAACATTGAAATGCCTCCTTTACTTAAGCATGTTGTTAAACATTTCTCTGTACGGTTCAGTCATTAAAAGTTCTTTTCTTAATCTGTCGTACATTTTATGAGTTTTATCGTCTACAAACTTTTTCCAATACTCGAAGTCGTCTTTTAATAAAGCTTCTCTTAAAAGGGTAGCCGATATAGGAATCTTGCTTCTGGGAATTACAAGTTCTGCTGTATCTTGAATATCTTCAGGATCAAACCATTTACTTCTGAATTCATCATTACCGTATACCATGAGAGAAGGTTCTTTCCTTATATGGTATTTTACATTTTTGAGAACATATCTGCCCCAGTCTGCGGTGATGTCATTTTCGTTTGTAAGGTCATTCAATTCTTTTACTTGGAGAAAATCATTATCTCTTCCATAGATTTCCCGTATTACATCTATGCGGGTAGAAGTTTGATAAGGATTTCTTAAAGTACCAGACTCTTGTGCAGAGCCAACTAAAATAAGGACACGGTCGCAAAGTTTGAATGCATTTTCAACAAGTGACCGGTGACCGATGTGGAAGTGTTGAAATCTCCCGACTATAAGTCCAACATCATAAGGTTTCATATAAATTCCTCACTTTCAAAATTATTTTTTAGTTATACTAAATATTTCTGTTTAGTATTATACCATCTAATTATGTAAAATTCAATTGCGTAAATATAAAAGATAGTGATAGATAATATAATCTTGAGTTATGATTTTTGATTAATAACCTCAATTAATTTTGAAGCACTAAAACTAGGCAAGTAGCTTTTTTTAGTTAGAACAAGTATATTCCTTTTTGGAATTTGTGGAGTTACCCTTAATTCAAATAATTCCTTTTTATTCAGCTCATCTTGAACATAATTTTTTGTAACAAATCCAATTCCCATACCAATTTTGGCAAATTCAATAACTAGAGAATAACTTGCAAGCTCCATAATACTGTTTAATTTTACACCATTTTTGCTAGCAAAATTATCTAGGAAACATCTTGTATGTGAGTGTGCAGCTTGTAATAAAAGTGGGTAAGCACTTAACTCTTTTAGTGATATTTCTTTATTAATAACATCTTTGTATGAATTATTTGCTATAAATATATCTTGTATTTCCTCAGAATACTCTACATTTAAATTTTTCCAATTAGTATTTGTGTCAGCTATTATAGCAATATCTATTTTATCTTGCTCTAGTTTGGAAATAAGAGTGTCTGTCATACTTGTGTCTAAAGATACAGTTATTTTAGGGTATAATTTATGAAATTTTTCAAGATGAGGTGCTAAGAAGAACTTCGCTAAATTTGTTCCAATGCCTATACGTATATTTCCAGTTTCTAACTTTTTAAAATTCTCAATTTTATTTTCACCTAAACGTAAGCTCTCCATAGCTTGTTTTACATATTCAAATAGTACTTTTCCTTCACTAGTTAAAGTAACTCCTTTTTTATTTCTAACGAACAATTTAGTTTCAAGTTGATTTTCAAGCTTTTTTATACTCATTGTAACAGCTGGTTGAGAAATGTATAAATTTTGAGCTGCCTTAGTAATATTTTGAAATTCTGCTACATTATAGAAAACTTTGTATAGTTCAATATCTATATTCATCATAATCACTCCTTATGTATTGTATAAATAATATATATTTGAATTATATCATTTTGTATAATATAATACAAGCAAAGGAGATGATTATATGCTGATTGGTCTAATGGGAAAATCAGGTAGTGGTAAAACTGAAATAAGTTTACTGTTTAAAGAAAAATGTTCAAGAATTAGTGTTCTAGATGTTGACAAAATAGGGCATAACGCATATCAAGATACAAATGTAAGAGCAAATGTTATAAAACACTTTGGCAGGAGTGTAATTAATAAGGAAGGAAAAGTGGACAGAAAAAAGATTGCAGATATAGTTTTTAGTGATAAAGCTATGATGCAAAAGTTATATGAGATAACGTACGGGTATATGGAAAAAAGAATAGATGAGTATATATCTCAAAACGAAATAGTCCTGCTAGATTATGCACTCCTTCCACTTACTAAGTATTATGATATGTGTGATGTTAAAATTTTAGTTACAAGTGAATATTCTGTAAGATTAAATAGGGCTATTAAAAGAGACAAAATCTCTCCTGAAAAATATATTAAGAGAGATTTAAACAGCGTAAATTATGAAGAAATGTTTTTTGATTATGTTATTGAAAATAACGACAATATTGAGACTTTAAGAAAGGTAGTAGGTGATATTTATGAAAAAAGCATTGTACCCTGGAAGTTTTGATCCCATAACTTATGGTCATATGGATGTGATTGAACAGGCTTTAAAAGTTTATGACATTGTAGTAATAGGTGTTTTTGTGAATTCTCAAAAGAAATCAGGTATGTTTGATATGAATGAAAGAGCAAAAATGATATCTGATATTTATAAAGATAATGGGAAGGTAGAAGTTGTGACAGTAGACGGTAACATTGCTTCGGTAGATGTGGCGGAAAAAAATGGCTGTGAAACAATGATAAGAGGACTTAGAGACTTAACAGATTTTGCAGAGGAGTTAAAACTTGCAGAGCTAAACAGAAGTATAAGTGATGGCAAAATAAATACGGTGGCGTTTTTTGCTAACCCAGGAAAAACTACGATTTCTTCTACTGCTGTAAAAGAATTAAGTAGACTTGGGAAGAGTATAAAAAGCTTTGTACATCCGATTGTAGAAAAAAATATGGCTATAAAAATGAGGAGGGAAAAATAATGAAAGTTGATTTGCATATTCACAGTACTTTTTCTGATGGCGAGTATACAACAAGTCAGATTTTAGAGATGTGTGATAAGCTTAAGCTGGATATATTTGCTATAACTGATCACAATAATCTTGGTGGAAGTAAAGAGGTTATGCAGCTTAAGCGGAATTCAAATATTAAAATAATATCTGGTATAGAACTTAATGCAAAGGCTCCGGCTAATGTAACAAAACATATATTGGGATATGATTTTGATTTGGAAGATACATCTTTAAACGAGATAACAAAAGCTATAATGGAAGACAATGTTAGAAGAATAAAGTCTATAATATCAGAACTTTATTCAAACTTTGGAATTAAATTTAAAGATGAAGACGTAGAAGGATTATTTGTGCCGGGTAAAAATATAGGAAGACCTGAGGTTGCAAAACTTTGTTTGAAGTATGGCTATGTTCAAAATGTAGAGGAGGCTTTTTCAAGATTACTTGATCCAATTCGTGATAAGGTTGTTAAAAGAAAGATGATACCTACAGACAAGGAATGTATTAAATATATAACAAAAGCAGGAGGAATAGCTTGTCTTGCTCATCCGGTTTCTCTTAATAAAAGTGTAGATGAGTTAAGACAGTATATATTTGAGCTTATGGAGGTAGGCCTTTCAGCTGTTGAAGTGTACCATAGTAGTAACCCAGAAAAGTTGGTTTACGAGCTTGAAAAAATGCAAAAGAAGTATGGCTTTTTAACCAGCGTTGGTAGTGATTATCATGGACCTATTGTAAAGCCCGGTTTGCAAATAGCAAGTGGAAAAAATGGTAACTTGGTGAATAAAAAAGCGACAATTGTTTCTAAGTTTAGGGAGGTGTCTCTATGATTAAAACATTTAGCCTATATGTTAACAATGAGAAAAGTAAGGCCCTTGAAATATGTAAGAAGGTTAAAAAAGAGTTGACTACAGAAGGTTACATTTTAAATGATGAAACCCCAGATGTAGTTATAGGGTTTGGAGGAGATGGAACATTACTTAGGTGGCTTGATTTATGTAAGTACAATGCCCAGAGCAAGTATATTGGAGTAAACTGCGGTACATTAGGATTTATGCAAGATTTTGATATCAGAGATCCTAAGGAATTTGTCAAAAATATGCCTAACTACGATGAACAGAAAGTATATTTTGCAAAACTTGAAGTGGAAAACAGAGGTGAAAAATATGAGTTTTATTCTATTAATGAATTTAATTTGATGAACAATATGGATAAATCTTTTAGAGTTTCTGTTTACATTGCAAGTGAGTTCTTAGAAAACTTTGTTGGAACAGGATTGATCTTTTGTACACCAACAGGTTCTACAGCTCATAATATATCATCAGTTGGTAGTATAATTTATCCTGACATAGAGATGATACAAATGACTCCGAGCGAAGCAATAGTAAATAGAAAAATACGTTGTCTTCCTAAGAGTATATGCATCCCTAAAGGTATAGATGTTACACTGAAACCAGATAATGACAGTAATATTAAGATTATATCAGATGGAATAAATGTATATGATGGAGAATTTGAAAAGGTGACGGTAAGTTACTCTAATCGGTGTATGATTAAACTTACAGACAGAAAAAATAGTTTTATTAGAAAAGTTAGAGAAAAACTTATATGATAAAAAATGGCTGGTAGCAAATGCTACCAGCTATTTTTGTGAGTAGCTTATTAACTTAAGAAAATAAAAGTTTAGTGTCCATTTTTTCGTCTAGTTTTGTCGTAAATGTAGAAAAATGTTAAAAGGTGTTGCAATATAAAATTTTAGTATATATAATGCACATGTTATTTTTTTATTTAAATCATAAAAGTTTTTTATTTCTAAAAATTTTATTTATTAATATTTAAATCTTATTAGCTGTTTTATTTAAAGTAAATCGTAATATACGTTTGTATTCTATAAGTATCTTGTTTATGTTGATTATTAATAAGAAACAAAATATTATCTTGTAGTGTTGGAAATACAACTGGTAGATGATATAATAAAGGAGGAATAGATGAAAAGAAAAAGTAAAAAATTACAATGTGAAGAGGGACTAGATCCTAAAATAGATGTAGTGTTTAAAACACTATTTGGAAAAAAAGGAAATGAGATATTAATAGAAGATATGCTATCTGGTTTCCTAAATCAAAAAATAAAGTGTAAAAATGTATTAAGAGAAGCAAGAGTAGGACTGTTAAGAGCAGATGGTAAGTATGGCTCACTAGACGTATTAGTAGAACTAGAAGATGGGACAGAAGTAGATGTAGATATACAAATGGGTAGACAAAAAGGTCTGCCAGAAAGAATGATGGCATATGCAAGTTATTTAACATCAGAAAGACTAGAAAAAGCAGATAGATATTCAGAGATAAATCAAAAGATAATAATGTTTTTAGTAGATTTTAATATGTATCCAGAATTTGAAGGACCAGTACATGAAACAATAACGGTATTTAGAGAAAATACTACAAAAGAGTTTAGCAAAATGCATAAATACTATGTAGTGGAATTAAATAAAATGGACAAGACCAAATGTAGTGAAGGGACATATAAATGGCTTGCATTTTTAAATCAGAATAAGGAGGTATTAAAGGAAATGTCAAAAGATAAATGTATACAAAAAGCAGAAGATGAATTAAAGATACTAGCAGGAGATTGGGAGACAAGAAGAATAGCAATACTAAGAAAAAGATACATACTAGAAATGGGAACGGCAGAAGAATGGGGCTATGAAAAAGGCGAGGCAGCAGGAGAAAAACGTGGAATAAAAAAAGGAACTAAACAAGGAATGGAGCAAGCAGCAAAAGCACTAATAGGAGAAGGAATGGATAATTTGTTTATATCAAGAGTAACTAAACTAAGTGAAAAAGAAATAGAAAAATTAAGGCAGAAGTCATTAAAGGCGGTTCGTTAGTAAGATTAGGAGGAAAATATGAATAAAGGAAAAATGCAATTAGTAAATAAAATATTTAATAACGAAACTATTAGAACAGTTTGGGATAATGAACAAGAAAAGTACTATGTAAGTGTTGTAGATGTTGTTGGGGTCCTTGCTAATAGTGATAGTCCAAGAAAATATTGGAATTGGTTAAAAAATAAAATAAAAAAAGAAGAATTATTTGAGTTGTCTAGGATTACTAGACAACTCAAACTGAAATCATTAGATGGGAAATACTATAGAACAGATGTTGTTGACATTGCGGGAATGTTTAGAATTATTGAATCTGTTCCAAGTAAAAATGCAGAACCAATAAAACAATGGCTAGCGAAGTTAGGTAGTGAGAGAATTGACGAAACTTTTGATCCATCAATTGCAGTACAAAGAGCAATTAATTTGTACAAAGCAAAAGGATATGATCAAAAGTGGATAGATAAAAGAATTAAAAGTATTCAAGATAGAAGAGAGCTTACTGATATATGGAAAGATGGTGGAATAACTAAAACTAGTGAATTTGCTATTTTAACAAATGAAATATATAAAGGTTGGGCTGGAATGACGGCAAAGCAGTATAAGGAATATAAAGGGCTTAGAAAGGAATCACTAAGAGATAATATGAGTGATGTAGAAGTGATGCTTGCCGATTTAGGGGAATTAGCAACTAGAGAAATAGCCAAAAGAAAAAATCCCAAAGGGTTAAATGATAATATTAAAATAGCAAGAAAGGGTGGAAATATTGCAGGTAATACCAGAAAAGATTTAGAAAAAGAGCTGGGTGAAAGTGTAGTTATTGATGGTAACGGGTTAAATTATAAATATTTAGAAGAAAGTAAATAGTAAAATAATAAATTATTATAAATATAAAAAATATATAAGTATTTTTTTGAATTAGAATTATGCAATCTTTTTTATGAAAAAATTAACTTTTTTATAAAAAAGTATTGCATTTTATTTTTTTTTATACTACAATATGGGTACAGGTGGAGTAAAGTGGAGTAAAGTGGTAGGAGGTGAAACTTTTGTTACTAGGTGAATATAACCATACAATTGATGAAAAATCAAGACTTATAGTACCATCTAAGTTTAGAGATGACTTAGGTAGCACTTTTATTGTAACAAAAGGTTTAGACAACTGCTTATTCATTTATTCTATTTCAGAGTGGCAAACTTTTGAAGCTAAGTTAAAAGCTTTACCACTTACAAATCAAAATGCTAGGGTATTTACTAGATTCTTTGCTGCAGGAGCAACAGAGTGTCAGTTAGATAAACAAGGAAGAATAGTTTTGCCTGCACATTTAAGAGAATATGCTGGTTTATCTAAAGATGTTGTAGTAATCGGTGCTATAACTAGAGCAGAAATATGGGATAGAGAAAAATGGTCTAATTATACAAGTGAAGATAATATCAGCGTTGAAGAGGTTGCTAGTCAAATGTCAGATTTAGGCATTTAGCTATATATTTTACAAAAGAAAATAATAAACAAAAGATTTTAAGTAAACAAAAGAAATAACAAAGTAAAACTAATGATTACAAATATACAAAAGTCAATTCTCCTCTACAAAAGAAGAAATTATTAAAAAACAAAAGATAAAAAATATAATAAACAAAAGATTTAAAATTAATTAAATGGAGAAAAAAATGGAGTTTAATCATATACCAGTATTAAAAGATGAATGTATAAATGGTTTAAATATTAAACAAGGCGGCATATATGTAGATGGTACATTAGGTGGCGCCGGTCATTCATCTATAATATTACAGAAGTTAGATAATACAGGCAAACTTATAGGTATAGATAGAGATAAAGAAGCATTAGCAGTCGCAAGTGAAAGATTATCTGGTTATAGTAATTTTATTGCTGTTCACGATAATCATGTAAATATTTTAAATATATTAAATGAATTAAACATATCTGGTGTAGATGGAATATTGCTAGACTTGGGAGTTTCGTCATATCAACTTGATGAAGCAAGCAGAGGATTTAGCTATATGCATGATGCAGATCTAGATATGAGAATGAATAAAGAAGATAAAATAACGGCAAAATATGTGGTAAATAATTATTCTGAAGAAGAACTTTGTAGAATATTTTTCGATTATGGAGAAGAAAAGTTTTCTAAATCTATTGCTAGAGGAATTGTTAAAGCAAGAGAAGAAAAAGAAATATCTACTACTTTGGAATTAGTAGATATTATTAGGCAAAGTGTTCCTAAGAAAGCATTGCAAGAAAAAGGTCATCCTGCTAAAAGAGTTTTTCAAGCTATTAGAATAGAAGTAAATTCTGAAATTAAGCTTTTAGAAGATGGAATTGAAGATTGCGTGAAAGCTTTAAATGCAGGTGGCAGACTTTGTGTTATTTCTTTTCATTCTTTAGAAGATAGGATTGTTAAGAGAGTGTTTGAAAAAATGCAAGGGAAGTGTACATGTCCAAAAGATTTACCTAAATGTGTATGTAATTATGTTTCATACGGAAAGATAATTACCAAAAAGCCTATTTTACCAACTGATTATGAGATGGAGATTAATTCAAGATCAAAAAGTGCAAAACTTAGAATATTTGAAAGAAACTAAGAAAGGGGAAAGCTAATGGTAGCTCAGAGAAAGTATCTTTATGATTTATCTGTACCTGTGAAGAAAACTGTAAAAAAGCAAGAAGAAAAGTTTAAATTAATAAAGAACAAAAATATAAATATTAAAAGTAATAAAGCTACATTAGTTTTAACAACGTTAGCTATTTTTGCCATGCTTATGATAGTTACTTACAGATATAATCTTATAAGTGAAAAAAATCTTAAAGTACAACAACTTAAAGATGATTTAGAGACTGCAAAGTCAGAACTTGCTACTACTCAAATAGCGGTAGAAAAGGTTATGGATGTAAATTATGTTGAAGCGTACGCTAAGCAACAATTAGGAATGCAGAAACCAGAAAAAAGTCAACTTATATATATAAACATGGAAAATGAAGAAAGTGTAAAAAAGACATCTAGCGTAAATATGATTATGAGTTTAGTAGATAAAATAAAAGGAGCAATAAAGAGTGCTTTTTAATACTCTTTAATATATAATTGGAATTTTTTAAGATTGCAGGGGCAAATGACACATATATAGGTATGTGGTTTGCCTCTTTTTTAGTAATAAATTTAAAATCAAACAAAGTATTTAATATGTATTTGTAAAATTTATAAAAAAACTTCTAAAATATGTGATGTAAACGTAGAATATATTGATGTATATATGATATAATAATGAAAAAATTAAGAGGTGAATTTATTGGCGTTTGCTAGTGTTAAAAATAAAAAGGTGGTTAAAGTTATACTTATATGTTTATGTGTTTTGTTAATAGCACTTGTTGGAAGACTTTTCTATCTTCAAGTTATAAAAGGTGATTATTACGAACAAAAAGCATATAAACAACAAACTAGAGATAGAAGTGTTGCTGCAACTAGGGGAACAATATACGATGCTACATATACAAAGAAACTTGCACAAAGTATTTCTACTAATACTGTAAGTGCTGTTCCAAATGATGTAGAGAATAAAGAAAAGGTTGCCAAAGATTTAGCGGATATGTTAGAACTTGAAGAAGACGAAGTTTTAGCTAAACTTAATAAAAAACAATCACTTGTTACTATAAAAACTAAAGTGGATGAAGAGGCCGCTACAAAAGTATATAAATATGTACTTGAAAATAAAATAAACGGAATTAAAGTAGATGAATCTTCTAAAAGAATTTATCAATATAACAATCTGCTTTCACATGTGTTAGGTTTTACAGGAACAGATGGGCAAGGACTTTATGGACTTGAACTTCAATATAACAATGAACTTTCAGGAGTGCCAGGGAAGATTGTTGGAAGTGCAGATGGAAAAGGAAGAGAAACACCATACAAGGAAGAGCAATATGTTGCTCCTATAAATGGCTATGATTTAGTACTAACTGTAGATGCAACAATACAGAGTATAGTTGAGAAAAATTTGGCAAAAGCTGTAAAGGAAAATGTTGCAAATTACGGAACAATAATAATGATGCGCCCTAAAACAGGAGAAATATTGGCTATGGCAACATATCCGGACTTTGATCCAAATAATGCATTTGAACCTAATACAGAGGAACTTATGTCAAAATGGGATTCAATGTCAGCTAAGGAAAAATCTGAAGCTCTTTCTGATATATGGAGAAATAAAGCTATATCTAATACTGCAGAGCCTGGCTCTACATTTAAAATAGTTACGTCTTCAGCAGTTTTAGAGGAAGGGTTAGTAACAATAGATCAGCCAAATGCATTCAATTGTGCTGGTGCACTAAAAGTTGGAGGTTGGACTATAAGATGCTGGAGACATCCTAGAAGTCATGGCTCTCAGAGTCTAAGACAGGGAATAATGAATTCTTGTAATCCAGTATTCATGCAATCTGCGCTTAAGATAGGGATAAAAAAATACTGTGAGTATTTAGAAGCATTTAATTTAAAAGATAAAACTGGTATAGATTTACCAGGAGAAGTCGGAGGAATATTACATGACCCTGAAACAATGACAGAAGTAGATCTTGCAACTACTGGATTTGGTCAGACATTCCAAATAACTCCTCTTCAGAGTTTAGTTACGGCAGCCGCTGTAGCAAATGGTGGAGAAATAGTAACTCCTTATGTTGTAAGTGAGATAAGGACTTCAGATGGTAATTTGGTTTCTAAAACGGAGCCTAAAATAAAGAAAAGAGTTATATCGCAAGAAACAGCAGCTAGTATACTGGATGCCTTGTATTCTACAGTTGAGGAAGGAACGGGTAAAGCAGCAAAAGTAAGAGGCTATTCTGTTGCAGGAAAAACAGGAACAGGTGAACAGGGCAGAGGAAGTAACCTTTGGTATATGGCTTCATTTGTTGGTATAGCGCCAGTTACAGATCCTGAAATATGTGTAATATTTAACTTATACAATCCAACAGGACCACAAGGACATCAAGGTGGAACAGTTTGTGCACCGGTAGTTTCTAATATAATTGATGAAACTCTAAGATACTTAGATGTAAATCCTGATTATACTTTAGAAGAAAACAATATTGAAGAAATTTTAGTTCCTGATTTAACAGGAAAGACATATAAACAGGCAGAAGAAGCTTTAAAATCACTTGGCTTTTCTATTTCTTCAGATAGTAAATTTGAAGAAAACGATTTAATAGTTGATCAAATACCTAAGGTAGGAGCAAGCCTTACATCAGGCTCAACTGTTAGAGTGTATAGAAATGAAGATAAGGAAAAAGTAACTGTGACAGTTCCAGATGTAAGAGATAAGAATATTGCATCTGCTACAAAAATATTAAGAAATGCAGGATTAAATATTAGAATAGTAGGTAATGGAAATGCTATTATTCAAGATCCTAGTCCAGGTGATGTTGTTCAAAAAGGATCAATAGTAACTGTCAAATTTGTGGATACAACAGATTTGCATTAAGAAGTGAGTGTTAATCTTGAGTTAAGAATAACAGAAGAGATATATTTTATATAAAGAGAGGTAAAGTTTATGTTATTACAGTATTTATTAGAAGATTTTGAAGATAAAGAGGTAATTGGAAATTCAGATGTAAAAATAAATAAAATAGAGTATGATTCTAAGAAAATAGAAAGTGGAGATTTGTTTGTCGCAATAAGTGGACTTAAAGAAGATGGGCATGATTATATAGAAGAGGCAATTAAAAAAGGTGCAAGTAGTATTGTTGTAAAGGAAAGCTACGAGGTACCAGAGAATCAAAATGTTACTTATGTGAAAGTAAAAGATACTAGAATTGCTTTGGCAAAGCTTGCAGCAAAATATTATGATAATCCAGCAAGTAAATTGAAAATGATAGGAATAACTGGTACAAAAGGTAAAACAACAACTGCTTATATGATAAGAGATATTTTACTTGTATCTGGTAAAAAGACAGGAATGATAGGAACTATATATAACACATACGGAGATAAAAAAATAGAAGCAATTAGAACATCTCCAGAATCTTTAGATTTGCAAAAGCTTCTTAAAGATATGGTAGATGCAGATATGGAATACGTAGTAATGGAAGTGTCATCACATGCATTAGACCTAGATAGAGTATATGGCATACATTTTATTATAGGTGTGTTTACAAATTTATCACAAGAACATTTAGATTATCATAAAACTATGGAAAACTATCTAAATGCTAAGGCAAAGCTTTTTGAAAATTCTGACTTTGCTATTATAAATAGTGATGATATATATACACCTAGGTTAGAAAGAATGATTAAATGTAAAACTGCAAAGTATGGGTTGGATAATGAGGCTAACATAACGGCAGTGGATGTAAGAGTAAACAATAATTATGTGGATTTTAAAATGTATATAAATAAAATGCTTCAAACAGTTACTATAAACATTCCAGGAAGATATACAGTGTATAATGCACTTGCAGCAATTGCGGTAACAAGTATGCTTGGTGCACAAATGGATGCCATTTTAACAGCACTTGGCGAAATTAGAGTGCCAGGAAGAAGTGAAGTTGTTGATATTCAAAAAACGTTTGCTGTTATAATTGACTATGCACATACTCCATCAAGTTTAGAAGCTATATTACAAAATACCAAGAGATACGCTAAAGGAAGAATAATTTGTGTATTTGGTTGTGGTGGAAATAGAGATGAAGAAAAAAGACCACTTATGGGTGAAATTGCTGGAAAGTACGCAGACTTTACTGTTATAACTACAGATAACCCAAGAGAAGAAAGTCCTAAAAAAATAATGAAAGATATAGAAGAAGGAATAAAGAGAACTAAGGGACTATATAAAGTAATAGAAAACAGAAAAGAAGCAATAAAATTTGCTATGAGAATAGCTTGGAAAAATGACACTATAATAATTGCAGGAAAAGGTCATGAAACATATCAACTTTTAAAAGGAAATAAAAAGATTAAGTTTGATGAAAGAGAAATTGTAAAACAAATAGCAAATGAAATGCCTGATAAGAATATAGAGACTTTTTAAATATATAAAATAGGAGTGAATATATAATGAAATTACAAATGCTAGTTTTTTTAGGAGCGTATATACTTGGAATATTATTTAGCTTAATAATATTACCGTATTTAAGAAAAATGAAGGTAGGTCAAGTGGTAAGGGAAGATGGACCAAAATCACATTTGAAAAAAGCAGGGACACCTACTATGGGTGGAATAGTTATAATAATAGCTTCTCTTATAATATTATCTGTAGCAGCTTTTAAGTTTCCAAAACTTGCTATGGCTATAGTTCCATTCTTAGGTTTTGGAATGGTAGGCTTTGTAGATGATTACAAAAAATTAAGATATGAAAATACGGAAGGACTATCTCCGATGAAAAAGATAATATTCCTTTTTGTAGTTTCAGCTGTGTTTATATTATTATATCTTGTTACTTTTAAATATGGCACAGATATTATAATCCCGTTTACAGTTAAAGATGTAATAATACCAACAGGAATATTTGTAATATTTATAACATTCATACTTTTAGGAACAAGTAATGCTATAAATCTAACAGATGGTTTAGATGGTCTTGCTACAGGAATAGTTACTATAATAATAGGCTTTTTTACAGCTGTTGCAATAAAAAATAATGAAACAGATATGGTTATCTTTGGAAGTGTTATAACGGGCGCAAGTCTTGCCTTTTTAATATTCAACATGTATCCTGCAAAAATGTTTTTAGGCGATACTGGATCGCTTGCTTTAGGAGGGGCGGTAGCATCTATGGCAATAATAATGAAAATGCCAATATATTTAGCAATAGTTGCGCTTATCCCAGTTGTAGAAACTCTATCTGTTGCACTTCAAGTTATATACTTTAAAATTACAAAAGGAAAAAGATTATTTAAAATGGCTCCACTTCATCATCACTTAGAATTATCAGGACTTAAAGAGACAAAAATAGTTACAATATTTTGGAGTATAACTGCAATTCTTTGCGTGATTGCATATTTCATATAATATGAGAGAAAGGGGAATAGCTTAGATTATGGGTAAAAAGAGCAGTGATATAGCAAGCATAGGTAGCGATAAAGCATTTGATTTTAAACTGTTTTTCTCAGTTATGATTTTACTTTGTATGGGAATTATAATGGTAGCATCAGCAAGTTCATACTATGCGCTTACCAAATTTAACAATTCTAATCACTTTTTAATACGTCAATTAGCATTTGCAATTGTTGGCGTAGTTATAATGCTTGCTATTTCTAAAATAAATTATAGGGTATATTCTAAATTTGCATATATAATTTATATAGGCACACTACTACTCATGATACTAGTTTTAGTACCTGGAATAGGAACGGAATCAAATGGTGCAAGAAGATGGATTGATTTAAAGGTTACAACATTTCAGCCGTCTGAGCTTATGAAAGTTGCTCTTACACTTGCCCTATCTACATACATTGTAAATAATTATAAAAAACTAACTAGTATGCCAAGATATATAATTCCGGCTATGTTTTTCCTTGCGGTTTGCGTAGTCATGTTCTTTCAAAACCACATGAGTGGTATGCTTATTATGGCATTTATAACTGGAGTTATATTTTTAGCAAGTGGAATGAAATTAGAGGCAAAATATGTTATACCACTTGTATTACTAGGTGCTTTGGCAATGGGTGGATTTTTGTTTGCTAAAGGATTTAGAATGGATAGAATAACATCTTTCTTAAATCCAGATGATGATATTACCGGAGGAAATTGGCAGGCTTCACAGAGTCTTTATGCAATAGGTTCTGGTGGACTTTTCGGTAGAGGATTAGGCCAAAGTAGACAAAAATACTTATGGCTTCCAGAAGCACAAAATGACTTTATATTCTCGGTAACAGCAGAAGAACTTGGATTTGTGGGTTCAACATTGATAATATGTGTATTTGGCTATTTCATAATAAGAGGAGTAAGAACAGCTTTAAAATGCAATGATTTATTTGGTATGCTTATAGCTACTGGTATCACGGCAATGTTTGCATTTCAAATAATAGTAAATATAGCGGTTGTAACTAAGAGTATGCCGGTTACTGGTATGCCATTACCATTTTTTAGTTATGGTGGAACATCTTTAGTTATAAACTTAGCCGCGGTAGGAATACTACTTAATATATCTAGACATACGGCAAAATAAGAGGTATAATAGTAGCACATCAATTTTGAATGTGAGGTGTATTTTATTTTGAGAGCAATAATAGCATGTGCAGGTACAGGTGGTCATGTAAATCCTGGAATAGCAATAGCTGGAATCATAAAAGAGAAAGAAAAAGATAGTGAATTTCTATTTATAGGAACTGAAAAGGGCATTGAAAATGAGTTAGTTGCTAAAGCAGGTTATGAAATAAAACACATAAGAACGGGAAAGCTATATAGAAAAATTACTTTGAAAAATTTTAAATCTGTTTTTGATACAATCGCTGGAATTAAAGATGCTAAGGTTATAATAAAAGAATTTAAACCAGATATTGTTATTGGGACAGGTGGATATATATGTGGAGCAGTTATGATGGCTGCAAGACAAATGAAAATACCATATGTTTTGCATGAAAGCAATGCTTTTCCAGGTGTAGCTGTAAAGATGCTTGCAAAAAATGCTTCTAAAGTGTTAGTTGGCTTTGAAGATACTAAATTAAGACTTAAAAACAAGTCTAACGTTATTTATACAGGTTCTCCTGCTAAATTTAATACTGAAAAGATAGATTCTTTAGATAAAGAAGAATGCATAAGGGAGTTAGGTCTTGAGAAGTTAGCAAATGGAAGAAAAATAATATTTGTAACCGGCGGAAGTCAGGGAGCTAGAAAATTTAACGA
Source organism: uncultured Clostridia bacterium (assembly GCA_934149365.1). Lineage (GTDB taxonomy): Bacteria > Bacillota > Clostridia > TANB77 > CAG-465 > CALXJE01. Next base: position 105,834 of record CAKPEI010000001.1, read on the forward strand.
AGTTGTTACAAACCTTGCACTTGATAAGCAGAGTAACAAGTTTTTCATTGTGTTATGTGCAGGAATGAAAAATTATGATGATATAAATAAAAAATTAAAAAATATAAAAGATTCAAAAAAATATATTAAATTAGAGCGATTTATATTTGACATGGATAAAATGTATAAGGCAGCTGATTTATTAATTACAAGAGCGGGTGCTATGACTATAACCGAACTTGCGCTTTCTTCTAAACCAGCTATACTTGTTCCATTCCCATATGCAGCAGAAAATCACCAATACTATAACGCTAAGGTACTAGAAAATGCTGGTGCAGCAAAAATATTGATAGAATCAGAGTTCAATGAACAATCTTTATATGACGATATAGAGCAAATAATAGGTTCAGAAGATAGATTAAAGATAATGTCAGATGCAGCAAGAAGCTTGCAAAAAAACGATGTTGAACAAGTTATATATAGTGAAATCTCAAATGTAGTAAAAAGGTGATATATATGGGAAAACCAAAAAAGAGTAAAAAGGTAGAAGTGGTTTCTAAAAAGAAGAAAAAAGGTAAAGCCAAAAAATTCTTTGCAATACTTTTGTTTTGGATATTAATATTTGGAATTTTGGCTGCATTAGGTTTTGGTGGCTATTATGTTTGTAAATCGGACAGGCTGAAAGTAAAAAATATTAGTGTTGAAAACTCAGAATACTATACAGCAGAAAGAATAAAAGAAGTAGCAAATATTAAAGAAGGAAAGAACATGCTACTACTTGGCAGAGGTAAAATTAAAAATAATATTTTAAATGAATTACCATATATAGAAAATGTAAAAATAAAACTTGGAAAAGATAGCACACTTAGAATTATTGTTACCGAAAGGACTTCTAAGTATGTAGTGAATAATAAAGATACAAATGAATACGTGAGGGTAGACAAGTATGGTATAATGTTAGAGAAGGTAAAGGCAGAAGATATATCTCCGGATGAACTACCACTTTTTGGACTTAGCTTAAATGAAGGAGAAGAGGTAGGAAAGAGTATACCGGAAACAGAATACAATAAAATTGAAAGATTTGAAAAAATATACGAGAGTTATACAAACTCTGGAATAGAGTCAAAAGTAACAAGTGTTAAGTTTGAAAATTCTAAAATAATACTAACACTAGATTACAAAACAGAGGTAGTAACGGAAGTATCTACTAATTTAGAGTATAAAATGAGACTTCTTAAAGAAATATTAAAAGAAGTTTCAGGAAAAGGTGGAAGAATAGATTTAACATTAGATAATCCTACATTTGTAGAGAAAATAGGGTAAAAAGGAGTGAATAAGGTGATAAAAGAGAAGAAACTTGGCGAAGTAAAAAAGAGTAAAAAAATAGTAGAGAAGTTAAAAGAAAGAAAAGAAATTGATAATGTTAAGAAAATAAATGACTTTATGAAGAAAAATGCTGTGTGGCAATATACTTTAATTGGACTTGCTGTTTTTGCCCTATCATTTATCTTTATGGCTCAACTTAATACAGTAAATAGGTCAGATGAAACTTTGCAAGGAAAAAGAGAAACCGAGTTAAGAGATGATTTGACTGCTTTAAAAATTGAATATGAAGAATTAAAGAAAGAAAATGAAAAGAATTTAGAAATAGTTGAAGAATATAAAACGAGTTCTTCAAATAACAACACTCTTATAAATTCACTTACTCAACAATTAAATCAAATGTCTGCGCTTTCTGGAATGAAAGATGTAGCAGGAGAAGGAATAATTGTTACACTAGATGATAGTGATATGGCAGTTTCTGATAACATTTCAACAGAATCTATGCTTATACATGATACAGATCTAAGGGCAATAGTAAATGAACTTAGCGCTGCAGGGGCGGAGGCTATGTCTATAAATGGCCAGAGAATAATAGCTACTACAGCAATAAGATGTGTAGGTCCAGTAATACAAGTAAATGGTGTAAAGGTAGCAGCACCTTTTACTGTTAAGGCTATAGGTAATGCAAAGTACTTAGAAAGTGCATTAAATATAAAAGGTGGAATAGTAGATAGCTTTGAAATATATGGAATAAAGATAAATATATCAAGAGAGAAGAGTATAACAATACCTAAATATGATGGTAAGCTTAGTTTCTCTAAGGCATCGGTTGTTGAAGAATAGGAGGAAGTAAAATGGTAGGAATAATAATATTAGTAGTATGTGCTATTTTAGGTATAGTTACTGGTATGAATGTAATTGTACCATATGCAATTTCTAAATATGTAGCAGTTGCAATACTTGCTTTTATTGATACTGTTTTTGGAGCACTTGTTTCAAATACTCAAAGAAAATTTAGTTTAAGTATATTCTTAACAGGTTTTTTTGGAAATGCACTTATTGCCATTGCACTTGTGTACTTAGGTGAAAAATTAGATGTTGATATTTATCTTGCTGCAGTAATAGTATTTAGTACAAGATTATTTAGCAATTTCTCTATAATGAGAAGATATGCATTAGATAAAGTTCAAGCCACTATAAAAGAAAGAAAAGAACACAAAAAAGAAGAGAAAAAAGAGGAAGTAAAAGAAGAAGCATAAATAAACAAAAAGACTAATCACGTTGAAGTGGTTAGTTTTTTTATACAAGTAATATGATTTGAAATGCATTTTATTTCCAAAAGTCATGAAAAAAGCCAAGTATTGGAAATATTTTTCCAATACTTGGCCTAGGTTAGTAAATAAAAAAATCACTCTACTATTTTTTCTTCCAATATACTCGTACAATGTGGACATCTAGTTGCATTTATATCTATTTCAGTTATACAATATGGACATTTTTTTGTTGTAACTGGTGCAGGAGTAGCTTTTTCATTTTCTATTTTAGAACGTTTGTTAAATGTATAGCGTAGGAATATAAACATAGTAAACGCTATAATAAGAAAATCTACAACGTTAGATAAAAATACCCCATAGTTCAAGGTTATAGCAGAAGCTGCTTTTGCCTCTTCTAATGTTGAATATTCCCCTTTTCCCAGAACTAAAAACATATCATTGTAATTTACTTTACCTGTAAGTTTACTTAATATAGGTGATATTATTTCACTTACTAAAGAGTTAACAATTTTTGTAAAAGCCGTACCAATAATAACACCAGTAGCCATATCAACTATATTACCTTTCATGGCAAATTTTTTAAAGTCAGACATAACACCTTTTACTTTTTTTACATCATCTCTATTTTCAAATTTTTCAATTCTTTCTTTACTTTTTTTGTTGAATTCTTTTATTTCTTTTTTCAAACTATATTCCTCCTTAAAGTATTTAAATTATATTACAAAAAACTACAAAATACAAGAAAAAATAGCAGTGAGTAACTTAGCAGTAATATATACCTTGATATAATTTTTTTTCTCTTAATATTTTGTCCAGACCATTTATTATCCATTTTTTGTGTAAGTTCCAACTAGGAGCAACTAATAATTCTTTTGGTGCATCACCTGATACACGGTGAATTACAACATTTTTTGAAATGTGAGTTATGACATAAACTAAATTATTTAAATAATATTCAAGTGTAATTGGTGTATAAAGGTTTGAATTGTACATTTCTTCTAATTTTGTATCTTTTACTATATATGTAGAGTGAATTTTTAACCCTTGTATATTGATGTTATTCAAAAATTTAACGGTATCTTGTATATCTTTTTTAGTTTCTCCAGGAAGTCCTATCATGATATGAGTAGTTACATCTATGTTATATTTATTTAGAATATGTACTGCTTTTTCAAAATCCCTACTTGAATATTTTCTGTTTATTTTTTCCCCCAATATATCATTTGAGGTTTGTAGTCCTAATTCAACAGAAACATAATATTTATCGGTATAAGAATTAAGGAGTTTAGCTACTTCTTCATTTATACAATCTGGCCTTGTTGCAACACTTAAGCCAACTATTCTATCATCTATTAAAGCGGCATCATATTTAGATTTTAAGTTAGATAAACTATCATAAGTACCAGTAAAATTTTGAAAGTATACAATGAACTTATTTGCTCTTTTTGATCTATAACTATTAAAGTAGCTTTTTACTTGCTCTGATATATATTTTTTTTGCATATGATCACCAGAACCTTTGTTAGAACAGAATATACAACCATTGACGCCTTTGCTACCGTCTCTATTTGGACAGGTGAAGTTCCCATCTATACATATTTTTAAAACTCTTTCACCGAATTTATCTTTTAGAAATTTATTTAATTTGTTATATCTATTTTCATTATCCATAACTCATAGTATAACAAAATTACGTAAAGATGACAAGCATAATAAAAAACATACGTTATATGATACATTTTAGTTATAAAATTAAATTCGGAATATATTAAATCTAGCAATTACATAATAAATGTAGTATAATTTATATTGTAGTAAATGAAAGGAAAATTAAATGTTAGAATTAAAGAATATTTGTTTTACAAGAGATAACAAAAAAATATTGGATAATGTGAATTTAAAAATAGATAATGGTAAGTTTATTGTTATAACAGGGCCAAACGGTTCAGGTAAATCTACACTTGCTAAAATTATAATGGGAATAACCAAACAAGATGAAGGACAGGTTATATTTAATGGAAAAGACATATCTGACTTAAGTATAGATGAAAGAGCTAAATTAGGAATAGGTTTTGCTTTTCAACAACCTGTTAAATTTAAAGGAATTACAGTAAGAGATATCATTAATTTATCAGCAGGAAAAGAAATAAGTACAAGGGAAATACACAAGGCTTTATCTGGGGTAGGACTTTGTCCAAAGGAATATATAGATAGAGAAGTTAATGGTTCTTTATCTGGTGGGGAGTTAAAGAGGATAGAGATAGCTTCTGTTTCAATAAAGAAATCTAAACTTACTATATTTGATGAGCCAGAAGCTGGTATTGACTTATGGAGTTTTAATAATTTAATAGAAGTATTTGAAAATATGAGAGAAGAAGTAAAAGGAACAAGTATAATAATATCTCACCAGGAAAGAATTTTAAATATTGCAGATGAAATAATTGTACTAAGTAGGGGTAAAATAGCAAAAGTAGGAACAAGAGACGAGATATTACCTAGTGTTATTCAAAGAAGATGTCCTCACAAGTTTAATGTAAAAGGAGATAAGAATGAACAAAATAGATAAATCATTACTTAATATAATATCAGGAATAAATGGAAAAATAACAGGAGCATATAATATAAGAAAAGATGGAGCTGGTATTGAAAGAAAAGTAACAGATAATGTAAATATAGTAACTAAGAAAGATAAACCTGGAATTGATATTATAGTTAAAGAAAACTCTAAAAATGAAGTAGTACATATTCCAGTTATAATAACTGCAAAAGGGCTTACTGATGTGGTATATAACGATTTTTATATAGGAAAGAATGCAGATGTTACAATAATAGCCGGATGTGGTATTCATAATGACCATGATGTGAAAGCTCAGCATGATGGAATACATAGATTTTTCTTAGAAGAAGGATCACATGTTAAATATGTTGAAAAGCACTATGGCGAAGGAAAGGGAACAGGGGAAAGAATTTTAAACCCAGTTACTGAAGTAAACTTAAAAAATGGCTCTAGTATGGAAATGGAAACAGTTCAAATTAAAGGTGTAAACTCTTCTATAAGGACTACTAAGGGTAAATTATTAAAAGATACTAATTTGGTTATTCAAGAAAAAATAATGACAAATGGGAATCAATTTGCCAAAACTATATTTGATGTGAAATTAAATGGTGAGAATGCAAGTACACATGTGACTTCTAGGTCTGTTGCAACAGAAGATTCTAACCAAGAATTTATTTCTAAAATATATGGCAACAAAAAGTGCTTTGCCCATGTAGAGTGTGATGCTATTATAAAAGACAATGGAAAGGTAAAGGCTGTACCTGCTATAACAGCAAATAGTGTTGAAGCAAATTTGATACATGAAGCTGCAATTGGTAAAATTGCAGGAGAGCAGCTTACTAAGTTGATGACACTTGGCCTTAGTGAAAAAGAAGCAGAAGAAGAAATTATAAAAGGATTTTTGAAATAAAGTGAATAAAAAGTTTAGAAAAATATATATCGAAATAACAAACGTATGTAATTTAAATTGTAGGTTTTGTCCAGATTCTGTGAGGAAGCCTACTTTTATGACACCAGAAAGTTTTGAAAAAGTAATAAATGAGGTTAAAGAATATACAGATTTAATTAGTTTGCATGTAAAAGGTGAACCACTTATTCATCCAAATTTTAAAGAAATTCTAGAAATATGTGATAGAAATAACATAAAGGTTAATTTAACAACCAACGGTATTTTGCTGAGTAGTACACTTAATGCACTATTAGAAAGTAAAAGCGTAAGGCAGATAAATATATCTATTCATAGTGCTACTCAGAATGATAACATAGATGTAGAAAAATATTTAAATAATATATTTAATTCATGTGATAAATTAAAAGATAAAATTATTATTTCATATAGACTTTGGAATATAAGTGATATAAAAAACAATGATAAGAATAAACATATACTAGATTATTTAGGAAAAAGATACAATATTCAAAGACTATATGATTTAGCTAAAAGTCATAATTTTGTTAAGCTAAATGATAATGTGTTTCTAAATCAAGATGTTCAGTTTAAGTGGCCTGACATAAATGGTAACATTATTTCAGAAAGTGGGACATGCTTAGGACTAAAAAATCAGATAGCGATTTTGTCAAATGGTGATGTAGTTCCATGTTGTTTAGATCAAAATGCAGATATATTATTAGGAAATATATTTAATACACCTTTAAGTGAAATACTTATTTCTAAAAAAAGTATGGACATAGTAGAGGGATTTAATATCAATAAACTTACTGAAAATCTCTGTAAAACGTGTGGCTTTAGAAAACGTTTTGATAAAAACAAAATTGAATAAAAAATATTAAAGTATAAAAGCAATTTAAAACATTTACAACCTTACTAAGAAATGATATAATTTAGTAAATTTAGGAGGAAGTAAATGTTTTTTTCAAAGATAAAAGAGAGTTTTTCAAATACAATAAATAATATATTTAATTCAAATAAAGAAATAGATGAAATAATTGATGAAATAGAGGAAACTTTAGTATGTGCAGATATAGGAATAGAAACATCTATGGAAATATGTGATAATTTAAGAAAAAGAATAAAAGGCGAAAAAGATAAATCTGAAGAAAATGTGAAAAAAGCCTTAAGAGAAGAAATGATTAATATACTAAGTGTAGAAAATAACGAAAGTGAAGAAAATAATACAGATAAAAAATGTATACTAGTCGTTGGTGTAAATGGGGTAGGAAAGACTACGTCTATTGCTAAGATTGCTAACAGGTACAAAAATCAAGGCAAAAAAGTACTACTAGTTGCAGGAGATACATTTAGAGCAGGAGCTGTAGAACAGTTAAAAGTATGGGCTGATAGGTTAGGAATAGATTGTATTACAGGAAGAGAAAATGCAGACCCTTCATCTGTAATGTTTGATGGCTCTAAAGAGTTTATAAATTCTAATTATGATATATTAATATGTGATACAGCAGGTAGACTTCATAACAAGAAAAATCTTATGGATGAATTAGATAAAATGAAAAGAACTATCGAAAAAAATATTGATAGTGATAAAATAGAAGTATATATGGTATTAGATAGTACAACAGGTCAAAATGGAATATCACAAGTAAAAAGTTTCTATGAAAGGACTAGCATAGATGGAATTGTACTTACTAAACTAGATAGTACCTCAAAAGGTGGAGTAGTATTTAGTATATTAAAAGAGTTAAATATACCTATAAAATATATTGGAACTGGAGAGAAAGTAGAAGATATATCTGTATTTAATGCAAAAGAATTTGTTGAAAGTATAATTTAATATTGATTAAAAATTAAATATAGTGTAAAATATTTATGTTAAAAGAGAAGAGGTAAAAATATGTTAACAAAAGAGCCTAAAACCACTGGGAGAGTAACACACACACACACACACACACACACACACACGTAATATCTAGAAATAAACTAGATAGAGGTTTTTGCGCTCTAAAAAGCATAAATAAAAATAATAGAAAGTTAGTTACACGAAAAGGAAACGTATAGCTAGCTTTTTTGCATGTTAGTGGGAGGAATATATGAAAATAAAAGTAAATGAAAAATGTGGAATATCATTAATAGTATTAGTAATAACAATAGTGATAATGATAGTGCTAGCAGGAGCAATTATACTTGCAATATCTGGTAGTAATATAATGTCAAAGTCTGAAGAAGCAGTTATACTAAACAATATAAGAAATATACAAGAATACTTAGAAATGAAAAAAATTAATAATGAAGATGTATCTGAATATAGCAGAGTAAGTGAATTAGGATTAGAAGTGCCAGAAAGCTATAATGATTGGTTATGTGTGAAAAGCGGAGAACTATACTTAAAACCCGATACTATAGAAAAGTATAAAAAAATAGCAAAAAAATGTGATGTAAAAGAAATGGACAAGTATACAGGACATGATGTAGTTGTATTAAAAGGAACTGAAGAGAATACTAGTGTGATTGATGGGAAGATATATGGTGCAACTAATGAAGCCGGAAAGAGTGTAGGAGAAAGTGGTAAAATAGAAATAATCACATGCCAAAATCTTGTAGATAATGGGTATATGGAAAATGGTAAACCATTTAATAATAGTCTTTGGGGTACATTTGATGAGGAAAATAAACCTCCTAAAAGCTTAAACTCTTTGATGTATCATTATGCTAGGTTAGATTTGACAGGGGAAAAATATATTCCTATAGATACTAATAATAATTATACTGTATCATTGTATGCGAAGGATAATGGGCAAAACGCTATTTATTATGTTGGAATAAGATATTATGATTGTGATAAAAAGGCTATTAACATACCCAATAGCATATATAGACCCAATACTACAACTTATCTTACACAAAAATTAAAAAAAGGTGATACGGAAGTACATGTAAATAGTTTGAAAAATTGGGCTGATAGTATAAAAAGTTTTATAGTTTGGGGGTATAAAGATAGTACTGGTTATGTATATCCAGATGAAACTTATTCACAATACTTTTATTCACAAGTTATAAATAGTTTGGATACAGAAAATAACGTAATAAAATTAGATAAAGCATGGGAAGGTAAAGAGTTCGAAGTAGGTCGCACTCTATCTCAAACTAGAAATGATAATAATGGTACATATTTATATAGTTTAATATTTCGTGAAAAACTTAGTACTTCTTGGAAAAAGTATGTTGCTAATTTATCAGGAACAATAGGAACTACTAATGTTTCAGGAAAACCTCAATTTATGTTAAAAGGAGCAAAATACATGAGAATTATAATATTACATGATTTTGCATATGGTTATTATAATGAAGAAAAAGGCATATCACCAACAAAAGCTTGGTATGCTAATTATGTTGTAGCAGAAACTAAAAACTATGAAAATAAAGTATACATTGATATGCAAGGAAAAGAACCTATAAGAAGTATGGAAGATGGAACAAGAGATTATATAGATATTGGCAGTGGAAAAATAGTAAGAAATATAGGAATAAATGAAGCAGGGGAAATGTATAAACTAGAACAAACGATATATGAAGATATAAATATACCTAAGATACCTTGTTATTATAAAAATACAATAATAACAGTAAATGATGAAGTAGAAACAGATTTAGAATTATTAGCCTAGAAAACTAAAGGCAGGTACTATATGAAGTATCTGCCTTTGTACTGTTATATTTCCTTGTTATTTTCAATTATGTTTAGTATTTCATCTACACCAGTTTTAGTTTCACTAGAGAAAGCTATAATTTCACTGTCTGCAAATAGTTTTTTTCTTATTACACTAAGCATTTCTTGAACCTTTGCTTTGGATAGTTTATCTGCCTTATTTGCAACTATAGTGCAAGGTATTTCTTTTGAAGCAATCCAGTCATACATTGCCCTATCGTTTTCAGTAGGTTCATGTCTTATATCTACTAAAAAGAATATATGCCTTATATTTAAATTATTCTCCAAAAAGCTATTAGTTAGTTTGTTTATGCTTTCTTTTTCTTTAAGTGACATTTTAGAATAGCCATATCCAGGTAGGTCAACTAAATATATTTCATTGTTTATTTTAAAATAATTTATACTTCTTGTTTTACCTGGATTACTACCAACTTTTGCAAGCTTTTTATTGTTAGTAAGGGCATTTATAAATGAAGATTTACCAACGTTTGATTTTCCTACCATAACAAATGTAGGTAAGTTATCTTGAAGTAAGTCTCTTTTATTAAATATTGATTTTATAAATATAGCATTCTTTAAAAAATTCATATTATTTTTCCTTTCTGTATTTTTTAAAAATAGCTTTCAAATATTGTTAAAATAAATGAAAGCTATTATATATTTCATTATTATTTTTTTGGTAACTCTATTTTTGTTTTACCACCCATATATGGAACAAGAACATCTGGAATTGTTACAGTTCCATCTTCATTTTGGTAATTTTCCAATATTGGAATTAATATTCTAGGAGATGCAATAGCAGTATTATTTAAAGTATAAACATATTTTGTAGTTCCATCATCATCTCTGTATTTTATATTACTTCTTCTTGCTTGGAAATCATTAAATGAAGAACAAGAGTGAGTTTCTGAATAACTATTTCTAGAAGGCATCCAAGCTTCAATATCATGTTTCCTTATTTGACCTATACCTATATCTCCTGTGCAAACTTGTACAACTCTGTAAGGTATTTTTAAGTCTTGAAGTATTTCTTCAGAATTATTTAGTAAGAAGTCGTGTATTTTATATTGAGTATCACTGTTTGCTTCACATATAGCCACTTGTTCTATTTTTGTGAATTGATGTACTCTATACAAACCTCTTGTATCTTTACCATAAGTTCCAGCTTCTCTTCTAAAGCAATTAGAGTAACCAGCATAGAAGATTGGTAAATCTTTTTTATCTAAAGTTTCAGAATTGTGATAAGAAACAAGTGAAACTTCAGAAGTACCGACTAAGTATAAATCATCTTCTGTAATTGCATAAGCTTGTTCTTTTCCAAGAGGGAAGTAACCAGTTCCTCTCATTGCAACATCTTTTACCATAACAGGTACAGTCATAGGACAAAAGCCCTTTGATACTAATTTATCAAGTACAAATCTGCATATTGCCATTTCAAGTAAAACGGCATCATTTTTTAAATAATATGTTCTAGCACCAGCAATTTTAGAAGCATGTGCAAAGTCCATTAAATCTAACATTTGACCTAGTTCAACGTGGTCACGAGGAGTAAAGTCAAATTTTCTAATTTCGCCCCATTTTCTAAGTTCAACATTATCATTTTCATCTTTTCCTACTGGAACTTCTGGAAGAGTAGGGTTAGGTACAGTAAGCATAATATTATCGAACTCTTCTTTTAAAGGTGCAATTTCATTTTCCATTTCAGAAATTTTTTCTTTTAACTCTTTAACATATTTAATTTTTTCTTGTTTTTCGTCACTGGATAAGGATGGTATTAAGCTAGATAGCTCATTCCTTTCTTTTTTTATTTCGTCTAGTTTTTGATTTAAAGTTTTTAATGTATTGTCAACTTCAAGTAGTCTGTCGATATCAACATTAAATAGTTTGTCTTTTGCAGCTTTTTTTACGACATCTGCATTTTCTCTTATAAATTTTATATCTAACATAATAATCCTCCTTAAATATACTATGTATTATACTTCAAAACCCTTAATATTTCAATTTTTTAAATATATTTTTTATGAATAATTGCAAAAAAATAGTAAATAATATGTATGTAATAATTTTTTTAGAAAGGATGAATAAAATGAAAAAAAGAAAAGATAATGAATTTGATGGAAATTTAAAGATTAATTGTAATGTTTCTACATGTGCACATAACTGTGTAGAAGATTGTACTTGCCTTTTAAAGGAAATCAACGTAGCTAGAATAAAGGCAGATGAAAGTGGAGATGCAGATGTTGATACAGCATGTCATAGCTATAGGTATATAGGTAATGAAAATTCACATTTAGGAAATTACCAAATGTAGCGAAAAAACTCGAAAAATGACTTTTTAGTTGTCATAAAACTTAAAAAGTGATATAATAGTAAAGTATTAAAAATATTTATCCACAAAATAATTTTGAAGGGAGATAAAAAATATGTGCATGTTTAAAGTAAGCTACGTAGGAAAATCAGGTGAAAAAGGTAACAAGTTAAAATTCGGCTGCCTTTATGGTGTCGAAAGAGTTATTGCAGGTGAAGGAGGAAAGGACTTTTTAGTCTTAGAAGGAATTGACGGGAAATATGATAAAAAGAACTTTCATAAACTTGAAGATAAAGGCTTTCATTATTTGAACGGAGCTACTATTCCTAAAATTGGGTCTTGTATGAGACTGGTTAAAAGAAAATCAGACACAAACGAATTTATGACGGGCGAAGTAAAAGAAATAGAAAGAACATCTTTGGGTGACATTTATAGGGTATACACAGAAAGATGTGTATATGAAGTTGCACCCATAGCATAATATTAGAAGGTACGTACTTATATAGTGCGTACCTCTTACTATGTCAGTCAAAGTTGACATAACAAAAGTAAAATGGTATAATATTAATGTAGGTGTTATTAACCAAAATATAATTATATCTAGGAGGAGTAAACATGAGTAGTTTGGTTGGAAAAAAGGTAGTGTATAACGGTGGGAAAGATTCATACTACGGCTGCGATGAACCCGATCAACTTGTTGTTGGTGAGCGGTACATGGTTATAGGAGAAGACGTCAGAAGTTTTCAAACCAATTTAACTTTAAAAGGAGTGAGCGGTAGCTTTAACTCAGTGTGGTTTAATGAACAGCCTGAGAAAAAGAAAAAGGAATGGCTTGCCAAAGCAACACTATACAGCAAACCTTATACTTTTGTGGGTAAAAGAATGAGCCTTGAAAGATTGCATGAAGATAAGGCCTTTCTTGAACAGGTAACTACATCTGAAGTAAAGAATGTAAAAGCACTGTATGAAAATGTATACTTGATTGAAACAGATAATTCTGTATACATTACAAAAGTTAAAATAAGAACTGGAAATTAAAACTTCCAGTTCTTGTTTTATATATTATACTTCGTCTTTTAGTATAATTTCATTATTTTCTACGTCTAATATGTATTTTTGATTTTCACTTAATTCACCTTTTATATATTTTAAAGAAATTAAATCTTCAATATTTTTTGCGATAGTTCTTTTTAAAGGTCTTGCACCAAATTTATCATTAAAACCTTTATTTAAAATAAATTTAACAACATCTTCAGAATATGATATATGCAATTTTTTGTTTTCTAGACCTTTTAGGAAATCATCTAACATTAATTTTGTTATTTTTAGAGAGTCTGATTTTGTTAATTTATTAAATACAACAATATCATCAATTCTATTTAAAAATTCAGGTGAGAAGTATTCTTTTAATGCGTGATTTACTTTTTCTTTTAACATATCTTCTTCTATAGAAGCATTTGAAAAACCATAGCCTTCATTTTTAAAGTTAGTTCCAAGGTTAGAAGTAAGAACAATTATGGTATGCTTGAAAGATACCGTTTTACCTTGAGAGTCTGTAAGTCTGCCATCATCTAATACTTGAAGAAGCATGTTAAATATACTTGGATGAGCTTTTTCAATTTCATCAAAAAGTACAATACTATAAGGGTTTCTTCTTACTTTTTCTGTTAAGTAACCAGCTTCGTCATATCCAACATATCCAGGTGGTGAGCCTATAAGTTTGGAAACACTATGTTGTTCCATATATTCTGACATATCAAGACGAATAATAGCATCTTCTCTGTCAAAAAGTTCATAAGCTAAAGCTTTTACTAAAGCAGTTTTACCAACACCTGTAGGACCAACAAAAATGAATGAAGGTGGGTTATCGGTATTTTTTAGATTAGCTCTTTTTCTTAGTATTGAGTTATATAATGTATGAACTGCATTATCTTGCCCTATAATTTTCTTATGCAAATTATCTTCTAGGGCTAAAAGTTTATCAGTTTCTTTTTTAGATAGTCTAGATGCAGGTATATTTGTCCAAAGTTCAACTACTCTTGCAAGATTATCGAATGAAAGTACCGGCTTTTTAGCTTTTTTATTTAACTCATTAAGGTTTGCTTTTAATGTGCATTGCATAGTTTTTAAATTAGCAGCTTTTTCATATGTTTCAGGATTATCATCACCATTTATATTGGCAAGTTCAAATTCAGCATCTTCAATTTGGCTAGAGACTTCTTCTAGTTGCTTTTCAATATTTTCTATTTTGTTTAAGGTAGTATTGTCAAGGAAAACACGTGAACAAGCCTCGTCAATTAAGTCTATTGCTTTATCAGGCAAAAATCTATCATGTATATATTTTTTAGAAAGCTCTATACTTTGAACCAAAGCTTCATCTGGTATTATAACTTTATGATGTTTTTCATAGTATGGTTTAATTCCTTTTAAGATCTCTAATGTATCATTAAAATTAGGTTCTTCTAAAATAATAGGTTGGAATCTTCTTTCTAGCGCAGCATCTTTTTCAATAGTTTTTCTATATTCTTTTAAAGTAGTAGCACCAATAATTTGTACATCACCAGTAGCTAAAGCTGGCTTTAACATGTTAGCTGCATTCATAGAATTATCGTGATCAATTCCTCCCATAATACTGTGTAGTTCGTCAATTGCTAAAATTACATTTGAGAAAGATTTACATTCATCTATAATTCCTTTCATTCTTGCTTCAAATTGACCTCTAAACTGAGTTCCTGCTACAACTGCTGCCATATCAAGTAAGTAAACTTGCTTGTTTTGTAGTCTCTGAGGAACTTGTTTATTAGCTATTTTTATAGCAAGGCCATTCATTACAGCTGTTTTACCAACACCAGGTTCTCCAATTAAAGCAGCATTGTTTTTTGAACGTCTATTTAATATTTGAATTAAACGTTCAAGTTCTTTATCTCTTCCAACAACATTATCTAACTTACCTTCTTTTGCAAGTAGGGTAAGATTACTTCCGTATGTATCTAAGTATTTAGCTTTTTTATTTTCTTTCTTTTCTTTTTTCTTTGTTTTTGTATTTTTTCCACTTTCTTCGTTTGATTCCTCAGGGGGAGTATCAAACGGACTAAAATTTTCAAAGTTCATGTTTTCAAATTGCCCAAACATATTTCCAAGTGAATCTGGATCAAAATTTCCAAGCATGCCTTCAAATTGTTTTGTTATATTTTCCATTTGTTCTGGAGTTAAATTATCTACAGAACTCATTACTGATTTTATAGGGTCAATGCCTCTTTTTTTTGCACAGTCAACACAAAGGCCTTCGCTTAAAGTAGGATTTTTCCCGTCTTTATCAAATTTATTTACAAATATGACAGCCATATTCTTTTTGCAAACAGAACATAACATATAGTATCCCTCCAATTAACTTACAAAGTATACCATAAAAGTAATATAAAAACAAGTAAAGTAAATGGAGGAAAAAGTGGATAAATAATATTGAAAATGTGAAAAATATTGGAATATATACGAGCATATTTACATAACTATTATAATGTGATATAATGGTGAAAAATATTTGTAAGTTAATATATAATTATATAATTTAAAGGGAGGATTTTAAAATGAAAAAGAAGTTTGAAGACAAGAAGGCTGTTATAAGAGAGCGGACTATAACAGAAGCGTCGTATATTGTGGTTACTAATAGCACAATAAGAGCAGCTGCAAAAGAACTTAATACGAGCAAGTCAACCTTGCATAAAGATGTAACTCAGAGGCTTTGGAAATTTGATGGAGAACTTGCTGAGGCAGTAAGAAAGATACTTTTAAAGAACAAGAGCGAACGGCATATGAGAGGTGGAATGGCAACAAAGATGAAATATTTGAAAATAAAACAGAGTGAGTATCAGAAATAAAACTGTAGGTTAGTATAAAATAAAAGATGAGAAGAATTTTCTCATCTTTTATTTTAATGTTTTGTAATTAATATCTTTTTCTTCATATTGCTCTGGTTTTAAGCCTAGTCTTGTACTCATATATTCTAAGATGATTAGTATTAACATCATGAACAGTACACCAAATACAATATACGCAATTCCTATATCTACAATATCTAGCATTTTACTTGCAAGGAAAAGTAAAACGAATGTACCAAGCATTTCGGATAAATAGTACACAGACATTATTTTTGGCCTTATAGAACTAGTTGTAAAGTTATTTAAATATTTTTTCATTATAACTCTATAGCTTCCCTTAAAGAAACTTTGTAGGGCAAATACTAAGAAACCTATGGATAACAAAATTTTTGCATTAAACCCTATCAAGTGAGGAATACCTACAAATATGAATACACCTACATATATAATTGAAATGTATGAAAGTGTTTTTTTCTTTCTTTTATTTTCAAATTTATCTTGGTATGTAGAGCCTATTGCAGAGATTATGCTAAGTGCTGATGTTATAATTCCAAAGGCTATAGAAGATATTCCAATATCTGTCATAAATGCTTTTGAAAAGTTTAATGCAACTGCCATAACTCCTGCAAATACACAAGAGAATACAAGTAATGCTTTTAACCTGTGACTTTTAAATATAAACTTAAAGCTGTGTTTCATATCTGAGAAGTAATCTTCTTTGCTTAATTTTTCTTTTTCATTTTTTATAATAGAAGCATCATTAAATTTTATAGATATAAGTGTAGAAGTTAGCATTGCAAGTGCACACAAAACTACCGGTATATATGGACTAACAATATATAAATATCCAGATAATATTGATGCAAAAGCTTCTGTATAGAAATATAAAGAAGAGCCTTTTGCTTCAACTTTTGCTGAACTACTTTCTAAATGTTCTTTCTTCATTACAGTAAATAGAAATGGAGATTCTGATACACTTTTTAGGGCAAAACCTAAAGCTAGCTGAAAATCACCAAACATTACAGTATAGAAAGAATTAGAAATGATGTATGTAATTATTGCTGTTGTACAAAAAACATTTCCAGTAATTATACACTTTTTATATCCTATTTTATCTACTACCAAACTTGCTGGAATTTGGAATATCATTTGAAAGGCACAATATATTGAATTTAACAATACTATGTTTGATATTGAAATTCCCTTTACATTATGCAAGAAAAGCATTTGAACTGCATAGTAGAAAAGTAAATCATATGCAAATAGTTTATATATTGGAAATAACTTAATGTTTTTAAAATTTTCTCTAGTATTCAATATTTTCCTCCTTGTAATCATTACATAAAAATATTATATATAAAAATAAAAAATAATTCAACAGAATATTTAAATGAAAGAAAAATGTCAAAAAAATGTAATAAAATAGAAAAAAAGACACTTAAAAAGTGTCTTAATGATTGGCAGGGGTAGAGAGATTTGAACTCCCATGAACGGTTTTGGAGACCGGCATGCTACCATTGCATCATACCCCTATGCAAATTACTTATATAGTATAACATATATATATTATAAATTTCAACTTAAAATTATAATTTTTATTAAAATACGTTGCTTTTTTAAAACTGTTTACATAACTTTAAAAATATGATATAATATACATGTATTAATAATCTATTAAAAAATAATTTTTAGAAAGGAGAAAAAGTTATGGCAATTGCAAGTAACTTAGGCAATTTGATTTATGATATAGATAGAACATATGCAGAAAGTTGCGATGAATTAGCAGAATTTTCATATATTCCTGAAGTTGCAAGTTTTCTTAAGCGGCGGAAATCTGATCTCATAAATTTTGAAAGAATGACAGCAAGTTTTAACAGAACCATGAGTGTGTTTGAAGTAAAATCAAGATTGGAGGAAATACTTCCAAGAGATCGTTCTAAATATTTTGGAGGAATCTGTTTAAAAGGTGCAGATTATTTTAAGGTAACCAAAAAGGTAAGAAAAGCAGTTGATGCAGAAATAGCTGAACTTCAAAGGCAGGCTATAGAAAAAGAAAAAAATCAGCATCTTAACTTTGACAAAGATTTTTGCATTCCTGATGAGCTTGACCGGACAACCATGAACGAGATGTACGAATAATCTATACGGAAAAGAACTTTAAAAGTAATATTTTAGAGTTCTTTTTTTTGAGTATAAAATGTCACGTATGCAACGTGTGTTTTATACTGGTTTGCAAAATTATGTAAAACGTGGTAAAATATATTAGTTAAAAATTGTATAAACTAAAAATAATTTTTTAGGAGGATAAAATGAGTATATATAATAATTCAAATATATCCGTTGTGTTAATGGATATAGATGGTACTGTAAAAGACTTGGTTAAAGAAAATACAGATGCATTAATAAGGACTATGAAAAGGTTGGACAATGTTCATAAAACAATAAGGGGAAGACTGGTACTTGGAATAAATAAGGTTAATATGTACCTTGTAAAAACAGGACTTCTTCCTACTAACCGCACCATGCAAAATATACTTCTTCATATATATTCTTTTATGACTTTTAAGAGTTTCAAAAAATTTAAATCTGTGTATTTCAAAGAATATAACAGAGAACATATCTTTTTTGACAATTCTAAAGATACATTAAGATATATATATGATAATGATATGAGAATGTATTTTGTTACTAAAAACGAACAAAATGAAAGTATCTTAGGTTGTGAAGAGCTCAAAGAATTTCGGTATAAAATGAAACTGATTGTTGGTAAAAGTGGAATTACGAAGTACAGTGTCTATAAAGACTTTATGAGAAAAAGAGGCTTTAGAAAGTATGAGGTGTTAATGGTAGGTGATAATCTTTTTGATGATGTTATACCGGCTATTTTACTTGGAATAAATGTAGTATGGTGTGATATGTATGGTTGTAGACTAAAAAGATTTGTCTTAAACATATTAAGAATATTTACCAAAAAAGTTATAAAGGAAAAACATTAATCATATTTAAACTATTTTGTAATATATTCTTAGTAGAGCTTAGCATAAAATCTAATATAATTATTCGGGAGGAAAACAGGATGGAGAATTCTAAAATCAAGAAAAACTTAAAGAAGCAAAGTGACAGAAACGAAACCATAAGGCACTACATTCTTGGCTATTTGCTTGAGTGTGCAATAAAAAATGATGTTAACGTTATAGTTGAAATCAGGCGGTTTTTAGTTTATGACTTGAAAGTAATTGAAGTTCAGGACTTTATAGATGCATTAAAGAGAGTGAGAATTATATCCTTTCTTAATATGTCTATAAGTAAAAAAGACTACAAAAGTCTTAGAAGATCAATTAAAGTAGCACTAAACTCAAGGGAAGATCAGACACACGTAATAGAAAAGATGCAAGAATTTGCAAATGAATATAACGGTGTATTTGTTAATTCCAAAATGGCTGAAAGCAGTTATGAAAAAAAGTAAATAAATTAATTTAAGGGATATCAAAAATATGATATCCTTTTTCTTTTGCCCAAAAAAGGTTTACAAATTAAATTAAATAGTTTACAATAATAATTATGATTTGAGTAAAAAGGAGAACGAAAAAATGATAGCAGCAAATAATGTAACTTTAAGGTTTGGAAAAAGAGTATTATTTGAAGATGTAAACATTAAATTTACACCTGGAAATTGTTATGGCTTAATAGGTGCAAATGGTGCAGGAAAATCTACGTTTTTAAAAATATTATCTGGTGAAATAGAGCCAAGTAATGGCGAAGTGACAATGGGACGTAATGAAAGACTTTCTGTACTTAAACAAAATCATTATGAATATGACGATGTTGATGTACTTACAACAGTAATAATGGGAAATCAAAAATTGTTTAGTGTCATGAAAGAAAGAGAAGCAATATATATGAAAGAAGACTTCTCTGATGAAGATGGTATAAGAGCAGGAGTATTAGAAGCAGAGTTTGCAGAAATGAATGGATGGGATGCAGAATCAGATGCAGCGATACTTCTAAATGGCTTAGGAATAGATAAAGAATTACATGATAAATATATGAGAGAATTAACTGGTGCAGAAAAGGTTAAAGTATTACTAGCTCAAGCTTTATTTGGAAATCCAGATATATTACTTCTAGATGAACCTACAAACCACTTAGATATAGAGGCTATAAGATGGCTTGAGGAGTTTTTAATAAACTTTGAAAATACTGTTATAGTTGTATCTCATGATAGATATTTCTTAAATAAAGTTTGTACACATATAGCAGATATAGACTATGGAAAAATACAGTTATATGTAGGTAACTATGATTTCTGGTATGAATCTAGTCAATTGGTTCAAAGACAAATGAGAGAATCAAATAAGAAAAAAGAAGATAAAATAAAGGAACTACAAGAATTTATAGCTAGGTTTAGTGCAAATGCTTCAAAATCTAAACAAGCTACATCAAGGAAGAAAATGCTTGAAAAAATTGAACTAGATGAAATAAAACCATCTAGTAGAAAATATCCATACATTGATTTTAAATTAGATAGAGATATAGGAAATGATGTCCTTACTGTTAAGAACTTGTCTAAAACTGTAGATGGTGAAAAAATACTAGATAATGTAAGTTTTACACTTACTAAAGAGGATAAAGTGGCTTTTGTTGGAGACGGTATTGCAATATCAATGTTATTTTCAATTTTAGCAGGAGAAGAAAAACCAGATACAGGTGTTATAAAGTATGGTCAAACAATAACAACGTCATATTTTCCAAAGGATAACAGTAAATATTTTAAAACTGATGTATCTTTACTTGATTGGCTTAGAGAATATTCTAAAGAAAAAGATGATACGTTTGTAAGAAGTTTCTTGGGCAGAATGCTTTTCTCTGGTGAAGAAGGTCTTAAAAAAGCAAATGTTATTTCAGGTGGAGAAAAAGTAAGATGTATGCTTGCTAAAATGATGCTATCAGGAGCAAATTTACTTATATTAGACCAACCTACAAACCACTTAGATATGGAATCTATAACAGCATTAAATAATGGCTTAATATCATATAAAGGAGTATTACTATTTTCATCATATGATCATCAATTTGTTCAAACAACAGCAAATAGAATAATTGAAGTTACAAATAGTGGTATTGTTGATAGAAAATCTACTTATGATGAATATTTAGATTATAGTGAAACTGCAAGAAAGATAGTAAATGAAAATTAACTAAAAATAGTATTGTATTAGAAACTGTGTATTGTTTTGCATGGTTTCTTTTTTTATTTATTTGGTATGTTAAGATGTGAAAAATAATAAATATAAAAATTTGGAATATTATATAGTTGAATTGATTAAATCGGTCGATTTTATCTTTTTTCGGCCATCATATACTCTATGAATAATAACTAAATTTTGAAATATTGAAAAAATAATCAGATAATGTACACTTACAATTTTTTTCCTAAAAATGACATCTTTAATTTTCAGATAAATTGGAGTGGCATAAGGAAAATATAATAATGCGTTTATTGCAATTAGTATATTAGCTTTAACTTTTAAAGCAGACTCTATATTTATATTACAGCAAAAGCTATATATACTGTCAATGTCATTATGAGCGGTATGGTTAATTATTATATTATACATTCTCACCAAAATACCTTTTTGTAAGAATTCTATTTGATTCTTCCCATGTCATCCATTTATCAGGATCTTTAAAATCTTTGATGCTTTGTTTAAGACTTTCAATTATTTTTTCGTTATCTTCTTTAGATATAAAGCTAGTAGGATTAATTATAGCAATATTGTTTAGATCACCTTCGTTTAAATTTACTTCAGGTAATTTTTTTGTTTGTATAATGTTCATTTAAACACACTCCTTTCAAGTTAATTTATAAATATTTGGGCTACTTTAAATGTAGTAAGTTTTATTAATACAATTTCTATTAGTTAATTTTTTATCAGAGTTTAAATATTTACTGTAAGCATATTATAGCATTAGAACCTTTGTTTGTAAATGATAAAATTGATAATTAGAAATATGCATTATTAAAATTATCATACCTTGTAACCTTTGACCTAAAAATATCATAGCATATATCATATGGAGGTAATATGTATGAACATAATTGTACAAAAATATGGTGGTACATCGGTTGCAAATAAAGAGAAGTTAGAAGAAGTGTGTAAAAAAATAATAAATACATATAACAAAAAAAATGGTGTAGTAGTTGTGGTATCTGCACAAGGTGATACAACAGACTTGCTTTTAGATAAAGCAAAAGGATATACAAATAATAATTATGAAAGAGAAATGGATCTATTACTTTCAACAGGAGAAATTCAAACAATAGCGCTACTTACTATGATGTTAAAAGATAAAGGATATAACGCAGTAGCTCTTACAGGTGAACAAGCGGGGATAATTACAAATGGTGATTATGGAAAAGCTAAAATTGTTAAAGTATTAAGAGAAAATATAGAAAAATATATATATGATGGTAATATTGTAGTAATTGCAGGTTTCCAAGGTGTAGATAAATTTGGAAATATAAATACACTTGGTAGAGGTGGTAGTGATTTATCTGCAGTAGCTATAGCAGTAGCACTAGATGCAAAAGAATGTCAAATATATACAGATGTAGACGGTATATATACGGCAGATCCTAAGATTGTTAAAACCGCTAAACTGTTAAAAAATGTATCATATGAAGAGATATTAGAAGCTGCAACTGCGGGTGCTAAAGTATTACACAATAGGTCAGTAGGTGTGGGTAGAATATATAATATGCCTATTACAGTAAAAAATACTTGCAATGATACTGAAGGAACAAGAGTTACTAGCATAAAGTATGATGATAAAGGTACTCTTATGGAAAATTATGGTGCCAAGATTATAACTAAAAATGATGATGTTTCAAAAATAAGTATAATAGGAGATAGTTTAATATCATACCCTGAACACTTTAATAAAATATTTGAGCTGGCAATAGAAAATGACATTCAAATAATAATGATGTCTTTTAGTGAGACTGCAATAAATCTTGTAGTAAAAAAAGATGTAGGGGAAATATTTACAAATATACTTCATAAATATTTAATTGACAATAAATGACATAAATGGTAAAATACATCAAAGGTGATGATGTATGAGTAAAGATAGAAAAAGATTGATAATTTTATTAGTAGTTATAATATTGATACTATCGTTTGCACTTGTTTATTTAAATACAGACTTGTTTAAAGAAACAGATGTTGGAACAGTAATAGATAATAACGTATCAGACAACATTAGATTTTATAGAGAATACCCATCGGTAGATAATGATAATATATATTATTATACAAATTATGACGAGGTAATCGAGATGTTTACAAGTGGTACAGGAATTGTTTTCTTTGGTTTTCCTGCTTGCCCATACTGCCAGGTATATACACCAGTTCTTAATGAAGTAGCAAAAGAAAGAGGAGCAGAAAAAATATATTATCTTAACATAAAAGACATGAGAGATAAAAATACAGACGAGTATAAGAAGATAGTTGAGATATTGTCTGAGTATTTAGAAAAAGATGAGAATGGTGATAAGAGGTTATATGTTCCAGATACATATTTTATTAAAGATGGAAAAATAGTAGGCCACAATAACAGTATGAGTACATTGTCTGGAGAGAACGCACAAGAATATTTTGATGAGACAAAAAGGAAAGAATTAAAAGATGCATTGATAGAGCAGGTAGAAAAGGTATATGAACCTGTTTGCAGTGATGTGACAAGAAGTATATATGGTTGCTAAGTGATATATTTAAATGGTACAAATGTAATGTTTGTACTATTTTTTTTGCATAAAAAATAAAGAGGAAGAATATATATATGGTATATAGATAAAAACAGGGAGGATAAAATATGGAAGATAAAAAAGTAATGCCAAATAACAAAGTTACAAACCACAATGTTATAATGGAAAATAGGGAGAAAGTCATAATAACAGGAATAATTGATATACACAGTTTTGACGATGAACTTGTTCTTACTGAAACAGAAATGGGTATACTTACAATTAAAGGCAAAGATTTGAAAATGAATAAATTAAATCTAGATAATACAGAATTAGTAGTAGAAGGTCAAATAGGCATGCTTCAATATAACGATGTTGATACTATAAAAAAAGGTGGCGTTTTTAACAAAATATTTAAATAATAAGGGCGTATTTAAATGGAATTAAAAGATGAAACAATAAGTTTTTTTGTATTTATATTGCTGGGTATTTTAGTTGGAATTATATTTGACTTTTTTAGAGCTATAAGGAAAGTAAAAAAATATAAAGAAAAGTATATATACTTGCAAGATATAATATTTTTTTTAGTGGTAGGTATAGTTTTAGCTAGTGTCTTGATATATAAATTAGAAGAAGAGTTAAGACTATATTTATTTTTATCGCTATTTTTAGGAGTAGTTATATACATATCTACAATTAGCATGTTTATAGTAAAAATATTTGTTAATATAATAAAAATATCAGATGAAATTATTAAATTCATTTTTTTGCCATTAACTTTGTATAAATACATTTTTGTGACAATATATGTTTTTTTATTAAAAAAATGTAAAAAATGTTGCAATAATTTTCATAATATGATATCTTATTTTTACAAGCCTATAGTAAATAAAATACATAAGATAAAATAAGGGGTAAAAATGAACAATATTAATAATAAAAAAGGTAAAAAAAAGATTAAATTATCTAAAATATTATTTATAGGAGTTGCAATATACTTTGTTTCTGTTTTTTGTGTTCAACAATTTAGAATTAATGAATACAAAGTAAAAGAAGAGTACTATAGTAATGCTATAACTGAACTAAATCAGGAAAAAGCAGAGTATGAAGCTTTGGCTAGTCAGTCTAATACAGCAGAGTATATAGAAAAAGTTGCCCGTGAAAAATTAGGATTAGTGAAACCATATGAAAAAATATTTATGGATATAAACAAATAAATTATACTTAATTTGAAGTTGAAGCATGAGTGCGTATAGCATTTGTGCTTTAATTTTTTATATGAAAGTTTTAAAAAAATATGCTAAAAAAGGTTGAAATAAGTTTAAATATAAAGTAAAATAATCGTGTAAAAACATTGTAGGAGGAATAAAATGTTAACTAAAACGTGTAAAACCGTTGGGAGAGTAACACACACACACACACACACACACACACACAAGTAATATCTAGAAATAAACTAGATAGGAGTTTTTGCGCATATAAGACATATATATTAGATAAAGAAAGGTTAGTTATACAGTAAGAAGTATAGCTAGCTTTTTTGCGTAAAAGCAATCAAAAACAATTGCATATTTTGCTATGATGTGAAATAATATATGTGTCATAGCAATTTTAAAATAATTAGGAGGAACGTATGAAAACAAAAGTAAATTTGAAAAAGGGTGTATCTTTAATAGTTTTGGTTATTACCATAATTGTCATGATAATATTGGCTGCTGCTATAATTTTAGCGTTATCAAATAGTGGAATAATAGGGAAAGCCAATAAGGCTAAAACAGATAGTGACACTGCAAGCTTAAAAGAGTATGTAAATACACTAAAATCTGAGTGGCTATTAGATGAGGCCAAGATAAAGGATGAAGATAACACAATAACATCATTTAGCAAGTATGCTGAGAAAAAATTAAGTGAAGAAGGATATAAAACAGATGGAACGATGGGAGCATATGTGGTAACTGACGATGGGGCTTTAAATACTTTATATGTAGAAGGTGATAAAACTGTAGTAATACCAGAAGATTTTACCTATTTAGAAGGTACAATATCAGGTGGAGTAGTAATACAAGATAGTAAAGATAATGAATTTGTATGGGTACCTGTTGAAGATTTTTCAAAATTTGAAAGGACAACTACATATGATGGCAAGATAACAAGTTTAAGTGAACGCCATACAGAGCCATTTAGCAAGACTGTAACAATTGATGATAAAAATATTACACTATCTTTAGAAAATGATTTAACAGGAGAATGGGCAGAATGGACGGCAATGAGAAAAAGTGTAGAAAAATATGGTGGCTTTTATATAGGAAGATATGAAGCAGGAAGTACCACAGAAAGAATTTCAGTCAAGGAAAATGGTACAATGGAAGTAGTAGTAAAAAAAGGAATGCATGTATATAATTGTGTGTTTTGGGGAGAAAATATGATATCTACTAAGGAGAATATTACAGCAAGTGGAAAAAATCAGGGAAAAGGAGTAGTAGAGCTATCAAGAGATATGTATAAATCAAGTAATTCTGTAGTATCAACTTTGTGCTATGGTGTGCAATGGGATGCAGCATTAACATTTATATCAAAAACAGATCCAGAGTATGCAAAAGGCAGTACAGGAAAAGGAAATTATACTGGCAAATTGGCACTTACCGGAAGTAGTGAAGAATATAAAGTGTGCAATATATATGATATGGCAGGGAACGTTCATGAAAGAACTATGGAGGCATATGATTCAAATGCTCGTGTAATACGCGGTGGAGATTTTGATTCAAAGTCAGAGGGAACCGCAGCAGGATGGCGAGGAAACGCTATTATTCCTAACAGCTTTAATTCAGATGTAGGGTTTAGAGTAACGTTATATTTAAAATAATATAAATCTATTGACTAAGGAGCATAGTTACTATGCTCCTTATATATTACTTAGTTGTACTTAATTTTATATTAACTTCATGTCCGTCTGTTGTCGCAGATATTTTAACTGAATTTTGGTTAGTGTTTATGAATTTTAAGTCAGCACCTCCGTAAGATACAGTAGCATCTTTATCTTTTGCCACATAATATACACGTCTACTATGTGGATGTCTTTCGGTTATTTTAAAGTTGGCGATTAATGCTGCGTTGTACAATGTACTACTAATTTGACACATACCGCCGCCATATATTTTTATCTTTCTACCATTTCCATTAAATCCTGTAGCTTTTTTGTAGCCTTGTTTTGCACTCATTGGACCAACTGTGTTGTTGAATGAAAATTCCTCACCAGACTTAATTACAGCACCGTCTAATTTACTAACAGCTAGTTTTATATTGTGAATTCTAGCTTCTTCTTTATCATATATAGTTGTAGAAAAGTTTGATAATTCTTCCTCAGTAAAGGTGTTAGAGTTTATAGATGAAATTCTACTTGTATCACTTCCTTCTACTGTTTGGTCTTTTGTGGCATCTATATTTGATAAAATGTTTTCATCATTTTTATCGTTATTATTGCTATTTTCTTCAGTTACTTCTTTATATGATTTAGTTTCTACAGTAGAGTTATCTCTTAGATCTTTTATAGGTGAATAGTTTAATGAAAAAGCAGCCCAAATTGTTCCACCTATTATAAAAACAACAAGTAAAATTAATAATATATTTTTTACTTTTTCTTCATTCATAATATTCCTCCAATATATAATTATTTTGTGATAATAATTATTATATATACAGGAAATTAAATGAAAAATTAAATTAAAAATTTATCAATAAATTAAAAATTAACATTCATTGTTATTATTACAGAAAAATAAAAAGAAGATTGTTATTACTATTATTATTGGTAAAAAACCAGAAAAATTAGAACAATTAGAAAAACCACTTTGTGTATTACAATTATTTCCCATAAAGCAATTACAGTTATTTCTGTCACTAGAATTACAATCTGTTACATTATTATCATTAAACATATAAAATCAACTCCTAACAATTATTACAGTTATTTTGAGGTTTATTATTAAAGCATAAAAACCAATCTACACAGTTATAATTTGTGGTGTTACATACTTTTTCTAACATTTCTGATTGAGTCTTAGGCGCTAAAGAAATTGTTGGCATTCCTGGAACCCAACCAGCTGGAGTGGCTACTTTATTTACATCACTTTCTTGTAATGCTTCTACCATTCTTAAAATTTCTCCAATATTTCTTCCAAGTGAAGCAGGGTATTCTAAAATGGCTCTGATTTTTCCTTCTGGACAAATTATGTATACACTTCTTATTGTTGCTTCATCATCTCTTCCCATCATATTATACATTTTGGCTATTTTGCATTTTTTGTCATCAATTATAGGGAAAGGAATCTGAATACCTGTTGATTTATAAATGTCATAAACCCATGAAAGATGTGACGTTATATTGTCAACAGATAAAGCGAGTAATTCACAGTTTATCTTTTTAAATTTGCTGTGATAGTTACTAAATGAAATGAATTCAGTTGTGCACACAGGGGTATGGTCTCCAGGATGACAGAAAAATACTAACCATTTTCCTCTATAGTCACTTAATTTACATTCCCCAAAAGTTGTATTTGCCGTAAATTCAGGAGCGTTATCGCCAATATTTAATTTTTGGCAGATATTTTCAGTATATGTAGGTGTGTTAGTTATTACTTTATTGCAGCAATTTCTTTGGTTTTCTTCATTTATATTATCCATAAATTTTACCTCCTTGATATATGTTATTAGTAGGACAAAAATGGTGTTACAAAAATATTAGATAATGATACAAAAATATGATTGATGAAAATGATAATAACAAAACGTGAAAAGGTACATCAATACTACTTAAAATTAAAAAAACTAGATTGAATATAAAAAGAAGTGAATACAATATAAAACAAAAAAATATATTAAAAAGTAGTATACAATAATGTCAGGGAGAGGAGAGTATGATTGAAAAAATAAGTAAAAAAATATTAGATATATTAGTTGATGAAAATGAAACTAATGAACAAAAAGAAATATTACTTTTTGGGATAACAAGAATAGTAGAAGATATACCCAAATATTTAGCCATGTTGTTAATATGTATACTACTTGGAAAGCTAAAAGCTTTTTGTATAGTTATGCTAGTTACGATGGCATACAAAACATTTACAGGCGGAGTTCATTTACATACTAATATAGGTTGCTTTATAGGATCAACGATATCTATTCTAAGTTGTATTTATATACCAGAAATTATGGTTAGATTTAATAAATTTATAATACCTATTATTGCATTTACTTACATATTTTCAATTTATATAATACTTACCTATGTTCCAGCAGATGTGCCAGAGATACCTATAATAAATAAGGGTAGGAGAAAAAGAGATAAAATAATGTCTTTTATAATACTTAATATATTGTTTTTAATAGCAATTTTGCTTGTTAAAAATTTAATATATAAATACATAATAGTTATAACAATATTAAACATCGATTTGATGACAACACGCACAATATATACATTGTTTAAAAACAAATATGGTTATGAAAATTATGTACCAGATGAGATGTTAATATAAATATGATCGTTAACCATGGGGCGTGAATATTTATTTTAATATATAGTAATAATTTTTAGGGGGTATTTTTATGAAAAAATTATTAAGAAAAATAGCAACAGCATATGCTAAATCAACAACAAATACATGTTTCGGATGGTTCTTCCATGCACCAGTAGCACCAAGAACTTTAATAAAAAAATAGTTGAATAAAAAACTAACCCTTAGAAAGACTCTAAGGGTTAGAAATTATTATTTATCAAAAGTTAATGTTTGAGTAAAGAAATTTTTATCGTAATCTATGTTAGGAACTATATCGCCTTTGTGATTTTTCTTTAAGAATTTTAGTACTTCAAATAAACCAAAGCCAGAAGGGTTTTCTTTAGTAGAGTAGTCTTTTTCAAACATCTTTATAACGTCTACTTTGTCAGGATCTTTTACTGAATTACCTATGATGATAACATCAGCTTTCTTTTTATCATCATAATACATTTCAAGTTTAAGTTTCTTTTCATTAGACTCTAATGAAGCTTCAATGGCATTATCAAGTAATATTCCAATAATTCTTGATAACTCAAAACTAGGAAAGTTAATACTAGATACATCTAGTCCAATATCTAGCGATAAGTTTAAACTGTTTTCACGAGCATATAGCATTTTACTAACTACTACACCATAAATTGCAGGTTCATTAATAATCTTAGGTGACAAGATTGATAGTAGGTTAACATCATTAAAGCCATGTAATAAATTTTGACAATACTTTTTAACACCATCAATATTACCAACTGCTAAGTAACCGTTTATAGCTTGTACCATGTTACCCATATCGTGTTTAAAACCACGAATGTTCTCATTTATTGTAGAAAGAGCTTGATTATGTAATTTTGTATTTTCCAATTCTAGTTCAGTATCTTTAAAATGTATTTGCTTTTTCATGTATAGTACAGAAAAAGTAGAAACTATAATCAATTGGAATGTATTTAGCATAACAAAACCAATAGGGTAATCATAGTTATTTGAGAACATTAAGACCATTGATGGTATTAATGAGATTAGTATAAACAAAACTTGATACAAAATATATTTGTAATTTATTATTGAAGTTTTGCTACGTCTGTTATTTATTATTTTACCAAAAATCATAGAGACAGCCTTTACTAATAAAGCTAATACACAATAAATTACAATTGATGTGATAAAGTAATGTATTTTGTTTTCATTTAAAAAGTTCAGATCTACTTTAAAAATAGATAAAACAATTACAGATAGTATGTCCATCAAAAATGTTAAGGCTATGTAAATAAAACCAGCAAAGATTGATTTTAACCATCTATTTTTATATAAAAATTTTGATGTAAGTATGCATACAAGTGTTGCTATGAGTGGCATTATTGATTTTATACTTCTTATATGAAACAATATTATAAAGTTTACAATTGAGAATGGCAATATAATAGCAAAGTTTATAAGATACTCTTTTAAAGAATATTTCTTCTTTGCAAAAGCTGAGTTTATAAAATACATAGCGTATGAACAGGCTAGTGAATTTGTTAATATAGATATGACAAATAAAATAATTTCTAATAATTTTTCCATGATAAATTCTCCTTTTAACTAATCTATATTTCCTATGGGACAAGAGGTAGATGGGTCAAAAAACACTTTTGAATCGGATTTGTTTACCGTAGTTACAGCATTGATATTTACAATATAGGACCTATGGTTTCTAACGAACATATCAGAGGGCAAAAGTTTAGATACACTATTTAAAGACATGGAAACCTCATAAACACAACTCTTGGTATGTATATATGTCTTATTTTGTTTTCTTTCTATAAATTGTATATCACAGGCACGTATAGATAATCCTCTTTTTATGTTTATAAACACTTTGTTTGTTGGTGAAAATAATTCATCTTGAAATCTTTTAAATATTGTTAAAAGTGCAGATGATGATATAGGTTTTAAAAGGTAATCAAAAGTCTTACATTTAAAAGATAACAATGAATATTCAAAGTGAGCAGTTAAGAATACTAAATAAAAGTTTTTATTAAATTTTCTTAATTCTGTTGCAAATTCAACACCATTTTTTCCGACCATTTTGAAAATCTACATCTAAGAATAGAATATCGATATTCCCATTTTTCATTTCTTCATATACTTTATCTTGACTATCTGTAACAAGTACTATTTCAGCATCAATATCAAGTTCGATGATAACTGAATACATAAGTTTAGATATGTTCTCGATGCTTTTTAAATTATCATCGCATAGAGCGATTTTAATCATAAGCTATTACCTCTTTTTTCCAAAATTTGTATAACTATATAATAATACAAAAGCTTAGAAAAAGCAACCTTTAAAAAGTAAACTAATAGTTGCTTAAATAACACTATAAGAGGTAAAAAGACTATCATAAAATTTATTATAAATTAATAATTATATATAGGGGGAAATAGTATGAGATGGTTTAAAAATAATGCTAAGGAAACAAGAGAAAAGATAAGAGATAGAATAAATGAGGTATTAGAGTTACCTTCTTATGTAATGGGAGATAGTCTAAGAGCAAACGTAATTGATAACACTTACATGTTAATAGAGGGGAAAACTAAGGTAGCAGATTATTTTGATAATTATATAAAAATTAAAACAGAAAAATATAATATAGCAATAGATGGAAAAAACTTAACTATAAAAGAAATAAGTGACACAGACTTAATAATAAGTGGAGAAATATCTAATATATCATATGTATAGTGAGGGAAAATATGGGAATTAATAAAATTACCAGCAGAATGAAAAAAGGTACAATTATAGTGGAAGTAGAAGGCTTTTTTGTTGAAAGGTTTTTAAATATATGTAAATCTAAAAATATTGAAATAAACGATATAAAATATGTAAATAACGGGATAATAGTGTTTAAGACAAGTTCAAATAAATATGGAGAAATAAAAAAAGTAGCAGAGAAAGTTAAGTGCAAAGTGAAAATTAAAAAGAAAAAAGGAATATACTTTGTACTTTTTAGATATAGAAAAAGAAGATTACTATTTGCTTTAGGAATTTTACTTATTTGCATATTAATCGCCTTATCTACATTTGTTTTTAAAATAGAGATAAGTGGTAATAATAGTATAAGTGATGAAAAAATACTTGAAGTACTCAAAAAATCAGGAGTTTATGTTGGAAAGAATAAATTGCTTTTAGATACGAGAAAAGCAGGAAATCAATTAAGGACAGAACTATATGATATAGCATGGGTAGGAGTAGATGTAAAAGGTACAAAGGTTAGTGTTAAAATTGTTGAAAAGGTATTAACAAATGAAGATGAGAATAAAGATATACCGGGTGATGTTATTTCAAATAAATCTGGCATTATAACTAAAATAATAGCAGAGAACGGAACAGCTAGATATAGAGCCGGAAGTTACATAGAAAAAAATATGGTGGCAATAGAAGGAGTTATAGAAAGTGAAATAATAGAAAATATGAGTGTTCATGCAAGCGGAATACTTAGAGTAAAAAATACGTATACGCATGAAATAAGTAAAAAATATAGCACTAATGAGAAAGTATATACTGGTAAGAAAAGATATGGCTTTGGAATTAGTATTAATAATAATGAATATTTAATAAAATATTTGCCAAAAGAGCATATTTATGATATAAATAAAAAGGAGAGAAAAATAACTCTTTTCGGTATTTCTTTTAGTTTTTTGTTTAATCAATATGTAGAATATGATTTGGTAAATAAAGAAAAGTCATATGAAGAACTTACTGACGAATGTAAAAAAGAATATGATGAGTATATTGAAAAAATAAAAAATGATACAAGTGTAGTATCTAATGAAAAATTGGAAATCATAAAGGAAGATGCTGGAATAAAGTATATTGTTACATATGATTTAGAAGAAGATGCGGGAGAGTTTAAAAAAACAGGAGAATAATAATGATTAATATTGATTTTTACACTAACTATGAAGATGAAGATAAACTTAAGATATATGATAAATATATAAAAGAATATGACGAAAAAATAAACAGAATAATAGAAGAAGCATTGAAGCTAAATGATATTAAATTAAGTAATGTGTACGTTGGCATAGGAGTGGTAACACCAGATAGAATACATGAACTAAATAAGGAATTTAGAAATGTTGATAGAGCAACGGATGTGTTATCATTTCCAATGTTTTCAAGAGAAGAGCTAGCTTCGGGAATAAATGAATTAGAAGAAAATGAAGAAGTATCAATAGGTGATATTGTACTTTGTTTAGAAGTTATAGAAAATCAAGCTATAGAATATGGAACAGGGTTTAACCGTGAAATGCTATATATGATAACACATGGTATATGTCATTTGCTAGGTTATGACCATATAGTGCAAGATGAAAAAAAAGAAATGAGAGAAATGGAAGAAAAAATATTATCTAGGATAGGAGAAATGTAATATGAATGAGGAACTTAAAGATAAAAACCTCGATGAAAATTTAGACAAAATAAGTAAGAACAAGACATGGTTTTCTGCTTCAAAAAATGCTTTAAATGGTATAATACAAGCATTTAAAACAGAAAGAAACTTAAGAATAGACTATATAATTGGTGTTTTTGTTTTTTGTACAAGCTTTTTCTTTGATTTTACAAAAACAGAATTTGCAACACTTTGTCTTACAATTGGTTTTGTAATATTTGCCGAAATGATAAATTCAACTGTTGAGTATATGGTAGATTTACTTACAGATAAATATGATGAAAGAGCTAGAGCAGCAAAAGACATCGCAGCAGGTGGTGTGCTTATTGCAGCTGCGGTTGCTGTACTTAATGCCTATTTCTTGTTTATAGATAAGATAAAAGGAGCAAGTACTATACTTCTTGAAAAAATACTAAGCTCTACTACACACACATTAGTTGCAATATTATTTGTTGTTACATTATTTGTTGTTATTTTAAAAGGAGTGTTTAGTAAAGAAAGAAACTATGTTAAAAGTTTTCCAAGTGCTAGAATAGTAATAAGTTATGGACTAGCAACATATCTACTTATAATAACTCAAAACTTGATAGTTGGAGCAGTATCTTTTGTACTATGCTTTATGATAAGTCAACTTAAAAGAGAAAATGATAAAATAACAACTACATATGTTGTATTAAGTGCATTACTTGGAATACTACTTGTACTTATTGTGTATCAAATTACGCTTATAAACCCAGTTCTAAGTGATATTATTAAATAGTAAAGAGGGATATTTATGAACAAAAAGGTTATAGTATTTTTTGTTATCTTGATTATAGCGATTTCAAGTGTTGGAGTATATGTATATTTAAATAAATATATGAAAAATCAAGATAGTGGAGATAATTTAACTCAGAATGTAGAGGAAGTACCAGAGCCGGAACCAGAAGTTCAAATTTTTAAAGGAACTGAAAGACCGATTGCTGTAATGATAGATAATGAGCCAGGTGCTTGGCCACATGCAGGACTTCAAGATGCTTACATGATATATGAAGCTATAATAGAAGGTGGGCAGAGTAGACTTATGGCCTTGTTTAAAGGTACTAATACTGCTAAGATAGGTCCAATAAGAAGTTCAAGACATTACTTTGTAGAATTTGCAATGGAGCATTCTGCTATATATGCACATTTTGGTTGGAGCCCTAAGGCAGAAGAAACAATAAAAAGCAATAACGTAAATAATATAAATGGTATAAATTACGATGGTACAAAGTTCTGGAGAGAAGGAAAAGGTTACCATACTGCGTTTACTAGTATAGCTAATTTACAAGATGTAGCAAAGTCAAAAAGCTATCTTATGATTGGAAGCGATAAACCAATTTATACATATAGCGCAAGAGAATATAATTTAGAAACGGAAAAACAGGTAGATAGCATAAATATGGTATATTCTACTAAGCATAGCGTATCATATAAATATAATGAAGAGAAAAAAGTATTTTATAGATATCAAAGAGGTAACGCTCATACAGATAGAGTAACTAAAGAACAATACTTTGCTAAAAACATTATTGTAGCTGTAATGTCAAATTATGCCTTA
Organism: uncultured Clostridia bacterium; assembly: GCA_934149365.1. Taxonomy (GTDB): domain Bacteria; phylum Bacillota; class Clostridia; order TANB77; family CAG-465; genus CALXJE01. The sequence goes on from CAKPEI010000001.1 coordinate 141,083, forward strand.
AGTGATGGAACGAATAAAGGAAGACAGGAAGTAGTTAATGAGGGTACAGGAACAGGATATTATTTAACTAATGGTAAATGTATTGATATAACATGGAAAAAAGATAGTTTGAAATCTAAAACATATTTTTATGATTTAAATGGTAACGAGATAACATTAAATGACGGTATTACATTTGTTCAAATAGTACCAAAAGGACAAAAAATAGATATAACATATAAAGAAGTCCAGCAAACAAATGAAGAAACTACTGGTAATGTAAATCAGTAATGAGGAGGAAGATATATGACAAATGAAGAGTTAATAAAGATAGCTGAAAAGGCTAGAGAAAACTCAAAATGTAAGTATACTAAATATTCTGTTGGTGCAGCTTTACTTACTAAAAGTGGTAATGTGTATAAAGGATGCAATATAGAACATAGTATAAGCGGACTTGCATCTTGCGCTGAAAGAGTTGCTTTTATGAAAGCAATATCAGAAGGTGAAAGTGAATTTGAAAAAATAGCTGTAGTAGGGGGCTATGAGGGAAAAGAAAGAGAAGCCATGCTTATACCATGTATGGTATGTGTGCAATATATGCTAGATTTCGTTAATGATATAAAAGTTGTATGCTATATTGATAACAAAATAGAAGAAGTACATTTGACTGACCCTAGACTTCTTAGCTTAAATGTAAATAGAAAAGTCAAAATGAAAAAATTTGATAGAAAAGAAGAATTGAAATAATAACATTACAAAAATAATACAAAAAGATAATGTATGAATAATTTATGTATATAGACATTATAACAAAAAAGTAAAAAATTAAAGAAAGGAATTTGTATAATGTTATATTTTCATTATATGAGGTAAGATAAATGAGAACAAAAGTAAAAACCAAGAAGCGGAATATCGTTAATAGTATTGGTAATAACAATAATAGTAATGATAATATTAGCCGCAGCAATAATTTTGTCACTATCAAATAGTGGAATAATAGGAAAGGCAAATAAAGCAAAGACAGATACAGACATATCAAATGCAAAAGACTTAGTGGCTATGGCTCATGCAGACTGGATGCTAGATGAGGCAAAGATAAAAGAGAACGATAATACAATAACATCATTTAGTAACTATGCAGAAAAGAAATTACAAGAAGCAGGGTATAAAGTAGGAGCAGGAGAATATACAGTAGCAGAAAATGGAGAAGTATACACAGGATTAAGAGAAGGAGCAAGGCAAGCAATAATATCGGGAATAAAAATAGGAGATGAAGTAAAATATAATGAAGTACTAACATCAAAAAGTTATACAACAGATGGAAGTGAGCAAAGTTTAACAGGAGAGGGAGATAGTGCAAATCAGCAAACAATAAAAACAAATATAAATTATACATGGAAATATATAGGTCTAGGAGAAGACGGAAGTTTGCTTATAGCACCAGATTTGCCTAAAGAAAATGTAGAAGAAGAATATAAACTAACATTAGGAGGCAATGGAGGATATATAAAGGGACCAGCGTTATTAAATATAATATGCGATAAATTATATACGATAGAAGGAAAAGGTAAAGCTCAAAGTATGAATATAGATATAGTGAATAAACTATTAGAGTATAATGGACCAAAGGGAATGTATATTGATATAAATAAAAACCGAGTAGAGACATCAGAACCAATGACTATAGGAGAGTTAGAAGCTAAATTCAATATTGAGTTGTCAAAAAAATATGTACCAGAAGAAAAAGATATAAGTATGTATAAAGTAGATTATTATGTTATAAATAAAACAAATCATACAAATAGAATAACAAAAGACATAGTAAGACAAAATTTAGTATATCAAGAAGAAAATATATATTGGCTTGCTTCTCCGTGTATTGCTGTGTATTTATATGACAATCGTGTTCATGGAGCTATCCGTGGAGTTAGTTATAGTTCGGTTGGTATACTTGCTACAATCAGTGCTAGTGGTAATAGTATTAAACGTGCTCATGTTGTTCGTCCATATGTTTCTTTAATATCAAACATTCAGAAAAAAACGGAAGGTGATAAAATAGTGTGGAGTTTAAGCTAAGTATAAGACAATTAAAAATAAAACAGTAAAAGTTTTGTGTATTATAGCTAATGAGTTAAAAATATGTTGACTAAAGAACACATAAATGTTATAACTCTTAAAAAATAATTGAAAAATTTAAAATAATGTGAAATAATATGTATATATTAGAAAGTTTTGTTCAAAAGAAAAAATTAAGGGGGGAAAAATATGAGAACAAAAGTTAAACTAAAAGGCGGAATATCATTAATAGTATTAGTAATAACAATAATAGTGATGATAATATTAGCCGCAGCAATAATTTTATCACTGTCAAATAGTGGAATAATATCAAAAGCAAACAAGGCAAAAACAGATAGTGATACAGCAAATTTAAAAGAATATGTAAATATCCTAAGAGCAGAATGGGAGTTAATGACAGCAGAAGAACAAGCATCAGCAGGGTCATTTGTAGATTATGCAAATTCTAAGTTAGCAGAAAAAGGTTACAAAAGAGAGCTAGCAGCAGATGGAGAGACAGTAATGAATGAAAATGCGACAGCAGCAGTAAAAGCAGGAATAAAAGTAGGAGATGTAGTAACAGGATATACATTGGATGTAGCTACATATACAACAGACGGAAGTGAGAATACATGTGACCAAAATAGCAACACAGAAACCAATCCGCAACCACAAACAGTAACAACAAATACCGATATAACATGGAAATACTTGGGAGTAAACGCAAATGGAGAGCTAGAAATAATGGCGGATTTATCAACAACAACAGTAGCTGAAGCAAATACTAAAGTAACATTATCAGGAAAAGGTGGATACTTAAAGGGCCCAGAAATGTTAAATACAATATGTGAAAAGTTATATTCAAAAGACGGAGTAGGAACAGCAAGAAGTATGAATATAGATGATGTAAATAATATATTAGGATATACAGGACCAAAAGGAGCATATTACGATACTAATGGTAACACAGTAACAACAGCAGAACCGTTAAAAATAGGAGACATAGAAAATAAATTAGGAACAACATTAAGTAAGAGAATAACACCAGATGGAAAAGACATAGGATCATATTATTCAGATTATTACAATATAATTAAAACAAGTGAGAATATAACAAATTCAGATGACAAGACTAAGAGTTTAGTATACAATGCTAAAAATACGTATTGGCTTGCTTCTCCGTGTGTCTATGCGTTTTTCGACGGTAGCCTTGCGCGCTTCGGTGTGCGCTGCGTCGTCTCTTCTACCGTGTACGCGTACCTTATGTTCTTTTCGCGTGGCAACTCTATCTACGATTCGTATGCGGTTCGCCCTATAGTTACACTAAACTCAAATGTTACACTAACTAAAGATACTACAGCTGAAAATACATGGAAAATAAATTAATGTAAATCTAATAGACAAAATATAAATCACTTGCTACATTCATAAGATGTAGTGGGTGATTTTTTTGAAAGAAGAAAATAAAATAAAAAATTTTGTAATTGCTTTTTTACTTTTGATAGTAACCTATTTGGTTATAATATATATTAGTGAAAGTGATAGAACTTTTGATAAGAATTTACCAGTTAGTAATATGCAAAATACACAAGATGGTGCAATTAATGAATTATTAAAAGAAGAATATGTAATTCAAAATATTGCAGAGGAAGAAGATGGATATGAAATTAATATATATTATCCATTTACTAAAGATGATACCTTAAATAAACATATAAAGACAAGACTTGAACTTTATATAAAAGACATAAAGTTTCAATCTAGTAAATACGATAGTGAAGTTCAAAAAGGAAAATATAAACTAGATATAACATTTGATGTAACAAGTGGAAATAATGGATATATATCGTACATATTTACAGTAACTCAAGACGTGAAGTTTATGCATCCAAATGAATATATATTTGTTATAAATTACGACAAAAATAATTCTAAAGTTATAACTCAAGAAGATATTGAGAAAATGTATCCTAACCTTTATTATAATTTATCGCAATACACATATAATGAACTTTTGAAAAATGAGGAAATAAAAAATATGGGGGCATTAGGTTTACTAGAAGAGGGAACAAAGGCAAATAAATACAATTTTATGGATATAGCTTTCAAAGAAAATAGTATGGTTGTAATGTTTGAAAAATATCAAGTTGCTCCGTATGTTCTTGGAACTTTTGAAGTGGATGTACCTTTGGAGTATTTACAAAATAATTAATATATTATTAATATTGTTGCTAAAATTGCTAAATATATGATAGAATTCTTTTGTAACCAGTGAGGTAAGTTATGAAAGATTATTATGAACTATTGGAACTTAGTAAAAACGCATCAGATGAAACAATAAAAAAAGTGTTTAGAATGCTAATAAAGAAAAACCATCCGGACCTCTTTGAAGGAAAAGAAAAAGAAGAAGCTGAAGAAAAAGTAAAGGAATTAAATGAAGCGTATGCGGTTCTAATCGATAAAGAAAAAAGAGAAAAATATGACGCTGAACTTAAACAATATTCTTTTAAAGAGAATGTTGATGTGGAAAGTCTTATTGAAGAAAATGAATATTTAAAAAGTGTAATAAATGAAAAAAATAATCTTATTAAAGAATTTTTAGAAGAAAATGGTGTGTATAATTATAGTGAATATATTCCTCATGAAGAAGAAAGCCAGGTGGAATATAACCAAAATACTGCACAAGATGAAAAAAGAAGTGAAAATGAAGGATATAAACAGTATAAAATGTCAGAACGAATTAAGAATATTATGTATATGGGACTGATAATATTTATAGGTATAGTTGCTTTAATGGCAGTTACCGGCATTAATCTTTTTGAAATTTTTATAGAGATATTTAAAACGATGTTTTAGGAGGAAATAGTGAAAAAGAGAATTAGAGCATCTGCTATAATAATATACGAAGGAAAATTAATAACAATATATAGAGAAAAAATGATAGATGGAAAGATAAAAAAATATTACGTTATTCCAGGTGGTGGAGTAGAAGAAGGCGAAACAGTATTAGTTGCAACTAAAAGAGAGATTATGGAAGAACTTGGAATAGAGATTGATATATCTGATGAGTATTTTTATTTAGAAAAGGAAAATGCAAATGAGTATTTCTATATTGCAGATTATGTGTCTGGAAAAATTGGTAGTGGCACAGGACCTGAGTTTACAAATAGAGATGTAGAAAAATATGGCACTTATGAAGTAAAATTAGTAGATATGAAAGATATAAAAAATATAAATCTGTTGCCACCGGAAGTAAAAGACTACATATTAAAAAGATTTGAGAATTAACAGAGGTAATATACATATGAAAAAAATTATTTTATTGATTATAGGTGTAATATTAGGAATTGTAATTTCATATTTTTTAATGGTAAAAATGTATGGAATAGATATTTTGAAAAAAGTAGACAAAACAAATGAATCTGAAAGTAAATTATCAGAATATGCAGTAGGAATACCTTTTTCAGAAAATGATAAATATATTATTGCAGTAATAGAATGTAATGGTGAAAATTCTAACAAATATTTAGAAAATATAGATGTAAATAATTTAGATAAAGTTAATTTAGAAGGACAAGATAATTTTGTTATAATACCTAAATATAAAGAAACAAGGTTTTACATCTACAGATTAGATATGAATGAGAATGCAGAATTTAATGAAACATTAATATTTGAAACAAGCAATGTATTTTATATAAATTGTAACCCGTCTGATTTATATTCTAATGTTAAAATTGTTGCAGAATATGAAAACAATAAATATGAATATAGTCCATGGTATTCTTTAAAAGATGGTTCGTTAAAAGAAGAAAAATATGTGCTTAATGTTAAGTAGTATAGAAGAAAATAGTTAAAGAGCGGAAATAATTTTTTTTACTTCCGCTCTCATATATTATTCAACAATAGGTGGTATAAAATTTTCAATAGCTTCTCTAAGTTTTGGGTGATAAATTACAAAGTGAATAGAAGGACTATTGCTTTTTGAAATCATAACCCATTTATTTTCATGAATAGTAACTTGTATATTTTTAAAAGTTCTAATATTAGAAGATTTTACTGAGTAGTTTTTATGCTTTTTACTGTAGTCTTTGGTTTGATTTAAATGGTTTATATAATCATCGTAAGTGTATTTTACAGATTTTTCAAAAAAGCTATCTGCAAGAGCTAGGGATAAAGTATGATTTTCAAATTCTTCTTTTGAAAGTTCATGAATATCATCTTCTAATGTTCCAGACTTTAAGAGCTCATTTATTAGCCTTTTTTGCTCTTTTACAGAAGATAATATGTCTTTTATTTCAGTTTCAGATAGTTTATTCTTTTTTAATATATCTAAAAGTAAATCTTCAGATATTGTATGAATAGGTAGAGAATATAATATTCTTCTGTAATTTGAATTCGTTTTAAAGTTGTTTTCTAAAAACAACTTATATGTATTTTTTGAATCTACTTTATAAATATCCATAAGTGATGTTGCTTTTTTTAGTAGCGTATCAGATTTGTCTTTGTAATATTTGAGTTCTGATTTTGAGCTAGTTAAATAATATTTTCCACCATTATGATTACCTACAATACATTCGCCGGTTAAAGCAACACTACCAGATACATAATTCATATGATTATATACAGTGTCTTTAAAACCTTTTAAATAATATGGTGAAACCTGACCTGTCATATATATAGGTATCCAACTTTCTAAACCTAACATCATTTCGTTAAAAGGCCTATCTAAATTATGTATCATGTTTAAATGAAGTCCTTTTTTTAACATCATTGCAATTGCAAACATCCACTTTTTACCAAAATCTATATCTTCAGCCATATCTTCCATTGGCATATCACTACACATGAATACTGGTTCTAAAGATTTACCAAGAACAGTGGCCTTGAAGAAATCAAGTTCGCCTCTTTTCATTTCTTCTATTCCATAGTATGTTCTTGAGCTAGATTTGTAAAAAGGAACAAATGGTATCTTTAGTTCATCAAAGTGAATAGCTTTTATATATTCATTTAAATTGAAGTTATCTAAATTATTTAAAAAATTATTGATATAGTTTTCTGCTGGAGTAGAGTTAGTAGAAAGCCAGCTATTAATTTTAGATGCATATTTAGAATGTGTGTCAAGTTCATCAATATTGCATCCCATTAATATAGAGGCTGTTTTTTTGTTTTCTTCAGTTTTGTATTTAGTTGCAACAAAATTAGATACAGATTTTACAAATTCCTGAGGCTTTGAAGGCTTCCTGCTTCCAGTACGTATTTTAGAAACAAATGAAGCATCATATCCAATAAATCTAGATAAATCTGCTATACTAATATTAAATGCAGATATTAATTCGTTAAAGTTTTTGCTAAGTTCATCAAAATCTATTAGAATATCATTTAATACATTTGCAAAAGATTTATATATTTCTTCCTCTTCGATATTTTTCCCTTTTTTTATACTTGCTTTATGAAGTCCCCCAGCTAAATCTTTCAGTTGTTTGCTTCTTATACTAGGCGTTCTGTCTCCTTTACGATATCTGCTTATTACGGCAGATGAAAGTCCTGATAGTTCAACAAGTTCTTGAGAAGAACAATCTAAGTCAGACATGTATTCATTTAATTTATCACAAAAATTCATATTTTTTCCCCCGTTTTATTGGTTAATTTTCCGTATATCTAAAACTACTATAGCATATCATATACTTATGCAAAAATCAATTACCGAAATGTCACGGTAAAAGTGGTAAAAAGAATACATATTATACTTAAATATGGTAAAATTATGGTGGTAATGTGATATAATAGGAAAATAAAAATGGAGGTATATTATGGAAAAAAACAAGAAGCAGTTAATTATAACAAGTGTGATAGTTATAGTAATATTTTTGTTATTGTTATTTTTAACTAGAAAAGAAGGTGGTAATATTTCAAGTGGTAGTGATTTAAATAAAGATATAAAAACAAGTGCTAATGTAAAGATTGTAGAAAGTGAAACTAAATCTATAAAATATACTGATTTTAATAATGGACTAATTAAGTTAAAAGTCCCAGAGGGATGGAAAGTAGATGTTATTGGAGACTATATTCACTACACAATCAAAGTATATGACCCACAAAGACCTACTTATCAGTTTTTCTTTAATTTAAAAACAGAAGGGTATAACAAATCTGAGGATGCAAAAAATTTCCAAAAGAAATATTATCCAAATGATATATTTGCTAAGAACCCTGTAATCGCAAGTAAAAATACGGAAGGCTTTTATAAAATATTTAATGAACTTGGAACTTTAAATAACACGGATACATTTAAATTCCCAACTTTAACTGATTTTACAGTAGTTGAAAATTTAGGAACAGGAGTATTAGGAGGAGACTTATTAAGAGCTACATTTAAAGATGCAGACGGAAAAGAAGCAGAGGGAATATTCACTGCGTATGTGTATGATGCAGGGCCATACTATGTAAATGAAAATATAATGTCTGGAAAGAAAATAGATATATATTACTTAAGTGTGTATGACGCTATGTTTATTACAGCTCCAAAAGACGAACTTGTAAATTGGGAAGGAGTTTTAAGTACTATTTCATCTTCATTAGAATTTACAGATACTTTTATTAATAGCTTTAATGGTCAACAAGATGCAGTAATGAAAGATTTCCAAAGAGTTAGAAATATATGTAATCAAATAACAGATGGAATTATGGATTCTTGGGCAAAAAGAAGTGCTAGTTTTGATATAATGAGTCAAAAACAGAGTGATGCAACATTAGGTTATGAAAGAGTTTACGATACAGAAACCGGAGATATATATAAAGCATATAATGGGTTTACAGATGATTACGATGGAGAAAGATATAAGTCTGTTTCTGATGAGATGTATACAAAATCAACTTCAGGGTACATTGAAAAGGCAGAGTAGGTGGTAAAATGAAAAACAAGATTTACATTTTTGCTATAGTTTTAATATGCTTACTGGTTGTAGCAATTGTATGTATACTGGGGAAAAAAGACACTAAAAATAATACAAAAATATCTCTTTCAGAAAATAGTGTAGTATGCATTAGGATAAAAGAAGAAACAGAAGGCGGATATATATATTACAAAACTACGGACACTAGTTTAATTAAAGAAATAGTAGTTGCATTACAAGACATAGAAATTGGTGAAAAAGTTGACTATTCATTTAGTGATAATTCTAAAACATATATTTTAGAATTAAAAGATGGAACTAGTGAGTCATATAGTTTCCAGAATGGCTATTATAACAAAGATTGGGTAAATTACAAAGTAGAAGGATACAAAAAATTACAAAGTATAAAAGTCCCAGAAGATATAAAATAAAAAGGAAGATATGGAGAAAATGATAAACTCCATATCTTTATTTGCATATATGTAAGTAAAAAAGAGAATTAATAGACATATTTGATTTTTGTTGATATAATAATATTATTAGAATGTACAGTTAATGTATTTTTATAAAAAAACTAAATATGTATTTGAACTTGAAACTGTACATTATTATATTTGACATAAAAAATATCTATGTCAAAATATTGATTAGTGGAGGATAAAAATGAAAATTTCAGAGTATAATTTAATTGAGAGCACAATGATAGAGTATAAAGAAAGTTTAGAAGAAAGAAGACCTAAAAGTTGGTTAAAGACTGTTTCTGCATTTGCAAATACAAAAGGAGGAACGATACTCTTTGGAATAAGGAATTCAGATAGAGAACTTATAGGAATAGAAAATGCTAGTGAAGCATCAAGTAAAATATCTGAATTAATAAATACAAGAATTCAACCTGCTCCAAGATATGAGATAAATCCGATAAAAGAAAATGGTAAACAGTTTATAGAATTAAAAGTTGCTGATGGGCCTGCGGTACCATATTATTATGTGTCTGATGGAAATAAAATAGCATATGTTAGAACAGGGGACGAATCTATTGAAGCAGCTCCACACATTTTAAATGCTCTGATACTAAAAGGTCAAAACAATACATTTGATGCGTTGCCTAGTTCTTTTAAAATGGAAGATTTAAGTTTTACATTATTGGAAGCAACGTTAAAAAAAGAAATAGGAATGACACTTAGAAGAGAAAGTGATTTGATTTCAATAGGTCTATTAGATATAAATAAAAATATAACTTACGCAGGAGTACTATTCAGTGATCAAGGTATGTTAAGACAATCGAGAGTATTTTGTACAAGATGGAAAGGAAATGAAAAAGGTAGTATAGATGGAGATGCTTTAGACGATAAAGAATATACAGGAAGTATAATCGCATTGCTAGAGAATGCAGAAACATTTATTAAAAATAATTCTAAAAATCAGTGGACTATTAAAGGAATGATAAGGGAGGAAAAATCTGATTATCCAAGAGAAGCAGTGCGTGAAGCTTTAGTTAATGCAATTATACACAGAGATTATCAAATAATTGGTTCTGAAATACATGTTGATATGTATGATGATAGATTAGAAATCTCTTCACCAGGTGGAATGATAACTGGAAGTAAAGTACAAGATTTAGACTTAATGAAAATACCTTCCATTAGAAGAAACAGTGTAATATCAGATCTATTTGGTAGATTGCACTTGATGGAAAGAAGAGGCAGTGGAATAACAAGAATTCTTAGAACATATGGAAATTTTGAAAAAAACCAATATTCTTTTCTGATTCAACACAATTTTTAGTTGTATTGCCTAATAAAAGTACGGATCTTTCAGAAGAAAGTACGGATCTTTCAGAAGAAAGTACGGATGTAAAAGAATTTTCAATAAAAATAATGAAAAAGATAGGTGGAAAAGCAACATCAAAAACTAAAACAAATATTATACAACTATTTGAAAAATATGGATATAAGTATACTTTTGATAGAGAAAGTGTGTGTCAACAATTTGTGGTGAGTAAGAGTAGAGCTTCGGAAATTATAAAAAATATGAAAAAATGGGAAATTATAGTAAAGATAAAAAACACACAATACAAGTTTGTTAAATAAAATGTTTATTATAAAGTCTATATATAACTAAAGGTTTAAAGCGCTAGATAACGCCTTAAACCTTTAATCTTTTTTGCTTGGAAAAGATAGCACATTATCTTTTTTTGTGCTATGAGATTTTTTCGTTTCAATTTCTGACATATCTACATCATTCATAAAACTTTCATAATCATCACACATTTCCATTAAAAATGCCACAAAATCTAAAAATTCTTCACTTGGCATAATATCTATTATTCTTTTTAATTCATTTTTCATTTCCTTAATTTCTTCAGAAGTAAAAGGAATATCTGTATTATTTGTGTTTTTACTCACTTAAATCACCATGTATATTATACAATGTTTTGTGATTACTAGCAAGTGTGTCAAATAAATATGGTATTTTAAGGAGAGGAAAAAGTCTAAAAAAGTAGAAATTTAGCGAGTTTCCGTATTGTCCTGGAAACTTTGGAAATTTTAATGAAATATTATTAATTATATGTTAATATAATCATAGATAATTTTAAGGAGGAAATTAAATGAAATTTAAAAAAACATTAATTTATTTAGCGGTTATTTTAGCCAGTATGTGTTTATTTGCTTTTTCAAATAATGTAAATGCATATACTATTAGTGAGAATGGTAAATATACTTTAATTATGAATACTACAGATGGTGAGATAGACGGTTTACCAACTAAAATGGTAAAATTTGATTTTGATGAGGGGGAAACTATTGTTAAGTTATCTGATTTGACAAAGGATGTTGTACCTTTTAACGGAAGAACTATGTTTTCTCATTGGGGAACATCAATGTCAGATAGCGATAGTACTGTTGTAAAAGAGGAACTAACTGAAAGTGACTTTTCATCAAGCGGTACTTCTAGTAGTATTGATTACACAAATGGACTAGTTATATGGGCAAAATTTTCTGATAAGAAATTAGCTGGAACAGGAACATATTATCTAACAATAGATCCATTTGCTGGTAAAGTAAATAATCAGGATATTATAAGATTAACAAGTAAAGCAAGTGAATTTAAAACTGTAGATTTATCAAAATATGTGCCAGTAAGAAAAGGATGCACATTTGTAGGTTGGGGATATAACGGAAAATTTGTAACTTCTATTGATGCAAGTTATTTTAAAGATGGTGACGTAGTAGAAATAACAGCTGTATATAAGAAAAATACATTTGAAGAAGACGATGGATTTGTACTTAGTTTAGATGCAAACGGAGGCCAAATAGATGGAAAAACCTCAAATAAATATAACTATCTAGGTGGAGCTGATTCTGGAACATCAATGTCAATATTTCAATATGTACCTGAAAGAGCGGGTTACGTTTTTAAAGGTTGGAATTCAAAAAAAGATGGATCAGGTAAAAACTATAAATATATGTATTGGAGATCTTGGTCTGCTGATGGTGGCACTGAGTTTGTAAGAGATACGATGATAGAAAGTAAAAACATGTATAAAAATTTAACACTATATGCTATGTGGACTAAAGTAGATTCAGGTTCTGAAGATGTAAAAGAAATTGAAAGTAGTAGCAATACAAAAGGCTCTATTAAATTTGAAGATGGTATTAATTCAAGTTTTGTGCTAGATATTAAAAAGATAGAAGTAAAAAAAGAATTAGCAGATAAAAATGTTAAATTTATAGCAGATATTAATATATTAGACGGAAGTACAGTTGTAAGTGTAAACAATATTAAAATGGAAATAAAGATAGCATTACCTGATGAATTAAAAGGCTTTGATACCTACCAAGTCGTATATATTAAAGATGGAGAAATAAAGGAAACTATAAATGCAAGAGTTCAAGATGGATACATTTTCTTCGAAACTACTCACTTAAGTGAGTATGGTATAATTGCTACAAATAATAAAGTTAGTAACCCAAATACAGGTGATAATATGTTTGCCTATGTTACTTTATTTGTGGCTTCAGCAGTAGGGATGGGAATTGTATTTATATCAAGTAAAAAAAGAATATAGCCTATACAAATTGAGTTAATATATATTAATAAACTAGAATACAGTATAAAAACGTGTTCTAGTTTCTTTATTTTACTTTCTAAATGTGATATACTAATGAGGAATTTAGGAGGTAATGATAGATGCGTGAATTTAACAAATTAGTTAGAGATAAAATACCTGAAATAATAAAAGGAAACGGGGAAGTAGCGGTTTGTAGAACTCTAGAAAATGATGAATATATAAAAGAGTTAAATACCAAACTAAAAGAAGAGGTATTTGAATATCTTGAAGATAATAATGTAGAAGAGCTTGCTGATATATATGAAGTTATGCTAGCTATATTAAAATTTAAGAATGTAGAAGTACAAGAGTTTGAAAATATAAGAAAAAGTAAAAGTGATAAAAGAGGAAGCTTTGATAAAAAAATATTTCTAGAAAAGACATATAAATTGGGGGAAGAAATTTAATATATATAATTAAGTAGGAGGCGCAGGTTATTTGAAAAAAGTATTAATAAAAGTAGACGGCATGACATGTGCGGGGTGTGCTTCAGGCCTTGAGAAAACGTTAAATAGTAAAGAAGGAATAATTAAAGCAGACGTTAATCTTGTTATGTGTAATGCAAGTATAGAATATGACGAAAGAGTAATAAACTTAGATAATATAAATAGTTTTATTAAAGAAGCTGGCTTTAAAAGCTTAGGAGAAGATAAGTTTGATATAGAAAAGAAAAAACTAAAAAAAGAAAGAGTTAATCTTATTATAACGATAGTATTAGGAGTAATTTTAATGTATATATCAATGGGGCATATGGTTAATCTGAAGGTACCATTCTTTGATATAAATGATAACCCTAAATGGTATGCAGTTATACTTATGGTATTATCTACTTTGATTATTTCTTTATCATATAAAGTTATTGTAAATGGAATAAAAAGGCTAATTCATAAAACGCCTAATATGGACACGCTAATTAGTGTGGGGGTTATAACCTCATATATTTATAGTATGTACTTTTTTGTACTTACATTAGCAGGTAATACGATGAACGTACATAAGCTATATTTTGAGTCTGCTGCAATGATTATTGTGTTTACTAAAATAGGTAGATATATAGACGGTAAAAGTAAAATAAGGACTAAAGAGGCAATTGCTAAGTTAATGAGCATAACACCAAACGTAGCATTTTTATCAAGAGATGGTAAAATAGTTAAGGTTACTATAGATGAAATTAAAAAAGGGGATATTGTTATTGCAAGACCTGGAGAAAAGATTGCAGTTGATGGAACAGTAACAAATGGTAATACACATATAGACGAGTCATTTATAACCGGGGAAAGTATACCAAAGGCCAAAAAGAAGGATGACAAGGTAGTAGCGGGTTCTATTAATTTAGATGGATATATAGAATATGTAGCAGAAAAAATAGGTAAAGATTCGACAGTATCTGAAATTGTTAAAATGGTAGTTAATGCCGTAAATAGTAAAGCACCTATTGCTAATTTTGCAGATAAAGTTAGCTATTATTTTGTCCCTGCCATAATTTGCATATCTATACTTTCTTTTATAACGTGGTTAATATTAGGAGCAAGTTTTAGTTTTGCACTTAACATATTTATGAGTGTTTTAGTTATAGCCTGTCCATGTGCACTTGGACTTGCTACGCCTATTGCAGTGGCTATAGCTACAGGAAGTCTAGTGAAAAAAGGTATGCTTATAAAAAATAGCAAGGTTTTAGAAAGCGTAAATAAAATAGATACAATAGTTTTTGATAAAACCGGTACTATAACAGAAGGAAATTTAAGTATATCTAACATATATAGATATGATAGTTTAAGTGAAAACGGAATACTACAAATAGTAGGGGCTATGGAGAAAAAATCAGAACATCCAATTGCAAAAGCAATAGTAAATAGATGTAATGATCTTGAGATAAAACTAACTAAGATAAAAGATGTACAAAACATTGCTGGATATGGGGTAAAAACAGAATATAACGGAAAAGAAGTTTTAGTTGGAAGTAAAAACTTAATGTTAGAAAATAATGTTAGCTTGGAAAAAGTTAATGAAAGTGAAGTATACCAGGCTGGAAACGTAGTTATATTCATTAGTATTGGTGGAACTTTGGTTTCTATAATTGAATTAAAAGACAAAATAAAGGAAGAAGCAAAAGAGGTAATAAGTAAATTAAAAAGTAAAAAAATTGAAGTAGTAATGTTAACAGGTGACAATGAAAATACTGCCAGAAAAGTTGCAGATGAAATTGGTATGGATAATGTTATTTCAGGTGTTCTTCCTAAAGGAAAAACAAAGAAAATTGAAAACTTAAAGAAAGCTGGCAAAAATGTCATGATGGTAGGAGATGGAATAAATGATGCACCAAGTTTAGCTTTAGCAGACATAGGTGTAAGTTTAGAAGGTGCAACAGATATTGCAATAGATAGTAGTGATGTTGTCATAATGAATAATGATTTATCTAAAATTGTTACTTTACTTAAGGCTAGTAAAAAAGCTTTAAAAATTATAAAAGAAAATTTGTTTTTTGCTTTTATATATAATATAATAATGATACCGGTTGCAACAGGAGTAATGTATTCTACTGGAATATTACTTAATCCTATGTATGCCGCTCTTGCAATGACTATAAGTAGTGTAACGGTTGTTCTTAATTCTTTAAGATTAAAGAAAATATGATAAAGAGAGGGGATCTTATGAAAAAAATAAAATGTGGGATAATATTTATTACTATACTGTTATTTACGATTTTTGCTAGTAATATTTATGCTGGAAGTTTAAATTTAAATAATCTTAAATTTGAAGCTACTTTAAGTGAAGATGGCAATATGAACGTTACAGAAATATGGGATATTTCTGTATCAGACACAAATACATTATACAAAACATTTAAATTAAGTAGTGGAGAATTTGATGGCTTTTCTAATGCTTCTGTATATGAAGTTTTAAAAGATGGAACAAAAGTACCATTTTATAAATCAGATGTAGAGGCATATCATGTGGAAAAAGGTTATTATTATTCACTTATAAATTCAAAATCATTATATGAAATTGCATGGGGAGTAAGTATTGATTCTAGTGAAACTAAGAGATATGAAATAAATTATACTGTAAATAATATAATTCATAAATATACTGATTGTGAAGAGTTATATTGGCAATTTCTAGGAAATGATTTTGAAATTTATGCGGATAAAGTTGAAGGAACGATATATTTACCAGATAATTCTTTGTCAAAAGAAGATGTAAGGGTATGGGCGCATGGGCCATTAAATGGAAATATTTATGCTATAGATAATAACAAAGTTGAGTTTGAAGTTTCAAACTTGCAAGAAGGAAACATGTTAGAGGTAAGAGTAGTTACACCACCAGGAGTCTTTACAAGTTCTACTAATTACAGAAATAATGAAAAATTAGACGAGATTCTTGCAGAAGAAACTAAGTGGGCAAATGAAGCTAATGCTAGAAGAGAAAAAGCAGCAAGGCAAAGAAAGATGTTTAATATTGGAGTGGAAGCGTTTAGCATAATAAGTGGACTATTTTTATTTACTAAAATAATCAAATATGCAAAAATATTAAAAAATACTCCAAAGCAAAAACCAGATATTAAACTTGATTACTTTAGAGAGATACCAGGTGGAAAAGAAACAGTTCCTTCAGATGCAGCATTTATGCAAGGCTATATGGAAGCAAACATACCGAATACTATATCTGCTACAATGTTAGACTTAGCACTAAGAAAGGCTATATCATTTGAAATTGTAGATACAGGGAAAAAGAAAAAAGAAGTTAAAGTTAATTTATTATTAGAAGATAGTAGTAGCTTAAAAGTTCAAGAACAACTAGTTTATGACTATTTAAAGAAAGTATGTAAAAAAGATAATTCATTTAATATGGAAGATTTAGAAGATTACATAGAAGGACATATAACTTCTTTTAATAGTATGACTAATAAAGTTATAAAGGTGACTAAAGAAGCTCAGATTCAAAAAGAAAATTATTCTTTAAGTGAAGAGGAAAAGTCAACAAAGTATGTAGGAATTAGCGCTTTGTATTTTGTTATACTTTGCTTCTTAGTTTTCGGATTTACAATGGCACTTGCAATGTCTGATGTTGGGGTACTTGTTTTAATTCCAACAGTGCTAACTTTAATTACATATATATTGACTTTTAGAATATCTTCAAGGTATAGTGGCTTTACTCAAAAGGGTATAAACGAAAAAGAAGAATGGAAAGGCTTAAAAAAATATATGAAAGATTTTTCACTTCTTAATGAAAAAGAAGTGCCTGCTCTTATTTTGTGGGAGCAATATTTGGTGTATGCAACTGTATTTGGAATAGCAGAAAAAGTTTTAAAACAATTGAAAGTAAAATATCCTGAAATGTTAACAGATGATATGCTAAATCAATCTACATATATGTACCTTATGTATAATAATGGCCTAAATGATTCGTTAACATCTTCTATTACAAAAAGTATAGCTAGTTCTTACTCTACAGGAAATTATTCATCAGGTAGTGGTTCTGGTGGAGGATTCTCAGGTGGAGGCCGGAGGCGGCTTTGGCGGAGGTGGCGGCGGAGGCCGTTAAAATAAAAATATACTTCTCTAAAATTTTTAGAGAAGTATATTTTTATACGATTTTAATTAAGCTTCTACTTTGTTTATCTGCCTCTTCAAGTAAATTTTAAGAGAGTGAACAAACTGAGAATTTGTGATTTTATCTGTTACAGTACCAAATATCTCAGGATGAGTGTTTATTGTGCCTTTATCCAAAGCAATTTCAATTGCGTGCCTTATAGAGCGTTCAACTCTTGAAGAAGTGGTCTTAAATTCTTTTGCAACGTTCGGATATAAAAACTTGGTCATGCTTAGGCAATTAAAATTTTCATCTTTTAAAAGATAGCAAAGTGAAAACTTAAGATAAGCAAAACCTTTTATACTTGCCGGGATGCCCAAAAGTAGTAATAAGTCTGTTACAGAGTCTTCAACATTCTTTCTCTGAGGTATGAAACGTACAGCTGATGCATATTCTGCCTGTGAGACGAAAGGTTTTAAATCAAATTTACTTAAGTCTACTACCTGTTCGCCGTTTTTCTTTGCCCAGTCTACGAGGTTTGAATTTTCTGTCAAAATAATGTGCATAATACTATCTCCTTTAATTAAAGTAAATTTTCGCGTCAAATTGACATAATTATTATACTACTTTTTTATAGATAAGTCAATTATGTTAACTTGTAAATATTTCTATACGTTCCTTGACTTAAAATTAGTAAATAGTATATAATTAGGAAAAGTAGGGGGAATGTAATGTTTAGAAAATCATTGAAAATATTGTTATTCATTTTTTTAATAGGGATATTAATAGCTTTACTATTTATATTCAGAAATAGTAAAAATAAATTAGATGAAAAAGTAATGACTTTTTCTGGAATTGTAGATGAAGTGACCGCAACAAGCGTTACAGTTAAACCTAATGATACAAAATTAGGAGATAAGATGGTTATTAATACTTCCAGTTTAGATTTTCATAAAGGAGATAGCATTACTGTTAGTTATGTGGAAAACAAAGAAGAGCCTACTAAGATAGAGGTTGTGAATGTTACAAAAGATGAGTATTCTAAAATTGTTAAACTATATTTAACTGTAATAGATAGTATAATGGCAGAAGATCTGGGTTTAAATAGCAATATAGAGTATTTATCAGTTGATACAGATTCATTTGTGTCTTACCCTAGTGATTTAACTAGTAAGTCAAGTTATCCTAGTATAAGTGATGAAGATGAAAATAAAATACTGCAATATGCTACTAAATATAGCGAAGATGTTCGAAAAGATAGTGTTGATGAACTTAAAGCTAAAGGTTTATTTGATGAAGAAACAAAGTCTTTTAAAGGAATGGTAATATATTTAGAGAAAGTTACAAAGTTTACTGATAACAAAGTAGAATTTACACTTGTTAAATATGTTGGAAACACGGGTGCGCTATTTGTAGATTATACTTTGGAATATGACGGAGTAGAATGGAAAATAACAGGGCTTAAGCAAGCTATAAGTTAAGTAGTAAGTAAAAATAACATAATAAAGGTGATTCTTTTTGAGTAGAATTAATTATTTAATTGATTTTAATTCAAAGAGAGTTTTTTGTTTAAGTTGTAAAATGGATTAGTACATCCAATAACACATCAAAACGATATATTATTTGACATAAGGTGTATAATATTTGTAGGAAATATATTTTAAACTAATCAAATTTGAAAGGTGGTAAAGTAATGAAGTGTATAAACAGAATATGGGGAGCATCAGATGTTGAATGGACAGAGTATAGGCTTTTAAAAATCGCAGTACTTTGGTCAAAAGAAAATGAAGTTGTAAAAGAGCGGATGAAAGAATGGTTTGATACCATGATTATCAATAAAGAATATCAAAAGCTTGCTATTGAAGTTGTAGAAGATGATGAAGGCTTTTATTCTTTAAGAGGGACGGTTACATCTAAACTTTTGCTTATTATGGCAAAGAAGGTAAATAAAGATATACTCGATAAACTTCTGTATAATATTCTTTATTCATATCAAGACGAAGAAGAAACGATACCTTTATTTTTTACAGGTGAGACATTTGACTGCAATTATGCGCTAACAATAATTTGTACCCCTGAAATAAAACTAAAGAAAGAATATCAGGAAAGAATTGCAGAACTTCTTATTGAGCATGCTAAAAGTTCAGAGGAGTTTGATGTTAAACTCTTTACATCGTTCTTGCTTCGCAAAGATGTCAAACGTGAGTATAAAGAAAAAGTTATTGAAGCTCTTGAGACGGAGCAGCTTGCAGCAATAGATAGCGAGATTTTAATGTTTTACAGTGAGTGTCTTTTCAGTTCCATTATGGGCATCGAGAGTTTCGAAAATGAAGAACCAGTAGCTACAGATAGTCAAAAAGCTGAAGGAAATATAGCGGAAATAGTTGAGTTGATAGCTCAAAAGCTTGGCAAACCGTACGAAGATTAATTGCATTTAAGTACCTTAAATTTAATATTTAAGGTACTTTTTCTATTTGAAAAAGTGTGTAATTAGTGTATAATATATGAGTATAGATTAATAAATGAATTTTGGAGGAAATAAAATGTATAAAACAGGCTTTGTTGGAATAGTTGGTAAACCCAATGCAGGTAAATCTAGTTTAGTTAATAAAATGGTAGGTTTTAAGGTAGCTATAACCACGCCTAAACCACAAACAACAAGATTTAATATAAAAGGAATTAGAACTACAGATACATCTCAAATAATATTTATAGATACACCAGGTGTACACAAACCCAAACACAAATTAGGGGAATATATGATGCAAGGTGTAAGTAAAGTGGTTTTAGAAGCAGATTGTATAGTATACTTAGTTGATGCGTCTAAGCCAGTTTTGGACGAGGCAAACAAAAAGATAATGAACGATATAGTAAAGGCAAAAAGAAAGATTATACTTGCTATAAATAAAGTGGACAGTATAAAAAAAGAAAATATACTAAGAATTATTGAAGAATATAACAAGTATATAGGAAGTATAGGGTATAAGTTTGAAGAGATAATACCAATATCAGTATATAAGAATGATGGACTTGATATACTTGCAAAAGCAATAGAAAATATACTTCCAGAATGTGAACCTATCTTTTCTGAAGATGATATAACAGATATTACTGAAAGAGATATTGCAGAGGAGATAATTAGAGAAAAAGCTCTTTCATATTTAGATGAAGAAATACCACACGGAATTAATGTGAAGATTGAAAAAATGAAATTAAGAGAAACTGAAAATGGAAATGAAGTATATGACATTGAAGCTGAGATAATATGCAAAAAAGATTCCCATAAACCTATAATTATAGGAAAAGGTGGAGAAATGTTAAAAAGAATAACTAATGCCTCAAGAAGAGAAATTGCTGCTATGACAGATACAAGAGTTAATCTTAAAATATGGGTTAAGGTTAGAAAAGATTGGGAAAATAGTGAGAATTTTCTTGGAAATATTAAGGACAAGATTCGCTAAAACTATATATAATAAGACAAGATATTTTGTATACAAAACTTAAAACTACATACAATATTACTAGGTGATATGTATGAATGAAAATATAGCTTGGCAAGAATTTGAAAAAACAGGAACAATTGAAAGTTATTTAAAATATAGTAAAATAAAAAAAGAAAATAGAAAGTTTAATGAAGAAATAGGAATAATAGAAGGAGATACAGTTGAAGATATTCAAAGTAAAGGGAATAGTAATTAAGGAAGTTCAATATAAAGAAAATGATAAAATAGTTACAATAATGACTGATAAATTGGGTAAGATATCATGCATGGCAAAAGGTGCTAAAAAGAATAATAGCCCTCTTCTTGCTACTTCTCAATTTTTGGTATATAGTGAATTTATGTTATATAAGGGGACAAACTTCTATCACATAAATTCTGCTGAAATGATAGAGTCCTTTTACAATTTAAGAATAGACTATGATAAACTAGAAAAAGCCTTTGAAGTATCTAAACTTTTAAATAAATTAGCATATGAAGAAGATGAGGAAACAGGTATATTATCGTTATTTTTAAACACATTATATATTATACAGAATAAGGACAAGCAGTTTGACCTTGTAAGAAATACATTTTTACTTAAGTTACTTTGTCTTTTAGGTTATACTCCTAGGTTATATAAATGTAGTAAATGTAATGAAAAAATGTTTGGAGATAACATTAGTCAAAACACTAAGTATTATTATGATAGGACAACCAATTCAGCAGTATGTGAGAATTGTTATAATAAGATAATAGAAACAAATAAAATGGAAATAAGAAAGTATAAGGAACTGTCTGAAGGCGCATTATATGCACTTTTGTATGTTATATCAAGTGATATAAAAAAAGTATTTAGTTTTGATATATCTGGTAAGGTTTTGCAAGATTTTTCGGATTTTATAAATGAATATTATCTATCGCAAATAATTTAGAATATTTTGTGTGTGCTTTGCAAACAATATTTAAATATAGTATGATTTATTTGTGAAATCTGTTGAATTTTATATTTTTTTGTTGTATAAGTATACTAAATGGTAGGAGGTTTTATTTATGGAAGAATTGTTTAAAAAAATGATGTTACCATCAATAATTTCATCAATTGTTTTTATGATATTAGGGATAATTATATTCATAAACCCAGAAGTTACATTAGAGGTAATATCAATAGTAGTTGGTTGTATGATAATAGGATTTGGAATAATAGGTATAATTCAATATATAGGAAATAGAGACACATCATCTTTTAAACTTAATTTATTATACGTACTTACAACTATAATATTAGGGGCGATAGCATTATATAACTATAAAATAGTTGCTTCTATAATTCCAATAGTACTTGGAATTTGGATATGTTTTGATAGCTTTATAAAACTTAGAATGGCAATAGGAATAAAAAATATGGGAATAAGTAGTTGGAAGTATCCTTTACTTATGAGTATATTATCTATGGCAATAGGTATTTTCCTATTATTTAATCCTTTTAGTGGAGCCGTTATAATGATGCAGGTTGCTGCTGTTTGTATAGTTATTTATTCAGTAATAGATATAATTCAGGATTATGCAATAGTAAGATATTTAAAATAATATAAATTGATAACAGAAATGTTTGTAACAGAAATGTAACACAAAAAGTGTTGAAAAAAGAAATAATATACAGTAAAATAAAGAACGTAAAAAATAAAAGAAAGAAAAAGCAAAAGAAAAGAGGTGAAAATATGTTAACTAAAGAGCATGCAAACGGTATAACTCTAGAGAGAGAGAGAGAGAGAGAGAGAGAGAGCATACAATTTAAGAATATAGCTACAAAAGTAGCTGCGTTTTGCGTGCAGAAAATAAAAGAATATAGTAAAGTAAAAAAAGAAGTTAGTTATACAGAGTAAAATGTATAGCTAGCTTTTTTGCGTCTAAATAAAAAGAAAAGCAAAAATTAATTAAGGTATAATCATGATAGTAAATCATGTAAATATACACAGCCATATATACATAAAAAACATAACCAAAAATACATAAAAGCAATTAAAAACAATTGCAAAATTTAAAGTAATGTGAAATAATATGTATATATAAAAATTGTTCTAAGAAAATGGAGGAAAAAAGTATGAGAACAAAAGTTAAACTAAAAGGCGGAATATCATTAATAGTATTAGTAATAACAATAATAGTAATGATAATATTAGCCGCAGCAATAATTTTGTCACTATCAAATAGTGGAATAATATCAAAAGCAAACAAAGCCAAAACAGATAGTGATACAGCAAATTTAAAAGAGTATGTAAATACCTTAAGAGCAGAATGGGAGTTAATGACAGCAGATGAACAAACAGCAGAAGGTTCATTTGAAGCGTATGCAAACAAAAAGCTAGAAAAGAGTGGCTACAAAGGAGCAGTAGGAGCAGATGGAGAAGTATACTCAAACTTAAATGAAAATGTAATGGCAGCAATAAAAGCAGGAATAAAAATAGGAGATGTAGTAACAGGATATACAGTAACAGAGAAGAGCTATACAACAAGTGGAGAAGAGAATACAGCTCCTAGTAGAACAGAGACAGACCCACAATCACAAACAGTAACAACAAATACGAATATAACATGGAAATACTTAGGAGTAAACGCAAATGGAGAGCTAGAAATAATGGCGGTTTTATCAGAAAAAGATGTAATAAAAGATACAGCTGATAAGCAGTTAAAAGTAAAATTATCAGGAAAAGGTGGATACTTAAAGGGACCAGAAATGTTAAATACAATATGTGAGAAGTTATATTCAAAAGAGGGAGTAGGAACAGCAAGAAGTATGAATATAGAAGATGTAAACAATATATTAGGATATACAGGACCAAAAGGAGCATATTATGATAATAAGGGTAATGAAGTAAAAACACCAACAGCATTAAGAATAGGAGAAATAGAAAGTAAACTGGGAACGACATTAGCAACTAGAACAACACCAGATGGAAAAGACTTAGGAACATATTATTCAGATTGTTACGATATAAATAAAGAAAGTGATGTGAGTAAAATGAAAAATCCGGAAAATGTAGATTTAGTATACAATGCTAAGAATTGGTACTGGCTTGCTTCTCCGTGTGTCGGTGCGTATTTCGACGGCAGCTGTGCGGAATTCGATGTACGCGCCGTTCGCTCTATTTATGTGGGCACGCTCGGCGGGTTCTATTCGTTTGGCGACTCTGGTAGCAGTACGTGTGCGGTTCGCCCCGTAGTAAAACTTAATACATCAGTTAAATTAACTAAAGATGCAAGTAATGCAAATACTTGGAATATAACTAAATAAAGAGTTTTGAATATTAACATAAAACTTATGGTCATGTAGACACTCTCTCGTCTATGTGGCTATTTTTTATACAATATTTTTTTACAATTTACACAAAATTTATTGATATTATGACAGTCATGAAGTATAATTGTATCAATAGATTATGGCATAAAAAAGGGGTGAAGTGGTTTGGGCATTATGGACTTTAAACAAGGAGAAACTTTAACAAGGAAAGAGTATATAAAAAAGAAGAAAAAAGAAAAAAGACAAAATGCTCTTAGTAATATTAGTAAGAGGACTTGGGTTATGCTCGCCTTTATAATTTTATGCTCAGCTTATGTTGTTTACCAATTTTATATATACAACACAAAACATAGACTTGTTCAAACACTTCCAGAAGAAATTTCTAGTATGAAAGATTACAGAATATATTATACTAGTGAAACATATACTTACGAAAGAGGAAAAAACCAACTAAAGAGTATGTCAACTACTTCAAATGAAAAGCAAACTATAGAAGAAGGTCTTGGAATATATCAAATTAATGTAAAAGACAATAACATATATGGTATAAAAGATGGCAAATTGGTAAAAATAGATACCAATTCTAAAAAGATAACTTCTAAAGAAATAGTATCTTCAAATGTTAAAGGCTATGCTATGTATAGAGAAGATATATATGCATATTTATCAGGCGAAGGTGTAGAAACTGGAGTATATTATGTAGATGAAATAAATGAGCCTAAGAAGATTATAAACGCAGAAGTCCTTCAGATGCTAGTAGATGCTAATAATATTTATATAGTAAACAAGGATAAAAAAATAGTTAGATACAATAAAGACGGTCAAGGAGAAACAGTTCTTGCAAATGAATACACATCAGGTGGAATTATACAAGATGAAAAGAATATATATTTTGCTAATTTAGGAGCAGATAGCAAATTATACAAAATTGAAAAAAGCACGGGTAAAGTAGTGGCTCTTAGCAAAACAGGTGCAACTTTAAATACAGTTACAAATATGGATGGTTACTCATTTATGGGTGTATATGATAATGAAATTTATTATATAAATACAAAAGACGGAAATAAATTGTATAAATCAGGTTTAAGTTTAAAAGAAGACGAAAAAATATTAGAAGATAATATTCAAATACTTGATGTTATAAATGGCACTATTTTCTATAAAGTAAATGGAGATATCGGAGTATATAGATACGATATAGCAAATAAAATATCTTCACAAGTTACAAGTGGAAGGGTTTTAGAATTTAAAGCAGAGTAAAAAATATAAATAAAAAGAATATATACATAATTAAATTCTCATAATATTACAGTGGTGATGTTATGAGAATTCGTTTATTTAATAAAAAAGATATGGAAGAGTGTGTAAAATTAATAGTTAATGTATATTCAAAGGAAAGTAAGAATAAAAGATGGAATAGTAAAACTGCGGAAGAATATATTTTTATGCATTATAGGATGAACAAGGAGCTTTGTTTTGTTGCTACAGAAAACAAAAAAATTATCGGAATAGGACTATGTATGATAAAGCCAGAATATACAAAGTATATAATTGCTTCACATATACTAATAGTCCATCCCGATTATAGGAGGAAGAAAATCGCTACCAAACTTCTTAGCAAAATTGTAACTAAAGCTGAGAATAAGTATGGTATCGATGAAATAGAAAGTAGTGTGGAATCTCTTACTAATTTTCCTATATCATGGTATGAAAGTATAGGGTTTAAAGAGAAAAAACACTACACAATTGTCAAAGCTAAAATTCAAAATGTATTAAAGTCTATATAATTTATACTCCGGCAAACATTGCTACCACAATGTAACCGTATGTAGGACTTTTTGCTATTCCAATGCCAACATAATTGTATGATTTAGAAAGCAGATTTTCTCTGTGAGTAGAAGAATTTATCCATGAATTTACAGCACCTTCAAGACTTGGGTTACCTGCAATATTTTCTCCGGCTACTTTATAACTTAGCCCGTAGTTTTTCATCATATCAAATGGTGAGCCATAAGTAGGTGAACTATGTGAAAAATAGTTTTTTTTCACCATGTCATCTGCTTTAAGCCTTGCCAGTTTTAATAGTTTATTTCCCATAGAAAGTTTAGGGACACCATTTTTTTCTCTATAGTTGTTTATAAGTTTTAGAACATATTCCTCATCTTCAGTTCCCTTAAGGAAAGTAGAAGTATTAGTGCTTTCTGTTTTTCCTGTAAGATCTACATAGCCTTTAGATATCATTCCAACAGTGTTATCTTCTGTTATAGCTAAGTAGAAATCATTTATCTTTCCTATTACTTTCACTTTTTGACCTTTACTTAGCTTAGTAACTTTGCTAAAGCTAGTTGAAGGTCCTCTTCTTAGATTAACGCTATCTCCTGAAATAGTAGCTATTTTTGCTGTCATATTTTCGTAAGTGGCTGCACCTGATGGAGCTTTACTAGAACTCTTTACGTAATCTTTGCTAACGTAGCCTACTTGATTATTTCCAAGTTGAACAATGTAAAAATTAGAAATCTCACCTACCATTTTTACTTGAGTGTTTTTAGCAAGTACAGATATAACAGAAGAACTTGTCGAAGGTTTTTCTCTAAAATTAGTTCTGGAAGTTAATGTTCCATATTTAGGGTTAAAGTTTGATACATTTGTATATGCTAAAAGATATGAAGATACTAGAGTCAGTATTACAAATATAACTAAAATTTTTGATTTAAGTTTGTACATTTTTATCACCTCATTTGATTAATAATTATATATGCCTCCTAATATAAATATATTCCAATTTATTGTATAAAATTTCCAAATTTATTAATAATAAATAAAGAGGTGAAAAAGGTGAGATTAGTAGATGGTAATTTATACTTTAAAAAAATAAGTAAAAATAATAAGCAATATGTATATTTAAATCAGAACATATCATGTGATGTCCTTATTGTTGGAGGAGGAGTAAGTGGAGCAGTTACTGCTTACTATATGGCAGAGGAAGGTTATGATGTTGTTATAATAGATAAAAATATAATAGGATATGGTAGTACTAGTTCAAACGTTGGTATAATAGATGTACAGGTTGCAAGTGAAATAAGCAAATTAGGCAAAATAATTGGTGAAAAAAAGGCAAAGAA
Organism: uncultured Clostridia bacterium; assembly: GCA_934149365.1. GTDB lineage: Bacteria > Bacillota > Clostridia > TANB77 > CAG-465 > CALXJE01. The sequence goes on from CAKPEI010000001.1 coordinate 168,559, forward strand.
GTGCTTTAACTTAATGAAAAATAGTATAAATGAAATTGGCAAAATTGTTTCTAAAATGGAAAATAAAGAAGGTATTAATTTTAAAATGTTAAATTCTCTATACTATACTGATAAATATATGAATAAAAATGCAATGATTAGAGAATATAATAGCAAAATAAATTTAGGAATAGGTGCTAAATTTACAAATGAAAATAACTTAGTAGATTTAAAATATGGTGTAGAACTAGAAAATATGAGTGCTACTATGAATACTTATGAATTTACCAAAGAAGTAATTTCATATTTATCTAAAAAGGATAATGTAAGGGTATACGAAAATACAGAAGCAGAGGAAATTAAAAGTAGTGAAGACTACGTAGAGGTTATTACTAGTAATAGATTTAAAATATCAGCCAATAAGGTTGTTATAACAGAAGGGGCTGAGGCTATAAAAAACTTCCCTGATATGCCTATAGAGGTATACAGAACATATAACATAGTTACAGAAAAAATAGAAGAATTAAAAAATTATGATACTAACTTTACGGCAAGAAATATTGATTTACCATTTAATTATTTTAGGTTTACTGATGATGATAGGATAATATTTGGAGGCCAAACCTCAAAAGTTACAGAAAAAGAAAATAATGAAGAAATATCAAAACAATTATCTAATACGAGATATAGAAAACTTTTTAAGGAGCTTCAAGAAACATTTTACGAATTTAAAGATATAACTGTGAAATATTGTTTTAATGGAATAATTGCTGAAACAAAAGATACTCTCCCAATAATAGATGAAATTCCCAATATGCCAAATGTTTATTGTAATTTATCTTATGGTATAAGTGGAGTTATATTTGCAGTAATAGGTGCTAAAATGTTAAAAGAAATAAATAGAGAGTATTATGCAAGAGATATGCATATGTTTGGTATAAGAAGATAAGTTTAGGTAGTGCAGGTATATCTTGCACTATTTTTACATATAGCTTAAAAAATTTAGAAGCACTTTTCTTTTCTATTGTATTGCAATAAGTGTAAAATAGTGATATTATTCTATACTAGAGATAGTTTTAAATAAAAGGAGTAATATAAATGAAAAGAGAAAGCCAACAAGAATTGTTTTATGCAGGTATACCAACGTTTGTAGGTAGTGATTATGTTGATATATCTGAATGTGGCAAGTACGATGTCGCAGTAATAGGAGTACCTTATGATGAAGGTGCAAGTTATAGAGAAGGATGTAAAAAAGCTCCAAGAAAGATAAGAGAATATTCTTCTTGGAAAAGATTCGATAAACCTGAAGCATATGATTATGATAATCGTAAATATGTTAAGACAAATGTTTTAAATGTTTGTGATTTAGGTGATATAAATATATTTAAAGGTAACGGAATGAAAACACAAAACGAGATAACTAGAATTGTTTCGGAAATATCTAAGAGTACATTTCCGGTTATTTTAGGTGGAGACCATTGTATAACTTATGGAGCATATAAAGGAGTAAAAGAAGGAACTGGGCTTAAAAAGATAGGACTTATTCAATTTGATGCTCATAATGATACAGAGCCAGATGATGAACATTTGCCAGATATATGTCATTCTAACCAATTTACTCACTTGATTAAGGAAGGTTACTTAGATGGAAACAATATGGTTACAATTGGTTTAAGAGGATTCGTAGATAGAAAATGGCATGATTTTGCATTGGAGCAAGGTATAAACATACTAACTTCAAATGAATTTAATTCAATGTCTGCAGATGAAGTTATGGAATTTTTAAAAGATAAATTTAAAGATTGTGATGGTGTATACGTAACTTTTGATATGGATAGCTTAGAAGCTGCATATTCAGAGGGAACAGGAACTCCTAAGTATAATGGGCTTAAAATAATGAAAGTTCTAGATGTTATAAGAAGATTAAATGAAATAAATGTAAAAGCTTTTGATTTAGTAGAGCTTTGCCCAGATTATGATACTACAGGAATAACTGGTTTTATGGCTTGGGAAATATTAAATAACTTCTTAAGCTTTGGATATAATAAAGAAGAAAAGTAGGTGCTATATTATGACTTTAAATGATATATTTAAGGTATTAGAGGAAAAAGGACAAGTTTTAAGATATTCTAGAAATATTAAATTTGAAAATGTAGAACTAAATCACTTATCATATAATTCAAAAGATATAAAAGCAAAAACTTTGTTTATATGTAAAGGAAAACTATTCAAATCAGAATACTTAAAGGATGCTGTAAAAAGAGGTGTAGTTGCGTATATATCAGAGACATATTATGAAGACGTGCCAGAAGATGTTGCATATATAGTAGTAAAAGATATAAGAGAGGCAATGTATTTAGTTTCTAATCATTATTATGGTTATGCTTGGAAAGACATTACAACAGTAGGACTTACTGGAACAAAAGGTAAAACTACTACTACATATTATTTAAAAAATATAATTGGTAAGCATTTAAATAAAAGGTGTGCCGTTATATCTACAATAGATACATATACGGGTATAACAGATGAAGAATCACATTTGACAACTCCTGAGGCACCTGATTTACATAGATTTTTCTATGAAACTCATGAAAGCAATATTCCTATTTTAGTAATGGAAGTCGCATCTCAAGGATATAAAGTAAAAAGGACAAATGGAATTACATTTGATATAGGAGTATTTTTAAATATATCAGAAGATCATATAAGTGATGCTGAACATCCTAATTTTGAGGATTATTTAAATTGTAAATTGGAATTTATGAAAAATGTAAAAACAGCTATAATAAATAAAAATACAGATTTTTACGACGTAGTTTTAGATGCTGCAAAAAATGCTAAAAAGATAATAACATATGGAACAGATGATAGTGCAGATTATTATATTTCAGATGTTGTAAAGGAAGGTAAATATACAGAATTTACAGTTAATTCTGAAAGTTATAAAAGAGTATTTAAAACAAGTATGCAAGGAAGATTTAATGTTGAAAATGCGCTTGCTGCGATAGTTGTTTCAAAAGAACTTGGAATTAGCGATGAAGATATAGCTTATGGAATAGAGAATACAGAAGTAAAAGGCAGAATGAATATATTTGAAAAAGATGGCGTAACTGTAATTGTAGATTATGCACATAACAAGTTAAGTTTTACAGCGTTATATAACTCTTTGAAATTGGACTACCCTGGAAGAAAAATAATATCTGTAGGTGGTGGACCAGGTGGAAAAGCTTATGCCAGAAGAAAAGACTTTGGAGAAATTGTTGGAAGTAATTCAGATTATATCTATCTTACTGCAGAGGATCCACAATTTGAAGAAGTTAAAGATATTTGTAAAGATATAGCTTCATATATAGAAAAAGAAAAATATGAGATAGTAGAAGATAGAAAGGAAGCTGTAGAGAAAGCTTTGACAAATGCAAAAGAAGGAGATGTAGTTGTTCTTCTTGCCAAAGGAGAAGAAACATATCAGAAAGTAAGAGGAGTATTTACTCCTTATGAATCCGATTTAAACCTAGCTAAAGAATGGGCAAATTCGTAATAAATGTCGAAAAGACACAATAAAACTACAAAATGGTCTAATAAAAATGTAAGGCTTCATGTACGTTCTATATAAATAATATATATTAGCTTGAGCGATATGCTTAAGCTAATTTTTTTATGTGGAGGGATAAGATGTTAAAGCCATTAGAAAATAAAATAATAGTTAAGGTTGAAAATACAAATGAGACTAAAAGTGGGATTGTGCTTAGTAGTCCTTTAGAAAAAGATAGCATAGAAGCTAATGTCTTTTCTATTTCAGATAAAATAGAAAAAGAAAATATAATTAACGTAGGAGATAAGGTTATAATACAAAAATTTTCTGGAAGTAAATTTGAATATAATGATAATGAATATATTACAATAGATGTTAATTCTATACTTGCTGTAATAAAGGAGGAGTAGTATGGCAAAGTTGTTAAAATTTTCAGATGAAGCTAAAATTGCTATTGAAAAAGGAGTAGATGTTTTAACTAATGCAGTGAAAGTTACTTTAGGTCCAAAAGGTAGAAATGTTGTTTTAGAAAAAGAATATGCCTCGCCCCTTATAACAAACGATGGAGTTACTATTGCAAGAGAAATAGAATTACCCGATGAGTTTGAAAATATAGGTGCTCAACTTGTAAAAGAAGCTGCTATAAAAACTAATGATGCCGCAGGAGATGGAACAACTACAGCCACCATACTTGCAGGGAGTATGATAAAGTCAGGACTAAGGTATGTTAGAAATTCTGCTAACCCCGTAATGTTAAAAAGGGGAATAAATAAAGCTGTCTTATTAGTGGCAGATGAAATAAAGAAAATGGCAACACCTGTAAAAGGAAAAGAAGATATAGCTAAAATAGCAGCTATATCAGCTTCAGATGTTGAAATAGGAAATATAATTGCAGAGGCGATTGAAAAAGTGACTGCCAATGGCGTTATAACGGTAGAAGAGTCAAATAAAGTTACTACTGAACTTGAAATAGTTAACGGTACCAGAATAGATAGAGGATATCTTTCAGCATATATGGTAACAGATACAGAAAAAATGGAGGCAATATTAGAAAACCCATATATACTTGTAACTGATAAAAAGATATCTTCCATGCAAGAAATTTTACCTATAATTGAGCAAGTGATAAAAGAAGAAAGAAAATTATTTATTATAGCAGATGATATAGAAAAGGAAGTGTTATCAACCCTTATTGTGAATAAATTAAGGGGGATATTTACATCTGTGGCAATAAAAGCTCCTAGTTTTGGCCAAAGGAGAAGTGATATATTAAATGATATTGCATGTATAACTGGTGCTAGGTTCATTTCAGAAGAAATAGGGGAAAGTTTAAAAGATATTTCATTAGATGATTTGGGGTGTGCTAAGCAAGTCAAGGTACGGAAAAGATACTACAGATATAATAGATGGAATTGGAGATAAAAATGAAATACTAAATAGAATTGAAAATATAAAGAAACTGCTCGAAAAAGAAGATGATGATTATGAGAAAGAAAAATTAAATGAAAGGCTTGCCAAACTTTTGGATGGTGCTGCAATAATCAGAGTAGGATGTGCTACAGAAGCAGAGATGAAAGATAAAAAACTTAGAATAGAAGATGCTTTAGCAGGAGCAAGAGCTGCAACTAAAGAGGGAATAGTTTCAGGTGGAGGAATAACTTATTTAAATGTTAAGAAGAAGATTCAAGAAGTTTGTAATAAGTATATTGGAGATGAAAAACTTGGAGCTAATGTCGTTTTGGAAGCTTTGGAAACTCCAGTAAGACAAATTCTATATAATGCTGGAGAGGATGCTTCTGTTATACTAAGTAAAGTAAATGAAATGGAAGAAGGAATGGGCTATGATGCTCTTAATTTAAAATTTGTAAATATGAAAGAATGTGGCATTATTGATCCTGCCAAAGTTACAAGAAATGCAATACTAAATGCAGCTTCTATAGCTGGTATGGTAATAACTACAGAGGCTATATGCGTTTCTGATAAAAATGAAGAAAAAATGCCTCAAGAAATAATGTAAAATAGTAAAAGGTAAAGATATAAATTAAAATATCTTTACCTTTTTTATATGAAAAAAAGTTTAAAAAGCAAAATATTACAAAAATGTTACAGAAAAATTTTTTTTGTATTGCATAGCTCTTTGCAAGTTGATTTTGTTCTACACATATGATAGACTATGTTTGTCTAAAAATTACGATGAATAATTTTGTTATATTTGAACACTATATTTATGTAATTTTATTTTATTGTAACTAAAGTTTTTGAATTGAGGAGAGATTAATGGAAAGGTGTTTGGGCATTTACATTGGCGATAAAATTATAAAATACGCCAAATTACATATGGATAAAAATAAGAACATAGACGTAGAAGCTTCAAACGTAAAGTATGTACTTGGAGGCATAAAAGAAGTAATAGACGAAATAATCGTTGAAACTAACAGCCAGAATACGCCTATTTCTATTAATATTTTAAACGAGCACCATGAAAATATGGATATATTAAAACAAATATCAAAAAATGATATATCTAGCATGGTCGAGCTTGAAATAGAAGATATTGCAAATAAGCAAGGAATCAACAATAAACTTTTATTATATAAGTTTAATATTCAAGATTCACTTACTAACAAAGACAATAACAGAATTAATATATTATATACAGATAGAACTGAAATCGAACAATATTCAAAGGTTGAAGAGTTTGATATAAAAGGTGCATATCCGCTATCTACAGTTATAAAAGGTCTTGTATCTAAAGATGAAAAAAGTTATGCTATTATAAACATAGAAGAAAGAATAACAATTAGCATTGTTATAAACGGAAATTTGGTAGATACAATTGCTTTAGATTGTGGAATGAAGGAAGTAATAGAAAGTCTAGCAGAGCAACTAGGTTCTTATGCTAAGGCTTATGATATGTGTAAAACAGTTAATGTTTATACTGAAGATGAAAATCCAAATAACCCTGAAGTAGAAAAGATCCTAGAACCTATATTACAAGATATTTTAAGAAAAATTGAAGATAGTATCAAACCATATAGAGGAAAATTTGAAAAGATGTTCCTATCAGGTATGGGTGTTCTATTTACAAATGTAGATATTTTATTTGAACAATATTATGGAATGCCAGCTGAGATATTAAAACCAGCTTTCACTAAAGGTGAGGTTGGTATAAGAAACATGGCTGAACTTATAGAGTCAAATTCTGCAATAGCTTTGGCTAATGCACTTCTTACATCATCTATGGAAGATGTAAACTTTATGACTCTTATAAATAAAAAGCAAGCTAAGATTTTGGATGGAAAAGGCAAGTTTAAATTTGGACTTAAACTTCCACAAAAAATCAGCTTTAATGGTGATACAGCCGATATAATTCAAAAGTTAATATTTACAGATTTAGTGGCAGTTACAATTTTGTTTGGTTATATTATATTTGGTTCAATATATTACGCTCAAACAACAAGTATAGAAAAAGATGTTAGAGCATCTATTTCTAAAATAGAAGAAAAATCAGCAGATGTAAAGACTGATGTTGATTATATAAATAAAAATAAAGATCAGTATAAAGAAATAAATGATATGGTTACTGATATTGTAAATAAGATACAATCAAATGATATAGGGGCATTAAGAACATATAACGTAGCTAATTTCATGCAAAAAATAATGAAATTTATACCAAAAAATGTTCAACTTATTTCTATAGAGTCAAATGATAACAAGCATTTAACGATATCTGCCAAATCTAGTTCTTATGCTGCACTTGGATATTTTGTATCACAACTTAAACTAGAGGGAATAATAAATAACGTAAAGATCGATAGCGTAAGTCATGGTAGTGAAATACAAATAAGTATAGGTGGTGATTTACCATAATGGATAAGAATGTTATAAAAATAATAGGCTTGATAGTTGGACTAGTAGTGTTAATTGCAGGAATACTTTTTGTAACACTTAAAGGTATTCACCTAGGACCAATTAATGCTGTATCTGTGTCAGGAATTGCTAGTCAAAAAGGTGATGTTGCTAGCGCGAAGGATGACTTAGATAAAGCAGAAGCACAATATGAAGTTAACATGCAAAGCTTAGAAGCTGCAAAAAAAGAATTTGAAACACAAAAAGAAGCTTATGCTTTAATAAGTGATGAAACTATAGCGGCTATAAAAGAGGCGACTAAAGAAGAGGAATATTTTATTGAATACTTATGGATAACTTTAGGAAATTACGCAACAAAGCATAATTTGAGTTTGGCTGTAATTGAGCCAGGTGGAAGTGTTAGTCAAAATACACAGACTACAACTACAACGACTGATGATCCAACTTCTGTAAGTACTGGAACAGGTGTTACAGGTAACTCTTCAAGTGTCAATTCAACAAATAATGCTGCAACAACTGGTTCACCAACATCTGGAACTCAGCAAAATAGTGAACAAACAGAACAAACAACGACTACTACAACAAATGATACTTTAACAGCAAGTTCAAATGCACTTACAGTGCAAGTTAAAGGTAGCTACATGAATGTAGCAGACTTTGTTTTTGAAGTTGAAAATGATAAATCTTTAAGATTTAAGCTAGATAATATAAAGATGAAATCAGCTGGTGGAACAGAAGTAGTTACATCATTTAATGTAAAAGATTTCACAGTTCTTAAATCTTTACAATAATTTTATGAAAGTAGGTGAGAGTGTATGGGTAGAAATTCATGGATAATGTTTGGTATGATAGCGATAGTAATAATATCAATACTTTTAGTAGCTCTTCTTATATTGGTTCCTCAAAGTGAGCCTGTAGTAGATGCGAGTACGGATGAGTATGAGTCTATAGTAGAATCAGATTATTCATATACTCAATCTAAAGATATATCTCAGGAAGCTATGAAAGAAACATATAGCATAACTACTGAAGATGTAAAAGAGGGGAAGGCAGCAAAGTTATATAGGCAAGGAAATACAGATCCCTTTGCAGAATCAAGTTCTACAACAAGTAATGGAGCTACTACTAATAATGGTAATAACCAAGGTAGTGGTTCAGAAAATAGTGGAACAACTAATAATGGTGGTTCAACTAATCAAGGTGGAACTTCTGGAAATGGTTCATCAACAAATGATAGACCGTATTCTGCGGAAGATAAATAACATTGGTTTAAACATTGCCTATACCTTGGCATGTTTGAATATATATATTTTAATGTATAGGAGGAATTATATTATGAAAAAAGGTATTTCATTAATCGTATTAGTTATCACAATAATCGTTATGATAATTATAGCTGGTGCTATAATATTATCACTTAGCAATTCAAATGTAACTCAAAGAGCAAATGAAGCAACTTTATCTTCAGATAGAGGTAACTATCAAGCTTCTTATGCTACAAAATTAGCAGAAAAAACTACTGCTGAAAACCCATCTCCAACAGTTGAGTCTTCTGAATTAAACTTCAAATCAAACACTTATGGAGATTGGAAATTAGGTAGTGACGGAAATGTATATTTCTTAATAAAAACTGAGGATACTGATGCTGCTAAATTTATAAAAGCTTATGGCAATATAGTAGATAGCTATGCTTGGATAGTAAAAGCAGCTCCAAGTGGTGTAACATTAAGCTAATTTAATATTTAGTTAAAAAAAATTTACTAATACGAAAGAAAATTGTGAAAAGAGGTCATATACTATGTATATGGCTTTTTGTTTTGTTTACTTACAATTAATTTTCAAAGTGCAAAAATTGCACTTTGAAACTAAAAAAGTTGCACTTTGAAAAGATTATACTGAAATTTAAGATATAATTACGTATGTAATATAAATTTCTTAAAAATGAATAATATATAATGAAATACTTGTAATTATTACGTTTTTGTAATAAAATATTAGAAAAATGAAGGAGAGATAGGTTATGAAAGAAGTTTCAATGCAAGATATAGTATCATTATGTAAAAATAGAGGATATATATTCCCAGGTTCTGAAATATATGGCGGTTTATCTAATACATGGGACTATGGTCCTTTGGGAGTTGAATTTAAAAATAATATTAAAAAAGCTTGGTGGAAAAAGTTTGTAAATGAGTCAAGACATAATGTTGGTCTTGATGCGGCTATTTTAATGAACCCTAAAACATGGGTAGCATCTGGTCACGTTGGTGGTTTCTCAGATCCACTTATGGACTGTAAAGCTTGTAAAACAAGACATAGAGCAGATAAATTAATAGAAGACTGGTTACAAGAAAAAGGAACACCTGAAGTTGTAGATGGTTGGTCTGATGAGAAAATGGTTTCTTTTATAAAGGAAAATGGTATAGCTTGTCCTGAATGTGGAAAACAAGATTTTACAGATATAAGAAAATTTAATTTGATGTTTAAAACATTCCAAGGTGTAACAGAAGATAGTAAATCAGAAATATATTTAAGACCAGAAACAGCACAAGGAATATTTGTAAATTACAAAAATGTTTTAAGAACAACAAGAAGCAAAATGCCAATGGGTATTGCTCAAATAGGTAAATCTTTCAGAAATGAAATTACACCAGGTAATTTTATATTCCGTGTTCGTGAATTCGAGCAAATGGAACTAGAATTTTTCTGTGAACCAGGAACAGATATAGATTGGTTTAATCATTGGAAATCATATTGCAAAAACTTTTTAGTTAGTCTAGGAATGGATGAAAGTAAATTAAGATTAAGAGATCATTCTAAGGAAGAATTATCTTTTTATAGTAAATGTACTACTGATATTGAATTTAAATTCCCATTTGGTTTTGGTGAGTTGTGGGGAATCGCAGATAGAACAGATTATGATTTAAAACAACATATGCAATATTCAGGTGAAGATTTTACATACACTGATCCAATGGATCCAACTAAAAAATATGTACCATATTGTATAGAGCCATCAGTTGGTGTTGAAAGATTAGTATTAGCATTTTTATCAAGTGCATATAACGAAGAAGAAGTTTCTGAGGGAGATACAAGAATAGTGCTTAAATTACATCCTTTCCTTGCTCCTATAAAAGTTGCTGTACTTCCGCTTTCTAAAAAATTATCTGATAAAGCAAATGAAGTTTATGAGATGTTAGCAAAGAAATATAGATGTGATTATGATGAAGCAGGAAGTATTGGTAAGAGATATAGAAGACAAGATGAAATAGGTACTCCATATTGTGTTACAATAGATTTTGATACATTAGAAGATGGTATGGTAACAGTAAGAGATAGAGACACTATGGAACAAACAAGAATAAAAATAGACGAGTTAGATTCATTTATAAATGAAAAAATAATGTTTTAACTAATATAAAAAAGTTTATTCAACTAGTATTTTATAGCAAAGAATTCATTTATGGCTTTAATAAAAATGTTAAAAAGAATATGTTAGCATTGCACTAAATGTTTTTTTGTGATATAGTTTAATAAGGTTGATATTAGGAGGAATTACTATGAATAAAAATCAAAATGCAGGAAGTGTGTTAGTTACAATTTTAATACTAGTATTGATAGCTTTGATAAGCTATATTGTGTATGTTTTTTAAATAAAATATATGTAAAAAGTCTTTGTTGTCTTATTAATAAAGACTTTTTTTGATTTTAAAAATATTGTTTTTTTAATTAAATAATAGTTTAATATTATGATGATTATGATACTGCAAAATATTGCCAAATACAGTCACAAAAATAAGGCAAAGACTTGCAGTATTTTTTTGTATTTGATATACTTAAGTTACAAATAAAATAGGTAGTTGGAGGAAATATATGGAGAATAAATATAGTTTGACATTTCCACAAAAAAATATTTGGTCGGTTGAAAAGTTTTTTGGTAAATCCCCTATAAATACTATAGTTGGAATATTTAAAGTTAATAAAGAATTTGATAAAGATATATGTGAAAAAGCTGTAAATAAAATGGTAGAACTAAATGATGCTTTGAGAATAAAGATAGTAAAAAAAGCAAATGAAGAAGTGGAACAATACGTAGATAAATACAGCTATTTCAATGTTGATTTTTTTGATATGTCTGATAAAAACAAAGAAGAGTTAGAAGAACTAGAAGAAAAACTAACAGTATTACCATTTGATGTTATAAATAATAAGCTTTATTATTTTGCAATTGTAAAAGTAACTAAAACAAGTGGATATATATTTGTAAAGTTACATCATTTAGTGTCTGATGCTTGGACTTTTGGAAACGTTGCAACAGAGCTTTCAGAATACATAGATGCATTTACAAATAATACTGAAATAGTAGACGCAAAACCGTCATATGTAGACTTTATACAATCAGAAAAAGAATATGTGAATTCAGAAAAGTTTAAAAAGGATGCTGAGTTTTGGCAAGAATATTTGCTTGGAGTAAAAGAAGAAGTTGGTATAAAGGAAAAATCAGGTCCTATAGATACAAATGCTAAAAGGTATACAACAAAAATGGATACTAAGCTTAATGAAATGGTTAAAACGTATTGTAAGGAAAATAGGGTTTCACCATATACGCTATTTATGAATGCTCTTGCTATATATGTCCACAGAGTTACAGAAAAATCTGATTTTGTTATAGGTACACCTGTTTTAAATCGTTCTAATTTTAAAGAGAAAAAAATGATGGGTATGTTTGTAAGTACAATGCCAGTTAGATTTAAAATAGACGAAGAAGAGACTTTTTTAGAAATGTGTAAAAAATCAGCGAGCGAAACTATGTCTTTATTTAGACATCAGAAATACCCTTATTCTATGATTTTAAAAGAATATAGAGAGAAAAACAATGTAAGTTCAAATTTATACAGCGTAATGGTTTCTTACCAGAATGCAAGAGCGGAGTATTCTGATAATGTAAAATATACAACAGATTGGCGCTTTTCTACACAGGCACAAGATGAATTTGCAATACACATTATGGATATGGACGAAACTGGAGTTTTGCAAGTACATTTTGACTATTTAACAAGTCTATATAGTGATGTAGAAGTAGAGTATATTTCAAAAAGAATATTTGAGATAATATATGATGGAATATCTAGAAATGCAAAGATAAAAGATATTGAAATTATGCCTAAAGAAGAAAAAGATATAATTTTAAGTAAATTTAATGATACTTGCGTAGATTATCCTCAAAATGCTAGCATAATAGAGCTTTTTGAACAAGAAGTAAAAAATCACAGATATAAAGTAGCAGTTGTGTTTGAAAATAGAGAGATAACCTATGGTAAATTAGATGAAGAATCAGACAAGATAGCAAGCTTTTTGCAAAGAAAGAATGTAAAACCAGGAGATAGAATAGGTATAATGCAGGGAAAAGGAATAGATATAATTATTTCTATACTTGCAGTGTTAAAGGTTAATGCTATCTATGTTCCAATAGATTATAACTCTACTTTAATGAACAAGAGGCATATAATACAAAATTCGGAACTTAAGTTTATTTTATCAGATGTTAGAAGAGCAAAAATAGATAACATTGAAATAATTAACTTTTATGATATACCTAAAAATGAAAGTGGTTATATTAAGTGTAATAGCAATCCAGAAGATGTTGTTAATATAATGTATACATCAGGTACTACTGGTAAACCTAAGGGAGTTGCTATAACAAATAGGAATATAATAAAGCTAGTAAAAAATAGTAATTATATTAATTTTGAAAATGACAGTATAATGATGCAAACAGGATCTTATACTTTTGATGCTAGTACATTAGAAATATGGAATGGTTTGTTAAATGGAGTGCCACTTCATATAATTAAAAATGAACTTCTAGATCCTGAAATGTTTGAAAAGTATATTAAAGAAAATAATATTTCTGTTATATTTTTAACTTCAGCTATATTTAATCAAATGGTTGAATACAATGCTAAGATGTTTGAAAGTGTTAGACTTTTAATGACTGGTGGAGAAGCAATGTCTAAAGAGCACGCTCTAAAGCTAATTAACAACTGCCCTAATACTACTCTTGAAAACTTGTATGGACCTACTGAAAATACAGTTGTAAGTACATACTATGTTGTAAACAAAAATGATAAAGAAATTCCAATAGGAAGACCTATTGCCAATACTACTTGCTACGTTTTAGATAGTAAAAGAAGACTTTTACCAATAAACGTTGAAGGTACGTTATATGTTGGGGGAGACGGTGTAGCAAAAGAATACATAAACAATTCAAAATTAACAGAAGAAAAGTTCGTAAATGTGCAGTATGAAAAAGAAAAAGTGTATAACACGGGAGATATTGTAAAATACAATTATGATGGTAATATTTCTTTCTTAGGAAGAAAAGACGATGAAATAAAAATAAAGGGAATCAGAATAAACATAGATGAAATAAAGTCAGTAATAAATAGTTATAGCAAGATTGTGAATAATGAAATTTTATGTTTAAATGATAGCTTTGGAAATAAATATTTGGCTGTTGCTTTCACATCAAGCTTAACTGAAGACGTTTCAGAACTAAAAAGATATCTAAGAAACTTTTTACCTGTGCAGATAATACCAAGGAAAATATTACAAATAGACAAATTACCTCTTACATTAAATGGTAAAATAGATAAGAAAAAATTAATAGAAACATTTGAACAAATAAAAGAAGAAAAAAGAGATATTTCACATTATACTGGTATATATCTAAAACTATACAATATATACAAAGAAGTTTTAGGAACAGGAGAAATAGACTTAGATGATGATTTTTTTGAGATTGGTGGAGACTCACTTTTAGGAGTTAACTTAATTACTAAAGCAATAGAGAAAAATATAAAGATAACATATAGTGATTTGTACAAGTATAGAACGATAAGAGAACTTGGAAATATGTTACAAGAGGGAACAAATACTAAAAGTATATCTCAAAACATATCAGATTATGATTATACTAGTATAGAAAAAATGTTAAGCTCTCAGAGGACTAAAAAAGGTGATGAGCATTTTGCAAATTGCAAGGATATTATTCTAACAGGTGCTACTGGTTATTTGGGTGTACACATTCTTAAAGAATTCATAGAAAAATATGATGGAAAGGTTTGTTGTGTACTTAGAAAAGTAGGAACAGATACCGCTAAGAAAAGATTATTAGATAGAATTGCTTATTATTTTGAAAATATTGATATAAATAAAATTGATTCTAGAATTGAAGTTGTTGAATATAGTGGAGAACTTACATGTGAAGTTTTAGAGAAGATAGATACATCAAACATTACTCATTTTATAAATTCTCTTGCTTTAGTAAAACATTATGGGGATGATGAAGAATTCTTTTATGTAAATGTTGATATAGTAGATAAAATATCTGATTTTTGTGTAAATAGAGGTTTGGAATTTATACATATATCTACACTCAGTGTGTCTGGTGATATAGTTGAAACGGCAAAAGAAATTAAAGAAAAAGAAATAATTAAAAAAGAGTATTCTGAAGACAATTTCTTTGTTGGACAAACACTAGATAATATATATGCGTATACTAAATTTTTAGCAGAGAGAATTGTATTTGAAAAAATAATATCAAAAGGACTAAAAGCAAGAGTATTTAGAATGGGAAATCTACTAGATAGATATTCAGATGGTAAATTCCAAATAAATGCTAAAGATAATGCTTTTTCAGAAAGATTAAAATCATTAATTTTACTTGGCATAATACCAGAAGATACTAAAAATAGAAGTTATGATTTTACTCCTGTTGATTTTGCTGCAAAAGCTATTTTAACTTTAATAGGTTGTAATGAAAACCAAATTGTATATCACTTATACAATAATAAAAAAGTTGAAATAGCTAAGGTCGTACAAATGATAAATGATATGGGTATTTCACTAAGATTTGGAAAAAGTGAAGAAATTTCCGAGAGGATACACCAAATTATATTGGAAAACAAGCAAGAGGAAATAAATGGAATAATAGTAGATATTACTAAAGAAAATGACTTAAAGTACGTTACTGACATAGACGTTGTAAATAAAATAACAACTGCTATTCTTGCTAGAAATTCTTTTAAGTGGCCTGACGTTTCAGATAAATATTTACGTGATGTTATTAACAGAATAATTAAATTATAGAGGAGAATGAAGACATGGTTATTAATTCTACATTGATAGTTCTTGCTATAGCACTTTTAACACTTATATTTCTTTTAAGTGCTACAATAAGAAATAAAAACAAAAATAATTTATATAAATCTTTTATGGTATTATTGGTAATGTTTATAATACATATATTTGGTTTGATATTGCAAGTTTTATTTTCAAAAACTAATATACCACCAATATATTTTGAATACATTGCATATATAGGTGGAATGAATTTTTCCACTGCCATACTTATAATGGCTTTAACCTATTTAAAAGATGGTAAAAAAATTAAGAATATAAATTTGCTTTATATTATTC
Source organism: uncultured Clostridia bacterium (assembly GCA_934149365.1). Taxonomy (GTDB): domain Bacteria; phylum Bacillota; class Clostridia; order TANB77; family CAG-465; genus CALXJE01. The sequence goes on from CAKPEI010000001.1 coordinate 184,424, forward strand.
CAGTAATATTATTACTTATATTGTGGACAAATGATTTACATCATTTATTTTATAAAGAATATTCAATATATTTAAATAGAAGTAAGTTTGGAATAGCGTTAGATTTCTTTACGATATATTCGTATACATTAATTGGAGTGGCGTTTTTAATATTGCTTAGATCTTCAATTAAAAATTCTGGCTTTATTTCTAAACAAACGTTGTTTATAATTTTAGGACTTTTGTTTCCTTTAAGTGCCAATCTTACAGGAGTACTTAATTTAGGAATAGATACAACAGTATATGCAACACCAATTTTATTTACAGCAACTTCCGTTTGTTTTTACATAGCTATATTTAAATTAAAAGCATTAAATGTAATACCGGTTGCTATGAAAACTATAATGGATACAATGACAGACTCTTTTATAGTAATAAGTAAAGATGGAACAATTGCAGATATAAATAAAACATGTATAGATAAATTTGCTCCGCTTATGGAACTTAAACAAAATGATAATTTGTATGAAAAACTAGAGGGGAGAAATACAATAAAACTTGAACATGTACAAGCATTTGTTAAAGAGGCAATGGAAAAAGGTGGTACTATTACAAAAGAATATCACGCAGAAAAAGGTGAGTATAATAAATACTTTGAAGTAGATGTACAACCTATAAAGGCAAAATCAGGTAATGAGTATGTTGCAACCTTGCTATTAATAAGGGATGTAACACAGGCAAAAAGAGATATGGAAATTATGACAAAGAATGAAAATCTTGTTATACTAGGTGAACTTGCAGGTGGTGTAGCACATGATATTAATACACCAATAGCTGCAATTAAAAATGGTATTATGATGTTAAAAGATACTGTAACAACTGATAATGAAAGAATGCTTTTAACTAGAATGGACAGTTGTGCAGATAAGATTATAAACCTAGTAAATAGTATGAGAAATCAAATAAGAAATATTGGTAGTGATGAAAAAACTGAAGTAAATGTTACTCAAGTTATAAACGATACCTTAATGATAGTTCATAATGAAACTATGAAAAAAGGTGTTAAGATAAATCTTAATATAAAAGACGAGATAAGAGTAATGGGAAATGCTACAAAGTTAGGTCAAGTTATAACTAACTTAATAATGAATGCAATACAGGCATACGAAGGAAAGCAGGGAATAATAGATGTAGATGTATATAAATCAGATAAAAATGAAGCAATCATAATTGTAGAAGATTATGCAGGTGGAATTCCTGAGAGAATTAGACCTCACATATTTAAGAGCATTCTTACTACAAAAGGTGTTGCAGGAACTGGTTTTGGACTATATCTAGCATATTCCGTAATAAAAGGTGCTTTTGGAGGAGAAATGTATTTTGAAACAGAAACTGGCAAAGGAACTAAATTCTACATTTCTATTCCTTTATAAAAGATAGATAATATTGTACAAATTAAAAACATGTATGTTGAAAAGATTTCACATATATGTTTTTTCTTTTATATTTGACTTTTTATGTAAATAATAGTATAATTACTAAACATTATATATGCAGTCTTAAGCACATTTGCTAAAGAGGTTAGTAAAATAAAAATAGATTGGAGGCTACTTTTTTGATGGCTGCAATAATGTACTTAAGAGTCTTAAAAAATTGGAGGAATTATTGTGGAGTATTTATTAACAGCAGAGGAATTAGAAAAACTTGAAGGACGGAAAAAAGAGTTAGAAAAAGAAGAAGTTGAGATAGTATCAAAGATAGAACGGTTTGCTAGGGAAAATGAGGGGTATTCAGATACTTTTGCTTACGAGAGATTAAGGAGAAGGTTAGCTCATGAAATTCCTGAAGAAAAGCAAAGGCTTTGTGAAAAAATCGCAAATGCCAAAGTGATATCTGATTTAGATGTTAATTTTGATGGTAAAACAGTTTGTGTTGGTGTAAAGGTTACATTAAACTATGATGGTGAAGAAGAGATTTTTTCTATTTTACCTGTTTCTGAAAGTAGCTTTGAAAAGGGCATAGTCTCCTGTAACGCTCCCATTGTAGAACATATAATAGGAAGAAAAAAAGGAGATGTTGTTATGTTCAATGGAATTACAGTGAAAATAATAGAAATAGAAAAGGCTTAATATTTAAAAGGTGTGTTTAGTTTAGTTACTAGACACACCTTTTTAACTATTTGACAATTTGCTTGAAATGAAATATACTATTTATAGTAATTTAAAGGAGAGATAAAAATGGGTGACAAAATGAAGGTAAAAGCAAGGACACTACCTGGTTTTATGGAACTTATGCCAGATAAACAAATATTATTTAATAAAATGTATGATAGCATAAGAAAATCTTATGAAAAATTTGGGTTTGTTCCACTGGATACACCAATACTAGAAGCTTCTGAAGTATTACTTGCAAAAGCTGGTGGAGAAACAGAAAAACAAATATATAGATTTACTAAAGGAAATACAGACATGTCAATGAGATTTGATTTAACCGTTCCACTTGCTAAATATGTAGCTATTAATTACGGACAACTTACATTTCCTTTTAGAAGATATCAATTAAGTAAAGTGTTTAGAGGAGAAAGGCCACAAAAAGGTAGGTATAGAGAATTTTATCAATGTGATATAGATATAATAGGTGACGGAGAACTTAGTATTTTGAATGATGCTGAAATACCTTCAGTTATATATACTACTTTTAAAGATTTAGGTTTTGACAAATTTGTTATACATATAAATAATAGAAAACTTTTGAATGGTTTCTTTGAGTATTTAGGACTTAAAGAAAATATATCAGATATTTTAAGAATTGTAGATAAATTAGAAAAAATAGGGGAAGAGGCTGTAAAAGAATGTCTAGCTGAATTAGAAATTGAGGAAAATAAAATAGATGAAATAATTAAATTTATTAAGATAGACGGAGCACCTTTAGATATTCTTAATAAGTTAAATAGTTTAGGTATTGACAAAGAGGAGTTTAATCAAGGGCTAGATGAACTAAGTAAAGTGGTACAAGGCGTAAAAGCATTTGGTATACCTGAAGATAATTTTAAAATAGATTTAAAAATAGCAAGAGGACTTGATTATTATACTGGAACAGTATATGAAACAATGCTTACAGATTTCCCAGGACTTGGTAGTGTTTGTTCAGGTGGAAGATATGATAATTTGGCAGAGTATTACACTAATAAAAAACTACCAGGAGTTGGAATTTCTATAGGACTATCTAGACTATATGATTATTTGCTTTCTGAGAATGTTATAAAACCAGAAGAAAGTAGTACTGCTAAAGCTATAGTTATACCAATGACAGAAGATATAAATTATGCATTTAATATAGCACAAAAATTAAGGGAAGCAGATATAAATACAGAAGTTTGTTACAATAGAAAGACTGTTAAAAGTATGTTAAATTATGCAAATAAATTAAAAATTCCTTATGCTGTATTTATTGGCGAGGATGAAATAAAAAATAATCTAGTTACTGTAAAAGATATGAATGAGGGAAACCAGCAAACAGTAAATATAGAGGAAGCTATTAATATAATTAAATAATAAAAAACATATACTGAAAAAAATCAGTATATGTTTTTTGTTTAAATTATCTTTATGATGGCATCCGATAAAATTTGACTTAGTCTTTCTACTTGCCAGTAACCGTTAGAATTCGATATTTTGATTTCAGATGGGAAATATAAATACAAATCTCTAATAAAATCAGAGGATAGATGCGATAGGCCGGATGTTTCACATATCTCATCGTGAATATCAAAATTTATACATTTGTTTTGCTCGAATATCTTTAATTTTAGAGTGCACCGTCCATCTTTTTTCTTGAGTGATAATACTGAAGCTGGATAAATACCTTTTTCTAAACCATTTTTTTTAACCATAACAAAGCCTCCTAAAAATTTTTTAATATATATTAGCTTCTTTATTAAAAAGAGCTATATAGTTATTTTTTAATTATTATATCATGCAATATGCTTTATGTAAAGAAATAGCGTTGTAATAATACTAATTATATGAATATAAATTTAATTTACAAATTGAAGCTTTTTACACAAAAGGAAAATGTTACTAAAATATTACAATGATGTATAAAATGTGTTACATGTACTGAAGGTAGTGTAAATTGTGCAAGTTTTGTGATAAAATAAAGGAAATTATATGGGAAAGTAGGCATAACTGGGAGGAAATATGGAGATAGAACAATTTGTAAATATTGTGTATATGGTATGCTTTTTTATCATAGGTACCTTGTTTGGTAGTTTCTTCACACTTGCAACATACAGAATACCTAGAAAACAAGATATAATGGTTAAGAGATCATATTGTCCAAATTGTAAACATGAATTAGGTTTCTTTGACTTAATACCTATATTAAGTTACTTGTTTTTGGGTGGGAAGTGTAAATATTGTAAAGATAAAATAAGTATAAGATATCCACTTTTTGAACTTGCTAATGGGGTATTCTTTTTAATAACATATATGTTACTTGGAATTTCATGGATACTTTTTGCTACACTTGCTATATATATTGCAGTATTTCTATTTGTTGGTTCTAACGTAATGAAAAGAAAAATGACAGGGGAAGAACTAGAAAAAGTAAACAGCAAAAAAGGTGTATTTAATATAGAAATATTGGTTGCAATTTTTGCCTTTATAATTTATTACATAGCAACTATATATACAACAAGAAATTATCAAGAAACGTTAAAATTAGCTAAGCTAAGGTCTGATGCTATGAATGTTGCTGTTAATGTTATAGAGGAAAATAAAGCAAAAAGCTTTGCGTTAATTAATAATGTATATGATAAAAAAGTTCAAGTAGATGGATATACATATCTATATAACTTGAGCGTAGAAGAATACCAAGATGTTTCATCAAATACTAACAAGTCAAATGCAAAAAAGATTAGAGTAGATGTAGCATACAAATATGATAGCAAATCATATAATATAGCTTTTCAAACATTGATATATGAGGAGTAAGAATATGAGTTTAAAAAGTAAAAGAGGTATAACAGTAACATCAATAATGGTATATGTACTACTTTTCTTTGCGTTTACAACTATAGCTACTGTTATTTCTTCAAGATTTAACAAAAATTTGTTTAATGATAGAGGAAATGCTATTAATGTTACTGCAATTAACAAGTTAGAGTACAATTTAATAGATAGTGCATCAAATAGCTATAACGTAGATGTAGTAGCAAATGGAAATAATAGAACGTTAACATTTTCTAATTCGGATGTATATGTATTTGATAATGATAATAACGTAATATACAAAAATGGTGGAAAATTAGTTAAGTTTGTAAAAGAAAGTAAAGTTAAAATTCAAGAAGATGTTATAGCCATTGACTTAACTTTAAATAAATATACAAATGAGGTTTCAAGAAGTATAAAAGTAAAATGTTCTTCAAAGATTAATAGTACCTCATATTTAAGTGAAGGCTTGGTAGCACAATATGACGGAATAAAAAATACTAACTTAGGACATGATAATTCTTCTTTAGTTTGGCAAGATATATCAGGTAGTAATGTACAAGCTGAATTTAATGATTATGTAAAAAATAATGGTGTTGAGAATTATTGGAAAGATGATGGAATTTATTTCACTAAGCAAAAAGATACGAGTGACTATCAAAGAGTAGGTGGAACTACTACTTATGCAGGAAATATATATTCTGCAATGACTTTTGAAATCACTATGACGAATTTGTCTGATTTAGGAACAGGCGGGACAGACTATATGTATCCTTTATATATTAGACAGACAGATGGATCAGCTATATTGTTTTTTGGTATAAGGAAAAATGTATCGCTTATGTATAGATCAGGCCATAATACCGTGTTTAATAATACAAAAATTAATGTGCTTAAAAATCATAAATATACATTTACTTTTGTACAAGAAAACTTAACCACTAGAGCACTTTATATAAATGGTGCGTTGATACAACGAACTACTGGCCTTGCTTTAGATAGCATTATATTTGGCCAGATACTTATGCAAAGTCACCAAAATGGTTCGTATATAATCAATAGTTTAAGAGTATATGACAGAGCACTTAGTGCAAATGAAGTGTTACAAAACTACAATGTAGATGTATTAAGATTTGGAAATTAGGAGGCTTGTATGAAAGATAAAATAAGTAAATTAAAAGGTTCAGGAACTCTTATTGTTATAATATCTGCAATTGTGTTTATGACATATGCAACTTCTACATTTTCAGATGTAAGGCATATGAAGTATATGCAGGAAAAATATGAAGATAATATTAGAGAGATATATGAAAAAGATTTAAATGAATTAAATGAGGAAGATTATAGATAATATGAATATTAAATGGTTGGAGGTATAGAGTATTATGTTTGAAAATATTAAAAGTAGAAGAAGCCCTTTAGGTACAGAACTTATAAATAAAGGGCTTATAACGGAAAAGCAACTAGATGAAGTTTTAAATTATCAAAAAGACCATCCTGAATTTAAAATAGGAGAGGTAGTAGACATTTTAAATATGTGTGATAAAAAAAGACTTTTATCAGTTGTAGCAGAACAATTAAAACAAAAGAGTGTAGATTTATCACAAGGAATTTCAATAGAATATACAGAGTTTTTACCTAGAGATGTTGTTATAAATAACAAGGCATTCCCTTTTGCTATAGATGGAACAACTGTTAAGGTAGCTTTCTCTGATCCGCTTGATGAAAAGGCTACAAATGAAGTAAAACTTCTTTTAGTTAATAAAGGTTTCCAAATGGAAAAATATTATACTTTGTATTCAATGATTATGGAACAAATTCAAGATGTAAAAAATGTTCAGGATAAGTTCGTTGATACTAAGGAAAAAGATACTACTGTACTTGTTGATAATATTATTCTTACTGCAATGAAACAAAGAGCAAGTGATATTCATATCGAGCCTATGGAAAAGAAAGTAAGAATACGTTATAGAATAGATGGTGAAATGATAGAAGTATCAGAACTTCCAAAATCAAGACAAGGTGTTTTAACAGGAAGACTAAAATCTATATCTAACATGCACCAAGAAATAACAACAGACCAAGATGGTAGAATAAATTCATATGATAATTATAGTATTCGTGTATCTACTCAAAAAAACATAAATGGTGAGAAGTTCGTTCTAAGACTTTTGAAAAAGAATGCAAATATACGTACACTAGAAGATTTAGGCTTTCCAAGTGATGATAAACTTGTTAAAACAGCCTTTGATAAGAAAAATGGTATAATACTTTTATGTGCCCCAACTGGTGAAGGTAAAACAACAACATTGTATAGTATATTAGATTATTTAAACACTCCTAATATAAACGTTGTAACAATAGAGGACCCAGTTGAAATAAGAATGTCTGGCGTAAATCAAGTAGAGATAGGGCATGATACATCATTTGCAGGTGCTTTAAGAACTGTTTTAAGACAGGACCCAAACATTATACTAGTAGGAGAGATAAGAGATAGAGAAACAGCACAAACAGCTATTGAGTCAGGTCAAACAGGACACTTGGTTTTAAGTACTATACATACTATAAATGCAATAGAGGCAATAACAAGAATAAGAAAGATGGGAATATCTGATTATGATGTTGCTTCAACATTTGTTACAGTTATATCTCAAAGACTTATACGTAGACTTTGCAACAAGTGTAAAAAGCCACATAAAATCACGGAAGAAGAGAAGAAGTATATAGAAAGAGTTGAAAAGGTGACTGGGGCAAAATTTGATTTGGAAAAAGCAAAAATGTATGAACCAGTAGGGTGTGAAGAGTGCTCTAACCTTGGATATTTTGAAAGAATAGGTGCTTTTGAAATATTGTATATAGATGAGTATTTAAAAGAAATGATATCAGAAAGTAAATCATCAATTGATATCAAAAAATATGCAATTGAAAATACTCAGTATAAACCGTTGATTGTTGACGCTATTAATAAATGTCTTCAAGGTATAACAACAATAGACGAAATTCAAAAGAAAATGAGTATTTAGAATATATAAAAGGGGTATTATGGAAAAGTTTTTTAAGATTTTGGATACAGCATTAATGTTATCTGCATCTGATATACACTTGTTAAATGGAAAATCACCAGTATTTAGAGTAGAAAAAAAGCTTGTAGAATACAAAGATATTGAGCCACTTACAAAATATGATTTAGAAGGTTTAATGGAATATCTTGTTGATAATAGTTTAGAATTAGTTGATATATTTGAAAGTTCTAAAAAGCTGGATATTTCCTATGAATACATGGGAAAGAGATTTAGAGTAAATGCTAGTATGGCATTTGGAGTTCCAACATTTTCTATAAGAATAATTGAAAACGAGGAAATAGATATAGAAAAATTTAGACTGGGAACATTAATAAACACTATAAAGAAGTTTAATACTGGCTTGGTTCTGATAACGGGTAAAGTAAATTCTGGTAAGTCAACAACTTTAAACGCATATGTTCAAAGTATAAACAAGGAAAAAAGTAAAAAGATTGTTATGCTAGAAGAGCCTATTGAACACAGACATACTTCAGATAAGTGTATTATAGTTCAAAAAGAAGTTGGTAAAACGGGGGATGTACCGTCATATTATGATGGCGTTATAAATCTTTTAAGAGAAGATTCAGATATAGCTATAGTAGGAGAAATAAGAGATAGACAAACTATGGATGCAGTACTTGATTTAGCAGAGTCAGGAACATTGGTAATTGGTACTTTGCATACAAGGTCTTGTGGTGAAACTTTAGATAGAATATTAGGGCTATATAGTCCTAGTGAACAAAAGTCTATCAAATATATATTATCTACAGTTTTAAAAGCCATAGTATCACAAAAATTAGTAAAAGATAAAGAAGAACACATTATTTTAGTACCAGAAATAATGATTACTAATTCAACAATTGCTGCCCTTATAAGGCAAGAAAACTTTAGCATTTCAGAAATACAAGATGCAATAGATATAAAAAGTGAAAAAGGCATGATAAGTTTTGAAAGGTCATTTGCTAAATTGTATAAAGATGGTATAATATCATTAGAAAGTATAAGGGAAAATGTTGAAGACGATAGATATGACTATATAATGAGATTAATAGGAGGGGATATTTAGTGCCTGATTTTAAATATAGAGCAGTTTTAAGAAATGGAAAAATAATTAGGGGTATACTTACTGCTAAGTCTAAATCAGATGTAATACAAATGATTAAGGATACTAAAATGACTCCTATATCAATTAATGCTAAAAAGATTAAAAGACCTGCTGTTCAGAAAAAAAAGATAGATTTTAATAAACTTGGAAAGGTTGCAAATAAAAATAGTGAAAAATTAAAGAAGGTTGCACTTAGTAATAAAGGAGGTCCACAAAAATCTAAACTTGCCTCAATTCTTACATCTGATGTAAGCTTGGGAGGAGGAGTAAAGCCAAAAGATGTCCTTATATTTACTAATGCACTATACATACTAAAAAAAGCTAAATTTAACAACATAACAGCTTTAGAGTCAGTATATAATAGTACCGAAAATAAAAAATTAAGAGATATTATAGAAGAAATGATGATAGGTGTTGAATCCGGAGAAACGATGTATTCGACAATGGTAAAATACCCAAATGTATTCCCACCACTTTATGCAAACTTTGTTAAAGTTGGTGAAGAATCTGGTTCACTTGATAATGCACTTCAATATGGAAGACAATACATGGAAAGTAGTATGAAACTTAGAAAAACAATAAGAGGAATACTTATACCTAAAATATTACAATTCGTACTTATTGTTGGTGGTATGATGGTAGCTTTACTTTTTGGAGCACCTATGATAGAAAATGTGTATGACATGTTTGGATCAGACAAACAACTTCCAGCAGCAACACAAGTTGCTATATCTATATCAAAATGGCTAGTTTCAAACTGGTATATTGTTCTTGGTGTTATAATGGCAATATTCTTAATCTACAAGATATATGTTGCAACACCTATAGGAAGATATAACGTAGATAAAATTAAAATTAAATTTCCAGTGTTTGGTAAACTTAACTTAAATATACTTACAAATAAATTCTTCCAAGCTATGTCACTTAACATGAAAAACGGTATGAGAATACAGGATAGTTTGGAGATTTCAAAAAGTGTTACGAATAATTATTATTTTCTAGCACTTATAGAAACAGGCAAAAACAATTTGTTGTCAGGAGGTTCATGGATAGAACCATTTGAAATAGAAGGTGCGTTTACACCGATGACAATAGAAATGCTTGATATAGGTATGAAAACAGATTTGGTTGAAATGATGGGAAAAATAGAAGAATATGTTGAAGAAGAAATAAATGAAGCAATTGCTGCTACCGTTAAGGCTCTTCCAGATATTATGTATGTGTTTATAGGTATAGTGCTTATATTCTTTGTAATAACAGTAATGATGCCACTTATAGATGTATACATGGGAGGTTTCTTGATGGAAGGAATGTAAAGAAAAAACTAAATGATTATGTAGTAGCTATATGTTAATAAAATTAAAATAGCTATGTGCAGGTAATAGTACATAGCTATTTTGCTTGTGTATAAGAAAGCAGAAAGAGGTAGAGATATGGAGAAAACTAAAAAAGGAATATCAATGATAGTACTTGTCATAACTATAGTTGTTATGATAATACTAGCAGGTGCTGTTATACTTACTTTAACAAATACAGGAATAATAGGAAAAGCTAATTTGGCCAAAGTGGAAACAGATTTATCAGCTTTAAAAGATGAAGTAAAAGTTAAAAGAGGAGAAAGGGAGTTAAAAGACCAGGATATAAAAGGAACATATAAATTATCTGAATGGGGAATAACAAATTCAACCTATGAAGATAGAGTTGTAATAGCAGCGGGTGAACTACGTGTAAGAAATACTGGTAGTGATGATGAAATAGAAAAAGCTGCAACTGAACTTGGAATTATATTAAAAACAGATAGTACTGTATTGCCAAATACTAAAGGGGAAAATATAGTAAATTACAGGATATATGGAAACAGTGTGCAAGATGGAACTCCTTCGCCAGCTAGTCCAGCGGAAATAAAAAGTCTTGGAGATTTAGTAACAGATACAAAAGATGTAAATTATGGAATGTATAAAATACCAATAAGAGTAGGAGGAAAAAATCTTTTTAATATTAAAGGACTCATATTTAATGGGACATCACAGTATGTTAAAGATTTTGTTACGTATGAAAATGGCTTTAGCTTTGTAAGGACTTCTACAAATAAAACGTCACTTGTATATGTAGATATATATTTTGAGAAAGGAATATATGCTATAGATGGAGAGATTATTCAAACGGATGGAAAAAATGGTGGATATGGAATATACGATTTAGAGCAGAAAACATATTTGGTAAATGACAGTGGTAAAGGTATTAGCACAAAAACTTTTTCAATACCAGAATCAAAGACGTATAGACTATCATTCTTTTGCAACTATTTATCACAAGAGAATACAAAAGTTATGTTTTCAAACATTATTCTTACAAAAGAGTATAACTTAATAGATGTACATAAATACTATAGTGGATATTTAAATGGAAATGGTGAAATGAGCTATACAGAGAAGGATTTTGCTAATATTAAAAAAATTCAAATTCCAGTAAATACAGAAGAAGGCAAAGTTTACACATATAGTTGCGATTATGAAATATACTCTAGTGATACAGAAAATCAGACCGGAAATGGCATTAGTTTGCAAATGCTGGATGAGAATAAAAAAATAATAACAAGCCAAAATGTCACCTCTAAGGGACAAAAGATATCTGGAACAGTGAGCATATCAAATAATAGTCAAAAGAAGGTTGCGTACGTGGTAATGTCCTACATTACTGCCACAAGAGATTGTACTGTAAAACTAAAAAACATTTACGTTACAGAAAATAAGGAAAATATCGATTATGTATCATATAAAGAACCTAAAATATACAACATATATTTAAAAGAACCTTTAAGAAGAATATCTAGTGATATAATTGATTATATAGACTTTAATGAGAAGAAAGTGGTAAGAAATATAAATGGCATATATTTAACTAAAAATGATGGTTGGGTTTCTGAAACATATGGTGATTATTACGTGAAACTAACTAAAAAGAAATTAGGGCAGAAAAATATACTTTGCTCAGATTATGTTATAGGAACAGCTGCAAATAATCCAGATCAATCTTGTTTGGGACGTGAGGAAAATCATTCAGTAAGCTTTTATGATACTATAAACGGACCTACTTTAGATGCTTGGAAAGAGTTTTTAACGAGTAGAAATAACGAAAATAAACCTATATACTTACAATATGAACTTGAAACTCCAATAGAAGAAAGTATAAAAATGCCAAATATTTTAACTCAAAGAGGAGGCACTATTATAACCGTAGTTGGAGAAAATGGTGTTGGACCTTCAAATATAGAAGTTGAATATTAAAAAAAATAGAATAAAATGTTGAAAAATGTTTTCTTATACGATAGAATATTTGTATATTAAAATGTATTATAAGAAAAGAGGAAAATATATGTTAACTAAAATGCGTAAAAACATTGTGGGCGTACACACACACACACACACACACACACACACACACAATATTATCTAGAAATAAACTAGGTAAGAGTTTTTGCGCATGCAGAACAAATAATATGTTGTATAATAAAGAGTTGGTTGTGCACTAAAAGTGTATAGCTAGCTTTTTTGCGTTTAAAGTGAGGTATTATCATGATAAATATATCATGTAAATATACACATAATATATGCAAAAGAAAATGTATATTTGCACTTGAAAAAGATTGCAAAATTTGACGTAATATGAAATAATATGTATATATTAATTTGATTTGAAAACAGAGGTAGAATAAATGAAAACAAAAGTAAAATCTAAGAGACGGAATATCTTTAATAGTGTTAGTAATAACAATAATTGTAATGATAGTGCTAGCAGGTGCTGTTATATTAGCATTAAGTAATTCAGGAATAATAGGAAAAGCAAATTTAGGGAGAATTAAAAGTGATTTATCTAGCTTAATGGATGAAGTGCAGGTAAAGGCAGCCGAAAGGAAATTAAACGAATTAGATATAAAAGGAAGTTACAAATTGTCTGATTGGGGAATAGAGAATGCTACATATGAAGACAGAACTATAATATCAGAAGGAAAATTACGCGTTAAAAATACATTGAAAAATGATGATATAGAAAAGGCCGCAACTGAACTTGGCATTTTACTAAACAAATTTAATTTCTTACTAAAAAATACAACAGGGGAAAATTTAACAAATTATAGAATATATGGAAATAGTGTGCAAAGTGGAATACCTTCACCTGACAGTTTAGTTAGTATACAAAATTTAGGTGATTTGGTGACAGATATAAAAGACGCAAATTATGGAAAGTATAAAGTGTCTGTGAAGGTAAGCGGAAGAAATTTGTTTGATAGTTCTAAACTTACCTTGACCAACACTAGTTGCTCAAAAGAATTATCAATAAATGGAAATAGTTTTAGTTTCAAAAGGATAAGTACTAAATTCACATCCGATGTTTTTGTTAGAATGTATTTTGAAGCAGGAACTTATACAATTTCAGGAAGTGTAGAACAATCGGATGGATTACTTGGAGGCTTTGAAGTATATGATTTAGAGAAAAGTACATATTTAGTAAATAATAGCGATAAAGGAATGAATACAAAAACATTTGTAATACCAGAATCAAAGGTATATAGCTTATCCTTTTTCTGTAATTATAACTCACCAGAGTCTACAGAAGTAACATTTTCAAATATTATGTTAGTAAAAAATGAGAGTTTATTTGATATTCAAAAAAATCCTACACTTTCACCAAATTCTCTAGCTATTAGGAATGATAGTAGTATTAGAGCAAATTTAATTAATACAGGAGGGTGGGCATACAACTTTTATGTATTAGATGATGCTTCACAGTATGTAGGTAAAAAAGTTAGAATAAAAGTTAAGTTTACTGCTAGTGGTACTAATAAGCCATTGATTTTAATGGGACTATCAACTCTAGATGGAAAAGAAAGAAAAAATTTGGTAGATGTTTCTGTTAGTGGAAAAGAGTACAGCTTTATTGTACCAGATATCACAGATGATAAAAAGTATTTTGGTTTATGGCTTTATTCAAATGCTGGAAGTGATACAGCAGAACTTGGTGATTATGTAGATTATTCTGATTTTATGATAATAGTTGATGAAGAAACATCTTATGAACAGTATATATCACCTAAAACCTTTGATATATATTTAAATGCACCATTATTAAGAGCTGGAAATGTTGCAGACTATATAGATTTTAATGAGAAAAAGGTAATAAGAAATATAAAGAAAATAGCCTTAACAGGAAGTGAAAATTGGCATCCAGAATCAGGTGGAGATTACTATGTGACCCTTACAGACAAAAAGATGGGAAAGATTAATTTGATTAGTTCAAACTATCTTTTATCAAATTCTTCTAATAGTCCAGATCAATCTTTTTCAGGGAGTGTTCAAAATAGAGCTGTAGGCTTTTATGATACTACAAATGGACCAACATTGGACAAATGGAAAGAATTTTTGACTAGCAGATATAACAGTAATAATCCTATATATTTACAATATGAATTGGAAACACCGACAGAAGAAAGTATAACGCTTCCAGATATATCAACTTTTGAAGGAACAACAATGATATCTGTAGTAGGAGAAAATAATGTAAGTGCTTCTAAAATAGAGGCAGAATATTAATAAATAAGTAGATGTGATTTTGTTTAAACGCATCTACTTATTTAATATATAAAAGAAGTGTTTTAATTGACTATAATGGTTAGTTATGGTAGTATTAAGGTATGGAGGGGTGATAAAATGTCTAAAAATATTAGAACTTTATATTTATATATAGTTTCGTTTATAGCATTAGGAATGATTGTGATAGGTTTTGTATGCACCGTTAATGCATGTGCATCATACTTTTTTCCAGTTGTAAACTACTATGATATGTCGGATAGTCAAGAAGAAATGTTAATCAGAGAAAGAAATAAAAAGACTGAGAGTATTAAAGAAGCAATATCATCAGGTACAGTTGTAGCTATAGGTATTCCGCTATATTTATATCATTTTGGTAAAGTACAAAAAGAAAGAAAAGCGGAGGTATAGAAAATGGCTATAATTTCTGTTGTATATATTTTATTATGTTTAGCATCTCCTATAGTGGTTATATCACTTATTGTGTTTATAATTGTTAAAAAGAATAATAAAGGAAAAAATGATACTAGTTTTAAGAATGTTATAAAAAGCATATATGTATATTTATGTTTATGTATATTTTTATGTATGAGTATAACTAGTATAATATGTGCAGTTAATACAGGTTTGAACTATTTTTTACCAGAAATAAATATGGATAAGGAATTGAGTGAAACGTTATATATTCAAAATAGTAAGAATGAAGATTGTGTTAATATGATAACAAGTATTGGAGCATTAGCTATTTCATTACCAATGTTTATTTATCATATTAAGTTAAGTAAGGAAGAAAGATAATATTAGGAGGAAATAAATATGGCACCTAGTTTAGAACAAATTTTTCATACAGATCCTAAAAGAATAGGAATGATAGAGATATATTCTAATCCTATGGATAGAAGTACAGTTAAGGATATAGAAAAGGTAATAAAAAGTATTGCTAAAAGTTTTCACGTTAATTTGGATGATATACCATCTGGTGAAACTTTAAGAGTATATATTTATCCAACATCAAGAGTTTTCTTTTCTATATTTGGATATGAATTAGAGAAAAAGGGAAGAAGAAGACTAAATAAAGGGAAAGAAGAATTGTATTTTGTTGTTGGAGAGGGCGAAATTCACATGGTATCTCCAAGAGGAGTAGCAAATTCCTATACAGATATGATTAAAATCTTAGTAAAAGATATATTGGAAGAATATGGACTTGATGATAAAACTAAAAAAGCAGAAGAAAAAGTTAAAGAAGAATTAGAGCCTGAAGAAATAGAGGAAGAGGAAAATGAGTTAGAACAGCCGGAAGAAGAGTTAGGCGAAGAGGAACTGGAAGAAGATTTAGGCGAAATTTCTGAAGAAACTGAGGAAGAAAATATAGAAGAAGTATCGGATGAAATTGAGGAAATAGATGAGAAAATAGAAGAAATAAAAAAAGAAAAAGATGTACCTGAATGGCTTGATTTGGGTTGGATAATGTACAAAAAAGGAATATTAAAAAGTCAAAAAAATAGCGAAGATTACGGTGAGTATATAAAAGAACATGGAGTAATGGGACAAGGAATGATTTCAAGTAAGCACTCTGCTATTGCTGATTACAATTATTCATCAGAGTCTGCGGCGGCAATTGTTGAATATATTGTTCAAAATTATGGAGCAAGAAAAATTTTAGATTTATTTGAAAACCCTAATGTAGAGCAAGTATTAGGAATATCTAAGGCAAAGTTTAGTAGGGAATGTAAAGCTAATATTAAGAAAAGATATGTTACTTCTAAAGTAAAGGAAGTAGCTGATATAAAAGAAGAAATTGGAGAACCTGAAAAAATTAAAGAAAATTAATACATAGGGTATAATAATTACTATTGGGAGAAATATTATGAACATAAAAGAATATTTAAAAAAGAATAAATTATATTTAATGATTATGTGTATAGGTGTATGTCTATACGCTTTTCAATTGCGTTTTGTTGTTTTATATGCAGATGATTTTACATCTAAAATAGCAGATACTTCACATTGGATATCTGAGATTTTTAATAGATGTTATACATATTATTTTAATTGGCGGAGGGGCAATATGCTTTTGGACACTGTTTTTAGAAATGTTTGATATAACAGTGTGGAAAGTTGTAAACTGTTTTATGATTACAACCATGATTGTATTTATTGTTAAAATGGTAACATATAGTACTAAGATGAAAAAAGAAGTTGTAGCAGCGTCAATGTGGCTTTGTATATTTACAATAGATATATTGATTTCAAGAGAAGTGCTGTATTGGCTTAATGGAAATACAGCATATATAGTTACGCTTTTTAAAACTATGGTGTATTTTTACTATTTTTATTCAAAAATAGTTATGAAAAAAGCCGTGAAAAAATATGATTATGCTCTTATACCAATATTGGGAATATGGGCAGGCTGGACAGCACCTCAATGTGGAGGAGTAATAATAGCTTTAACTTTTATTCTGATTTTATGGAATAAGTTTATAAATAACGAGAAGACTAAAGCAATATATATTTTGGCATTAATATCTTGTATAGTAGGCTTTTTAATATTGTATTTTGCACCTGGTAATTATGTAAGAATGGTTGTGTTTGAAAAATATAATTCTTTGAGTTTTATGGAAAAGATAGAATATAGAATTAATAATATATATCAAATTTTCTTTAATTTCCATATAGGTTCAGAAATTGGCAGTGTACCATTTTTCTTGATTCTAGCAGGAGGATTGCTTTGCTCTTTGACCACATTAGAATTAAAAGTTGAGAATAAAACTGCAGTGAAGTATATAGTTGGACTTAACATGTTAAATGTGCTACTTTATATGGCACTAATTTTAGCAGTTAGAAGTGATATATTAGGAATTACAAAGCAGTTACAACTACTATTTACTTACGAAAATGTGCTAGATGTTTTAACAAGCGGTAAACTTAGCTTAACAGTGGTTATACCATATGTTTATGCTACTTTTGTTATATTATCTTATGCTATCCTTGCGCTTTATGTAGGCTTGAAAAAGAAAAATGTATTACTTCTTTGTGCAGTACTAGCAAGTTTTATGAGTCAATTTGCAATGGTTATGGCTCCTGAAAGTGAACAAAGAACTACATTTATAGCTATCTTTTATTTGTTTATAGCAATATCAATAATCTTAAATGAAATGTATGAAAGAAAGGCTAAATTTTGCGTTCCAGTTATATTAACACTGGCAATTTGCAATGTTAATTTAGGAATTTATGCAGCTATTGTATATGCAATGTTGTACTTTTTCTTAAATAAAAAGATTTGTTGTGAATGGCTATTTGTATTATTCATATTTGGAGTGCTTTCAGGTTCAAAATATTTAGATATGATTAAAAAGTATAAAATAAATAAAGAAATATATAATGACAATATACAAAGAATAGAGGCATTTAAGGAAAATCCTAGTGATGATAATAAATTATATTTAAGGAAACCTGAATATCCACTATATGGCTTTACTCCTTTAGTTGGTATAAAGTGGGTAGAAGAAGCTGTTTTGGATTATTTTAAATTAGATAAAGATACTGTGCTAGTGGATGCTTCTAAGCAGTTTGTGGATGAAAAGTAATGGATAATAATGATAAAATCAGTTTAATTTTGGTTGGACTGATTTTTGACTTTTAAGGTAGGTTATAGTATAATTTTAAAATCAAAAGATAAGGTGGTAAGATAAATTTGAATAAAATAAAAACATTAAAACTAAATATAATAACGGCGATATTGCCTTGGATAATACTTGCTGTTATTGGCTTTGTAAAGATAAAGTTTTTTATAAATATATATGGTGATGAAACGAATGGTTTTGTACAATTAATAACTCAAATATATGGTTATTTATCTTTAGTTGAAATGGGATTTGGCTCTGCAATTATATACAAATTATATAAACCATTATCACAAGGAGACAAAGAAAGTGTTACAAAACTATTTAATGGAAGTAAAGCTACTTACAAAAATATTGCTATAAAATTATGCTCAATGGCTGTTATTGCAGCATTTATAGTACCTATATTCTTTAAGATGGAATCAATGTCCAAACCTAAAATGGTACTTATTTTCTTAATATTTGCAGTAGATTATTTTGGAAAATATATATTTGATTTGCCATATAGAACACTTCTTTATGCAGACCAGAAAAAATATAAAGCAAATATAATAATAAATGTATCAACTTTAATAGTTAAAGGTGTAGAGCTTGGCTTAATTCTTACAGGTATAGATTATTTATTTGTTTTAATATCAAATGTAATTTTGAATACAACAAGCTATGTTATATTTAGCAAAATAGTTAAAAAGGAATATACTTGGCTTAATATGACAGATGAAAAAGATTTAACTGCAAGAGAGATGTCTAAAGATATAATGGGACATAAAATAGCAAGAATAGCATTCTATGGAACTGATAATATAATAATTTCAATGACTAAAACATTAGGACTTGCGGCAACTTCTATATATAGTTCATACAATTATATAATATCTGCTATAAGAAATATTTTAGAGTTACTTTTTTCTTCTCCGCTTGAAATATTAGGAAATAAATTTGCAAAAGATGGAAGTAAAAAAGGAGAAGTAGAAAGTTTATATAATGAGATATTATCTTTAACGTATTTTGTTGGAATAATGACGTGTTCTGTATATTTTGTCGCAATGAATAAGCTTGCAGAAGTTTGGATAAATAAGGGATACGTGCTTGGTACTTTTACCATGATTGTATTTTCTTTATATATATGGTATGAATGCGTAGGAAGGACAAACCTTACTATGATTGAGGCAAATGGAAAATACAAAGAAACTAAATGGATAGAATATGCCTGTGTTGTTACTAATATAACACTATCTTTCATATTAGCAAGATATTTAAAAATAGCAGGTGTAGTACTTGCTACAGTAATTGCTATGGCATTTATAAGACATCCTTTTCAAACTAGGTTTTTATATAAAGACTTGTTTGGTATGAAAATGGGAAAATCATTTGTTAAGTTTATTATTTATACTGTATTTATGCTTGCAATGTGTGGACTAAATTATTTTGTAATGACATTCTTTAACATGTATGGTAACTTAAATTATTTTACTTGGTTTTTAAATACACTTATTATTATAGTTATAGACGCTGTTATAGTATTTGGAATATGTTACGCTTTTGATAAATCATTTAGAAAAGGTGTAAAAAGATTTATAAATAGGGGAAAGAAGAATGGAGAAAACTAAAGTTTCGGTCATAATACCGGTATATAACATAGAAAAATATATAAAAAGGTGTTTAGATTCTGTATTAAATCAAACATATAGCAATCTAGAAGTTATATGTGTAAATGATGGAAGCACTGATAATTCTTTAGAAATACTAAAAGAATATGAGAAAAAAGATGGCAGAATAAAAGTAGTTTCTAAAGAAAATAAAGGCGTTTCTGCAGCAAGAAATTTAGGAATTAAAGAAGCAACAGGCGAGTACATAACTTTTATTGATGGCGATGATTTTGTAGAGTTAAATATGATACAAGACATGGTTAATATACTAGAAGAAAATGATGCTGATATAGTAAAGTGCGCTTATGTTAAGGATTACATATATAAACAAATACCATATAACTTAAATTTGGGTAAGAAAATTAGTATATATGAAAATGAGAGTATGCCTGATTTATATAGTCTCTTTTTAGATAAATATATTTTAAATTCAATGTGCTGCCAGTTAGTTAATGCAAAAATTATAAAAGATAATAATATATTTGTAAATACTGAGTATGTTTATGGCGAAGATGCAAGATTTAACTATGAATTATACAGCTTTGCAAATAAAGTGATTTTAGTAGACAAAACATATTATCATTATTTTTATAACGATAATAGTGCTACAACAATAAAAAAAGAAGAAAATATAGTAAGAAGAATTAAAGATGCTGTTTTGCTATATGATAGCTTGTATGGTTATATTAAAAAATGGAATGTTGAAACAGACGATAATATGCAAAAGGTTGCAAGTAGAGTAATAAAAGAATTTGTGTATAGGTCTAGAGAGCTGTTTGTACTTGCAGGACAAGGATATAGCAAAAGTAGAATAGAGAAGTTAGTAAATGATATGTATAATAGTGAAGTACTTCAAAGAAGCCTTAATATAAACAAAAGCAATAGCATACAAATTGACGGAAAAGAAGCACAGTTATATTTAAAATGCGTTTTAAGTGGTAACATGAAAAAATATACAAATTTAGGTGTTACTATATTTAAAGTAAAAAGATTTGTTAAAAAAGTTTTAAAAAAATCTCCAAGAGGTTAACTCGTCTGGAGATTTTTTAATATCTATTTAGTTATTTATTTTTTCTTCAAAATCTTTTAGTATTTTTAAGTTTAGTTCTTCTATATCAAATTTAAAGTTTTTGTTTAGTTCTTTACTTGCTTTTAATATTGCATTACAAATTCCATTCTCGGAAATGTCTTCTGTAAGTAGCATAGAGCCCTTAGGTGCTACAAATTCAAATATGTCTTTTGAACTAGCAGTTGGAGTAGCAACTACAGGTAAATTAGATATAAGAGCTTCTAAAGTAACACTTGAAAAGCCTTCAGAATCAGAAGGAGAAACGTATAAATCTGCTTGTTTGATAATAGGAAATACGTTGTCTATGTTACCTAATAAGATAAAGTTGTCATTTAGCTTTAATTCATCTATTCTTTCTTGAATAGATTTTCTGCTTGGACCATCTCCAAGTACATATATTCTAAAATTCAAACTACCATTTTGTTTCAACAAATTAGCAGTTTCAACTAGTCTTTCAATTCCTTTGTATTTTGCAAGTCTTGCTATTGCTACTATGTTATAACAATTTTTGTCAAAGTTAATATTTGCATCAGTTGAGCTTTCTACAACTCTTTCTTTGTTAATATTCCATTGAAAAGTTACTTTGTTTGAAAGTTCTGGACATAATTTTTTGAAATTATCTGCAGCAGATTTGCTAACTACAACGATTTTATCAAAGTATTTGTATTTCTTGTAAATTTGTTTGAATTTTTTTCTAAAACTTTCATCTATGTTATATTGAGTAAGAAAGTCAGCATGAACCCAAATAAATTTATTAGTAGCATTAGATTTACCAGACACAGTGTCTATAAAATTTGAATAGCCAGAGTATGCAATGGCTACATCATATTTTTTCTTAGGAATAAATAATTTAGCAGTCATAGGGTTACATATTATATTTTTTATAATTCTGCAAATTATATTTCTTGATAGTATTATATTTTTTAATAGTCTGTGATTTCTTTTATTTGTATTCCAAATAGGAACAATATTTACCCAATCTGGAATTAAATCTAGTAATTTACCAGTAGGATAAAATAACATTAAATCTATGTTATATTTGTTTTTATCTAGACTGTTAAGTAAGTTTACAAGTGAAGTCTCAATTCCACCTGTTTGCATGTGAACATGAGATATTAATATGTTTTTTTTCATTAAATTACCTCCGAAATTTAGTATATTATATCAATAAAGTAAAGATAACGCAAATTTTTTAAAATACAGAATAAGCAGTGGGCTTAAGGTTGAAAATATTAGTATTATATAGTATAATTCTATAATCTGAGGTGTATTTTAAAAGGAGCAAAAACGAATGTTAAAAAAGATTGAAAAAATTTACGATGAAAAGGTAATAAATTGGTTTTATATATTGCTTCCTTTAGTGGAAGTAATGACTACATATATGGTATTACATTGTAATACGTCAATAACTGTTGGGGTTGTTTACAAAACATTGTATTTAGGTTATTGTATAGGATATTTAGTGTTCTTTGATAAGGAAAAAAGAGCGCTTACTTTGTCAGTTTTAGGACTATTTTTAGTATCTACTGTAATTAATTTTTTTGTTACGATAGATAACTATTCTTTATCAACAATAGTAAATAAACTTTCTGATATTTCAAAATATTTAATATTTCCAATATCAATGCTCTTTTTATATAAATATACAGTAAATGGAAATAAATTGCATTTGAAAATATTGGTATACAGTGCATCTATATATGCTAGTATTATGATAATTGCTAAACTTACAGGTACAGAGGTGCCTACATATAGAGGAACTTCGGAGTATGGTCATTCTGGATGGTTTTATTCAGGAAATGAAGTTAGTGCACTTATGGGGATTTTCTATCCAATAGTTATATACTATGCAGGAAAATATAAATCTAAGCTTATGATATATTCATTGCTATCTTTAACATATGGATTGATGGCAATAGGAACAAAGACATCTTTTGTAGTTATATGTTTAACTATAATTTCTATGATTATTTTTGAAATAGCTATGTACATAAAAAGAAGAGATGAACTTTCTAAAAATATGCTATTTACTTTGTTTATACTACTGGTGGTACTTGCTGCAAGTTCACCTTATTCGCCATCACTTAAGTTTATTACAGAAAGATTTGAACATGCAAAAGCGCAGACTGAGGCTCAGCAAGCAGAGAATATCGAAGTAACTATAACGGAAAACTTTGTGTTTAATGGAAGAACAGAATATTTAAAGAGACAAATGGAGACATATAGTAAATTAGGCTTTATGGAGAAAACATTTGGCATGAATGAAAGCTCTAAATTAGTATATGACGACGGTACACGTTGTATTGTTGAAAGAGATATGTATGATATTTTATTTCAGTATGGAATATTTGGTATGATAGTTTATTTTATACCTGTAATATTTATTTTGGTGAAATTTGTAATAAAAGTATTCTCTAATTTCAAGGTTGAATGTAATGAGAAAAACTTTATAATGGCTATTAGTGTAGCGTTAGCCTTGGGAATATCATATATAGCAGGGCATGTACTTTTAGCACCTACAGTAGCACTTTTCTTAAGTGTGGTAATGTCTAAATTAAATTATGAAGAAGATATATTACCTGCAGGAAAAAACTAAAGGAGGTTTCTATGAAAAAAATGCTTATTACTTTGCCTAAAATGTCAATGGGTGGAATGGAAAGGTCAGTTGTTAATTTGCTTAATCTTAGTAACTATTCAAAAGAGTATAAAGTTACTTTGTTAGTAGGGTATATAGTAGATGATAGTCTGTTTAAAAAATTACCTGAAAATGTGGAAGTAAAAGTACTTTATAAAGGGAAATGGGATAAAAAAGGTAAAATTATAACGGGAATTAAATATTTATTTACTTACTTTAGATTACTTTTTAAGAGCAACAAGTATGATGTGGCTATATGTTATTCACATCATCACGGAGTACTTGCTAACCTTACAAGAGTAGCAAGTAAAAATAGCATTGGTTTTGTGCACAACGATCTTAATTTATCTAGAACGCAAAAACAAGTAGACAAACTTAAGTTTGAAAAGTTTTCTAGAATTGTGTGCGTATCTGAGGCAGCCAAAAGAGCATTTATAGAGAAGTTTCCTGAGTATGAAGAAAATAGCATTTTTGTTATAAACAATTATATAGATGGAAAAAGGATATTAGATTTAGCAGAGAAAAAATGTGAAATTCAAATAGAAAATAAAAAGGACAAGACTATATTTATAAATATAGCAAGGCATTTAGAACCACATAAAAGGATATCGCGAATATTAGAAGCTTCTAAGAAACTTAAAGATGAAAAATATAATTTTGAGGTTATATTGGTAGGAGATGGACCAGATACTTCAAACTACAAACAATATGTAGAAAAAAACAATTTGCAAGATGTTGTGATTTTTTTAGGTAATCAGACAAATCCATATAATTATTTGAAACTTTCAGATGCATTTGTGTTTTCATCTTCATTTGAAGGATATGGTATGGTATTAGATGAGGCAAGAGTTTTAAATGTTCCGATAATTACTACAGATGTTGCAGATGCAAAAATAATTACAGATGAGGGATATGGTATATTTTGTGAAAATTCAGCAGCTGGTGTATATAACGGCATGAAGGATTTTTTGGAAAATGGGTATGATATAAAAGAAAAATTTGATTATAATAAGTTTAATAGTGTTATCACTGATAGATTAGACAAACTAGCAAAATTTTAGTTATATTTAGGAGTCAAAGTTATGAAAAAGAAAGAAAAGAAAAAAAGGGTTATGTTTATATGTAGCGTAGGTGGACATCTTACGCAGATGTTACAGTTAAAGAAAATATTTAATAAATATAACTATGTTCTAGTAACAGAAAAAACAGACGTAACTAAAGATATGAAAGAAAAATATAACATGGAGTATTTAACATACTGTAGCAGACAATTTTGGAAAACATATCTTTTTAAAGAAGGTTGGAATTTATTAAAATCAATATGGCTATATATAAAATATAGACCAAATGTAATTGTTACTACTGGAACACACACAGCAGTTCCTATGTGCTATATAGGAAAACTATTTGGTAGTAAGGTTATATTTATTGAGAGCTTTGCAAAAAGGACAAGTCCAACAAAATCTGGAAAGGCAGTTTACCCTATAGCAGATACATTTGTAATACAATGGGACACTTTAAAAGAAATATATGAAAAAGCAGAAAATTGGGGGTGGATTTACTAATGATTTTAGTCACACTAGGAACTCAAAAGCAACAATTTACAAGATTACTTGATGCAATTGAAAATAGTAATATTGATGATGAGATAATTGTTCAGGCAGGTCATACTAAATATGAAAGTAAAAAAATGAAAATTTTTGATTTTATATCATATGATAAAATGGAAGAATTAGTAAATAAAGCTGACATTATAATAACTCATGGTGGTACGGGTTCTATTGTAGAACCACTAAAAAAAGCCAAGAGAGTAATAGCTTGTGCAAGGCTAAAAAAATATGGTGAGCATGTAGACGATCATCAAAGAGAATTAGTAAGTATTTTTTCTGAACAGGGATATATTGTTGAGCTTAAAGATGGAGAAAATTTAGAAGATGCTATTGAAAAAGTAAATAATATAACTCCAAAAGTGTACCAGAGTAATACTGATAATTTTATAAAAAAATTGGAAGAAGAAATTGAAAAACCAGTAAAAAAAAATAGAACTTGTTTTGTCATATCATTGATATTACTAGTTACATTTTATTTAATAAACTTGTTTGCACCTATTGGTGGTGATGATTGGACTGGAAAAAATATAGGGACAAATAATTTGATAGAAATTGGAAAGATGGCAATAGAAAGATATAAAATTCAAGAAGGAAGAGTAGTAAGTAGATTTTTTGTTGTGTTTTTCCAAAATACAGAATGGTTATGGAATATATTTGTAGCTATGATGATAGCTACCATGTATTATTTGATATGTAAAATAAGCGGGGCAATAAATAAAAAAGTTATGCCATTTGTTGTAGCTCTTAGTATTATATTTTTAAAGAGTACAATATTTACACAGTCATATTTATGGATAGCAGGTAATTGTACATATACAGTTCCACTCTTTTTTATACTGATATATTTTATGATCATGAATAAAATATGGAAAGATGATTTTAAATTAAGTAAATTTAAAGTTATAGCTTGTGTAATACTTAATATTTTAGCTTCTATGATGGCAGAGGGGACAAGTGCAGCTCTAGTATTTGCTAATTTCCTATTACTTGCATATTCGTATTTTAAGAATAAAAAAATTGATAAAAATATATTGATGTTTTTCTTGATTTCTGTTGGTGGATTTTTAGTAATGATGCTTAGCCCAGGAGTTAGAAATAGATTACATACAGATTCAAGTGATTTTGAAAGACTGTCAGTAATACAAAAATGTATAAGAAATTTACCAAACCTTGTAAAGAATACATTTATTGAAAATAACGTTTTACTAGTAGTTTTAACCTTAGCTCTATTCTTTACAATAATTAAATATAGAAAAGAAATATATGTAAAAGTATTGTCAATTATATTTTTTATAATACCAGCCTTTACTGTATTTATAAATATTATAAGTATTATTGCAAACAAGAGTAGCAAAGTTAGATTTATTTTAAAATATATTGGTTGGGTCGTTAATCCAGAAAATATATTTATACAAATATATTGGCTTCTATTTACGGTATTAGCAATATATGTTGTATTTAAGTTTGTTAAAGAAAAGTATAAAGCGCTATTCTTTATGTTTGTTGGACTTTCAAATAATTTAGCATTGTTATTATCTCCAATATCTGGCGATAGAACAGCATTATTTACAGTATATATGCTTTACTTATTTGCATTTGTATTATTAAATGAAATTGAAGCTAAAGAGAGAATAGTAAAGATAGGAAAGACTACTGTAAAGATAGTATTTACATTTACTATATGTTTACTACTTGTTATTTATTTTAATGTATATCGTATGCAAATAGATAGAGAAAAAGTTATAAAAGAAAGTGTACAAAAAAATCCGAGTGAAGTAACAGTATTATTGTTTCCAGAGAAAATATTACATAATCTAAATACTTGGAATGAATTTCATCAAATAGAATTTAAAAGATATTATGACTTAGATAAAGATATTAAAATTAAAAGAGTAAAGACTAAATGGTGGAATTCTATTATATATTTAGGATATAATTTAGAAGGTTAGTAATTTAAGCATTTATTTTAGAAATAAATGCTTAAATAATGTAAATAAAGGAAAGAGTGATTATATGAGAAAATTATTTACTAGTGAACAGGTATCATGTGGACATCCCGATAAGATATGTGACCAAATAGCTGATAAAATACTAGATTATTGTCTACATTATGATAAAGCAAGTAGAGTTGCAGTAGAAGTTATGATTAAAAATTATGAAATTGTTATAGCAGGGGAAGTTACAACGAAAGCAGAACTTACAGATGAGGTGTTATATAGCTTAGTAGAAGAAGTACTAGAATTTGTAGGAGTAGATAATAAAGATATGTACGTTATAACTAACATGTTGGACAAGCAGTCAGAAGATATTGCACTTGGTGTAGATGTAGGTGGCGCAGGAGATCAGGGAATAATGTTTGGTTATGCCACTAAGGAAACTAGAGAAATGATGCCACTTGCATGGAGTATAGCAAACAAGGCTTTGATAAATTTAAGAAATCTAAATAGTGCCATTTTAAGACCAGATGCTAAGGCACAAGTTACAGTAGAATATGATGACGACATTCCTGTAAGAATAGATACTTTCCTTATATCAACACAACATATAGAAGAAGCAAGTTTAGATGATGTAAAGAAAATAGTTAAGGAAGTTATGATAAATACTGCAAAAGAGTATAACATGAATACTGATTTTAAAATCTTAATAAACCCTACAGGAAGGTTTGTAATTGGCGGAAGTATAGGTGATGCAGGAGTAACTGGTAGAAAAATAATAGCTGATACATATGGTGGTTATGCGCATCATGGTGGTGGAGCATTTTCTGGAAAAGATCCAAGTAAAGTAGATAGAAGTGCTGCATATATGGCAAGAAAAATAGCAAAAGACGTATTAAGAAATGATTTTGCGGATAAATGTGAAATACAATTAGCTTATGCAATAGGTGTAAAAGAGCCAGTATCAATATTTGTAAATTGCTTTGGAACAAATAAAGTTGATGAAGAAAATATCGTAAAATATATAGATGAAAATTATGATTTAACGCCAAAAGGAATAATAGAAAAATTAGATTTACTTAATATACAATATAGTGATACAACGGTTTATGGACACTTTGGTAAAGAGTATTTAAATTGGGAAAAGTGATAACTAAGTGGGGGAAAATATAAAATGGATAACTCTAAAAAAACAAAAGTTATATCTCAGCTAGCTATAGTTATATCAATACTTATTTGTATTGTTATAGTTAAGCTTATTGGTTTAATACCTGACAAATTAGATGTAGAGTATATAGAAGAAAATTATATAGCAAGTATAGAAAGTTTTACTGCTGAAAACACAGAAACGATTATGTATTTAGCATGTATAGTTATGTTTCCTATATGTTATTTAATATTCAAATTTTTGCTTTTACATATTTTAAAGAAAACAAAAAATGAAATAATATATAACAAGATATATGTTGGAATAAATTGCCTAGCAATAATACTTTTATTTATAATTACAGCGTTAGCATTTTTTAACCAAGGTTATTATCTTACACGAGGAAGAGTTTATACAAATCTATACATATGTATTCCATTTGTTATAGTATCTTTAATTATAACTTTTCTTGAATATAGATTTAAAGAAAACAAGTTATATAAAGTTATGATATATGTTACTTTCGCAGCTTTGGTACTTTTTATTGGTTATGTGTTTTTTGGAAGTATGGGAGAAATAAGTGGATATCAACGAATACATGTAGATGCATATTATTATCCTGCACTTAAAATAAATAGTGGGCTTACACCAGGAATAGATTTTAATTCAATATATGGATATTATAGCTATATATTAGCATTGTTTATGATACCCAATATGTATTCAATGTTACTTTTTAGTATTGTAATAAGCTTGATGGTAATGCTATCTTTTACATGTATATTTATGTTTATAAATAGATTTGTGAAAAACAAAATAATTTCTATATATTCTTGTGCGTTCATAATATATTGTTTGCTTATACAACAGTTAATGGCTTCAGGATGTGTGTATTTACAATATGTACCTCACAGAATATTATTTCCAAGTATAATGCTTGCCTATATAGCATATTACTTAAACAATATTAATTCTAGTAAGAAAAAAGTATTAGTGGTAGTTGGATATTTAATATCATCAGTTTCATTATTTTGGAACATAGATACAGGAGTTGTGGTGTTAGGAACCTGGTTAATATTCTTAGCATATGAAGTAATAGTTACAAATTCTTTAAAAGATATAAAAACATATTTAAAATTAATTTATTTGGTTTTACTAAGTGTACTTTCTGTTTTAATATATATTGGGGCAGTCAATTTAATAGCATATGTAAGAACAGGTAATATAATTGGAATAATGAACATGATATATGGTCAGTCTAATTTTATAGGTTCAGGATACTTTATGATTAGGATGGAACTTTGGCATCCTTGGCTTTTAGTTGCTGCAATATACATAATAGGACTAGCTTTATCACTAGGAAAGTTGTTTGCAAAAGATAAGTTAGATGCTAAAGTATTGAAAAAAAATATGGCAATACTTGCGCTTACAATATTAGGCTGTGGAGTATTTGTATACTATAAAGGTAGAAGTCACAATTCAGTATTTTACTCAGTAGTGTATCCAGCCATAATACTTCTAGCAATTTACTTAGATTATCTTGTAATAAACTACAAAAAAGAAAAAGGAATTATGAAATATTTACAAATTATTTGCATAGTTGCTATTATGACGGTATTTTCTATGGCAGCAATAACAAGTATATATAGCGTATTGTTTAATGAAAATGTAAAATCATTATGTTATAAAAATAATTTAAAATCCTCTTGCTATAATTACACAAAACTAGACAAGTTAAATGATATAATTGATGATATGCAGTATTTAGGCGATGGAGAGTCGTATTTTTATGAAAGATATAAAAGAAAAGATGTAAAGAAAATGCCTGGATATGTAGATTTATTTACATATGAAGATTGTAAAAAGGTAATGGATGTAGTTAAGGAAAACAATAATGTTTGTACTAATCGAAAAATATATGACATATTAAATAATAAATATAAAGAATTGCTTGATGAGAATAAATATGAAATATATACAGATGGAGGATTATATGTTTTCTTAAATAAAGAGGAGTATGACCAGACTGTCATGTCTAAAATAGAGGAAATTGGTTTTGTTAAAGTAGAATAAAAATATTACAATAAAATTACAAATAAATAAAATAACACAAAAAGTGTTGAAAAAATAATAATATACAGTAGAATAAAAATGTAGAAAATAAACAAAGGAGTGAAAATAGAGTTTTTTCGCACATAAGACATATGTATTAGATAATATATGGTTAGTTATACAGTAAAAAGTATAGCTAGCTTTTTTACGTTTAAAGAAGGTATAATCATGATTTAAGTCATGTAAATATACACATAATATATACATAGAAAAAATAGGCAAAAGCAATCAAAAATAATTGCAAATTTTAAAGTAATGTGAAATAATATGTATATATAAAAATTGTTCTAAGAAAATGGAGGTAAAAAGTATGAGAACAAAAGAAAAATCAAGAAGGCGGAATATCATTAATAGTATTAGTAATAACAATAATAGTAATGATAATATTAGCCGCAGCAATAATATTATCATTATCAAATAGTGGAATAATATCAAAAGCAAACAAGGCAAAAACAGATAGTGATACAGCAAATTTAAAAGAGTATGTAAATACACTAAGAGCAGAATGGGAGTTAATGACAGCAGATGAACAAACAGTAGCAGGCTCATTTGTAGAGTATGCAAATAAAAAGCTAGCTGAGAAAGGCTACAAAAGAGAATTAACAGAAGATGGAAAGACAGTAATGAATGAAGCAGCAACAGCAGCAGTGAAAGCAGGAATAAAAGTAGGAGATACAATAAATGGTTATATAGTAACAGAAACTACATACACAACAGACGGAAGTGAACGTAATTGGTCTGGAACAAATTCGCCCCAAACAATAACAACAAATACAGACATAGCTTGGAAATACTTAGGTATAAATGCAAATGGCGAACTGGAGATAATGTCAGTTTTATCGGAAGTGAATACAATAAATAATACAGATACTAAAAGGTTAAAAGTAACCTTAACAGGAAAAGGAGGCTATTTAAATGGACCAAATGTATTAAATGCAATATGCAAAGAACTATATTCAAAGGATGGGGTAGGAACAGCAAGAAGTATGAATATAGATGATATAAATAACATATTAGGGTATACAGGTCCAAGAGGCTCCTATCGTGATATTGATAGTAATAAAATAACAACAGCAACACCCAAAACAATAGCTACATTAGAAAGTGAATTGGGAACAAGATTAAGTGGTAGAACAACTCCAGATGGAAAAGACTTAGGAATATATTATTCAGATTACCATTATATAAGTAGTTTAAGTACAGACATAAAGAATACAGATAAAAAGAGTTTAGTATTTAACTCTGAAAATACATCGTGGCTTGCTTCTCGTTGTGTTCACGCTATGTTTGATAGTGATTGTGCAAACTTTAACGTATACTTTGTGTCATCTAATTACGTGACCCCAAATACATTGTTTACTTCTTCTTCCATCAATAATTCTGGTGACCACGCAGTTCGTCCAGTAGTAACGCTAGACCCATCAGTTACATTAACAAAAGATAGTAGTGCCCAAAATACGTGGAATATATCTAAATAAATTTTTAGATGCTAGTGTTTTTTTTATTTTTAAAACATAATGTCATATAGGCAATTATTGTTTGTCTATATGGCTATTTTTATACACATTCTTACTATTTTTTCGTCTAGTTTTGTCGTAAATGTAGAAAAATGTTAAAAGGTGTTGCAATATGGAATTTGGGTGTGTATAATGCAAAAGTATAAAAATATTGATGTTTTTTGTTTATGTTTTGTCTTATTAATTTATATTTTAATCTTTACATATTTTTTATTTGATTTTTTATCAAAAGTTTAGTTTAAAACTTTGAATTCATTTTTTTAATGTTGAAATATCATATATTTATATCACAAAAGAACAATTAGCAGATTTTATAATTTGAAAGGGAAAGGTGAAAACAAGTAAGTAAAATATAAGCTAATAGGAGAAAAATATTATTCATTATAAAAACTAGAACTATTAAAGGTAAAGGTGGAATGAGTTTGAATAATAATATGGAATTTAATTTTAACGAAATTGTAAATATGATTGAAACTAGAAGAAATAATGCTTATAAAAAAGTTAATGAAGAACTAATATCTTTGTATTGGGATTTTGGAAAATATATAAGTGAAAAAGTAAATTATGCTAATTGGGGAGATAAAATTGTTGATAGATTAGTAGAGTTTATGAAAAAAGAATATCCCACAATGAAAGGTTTTACTAGACGTGGAATATACAGAATGAAACAATTTTATGAAACATATAAGAATTATGGAAATGTGTCAACATTGTTGACACAAATTAGTTGGAGTAACAATATAAAAATATTAAGTTCAACGAATTCAATGGAAGAAAAAGAATTTTATATTAAAATGTGCATAAAAAATAACTATACTGCCAGAGAATTGGACAGACAAATTTCGAGTGGATATTTTCATAGGTATATGTTATCGAATGAAAAGCCTAAACAAAACCTATTGAAAGCTGTAGGAGAAGAGGATTATCCTAATACCAGAATATTAGACACTTATAGCTTAGAATTTTTAGATTTACCAAATCAATATTCAGAGAAAGACTTGAAAAAGGCAATTATTTCTAATATGAAAGATTTTATATTAGAAATAGGAAAAGATTTCACTTATGTAGGAGAAGAATATAGAGTACAAGTGGGAAATCAAGATTTTTATATTGATTTATTATTTTATAACAGGGATTTAAAGTGTTTAGTTGCTTTTGAACTTAAAATAGATGCTTTTAAGCCAGAATATATTTCTAAAATGGATTTCTATTTGGAGGCGCTAGATAGACAAGAGAAAAAAGAAAATGAAAATCCAAGTGTAGGAGTAATTTTATGTGCAAGTAGAGATGAACAAGTTGTTGAATACGCAATGAGTAGAAGTATGTCGCCTACGATGGTATCACAATATACATTGAAATTGATAAATAAAAAAATATTGGAAAATAAATTAAAGGAAATTACAAATATAGTTGAAGAAAATAGCAGTAAGTAGTTATTTAACATAGATTTTAAATTTTATATACTTATATATTAGCCCTAGGAATAAATTGTTTTGCACACATGACTACTTGCTATATGCTACAAAAGTTGTAATTTACATAAATATATGATATAATATTTCTGGTTTATATTATCATATCGTTTTAATAATTTGAAAGGAGAGAATATTAAACTATATTTAGTACATTTTGGATGTGAGAATATAGATTTTTACCATTTTATTCTAGTTTCTTGTTTATAGGAAACTATTATATATAGATTAGTAAAAAAATTTAAGGAGGAAATTCTTATGAAAGTTGTAATTTTAGCGGGCGGTTTTGGAACACGGATTTCGGAGGAAAGTCACTTAAAGCCTAAGCCTATGATAGGCATAGGTGAAAAGCCTATTTTATGGCACATCATGAAAAGTTATTCTGCAAGAGGATTTAATGAGTTTGTTATCTGTTTAGGATACAAGGCTCATATAATCAAAGAGTTCTTTTCAGACTATTATCTGTATACTTCGGATGTAACTTTTGATTTTGAGAAAAACGAAATGGAAGTTCATAGGAATTATTCAGAGCCTTGGAAGGTAACACTGGTTGACACCGGACTTCACACAATGACAGGCGGAAGAATAAAAAGAGTACAAAAGTATATAGGCGATGAAACCTTTATGCTAACTTACGGTGATGGAGTTTGTGATGTTGATATGAATGAAATTCTTAAATTTCATAAGCAGCATGGCAAGCTTGCAACACTTACGGCAATTAATGCAGGTCAGAGATTTGGAGTGCTTGATATCGGTGAGGACATGAAGATAAATGCGTTTAGGGAAAAAAGTGATGATGATGGAAGCTATATAAACGCAGGCTTTATGGTTCTTGAACCGGAAGTATTTAACTACATTGACGGTGATTCCACAGTCTTTGAGAAGAAGCCACTTGAAACATTAGCTAAAGAAGGTCAGCTTATGTCGTATAAATACGAAGGCTTTTGGAAATGTATGGATACTCAAAGAGATAAAATGCAGCTTGAGGAAATGTGGGAGTCTAAAAAAGCACCTTGGAAAGTATGGGAGGAATAACTATGAATAAAGACTTATCTTTTTACAAAGGGAAAAGAGTGTTAATAACTGGACATACGGGATTTAAAGGCAGCTGGCTTACCCGCATATTAGAAAATGCAGGTGCAGAAGTTGTTGGCTATAGCTTAGAGCCTGAGACTGCTCCAGCACTTTTTAATCTTGCACATGTAGAAGAAGGCATGCTTCATTCTGAAATAGGTGATGTAAGAGATTTGGAAAAACTATTATGGATTTTTAATTGTTATAAGCCGGAAATAGTTTTTCATCTTGCCGCTCAACCTATTGTAAGAACATCTTATGAAAAGCCTGTTGAAACATTTGACATCAACGTAATGGGAACGGTTAATGTTTTGGAAGCAGTAAGGCGGACAGGCACTACTAAGTCAGTTTTAAATGTAACCACTGACAAGGTATACAAAAATAAAGAATGGTATTGGGGCTACAGAGAGTGTGAAGAGCTTGGTGGTTATGACCCTTACTCAAGCAGTAAAGCTGTTTCAGAAGAAGTAACCCGTAGCTACATTAATTCCTTTTGGAAGAATGACGTAGTAAGGGTGTCTACTGCAAGAGCAGGTAATGTTATAGGCGGTGGTGACTTTGCAAAAGACAGAATAATTCCTGACTGTGTAAGAGCAGCTATGGATAAAACTGACATTTTTGTAAGGAATCCTAATTCTGTAAGACCTTTCCAGCATGTACTTGAGCCGTTGTTTGCATATTTGCTTATTGCTAAAATGCAGCAAAAAGATGCGAAGTATGTTGGAAATTACAATGTTGGTCCTGATGAGACTGACTGCGTAACAGTTGGCAAGATAGCAACTATGTTTTGTGATTCTTGGCAGGATGGTATAAAGTGGACAACAAAGGCAATTGACGGACCACATGAGGCAAACTTCTTAAAGCTTGACTGTTCTAAGATAAAAAGCGAGCTTGGTTGGTCACCAACATGGAATATTGAAAAAGCCATAGAAAAAACGGTTGAGTTTTCGAAAATCTATGCTACAGGTGGCGATGTTTCTTCATGTATGAACAAACAAATACGCGAATTTATTGGAGGTAAATAATATGTTTGATAACAAAACAGAGAAGGAAGCAAGAAAAGCTATTCTTGAGTGTGTGAAAGAATACTACGAAAAGTATCACAATGTAAAAAAAGAATTTAAGGATGGCGACAGAATTCCGTATGCTTCTCGGGTATATGACAGCAGTGAGATGATTAATCTTGTGGACAGTGCATTGGATTTTTGGCTTACTTCTGGTAAGTATACGGCGGAGTTTGAAAAAGAGTTTGCAAAATTACTTGGCGTAAAGTTTTGCTCTACTGTGAACTCTGGCTCATCAGCAAACCTTGTAGCTTTTATGGCTCTTACATCACCACTTTTGGGAAAAAGAGCTATAAAAAGAGGCGATGAGGTAATAACTGTTGCAGCAGGTTTCCCTACAACTGTTACTCCTTGTATTCAGTACGGGGCAGTGCCGGTTTTTGTAGATATAACAATCCCTCAGTATAACATTGATGTAACAAAGCTTGAGGAGGCGTTATCTAAAAAGACTAAGGCAGTTATGATTGCACATACGCTTGGTAATCCTTTTAACTTGCGTGTGGTAAAAAGATTTTGCGACAAGCATAATTTGTGGCTCATAGAGGATAACTGTGATGCTTTAGGCAGCCAGTATATGTTTAACGGTGAGATTAGAAACACTGGAACAATTGGAGATATAGGAACATCTAGTTTCTATCCACCTCATCATATGACAATGGGTGAAGGAGGAGCGGTTTATACAAATAATCCTTTGCTTCATAAAATAATTCGCTCGTTCAGAGATTGGGGAAGAGACTGCCAGTGTCCATCAGGCGTGGATAATATGTGTAACCACAGATTTAGCGGTCAGTACGGAGAGCTTCCGTTTGGATATGACCATAAGTATGTTTACTCACATTTTGGTTACAACCTTAAAATTACTGATATGCAGGCGGCGGTTGGCTGTGCTCAGCTTTCTAAAGTTAAAGACTTTGTGAAAAAACGCAGAATCAACTTCGATTATCTTTTAAGCGGGCTTGAGGATTTGCAGGACAAGATTATATTACCTGAACCTTGTGCAAATTCAATTCCCAGTTGGTTTGGATTTATGATTACCTGTAAAGACGGTGTAAACAGAAACCAGGTTGTAAACTATCTTGAGGCAAATGGTATTCAGACAAGAAATCTTTTTGCTGGTAACCTTATAAAACATCCTTGCTTTGACGAGATGAGGAAAAAGAAAAAAGGTTACAGAGTGGTAGGAAAACTTGAGAATACTGACAGAGTTATGAACAGCGGTTTCTGGATAGGAGTGTATCCTGGCATGGAAAAGGAAATGCTTGACTGTATGATCAAGGCGCTTCATGAAGCACTTAAGTAACAATTGGCACAGGTGCACTAGATTTTAGTGCACCTTATTTTAAACTTACTTGTTTTTAATACCACATTATATTATAATAGTTTAGTATGATTGGAGAAATGATTTTATGATAAAACTATTAAAAAAATGTGGAATTGAAAGTAAGCATGATTTTAAAAAGCTTATAGTTCAATTTATAAAGTTTGGTATAGTAGGTGTTTCAAACACTTTAATTTCCCTTGCTATTTACTATGTACTTGTTTATTTTAATTGTAATTACATTGTAGCAAATACACTTGGCTTTATAATAAGTGTACTTAATGCATATTACTGGAATAATAAGTATGTGTTTAAGAGTAAAGAGAAAGCAAATGGCGCAAAAGATAAAGTTAAACAACTTGTAAAAGTGTACATGTCATATGGAGTTACATTTTTGCTTAGTACTGTTTTGTTATATGTCATGGTAGATTTAATGCATATATCAGAATATATTGCACCTATAATCAATCTATGTATAACAGTGCCATTAAACTTTGTGATGAATAAATTATGGGCTTTTAAGAAGTAAATGTAAAAAAATCAATTCATTTGAACAATAACTTATATAAGGAGAGTGACTTTTATGAAAATGAAGGTATCTGATTATGTGGCAAAATTCTTAGTCGAAGCTGGAATTGACCATGTGTTTACTGTAACTGGTGGAGGTGCTATGCACTTAAATGATAGCTTGGGGCATCAGGAAGGGCTTAAATGTGTATATAATCATCATGAACAGGCTTGCGCAATAGCAGCTGAGAGTTATGCCCGGATAAATAACCAAATTGCAGCAGTTTGTGTAACTACCGGCCCTGGAGGAACAAATGCCATAACAGGCGTTGTGGGAGGCTATCTTGACTCCATTCCTATGCTTGTTCTATCTGGTCAGGTGAGGTATGACACAACTGCAAGAAGTACAGGACTTAACATTCGTGCTATGGGAGACCAGGAATTTGACATTTGTAAAGCTGTACAGTCCATGACAAAGTACTGTGAAATGGTTATAGACCCTATGGATATAAAGTACTGCTTGGAAAAAGCAATTACACTTGCATATTCGGGTAGACCTGGACCTTGCTGGCTTGATATTCCTCTTAATGTTCAGGGGGCATATATTGAAACGGATGACCTTAAAAGCTTTGACATAACAAGCGAAGAGAATGAGGAAATTCTTAATGATGTACCTGAAAGTGTATCAGACGAACAAATTAATGAGGTTATATCAAGAATTAAAACGGCTAAAAGACCGGTTATATATGCCGGAAATGGCATAAGGATTGCAGGCGCTCATAAGCTTTTTATGAAAGTTGTTAAAAAGTTGGGTGTGCCTATTGTTACAGCTTGGAACAGTATTGATGCAATCTATGATGATCATGAACTCTATGTTGGCCGTGGCGGTATAATGGGAGACAGAGCAGGTAACTTTGCTGTACAGAACAGTGACCTTGTTTTATCTATCGGTTGCAGATTAAGTATAAGGCAGGTAGGATATAACTGGAAAACTTGGGCAAGGGAAGCGTACAAAATAATGGTTGATGTTGATAAGGATGAACTAAAAAAGCCAACTTTAAACATCGATATGCCTATTTGGGCAGACGCCAGAAACTTCCTTAAAAAGCTTGATATGGCTTTAATAAAGGAAGAAATTCCTAGAAAAAAAGAGTGGCTTGAAAGATGTGCAAGTTGGAAGAAATATTATCCGGTTGTTTTGGCTAGACATTATGAAGATATTGACGGTAAAGCTAACCCATATTGTTTCATAAAAGAACTTAGCACAAGACTTAATGCAAACCAAATTACAGTTGTGGGAAATGGCTCTGCGTGTGTTGTAGGAAGCCACGCTTATGTTATAAAGCCGGGGCAGAGATTTATTATAAACTCGGCAATTGCATCTATGGGATATGACCTTCCTGCAGCTATTGGAGCTACCTACGCAAGAAATGATAATCAGGACATTATTTGTGTAAGTGGTGATGGAAGTATTCAGATGAACATTCAGGAGCTTCAGACAATAATTCATCACAAATTGCCTATTAAGATATTTATTATCAACAACAATGGATATCATTCTATAAGGCAGACGCAGACTAATATGTTCAACAAGAACTTTGTTGGTATTGGCCCCGAAAGTCATGACTTAAGTTTCCCTGATATGTCAAAACTTGCGCAGGCCTATGGCTATCCATATTACAGGATAAGTAAAAATAAGGAAATGGGAAAAGTAATTTCCGAAGTTCTTTCTTTAAATGGACCTGTAATATGCGAAGTGTTTGTATCAGAAAAGCAGAACTTTGAGCCTAAGTCAGCAACTAAAAAACTTGAAGACGGCACACTTGTTTCACCACCTCTTGAAGATCTTGCACCATTTATGGATAGAGAGGAATTTGAAAGCAATATGATTATTCCTACTATCAAGGAGGGAAAAGATGATTAAGAGTGTAGCTATAACTGGTGCAAATTCTATGATAGGTATTCATATCATTTGGAACTTGCTTTCTCAGGGCGTGCGCGTACTTGCAATAACAAGAACTGTCAGCAAGGAGTTAAAAGAAATACCTGAAGGTGATAATTTCAAAATCTTGCAGTGCAATATGCTAGATTATGCTATCCTTGATAAATCCATTAGTGAGAAATACGATGCATTTATTCATTTGGCTTGGATGGGAACTTCTGGAACAGGCAGAGATGATACTAAAACTCAGAAGTTAAACAAAAGTTATGCGCTAGATTGTGTTACCTTGGCAAATAAAATAGGGTGCAAAACTTTCCTTGGCGTTGGCTCCCAGGCAGAGTTTGGAAGAGTAGATGGAGTTATAAAGTACAACACTTTATCTTGTCCTACAACACCTTATGGTATGGCAAAGTATCTTACATGCTTAAGGACTAGGGAACTTTCTCACGAATTAGGCATGAAACATGTTTGGGTACGTATATTTAGTGTATATGGTCCATGTAATGTTAAAAACAGTGTGGTAATGCAAAGTGTAGATTCTTTTCTAAAAGGCAAGTCTTTAGAGTATACTTCAGGAACTCAGATATGGAATTTCCTTTATGCAAAGGATGCAGCAGAAGGTATTTTGCTGGCCTTAGAAAAAGGAAAAGACGGAAGTGTTTACTGTATAGCAAACAATGAAAACAAGCAGTTAAAGGAGTATATCTACCAAATTAGAGATATAATTAATCCTAGTGTTTCTCTGAAATTTGGAGGAAGAAAAGATGATAATGTTATATCTTTAAATGTGGATATATCAAGAGAAATGGAGGAGTTAGGTTTTATGCCTAAAGTTTCGTTTGAAGAAGGAATAAAGGAAACTATAAAATGGTATAAGGAAAATATGAAATGAAAATAGGAGATGTGAGTTAAAACTTACATCTCCTTGTTTTATGTAGATATTTGTAGTATAATATAACAGAATATTTAAGGAGATTAGTATGAAGAAAATTAGTGTCGTAATTCCTTGCTATAACGAGGAAGAAAATGTTGAGGCTATATGTGAGGCAGTAGAAAAAGAAATAAAGGAAAATTTATCAGAGTATGATTATGAAGTATTATTTATAGATAACTGTTCTACTGATAAGACAAGAGAATTAATTGAGAAAATTTGTAAAGATAATAAAAAAGTTAGAGCAATATTTAATGCTAAAAATTTTGGACAATTTAACTCTCCATATTATGGAATGCTACAGTCAAGTGGCGATTGCACAATTCTTTTGTGTGCAGATTTTCAAGACCCAGTAGAAATGATAACAAAATTTGTTAGAGAATGGGAAAAAGGATACAGAATTGTAATAGGAATAAAAGAAACAAGCAAAGAAAATAAATTTATGTATTTCTTAAGAAGTTGCTATTACAAAATAATACGTAAAATGTCAGATACTGAGCAAATAGAACATTTTACTGGTTTTGGACTTTATGATAAAAGCTTTATAGAAGTTATGAAAAAGTTAGATGATCCAACTCCTTTCTTAAGGGGAATAGTTGCAGAACTAGGATTTTCAAGAAAAGATATTCCTTATGAACAAGCTAAAAGAAGAGCTGGAAAAACACATAATAATTTTTATAAATTATATGATGCGGCAATGCTTAGTTTTACCTCTTATACTAAAGTAGGACTAAGGATTGCAACATTTCGGAGGAATATTTATAGGTTTTGTTAGTTTCATAGTAGCATTAATATACTTAATAATGAAACTATGTAATTGGGACATGTTCCAAGCAGGGAGTGCACCAATACTTATAGGTATGTTTTTCTTAGGAGCAATACAACTATTTTTCTTAGGTTTTTTGGGCGAATATATATTATCAATTAATGCCAGAATAATGAAAAGGCCACTAGTTGTTGAAGAAAAAAGAATTAATTTTAAAGGAGAATAACATGGAATTTTATAAAGAAAATACACCAAAACTTATGAAATCGCTTAAATTTATAGTACCAGTACTAATTACAGTTATTCTTAGTTTTGGATTTGTTGTAACTCATAGTTCAGTAAATATAGATACGCTTGCTTATGATAGATATTTTGAGAAAGGAGAACTTTTAGCTCAAGAAAGACTTACAGCTCCGGTGTTAAATAAACTATTTGGTATTATGAATTTTAATCCGTTTTTTGTAGATGCAATAGCAGTTATACTATTAATTACTGCATCTGTGCTTTGGTGTTTGCTATTTAAAAGAGTATCTAAAAATGGTTTAAAAGATATTGTATATACAGTATTTGCATGTTTGTTTTTGTCATATCCTTTAATATGCGAAATATTTACATATACACCTTCTGGAATAAGTATAGGACTAGGTTATTGCTTTACGGCTTTAGCTTTGATGATAGGATATGAACTTTCAATTTCAAAAGAAAAGAAATTGCTTAGAATTGGTTTACAAACTATTTTACTTTGTCTTGCAATATATTTATATGAATCTTTTGCCGCAGTATATTTATGTGGAATATTCATGATATTCATAATAGAATTTGTATACAACAAAGAAAAAGTAAAGTTTTGGGAATTATTAAAAAAAGGAATTATATTTATACTTCCACTGATTTTTGGAATTATATTAGGGAAGATTATAGTTAAAATATTATGGTTGATATTAAAGATTACCGCAAGCGAAAATGCAGAAAAAGATATTATTTGGCTTACTAAAGGTATAAAAACAGGAGTAATTACTTTGATAAAAACATTTATTAATTTGTATGTGCTTGCTTCAACATATTATTTACCAATTACATTACTTGCAATTAGTTTTGTAATACTAGTTATATTAGCCATAAAGGACAGCATAAAGGAAAAAAGCTGGATAGTTCTATTGTTATTTATAGGTTTTTGTATAGCCACAGTAGCACTTTCTATTGTACAGGGCACAGCTTCTCCTTATAGAACATGTCAGACATTTGCAATATTTGTTGCATTTGTATTTATGATATTTACGCAAGATATACTTACAAAATGTAATATTAAGGTTATAAATAATATTGTTCTGTTTATAGTATTTACAGCTGTACTTTACCAGGCAA
Organism: uncultured Clostridia bacterium; assembly: GCA_934149365.1. Lineage (GTDB taxonomy): Bacteria > Bacillota > Clostridia > TANB77 > CAG-465 > CALXJE01. The sequence goes on from CAKPEI010000001.1 coordinate 226,884, forward strand.
AAGAATTACACAGACAATTTTATACAAATTATATGAGGTATGAACACGAAAAAAATATTGTAACTAATATTGGTAATGAATTAGTAAGAGAACACGATATAACAAAGCCAGTATATTTTACTGGAGAAAATGGGTATTCTAAACCAGTTTTAGATGAACTTATTGTTAGTGAAAAGCATATTGGACTTAGAATTACTAGAAAACTTAATAAAATGTTGGGAAATCCTAGTTCATGGTATGATTATAAATATATGTGTCCAATAAGATATGGTCAAACAAATGTTAATTCATATTTGTATTGGGGACAAAGAAGTTTTCCCAAAGATGAAAAAGTAAGTGTTGAACTTGTTAAATGGTTTAACATGTTAGGATATAACATAAAGGCTGGAGATAGGAATAAATATGAAGAAATAGAAAAAATAGGTAAAGGTAACCCTAATCATTATCCTAAAAAAGGTTATATAATTGAAACTAGCGACTATATAATAGTTAATTTTTAAGTAAAAAAATAATACAAAAAGTGTTGCAAAAAGTTTTAAGACATATATATTAGATAATATAAAGTTAGTTATACAGAGTGAAATGTATGGCTAGCTTTTTTGCGTTTAAAATATGGTATAACCATGAGATATAAATCATGTAAATATACACATAATGTATACATAGAAAGACAAAACAAAAAACAAAAAAACAGATAAAAGCACTTAAAAATAATTGCAAATTTTAAAGTAATGTGAAATAATATGTATATGTTAAAATTGTTCTAAGAAAATGGGAGGTAAAAAATATGAGAACAAAAGTTAAACTAAAAGGCGGAATATCATTAATAGTATTAGTAATAACAATAATAGTAATGATAATACTAGCCGCAGCAATAATATTATCGCTATCAAACAGTGGAATAATAGGAAAGGCAAATAAAGCAAAGACAGATACAGACATATCAAATGCAAAAGACTTAGTGGCTATGGCTCATGCAGACTGGATGCTAGATGAGGCAAAGATAAAGGAGAACGATAATACAATAACATCATTTAGTAATTATGCAGAAAAGAAATTACAAGAAGCAGGATATAAAGTAGGAACTGGAGAAGGAGCATATACAGTAACAGAAGATGGAGAAGTATATACAGGTCTAACAGAAACAGCAAGAACAGCAATAAGAGCAGGAATAAAAGTAGGAGATGTAGTAAAAGGATATACAGTAGCATCGACTACATATGAAACAAGTGGAGAAGAAAATACAGCACCTAGTTATATAGAGAGAGACCCAACAAAACAAACAGTAACAACTAATACAAAGCTAACATGGAAATACTTGGGAGTAAATGCAAATGGAGAGCTAGAAATAATGGCAGATTATGAAGTATATAATGATACTACAAAAGTTTATGATAAAGTAGCCGTTGCAGCAAATACAAAGGTAAAATTATCAGGAAAAGGTGGTTACTTAAAGGGACCAGATATGTTAAATACAATATGTGAGAAGTTATATTCAAAAGACGGAGTAGGAACAGCCAGAAGTATGAATATAGATGATGTATATAATATATTAGGATATACAGGACCAAAAGGAAAATATTACGATACTAATGGTAACATAGTAACAACAGCAGAACCATTAACAATAGGAGAAATAGAGAACAAATTAGGAACAACATTAAGTGGTAGAACAACACCAGATGGAAAAGATATAACAACATACAATTCAGATTGTTACGAGATAAGTAAAACAAGTAAGAATATAAAAAACACGGCAAACAAGGATTTAGTATACAATGCTAAAAATACGTATTGGCTTGCTTCTCCGTATGTCGTTGCGGGTTTTCACAACGACTGTGCGTACTTCTGTGTATGCAACGTTTACTCTACTGGCACGGGCACGCGTTACATGTTCGTTTCGGGTGGCGGCTCTAGCTGTGTTACGTTTGCGGTTCGCCCAGTAGTAAAACTAGACCCGTCAGTTAAAGTAGAAAAAGATGCAACTGCTGCAAACACATGGAATATATCTAAATAGTTTTTTGAATGTTGTTTTCTTTGACTATTTAAAATTTATAGCTATATAGGCGAATGTTTACCTATGTGGCTATTTTTTTATTTTGCCTTTTACTTGTTTATTATATTAGAATATAGTATAATGTTTATGTTTAAAAAGGAGAATTATAATGTTTGATATATTTACAAGAGACGGATTTATAGAGACTTTGTATTTTATACCAGCTTTACTTTTATCACTTTCAATTCATGAATTTGGCCATTCATTGGTTGCATATAAGTTAGGAGATAAAAGTCAAAAAGCAATGGGAAGACTTACTCTTTCTCCATTTGCACATATTGACCCAATAGGCTTTGTATTTATATTATTATTTAAGTTTGGTTGGGGAAAGCCAGTATTTATAGATGATACTAATTTTAAAAATAAAGCAAAAGGGAACATGTTTGTAGCTTTAGCAGGACCGATGTTTAATGTGCTTTTAGCAATATTACTTACGGTAGTATTAAAGGTATTGCTATGCTTTGGTATAAATGCACAAACAATACATTCTAGTGTAGGAGCTATATTATATACAATGCTTAATTTAGCAATACAGTTTAATGTAGTATTTGCCGTATTTAATTTATTGCCTTTACCACCATTTGATGGGGCTAAAGTGTTATATTACTTTCTTCCATATAAAGGTAAGAAGTTCATGGATAAATTAGAAAGATATTCTATATGGATACTTTTAGTTCTATTATGGACTGGATTATACACTTACCTTATTTTACCTGCATATATGGGAGTTGCATTTATTTTGAATTTTATATTGAGTTTATAGGAAGGAAAAGAAATGATTATTTTAGGAATAGAAACAAGTTGTGACGAAACATCTATATGCGTATTAAGAGATGGAAAAGAAGTTTTAGCAAACATTGTATCGTCGCAAATAGATATACATAAAGAATTTGGTGGAGTAGTACCTGAAATTGCATCTAGACATCATGTTAAAAACATATCATATGTTTTAGATGAAGCTTTAGAAAAGGCAAATATTACATTAAAAGACATAGATGCTATTGCTGTAACCTATGGGCCTGGACTTGTTGGCGCTTTATTAGTTGGAGTATCTTTTGCTAAGAGCTTGGCATATGCGTTAAATGTACCGTTAGTTCCTGTGCATCATATACAAGGACATATTGCAGCCAATTATTTAACAAATAAAGAATTAAAGCCTCCATTTATTGCGCTTGTAGTATCTGGTGGACATTCTCATATAATTAAGGTAGAAGATTATACTAAATTTAAAATACTTGCAAAAACTAGAGATGATGCAGTAGGAGAGGCGTTTGATAAAGTCGCAAGAGTTTTAGGTTTAGGGTATCCGGGCGGACCTAAAGTAAGCAAGTTAGCAAAAGAAGGTAGAGATACATATAAATTACCAGTATCTAAATTTGAAAACTTAGACTTTAGTTTTAGTGGTATAAAAACAGCTGTACTTAATTTAGCAAATAAAGAAAAAGAAAATTTAAGAAGAGAAGATATAGCTAAGAGTTTTGAGGATAATGTATGTAATGTTTTAGTGTCACATACTATTGAAGCAATGAAAGAAAATAACATAAATAAAGTAGCTTTAGCAGGAGGCGTTGCAGCAAATGATGTGCTTAGAAAATTACTTGTACAAAGAGCTAAAGAAAATAATTTTGAAGCATATATACCAGATTTAGAATATTGCACAGATAATGCTGCGATGATAGCTATGGCTGGTTATTATAATTATTTAGCAGGCAAGTGTACAAATGATTTATCGTTGAATGCTAGAGCTTGCATAAATATAGAGGAGGAATAGAGTGTCTATATATGCAATATCCGATTTGCATTTGTCTTTTAATGATGATAGTAAATCAATGGAATTTTTTGGACCTGATTGGAAAGACTATGTAAATAGAATTAAAAATAACTGGATAGAAACAGTTAAAGAAGAAGATACCGTGCTAATAGGCGGAGATATTTCATGGGCGAATAATTTAGAAGAGGTAAAAAAAGATTTTGAATTTATAAACTCATTGCCAGGAAAAAAAATAATGATAAAAGGAAACCATGATTATTATTTTTCTACAATGAAAAAAGTAAAGCGTTTTTTAAAGGAAAATAATTTTGATACTATATCCGTTCTTTTTAACAATTCGTATGTTGTAGAAGATGTGGCAATTTGTGGAACTAGAGGTTGGGGAAATGTTGGAGAAGCATACGAAAATGTTGATAGCCATAAAATAGTATTAAGAGAAATATGTAGGCTAAAATTATCTTATGAAAGTTTAAGCAAAGAAGATAGAAAAAAAGAAATAATAGTACTCACACATTTTCCGCCTTTTTATCATGAATTTAAGGAAGCTTTAAAGGAAATCGGCGCAAAAGTGTGCATATATGGTCATTTACATGGAAATGGTCAGTATATGGTAAAGCAGGGTATAATTGACGGTATTAACTATATTATGGTATCAGGTGATTATACTGGTTTTAAACTTATTAAAATAAAATAGGAGTAAATAATATATGAACAGTAATAGAATTGTGTATTGTGATGTATTAAAAATTTTAGCAAGTATAGCAGTAGTCCTTATACATGTTTGTTCAAATTGGTGGTATGCTTTGGCTGTAAAAAGTAAAAGTTGGATGGTAATTAATATTTTTGATTCACTTTGCAGGTGGGCAGTTCCAGTATTTTTGATGGTTAGTGGAATACTTTTACTTAAACCAGAAAAAGATATAACAATAAAAGAAGTGTTTGTTAAATATATTAAAAAAGCAATAGTTTTAATTGCATTTTGGGAAGTTGTATTTGCTTTTGCTATTCAAATTAATTCGAGTGAACAATTGAACATAACAACTGTTATAAATAGACTTGTTCAAGGACACTATCACTTGTGGTATCTATATATGATTATAGGAATATATCTTGTAACACCAATAATTAAACAAATTGTGAATGGTAAAAATGAAAAAGTACTAAGATATTTTTTGGCTTTATGGCTCGTATTTCAGATTTTAATTCCAACTATTAATAACATTTTAGATATATATATTAAAGATAATTTATTAAAGGTTATGATTCCAAAATTAGAAATTTCAGTTATATCAGGATATGTTGGATACTATGTTTTAGGATATTATTTGAATGAGAAGAAGTTTAGTAAGAAGCAGAGAATTATGTTATACTGTTTGGGATTTGTAAGTTCGCTTATGACAATATTTTTAACAAAACACTATGAAAAATCACAACTGTTTTATGTGAATTTTTCTGCCACAACATTTTTACAAAGTGTGGCTGTGATTGTTTTTATTAAGGAAATATGTTTAAAAACAAATATTACAGAGAAACTTAAAAAAAACATTTCTAAAATAGCAAGTTTAACTTTGGGCATATATGTTATACATCCTGTATTTATAGAAATAATAAAGAGCCTTGAAGTAGAATTATATCCAAAACATATTGTTATGTTGATTTTACCAATTACGGTGGGCGTATATTTTTTTAGTATGTGTGTTACATATATACTTTCTAAAATACCTATTTTAGGCAAATATATTGTTTAAACATTGAAAAGCAAATAAATGGTGTGATATAATGTTGCAATAAAAAAGGTAGGTTTAATATAAGTTTATTAAGTGGAGGTAATAACTATGAAAATTTTAGTTGCAGGAACAGGATATGTTGGACTAGTTACAGCTGTTTGCTTAGCTGAAAAAGGACATGATGTGACATGTTTTGATGTTGTGGAAGAAAAAATAAATATGCTTAAAAATGGAATTTCTCCTATTTATGAAATAGGTTTAGAAGAGCTTATGGAAAAGAATAAAGATAAAATAACTTATACTACTTCAAAAGAAGAAGCATATAAGGATCCTGAAGTTATATTTATTGGTGTAGGAACACCTGAAAAACCAGATGGATCAGCAAATCTTGATTACGTTTATTCTGTTGCAGATGATATTGCAGAATACGTAAACCATGATTGTTTGGTAGTTATAAAATCAACAGTCCCTATAGGAACTAACCCTAAAGTTGAACAGTACTTACTTAAAAAAATGGAAGACAAAAACATAAGAATTGAAACTGCTTCAAACCCTGAATTTTTAGCACAGGGAACTGCAGTTGAAGATACATTAAATGCTCAGAGAATTGTTATAGGTACACATTCTAGTTGGGCTGAAGAATTATTAAGAGAAATATATAAAGATTTTAATAATTCAGTTCTTGTATCTACTAATATTTCAAGTGCAGAAATGATAAAGTATGCTTCAAACGATTTCTTGGCTTTAAAAATTTCATATATAAATGAGATTGCAAACTTGTGTGAAACTTTAGGTGCTGATGTAGAAGATGTGGCTTATGGAATGGGACTTGATAAAAGAATAGGTAACAAATTCTTGAAAGCAGGAATAGGTTACGGTGGTTCTTGTTTTCCCAAAGATACTAAGGCACTTCATTGGCTTGCAAATGTAAATGGTATTGAGTTAAAAACAGTAAAAGCTGCAATTGAAGTGAATGAGAACCAAAAGTTAAAACTTATGAAAAGACTTTTGGAATATCATCCTAAACTTGACGGATTAAATGTAGCCGTTTTAGGACTTGCTTTTAAACCTGGTACTGATGATTTAAGAGAAGCACCTTCAATACCTAATATTGAATATCTGCTTAATTCAAACGCAAAAATAAAGGCGTGGGATACGGTGGCTGCAAACAATTTTGCAAAACGTTTTCCTGAAATCTCATACTGCGACACTATAGATGAAACCATAAAAGATGCAGATGTGTGTATTATATTTACTGAATGGAAAGAAATAAAAGAATATGATATAAACAAATATGTTGAACTTATGAAAGAGCCTTTAATCTTAGATGGTAGAAATTGCTATGAGTTAAAGGATGTTGAAGGTAAGGGAATAACGTACGAATCAATAGGAAGAAAAAAAGTTACAAAGTAATAGAATGATTTAAAGAAGCTGGTATTAGTGTACTGGCTTTTTTCTTGTAATAGGAAAAAACATGTGGTATTATATTAGTACAAAATTTTATAGGAGATATTGTAAATGATAATCTTGATTATAACATTGATTATCTTAGTGGCTTTTTCTACTTTTGCTTTAATTTCACATTTTAGGTTAGATATAACTAATTATATTATAAAGAACGCTAAGATTACAAGAGATTTTAAAATAGTACAGCTTTCTGATTTGCACAGTAGAGAATTTAGGAATGATAATAAAAAGATAATAGATTATATAGAAAAAGAAAAACCTGACATTATAGTTATGACTGGAGATATGATAAATGCTAAAAATGGTGATATAGCATATCTTGAAAAGTTTATTAATAGTTTAAAAGAAATTTGTAAAATATATTATGTTATGGGAAATAGGGAGTTTAGATATAACGAAGATGAGTTTAATAAATTAATTAGTATGCTAGAAGAAAATAGTGTTAAAGTCTTAAATAATAGCAGTGATACTATTAAAATAGCTGGAAGTGAAATTAACATATATGGACTGAATTACAATAACAGAAATATTGAAAAATATTATGAATTTAGGCGTGGAAGTATGTATAACAAAAAATATGAAATTAAAAATAAACTTGAAGATGTTTTTTCCATAATAGATAAAGACAAGTATAATATATTACTTACGCATTCTCCAAATGCTTTTAAAAAGTATGCTTCTTTTGGCTTTGATTTGATTATATCTGGGCACATTCATGGAGGAGTCATAAGGCTTCCGTTTGCTGGTGGTCTGCTTTCACCAAATGCAACATTTTTCCCTAAATATGATGCGGGTTTGTTTTTTGAAGAAGGAAGCGTAATGTGCGTAAGCAGAGGAATGGGCTATGGGAGTTTACCATTTAGAATATTAAATAACCCAGAAATAGTAGTTATAAATCTTAAGCATAGTTAGATTGCATAGAATGAATAAATGTGGTATAATTAGCTCAAAATTATGTAGAGGAGTGATTAAATGAAGTGTATTTTACTTTGCGCAGGATATGCGACAAGACTTTTTCCACTAACTGAGAATTTCCCAAAGGTTTTACTTGATATAGGAGGAAGACCATTACTTGATTATATTTTAGATGAGGTTAACACAATTGAAGAAGTGGATGAAATATATGCAATTACAAACAATAAATATGCAAGACACTTAGAAGATTGGAAAAGCACAAAAAACAATGCTAAACCTATTACAGTAATTAACGATGGTACAAATTCAAATGACGATAGATTAGGTGCCATAGGTGATATAAAATATGTTATTGATAAAATGGAACTAGATGATGACTTGCTTATTATAGCTGGAGATAACTTGTTTACATTTAAATTGAAAGATGCAATAGATTATAGCAAAGAAAAAGATGCACCAGTTGTGTGTGTAAAATCAATAGATGACATTAACCTTTTAAGAAGAGTTGGTGTAGCAGAAACAGATGAAGAAAATAGAATTATAGGGTTTGAAGAAAAGCCAGAAAATCCTAGAAGTACACTATGTACATATGCAGAATATATTTATCCAAGAAGCGTTGTAAAACTTTTTGATAAATATATAGAAGAAGGAAATCCTATTGATGCACCAGGTAATTTTGTGGCGTGGCTATATAAACAAACAGATACATATGCATTTGTTTTTGATGGCGAATGCTATGATGTAGGAACACATGAAAGCTTGAAAGAAGTAAGTGAACTATATAGAGAAAAAAATAGCAAATAAAGTATATAAAAGAAGTTGGAGATAAAGATGAATAGAAGTAGAATTATTCGTAGTATTATAGTTGTTATATTCACGGCTTGCTTAGTTTGCGTACTTGGAATTTGTGTAAAAAATATGTTGGAAGTAGCTAGTACATTTAGCATAAAGTATAAATTAATATACTTACTGATGTTACTTTTAGGAATATTCTTTTACGCATTATTAAAGAAAAAATTAAACAGTGTTAACTGTAAAAAAAGTGTAGAGTATAGTTATAGGTATATCTATCTTGTAATGTTAGTCTTAATTACTAGGTTTTTAGCAGTATTGCTATATAAAGAAACAAGCAGTACAGAGCTTATTAAACCTTCAGTAGAAATAGGACTTGGCTCATATTTGGTGTTTGCTTTAGGTAAGCTTACATTATATCCACTTTATTCGGTAATAATAATAAATACCATAATAACATTTATATGTGCGTTTTGCATAAAGAGAATGGTGTTTAACATTACTACAAACGAAATGCTTAGTGCAATAGCCGCTATTGGATATATTTTTATACCACAAGCAATAGTAAACACTACTAATTATTGCAAAGAGAATTTTAATACGTTATTTATGCTTTTTGGAACATATATGTTGCTTAAAATTATTGATGAGGTAAAACAACATAAGCTAAAAAACAATAAATATTTAAAACTTACTGCTGCTATGGGAATATTTATAATGCTTGATATTCTATTTGGAGGAAGGTTTGAATATTGGATTGTGATATTGTTTGTTTCACTTGTTATCTCAAATAATGTTGGCTATGTAAGAGTTAACAACAAAAGAGAATTTGTAGAAAAGTTTAGTAATGTTCATACAAGAAAATTGATGTATAAAATGGAAGTTATAACGGTAAACAAACTTATATTAGTTTTCGTAATAATACTTGGGTTTGCAGCTATTGGTGTGCTTACTTGTCAATTTGCATTTAAACAAGATGTGTTTGAAATATATAGGAAATTTGATTTAGGCTTAATGATTGACGGAATTAAAGGGGCAATAAAGCATGCAAAAAATTATTATATAGTTACAATCGGGTTAATAATATTACTTGAAGTATTAGGAGTGATATTAAGAAGGAAAAAGGATACTAAAACTACACTTATAAAACTATGCACTATAATGATTTTAATTATGACATCTTTATCCAACAATACTTATTCTGCAAGTATAATGGATGCATTTTTAGTATTATGTCTAATACTAAATGTAGGTAATATTTATTACAATAGAGATGAAAAAATAAAACTTTTAAAAGCACAAAATTAAAGGAGGAAATACATATGGCTTATTATACAGAAGATGCAATAGAAGAAGTGATATCAAATACTGATATTGTGGATTTAATAGGTCAATATGTACCTCTAAAAAGAAGGGGCGCAAATTATATTGGTTTGTGCCCTTTCCATCGTGAAAAAACACCTTCTTTTACTGTAGCACCGGACAAGCAGATATTTAAATGTTTTGGATGCTCAGAAGGTGGAACTGCAATACAATTTATAAAGAAAATAGAAAATTTGGATTTTAAAGAAGCTCTGGAGTTTTTAGCTGATAAAAATAATATAGATTTAACTAGATTTGATGTTGGAGGAAAATCTTCTAATCCTCAAGATAAAGATATGAAAGAAAGAATATTCAGTTTAAACAAAGTAGCAGCTAAATATTTTTATGAAGCTCTTGTAGAGAATGTTAAAGAAGAAAATAGTGTACTTAAGGCTTATTTGCAAAAAAGGATGTTAAAACAAGATGTAGTTATAAGGTTTGGACTAGGATTTGGAAGTAAAAAAGAAGAAGGAATATATAACTATTTACTAAAAGAAGGCTTCACTAAAGAGGAAATTATAAAATCAGGAATAGTTAATTTAACGGCTAAAGGAAATATATATGAGAGTTTTGCAGGTAGACTTATTTTCCCAATATTTGATACTAGAGACAGAGTTATAGGTTTTGGGGGAAGAGTTTTAGATAATTCTCTTCCTAAATACGTTAACTCACCGGAAAACATTGTTTATCATAAGGGAAGAAATCTATATGGAATGAACGTTGCTAAAAAAGAAAAACTAGACTCTGTTATAATTGTTGAAGGTTACATGGATACAGTAGCGCTTCATAAAAGTGGAATTAATAATGCGGTAGCAAGTTTAGGTACAGCACTTACAGAAGGACAAGCTAAACTCATTAAAAAATATACAGATACGGTAGTTATAGCTTATGATCAGGATGGAGCAGGAAGAGCAGCTACGCTAAGAGCAATTGATATATTATATAATGTGGGACTTAAGGTTAAGGTACTTATGCTAGATCATGATGATGTAAAAGACCCAGATGAATATATAAATAAATATGGTGAGGTTAGATTTAGAGAATGTGTAAAGGCTAGTCTTAATCATATTGAATATAAAATAAAAACGTTAGAAAAAAATTTGGATTTGAACAATATGGATGCTAAAATTGAATTTTTGAATAAAGTAGCAAATATTTTATCTGGTGTTGCAAATAATATTGAAAGAGATATTTATATAGATGAAATAGTTAAGAAGTATAAAATATCTAAAGGTGCATTGGTTTCAGAAATTTCTAAAAATTTGAAAATGACAACAGATGAAAATATTATGCCAAGTGTGGATATGAGCTATTTGGTAAATAAAAGAGAAAGTGGTATAAACAAAAGAAGAAAACAAGAAATGTATATAATTTCTGTACTTCTTTCTAAAGACAGAAAATATATAAATGAAATAAAGAATTTGGTAAATTCTTCGGATTTTGAAGATGATGACTTAAGAGAACTTTTTGAATATGTGGTAAATTTAGATGAAAAAGAAGACATAGCAAAGTGCAACGTACTAAAATATTTAACAGATGATGATAAAATAAAACTTGTTACAGAGATATTGTGTATAAATATATTGGATAGGGCTAAATTTATTCAAGATTTGAAGGTGGATTTGAAAAAATACAGATATGAAAAAAGGAGAACTCAAATATTAAAAAGATTATCCGAAAAAGATGTTTCAAAAGATGAAAGAGATATGCTATCTATTGAACTTAGTCAAATTATAATAAATAAAGGGAAATTAAAATAAAAACGGTTGTTTTATTGTATTTTTTGGCTAAATAGTGTATATTAATATATGTATGTAATTGGAGTGTGAAAAAATGGGAAAAAAGAAAAATGAAGAAAACATAACTGAAATAGAAAAGGATGAAAAAATAGATAAAAAGGGCAGTGAAAAGAAAGTAAAAACAGAAGAAAAAGAAGTAAAAAGTAAAGAGAAAAAAGTTGCTACTTCAAAAGGTAAAAAAGTAGAAGAAAAAGCAGAAGTAAAAAAAGAAGACGTAAAACCAGAAGTTAAGGAAGAGCCTAAATCAAACAAAGAAACAGATGAATTTGTAGCTTTAATGAAAGAAAACAATTTATATACATATAAAGATGTTGTGAATTTCTTGGATAAAAACAAATTAGAACCAGCACAAGTTGCAAAGTTATATGAGAAACTTAATGAAGCTGGAATTAAAATGATAGAAGAAGATATTAAACCAGGAGCTCTTGGTGATAGTCCAGAACCTGACGATAAGATTGAACCTCTTGAAGATAATGATAATCAAAAAGAGGCTATGGTAGATAAACTTACTGTAGGTGATGGTGCAGGGTCAATAGCTGAACTTGAAATAGAACCAAATTTAGAGGATATAAGTGAAATAGAAAAAGACATATTATTAGAAGATATAAATGACATCTCGTTTACTGAAACTTTAAATGTTGATGACCCAGTTAGAATGTTTTTAAAAGAAATTGGTAAAATTCCTTTGCTATCATTGGAAGAAGAAACAGAACTTGCATACAAAATGGTAAATGGTGACAAAGAAGCCAAAAAAATACTAGTAGAGTCTAATTTAAGGCTTGTTGTAAGTATTGCTAAAAGATATATTGGCAGAGGAATGCACTTTCTAGATTTAATACAAGAAGGTAACCTTGGACTTATAAAAGCGGTAGATAAATTTGATCCGTCTAAAGGATACAAGTTTAGTACCTATGCAACTTGGTGGATAAGACAAGCGATAACAAGATCAATAGCAGATCAAGCAAGAACAATAAGAATACCAGTTCACATGGTTGAAACAATAAATAGACTTATAAGGACTTCTAGACATTTACTTCAAGTAATGGGAAGAGAACCAACACCAGAAGAAATAGCAGAAGAAATGGAGATGCCTGTTGAAAAAGTAAGAGAAATACTTAAAATTGCACAGGAGCCTATATCTCTTGAGACACCAGTAGGCGAAGAAGATGATAGTAATATAGGAAACTTTATTCCAGATGATGATGCTCCATCTCCATCTGACCAAGCGGCAGATGTACTTTTAAGAGAGCAAATTGAAGATGTAATGGAAACATTAACTCCAAGAGAAGCAAAAGTTCTTAGACTTAGATTTGGATTAGAAGATGGAAGAACCAGAACTTTAGAAGAAGTAGGAAAAGAGTTTATGGTTACTCGTGAGAGAATAAGACAGATTGAAGCTAAAGCTTTAAGGAAATTAAGACATCCTAGCAGAAGTAAAAGATTAAAAGATTTTATGAGTACTGATAAATAAAATTTGGGGGATTTTATGATAAAAAAAGTATTATTTGCGGCTAACTTAGAATCATTCTTTACTAAATTCTTAATACCACAATTAAAATATTTTAAAGAACAAGGATATGAGGTTCATATTGCATGTGGATTAGAGGGATTAGATATTCCATATTGTGATAAGAAATTTAATGTTAACTTTGCAAGAAGCTTAAACTTAAAACAGAATTTGGAATCATATAAACAAATGCAAGAAGTTTTAAAGAATGAAAAATACGATTTAATAAGTTGTCATACTCCATTTGGCGGAGCGATAACAAGATTGGCATTTAAAAGTTTAAAAATAAAAGATACTAGGTTAGTATATATGGCACACGGTTTCCATTTTTATAAAGGAGCACCTCTTTTTAATTGGCTTGTGTACTATCCAGTTGAAAAATTTTTGGCTAAATATACAGATATAGTTATAACTATAAACTTGGATGATTATGAATTAGCTAAGAAAAAGTTTAAAACTGATGTAAGACTTGTAAAAGGTGTAGGGCTTGATGTATCAAAATTTAATTTTGAAATGTCAGAGGAAGAAAAACAAGAGTATAGAAAATCGTTGGGACTTGTAAAAGATGATTTTGTTATGATTTACCCTGCTGAGCTTACAAAGGGAAAAAGACAAATTTGGCTTATACACACACTTAAGGAATTATTAATTCATAATTCTAAGTTTCACTTGCTTTTACCCGGAAAAGATTCCATGAATGGTAAGTGTCATAAACTTGTGAAAGAGTTGAGACTCGAGTCTCAAATATCTTTTCTTGGTTTCAGAAAAGATATTCCTAAGTTAATTACTATTTCTGATTTAGCAGTCACTTCTTCAAAAAGAGAAGGACTACCTGTCAATGTTATGGAAGCTATGTATGTTGGATTACCAATTGTTGCAACTGCTTGTAGGGGTAACAGAGATTTAATCGAGAATGGTAAAAATGGATATGTAGTTGGAATAAACGACAAAGATGCTTTCTTGGAAAAAGTAGAATATTTTTCTAAAATTAGCAAGGAAGAAAGAGAAAACATTAAAAATATAAACAATTCTCTTATTAAGCCGTACTTGCTAGAAGATGTATTGCAAGAAATAATTGATGTATATAATACATTTTAAAAATAAAGTTGGCATGTTAAATTAAGTTGCCAACTTTTTTAATAATTATGAGTGAAAATTATTTGATTGACAACAAGTTACAAAAAATATATAATAATTGCTGTAAGAATGGGGGAAAAGTTAATGCAAGAATTTCCAAAAGTTTCAGTTATAATGCCATTATATAATGTTGAAAAATATTTAGAAAAATGTGTGGATAGTATTTTAAATCAAACATATACAAATTTTGAAATAATCATGTGCGATGATTGTTCAAGTGATAATACGCTTAAGAAAGCTTATGAACTTGCTAAAAAGGATTGTAGAATAATTGTACTTGAAAATCATGAGAATTTAAAAGCGGCAGCCACAAGGAATAAATGTATAGAACATTCAACGGGAAAGTATGTGCTTATTCAAGATGCGGATGATTATTCTGATAAGACAAGAATGGAAAAAGAGGTAAATATACTAGAGAATAATCCTGAATTTAGTTTTGTTTCTTCTGCAATTTATAGATTTAATGAAAATGGAATATGGGGGGAGTATAACCCTTGGAGTGAGAAACCTAAAAATAAAGATTTTTTATGGGGGCTTCCTTATGTACATCCAGCTACAATGTTTAGAAAGGACATATTAGACGAAGTAGGAGGATACAAGGTTGCAAAGGACACAGCAAGGACAGAGGATTTCGATTTGTTTTTAAGACTTCACATTGCAGGATATAAAGGAATAAATATTATGGAAAAACTTTGCTATTACAATGAAAATATAGATGCATATATGAGAAGAAAATATAGATACAGAATAGATGAGGCTAAGATGAGATGGAATGCATATAAAAAATTGCATTTGATGCCTGTTGGGGCTATATTTGCGATTAAGCCATTAATAGTAGGACTTATTCCAAGAAAACTACAGTATGCTATGAGGAAGAAAGTTACTAAAAAATAAAAGGGGAAATTAAATATGAGTGAAAACATTTTTTGCACCATTTTTACACCTGCATATAACAGAGAAAAATATATTCCAAGATTGTATGAATCGTTAAGGAAACAGACGTGTAAGGATTTTGAATGGGTTGTTGTAGATGATGGTTCTACTGATAATACCGAACAAATATTTAACAATATCTTAAAAAATAATAAAGAATTTAATGTTATATATAAAAAAGTTGAAAATGGTGGAAAGCATAGGGCTATAAACAAAGGGCTAGATTTAGCTAAAGGAAAAATGTTCTTTATAGTAGATTCAGATGATTATATAACTGAAGATGCAATTTCTAAGATAAAAGAATGGGAAAACACTTTAAATAATAGTAAATTGAAATTTGGTGGCTTAGGGTTTTTAAAGGGATTTGATGATAAAACAATTACAGGAAAAACATTCAATAATAAACAATACGTGGATGCAACTTCTGCAGAAAGAAAAAAATATAATATTTTAGGAGATAAAGCCGAAGTTTTTTATACAAATGTTTTGAAAGAACATAAATTTCCTGAGATAGAAGGAGAAAAATTTATGCCTGAAACAGTTGTATGGTACAAGTTATCACAAGAAGGATATAAACTTAGGTGGATAAATCAAATAATATATATTGCAGAATATTTAGAAGATGGTCTTACTTCTGATGGTATGAAGATATATATAAATAATCCTAAAGGATATTTGTTAAACACGCAAATAACTTTAGAGACAGTAAAGCTTAGTTTTGTAGAAAAATATGGCCTTTATTATAATTATTATAAAAATATGGTGTCTGAAAAATATACGATACAAGACATATCTAATGATTTAAAAATAAAAGTAAAGGATATAAAACTTGCTATATTTATGAAAAGAGTAAAGGATATGTTGAAAAAATAAGGAGAGTTTATGAAGTTTAGTATAATTGTTCCAGTATACAATGTTGAAAAATATATTCGTAAGTGTTTGGAAAGTTTGATATCCCAGACTTTCCAAGATTACGAAATTTTAGTGATAAATGACGGCTCTACTGATAATAGTCAAAATATAATTGATGAAATAGCTAAAAAATGCAACAAAGTTAAATCATTTATAAAGGAGAATGGAGGCCTTTCTGATGCAAGAAACTTTGGAATAAAAAAAGCAAGCGGAGATTATTTATTGTTTATAGACTCAGACGATTATGTTGATGAAAATTTACTATATGTATTATCAAGTGTAATAAAAGAAAATAATAAAGTGGATTTAATAAGATTTCCTAAAAAGTGTGTAACAGAGGAAGGTATTGAGATATCTCAAGATAAAATAAACACATTTGACAATATTAATGGACAAGAGGCTTTTATTATAATAAGACAAAATAGAATAACATTAGAAACAGCTTGTACATATGCATATAAGCGAGAGTATTTTTTAAGAAATAAATTTGAATTTGCTAAAGGGAAAGTCCATGAAGATTTGGGACTTATTCCGTTTGTTATATTTAATGCCGATAGCGTATCAGCAATCGACAAACCATATTATTATTATGTACAAAGAGAAGGAAGCATAATTAATACTAAGAGTGCTGAAAAGGATTTTAGAAAAGCAAAAGATGTGTTATATCATTACGATTTCTTGATGCAAGAAGTAGATAGGTATTCAAAAACTAATAGTTTAAATTCAAAAGCTCAGCATCTATATTATATGTATATTATAGATGCTGTATATAATAAATTAAGATTATTAGAGGGTGAAAACTATAAATTTATTTGTGAAGAAATTAAAAAAAGAAAAATAATTAAAAAAATTAAAGTTAGGTCTTTTAAAGACTTGATTAAGAAAGTAATATATTTTTTTCTTGAAAGGAGATAAAAAAATCTATGAGTAGATTAAAAAAAGTAATAGCAAAAGTATTTGGCATAGAAACTATAAGGACAGTATTTCTTATAGCCAGTTTTTTATATATTTTTCCGTTAACTAATGTTATAACTAGTAAGGCATTTAAAGTCTTTATAATTTGGGCTTTGTGTATTATTGTATATAATTTTGCTTTAAAGAAAAAACTAGTGATAAATAATAAAGATGTGTATCTTTTAGTAGTAATAGTTATTTGCTCTTTTATAACAGATGTGTTTAATGTTAAAAACAATTTTATTGGAAATATAATTATTACAAGTTATATGTTCGTGCAAAATGTATTACTAATGACATATGACATAAATGATGATAATGAGAAAGCATTAAAAGAACTAAAAAGATTTAGTATTATTGTAGTCACTTGCACTTTTATATGTGCTATTATTTCTTTTTTAATTTATGTTTTAGAAATAGATAGAAACTTATTTGTCGGGACAAAAGAGATTATAATAGTATATGCTGAGGGAAGACTATGGAGTATTTATGGTAATCCTAATGCACTAGGGCAATGCTCTTTTATATCTATAATGTATTCAATATTACTATTAGTACTTGAAAGATATGAAACTAATTTAAAAAGAACGAACAAAGTACATATGTTGATATATTTAAATATATTATTAGAATTAATATGTTTAATTTTATCTAATTCACGTTCTGCGTTTTTAGCTACTATTTGTTCTATTTTTGTGTTGCTTATTTTGTTTTATAGTAATAATTCAAAATATAAAGGCAAAACTTTTGTAGATAGACTTAAAACGAATATATGGAAAATTACAGCTAAAGCAGTAGTTACAATGACAGCTATAATAACAGTTTTTTTGTTAATAAGAAGTATACTACCTTATTCGATTAATATAGCTAGGAGTATAAAAGGAAATGAAATCATAAAAAGCGAACATCCATATATTAAAAGAAATTATGACGATCAAACTGATATATCAAATGGAAGAACTGATATTTGGAAAGCAGGAGGTAGAGTCTTTTTAGAACATCCTTTAGTTGGTGTTGGTATTAAAAACGTAAATTCATGTACCAATGTGTATATGCCGCAAGAGGCGGTAGAAAAATATCCGACTCTTACAGATAGTTTGCATAATATATATCTGCATATATTAGTTTCTTATGGATTATTGGGATTTATAGTGTTTACGTTGTACGCATTGTATAATATAAAAAAAGTATATAAGTATATAAATGAATTAGATTATAATGAAAAAAATCATAACATTATATTAATAATTTTAACAATGATAGTGTTTATGCTGGTTGTTAACTTCTTTGAAACAACAATATTGCATTTCTTTAATGTATTTTTAGTTACAATTTTCTGGTTTAATGTGATGATGGTAAATAGAATTATTAATTTAGAGAATATACGAAAAACTAAAATAAAGGGGAAAAGCAAATTACTTTTTCTTATTGACACACTAGGTGGTGGCGGCGCTGAAAAAGTATTGGTTGACGTGGTAAATAATTTAAGTAATACAAAGTATGATATAGAAGTAAGAACAGTATATAATGAAGGCATTTACAAAACTAAATTAAATAAGAATATAAAATATAGTTGTATAATTAAAAAACCAACATTATGGAAGAAAAGGATAATCAATAATGTTGTAAAATATTTACCAAGTGAAATAACATACAACCTATTTATAAATGACTATTATAATATTGAAATATCATTTTTAGAATTGCTTTCTAATAAAATATTATCTGGAAGTCATAACAAAAAAATAACTTGGATTCATACTGATATATTTGAACATGAAGGAAGTACATCATATTTTGCCAACAAAAAGGCTCTAGTAAATGCATATAAAAAGTATAACAAGTTGGTTTTTGTGTCTGATGAAACCAAAAACAAATTTATTATAGAGACAGGCATAAAAGATAATATTTTAACTATATATAATCCGTTGGATACAAATAAAATAAAAGAACTTGCAAATGAATCGTGTGAAGATAGAAATGATAAAGATACCTTTGTTATATCATCTGTTGGAAGATTGAATTCTCAAAAAGGGTATTTAAGACTTTGTGAGGTTGCTAATAAACTAAATAAAGATAAATTAGACTTCGTAATTGAAATTCTAGGCGAAGGGGAAGAAAGACCCAAAATAGAAAAGTATATAACAGATAATGATTTAGGTAATAAAGTAAAGTTATTAGGTTTTAAAGAAAATCCTTATAAATATGTAAAAAAATCAGATTTGTTTATATCATGTTCACTTGTAGAAGGATTTAGTTTGGCCGTTGCAGAAGCTCTTGTTATTGGTGTACCAGTTATAAGTACAAATACATCTGGGCCTTCTAATATATTAAAAAAAGGTGAATACGGTTTAATTATTGATAATACTGAAGAAAGTATTTATAATTGTTTAAATAAAATATTAACTGATGAAAAACAATATAACAATCTAAGAATTAAATGTTCTAATTATAAATGTGAATTTGAAATTAGAAATGTTATTTTAAAAATAGAAAAATTGTTAGAAAATGTATCTAATGAATAGGAGCGTTTTATGAGAAAAGAAAGATCCATTAAAAATGCAATAACCGCGGTAATTAGTAATTTTATTGTATTATTATTTGGTTTTATATTGCAAAAAATATTTATAAAAACACTTGGAGATGAATATTTAGGTGTAAATACGCTTTTTACTAATATAATATCAATGCTTTCAATAGCTGACTTGGGTATAGGTATAGCTATAATATATAGTTTGTACAAGCCTATTGCAGAGGGGAATAAAGAAGAAATAAAATCCTTAATGAGATTTTATAAAAAAACATACAATATAATAGCATTATCGGTAACTTTAATAAGCATAGCTTTATTACCATTTTTACACTTTTTTGTAACAACAAATTTGGATATTAATTTATATCTTATATTTATGCTTTTTGTAGCCGATGTAGTATGTTCATATTTACTTTCATACAAAAGATCCATTATACAAGCGGATCAACGTAGCTACATTATAAATATAGTACATATATTATATTCAGCTATTATGAATACTTTGCTTATTATAACACTATACACTACAAAAAATTATGTGCTATTTTTAGTGATTAAGTGTATATGTAGAATTTTAGAAAATATAGTAATATCAAAATATGCCAATAGAATATATCCATATATAAATGAATCTGCTAAAAAGTTGGATAAAGAAACATATGATTCTATATTTAAAAAAGTAAAAGGTTTAATGTTCCATAAAGTAGGTTCGTTTGCCGTTTTAGGAACAGATAATATAATAATATCTAAATTTTTAGGGAATATAGTAGTAGCATACTATTCTAATTATTATATGATAATTAATGCAGCAAGTTTGTTATTATCGCAGTTATTTAGTTCTTTGACGGCAAGTGTTGGTAATTTACTTGTTAAAGATACAGAAGAAAAGTCATATAATTTGTATAAAAAGTTGATGTTTGCTAATTTTTGGATATATAGCTTTGCTGCAACTGGAATGTTTGTTGCTATGCAGCCTGTTATTATTTTGTGGGTTGGAGAAGAAAGGTTGCTTTCGCTAGGCGTTTTAGCAATTTTAGTTGCAAATTTTTATATGATGGGAATGAGGGCTTCTATTGGAGTATATAAAGAGGCGGCAGGAATTTATTACGAAGATAGATTTATTCCTGTAATAGAATCAGTTTTAAATATAGTAATATCAATAATATTAGTTAAAAAAATGGGATTAATAGGTGTTTTTGTAGGAACTATGTTGAGCTCATTTGTTGTGGTATTCTTTAGTTTACCATATTTTGTGTATAAAAGAGTATTTAAGAGAAAAATGACAGAGTATTATAAGCTATATTTTAAATACTTGTTATTAACAATCGTATGTGTGACGCTTACATATTTGATAGTTAGTTATATATTAAGTGCATTTAGTATAGTAAATCCAATTATCTCTTTGATTTTGGGTATAGTTGTAGCAACGATAGTTCCTAATGCTATATATATAATACTATTTAGAAGAAGTGAGGAATATAAATATTTTTTAGAAATTGGCAAAAAAGCAATTTTAAAAATAACAGAAAGGGGGGGAATTCATGAAGAAAATAATGGATAAGGTATATGATCCTAAAATATTATATATATATATATTATTATTCCCAATATTTGAAATAATAACATCAGTAATGGTACGAAATAATATGCGTTTTACATTTGGTATGGTGTATAAGTCTATATTTATTGTTTATGCTGTTATATATATATTATTCTTTAGTGCTTCCAAAAGAAAAATAAAATGTATTTATATTGCGTTGTTGTTTATTACTATATTTATGAGTATTTTAACTGTATCAGATTTTGATATATATAACATAAATTCGAAATTATTTAAAAGTGCCATTAAATTTGTGAATCTCCCTATAATGCTAATATTTTTTTATACATACTTTAAAAACGTAGAAGAGTTTAACACAAATATATTTGAATATACAATAGTAGTTTATTGTATAAGTATAATTGTAGCAATCATTACAGGAACATCCCAGCCAACATATTTATTGGCAGAAGATACGGTAAAACTGGGATTTAAAGGCTGGTTTTTTGCTGGAAATGAAATAGGAAACTTACTTGGAATAATGTATCCTTTTGCAATATATTTGGC
The DNA here is from genome assembly GCA_934149365.1 of uncultured Clostridia bacterium. Taxonomy (GTDB): domain Bacteria; phylum Bacillota; class Clostridia; order TANB77; family CAG-465; genus CALXJE01. The sequence goes on from CAKPEI010000001.1 coordinate 248,856, forward strand.
AAGTACTAAGGGAAAAGCGTTGTATTATGTGATGCTAGCTATTGTTACTTTCTGCACAGTTGAAGTTGGAACAAAAACAGCTACTCTTTCACTTGCAATAACTATAGTAATATGCTTAATATTTTCTGTAGTTATGAGTTTTGTTAAAAAAGATGAAACTATAGTTAGAGCAAGAAGAATAACAATAGTATTGTTTGTGCTATTAGCTATATATGCTCCATTTTCTACCTCATATAAAATATTTAAAATAAGGATGGATGATGCTCAAAAAGTAGGGGTAAAAGAGTTAATTATGCAAGATGTTGCAGACCAGGAAGAAGCAATTAATGAAGATGTTCAAAATGGCCTAGAGGACGCAGAAAAGACTGATACAGAAACTAATGTTATAGAAAATGTTATATACAGTGGAAGACAAGAATTTAAAAAATATCAAAGGGAAAGATTTGAGGAAAGTAAATTAATTAATAAACTATTTGGTTTGAAAAATAATGGTATTAATAATATTGAGGGAGTAGGTAGTTTTGAAATAGTGGAAAGAGATTTTCATGATGTTTTATATATGTATGGTATAGTTGGATGTATTACATTCTTCGCACCTGTTATATATATTTTATCTATAATTAGTATTAATATTATTAAAAAGATTAATAAACTTGATTTGAAAATAGTAACTAGTGGAATAAGTATTGCTTTAGCGTTTTCTATTGCATACATTGCAGGACATGTTCTATTAACTCCACCAATAGTTATGTTTCTAACTGCAAACTTAGCTAGAATGGCTGCATATGTCCAAAAACTGGGGGTAAAAGTTAGTTAAAAATTAAGGCAAAAAAAATTAAATTTTTGTAGAAAAACACTTGACATATGATTAAAATACAATTATAATAGTATCATGCTGTAGCTAATACGTGGGCCTTTAGCTCAGTTGGTCAGAGCAACCGGCTCATAACCGGTTGGTCCGGGGTTCGAATCCCTGAAGGCCCACCATTTTTTTGTTTGGGTAGGTGCCCGAGTGGCTAAAGGGGGCAGACTGTAAATCTGTTGGCATCCGCCTACGATGGTTCGAATCCATCCCTGCCCACCAATAATGTTTCGTTGTAAGTAATGGAACAAAATTGATTAGAAAATAAGGCTTTAAGCCGATAGTTGGGGTGTGAATACAGAAAAGTATTCATGCTCCAATATTTTTTAGCATTTTTTAATAATTAAACTTTATAAGCGGTTTGTAATAAATTTTAAAATATGAATAAATAAAAAACTATGAGAGGGAGATGATATTATTGAACGATATAGAAAAAAATAATAAAACATTTGAAGATATAAAACATGTTGATGAAAATGGTATTGAGTTTTGGTATGCTAGAGAATTAATGTCTATTTTGCAATATTCTAATTGGCAGAATTTTGAAAAAATAATTAATAAAGCTAAAACGTCTTGTAAAAATAGTGATATCAGTGTATTTGAACATTTTATTGACGTCAATAAAACGATAAAAATGCCTAAGGGAGCAGAAAAAGCGATCATAGATTACAAGTTAACTCGATATGCTTGTTATTTAATAGCTCAGAATGGAGATAGTAGAAAGAAAGTAATTTCTTTAGCGCAAACATATTTTGCTATTCAAACTAGAAAACAGGAAATCACTGAAAAAGAATATAGTTCGTTAACGGAAGATGAAAAAAGATTTTATCAAAGAAATTTAACAAGAAAAGGAAACTATTCACTTAATCATACTGCTAGAAAGGCAGGAGTTAAAAATTTTGATAAATTTCATAATGCTGGATATAAAGGCTTATACAATGGAGAAACTGCTGATGATATTGCTAAAAGAAAAGGATTGAGATATAGAGAAGATATTTTAGATAATATGGGAAGTGAAGAATTGGCAGCTAATTTGTTTCGTATCACCCAGACAGAATCAAGATTAAAAAGAGATAAAGTTGATACAGAAAAGAAGGCTTGTGAAACTCATAATAAAATTGGGAAAATAGTTAGAAAAGCAATTAAACAAGCAGGACGGAACTATGCCAGAGGAATTGCCAACGCCTAAAAAAAGCTTAAAACAATTAGAAAAAGAAAATAAAAAAAGTTTAGAACTTAAAAATTAATTGTTATAATTCAGTTTATTTATTTTTTGATACCTAGTGATATATTACTAGGTATCGATATTTTTATAAAATAGATATTCATATAAGATAAATACCTAAAATGATGACGGCTTTTTTTATGCTCAAAATCTTTTTAATTTACTTGGTTTATGATATAATTATATAATCGTTTGAAAAGGAGGAGATACTTTGTATAAATTAAGACTTGTATATATGAAATCTAAGACATCGGTATATATACCATCAATTGATATCTGTGATGTTATAGCTAAAGCCCTTATACGAGTGGGTGCTAAACTTTCATATTCAAATGGTAAAAATGTAAAGCCAGAAATAGTAAATGCAAGTACTCTTCCTATTGGCTTTGAAAGTGATGGGGAAATTTGCGATGTCATAATAAAAGAGCATATGGACATAGCATATTTAGTAAGAGAAATTAACAAAACATTGCCAGTTGGCATGATAGTTCTAAGTGCACAATATGTTGATTTAGAAAGTGAAGATATAAACAAAAGGGTATATGCCTCAACTTACGAGATAAAATTGGTGTTTGAAGATAGTATGTTTATAGGCATGAACAAAAAACAAATTGAAGATATTAAAAAATGGCACAGAAATATGTTTGAAGAATATTTAGCAGAGCCTAGTATATTGGCTCTTAAAAAAACACTTTATAGACAGGAGCGTATTGATATAAAAGAAGATATTATTGACTATAAGTTCCTTATAGATAATAGACTTAAGATAACGGTTTATACAAAAAAAGATAGAAATCTTAACCCCGAACATATAATGTCCGGATATATTGAATATATAAATAGAGATGTAAAATATAATATAAAGAGAATAAAGATATTATACGAATAAGGAGATATAACATGAATGTGTTAGTAGAGGAACCTATTAAATTTAGCAAATTTAATAAATTATTAAAAGATATCGAAAGTAGTAATAACGAAAAGATTAGTATACTTGGGCTTACAGATAGCCAAAAAGCTCATATGATTTATAGTTTATATAACTATTCTAAAAAAAGCCCAGTTATAGTTTGTCCCAATGTTACTTCAGCAAAAAAGATGATACAAGATTTGAAATTCTATAGTGAAACAGAGATTGTATATTTACCTCCTAGAGAAGTTATTTATTACGATTCAGATATAGAAAGTAGAGAAATAGAAAATGCTAGAGTTTACGCTATAAACAAGCTGATAGAAAAAACTCCATGCATAATAGTTACAGTTATGGAAGCATTGATGCAAAAAATGCTTCCTAAAAGCACGTATGAAAACAAAAATGTTTGCTTTAAAGTTCAAAATGAAATTGATATGGATAATATAGTTTCAACACTAGTATCATTAGGTTATTCTAAACATGAAATTGTGGATGGAAAAGGAAAATTTGCTGTAAGAGGTGGAATAATAGATGTTTTCCCAACAAGTAGTGATATGCCATATAGAATTGAACTTTTTGGTGATGAAATAGATAGCATAAGAACGTTTGATACAGATACTCAAAAGAGTATGGATAACGTTCAGGAATTTGAAATATCTTTTTCAAATGAATATATAGTTTCAGAAGATAAGAAAAATCACGTTATAGAAAAATTAACAAATGAAATCGAAGCAGGAGATATATCAAATGAGCTAAAAAAGAAAATAAAGGAAGACATAGAAATAATAGAAGAAAGTAATATAAATAGAAATATATATAAATATTTTAACTTGTTTTTAGAAGAAGATATAACATTACTAGACTATTTTGAGGATAGGGTTATCTACTTTGATGAAATTAGTAGATGTGAGCAAAGGGCTAAAGCAATAGTTCTTGAAAATGAAGAAACTTTGAAAATAATGATTGAAAAAGAGCAAGTACATCCAAAATATGCTTTTAGATATGAAAACTTTGAAAAATTAGAAAGTAAATATACCAATCTACTTACTGTTTATTTAGATAGAATAAACAAAGATAGAAATCTGCATGCGAAAAGAAAAGAGTACACGTTTAGCTGTAGGGAGGTTAACTTTTTTCGTGGCTCAATGGATGTACAAATTGGTGAAATCAAGAGATATTTAAATGGCCAAAATTTAGTAATACTTGTCTTTTCTACTTTGAAAAAAGTTGAGACAATAAAAAACGCACTAATAGATAATGATGTTAAAATAAAACAAGTGTATTCAATAAATGAAATAGATGGGAAAAATAGAGAATATGCATATATATTAAATGGTATTGTATCATCTGGATTTGTTTATGAAGACATGAATTTAGTAGTACTTGCAGAAGATATTTCTGGTACTAATTTAAAAAATACTAAAAAGGTATCGAAAGATTTCTTAGGTGAAATGTTAAATTCATACAATGATTTGACAGTAGGCGACTATGTTGTTCATCAAACATATGGAATAGGAAAATACTTAGGTGTAGAAACAGTTGAAACGTACGGAGTGGTAAAAGACTATATAAAAATAGAATATAAAGATGGAGGCATACTTTACGTACCAGTTACTTCGCTAGAATATATAAAAAAATATGTATGTGATGAAGGTTTTACTCCTAAAATAAACAAACTTGGATCAAAAGAGTGGGAAAAAACTAAACACAAAGTAGGAAAACATATAAAAGATATAGCTAAAGATTTAATAAAACTATATGCCAAAAGAGAACAAGCTGTAGGATATGCGTTTCCTAAAGATACTCCATGGCAAAACGAGTTTGAATCTGATTTTGAATACGAACTTACTGATGATCAAAAAAGATGTATAGATGAAATGAAAAAAGATATGGAAGATAGCAAGCCTATGGATAGACTTTTATGTGGGGATGTAGGTTATGGAAAAACCGAAGTGGCAATAAGAGGAGCATTTAAAGCTGTTATGGGCGGAAAACAAGTTGCTTATCTTGTTCCAACAACTGTTCTTTGTTTGCAACAGTACAATGTTTTTAAACATCGTATGGAAGATTACGGAATTAGAGTTGAAATGTTAAGCAGATTTAAAACTGCAAAAGAGCAAAAAGAAATAATACAAAAATTAGAGCTAGGTGATATAGATGTTGTTGTGGGTACTCATAGACTTCTTTCTAAAGATGTTAAGTTTAAAGACTTAGGCTTTTTAATTATAGACGAAGAGCATAGATTTGGTGTTGAACATAAAGAGGCAATTAAAAAGTATAAAACTGGTGTTGACGTGCTTTCAATGACTGCAACACCAATACCTAGAACGTTGCACATGTCTATGATAGGAATTAGAGATGTTTCTGTAATATTAGAACCACCACTTGAAAGAATGCCAGTTCATACTTACGTTATGGGTTATGATAATGTTATAATAAAGCAGGCAATTGAAAAAGAATTAGATAGAGATGGACAGGTATTTTATTTAAATAATAGAGTAGAAAATATAGACGAAATAACTAATAAAGTACACGAACTAGTACCTTATGCTAAAGTTGAGTGTGCTCATGGTCAAATGCCTCCAAAACAAGTAGAAGATATAATGCTAAGATTTATGGATAAAGAGGTAAATGTCTTGGTTTGTACAACCATATTGGAATCTGGTATAGATATTCCTAATGCTAATACTATAATAGTAGAAAATGCAGATAAATTGGGATTAGCACAACTTTATCAGATTAGAGGAAGAGTTGGTAGGTCTAACAAGATGGCATATGCTTATGTTACATACGATAAAAGAAGAACTATATCAGAGGATGCAGAAAAAAGATTGGTTGCAATAAAAGACTATACTGAATTTGGTAGTGGATTAAAGATCGCTCTTAGAGATTTGGAAATAAGAGGAGCTGGCAATTTGCTTGGCGCAGAACAACATGGCCACATTGCTGATATTGGGTATGAAATGTATTCTGCTATGCTTCAAAGAGCTATTAATGAAGAGAAGGCACTTTTAAATAACGAAAAAATACCAGAAAATAACGAAATTGATTATTTGAAAAATGATGTGAAAATTTCTATTGATGTATCTGCTAACATTCCAGACAAGTATATTTCTAGTTCTGCAGTTAAAATTGAAATGTATCAAAAATTGTCTAATGCAACAGATGAAGAAAAGTTAAGAGATGTTACACTTGAACTTATAGATAGATTTGGAGATATGCCAAAAGAGGTCCAAAACCTTATAGCTATAATAGAAATAAGAAATATGTGCAAAGTTCTTAACATAACAGAACTTAAATGTAAATGTGAACATTTTGTGATAATGCCGTATAACTTAAAATTCATGTTGACAAAGGGCGAAAAACGTGATATATTGCTAACTATTAAAGCGACTTTGAAAAATTTCATAGAAAGTCGAAGCTTAAATATAGAAAAGGGGAAGATTTAAAATGAAGAAAAATGACGTAGAAGAAATGATTAAGCCAGAAGAAAATGCAGTTAAAACTAAAAAAGCTAAAGAGCCAAAGGTAAAAGAACCAAAGGTTGGCAAAGTTAGTAGCGATGCAAAAATAATTATTGGAATTGTTGCAGGAATGATAATAATCTGTGCAGCTTTAATATTTTACTATTTCTTTGGAGTAAACAATCAAGTTGTTGCTACATATGAAGGTGGAAAAGTTACAAGAGGGGAATATGAAATATATTACAAACTATTCCAACCAATGCTTACATATTATGGTTATGAAGAAGATACAATAAAAACTGAAGTTTTAAACAAAGTTGTTATTGATAAAATCGTAATAGAAAAAGCAAATAAAGATGGAGTAACAATCTCCGACGAAAACAAGAAAGAAGTAGAGGATTTATTTGCAAACGAGTCTGAAGTTCAAAAATATGTAGAACAAGGAATAGATCCTGACAAAATGAAACAAATATACTATGATGATGCTTTAATAAATACATATATAGAAAAATTAACAAACGAAGCAACTGAAGAAGGTATAAAGAAATTCATTGATGAAAATGAAGGAGAAAAAGCAAATTACAATAAATACAATACAAGCTATATTTTATACTCAAACAAAGGTGAAAATGGAGATTTAGAAAAAGTAAAAGCAAATGCAGAAGCTACATTAACAAGAATAAAGAATGGTGAAGGCTTTGCAACTGTTGGAGAAGAAGTTTCAAACGCTGATTCTACAAATATCCAATATGGTTCAGAATATTCTGTATATCTAAATGGAACATCTGTAGAAGCTTATGAAGAAGCTGTAAGAGGAATGAAAGCAGGAGAAACTACTCAAGCATTAGTTGAATCTAAAGAATATGGTTACTTTATAATAACTGTAAATTCAATAGAAGAAAATGCAAGAATAAGTGGTGATAGTGCAAAGAATAACTATGTAAATGAATTGCTTGCTAAATGGCAAAAAGATGCGAGTGTAAAAGCTAAAGACAAGAGAATTGAAAGTATAGCTAAAAAATTAACAGCTGCATCAACTACTTCAAGTTCATCATCAAAATAGAGGTGAAAAATGATAATAACCAGTAAAACTAATAACATTGTAAAATATATTGACAGCTTAAAAAGCAAAAAATATAGAAATAAATATAATAAATATGTTATTGAGGGAATAAAAATGGTTGAAGAAATAATAAACTCAGAAGGCAGTGCCCCTGAGTTTATTGTCTATTCAAGAGAAATATTAGAAAATGTAAGTATTGGTGGGAAAATATTAAATCATATAGAAGATTTAAATTTCCCCAAAGGAACTAGTATTGTAGAAGTTTCAAAAGAAGTTTTCAAAGTAATATCAGATACAGAATCTCCACAAGGGGTTTTAGCAGTACTAGATAAAAATGAAATGGAGCTAAAAAAATTAGAAGACAAATTAAAGAATGAAAAAACAGAAAAATACATAATATTAGATAAGGTTCAAGATCCTGGAAATTTAGGAACGATTATCAGATCATGTGTGGGCTTTAATATTAAAAATATAATCTGTATAGAAGGAACTGTTGATGCTTTTTCACCTAAAGTAACAAGAAGTACAATGGGAGGAATAAGAAAGGTCAACATATTTACTGTTAAAGAAGATGAAATAGATGAAATGATAAATATATTTAAAGAAAATAAATATAGCATTGTTACTACAGCACTTACAGCTAAAAAATCTGTAAGAGAAGAAACTATTGATAACAAAACTGTATTTGTTATGGGAAATGAAGCAAATGGTGTGAGTCAAAAACTTTTGGGTAACTGCGATAAGAAGGTAAAAATACCAATGGAAAAAGAACTAGAATCATTTAATGTAGCTGTTGCAGCTAGCATAGTTATGTATGAGCAGTATATAAGAGGTGGAAAAAGTGCCTGCTAAGTTAGAAATAAATTTGAGTAATTTAAAAAATAATGTTGTTAATATAAAAAGGTATATAGAAAAAAATAGTGGTGAAAACAAGGTAGAACTTTTAGCTATGGTAAAGGCTGATGCTTATGGTGCAGGAATTGTTAAAGTGTCTAAGATGTTAGAAACGTTAAATGTAAATTATTTAGGAGTAGCCTATTTAAAAGAGGCTAAAATTTTAAGAGAAAATGGTATCAAAGCAAACATAGTTGTATTTTCAGGACTTTTACCAGAAGATTTAGAAGAAGCCGTAAAAGTAGATGCGGCATATGCAGCGACCAATATAAATACATTAATAGCATTAAATGAAGTTGCTAAAAGACATAATAAAAAAGTTAAAATACATATAGCTATAGATACTGGTATGGGGAGAATAGGCGTCTTGCCTAAAAATATATGTGAGTTTGCTGAAAAGATAAATGAACTTAAAAATATTGAAGTAGAAGGTGTATTTAGTCATTTCTCAAGTGCTGATACTGATATTTTGTATACTAAAAAGCAAAATGATATATTTAATGAGTGCTTGGAAGAACTAGATAAAGCGGGAATAAATTATAAATTCGTACATATATGTAATAGTATAGGAATAACTAACTTTTCTTCTTCATACAACAATATGGTAAGATTAGGTATAGGAATGTATGGATACCTAGATAAAAATTTATTAACAGAAAGTAAAGTAGAATTAAAAGGAATATTTAAACTTTCTGCTCCTATTTGCGATATAAGGAAAATTGATAAAGGAGAAGCTATTGGATATTCTCAAACATATGTTACAGATAGAGAAACAAAAATAGCTACATTGCAGATTGGGTATGCTGATGGTTTAAGTAGAGCTTTATCTAATAAATACGTTTTAGATATAAATGGGAAAAAAGCCAAAATTATTGGAAATATTTGTATGGACATGACCATGATTGATGTTACTGACATAGATGATTTACATGTTGGAGATTATGTAACAATATTTGATTTTGAAGATGAAAAACTAAATGAAATGGCTGATATCTGTAATACTATAAACTACGAAATAATATCTACGATAGGTAAAAGAGTTGACAGAATATATGATATGTAGCGATTAAAGATTTACATAATACAGGAATGGCAATTTGACATTTTTAATTATAAATGATATAATATTTAAGGTATGGCGCAGTATTCTAGTCAGAACACTATTTGAAGATGGGCCTAAAAATCCATTAAAAGGCACATATTGGCGGCTTGTATATATGCTTTGATCGCCCAGATTGGGGTGTATGTATGAGTTATATGAAATTAAGGTGGGGTTGTAACGGCATACAAAATTAACTGCCTTTCTTTTAGCTCACGTTTTATTATTTAACTTTTAAAACGTAACCATATATATAGAGAGTACTATATATATCGTAGCCTGTCGTGAGTGAGTTTACGGGATAGAAAGTTCATATATATACTTTATGGCCATAAAGTGTGTATATCTGTTTCTTGAAATTAAGGTTGCAAAAGCGAATAAAAATAGTTTAAGTTCTGTCAGGGAAAACCTCTAGGCTGTAACATATGCTGTTGATGTATTAAGGATTGAAGTGTGGTCTCAGTGGTAATCGAGTAACTAATTAGGTGACTATTAGTCGATTGTTTTAAAGGGAAACCGCTACAAGGCAACGAGTAGTAATAATCGGGGAAATCCAACTTGACCTTAAGCCGCAAAATTTACTTAGTGCATTGCCATAACATATATAGTATAGAAATGATGAGGTAAAATGAAAGATAGCACAAAATGGATCATTAAAGTATTTGCGATGACATTTATACTTTCGATAATGTTTAATGGTGTATCAAATGCTTTGCTTAGTAAAATAAATATATTTATTGCATTCCTTGTATTAATTGTTATGATTGGTATAGGAATATTTTTTGACATGATAGGTATGGCGGTTGCAACATGTGAAGAAGCACCGTTTCATGCAAAAGCTTCTAAAAAGCATAAAGGCGCAAGAGAGGCAATTAAACTTATACGTTCGAAAGAGAAAGTATCTAGTATATGTAACGACGTAATAGGTGACGTTTCTGGTATAGTCAGCGGTTCGCTTTCTGCTGTTATATCGGTTAGTCTTGCAAATTTAATAGGAGTTAATTCTTTTATAGTTACCCTAATAGTTGGAGGAATTGTAGCTTCTTTAACTGTTGGTGGTAAGGCAATAGGAAAGAAAAAGTCTATTGATAATTGTAACGAAATAATGTACTTTGTAGGTAGCGTAGTGCATATATTTGCACCAGTTAAAGCAAATAATGAAGTAGATAAAAAGAAAAGTAAAGAAAAAAGTAAAAAGTAGTTCTTAAGTAGAAATATTTAAGAACTTCTTTACGTTTTGCTAAATTTGTTGAAAAATATATTTGTATGTGATATTGTATAAGAGTAGTTAAGAGGGGTTGCTATATGGAAAAGCGAGATATAAATAAAATTTTTGAGTATGTAACTAGTGAGAGACCAGAAGAAGTTTTAAAGATGGTAAATGATGAGGACCTTAAAAGCCAAGTAGTATCAATAGAAAAATCAACTGGATATTTTGATGATGAGTTGATAGAAAAATGTATTAACAACATAATAGGTCAAATGAACGATAATAATTTATATGAATATTTTGAAGAAGTTGGATTAAGCAATGAAGAAAATAAAAGTATATTTGCGGAACTCATATTAAGTGGAAAAATATCTCCAGAGCTAGCAGATAAATATATGGAAGTGTTAAATGTCCAAGATAAATGGAAGATAGCAGAAGCAACGCAGGATTACGAATATATAAAGGGGTATTTGGATAAAAATTTAGAGACACTTGATGAATATAAAAAAAGAGAGTTGATAAAGGCTACGGGTAATGTTCAATATATAAAAGAATGTGTGGAAAGCGATAAACTAAATCTTAGCAAGGAAGACAAAGTGTACTTAATAATATTAACAAAAGATAAAGAATATATGAAATCATTTGTTAAAGATGAAGATATTTCAACTTATTATAAAATAGAGTTACTGAAAGAAATAAATGATGCGGAGTATATTAAAGAATATATTGCAAATAATGGTGAAAAACTAGATACAAGGTCAAAAATGCAACTTATTTTATTAACGAATGATAAAGAATATATGAAGTCGCTTGTTGAAAGTGAAGCAATTGCAAGTTATGATAAAATAAAGTTACTAAAAGAAATAAATGATGCGGAGTATACTAAAGAGTATATTGCAAATAATGGTGAAAAGCTAGATTCAAGTTTAAAAACGCAGCTTATTTTATCAACGAATGATGAAGAATATATGAAGTCGTTTGTTGAAAGTGATGCAGTTACAAGTTATGATAAAATAGAGTTAATAAAGGGAATGAATGATGCGGAGTATACTAAAGAGTATATTGCAAACAATGGTGAAAAGCTAGATTCAAGTTTAAAAATGTCGCTTATTTTATCAACGAACGATAAAGAATATATGAAAACGTTTATTGAAAGTGATGCAGTTACAAATTATGGTAAAATAGAGTTAATAAAGGAAATAAATGATGCGGAGTACACTAAAGAGTATATTGCAAATAATGGTGAAAAACTAGATTCAAGTTCAAAAACACAGCTTATTTTATCAACGAATGATGAAGAATATGTAAAATCATTTGTCGAAAGTGAAACAATGACAAGTTATGATAAGTTGAACTTAATAAAAGGGCTAAATGATGTAGGATATATAAAAGAGTGTATTCAAAACGAAGGGCTCGGTTTAGATGCAAAATCTAAAATACAACTTATTTTATTAACAGATGATGAAACACATATTAAAGATGTCTTTAAAACTAGCACAAAGGATAAAAAAGATATTAAATTGCCAGAAGGGATGACAATCGGAGTGGAAATAGAGGCAGAAGGTGCACAAATACGCACTAGACTTCCTAACGGTTGGAAGGCCAAAGGAGATGGGAGCCTACACGAAGGTGTAGAAGTTGTTTCACCTATTTTAACAGGAAGCAAAGAAGATGTGGAAAACATATATATGGCTTGCAATATGCTTGATATGCTTGAGTGCAGCACATCTGAAAGATGTGGTGGACATGTTCACATAGGAGCAGACTTCTTAAAGAATAAACAGGCATATACTAATTTAATAGAACTTTGGGGAAATTCGGAAGAGTTGCTTTACACAATAAGCAATAGTGCAGGAGAAATAACAAGAGAAAATGGGGCAGGACACTATGCTACACCACTTTCTAAAAAAATTGAAAGTGCACTAGAAAGTGGTGGTATTAACTTAGAAAATGAAGAAGATTTAGATAGTTTTATATCAGAAGTTAAAGCAGCGCAGGTAAGCAGATATTCAGGCCTTAATTTTATGAACTTAGAAAAAGGCGGCAAAAACACAATAGAATTTAGACTAGCAAATGGTACTATAAACCCAGATACTTGGATAGAAAATATAAATTTATTTGGTGGAATTATTGCTTCTGCAGAGAAAGTAGCTGAATTGCAATCAAAAGATGAGGAAAAAAGGGCCATAGAAGAGCAAGAATATTTAGCAAAATTTGAGCTGTTAAAAAATAGAGAAATTGATAATGAGGAAAAGTTAGAAGCCTTGTTAGATTTGACAGTACCTAGTGAGGATAAAGAAATATATACACATAGATATGAAGAAAATAGCAAAATATTAAAAGAAAATGATAGCGTAAGAAAGAGTATAAAAGGGCAAGTAACTGAAAAAGCTTTAAATTTAAAATACAAGAAAAAAGAAGAAGTACTAAAATCTGGAATTGAAGCTACTGAAAATGTTGTGACGTTAGAAGATATTGATAGACAAGAGGAAATAGTAATGAGTAACGTTAGAGAAAATACTATTGAATATGAAAATAATATTAGATAAAAAATACTAAAGGGGATAGATAGATGGAGTTAAAGAATTTGATTTTAATAGAAAATAATAAAAGTTTGCAAATGAGTAATGTAGATGAATTGATAAAGCATATTTTGGGCGACAATTATTATAACTTGCCAAAAGAAAAAAAGATTGAATTAATGAAACTTAATCTTAAAGCAAGTACGGCAAATTCTAACTATAATATTGCCATGCTAAATAAAAATAACATAAAAGAAATTTCAACAGAAAAAAGTGTTGTGATTTATGATGAAATAACATATATTCTATCACTTGTTATATTAAATAGATTTATCTTATTGGAGAAGAAAGATAGTGATATATTTACTAAAAATTTAGATAAATCAAGTATGTCAGATAATTACATAATTTTGAATACTTTTGCTAAAAAGCTTTTAAAAGAGTATATTGAAAAGATATCTATATGAAGAGGTGAGAATGTATGAATATTTCTAAAACAACAAGGAGAGCTTATTCAGAGGTGGATGAGTTTTTAAGTTTAATTTCAGAAGAAAATTTAAATAAGGTTCCACAAGAAATAAAGAATTTATTTAAGGAAGAAAAAGATACAGAATATGTAAAAAATATAGACCCAAATGAAGATATTGCAAAACAAGATTTAATGGAAGAAACTTTAGCAATTATTGCAATGCTTAACCTTAAATATTGGTGCGAAGATGAAAAAGAAAAAGAAAGACTAATAGAAATTTATCAAAATAACGAAGAAAAGTATAAAGATTTGTTTCAAATAGATTTTAATGAGAACGAAATTTTCAGAAAAGATAAAATTGAAGTGAGTACAGATGAGCAAAAAGATACTGATGAAAACGAAAAACAATTGACGGAGTATAGTGAAAATATATTTGAAAGAATAATGCGTCATATATTTAAAGTATTTCATATAAGGGGAAAATAGAATATAAATTTCAAGTAGTAGAGACTGTTTGGGAAGAAAGGAAAATGTGAAAACAATCTTATAAAATGATTAGGCCTTTTGATAGTGGAAAATATAAAAAACATTAAGAATTTTTATAATAATATAACAAAATGAACATTTTGTTTAAAAAACAAGTAAATTTATTAAAAAACGACAAAATTCGATATATGAAAAGTTTTCTTTATGGTATAATTAAACTCTAAAGAAAAGGTGGAGATATCTATATGAAAAAAACAATAGTTATAATGGCAATATTAATGATATGTATGTTTTCTTTAACAATATATATGGCAAATATGGAAAGAAGAATGAATATTAATGCTAATTTAAGCAATGTAAGTAAAATTGTATGGCAGAATAAATCTTCTCTTAGTTATGATATATTGGATAAAGAAGATATTAACAAGATTATTGATATGGTAGAGCAAATGGAAGGAAATTATATTTCTGTTAAAGACACAAAAAAATGTAACCATGAAGATATGTATGAGTTGAGATTTTATCAAAATAATAGTCTTGTTTTTGATTTTGCAGTAATTTCTGAAAATAAAATTAGAATAGGAACAAGAGAGTGTAGATTAAATAATAATTTAGATTTATCCACAATAGATGAGATTATAAAGAAAGTGGAAAATAGTAATAAGGAATAGAAAAGTTTAATTTAATGCTTATACATTGGATTTAAAATTGTAAATGATGATTTGGCATAAAGCAGTGGAGTTTAGAAATTTCTAAACTCCACTATTTTATAAATTACGTTGATATTTAATTAAATTGTGGCTGCTTTTTGTCAGAAAAAGGAAATTACGAAAAATTAATTTATTACAAAAGCTTTTGCTTGTGAAATTAAGGACCATGAAATCCATGTATAAGGTATTAAACTAATACCTGTTTGTACGTATATTTCATTAGAGCCATTAGTAGTTCGGTATCCTAGAACTGTGTATGCATGTCCCTTTTTACCTGGAGTTGAACTTAATTCGCTAACAATTAAAGGAGTATTGTTATTAATGTAATTTTTTAATCCTGTCCAATTGCTTGTTAGCAAAGAATAGTTGGTTATTGTATAACCCTTTCTTTTTGCATAGGTATTCAATCCTGTACAAGCTTTTGCAAGTGTTGAAGCATTTGAATTTGTCCAGCCTACATCAGAACATATTTGATTAAAATCAGATTGTGTTATAACAGAAGTATTAAACAGATTAGAGTAACCTCTATATTTAAAATAAGATAACACATTTGCACAGCTTATGGGAACACAAGTCGTACTTGAGGTTGAACTATTTCCACCTTGAGAAAAATTCATATCTACGTAAGTATTAAAGCTTGAATAACCTGAAATATATCCTGCTGAACTTTTTTCAGATAGGGTATCTGTTTGGTTAATTCCATAATTAGCAACACTCATTTGTAATGCATAAGGAAGATTACAAAATTCCTCCTTTGAAATATTCTCTTGTATACTGGGAGAAAGACTATCATATAAAGTATAGTTAGTTGTTGTCGCTCCAACTTCTAAAGAGAGTAGTAAAAAGCAGACTAAAAAAAGCCAAAAAAATTTTTTCATGGGAAATCTCCTTTCGATTTTTAAATTGATTATTAAATCATATTTCCTTTAAAACTGACACAATGTATTGTATCATACAATATTATAATAATTAAAAAAACGACAAAAAGTGACAAAAAAAGATATGAGAATGGTATAAAATTTAACTAGAAAGTATTGAAAGGAAATTAAGGTGTTATTATATGAAAAGAATAGTTGTTTTTTGTGTGTTAATATTATTAATAATTGCAGTATTATTAACATGTGCATATATAATAAACAAAAATAGAGAATTAAAAATTGATATTGATTTTAGTAATGTTGATATGATTAAATGGCAAAAAGCATCTTTTTTAAGCTATGACATTGTAAATATAGAGGATGTAAATAGGATTGTTAGTATAGTAAATAAAATGCAAGGAAAATACACTGCAAAAGATGTAAATAAAGATAGTATACCAAATGGCATGTATGAACTTGGATTTTACAAAAAAGATAAATGTATTTTTTATTTTACTGTGATTTCTGAAAATGCAATTAGAGTAAATGGAAAACGATTTAAGTTGGATGAAAAAGTAGATTTATCTACAATAGATGAGATTATAAAGAAAGTGGAAAAACAAAATGTAAAGTAGTAATGTAGTAAAATGTAACTCGTACTTTTGATTTTCTTGTAATATTTTTAAATATATAGTATAATACTAAGCGTAGTAGTTTTAAGGATATTTGTAGTAATAACCTGTAAGCCATAAAATTAGCATTATACTATATATTTTTTTGTTATGACTTAGATGTTATTATTACACCTTCTAACTACTACAAAATTAGTATTTAGGAGGAATTTTTATGTTTAGAGTTTTTGAAACAGAATATGCGGGAAGAAAACTTGTTATTGAAACAGGTAAAATGGCAGGACTTGCAAATGGTTCGTGCATGGTTAAGTATGGAGATACAGCCGTACTTGTAAATGCAACAATGTCAAAAGAGCCAAGAGATGGTATAGATTTTTTGCCACTTTCAGTAGATTATGAAGAAAGATTGTATGCAGCAGGTAAAATACCAGGGGGATTCTTAAAAAGAGAAGGAAAGCCAAGTGATAAAGCAATATTGGTATCAAGAGTTATAGATAGACCAATGAGACCTTTATTCCCAAAAGACTACAGAAATGACACAGCTATAAATGCAATAGCTATGGCAGTAGATCCAGATGTACTTCCAGAAGTACCAGCTATGATTGGTGCGGCAACAGCTTTATTAATTTCAGATATACCTTTTACAAAAGTTGTTGGGGCAATCAAAGTAGGTTTAGTAGATGGTAAAATCGTACTTAACCCAGATTTAGCTCAAAGAGAAAAATCAGATTTAGATTTAACTGTAGCAGCTACAGAAGAAAAAGTATGTATGATAGAAGCAGGTGCAAATGAAGTACCGGATGCATTGATGCTTGAAGCTATTAAAGAAGCACATAAAGAAATAAAGAAACTTACTAAATTTATGAAAGAAATTCAAAAAGAAGTAGGAAAAGAGAAAGCTTCATATAAATCATTTGAAGTACCAGAAGAGCTATATAATGAAATATATAATGAGTTTAATCAAAAGGTATATGACGGAATGCAAACTACAGACAAAACAGTAAGAGATGCTAATATAGATAAAGTTACAGAAGAAATAAAGAATTGGTACATAGCAAAATATTCAGAAGAAGCTTATGAAGAAGCTAAGAAAGATATAGCTGAGATTATATACAGATTAGAAAAGAAAAACGTTCGTAAAATGGTTAAGGAAGAACATAAGAGAGTAGATGGAAGAGGAATGACTGAAATAAGACCGCTTTCTTGTGAAATAGATTTACTTCCAAGAGTTCATGGTAGTGCTTTATTTAACAGAGGTCAAACGCAAGTAATGTCTATAGTAACACTTGGACCAAAATCAGATGAACAAGCATTAGATGGGTTAGATGAGGAAACTTCAAAAAGATATATACATCATTATAATTTCCCACCATATAGTGTAGGTGAAGCAAGACCAACAAGAGGCCCAGGAAGAAGAGAAATAGGGCATGGTGCTTTAGCAGAAAGAGCTTTAGTTCCAGTTTTACCTAGTGTGGAAGAGTTTCCTTATGCTATAAGAGTGGTATCTGAAGTATTAAGTTCTAATGGATCTACATCACAAGGTAGTGTTTGTGGTTCAACACTTGCTTTAATGGCAGCTGGTGTACCAATAAAAGCTCCTGTTGCCGGTATATCTACAGGATTATTTACAGAAAACGGTGACACAAATGATTATGTAATGGTAACAGATATTCAAGGTATAGAAGATTTCTTTGGAGATATGGACTTTAAAGTTGCAGGAACTAAAAAAGGAATAACAGCAATACAAGTAGATATTAAAATAGACGGTTTGTCTTATGAGATAATCGAAGAAGCATTTGCTAAAACTAATGTAGCAAGACAATATATATTAGATGAAGTAATGTTAAAATGTATAGATAAGCCTAGAAAAGAAGTATCTAAATATGCACCTAAAATTGTTAACATGAAAATAGACCCAGAAAAAATAAGAGACGTAATTGGTGCAGGTGGTAAAGTTATTAATAAAATAATAGAAGAAACTGGTGTTAAGATAGATATTGAAGAAGATGGAACAGTATTTATATACGGAACAGACAAGAAAATGATTGATAGAGCATATGATATAATACAAGGTTTAACTCGTGATGTTGAAAAAGGCGAAGTGTACATGGGAAAAGTAACTAAATTATTCCCATTCGGTGCATTAGTTGAAGTGCTTCCAGGTAAAGAGGGAATGTTACACATTTCTAAAATTTCATCAGAGAGAGTTGAAAAAGTAGAAGATGTTTTAGAACTTGGCCAAGATATACTAGTTAAAGTAATAGACATAGATAAGGAACAAGGAAAATTCAGTCTATCTGCCAAAGATGCTTTAAATTAAAGGTGGTTTAGAATATATGAAGGTATATGCATTTGTGGGACCTAGTGGAACACGGAAAAAGTCATCATGCACAGGAAGTAGCAAGTGAAAATGGAATAGACTATATTATAGATGATGCAATTTTAATACATAAGAACAAAGTAATAGCAGGAAAATCTGCTAAAACAGAGCCAACAAAGATTGGTTCTGTTAAATCTGCTATTTTTAATGATACTGCTAAATGTGAGCTAATGAAAAGAGCAATAAAGAGCAGTAAAATAGATAAGCTATTAATTTTAGGCACATCAGATGGTATGGTAGAAAAGATAGCAGAGAATTTAGGATTACCTAAAATATCAAAAACGATATATATAGAAGAAGTTTCAACCAAGGAACAAATGGAAGAGGCAAGAAGAATGAGAATGGTTGAAGGAAAACATGTTGTACCAGTACCAACTCTTGAGATAAAAGAACAATTTTCAGGATATTTTATGGATCCTCTTAAGATATTCGAAAAGAAAGATAAAAAGTATCATGAAAAAAGTATTATAAGGCCAACATTTAGCTATTTAGGTAATTTCTATATTTCAGATAAAGTAATTAAAGATGTAATAATGTATACTACTAAAGATATTGAGGGAGTGACAAGACTTATAAGGGTAAATATAGAAAAATTTATTGATGGTATTAATTTGTATCTAGATATAAATGTGCAGTATGGCTATAGTATACCTAAAGTATCTAAAACATTACAAGATACCATTACAAAAGAAGTAGTGTATGCTACTGGAATAAATATTTTTGGTATTAATGTAAAGGTAAAAGGCATAGATATAGTAAAAAAAGATTAGAATGTGATTGATTAAGGCTAAGACTACATAATAGGTCTTGGCTTTTATCTATATATTACTTTTTTGTTACATTTTACTATTATGTTTGACACAAGATAGTGCATGTGATAGAATACGTTTGAATTTATATTAGGAGGGATAGTTATGGATTTTATGAACAAAGTAACTGAAATATCAAAAAAAGTAGGAGAAGGCGCAGAAAAGACATATAAAGCAGTAGCTGACAAGTCTGGAAAAATAATAAAAGAAACACAAATGAGAGTAAAATCAAATGATAAAGAAAGTGAAATAGATTTTATTATATTTGAAATGGGTAAAAAAATATATGAAAAATATAAATCTGAAGGTGAAGTTTGCGATATGTTTGCCAAAGATTGTAAAAAAATAGATAAGTTAAACAAAGAAATAGATGAAATGGAAACACATATGCTATATTTAAGAAATCTTAGAAAATGTGCTAATTGTGGTGATATAATTGAAATTGAAAATAAATATTGTCCAAAATGTGGAAGTAAGCAAAAAGCAGTAAAAATAAAAGAAGAAAAGAAAGAAGAAGTAGAAGAGTCACCAATAGATAGAGTTTGCTCAAAATGTGGTAAAATAGCACTAGATGATGAAAAGTTCTGTACTAATTGTGGAAATAAAATATAATGTGAGGAATTTATGAGAAGAAACGTTAGGAACAATGATGAGGAAAAGCCAAAAAAAAATAGAAGATTTAACATACTTGATATAATTTGTCTAGTTATAATTGTTGCACTTATTGCAGTATATGCCCCAAGGGCATATAGGCTTTATTTAGAAAGACAAGATAAGTTAAGTGAGGCCAAAAAAGATGAAGTTATAGAATACCCACTTGAGGTAAAACTTACAGAAGAAGATACAAAATTCTTTACGCAGTTTTTTAAAGACTATGCAGTAGGAATAACATCTGGTGTAGATTTTACAGATGATATTACTGAAAAAGAAATGGTAGATTTTTCAAGAGCTGTACTTAGTGAAAAGTATTCTTCATCAGGGGTTATATCAAAAACTTCAATGGACTCAACTATAAAAAAATACTTTGATGTTTCTGATTTAGATTATAAAAAGCTAGGATATAAATCACTTGCTGTGTATAAAGAATATACTCCAAAAGAGATATATAATATAACAAAGCTTATGCAAAAAGAAAAAGATGGTGATATATATCTTGCGTATGTTGATACATTAGATAAAGAAGTAGCCAAAGAAGGAACATATAAACCAGAAGAAGTTAAAGAAAAATATATCTTTACTTTTAAAAAGATTGAAAACAAGGAAGAAGAAAAAAATATATCTGAAGTAAAATATATAATTCAAAAAGTAGAAAAAGAACAAGTAACGCAGAGTGTAGAAGAAGGCACTTAAAAATATTAAAGGGGAAGGGTTGTTTTAAAATGCCGCATGAAAGATTACGAATAGATTTAGATTTTGTTAAGAAAATCGAGGTCCTTTTCACCCCTAAAAATAAAGTAAAATAGTTATGTAGAACCAAGGTTAATTTAATACAAATTGACCTTGGTTTTTAGCATATATAATTGTAGAAAATGGAGGAGAAAGATTATGGAAAGAAAGTATATTTTTGTAACAGGTGGAGTTGTATCAGGTTTAGGAAAAGGAATAACAGCAGCTTCAATAGGTAGAATTTTAAAATCAAGAGGGGTAAAGGTAACTATTCAAAAGTTTGATCCATACCTTAATATAGATCCAGGAACTATGAATCCGTGTCAACATGGTGAAGTATTTGTAACAGATGATGGTTTAGAGTGTGATTTAGATTTAGGACATTATGAAAGATTTATTGACGAGAGTTTAAATAGATACAGTAATATAACAACAGGTAAAATATATATGCAAGTATTAAATAAAGAAAGAAAAGGTGAATACTTAGGTAAAACAATACAAGTAATTCCTCATATAACAAATGAAATAAAAGATACAGTGTATAAAGCTGGAGAAATATCTGAAAGTGAAGTTGTTATAACTGAAATAGGTGGAACGGTTGGTGATATAGAATCACAACCATTCTTAGAAGCAATAAGACAAGTAAGGACAGAAAAAGGAAAAGACAATGTTATGTTTGTGCACGTAACACTTATTCCTTATCTTCCTAAATCAGAAGAACTAAAATCTAAACCAACCCAACACAGCTGTAAAGAACTTATGAGCATAGGAATAATACCTGATATAATTGTTGCAAGGACAAGCTATTCTATGGATGAGGAAATGAAAGAGAAAATTTCTTTATTCTGTAATATAAATAAAGAAAATGTAATTGAAAACTTAGATGCTGATTCAATATATGATGTACCTTTAATGTTTGAAAAACAAAATGTCGGAGATATAATATGCAAAAGATTTAAGATAAAAAGTGATAAAAATGACCTTCAAGCCTGGTATGATGCTTGTATGCCAGATAAAAATATAGATAAACAAGTGGAAATAGCATTAGTTGGAAAATATGTATCTTTAAAAGACGCATATATATCAGTTTATGAATCATTAAAGCATGCAGGAAATGCCAATAATGTTAATGTGAAAATTCGTTGGATAGATTCTGAAGATATAGAAAAAGAAGGTGCGAAGAAACTACTTGAAGGTGTGAGCGGAATACTTGTACCTGGTGGTTTCGGTAATAGAGGAATAGAGGGTAAGATACAAGCTATTAAATATGGTAGAGAAAATAACATCCCTATACTTGGAATATGTCTTGGTATGCAGATGATGTGTGTAGAATTTTTTAGAGATGTAGTGGGAATAAAAGATGCAAATAGCTTAGAATTTGATGAACAATCTAAAAATCCAGTTATAAATATAATGGACGAGCAAGTAGATGTAGAGAACAAAGGTGGTACAATGAGGCTTGGTAAGTATCCTTGTAAAATAGATGTTGGAACTAAAACTTATGAGGCATATAAAGAAAGTATGATATATGAAAGACATAGACATAGATATGAATTTAATAATGATTATAGAGAGTTAGCTATAAAAAATGGACTAGTTATAGCGGGAACATCACCTGATAATAAATTAGTAGAAATAGTAGAACTAGCAAATCATCCTTGGGCAGTGGGTGTACAATTCCATCCAGAACTTAAATCAAGACCAAATAGACCTCATCCAATATTTAGAGATTTTGTTGCTGCAGCTAAAAAATATACAAAATAATATTACAAAAATATTACAAGTTACTAAACTAAAAAGAAAAGTAAATAAAAATATTGCAAAAATATAATATTTACAGTAAAATAAATAAAGTAAAAGTAGACAAAAAGCGCAAAGAGGAGGAAAAAATGTTAACTAAAATGACTAAAACCGTTGGGAGAGTAACACACACACACACACACACACACACACACACAAGTAATATCTAGAAATAAACTAGATATGAGTCTTTGCGCGTATAGAACGTATATATTAGATAATATGAAGTTAGTTATACAGCCAAATGTATAGCTGGCTTTTTTGCGCTAAAAATATAAATGCAATGAAAAAAAGTTGCAAAAATACGTATAATATGAAATAATATATATTGTTTATTAAAGAAAAAATGGAGTGAAGGTATATGAAAACAAAAGTAAAATCAAGAAATGGAATATCACTAATAGTATTAGTAATAACAATAATTGTAATGATAGTACTTGCAGGAGCTATAATACTTGCGCTTAATAATTCAGGAGTTATAGGTAAAGCTAGTATGAGCAGAGCCAAAAGTGATTTATCTACTTTGATGGAAGAGGTACAAGTAAAAGTGGCAGAAAGAAAACTAAATGGTTTGGATATAGATGGAAGGTATAAATTATCTGATTGGGGAATAGAGAATTCTACATATGAAAATAGAGTTATAATAGACAAAGGTAATTTAAGAGTATTAAATTTAGGTGAGGATGACGAAATAAAAAAGGCGGCAATAGAATTAGGAATTATTACAAATACAGCTAATGCAATACTTGAAAATACAACAGGAGAAAAATTAGTAGATTACAAAATATATGGAAATAGTGTGCAAAATGGAACTCCTTCCCCTGACAAACCAGTAGAAATAGAAAGCCTTGGGGATTTGGTAACAGAGACTGGCGATGTAAATTATGGAAAGTATAAAATACCAATTAAAATGTCAGGTAAAAATTTGATTGATTACAAGAATTTTAAAAGTAGAAATCAATCTTTATATCCTCTCACAATAAATGAAGATGGATCTATCAATTATGAAGGAGATTATTATATAAAAGTTGATATTTCATTTTTGGAAAGTGGTAAAACATATACATTTAATATGAAATATACCATGGATGGTGTAGAACCATCTGAAAAACAGGGAACGTATCAAATTTATTATGATGATGGAACCTATGATAGTTCATATTATGGAAGTTCAATAGCAACTAATCCAGATAAAAAAATAACAAAATTACATTGCTATTTTAAAAGTGGATATACAGAAACATTTAGTGCAAAGCTATGGGATATACAACTAGAAGAGGCTACTCGAGCAACAAGTTATGAGACATATCAGTCTCCTATATTAACGTACATATATTTAAACGAACCACTTAGAAAAGTAGCTAATTATGCAGATTATGTTGATTTTGGAAACAATAAAATAGTTAGACAAGTTGGAATTAAGAATACTGATTTTGTATTTTGGAACTACAAAGATAATTACTTATACTTAACTAATAAGGGTATATTCGATGATAAATCAGAAGAAAGTGTTGTAGGAATGTCTGACAAATTCTTTTACTTTGACAAATTCCCCGGCAGTTCTAGGTATGATAGACTTTTAGTTGCAAAAGGAAAATATTATTTTGTTTGGGCTTGCGAGGAAAGTGAAAAAGAACAGTATATAAATTTACTTAAAGATACTAAAATACAATATCTGTTAAAAGTTCCAACCGAGGAAAATATTTCCCTTCCAGATGTATCAACACTTAAAGGTACAACAATTATATCAGTAATAGGGGAAAACGGGGTAGGAGCTTCTAATATACTAGTTGAATATTAAGTTGTTAATAAAAAGGACTCAATAAACTTGAGCCCTTTTTGTTACATATGCATAAATTCATTTATACTTATTTTTTTTGAAGTTTTATCTTCCTTTCTATAAAATACTTTACATAGTTCCATATATATAATAGGAATAAGAGATATACATATTGTTATTATCCATTGATTTTTGGTCAAAACTACAACATCAAATATATTTGCTAGTGTAGGAGATAGTACGACAACTACTTGAAGTGCTATTCCAAATATAATTGCCAATGTTAGCCATAAATTATCAAAAGGTGAGTACTTAAATATAGAGTCATTGCTTTTTAAGTTATATGCCTGAACAAGTTCAAGTGTACCAAGTCCAACAAAAGCCATAGTTCTTCCGGTAATTAAATCATAATTTGTTTCTCCTATGTAAAATAGCGCTAAATCAAGAAATCCTATTAGCATACCTTGTGTTACTATTTTTATACCTAGTCCGTCTGAGAAGAACCCTTTTTTCGAGTTTATAGGTTCTTTATTCATAATATTTTTGTCACACTTTTCTAAACCTAGAGCAATAGCAGGAAGAGAGTCTGTTATCAAATTTATCCATAACAGGTGTATAGCAAGAAGAGGAGACTTCATTCCAAGAAGTATAGCAAAAAATATGGTTACAATTTCTCCTATATTTGTAGCTATTAAAAAGTGAATTGCCTTACGAATGTTGGCATATATATGTCTTCCTTCTTTAACCGCTTCTGTAATAGTTACAAAATTATCGTCAGTAAGGACTATATCTGCAGCATTTTTAGCAACATCACTGCCAGACATTCCCATAGCGATACCTATATCTGCATTTTTTAAAGCGGGTGCATCATTTACGCCATCTCCTGTCATTGCTACTACTTTGTTTTGCGATTTAAACGTCTTTACAATTCTAACCTTGTGTTCTGGAGTTACTCTTGCAAATACAGAATATTTCATTATGTTTTTTCTAAGTAAGTTATCAGACATATTATCTAATTCTTTTCCTGTTATAGCTAAATCATTTCCCTTAAGTATACCTAAATTTTTGGCAATAGCAGTAGCAGTTAAAATATGGTCACCTGTTATCATAACGACTTTAACGCCTGCTGTGTTACATGTTTTAATAGACTCTTTAACTCCTTCTCTTGGAGGATCTATCATTCCTAAAAGTCCTGCGAAAGTTAGGCCATTTTCAATGCAAGATATGCTAGTTATATCTGGTTTACTAGTGCATTCTTTGTATGCTACAGCTATAACTCTAAGAGCCTTATTTGCCATTTTTTCGTTTTTCTTTAATATATTTTGTTTGTCAGAATAATACATTTCTGAGATACTTCCATTTTCATATTTATGAGAACACAAATTTAAAAGTATATCCGGAGCGCCTTTTGTTATTATTAAATATTTACCATCTTTTTGAACAACAACAGACATTAACTTTCTGGAAGAATCAAATGGTATTTCATCTATTCTAGGGTATTTAGCTTTAATAATATCAGGTAAAATATTACTAAATTTTGCATAGTTATATATTGCCATTTCTGTGGGTAATCCTGAAGCTTCAATTCCTTTACTAGTTTTGATGTTTTTTACATTTGTACATAAAGAGGCATACTCTAAAAAAGTTTTGTTTGGTATAGTACTTTCTACAATTGTCATTTTGTTTTGAGTTAGAGTACCTGTTTTATCAGAGCAGATTATATTACTACAACCCAATGTTTCAACTGCGGGTAGTTTACGAACTATAGCGCTTTTTTTAGCCATTTTAGTTATGCCAACGGACAATATGATAGTTACAATGGCTGGTAAACCTTCTGGGATTGCAGCAACAGCGAGCCCTACTGAAGTCATAAACATTTCAAAGATACTTAAGTTTTTAAACACACCAAGAATAAATATAGCTACACAAATACATAAAGCGACTATTCCAAGTACCTGACCAACGTTAGATAGTTTCTTTTGAAGAGGTGTCATTTCATCATCTGATGTAATTATCATTTTCGCTATTTTACCAACTCTTGTATTCATGCCAACATTTACAACTATGCCAGTAGCATTACCATTTACAACCGTAGAAGAGGCAAATACCATATTTGCTATATCTGCAAGAGGAGTATCTAATTTCATTTTATACATTGCTTCTTTTTGAATAGGTAGGGCTTCGCCGGTCAAAGATGATTCATCAACTTGTAAGTTATTACAAGATATTAGTCTTATGTCAGCAGGAACTAAACAACCAGTTTCTAAAATTACAATGTCACCAATAGTTAAATTTTCAGAGGGAATACTAGTTATATTGCCATCTCTTAAAACTTTACTTTGAGGAGAAAACATTT
Source organism: uncultured Clostridia bacterium (assembly GCA_934149365.1). GTDB lineage: Bacteria > Bacillota > Clostridia > TANB77 > CAG-465 > CALXJE01. The sequence goes on from CAKPEI010000001.1 coordinate 275,773, forward strand.
TTTTTAGTGCATCAATAGACTTTTCTGCTTTGCTTTCTTGTATTACGCCAAGAAGAGCATTAAAACAAACAATTGAAATTATTATAACGGAGTCTATGTAATCGTTAGATCCTTGAAGTTTAGAAGCTAAAGCAGATATAACAGCTGAAATTAAAAGAGTAATAACCATAAAGTCTTTGAATTGATTTATAAAACGAGCAAAAATAGAAATGCTTGGCTTATCATTTAATTTATTTAAACCTATTTTCTTTATTCTTTTTTCACTTTCTTTTTTACTTATACCTTTGTTAATATTAGTGTTTAGTTTTTTGCATATTTCTTCTATAGTTAAACTATGCCACATAGTATCACTCCTTTATATGTTACACCACCATTATATTAAACAAGATAACTTGTATGTATGTTTGTACAATAAAAAATGTGTCAAAAAAAAGTAAGCTGGCATTTAATACATAAAGGGGGTAAATATATTGATGAATATACTTTCTGCTATATTGCTTGGTATAGCAGCTAATTTAGATAATATCATTATTGGAGTTATGTATGGAAGTAAAAAAATTTATATATCTTGGAAAAGCAATGTAGTTATAAGCACAGTGATACTTGTTATAACTATACTAGCTCTTTTATTTGGTAGTTTTATATCACATTTAATTCCACATAATGTAGCAAATATATTAAGTACAGTTTCACTTGTTTTAATTGGAATGTACTATTTAATAGACAGTTTATTAATAAAAAAAGATGAAACACAAAAGATAATGCCTAAGTTTGGATTTAAAGATAAGATTATTTTAGCATTAACACTTTCTTTAAATAATCTGCCTATTGCTATTTTTTCCAGTATAGACGGATGCAATGTATTTTTGGTATCTAGTATGTTATATATTTTTAGTATATTAACGATATATATAGGGAATTTTTTAGGAAGTAAGGTATCAAGTAGTAAAACATCTATACTTTCAGCTGTCTTAATAATAGCGGTAGGAATACTTGAGTTATTTATATAATAAAGCAATTAAAATACATTGCAAATTTTAAAATAGTGTGAGATAATATAGAAAAATATGGAGGGAAAAAATGAAAACTAAACAAAAGAATGGAATATCATTAATAGTGCTAGTAATTACTATAATTGTAATGATAGTGTTAGCTACTGCGATAATACTGTCTTTAATAAGCAATGGAATAATAGAAAAGGCAAATAAAGCAAAGAAAAATACGGATTATGCAAATGCAAAAGAATTAATAAATACGTTAATGACAGATTGGAACTTGATGAGCGAAGCAGATAAGCAAAAAGTTTCTGGGGATGGAACTTTTGTAACTTATGCCAAAAATAAAATGATGTCTTTAGGATATAAAATGACAGAAAGTGATAATAAAATAACGGGTACTTATGAAGTAACAGAAGATGGAAAGGTGTATAGATACCCAGTAATACCAGAAGGCTTTACAGCCTCTTCAATTGAAGGCGAAAAACTAGTATCAGAAGGACTAGTAATATATGAAAATGTACAGGGGCAAGATAACAAAGTTACTGCTGAGGATACTGATGGAGATGGAATAATTGATGCTCAGGTAGAAAGAAATCAGTTTGTGTGGATACCGGTTGAGGATATTAATGAATTTGTAAGAAGAGAAGGATATAAAGAAGGAAAGCTTCAAACATACTTATCAGAGGGGATTGTTACTGAGCCATATAACCCGGATATGAGTACAATAACAGATGAAAATGAAATATTAACTGTTCAAAAAGAACAAAAAGAATATAAAGATATGGTAGCAAGTGTAGAGAAATATGGTGGCTTTTATTTAGCAAGATATGAAATGGGAGATGACGAAGCTACTGAAGCAAGAACAGAAGCAACAGAGGCAAGAAGAATAGTAAGTAAAAGAGATAAGTTTGTATATAACTACGTTCCTTGGGGAGCAAGTACCGTAAATGTTGGAACATTTGAAAAAAATGGTAAGAATATAGCGGGAGCAGTAGCACTATCTAGAGGAATGTATGAAAATAATGAACATTTTGTATCTATTCTTCCTTACGGAGTACAATGGGATGCTATGCTTAGATTTGTAGAAGATGAAAATCATAGTATTATAGATTCTTCTTCTTGGGGTGCCCATTCTAATTATAGAAACCAAGAAACGGGTGATGAAAAAGTAAATATTATGAATGGTGTACAAAAATCAGGAATTACGGAGCATTGGAAAGCCAAAAATCTTTACGAAGTAGCAGGAAATACATGGGAGTGGACAATGGAATGTAAAGGCAAAACTAGAGTAAAAAGAGGAGGATATTGGGCAATGCACGGGAATATTAAACCAGTTTCAACGAGATATCCTTTTTTAGGGACAACATATATTCACCAAAGTTATGGCTTTAGAGTAGCACTTTATTTATTATAGTTTTATTATACCATATAGAAATATATGGTATAATTTTCTATTGACATCGAGAACGTTTGTTTATATAATATACACAGGTGATAACTTTATGGGAAGAGTAATACTTCATGTAGATGTAAATAATGCTTTTTTATCTTGGACTGCTGTAGATATGTTGGAAAAAGGAAGTAAAGTAGATATACGAAACATTCCTGCTATTATAGGGGGAGATGAAAAGTCAAGAAGAGGAGTAGTTTTAGCTAAAAGCAATATAGCTAAAAAATATGGAATAGTTACAGGTGAAACTATATATAAAGCGAGAAAAAAATGTCCTAACTTGAAGGTATTTCTAGGTAGCTATAATAGATATCATGAATATTCAAATATGCTATATAATTTACTTCTAGAGTATACAGATAAGATAGAAAGATTTTCAGTAGATGAATGTTTTTTAGACATGACAGAATATTTAATGGGAAGAGATATACTTACCATAGCTAAAGAAATAAAAGATAGAGTAGAAAAAGAATTAAAGTTTACCGTAAATATTGGAATATCAGAAAATAAAGTACTTGCCAAAATGGCTTCTGATTTTGAAAAGCCAAATAAAATACACACATTATATAGATATGAAATAAAAAGAAAAATGTGGTCACTCGATGTAAATGAATTATTTATGCTTGGAAGAAAAACAGTTCCAAAATTAAATAAATTAGGTATGTATAAAATTGGAGATATAGCTTGTAAAAGTAAGGAATATATGATAAGTAAATTTGGTATACATGGTAAAACAATGTGGGAGTACGCAAATGGAATAGATAACTCTGAGGTAAACTATATAAAGGAACTTCCAAAAAGTATAAGCCATTCAACTACACTTATTAAAGACACATCAGATTTTGAATTCCTTTGTAAAGTACTACTTGATTTAACTGAAAAGGTAACGTATAGATTAAGAAAATATAATTTATATGCAAATGTTGTAACAGTGCAGATTAGAACAAAAGAATTTGAAAATTATACAAAGCAGAAGAAACTTAATATGTCTACTTCTGTTACTAAGGAAGTATATGATGAAGCAAAAAAATTGCTAAAAGAGTTATATAAAGAAAGAGAACTTAGATTAATAGGTATAGGTGTTTCTGATTTAGTAGATTTAAACGAGAATTATCAAATATCTATATTTGATAAAACAAGTGAAAACAAAGAACATAAAAAATATGAAAAACTAGATAAAACTGTAGATGAGATAAAAAATAAATTTGGAAATAATAGTATTACATTTGCAGGTAAACTCTAATGTTACAGAAAAATTACAAATAAATAAAATAACACAAAAAGTGTTGAAAAAAGTAATGATATAAAGTAGAATGAAAACGTAGAAGAAGCAGATAAAGGAAAAGAGATGAAATCAGTCATATGCTGAAAGTATATAGCTAGTTTTTTGTTTTAAAAATAAAATGGAAAACTAAAGGTATTAACATAGTAAAAAACTATGATTATACAAAAAATTGTTCAAAAGAAAAAATTAAAGGGGGAAAAAATATGAGAACAAAAGTAAAATCAAAAAAGCGGAATATCATTAATAGTATTAGTAATAACAATAATAGTAATGATAATACTAGCAGCTGCAATAATTTTATCACTATCAAATAGTGGAATAATATCAAAAGCAAATAAAGCAAAGACAGATAGTGATGCAGCAAATTTAAAAGAGTATGTAAATACCCTAAGAGCAGAATGGGAGTTAATGACGGCAGATGAACAAACAGCAGAAGGTTCATTTGAAGCGTATGCAAACAAAAAACTAGCTGATAATGGATACAAAGGAGCAGTGGGAGCAGATGGAGAAGTATATGCAAATTTAAATGAGAGTGCAATGGCAGTAATAAAAGCAGGAATAAAAGTAGGAGATGTAGTAACAGGATATACAGTAGCAGAAAACACATATGAAACAAGTGGAGAAGAGAATACTGCACCTAATGGCTATTCAGAAACAGGCCCAACGAAACAAACAGTAACAACAAATACGGATATAACATGGAAATACTTAGGAGTAAATGCAAATGGAGAACTAGAAATAATGGCAGTTTTATCTGAAAAAGATGCAATAACAGATACAGCTGATAAGCAGTTAAAAGTAAAATTATCAGGAAAAGGTGGTTACTTAAAGGGACCAGATATGTTAAATACAATATGTGAGAAGTTATATTCAAAAGAGGGAGTAGGAACAGCAAGAAGTACGAATATAGATGATGTAAATAATATATTAGGATATACAGGACCAAAAGGAACATATTTGGATACTGATTTTAACGAAATAACAACATCAACACCATTAACAATAGGGGAAATAGAAAGTAAATTAGGAACAACATTAAGTATTAGAACAACACCAGATGGAAAAGAACTAGGAACATACTATTCAGATTTTTACTCTATAAGTAAAACAAGTGAGAATATAACAAATTCAGATGACAAGACTAAGAGTTTAGTATACAATGCTAAAGATACGTACTGGCTTGCTTCTCCGTGTGTCGATGCGGTTTTCGGCCGCGGCCGTGCGAACTTCGATGTACGCTACGTTGGCTCTGCTAGCGTGGACGCGCTCGTTATGTTCAATTCGATTGGCTACTCTGCCTGCAATACGTTTGCGGTTTGCCCCGTAGTCAAACTAAACTCAAATGTTACACTAACTAAAGATACTACAGCGGAGAATACATGGAAAATTAATTAATATACATCTATCATAAACAAACTCAAACTAATCATATAGTGTAAAGAGGTGATTGGTTTGAGTTATTTTTATGTCTTTGGAACAGATAAAAGAACAGAATATATTAAGTTAATGATTAAAGAAGAGGGAAGATTAACAGAAGATAGTAGTTTGGCTAAACATATAGTTGCACCTACTCCTTTTACTAAAGATAATGAAAATGTTTTTGGAACAGATATATCAATAAACACCTTTATAAATAAATGTAAGGGTAAAATTGTTTTTGCAGGGGCAATACCTAGTTTTGTAAAGGAAAAACTGGATGCAAAAGAAGTTGAATACTATGATTTAATGGAGTACGAAGATGTTGCTATTTTAAATGCTATACCAACAGCAGAAGGAGCTATAAGTGTGGCAATGGAAATGTCAGATATAACTTTACACGGTAGTAATGTATTAGTATTAGGTTTTGGAAAAATAGGAAAAGTGTTATCAAAGATGTTACTTGGAATAGGTGCAAATGTGTATTGTGAAGCAAGAAATAAAAAAGACCTTGCACTAATTAAGGCGTTGGGGTATAATAGTATAGATTTAAGAGATTTAGACAAATATTTGCCTAAATTTGATTATGTTTTTAATACAATTCCTTATTTGATTTTAGATGAAATAAGGCTAGCTAGGTTAAAAAAAGATGCGTATTTGATTGACCTTGCTTCAAAACCTGGCGGAATTGATTTTGATTATGCCAAAAACAATGGTATGAATGTAACTCATGCACTTGCTTTACCTAGTAAAGTTGCACCAAAAACTGCGGCTTTGTATTTTAAACAAAAAATAGAGTATATTATAAATAATATTTAGGGGGTAACATATGACAATTTTACAAACAATAATTTTAGGAATAGTACAAGGAATTACTGAGTTTTTTCCTATTTCAAGTTCAGGGCACTTAATTGCAATAAGATATTTATTTAATTTTGGCTTAGGTGATTCAAAAGCTGAATTAGTATTTGATATAGCTTTACACTTTGGTACATTTATGGCTATATTTATTTTCTTTTTTAAAGATTTTTGGAAAATGATTACAGAAGGTTTCAAGTTTAAAGGAAAAGACGGTAAATTTAGTTTTAATAATCTAAAACATGAAGGAAAAATAATGTGGTATATAGTAGCTGCATGTATTCCAGCAGGAGTAATGGGCATACTATTTGAAGATATTATAGATAGATATATAAGGACACCACTTGTAGTTGCAATTTCAATGGCTGTTATGGGTGTTATAATGTATTTTGTAGATAAATATTCAAAAAGCGAAACAGATATAGAGCATCTTAATTTAAAACAAGCAATGGGAGTTGGTATTGGTCAAATGTTTGCGATGATACCTGGTTTTTCAAGATCTGGTACTACAATGACAGCAGCAAGAGCTATGAAAATAGATAGAAAATCAGCAGCTAAATTTTCATTTTTACTAGGTGCTCCCGTAATGTTTGGCGCAGCAGTATTAGCGCTTAAAGATTTAACTATGGAAATGATTAACGTCCAATTTATATTAGGAGTTGTTGTTTCTTTTGTAGTTGGTATGATAGCAATAAAGGCACTAATGAATATTGTAGAAAAAATTGGATTTGGAGGATTTGCAATATACAGAGTATTACTTGCTCTAGTTATAATTGTTACATGGATAATAAGATAAAATAAGTAGGTGATTTTGTGGGAGAAATAATAAACGTAAAGAAGATAGTTGAAGATAGAAAGAAAATGTTAAAAGAAAAGGTAGAAGAACTAAAAAATAAAGGAATACAACCTAAATTAGCAGTTATACTTGCAAATAACGAAGATTCTTCAAGAGTATATGTTTCTAAAAAAAGAAAGCTATGTGAAGAACTTGGAATACTTGAGGAAGAATATGTTTTTGATGACAAGGTAATAGAGGAAGATATAGAAAAGCTTTTAACCAAGTTAAATGAAGATGACTCTGTTCATGGAATATTAGTTCAGTTGCCACTATTTAATCATTTAAATAGCAAGAAAATATTAGAAGAAATATCTCCTTTAAAAGATGTTGATGGTTTTCACCCAGTTAATGTAGGAAAACTAGTTCAAGGAACAGGCAATATATGTCCGTGTACTCCAAAAGGAATAATGACTATATTAAAGGAATTAAATGTTGATATACAAGGAAAAGATGCTGTGGTTGTTGGAAGAAGTATTATTGTAGGAAAACCAATGTCTGCTATGCTTTTAAATAGTGGAGCTACAGTTACAACTTGCCATTCTAAGACTAAAGATTTAAAGGAACATACTAAAAATGCAGATATACTTGTAGTCGCTGTAGGAAAAGCGCATTTAATAACAGAAGACATGGTAAAGGAAAATAGTATAGTAATAGATGTAGGAATAAATAGAATGGATAGCAAATTAGTCGGTGATGTTGATACAGAAAATGTTGCTAAGAAAGCTAAATTAGTATCACCTGTTCCTGGTGGTGTAGGTCTTACTACAGTATTATCCTTAATGGAAAATTTAATAGATCTAGCAAGTGACAAGAAAATATATTAGCAAGAAATTAAAAGAGTTATAGCCCATAAAAGGGCTATATTTTTATGCAAAAAACAGGACATGTATAACATGCCCTGAAAAATAGTTTTATTCGATTAAGTTTTTATCTATGATTTGAAAGTTTGCTCTATGAATATATAAAGCTTTTTTATCAATCATAAGTTTTGTCATTTTGGGTAAATCATCAGGAATCTCCCAATATACATCATCACCGCTGTATGCACAGATAGGAACACCAAGTTGTGATTTTATAACAACGACTTGAGGCTTACCAAATGCGTTTTTGTATTTGTTTATAACCTTTGCAACCGATGTTAAACTGGAAATTGGATTATCTGCTGTGCTTTGTATATCTTGCAGAGAGAAGTCGACATCTTTTGTTAAACCGCTTTCTGCAAATATTACAGTATCACCGCAGCTTTCCATCTGTTTTCCATCAATTGTAATTGTTATTACAGAAGATAGAGTATAATTAGTGGTACTCGTTCCGTCTGAATTAAATCCAGATTCTTCAACAGTATTTCCCTCAATGTCAATTCTTTGACCTTCTGCGGTAAAAGACTTTGCACCAAAATTATCGTAAAATTCTGCAGTGTAAGATACACCAGCAAGTTTCCCTTTTAGAGAATGAATTTCACTTGAAAGAAGTGCACAGCTGCTTAGAATTACCGCAGATAAAGCTGCTATTAAAAGTAGCGATATTAACCGAATTTTTTTACTCATTAATATTACCTCCAAAATAAAATTATTTGATTTGTATATATATTTTATGTTGAAATTATATCACAAGTTAACATAAAAGTAAATATGCAAAAAATATTTAATAATTCTATTGACAAAAATATAATATAGGTATAAAATAATAGTCAGAAAAGGTCAAAAGGTGAAAGAAGGTAAGAAAATGAATTTGGTAGATATGATAGAAAAGTATTTAAGAGAAGAGGTTGATAAGAGTAGCAATGATATTTTAGAAGTAAAAAGAAGCGATTTGGCTGAACTTTTTTCATGTGTTCCATCACAAATAAATTATGTTATATCAACTAGATTTGCACCTGAAATGGGCTTCTATGTTGAGACAAGAAGAGGTGGCGGTGGCTACATACGTATAAAGAAAATAAATGCGTATGAAGATGAAATTATAAATAATATATTTGACAAGATAGGTAATAAAATGTCGCAACATGTCGTAGATGTGTACTTGAAGGTGCTTTTGGATTACAATGTTATTGATAAAAATGCAGCTAGAATTATAAAAGTAGCGACTTCAGATAAATCACTTCAAAATTTATCTATGGAAGATAAAGATGTTACAAGAGCAAATATTTTTAAAAATGTTGTTTTGAATGTTATATAAGGAGTGTGATTGTTATGTTATGTAATAATTGTGGAAAAAGAGAAGCAACAGTAAGGTATGAGGAAAATATAAATGGAGAAAAGAAAAAAATTAATCTATGTAAGGAGTGCAGTGATAATTTAGGAATATTTAATATGAATTTTATGGATAATATGCTTTTATCATTTTTTGATGAGCCTATTGGTATTGGAGTAAAACAACTTAAGGAAAAGATATGCCCAAAATGTGGATATAGCTTTTCAGACTATGCTAATACTGGCCTTTTGGGTTGCCCAGAGTGTTATGAAACGTTTGAAGAAAAATTGGAGCCAGCATTAAAGAAACTTCATGGTAAATCATATCACGTTAAATCTGAAATTAAGAGAGCAAAACCAAAGAATAAACTAGAAGAATTAAAACAAGAACTAGAAGACGCCGTGCAAAAGGAAGAATATGAAAAAGCAGCTGTTATAAGGGACAAAATAAAAGACTTGAAAAAAAGAGGTGATAAATAATGTGGTATTATGAAGTTGATGATGATGGAATAGTTATTTCTTCAAGAGTAAGATTCGCAAGAAATTTTAAGGAATATAAATTCCCAAATATGATGAATAAAGAAGATGCAAATAAATTAATTAATTCTATGGAAAATGTTCTAAATGATAAGGCAAAATTAATTAAACTATCTGCGGTAGATAATATAACATTAAATAGTTTAGTAGAAAGGCACCTCGTTTCTAAAGAGTTTTTATCAGATAAAGATAAAAGAGCACTTCTTTTAAGTGATGACTGCACCTTAAGTATTATGATAAATGAAGAAGATCATTTAAGAATTCAAGGTTTTGCAAGTGGTAATAATATTCAGAAAGCATATCAAATTGCTAAAAATGCTGAAAAACAAATAGGAGAAAAACAGGAATATGCAATGCATGAAAAGTTTGGCTATTTAACATCTTGCCCTACTAATGTCGGCTCTGGTTTAAGGGTATCTGTGATGTTACATTTGCCAGCACTTACTAAACTTGGTTACATATCAAGGTTACTTCAAGATGCTGCAGCTTTTGGTATAGCGATAAGAGGAATTTATGGAGAAAATACAGCAGCAGAAGGTCATATTTATCAGATATCAAACCAAAGAACAATGGGATATACTGATGAAGAAATAATTGCTAGTGTTGAAAAGATAGTAAAAAATATAGTAAATCAAGAAAAGAAAGCAAGAACTATTCTAATGGAAGACAAAACTTACTTTGAAGATAAAGTTATGAGGGCTTTAGGTGTTTTAAAATATGCAAGAAGAATGGATACTGAAGAGGCGGAAAAACACTTATCTATTGTTAGAATGGGAGTAAGCTTGGGAATAGTGCAAGATATTGATAAAAATTTAATACAAAAGATTAGTGTAAATGTTCATCCTAACATGCTTAAATTAGAGCTTAAAAAGAGTATGGAGGAGGGGCAAAGAGATATAGAAAGAAGTAATTATATAAGAAAGGAGCTAAAATAATATGTATGAATTTACAGAAAGAGCAGCAGCAGCTCTAGAATTTGCAAAAGACTTTGCAATAGAACACAATTATAGCTATATAGGAACAGAGCATATATTATATGGCTTAGTCAAAGAAGGAGAAGGTTTAGCTGCAAAAATATTATTAAATCAAGGGGTTACATTAGATTACATAGAGCAAGAAATAATAAAGATAGATGGCGTTATGACTACAAAAGAGTATGAAGAACCAGAACTTACACCAAGAGCTAAAAGAATAGTTGAAAATAGCATAAGAGAATCTAAAAGAATGAACCATAACTATGTTGGAACAGAACATATTCTTTTGGCATTAATGAGAGAAATAGATAGTGTGGCAGTTAGAATACTTATAGAGGCAAATGTAGATCCTCAAAAACTATTTGCAGAACTTCTAAAACTTATAAGTGAAGATAGTCCTATTTCTTCATTTCAAAATGAGCAGAAAGATAACACAACACCTACTTTGAATCAATATTCTAGAGATTTAACAAGTATGGCTAAAGAAAATAAACTAGATCCAGTTATAGGAAGAGAAAATGAAGTAGAAAGAATTGTAGAAATACTAAGTAGAAGAACAAAAAATAACCCCGTTTTAATAGGCGAACCTGGTGTTGGTAAAACAGCAGTGGTTGAAGGGCTTGCAACATCTATTGTAGAAGGAAAAGTGCCAGAAGTTTTAAAAGGCAAAAGAGTTGTTTCTTTAGATATGTCTTCTATGATAGCTGGTGCAAAATATAGAGGAGATTTTGAAGAAAGACTTAAAAAATGCTTAGCAGAAATAAAGAAAAATGGTAACATAATACTATTTATAGATGAGCTTCATACTATAATTGGTGCAGGATCTGCAGAAGGCGCAATGGATGCTGCTAATATTTTAAAACCTTTGCTTTCAAGAGGTGAAGTTCAAATTATAGGGGCAACTACTTTAAATGAGTATAGAAAACATATAGAAAAAGACGCAGCACTTGAAAGAAGATTCCAAAGTGTCATTGTTTCAGAACCTAGTGCTGAAGATACAGTTTTGATATTAAAGGGACTTAGAGATAAATATGAAGCACATCATAAAGTTAAAATAACAGATGAAGCAATTGAAGCTGCAGTAAAATTAAGTGTAAGATATATCAATGATAGATATCTTCCAGATAAGGCTATAGATTTGATTGATGAAGCTTCTTCAAAGGTTAAACTTAAAAATGTAACAGAACCAGAAAATGTAAATAAACTTGCTCAAAAGGTAGAAAAATTAAATAAAGAAAAAGAGGAAGCTGTTATATCACAAGATTTTGAAAAGGCTGCAAAGGTAAGAGATGAAGAAAGTAAGGTAAAAGAAGAACTTTTAAAAGCAAGAAAAGAATGGGAGAAAAAGACAAAGGCTGATAAAGCATTTGTTACTAAAGAAGATGTCGCAGAAGTGATTGCAAGAAGTATAAAAGTACCTGTTACAAAGCTTACTGAAACAGAAGGAGAGAACTTAAAAAACTTAGATAAAATACTTAAAAAGAGAGTTATAGGTCAAGATGAAGCAGTTGAGTCTTTAGCAAGAGCAATTAAAAGAGGTAGAGTTGGACTAAAAGATCCAAAAAGACCAATAGGGTCATTTATGTTACTTGGTCCTACAGGAGTTGGTAAAACAGAACTTACTAAAGCGTTATCGGAAGCATTGTTTAATGATGAAAATGCAATGATAAGACTAGATATGTCAGAATATATGGAACCACATAGTGTTTCTAAATTAATAGGTTCTCCTCCTGGATATGTTGGATATGAAGATGGTGGCCAACTTACTGAAAAGGTAAGAAGGAAACCATACAGTATAGTATTATTTGATGAAATAGAAAAAGCACATCCTGATGTGTTCAATATGCTTCTTCAAATACTAGAAGATGGCAGACTTACTGATTCAAATGGTAGAGTTGTTAATTTCAAAAACACTGTTATTATAATGACATCAAATGCTGGTATAAAAAATATAACAGAGAAAAAACATATAGGGTTTGCTTCAAAAGCAGATAAAGAAAAAGACTATGATGATATGAAAGAAGAAGTACAAGGCGAACTAAAGAAGATATTTAGACCAGAATTTTTGAACAGATTAGATGAGATTATAATATTTAGAAAACTTGACGAACCTAGTGTTGAGAAGATAACAAAACTTATGCTTAAAGAATTTGCCAAAAGAGTTAAAGCTCAAGATATAGATGTATCATTTACAGATGAACTAGTAAAACATATAAGTAAAGTTGGATTTGATGATGTATATGGTGCAAGACCTTTAAGACGTGCAATTCAAAGAGAAATTGAAGATAAGTTTGCAGAAGAAATGCTAGATGGAAAAGTAAAACCTAACACTAGCGTTAAGGTAGATTACAAAGAAAACAAGGTTTGCATTGAGACAGAGAAATAACAAGTTATATATAAAATGCTATAGTGATTTTTCGCTATAGTGTTTTTTTATATACTTTCCCAAAAGAGTAACTTATGAATTTATATCAAATATGTATTGTATTTTTTTGAAATATGTGAAATAATAATACATATGATATGGGAGGATGAAAAATGTATAAGAAAAGTAAAGGTGGAATATCATTAATAGTATTAGTAATAACAATAATAGTAATGATAATACTAGCAGCCGCAATAATACTATCATTATCAAATAGCGGAATTATAGGTAAAGCAAATAAGGCAAAAACAGATACAGATTTTGCTAGTGCCAAGGAAGTAATAGCTCTAGCCAAAGCTGATTGGGAGTTTATGGATGAGGCATCTAGAAGTAATTATTCTAGCTTTGCAGCATATGCAGAAGAAAAATTGGAAAAAGCAGGGATTGATAAAACCAAGTATACTGTGTCTGAAGATGGAAATATTGAAATGAAGGATGGCGGTGGTATAACTTACAAAGAACTTGCTGTGGAAAGTTATAGCCTTGAACCTACTGCTTCAAGTACATCTGAGTTAAAGATTACAATAGATGTATCAAAAATTACAGATGAATATGTAAAAATTCCAAGTGAAGGCGTATTTCAGCTATTTGGAGATGGAAAATTACCAATAACTAATGTCATTTTTACTGGTGTTAATGAAACTGTTAAAGGAATAGTATTTCCTGAAGGTATGACTACACTTAATTTTGATAATAACTTGGTGGCACTAGAAGATCTTAATTTACCAGATAGTTGTGTATCTGGAGATACAGTTAAATATTCTAATTGCTTAAAATTAAAAACTATAACTTGTAATGGAACATATATCAGTAGTCTATATGGAGCAATACCTAATTTAGAAAAACTTACAATAACAGGTGGAGGTCTTGGAGGATCAGATTTACTAAATAGTGATGGAAAACCAAGTAATATTTATTTGAAAAAGAGTGTTACTAGCGTAGGCTTTTCTGCCTTCCCTGGTAAAGGTTGTGTAATACATTATGAGGGAACTCAAGCTGAATTTGAGGCTATTTACCAAAAATCTGGATCTGCTCATAAAGCTTGGGGATCTACTACAGTAGTTGAATTTAGTGATGGAACTCAAAAAAGCATAATTGATTTAGATTCTTAAAACAATTATAGAAAAATATACGTGAAATGTAGTTTAAGTTAAATATATACTTAGACTACTTTTTTATTAAAAAACTGATATAAAAAATATATAAATAGTTGTTAAATTCTATTTGATACTATATAATTTAAAAAATAGGAGTGTGGAAAATAAAATGGATGAAAAAGGTTTAATAATTACGTTAGTGTTAATGGGGCTGATTTTCTTTGCTATTTTAGTAGTTGTAGTTATACTTATAGTCAAAGCGGCAAAATCTAAAAATGAAAAAAATGCAGTAAATCCATTATACATAGCTTTAATATGTCTAGGAATATCATTTTTGCTTATGAATATAATTCCAGGAGTTGTGCCAGTAGTAACTATTTTGGTTGGAATAATAGGAAATATATATAACTTAAAAAATAAAGAAAATAAATACTATAAACTGGGGATAATAGTATATACACTTATGATAGTTTACGGAGTGTTATGCCTTCCGCAAGCAGTTATGGCTACATTACAAATGCTTAGTTATTAGTGGAAAAGAAAAGTAAAAGAATAATATAAATTAAATCTTTAAAAAGTAAGTGTAAATTAACATAATTTTAGCAAAAAAACTTGCATTTACTTAATATTAATAGTATAATTTATATATCAATTTGAGTTTAGCTTAAGTGGGAGGGCGTTTTCGTCCTCTCACTTAAACATATAGAGTTAAATTTATGGTAAAGGAGGGAAAATATGTCCCAACTAACAGATAAGGTTGAGAACGCTATTTTAGAAAATATTAAATCTTTAGGACTAGAACTTGAATATACTGAATATGTAAAAGAGGGAGAAAATAATATATATAGAATAGTAGTTGATAAACCACAAGGAAATGTGGCAGTAGATGACTGCGAAGCTTTAAGCAGAAATGTAGAAGATATTGTTGATAAATACGTTAATGTGAAAGATGGATATGTACTTGAAGTATCTTCAGCAGGACTAGAAAGACAACTTAAAAATGTAAGACTATATAACAAATATATAGGTTATGAAGTTAAAGTTAAACTTTTTAGTAAAGTTAATAATGAAAAAGAGTATCAAGGTAAATTAGTTAAAGTAAATGATGACAGTATTGTAATTGAAGTTCAAAATGAGGAGATATTAATAGATTTAAAAAATATAGCTCATGCAAATACTGTATATGATTTTGAAAGTTAAATATTTATTTGGAGGGAATAAAAAATGAGAAGTGAAAAAGTTAATGCAAAAGAATTATTACAAGCATTAGATGAGTTACAAACTGAGAAAGGAATAACAAAAGATTATATGATAGAGTCTTTAAAGATGGCTTTAGAGGCTGCATATAAGAAAAACTATGAAACTAAGGAAGAAGTAAAAGTAGATATTGATGAAGTTACAGGAAATATTAAGGTATATGCTGTAAAGACAGTAGTAGAAAATGTAGAAGATAAAGATTTAGAGATATCTTTAGAAAATGCAAAAGAAATATCTAAAAGAGCAAAATTAGGAAATACTATAAATATTGAAGTTACACCTAAAAACTTTGGAAGAATAGCAGCATCTGCAGGTAAACAAATTATTATCCAAAGAGTAAGAGAAGCTGAAAAGAATTTAATACTTACTCAATACAGCGATAAACAAGGAGAAATAGTTGTAGGTGTAGTTCAAAGAACTGATAGAATGGGAATGATTGTAGACTTAGGTAGAGTTGAAGCTATGATACCAACAAGAGAATTAGTTCCATCTGAAATATATGAATCACATCAAAGAATAAAAGCATATGTTTTAAGTGTTGAAGATTCAGGAAAATTTGGACCACAAATTATATTGTCACGTAAGTCACCAGACTTTGTAAAGAAACTATTTGAATTAGAAGTCCCTGAAATAGAAGAAGGACTAGTTGAAGTAAAAGCTGTTGCAAGAGAAGCTGGTCATAGAACTAAAATAGCAGTTGCATCAAATGACGAAAATATAGATCCAGTTGGTGCATGTATTGGTAAAAAAGGTGTAAGAAAAGATGCTGTATCTAAGGAATTAAATGGTGAGAAACTAGATATAATACCATATACAGATGATGTTCCAAGCTTTATTGTAAATGCTTTATCACCAGCAGAAATTTTAGCAATAGATATAAATGAAGAAGAAAACATTGCTACAATAGTTGTTCCAGATGATAAGTTTGCATTAGCAATTGGCGCAAGAGGACAGAACGTTAAACTTGCAGCTATACTTACAGGTTGGAAGATAGATATTAAGAAAAGATCAGATATAGAAAATCAAATAATAGAATAGATTTGTTTTAGGAGGTAAAACTTGGAAAAATGTACAAGAATGTGTATTGCTTGCAGAAAAAGATTAAATAAAAATGAACTTGTTAGAATAGTTTCAAAAGACGGCAATGCAGTTATAGATGAAAGTAAAAAAGAAAATGCAAGAGGTATATATATATGTACTGACAAAGAATGTGTAAAAAAGCTCCTGAAAATGAAAAATATTAGTAAAGTTATTAAAAATGAAGTAAAGGCAGAAAGCCTAAGGAAATTATTGATTGAAATGGAGGATATGTAAATTGGGAAAAATGAAAGTGCATGAAATAGCAAAGGCTATGAACATAGGAACAAATGAGGTGATTAGTAAATTAAAGGATATGGGGATAGAAGTAAAAAGCCATTTATCTGCAGTAGATGAGGAAGTAGCAAATAAATTATTGAAAGAAAAGAAAACTGCGCCTCATAATCCAGAAAAAAATGTAGCAAAAGACCCAAAAGACAATAATCCTCATATAATTAGAAGAAAAGTTAAAGTTATAAGTACAGATGAAAAAGGAAATGAAGTAGAGAATATTACAACTAAATCAGGAAATAGTATAGAAAGAAAAAGTATAGTTCATGAAAATCAAATGAATAGAAGCAACTATAACAAAGAAGGTTTAGGTGTAGTTAGATCTAATTATTCTAAGAACAATTATAACAATAGAAATCAAAACAGAATTAACAATATAGTTGTAACAAGAAATGGTAAACCTATCGAAAAGCCTAAAGCGGAAGTAAAAGAAGTCAAAAAAGAAGTAAATGTAGTAGCTGAAGCTTCAAAAGCTGAAGTTAAACCTCAAGTTAAAGAAAGACCAATGGATAATAGAAACCGTACTTCAAATTACAATAATCAAAATAATAATAACAACATGAATAGAAATAATCAAGATAGAAGAAATGGTAACGGTAACTATGAAAGAAGACCATATAATAACAATAATAATGGGGGGCAAAGGAGACCATACAATAATCAAAATGGTTCAAATTCAAATGGTCAAGATAGAAGAAATAATAATGGTAATTATGAAAGAAGACCGTATAATAACAATAATAACGGAAGAAGACCATATAATAATCAATCAAATAGTACTACATACAAAGTAAATCAATACATCAAAGAAGCAAGTCAAGCTCCAACTATAGAAAAGGAAACTAGAGACTATAGTAGCAATGTTCTAATGGATAAGAAAAAGAATGTTGAAAGAAATAGCGAAAATAGAAGAGAAAAATTAAACAAAAACCAAATGAGAGAAGCAGATACTAGATTAGAATTCAGTAAGTTTAGAGGAATGCAAGTAGATTCTTCTTCAGACAATATGATGGAATTCTATGATAGAGGAGAATCAGCTAGAAAATATGGTTCTAAAAAGAAAAAGGCTAAAGTTCAAATGAATCATACTAAGATAATTCCACTTACTGAAGTAACTCTTCCTGCTACAATGACTGTAAAACAATTTGCAGAAGCAGTAAAAACACAAGCTGCTGATATAATTAAGAGATTATTCTCACTTGGAATAATGGCTACAGTAAATCAAGAAATAGACTTTGATACAGCATTTTTAATAGCTTCAGAAATGGGAATAAATGCAACTCAAGAAGTTGTTGTAACAGAAGAAGATATACTATTTGATGATTCTGAAGATGATATTGAAAATACAGAAGTTAGACCACCTATTGTAACTGTTATGGGACACGTAGATCATGGTAAAACATCACTTTTAGATAAAATAAGGAAAGCAGATGTAGTAAGTGGTGAAGCTGGTGGAATTACTCAACATATAGGTGCATACAAAGTTAAAGTAAATGGTAAAGAGATTACTTTCTTAGATACACCAGGACATGAAGCATTTACGGAAATGAGAGCAAGAGGAGCGCAGGTTACAGATATAGTTGTTATAGTAGTAGCAGCCGATGATGGAATAAAACCACAGACAAGAGAAGCAATAAGCCACGCAAAAGCAGCAGGAGTTTCAATTATTGTTGCTATAAACAAAATAGATAAACCAACTGCAAATGTTGAAAAAGTAAAACAAGAGCTATTAGAAGCAGAACTTATACCAGAAGAATGGGGTGGAGATACTATAGTAGTTCCAGTTTCAGCACATACTGGTGAAGGAATTGATAATCTTTTAGAAATGATACTTTTAGTTGCAGAGGTAAAAGATTTTAGAGCTAACCCAAATAAACAATCTAAAGGTACAGTTATAGAAGCAAGATTAGATAAATCAAGAGGATCTATTGCATCTGTACTTGTACAAAGAGGTACTTTAAATGTAGGAGACACTATAGTTGTAGGAGAAATAGTTGGTAAAGTTCGTAGCATGACAAATGACAAAGGTGAAAAAGTAAAACTTGCAGGACCTTCTACACCAGTAGAAATATTAGGACTTCCACAAGTTCCTCAAACAGGTGATATTTTTTATGAAGTAAAAGATGAGAAAACAGCTCATAAACTTGTAGAAAAGAGAAAAGCAAAAGCACGTGCAGAATTAATCAAAAAAGGCTCTACAGTTACACTTGATGATTTATTTAGCCAAATTAAAGAAGGCGAAATGAAAGAACTTAATGTTATAATAAAAGCAGATGTTCAAGGTTCAGTAGAAGCAATAAAAGATTCACTTGTAAAACTTTCTAACGAGGAAGTTAGAGTAAGACCTATACATTGTGCAGCAGGTGGAATTAATGAATCTGATGTTACACTTGCTAAAGTTTCAAATGCTATAATAATAGGCTTTAATGTAAGACCAGATAGCTTAGCAGCTTCACTTGCAGATAAAGAAAAAGTAGATTTAAGACTATATAATGTTATATATGATGCTATAAACGATGTGGAAGCAGCAATGAAAGGTATGCTTGCACCTAAGTATAAAGAAGTAGCACTTGGAACTGCAGAAGTTAGAAAAGTATTCAAAGCTTCAAACATAGGTACTATTGCAGGGTCATACATTACATCTGGTAAGCTAGTAAGAAATGCACAAGTTAGAGTTGTAAGAGATTCTGTTGTCGTTTATGACGGTAAAATAGAATCTATTAAGAGAGAGAAAGATGATGTAAGAGAAATAGCAGAAGGATATGAATGCGGTATTAAGATAGAAAAATACAATGACATAAAAGAATTAGATATTCTAGAATGCTATGAAATGCAAGAGGAGCAAAGATAATATGCATAAAATAGATAGATTAGAAGAAGATATTAAATATTACTTAAGTAACATTTTATCAGAAAAAGTTAAAAACCCAAATATAGATGGAATAATAACTGTAACAGCTGTTAAGGTTACTAAAGACCAAAAGTATGCTAAGGTGTACTTAAGTATATTTAATACTAAGAGTAAAAAGAAAGTATTAGAAGAAATACGTAAATCAAAAGGTTTTATTAAAAGAGAGTTAGGTATGGTACTTAAAGCTAGAAATATTCCCGAACTTATATTTGAAGAAGATGATTCAATGGAATATGGAAGCTATATGGACAAGGTTATAGAAAGCCTTAACATATCTAAGGAAAATGCAGAAGAATAAAGTGTAAATAAGGTGAGGTTAGATGTTAGAGAAATTTAAAGAAGCAATGAAGCTAATAGAAGAAAGTAGTAGCATATATATTGTGACACATATAAGTCCAGACGGAGATGCTATAGGCTCTTCTATGGCTATGTATTTGACTTTGAAAAATATGGGAAAAGATGCACATGTAATAATTCCATCTTATTCAGATAGATTTAGCTTTTTAGATGAACTTAAACAAGTTGAAGTAAAACTACCTGAAAAAGACTATGATTTGCTTATAGCTGTGGATGCTTCAAGTGTTGATAGATTAACTCTTGATGAGCGAGATCTAAATAGAGCTAAAAAAGTATTGGTAATAGATCATCATCAAAATACGAAAATTAAAGCGGATGTTATGGTTATAAATAGCAAATCTCCAGCTGCGTGTGAACTTGTATACGAGCTTTTTGATACATGTGATATAGAAGTTACTAAAGAGGTAGCTAGGTATATATATATGGGTATTGTCACAGATACAGGTAGCTTTAATTACAGAAATACAACATCTAAAACGCATTATATAGCGGGTAAATTATTAGATACCGGAATAGATTTTACATATATATGTAAAATGGTTAACGATACAATGAAAGAAAACAGACTTAAACTTATTGCATATGTAATAGACAATATGGAAACTTACTATGATGGCAGAATTAGGTATGCTAAAGTTCCAAATAGTGTACTAAAAAAATTAGATATACCAGATGAAGATGCAGAGGGCTTAGTTAATTACTTAAGATGTGTTGTAGGTGTTGATGTTGCAATATATGCAAGAGGGTTAGAAGATGGAACATACAAAGTTAGTCTAAGATCTAATTTTGATTATGATGTATCTAAAATAGCAGCGACGTTTGGTGGCGGTGGTCACATAAATGCGGCAGGTTTTACAGTAAACGAAGAAATAGATAATGTAAAAGATGAAATAATAAAAATAGTAGGAGTGAACTTGTAGTTGAAAGTAACAGGAATATTAAATATAAACAAACCAGCAGGTATAACATCTTATGATGTTGTTGATGTTATAAAAAAAATATTTGAGGGTTCAAAAGTTGGTCATACAGGAACATTAGACCCAATAGCAACAGGCGTGCTTCCCATTGTTATTGGTGATGCCACTAAAATAGCGGACGAGCTTATGGCAGAAACTAAAGTATATAGAGTGAAAATGCTTTTAGGAGTTGAGACAAATACTTATGATATAACAGGTAGAATTGTTTTTGCTTCAGTTATACGTAATGATGAAATATATATTAGAGAAAGAATAAAGAGATTCATAGGTAAACAAGAACAGACACCTCCAATATATAGCGCTATAAGGGTAGAAGGAAAAAGAGCATATGAGTATGCAAGGGAAGGTAAAGAGGTAAAATTAAAGCCTAGACAAATAGAGATATATAACATAGATAACATTGCAGTAGATTTAAGGAAAAGAGAAGTATCCTTTGATGTGTATTGTACAAAAGGTACATATATACGTAGTTTGGTAAATGACATAGGTAAAAAAATAGGTTGCGGTGCTACAATGCTTGAACTTACAAGACTTAAAAATGGTAATTTTGATATAAAAGATAGCATAGACCTTTATGATTTTCTAAGAATGAGTTATGATGATATGAAAGCTAAGGTTGTACCTATAGAAAAATACTATCAAGACTTAAAGAAAGTGTCTTTAAAAAAAGAAGAGTATACTAAATATTTAAATGGCGTTAAGCTTAAATTTGAAGAGCAAGACAAACTAGTTAGAGTATATAACGGAACAAAATATTCTGGACTTGGAGAGATAAAAAACGGTATGCTTAAAAGATACATTGTAGAAAATGAAGGAATATAAAAAGTATGTAATTATATGTACTAATAATGTATAAATTACATACAATAATAGTATATTTATTGGTATTACTTGACAGATAAGGCAAGAAAATAGTATAATAAATATAACAAAATCGTGGTGTTTCACAGCCATATAAATGAGAAAGTTATAAATCGGGTGTTTCACAGCCATATAAGTGAGAAAGTTAACATCAAGAGAAGGTATCCATATGTGATATACTTCTCTTATTTTTAGAGGAGAAGGGTATGAAGTTAAATTTATATAGTGTTAATGATAAATATATAAAATATTTGAGACAATTTGATGATAAAATTTATGATAATAAAGAAGGAAATAGAAATCATGAAAGAAAGTATGTTGGAATTGTATTAACTATAAATGACTTTAACTATTATATTCCGATGTCTTCCCCTAAAAAGTCTGATACATAGATTATGGGAATAAAGTTATTAGAAAAGATACAAAGACAATAATAAGGATGCATGATAGCAGACGTTTATATGGGACTTTAAGGATAAGTAATATGATACCAGTACCAATAACTGAGTTAGAGCCATATATACTATCAAATGAAAAAGATTTGAAATATAGAGAAGTAATTATGGGCGAATTAAAATATATAAATAATAACAGCAATAAAATAGTAAAATATGCAAAAGTTGTGTATAATCAAAAAATTAAAGATATAGATGTTGGCTATATAAAAAATACGGTTGACTTTAAATTATTGGAAAAAAAATTGGTAGACTGGGATAAATATAATAACTAAAGAATATAAAAAAGTATTGAAAAATGTAAAAATATATAGTAATATATAGACATGAAAAATATTATAAGAGAGGTAATAAAATGTTAACTAAAACGTGCAAAACCATTGGGAGAGTAATACACACACACAAGTAATATCTAGAAATAAGCTAGATAGAGTTTTTTACGCGTTAAAGACATATATATTAGATAAAGAAGAGTTAGTTATACAGTAAATGTATAGCTAGCTTTTTTGCGTTTAAATAAATTAAGGCATAATCTGGTAGTAAATCATGTAAATACACACAGCCATATATACATAGAAAACAGATTAAAAATATGCAAAAGCAATTAAAAATAATTGCAAAATTCGCTATAATGTGAAATAATATATACAAGTTATAAAAAAATGGAGGAAGAACATATGAAAAACAAAAAAGGTATAAGTTTAATAGTACTGGTAATAACAATAATAGTAATGATAATACTATCTGCTGCAATAATACTATCATTATCAAATAGTGGAATAATATCAAAGGCAAACAAAGCAAAGGCAGATAATGATGTATCAAATGCTAAAGAATTAGTAGAAGTGGCGCATTCAGAATGGTTACTTATGACTGCAGATGAGCAAACAGAAAATGGAGGAAACTTTGTAAATTATGCCACAGATAAGTTAGAAAAGTCAGGATATGATCCAGATAAATATATATTATCAGAAGAAGGTGGTATAGAAGTATGTGTAGCTAAGATAGGAGAGGTAAAGTATGCTTCTTTACAGGATGCTATAGACAGTGCAAAAGAAAATGTAAAAACTGTTATTAATTTAGCATATAGTATTAATCTTTCAAACACTATTACTATAGATACTGAAAAAAATATAGTCATAGATATGTTAGGATATTCAGTAACAAATAATGTTGGAAATGCAATAAGTAATTCTGGTACTTTAACATTAAAAGATACAAGTTCTAGTAAAAGTGGAAGCATAGTAGCTGCGAGTGATAAAAGTAAATATGTTAGTAAATATGATATAAATGGTGATGGTGTTGTGGGGCAAAAAGATATAGATAAAATAATAGAAAACTATAATACTACAATTAATGATGATACCTCTGAAGACATAAAAAAATGTGACCTTAATGATGATAAAATAATCAATCTTGATGATATAACTCTTATTATTAACCATTATAATGACGGATATGCTGTATTAAATAGTGGGGAAGACAGTATTTTAAATATAAAAGACATAAACAAAAACAATTTAAAAGGTGAGCCTGAAGCAATATATAACAAAGAAGGCTCAGTAGTAGAAAACTAAAGAAAGGGGAAAATATATGAAAAACAAAAAAGGTATAAGTTTAATAGTGTTAGTAATAACGATAATAGTAATGATAATACTAGCCGCAGCAATCATTTTATCATTATCAAACAGTGGAATAATATCAAAAGCAAACAAAGCAAAGGCAGATAATGATGTATCAAATGCTAAAGAATTAGTAGAAGTGGCACATTCAGAATGGTTACTTATGACTGTGGCAGAACAAGCAGAAAATGGAGGAAGTTTTGTAAATTATGCTACGGATAAGCTAGAGAAATCAGGATATGACCCAGATAAATATATACTATCAGAAGAAGGCGGTATAGAAGTATGTGTGGCCAAAATAGGAGATACAAAATATAGTACGCTTAAAGCGGCTGTTGATGCTTCATCTAAGGATGGAGAAACAACAATCACATTAGTTAGTAATATAGAAGTGTCTACCAGTGTAACAGTATATGCTAATAGAGAAATTGTATTAGATTTAGCAGGATATAGTATATATGGTAATAAAGTTAGCTGTATAGAAAACAAAGGATATTTAAAAATAATAGATAGCAGTAGTGCAAAATCAGGTAAAATAGAAGCAGTTAGTGATAAAAGCAAATATAAAGAAGAGTATGATTTAAATAAAGATGGAGTAATAAATGAGTTAGATAGTGATATAATAACAGCAAATTATAATAAAGATAGCTCAGATGATAATTGGGATGAATTAAAGAAGTATGATATTAATAATGATAATATATTAAATGTAAGTGATATGACATATATAGTGGAAGCATATAATGTAGCTTATGCAGTACGTAATAATTCAGAATTACAAATAGAAGGAATAAGCAAAGATAATTTAAAAGGTGAACCTACTGCAATATACAATAAAAGTGGCACAGTAACAGGATATTAAATTTGCATAAAAAATAACTTAGAAATCATTTTGATTAAATCTAAGTTATTTTTTTATACCAAATTTTAAATAATACTTTTTAATTTATACAAAACATCATAAGCTTCTTTAGGTGAGGTACTATCCATATCAATATTCTTAAGTGTCTCTATAATCTTCTTTATATTCATACTGTTAAGATAAGCCTCTGGACTTTCGATAGTATCAAATGAATTATCTATTAACCTAAAGTTAATATTACTGTCTTGTAGTTTAGTTAAATAAGTTTCCAAACTATTTGAAGGAAAGCCACATTTTACTGTATTTCCATCAAAATTAGTAAGCTTTAAGCCTAGTGTTTCATTTAATTTTTTAGCATCTTCATCTAAACCAATATAAAAGATACCACTCTTAAAAAGATATAGCATAGAACTATCTTTTCCTTTTAAGCTTTTGTATTTGGTATATAATTTTCCCATAATATTCACATTCCTTTCGTAAGATAGGGGGTATTTACGAAAAAAATATTAATCAAATTATATCATATGTAAGCTTTTTAGCAATATTTTTTGTAAATAAAAAGCAATTTTGAAAAAATAATTAAAACTCAAATGTCGAATTTTGTCTGTTAAAAAATGAAAATAATGTAAAAAAGTATTGAAAAAAGTTTTTGCATATTGTAGAATAGATACATAAAAAGAGAAGGGGTGCAATATATGTCAACTAAAGTACGTGAAAACGCTGTGGGCGTACACACACACACACACACACACACACACACACACACACACACACACAAGTAATATCTAGAAATGAACTAGATAAGGCTTTTTGCGCTCAAAAACCAAACATAATATTTAGCAATATAAAGTTAGTTATGTAAATATACATAGCTGACTTTTTTGCGTTTTAAAAACAAAAATTAAGCAAGGTATAAACATGATATAAATCATGATATACATAAATAGTTAAAATATATAGGAGGTTTAAAGAGTATGAAAAATACAAAAAACAAAAAGCGGAATATCATTAATAGTATTAGTAATAACAATAATAGTAATGATAATATTAGCCGCGGCAATAATTTTATCACTATCAAATAGTGGAAT
>CAKPEI010000002.1 GCA_934149365.1 uncultured Clostridia bacterium
CGGTAGAGCGCTCGGCTGTTAACCGATAGGTCGTTGGTTCGAGTCCAACTTGAGGAGCCAAATAGCTAGGCAAGAGCTTAGCTTTTGTTATATATATACAAGCGTTGCAAGGAGCTAGAATATGTGGCTTGCAGCGTTTTTCATTTTATTCAAGAATGTATTTGTATTCTAAAAATATTTCCCAGTTACTGTACCTACTACTGTACTTTTTGGCATATTATATTGACATGAGTGATATAATGTTTCTACAACTAAAATAAACCTAAGGGCCAGTGCTTAAAGGAGGATGTTTATGTACGAGGATTTTAAGAAACCGTTTATACTTGTTAAGTTTGGTTTTTCTAATTTTTTTGTCACACTGCATGGAAATGAGGGTATAATTTATGGAGATAGTACATTTTCTACTAAAATACTGAAAAAAGATAAATTAAGTAAGGAAACTTTTATTTCAATTTTTGATAAAGTACTTGATGTTGCATTACAAAATGAGATTTCACGTTTAAATGTGTATATATCAGGTAGTAGTCATAATGAAAAAGTGATATTCGAAGAATTAGAAAAAATGAATATTACTGTAAATTCTTCTAATGTTTAATAGTGAAATATAAAAAATGCTGGGTAATTCCAGCATTTTTTATGTATGTTACACGACAAATTTCGCATTTTCTATTTAATATATATTATAAAAATGATATAATAATTTCGGTGAAAAAATTGAAAGATATAGCATATATTGTAATTCATGGCTTTGGCGGTACTCCAAAGGATATATTAAGCATAAAAAATGAGTTAATAAAAAACGGAATTAACGAGGAAGATATATTTACTCCTTTACTTAAGGGGCACGGAATAAAAGGGAAAATCAAAATAGGTACTAAGTACGAAGATATTATTAATGATTTAGAAAAATATATAATGAAGAATTGTGGAGAATACAAGAAAAAATATGTGTTTGGGTATTCTATGGGTGGTCTAGTGTCATTGGGACTTGCTACCAATATGAAGATTGATAAATTAGTCTTGTTTAATGCTCCTATGCATATATGGAACTTTAAAAATTTTGTTTGGACTATATATACTAAAAATCCTAAACAAAAAATATATCATATAAAAACGGTTCTTAGTAGTTTTAAGTATTCTAAGATAGTAAATAGTATGGAACTTAGAAGGTTACAGGCGTATGTCAGAGCAAATCTAGATAGAGTTAAAGCAGATACATATATTATTCAATCTAAACATGATTATGTCGCTACACCAACTAGTGCAAATGAAATATATGATAAAATAGGTGCAGTTCAAAAAAGTATAAAATGGTATGATGAAATGACTCATTATATTCCAAATGAGGAAAAAATAGGTGAGGTAGTTAGTGATACAGTTGAATGGATAAAAATATAAAGGGGGAAAACTATGACAGTTGTATATAA
This sequence comes from uncultured Clostridia bacterium, assembly GCA_934149365.1. GTDB lineage: Bacteria > Bacillota > Clostridia > TANB77 > CAG-465 > CALXJE01. The sequence continues at coordinate 1,428 of CAKPEI010000002.1, forward strand.
ATATTTTATTTTGTTTTTGATATACTCGTTTTTACGGATGGGTAATGGAGGCAATAGTGTGTTCCATTCCTGCAAAGAAATTTGTAGATAGAGGCTTTTTAATAGGCCCATATTGCCCAATTTATGGTTTTGGGGCACTTAGTATAATTTTGCTACTTAAAAGATATATGAACGATTATGTGGTGTTTTTTGTAATGTCCATTATAGTTTGTTCTGTACTAGAATATTTAACCAGTTTTTTCATGGAGAAAATTTTTAAAGCCAGATGGTGGGATTATTCTAATAAAAAGTTTAATATTAACGGAAGAATATGCCTAATAAATTCAATAGCTTTTGGTGTTGTTGCTACTGTTATAATGTACTTTGTAAATCCAGAAATCAATATGATAATATCAAAAATACCAGAAGATACTTTGCAGATAATATCAATAATTTTGTTTGTTATATTTGCAGTAGACTATGTTGTTTCTTCTAAATTAATGTTAAGCTTTAAAGATACTTTATCAAAGGTAAAACTAGACAATACAGAAGAAATAACGGAAAAGATAAAGCAAGTATTGAGAGAAAAATCAATATTTACAAGACGTATTGTACATGCTTTCCCGAATGTTAAACTTAAAATAGATAGCATAAAAGAAAGGGTTACAGCTGAAAGAGAAAATTTAAGAAAAGAACTTGAAAGATTTAAAAAAGAAAGATAAATGGTATAAATAAATTTGTAAAGAAAAACAAGGAATAATGAAGTAAATCCAAATTATTAGTAAAAGTTTAATAAATTGGGTTTACTTATTTTTTAGTTATTTGCTAAAAATGTTTTTTGAATTTGAAAAATAGAAATGGTAGCAATATCAAAAAATACAGATAAAAGTTGCTTGACTATGTAACTTATGTTATAACATGTGCACTAATATTATATAAATCATTTCATAATTGGAGGGATAAATATGTCTGATATTTTAGACGCATTACTTTTTAGGGATGGCATATCTATTGGCATTTTGCATTGGTTTGCAATTATTATGGTCATTTTAATTATATTATTTATTGGATTAGGCATTTGGAACGTATATAATGCGGTTTATGTAAAAATTAATACAGCTGAAGTAGTAGAGGAAAACATTTTTGTTACGGTTGTAAAAAAAGATTATCAGGCAAGCTATACTACATTTAGTAGAACAGGAAAGATACTGACACCTATATATCATAGTGCATCATATGATGTGTATTTAAGATATGGTGAAAAAGAGTTTTCTATTGATGATGAAAAATTGTATAATCGTGTTAATGAAAATGAAAAAATACCTGCTAAATTAACCAAATATCTGTCGAAAGCCGGCGAGGTGCTAGACACTGATATTGAAATTAAAAATGACTTCTAAATCAGTCTATACTTTAATCAGTGAAATTAATAAAAAGGAAATTTACGAAAACGGATAGAATATTTTCTATCTGTTTTTCTTTTGGCTTGTGATAACATGAAAAGTAAACATACGTTGGAAAAACTACAATTGATAATGGCACATTTAAAGTAATAATTTGAATATATTGCAACTCTCAATAAAGTGTATTAATAATTATTGAGTAAAAATAAATGGTAAAATTATGAATTACATAAATAATACAACAGAAAATAGAGAATAAAGTAAAAAACTGGGTATTTTATGTTGACATCAAAGCACCTGAAATGCTATAATATAATAGCATGTTTGAGGTGCTTGTAATATTTTTGTAACATTTCAAATATTGTAAATATATTAATCAAGGAGGTGAAGTCAAGTGCCAACATTTAGTCAATTAGTTAGAAAAGGAAGAGAAGATAAAACTACAAAATCTAAATCTCCAGCTTTACAAAGAGGATACAACTCTAGAAGAAAAATAGCTACAGATGTATCATCACCACAAAAAAGAGGAGTTTGTACAGTAGTTAAAACTCAAACACCTAAAAAGCCAAACTCAGCTTTAAGAAAAGTAGCCAGAGTTAGACTTACAAACGGAATGGAAGTTTCAGCTTATATTCCAGGTATAGGTCATAACTTACAAGAGCACAGTGTTGTTCTTATTAGAGGTGGAAGAGTAAAAGATCTTCCAGGTGTTAGATATCATATTATTAGAGGCGTACTAGATACAGCAGGTGTTGCTGGTAGAGTACAATCTAAATCAAAATATGGTGCTAAGAAAGCTAAGAAGTAAAAACATTATGGTGCTTGATTTTAAAATATACACAAAGTAGTTTTAATAAAAGCACTGACAAAAATTTAAGAATTTTTGAGTACCAGTAAGGAGGGAAGAAAAGTGCCAAGAAAAGGACATTTAGTAAAAAGAGAAGTAATGCCAGATGCAATTTATGGTTCTAAAGTTGTTACAAAACTAATAAATAAAGTTATGTGGGACGGAAAGAAAACAGTTGCAGAAAAAATAGTTTATTCAGCTTTTGATATGGTTGCAGAAAAGACAGGAAGAAATGCTCTTGATGCATTCCAACAAGCTATGGATAACGTAATGCCTGTACTTGAAGTTAAGGCAAGAAGAGTAGGTGGAGCAACTTACCAAGTTCCTATCGAAATTAGACCTGACAGAAGACAAAGTTTAGGTATTAGATGGTTAGTTGAATATGCTAGAAAAAGAAATGAACACGGAATGGATGAAAAACTAGCTAACGAAATTATGGATGCTATAAACGGTCAAGGTGGAGCATTCAAGAAAAAAGAAGATACACATCGTATGGCAGAAGCAAACAAAGCATTTGCACATTACAGATGGTAAACCAAAGAGTTTAGGAGGTAATTTAAAGTGGCAGATAGAGAATATCCTCTTGAGAGGACAAGAAATATCGGTATCATGGCTCATATTGATGCTGGTAAAACAACTACTACTGAAAGAATACTTTTCTATACAGGTAAAACACATAAAATAGGAGAAGTTCATGATGGTGGAGCTACTATGGACTGGATGGAACAAGAGCAAGAAAGAGGTATAACAATTACTTCAGCTGCTACAACTTGTTTCTGGAATAATAATAGAATAAATATTATTGATACTCCAGGACACGTTGACTTTACAATTGAGGTTGAAAGATCTCTAAGAGTTCTAGATGGTTCTGTAACAGTTTTATGTGCAAAAGGTGGCGTTCAACCACAATCTGAAACTGTATGGAGACAAGCAAACAAATATAGTGTACCTAGAATGATATACGTTAACAAAATGGATATTATGGGTGCAGATTTCTATAACTGTGTTAATATGCTTAGAACAAGATTGGGCGCAAATGCAGTACCTATCCAATTACCAATAGGTAAAGAAGATACATTTAAAGGTATTGTTGACCTAGTTGAAATGAAAGCATATGTATATTATGACGAACTTGGAAAAGACATTCGTCAAGAAGAAATTCCAGAAGATATGAAAGCTGATGCTGAAAAATATAGAACAGAATTATTGGATCACATTGTTGAATTTGATGATAATTTAATGGAAAAATATTTAGAAGGTGAAGAACTTTCAATCGAAGAAATAAAGAAATGTATAAGACAATCAACAATAGAAAATAAAATGGTTCCAGTAACTTGCGGTACATCATATAAAAACAAAGGTGTGCAAAAGTTATTAGATGCTATAGTTGATTACATGCCATCACCATTAGATGTACCTCATATAAGAGGAATACTTCCAAATGGAGAAGAAGATGAAAGAAAATCTGACGATAAAGAGCCATTTGCAGCTTTAGCTTTTAAAATTGCAACTGACCCATTCGTTGGTAAATTAACATTCTTCAGAGTATATTCTGGTACATTAGAGAGTGGCTCTTATGTATATAATGCAAATAAGGGCAAAAAAGAAAGAATTGGTAGAATTCTTCAAATGCACTCTAATGAAAGAAAAGATATTGATAAAGTTTATGCTGGTGACATCGCGGCAGCAGTTGGACTAAAAGATGTTTCAACTGGTGATACATTATGTGATGAACAACATCCTATAATACTTGAATCAATTGAATTTCCTGATCCAGTTATTGATATAGCTATTGAGCCTAAATCAAAAGCTGACCAGGAAAAAATGGGTATAGCTCTTGCAAAACTTGCAGAAGAAGATCCATCATTTAAAACATATACAAACCAAGAAACAGGTCAAACTGTTATCGCTGGTATGGGTGAATTACACCTAGATATCATTGTTGATAGATTAAAACGTGAATTCCACGTTGAATGTAATGTAGGTAAACCACAAGTTGCATATAAAGAAACAATTAAGAGACCAGTTAAGGTTGAAGGTAAATTTATACGTCAATCTGGTGGTAGAGGACAATATGGTCATGTATGGCTAGAAGTTGAACCAAATGAGCCAGGAAAAGGATACGAATTCCAATCTAAAATCGTTGGTGGTGTTGTTCCTAAGGAATATGTTAAACCAACAGATGAAGGTGTTCAAGAAGCTATGAAAGCTGGTGTACTTGCAGGATATCCTGTTGTAGACGTTAAAGTAGCTTTAGTTGATGGTTCTTACCATGATGTTGACTCATCTGAAGCAGCATTCCACATTGCAGGTTCTATGGCATTCAAAGAAGCTTGCCGTCAAGGTGGAGCAGTATTATTAGAGCCTATAATGAAAGTTGAAATAACAGTTCCAGAAGAATACATGGGAGATGTTATTGGTGATGTAAACTCTAGACGTGGAAGACTAGAAGGTATGGATACAAACAACGGAACTACAGAAATTCATTCACATATACCACTATCTGAAATGTTTGGATATGCAACAGATTTAAGAAGTAAAACTCAAGGAAGAGGTACTTACTCAATGGAACCTAGTCACTATGAAGAAGTTCCAAAATCAGTTCTTGATAGCATTGTTTCAAGCAGAGCTAAAAAAGAAGATTAATTTGTTAAAAAACAGGTAAAAACTATAAAATATTGTCTGATGTGTTGCAAAAGATGGTATTTTATAGTAAAATAGTTTAAAATAATGCGTAAGCATTACTTAAATGAGTATAATTTATTTATATAAGGAGGAATTTAAAATGGCAAAAGCTAAATACGAGAGAACTAAACCACATTGTAATGTTGGAACAATCGGTCACGTTGACCATGGTAAAACAACATTAACAGCAGCTATTACAAAAGTAGCTTCTTTATCAGGTGGAGCAGAATTTAAAGCATACGATCAAATCGATGGAGCTCCAGAAGAAAGAGCAAGAGGTATCACAATCTCTACAGCTCACGTTGAATACGAAACACCAAATAGACACTACGCTCACGTTGACTGCCCAGGACACGCTGACTATGTTAAAAACATGATCACTGGTGCAGCACAAATGGATGGTGCTATACTAGTTGTTTCTGCAGCTGATGGTCCAATGCCACAAACAAGAGAACATATATTACTTGCAAGACAAGTTGGTGTTCCTTACATTGTAGTATTCATGAACAAAGTTGACCAAGTTGATGACGAAGAATTATTAGAATTAGTTGAAATGGATATCAGAGATTTATTATCTAAATATGATTTCCCTGGAGATGAAATTCCAGTAGTTAAAGGTTCAGCATTAAAAGCATTAGAATGTACTTCAACAGATCCTAATGCACCAGAATATGCTCCAATTCAAGAATTATTAAAAGCAATTGACGAGTATATCCCAACTCCAGAAAGAGATACAGATAAACCTTTCTTAATGCCAATAGAAGACGTATTCACTATCACAGGTAGAGGAACAGTTGTAACTGGTAGAATAGAAAGAGGAACTCTAAAAGTTTCTGAAGAAGTTGAAATCGTTGGTTTAAGCGATGAATCTAAGAAAACAGTTGTAACTGGTATCGAAATGTTTAGAAAATCTCTAGACGAAGCACAATGCGGAGATAACGCTGGTGTTCTTCTAAGAGGTATTCAAAGAAACGAAGTTGAAAGAGGTCAAGTTCTTGCTAAACCAGGAACAATTCACCCACATACTGAATTCGAAGCTGAAGTTTATATCTTAACTAAAGAAGAAGGTGGAAGACATACTCCATTCTTCCAAGGATATAGACCACAATTCTATTTCAGAACAACTGACGTTACAGGTGTTATCGAATTACCAAAAGATAAAGAAATGGTAATGCCAGGAGATAACGTAACAATGAAGATTAAATTAATAACTCCAATAGCTATCGAAAAAGGATTAAAATTCGCTATCCGTGAAGGTGGTAGAACAGTTGGTGCAGGTTCTGTATCGAACATAATCGCTTAATTGTAGTTATATTGAGTGTAATGGAAGTGCCTATTTCTAGGTACTTCTTTTTTATTGTTGACATAATATGGAAACGGTGATATAATTATATAGGTAACAATGTAAGATTCAAATTATAATTAAGGAGAACTGTATATGAAAAGTAATGAAATAAGCGCAGCGGCAAAATGTGCATTAGGGGTTATTATACTGGTAGCATTCGGATGTTTCACGGGGATAATAAAGTATTTGATTTATAAAGCGATAATTTTATTTTACGTATTTATGTTCTGTGTTTCAATTTGTCTTGTGTTTAATACAAAAAGTAAAAAATAATCAATAAAAAGCTAGGAAGTAATATTTCCTAGCTTTTACTATTATTCTACATTTTCAAAAATATAGCTATCACAATAATGTTCATAATTTATTCTATCTAATTTTGTTTTGAAGGTCCAACCGAGTACGGGTAGATTTTGTTCTCTTTTAATCCTTTTAATTTTTTTGCATTTAAGCATTTTTAATTGAATTGAAAGAAAATCTGGTTTACAAAGTGGCATAAATAGTAAACTTGATAAAAATATTTTTTTTACTATTTTAAAACTTTTTTCAGTATCGAAATTTGCTGCAAGTAGTCCTCTTGGAATGTCTGAGTAATGCTTTTTAAACCAATATATAATGAATGGACTGAACGATTTAACTGCAACTTTACCTTTATATTTTTTTAACAATTTAGTAAGTTTAGGACAGATGTTTCTAGCGCTTTTATCAGTCTTTATTTCTATAATTAGAGGTACCCTGCCATCTATGTAACTTAAAACATCCTCTAGAGTAGGTATTTTATGTTCAGTGTCAAATAAAGTAAGTTTGTTAATTTCTTCGTATGTCATAGTTTTAACTTTTTTATCTATATTACAACATCTTTTTAGAGTGTCATCATGAAAAACAATTAAGGTACCATCTTTTAATATGTGAACATCTAGTTCTATGGCATAATGGTTATTTATAGCCTGGTCAAAAGCAAGTATGGTGTTTTCCGGTATTCCTTTTGATATATTATGAAGTCCTCTGTGAGCGATGTTTATATCATTCATCCAAGTAATATTTTTATTCATTTCTATCACCATACATATTATATCAGAAATATTACAAAAATAGAATAGAGACCTAAAATTTAGCACTTTAAAAGACTATTTAAATGATGAAATATAGTTAATAAAAAAATATGTATAGGTGTTGAAAAAATTAAAGGAATATAGTAGAATTATATGGTAAGGATTTATATTTATGAAAAGAGGTGTAAATATGTTAACTATAATGCATGCAGACATTGATACTCTGGAGAGAGAGAGCATACAATCTAAAAATAAAGCTACAGGCGTAGCTATGTTTAGCATGCAAACAAAATGTAATAGGAAAAATGGGTTAGTTATGTGGAAACTACATAGCTGGCTTTTTTGAGTTTATAAAAATTATGTAGGATATAAACATAGTAAGACTATGATTATATATAGTTTCTAAAATAGAAGGAGGAATGAGAATGGAAACTAACAAAAGAAGAGGAATATCATTGATTGTCCTAGTTATAACAATAATTGTAATGATAATATTAGCTGCAGCTATAATATTATCAATATCAAATAGTGGTATAATAGGGAGGGCAAATGAGGCTACATTTAAAACAGATATGCAAAGCTACAAGGAAATGTATACTTTATATGTTACAGGTAAATCAGCAGAAATTGATGGTGATTTTGATGAAACAGCATTAAATGTTGCATATGGTGATGAGTTATTTACAACTATATTTGGAAATGTGCCTGAAAAATACAAAGAAGGGTTAAAAGTAAAAGACGGAAAACTTATATATGACACTGAAGATGAGGCCGAAAAAGAAATAATCAAAGAAATAGGAATGTATGATGAAAGTATCATTGATTTTAAGGCATATATAAATGGACCGGTTAAAATAAATTGCCCACAAACAGGACTATCTTGCAAGGGGGCAAGTGACAGTACATTTAGTTCTACTTGTAATTTAGGAGCTGCAAAACAAACTTTATTTTTAACATCTGGAGATGAATGTGGGGCAAACTTGTCAAAACCTACAGTAAAAGATAGTAATGGTAAAGCTGCTAAATGGGTTAAAGTATCAGATGGTGATTACTTTACGTCTAAGGTTACATTAAAGTGTGATTGGGCAAATGGTGGTAATATTTATATAGCGGATATCAAAGCAAAAAGTGCAGATAGTTCAAAACCAATTGCTTCAGCTACTAGATTTTATGTAAAAACATCAAACGGTGAATACATATTTGAAACTAGTAATGAACAAAATAGTCAGGCAGAATATATTTTACCAACAGGTGGAGCAGGGTATGTTATAGATCCATCTAGGATTGGAGAGGGTAGGCCTAATGATGATGCTACACGCCCGTTCCTACCATACACAAGTGATTATTTTGCAAAATATAACACTTCTACAGGTGAAGCATCTCTAACGCAGAAGGCCTTTAACATAGCCAGACTAAATTCAGGAGCCACTACTGAAATAGAGGTGGGTGTATTTATAGAAGCTGGATCTAAAAACTTTGGCTGGAATTTAAATAATGGTGCTCTTTCAGATGTAGAATTTGTATTTGTAGGAATACCTAATTAAGAATAAAAAATATGACTTGATAACAGATGTGAGTATAAAAATATTTACATCTGTTTTATATATCTATACAGAGTTGACATAAAATAAAAAGAATGATATAATTCTAGAAAAATAAATGGAGGTAAATATAATTATGAGCTTAAAGAAGGCAAATTTAAACTTAATTTGGCGGGTATGTGGGGCAAATTCTTTGCTAATAATCGTTGGTATTTTAACGATGAGCAAAAATGTAGAATTAGGCATGTATACAATTGTTGCCAATCTTTTTTCAATTCTATTTTTTTCGCATCAGATACTAAAGAAAGGTCTGACTATGAAATCAGAGTGCTTTGAAGTTTTGATTATATACGTTGTGTATAAAGTCGTAATGTCATTTGTCATGATTGATACTGAGCAGAAATCTATACTAACAACTCTGTCAACAATTATTGAAGGATTATGGATATATAAATGGTATCTATTTCCAAAGTTTAATGATAACAAATAGAAGGAGAAAAAATCTCCTTTTTATTTGTTTCTAATGAAAAATACAAAAAATGGTTGGATTACAGGAACAAATATAGATAAAATAGTGGCAATAGCTGCAAAGCCTTTCCATTTCAACTTGTATAATTTATATAATATGCCATAATAGAAAAAAGTGAATAGTATGGTAGAAAGCGAAGATGTAAATGGTAAGGCCATAGTAAATAAAAGAGCTGGCAATACATATTCAGGATAATCTATATCTATTCCATATAATTTTGTTTTTCCAATTATTCTCCCCATTACAAACATTGAGCCATAGGGTATAAAAGCTAAAAAAGCAAATTTATCGTCTTTTTTCTTTGCCATTTTATATAGTCCAATTGCTCTAATAAGCCAAAGTACAAATGCAGAAAAAGTCATTAATATTACCCAGATACCAACGGTTGTAAGTACCATTTTAATATTTGACCAATCTATTTGCTTTATGGCCTCTTTGGTGGGTAAATTAAGGTAATCTTGCAATGCAAGGTATGTTTTCTCTATTAAATCTTTTAAGGTTAAGGAATACATTTTTAAACTCCTTTCTAATTTATTAATAGTATTTGCTACTCCAAACAACAATATACTAGAATGAAACATGTTACGTACATTTTCTAATGTGCTTAAATAGAACTATTTTAACATTCATAAATAAATCATTGAAAAAAACATGAGAATGTAGTAAAATATGGTCTGAGGTGATAAATTTGCCAAGGACAGATGATGCTAGGAGAATAAGAAACAAGTTAATAATAGAATACTTGGAAAAAGATCCGTTTGTAAATGACGAAAAACTTGCAGAAAGCTTCGGAGTTAGTGTTAATACTATAAGGCTTGATAGGTCAAGACTGGGAATCAAAGAACTTAGAGAAAGAATTAAAGAAAGAGCATCTGAAAATATTAAGAAGGTTGTTTCTTTAACTAAAAAAGAAATAATTGGTGATATAATTGATATAACTCCAGGAGAAGTTGCGACATCTGTTATGCAAACAGAGGACTATATGGCTTTTGAGAACTCTGACGTTGTAAAAGGATATCATATATATTCAATGGCAGAAAGTTTGGCTTTAAGTATAGTTCCAAGCAAGGTAGCTTTAGTTGGTATAGCTAATATAAAATACGCAAAGAAAATATTGAAGGGCGAAGTAATATATGCTAAAGCTGAAGTAAAAAAGAAAAGAGATACTAACTATATTGTTTGGGTAAAAATATACGGAAAAGATAATGATGTGAGATTTAAAGGAAAGTTTTTATTAAAGGGGATAGAGTAGATGGAAATATTAGTTGATGTTAATGGGTCAGATAATGGAATTGAACCTGCTATTTTAGGAAGTATAAATACTATTGATAAAATCAAGTCTAATATAAAATTAGTTGGAGACGAAAGCAAGATATTAGATGTTATATCTAGTAACTATAATGAGGCAAGAAAGAATGAGATTTTAAGTAAGATTACTATATTGGATGCAAAAGATGTAATAACAAATAATGATGAGCCTGCTTTTGCGATTAAGAACAAAAAGGAATCAAGCATAGTAAAAGCGTATGATTATATGAAAGAAAATGAAGAAACGTTATTTTTGTCTGCAGGAAGTACTGGCGCTATAATGGCAGGAGGCTTGCTTAAATTAAAAAGAATAGCAGGTATCCATAGACCAGCCCTTGTTACTATATTACCAACATCAAATGGAAAAGGTACAATACTTCTTGATTGTGGGGCTAATGTAGATGCAGCAACCATATCAATGTTGCAATATGCTAAAATGGGTAAATTATATGCTTCTTTAGTTCAAAATAAAAAAGAAGTGAAGATAGCATTACTTAATATAGGAGCAGAAAGTGAAAAAGGTTCGCAAGAGTTAAAAGAGGCAAATCAAGCCTTATCTGAAAGATTCCCAGAGTTTATAGGTAACATTGAACCAAGATATATATTGTCAGGTAATGCTGATGTTGTTGTCGCACAAGGCTTAATGGGAAATACTGCACTTAAAAGCATGGAAGGAACTGCAAAAATTATGAAAAATGCTTTAGTAAGTGAAATGAAGAAAAACATATTCACAAAAATAAGAGCTGTTATTTGTAAAAGCATGATTGAAAAAGCATTATATAAATATGACTATACCAAGTACGGCGGAGCAGTTTTGTTAGGTGTTAAAAAACCTGTAATAAAAATACACGGAAATGCTAAAGTTAATAACTTTGAAACAGCAATATATCAAGCAGATAGAATATTGCAAAATAATCTTATAAAAGAGATTACAGAGAATATTGAAGAATAAAGCACATATATATTGAATATGTAAATAATGTGTAAATTGTTATATAAAATAACTAATAGGTATTGACAATAAAAGTAAAATAGTAGATAATACTGATATACAGTTTAACTACTTTTTAGGAGGTGAATAAAGTGGAAGGTGTTTTTGAAAAAATAAGAGACGTAATTGCTGAACAACTTGGTGTAGAAGACGTTGAGATAATAACAATGGATACCACATTTATTGATGATTTAGGAGCAGATTCTTTGGATATAGTTGAACTAATAATGGCTTTAGAAGAGGAATTTGATATTGAAATTCCAGAAGCAGAGGCAGAAAAAATTTCAACAGTTGGAGATGTTGTTGAGTATATAAAAGCTAATGTTTAATTGAATAAAAGAGGCTAATATATAGAATATATCTATATGTTAGCTTTTTTCTTGAAACAAAATGGTTAATATGGTAAAATTATATAATTGGAATGAAGGTAGAAGTATGATTAATGTAGAAAAATTAGAACTTAGAATAGGTTATACATTTAAAAATAAAAAACTTGCTAATATGGCACTAACACATAAATCTTACGCTCATGATATAAAGGATGAATCTTTAGATGCATATAATGAAAGAGTAGAATTTTTAGGGGATGCGATATTAGAATATATTGTTTCTCGTAAGTTATATGATAGACTTCCTAATGAAAGAGAAGGCGGACTTACAAAAAGAAGAGCTAGAATTGTATGTGAAAAATCATTGTGCGCAGTAATAAAGGAATTTCAGCTTGAAGATTGCCTTAAACTTGGAAAGTGTGAACTTAAAGTTAAGAATTCTAAAAAAGATGCAATGCTTGCGGATATGTTTGAAGCAATATTGGGAGCTATTTATCTTGACGCAGGATTTGAAAAGGCGGAAGAGATATGTTTTAAGCTACTAGGAAAAAGAATAGAAGAAGAAATTAATAATATGAGCATAAATGAAGATTACAAAACAAGATTGCAAGAAGAAGCTCAAAAGAGTAAAGGAAAAGTTATAAAATATCATTTGGTAAAAGAAGAAGGCCCTGCACATGACAAGGTTTTTTATGTTGAAGTATATGTGAATGATAAAAAAATAGGTGAGGGAAATGGTAAATCAAAAAAAGAAGCAGAACAAGAAGCTGCAAAAGAAGCACTACAAAACATATAAAATAAAATTAAATGCAGAAAAAGAACTAGGACTTGATATACCAAAGGAAAATAAGAGAACTATCCCTATATTTATTCCGCATTTTGGTTGTAAAAATGAATGTGTTTTTTGTAATCAACGTAGAATTAGTGGAAGACAAGTGCCTGTATATCCAAATGATGTGAAAAATCAAATAGATGATGCACTAAGTAAATATACACATGATGAAAAAAATGTAGAGGTGGCTTTCTTTGGAGGAAGTTTTACAGGTATAGATATAGATATGCAAAGGCAGTATCTTGAAGTTGTACAAGATTATATAAAAAAAGGAACTATAAGTTCTATAAGACTATCTACTAGACCAGATTATATAAATCAAGAAATACTAGATATGCTAAAGAAGTACAATGTTAGTATAATCGAACTGGGTGTTCAGTCTATGGATGATGAAGTTTTGATTAGTTCAAAGAGGGGACATACAGCAGAAGATGTAAGAAAAGCTTCAAAATTAATTAAAGAAAATGGCTTTATGTTGGGTCATCAACTTATGTGTGGCTTGCCAAAGAGCACATACGAGAAAGAAAAATATAGTATAGAAGAGAGTTTAAAACTTAAACCAGATTTGATTAGAATATACCCTGTGTATGTTCTAGAAGATAGCGAATTATATGATATGTATAAAAGAAGAAGATATAAACCGTTAGAATTAGAAGAGGCGCTTATTAGAGCAACAATGATGTATAAAGAGTGTATAGCAAATGGTGTCAATGTAATAAGAGTTGGACTTCAGACTACTGACGAAATATCAGAAAAAAATACTAAGCTTATAGGACCTGTTTGTGACAATTACAGAGAAAGAATTTTATCTAAAATAATGTTAGAGCAAATAGAAGATAAACTTGAAAGAAGAAATTTAAATAACAAAATAGATAAAAATAAAGAAAAAAATAAAATCACTATACTAAAACTTATAGCACCTAGTAAACAAATAAATTACGTTGTTGGAAACAACAGATGTAATAAAAAATACTTAGAAGAAAAAGATGTATGTTATGTTGAAATAGTTCAAAAGAATAAATAATAATTTGCATGAAAAATACTCATACTAATGTAAAAACATTAGATAGGAGTATTTTTTTATGGAAAAGTTAAAAAGAGTGTTGTATATTGTGCTCGGAACATTGATAGCTGCTCTTGCAATTAATATATTTTTTGTACCTCAAAATATTTCAAGTGGAGGTGCAAGTGGTGTTGGAATAATACTAAACTACTTGTTTGATTTTCCTATAGGCGTAGTTGTTATATTACTTAATCTACCGCTTTTTGTAATAGCGACAATAAAATTAGGAATTAAATTTACTTTTAGGGCGATAATTGGTACAGCATTGCTTTCTATTTTTGTAGATTTAACTGCAGATGTTTCTAACAAAGAAATATTTAATATACAGAATGATTATGTACTAAGCAGTATATTTGGCGGAATGATGACAGGATTAGGGTTATCTTTAGTATTTAAAGGGAATGCGAGTACAGGTGGGTCAGAACTCCTTGCTCAAATCATATATAAATATAGACCAATGGTTAGTATGAGTGAGCTTATGTTGGCTATTGATGCCGCTATAATAATTGCATCAACATTTGCTTTTAAAAGTCTAAGTTCTGGGCTTTACTCTGTTATAGCTATATTTGTATCTAAAAAGACAATAGATGTTGTATTTGAAGGAGTAAATTATACTAAAGTACTTAATATAATTACCAAAAAGCCAGATAAAATAGTAGATAGAATAATAAATGAAGTAGAAAGAGGTGTCACTGCAATAAAATGTGTTGGTGAATATACTAAAGAAGAGTATAGTAAGCTAGAATGCGTGGCAACTATTACTCAGTTATATAAAATAAAAGAGATAGTGAAAAGTGAAGATAGTGAGTCGTTTATGTATATATCTTCTGCAATGGAAGTGCTAGGATATGGCTTTAAAGAATAGTATTACAACATATAGCACTTAATTGATTGCAAATATAGCTAAAATATAATATAATTCATATATAAGTTATGAGGTGGATAATGTGGAAAATTTGAAAGAAAAATGCAAAAAAACAAGACAAGATATAGTAGAAATGATTTACGCTGCTGGTTCAGGGCATGTTGGTGGTAGTTTATCATGTGTTGAAGTTTTGGTAGCTTTGTATTATGAAATAATGAATTTAGATTTAGATGAAAGTGGAAAAAGAATAGATAAATTTGTTTTATCTAAAGGACATGCGGCACCGGCATATTATTCTGTCCTTTCTCAGAAGGGGTTTATACCTAGAAAAGAGCTATTATCTCTTAGAAAAATAGATGGAACTTTAGAGGGGCATCCTAGTATAAAAACAAATGGGGTAGATGTATCTTCAGGTTCCTTAGGTCAAGGACTTTCTATATCAAATGGAATGGCTTTAGCAAAAAAAATAGACAAAAAAGAAGGATATGTATATTGTTTAATGGGTGATGGAGAAATAGAAGAAGGGCAAGTATGGGAAGCGGCAATGACTGCATCTCAATATTCATTAAATAATCTTATAGCATTTGTAGATTATAACGGACTTCAAATAGATGGAAAACTTTCAGAAGTTACGTCACCGGAACCAATAAAAGAAAAATTTGAGGCATTTGGTTTTAATGCATATGAAATAAATGGACACGATATAGATAGGATTATTGAAACAGTTAAAGAAATAAAAGAAAATGTTAGTGATAAACCAAATGTAATTGTGCTTAAGACAGTAAAAGGTAAAGGTGTATCTTTTATGGAAAATAACTTTAATTATCATGGAAAAGCATTAACTGAAGAAGAATATATTAAGGCTAAAGAGGAATTAAAATAGAAAAGGGGTAGTTATATGAAATCAACTAGAAAAGCTTATGGAGAGGCTTTAGTAGAGCTAGGAAAGCTTGATAAGGATGTAGTGGTACTTGATGCAGATTTAGCTCATGCGACACAAACATTAATGTTTAAAAAGGAGTTTCCCGAAAGACATATTAATGTTGGAATAGCGGAACAGGATTTGGTTGGAACAGCATGTGGTTTAGCGTTGAGTGGCAAAAAGGTATATTTATCTTCATTTGCTATGTTTCTTGCAGGCAGAGCATATGAACAGATAAGAAATACAGCTGCGTATTCAAAAGTTCCTGTAAAATTATGTGCTACACATTCAGGATTATCTGTTGGAGAAGATGGCGCAACGCATCAAATGTTAGAAGATATATCATTAATGAGGACTATACCTCAAATGATTGTGCTTAGCCCTGCTGATGAAGCATCTACGAAAAAGATTATATTTAATGTAAAAGAATATACAAAAGGACCTGTTTATATTAGGCTTGGAAGATGTGATGTGCCTGAAATATATAACGAAGATGATAAATTTGAAATTGGTGGTTCTAAAACATTTGGTAATGGAAGTGCTGCCACTATATTTGCAACAGGATACACTCTTCACATAGCATTAGAGGCTATGCAAATGTTGAAAGAAAAAAATATAGATGTAAGGGTAGTTGACTTATACAGCATAAAACCAATAGATAAAGAAACTATAATAAAATGTGCAAAGGAAACAGATAAGATTATAACAATAGAAGACCATAGTGTAATTGGCGGAATAGGAACGGCTGTGTCTGATGTATTAGCAGAAGAGTATCCAAAAAAGGTAATTAAAATTGGTGTAAATGACATGTTTGGAAAGTCTGGTACTGTTAAAGATTTAATGAATATGTATGGCATAACTAAAGAACAAATAATAAAAGAAGTACTAAAAAAAGAGGAGTAAAGAAATGGAAAAACCTTTAGCGTATAGAATGAGACCGACTAGTTTAGATGAGTTTGTCGGTCAAGAACATATAGTTGGAAAGGACAAGCTTTTATATAGATTAATAAAGGCAGATAGATTAACATCAGTTATATTGTGGGGACCACCAGGTTGTGGTAAAACATCCCTTGCTTATGTTATATCAAAAACTACTAAATACAAATATATAGAACTAAATGCGACGAGTTCGGGAGTTTCTGATATAAAGAGAATAGGTGAAGAATTAGATAATGCTTTTCTAAACCCACAAGGTAAGGCAATTGTATTTATAGACGAGATACATAGATTTAATAAATTACAACAAGATGCTCTTTTACCTTATGTTGAAAAAGGAAAAATAATATTAATAGGGGCAACAACAGAAAACCCATATTTTGAAGTGAATAAAGCTTTGGTATCTCGTTCTACCATACTTAAGCTAAATGCATTAACTTATGAAGATGTATTTAAAATATTAAAAAATGCACTTAGTGATAAAGAAAAAGGGCTTGGCAATTATATAGTAAATATTACAGATGAAACGCTTATGTTTCTTAGTAAACAATCAGGTGGAGATGTAAGAACAGCTCTTAATTCTTTAGAGCTTGCTGTTGTGACTTCCAAAATGGATATTGATGGAAGTGTAAGAATTACTGACGAAATAATAGAAGAATGTATGCAGAAAAGAAAATTGATGTATGACAAGTCTTCAGATGCTCATTATGACAACATTAGTGCGTTTATAAAATCAATGAGAGGAAGTAACCCAGATGCCACTTTGTTATACATGGCAAGAATGCTAGAAGCAGGTGAGGATCCTATGTTTATTGCAAGAAGAATTGTAATATGTGCAGCAGAGGATGTAGGTTTGGCTAATCCTGAAGCACTTGTAATAGCAAATGCGGCTATGCAGGCTATACATCAGATAGGCATGCCTGAAGCAAGAATTATACTTTCTGAGGCAGCACTTGTTGTTGCTTTAAGCAGAAAATCAAATAGTGCATATATGGGAATAAATAGTGCAATGGAAGATGTTAAAAATTCTGAAACTGGACAAGTCCCTATGCATCTTAGAAATGCACCTATAGAAGATATGAAAAAGCAGGGTTACAGTAACGGATATTTGTACCCACATAATTATCCGGATGGATATGTTAAGCAACAGTATATGCCAGATGAGAGCATAAATAAAAAGTATTTTTATCCTAAAGAATGGGAGAAGTATAATGAGAAAAGGTAGAGAAGAAAGTAAGCCTAAAGAAGAAAACACAAAAAGAAGGAAAAAGCCAAAAGAAAATGTTGAAATATCTAAAGGTGTAGATATAGCAAATAATGCTGTTCAAAAAGAAAAGAAAAAAAGAGAGAAAAAAATAAAGGAAAAATCAAATGGCGAAAAAGCAAAAGTTTTTAGATATGTTTTACTTATACTCATAGCAATTTTGCTTATAGTAGGAAGTAAATATAGACATATTATTGGTATAACATTTATGAAGGAAATAACTGAAGATGATGCCATTATAATAGAGACTACTACCTCTGATAATAAAGTGTATGCTTATCAAAATGAACTTTTGGTTTATTCAAAAGGGAAACTTGAAACATATAGTAGATATGGCAAGAAAACGTGGGAATACACATTTGAGGAAACTTTTATACCAGAAATAACAACTAAGGGAAAATATATTCAAGTCGTAAATAAAAATAACGGGTATATTTATGTTTTCGAAAACAAGTATGAGAGTTGTAGGAAAAAAATAGACGGAACTATAAAAAGAGCTAGTATAAATGAGAAAGGGCAAAGCATTATTCATTATTCTAAAGAGGGAATAAAATCTAATGTAGGAGTATATGACAAAAAAGGAAATGAGAAATATTCAATAACTCTTACTACTGAAAATGTAGCCAAAGTTGATGTTTCACCAAATGGAAGATATGCTATGATATATGAAGTTGAAACAAAAGGCATAAGCCCAAATTCTTTGGTAAAGGTTGTAGATTTAAATAATGATGATAAAGTTACTACTTCTCTTGAGGTAAGTAATGATACAATATACGATATAAAATTAACTAATTCAAAAATAATAGCTATTAGTTCGGATACGGTATATACTTATGATATAAATTCAAGTAGTAAAAGAGAATTTAAGACAGATGACAAAAATATATCAAATATAGCTATAGATAAATCAGGTATAGCATATGTATGTAAAGAAATATCTGATGAAAGTAATACAATAGTAATGTTAAATAGCAAATATGAAGAAATAGGTAAGCATAAATATGAGGAAAATGTAAAATATTTTACGTACTATAATTCACTGGCGGTTGTTACATATAATAAGGAAATAGATATATATAATAGATGGGGAATGCATATTAAAAAATTTACAGCAAACAGTATAATAACAAGCCCTATAATATTTAATGAAGGTAAGAATATAGCTATAAATTACTCTAATAAAATAGTAGTAATTGGTATATAAAGGGAGATGATTATATGGTAATAGATATTTTATTAATACTAGTAATTGCATTGAGTGCTTTTATTGGCTACAAGAAAGGGTTTGTTAAGGTAATTGTTAAACTTGGAACATTTTTAATTGCTTTAGTGCTAGCATTTTTGCTTCAAAGTAGTGTGGCAAAATTTATTGGAGAAGATATAGGCTTTAAAAATACTATATCTACCACGGTTCAAAACAAATTGAGTGATTATGCAAAAAGTAAGGAAGATGACAAAAAAACAGATATTAAGATGCTTGAAAAAACAATAGATGAAATAAATAGTGCGGCAGAGGAAAAGAAGGCTGAGGTAATTCAAAAATGGGCTAATAATATAGCTGACTTTATCCTAAAAGGTTTAAGCTTTATAATAATATTCTTTACAGTAGCAATAGTTATGGGAATAATAAGTCTTATATTAAATACTGTTGTTAAATTACCAGTATTAGATACTTTAAATGGTGTGTTAGGTTTAGGATCAGCAGTAATACTTATGGTGTTTAGAATTATGATACTTCTTACTATAATATATTTCATGTCACCGCTTGAAATAGTAGAACCTGTTATAAATTATATAAACACTTCATGTATAACAAAGTTGTTATATGAGAATAATATTATTGTAAGTATATTAGGAAGAAAGTTAATGTAATTAAGGCAGGAGAAAATGAAAAAGAAGAAAAAGAAAAACATATACAAAAAACTATCAATACTCTGTATAATTTTTAACTTAATAGGAATAGGCTTTTGGGCAGCACTGTTTGGTGCAAATAACATGATTAGTAAAGATACATTAAGTACTATAAGTGAAAGTATATCTGAAAGTAAAGAACCTAAGAAAGAGCAAGTAACATTTTTAGTTGCAGGTACAAATGAAAATCTTACTGATACAATTATATTTGGAAAGTATAATACTGTTAGCAACAAACTATACTTAATGTCTGTTCCAAGAGACACTTATACTACTAATGAAGTTTGTATAGGACATAAAATAAATGCAATATATAGGGGTAAAAATCTAGATGCATTTTTAACAGAAATAAAAGAATTACTTGATGTAGATATAGATTATTATGCTATATTTGATAGTACATTTGTAAAAGAAGTAGTAGATGCTGTAGGTGGAGTAGAAATGTATGTACCTCAAAGAATGTACTATTCTGGCGGGAACCCTAGAATAGTTATAGATTTACAAGAAGGAAATCAAGTTTTAGATGGAAAAAAGGCAGAACAATACCTAAGATTTAGGTCTGGTTATGCAAACGCAGACTTGGGAAGAGTTGAAGCTCAAAGAGCTTTTATAAAGGCTTTTATACAAACCTTACTAAAAAAAGAAAATATAACTAATATACCAAAGGTAGTAAAAATAGCTCTAGATAATACAAAGACTAATGCAACAACAAGGGAAATAATGAAATATGCAGATGAAATAAAAGAAATAAATATAGACGAAATAGTTTCAATAACTATGCCAAATACGCCTAAATATATAGATAAAATTTCATATGTAATAGCAGATAAGGATGAGGCAAGAAGAATAATAAAAGAAGACTGGAATAAAGATATGACTACTAATGAAAATAATTAATATATAGATTATAAAAGGGGAACTCTAAATTATTTAGAATTCCCTTTTTGCTATTAAGTTAAAATTAATACTGAAAATTGTTGTAATATCAGTGCGAGAGTTAAAAGTAGAAAACAGTGTATCCAAATTATTAACAAAAGCTTTTTATCTTCTTGTTCTCCTTGATACATATTTTACATTTCCTCTTTTGTTACCTATAGAGTTTTTAGTGCTTTTCTTTGATTTAGATAATTTCGTAGATAGTTTTAATAAAATAAACAATACAAATATTATTATAATACCTATAGACACATTTTTAATAACATTGTTTAAATTATTAGAAGCAAGTTGTTGTTTTTTTGAAATATTAGATATCTTTAAATCAAATGGTTTTGAATAAGTTCCGCTATTTTGTATAAAATTAATTGTTATAGTTCCAATTACTTGATTTTCAAAATCAGTTGATGTATCATTGTACTTGTTTATTTCTTCATAATTAAGTTTAATATCATAATTTATAGTTAATGGTTCGTTATTATCTGCAAGTGAAAGAGCATATATATCATCTGATATTCCATAAGTGTATACGAGATTTGTTTCATTATTTGTGTATGAAAATACATAGTCTTTCTTATCTATTAATTTAGTTTTTTCAAAGTTATCAAACCCATAATCAAAAAGAGTAATAGCATCTGTATATCTTAAATCTTTATTACCTGATGTTGGGGCATTAAATACGCCCATAATTAAATTTTTATCTCCTTTTTTAGCATATGCAACTAAAGTTCTTCCTGCTTCATCTGTGTAACCTGTTTTTCCACCTACACAATATTCATAATACCTTGATAGGTAACTATCGTCTTTAGTAAGTATAAGTCTATTAGTGTTTTGATATATACGTTCTGTATCAGTTTTATTTGTTTTCCCAATTGTGTAAGAAGATGTAGAGATAAGTTTAACAAAGTTTTCATTTTTTATAGCATAAGATAAAATTTTCATCATATCTGCAGGTGTTGTGTAATGGTCATCTTCATGGTACCCATGAGCGTTTGCAAAATGGGAATTATTGCATCCAAGCTCTTTTAGTTTGTTATTCATCAATTCAACAAAACTATCTATGCTACCAGAAACCGCTTCGGCTAATGCATTTGCACAGTCATTTCCTGATTTAAGCATTAAACCATATAATAAGTCTTTTACTGAAATAACTTCACCTTGTTTTAATGCTGCATTTGAGCTCCCATAAGGTAAATTTACAGCTTCTTTTGATACAACAACAGAAGAATTTAAGTCTAGCTTTTCTAAGGCTAAAATAGCAGTTAGGACCTTTGTCGTACTAGCAGGGTAAACTCTTTCATTTTCGTTTTTACCATATAATATTTTTCCACTATCATTATCAACAAGTATAGCAGCTTTGGAATATAACTCTACGTTTTCTGCTGCAAATATGTTACTTGCAAATATAACAAAAATAAATAATATGGAGAAAAGTTTAATAATACCTTTTCGTAAACATTTATTGTCATTCATTAAAAATCACCTCATAAAACAAAACAATTATACTATATATATCATTAAAAGGAAAGGAGAAGATTAATATAAATAACAAAAAAGAATATATAAAAAATAAAATGAAAAATTTAATTAAGCAAAAAGAAAATAGGCTATATTTAGTTATAGCTCTAGTCATAATTATTATGATTGGTATAACATATATATATAATTTTGTAATAATTAAACAAAAGGGACTAGTTATAAATAAAGTTGTAATGAAAGAAAATAATGAGGATGAAATAGGAGTGTATATTGATGGTGAGGTTAATAGTCCGGGATATATATTGATACCTAAAAACCAAACTCTAAGTTATGCCATTAATAAAGCTCAAGGTATTACAAAAGAAGCAGATATACAAAATATAGATATAGATAAAAAGCTTAACGACCAAGAAAAAATAATTATTCCTAAAAAGAAATCATCAGATGATAATGAAGAAGAAATAATGGAAATGACTGATGAAAAAGTAAATATAAATACTGCGAGTAAAGAGGAATTAATGCAGATTGAAGGCATAGGAGAAAAAACAGCAGAAAAGATTATTGAGTACAGGGAAAAAAATAAATTTACAGATATAGAAGAGTTAAAAGAGGTAAAAGGAATAGGTGATAAAAAGTTTGAAAAGATAAAAGATAATATTAAAGTATAAAATGCAATCGAAAATGCTTGCAAAAATCAAAAAAGTGTGTAATAATATAACTACGATAAGATGTACGACACTAATGAAATATTACTAGAAGAAATAATATAATTTTGAATGCCGGCATATTAGTTAACATTTATATATCTTTTGGCTACGCAATTTTTTTACGCAGGTTGCGTAGCTTTTTTATGCAAAAATTTAAACCAATTACTAATTATGATTTTTCTATTATTATATCTTTGTTATATTAATATGTTAAATTTGTTATATGTTATACTTTTTCTTGAAAAATTTTAATATATATAGTATAATATTATTGTGCAGATTTATGTAATCTGATTAGGAGTTTGATATATTATGGAATTACAAATGAACAAATTTGAAATAGTTGATATGCCAGGAATGGATACAATAGCTTTTTTGGTTGAAAGAAATGATAATGAGTATAGAAAGGGAAACTCGTTATTTACACTTCAAAAGATTGATGCAATAAGTAGAGAAGAAGAAGGAAAAATGAGAAAAACATTTACTGTTATTCCTACAGGGGAAGAAAAACAGTTAGTAGTTCTTTTGACACTTACAAAATCTAAAGCTATTTTAAGTACTGGTGAAGTTACAGAAGATGGGTTTGTATCAAGAGATAATGCAGTACCTCTATCTTATGGAACAGTGTTTAATCAAGATGGTGTAGAGTACAAAGAATTTGCTTATACACCAAATATGAAAAGACAATTCGCTATAATAGACACAAGTACTGGTGAAGAAGTTAAACCCACTTTATATGTAGATAGCGTAACAAATGAAGTTAAAGGTAAATGCAAGCTATTACCTTTAAGACCATATATAATACTTGAGTTAAGATTAGATAGAAAATAGTTTGGAGGAATTTTAATGGAAAAAATGACACTTAACATAGCAGCAGCTCCTCTTTCTTGGAATGGAAGAGAGTTTGAAGCTAAATCTAAAGCGTTTTTATCTTTAGGTGAAATATCTATCGAAAGAGAAAACGTAAAATCAAAAGAAGAGGATGGAATGATAGTATAAGAGCTATCTAATTTTAGGAGGATATATGGAAACAATAAGAAAATTTAAAGGACAGTTAATTGCAATAGGAGTCTTCTACTTAATTCTATGTATAGAAATAGTAGGGGCTTTTTGCGTATCTAATAAGATAACGGGAGCTTCTGAAACAGGGCTAATTAATAATTTTAGTGAGTTAACTACTACAATGGGAGATTACATGAAAAACCCATTTAAAATAATTGTAGGAATATTTAAAGAAGGGGTATTTGGCAGTTTTATACATGGATGCTTTTGGCTTTTAGTTGTATTTATTGGCATGACAATATGGTTCTTAGTAAAAAATAAAAGTAAGAGTGAATATGACGGCATTGAAAGTGGCTCAAGTGATTGGAGTAAAAACGGAGAAGAGTATAGAAAATTACCTGATGGAAGCGAGATACTAAACAAAAAAGAAGGTTTTATTCTTAGTAGGAATCATTATTTAGGAACAGATTTAAAAAAGGTTAAAATAAATAAAAACATATTAGTTATAGGACGGATCTGGTACTGGTAAATCAGCCTGTTATATTAAACCAAACATATTACAAACCTTAGGGTCATATGTAATAACAGATCCTAAAGGAGAGTTATATAGAGAAACATCGGGATTTTTAAAAGCACATGGTTATGAGGTTAGAGCTTTTAACCTAGTAAATCCAGAGTATAGTGATAGATATAACCCACTTGCACACATAGTAGACCATACAAGTGTAGATATAATCGCTCACACAATAGTGCAAGGTGCTACAAAAGGAGCAGGTAGCAATGATCCATTTTGGGATGAAACAGCTAAAATGCTTTTGAAAGCTTGTATTTACTACGTTATTTCAGTGCTTCCTAAAGAAGAACAGAATATATCTAGCTGTCTTAATATAATAAGGCAAGGGGGAGCAGATCCTGATATATTCAAGAAGTTATTTATTAATGAACTTAAGCCAGAGCATCCTGGTAGAAAAGAATATGAGAACTTCAGTACAGCTGCAGATAAAACTATGCAAAGTATAGTGGTATCTACTATATCTAAAATAACAGCATTTGATACACCTGCAATGCAAAAAATAACAACAAGTAATAACATTAATTTCGATGAACTAGGACAAAAAAAGTTAGCGCTATTTGTTATTACTTCTGCATCAGATAGTACATATGATTTTATATCAACAATATTTTTCAGTCAAATGCTTCAAAAATTATATGTTCAAGCAGATAGAAATGGTGGAACATTAAATCATCAAGTATATTTCTTGCTTGACGAATTTGCTAATATTGGTCAAATACCAGACTTTAATAAAAAACTTAGTACAACAAGAAGTTTAGGAATAAGCATATCAGTTGTTGTTCAATCTCTAGACCAGCTTGAAGCTTTGTATAAAGAAAACTACGAAAATATTTTGGGTAACTGTGATACGCAAGTATTCTTAGGAAGTCAGTCTATAAAGACATGTGAATACATATCAAAGAGTTTAGGACAAAAAACAATTAAGATAGAAAGTAAATCTAAAAATAGAGATAAAGATAATTTAACAACACAAGGAATATCTTTAAGTGAGCAAAGACAAGGAAGAGAACTTATGACAATAGATGAGTTAAAACGTCTTCCTTCTGATGATGAAATCATCTTAGTTAGAGGTTTAAAACCTATTAGAGCTAAAAAAGCTTGGTACTATAAGTATCATCCTATGAGAGAAGAAGCAAGAAGATATGAGATACACAACATATCAGAAATGCCAAAAACCGAAGATGTAGAAGTATGCGTAATGAATGTGCAAAAACACATTAATGATAGAATGAGGAAAGCAAAAGAAGTATTAAATAAAAGGCAAGAAGTTGAAGTACCAGATATAGATGTTGGAAGTAAACAAAACTTTGATATAGACTTAGGTGATAAAAAAGAGGAAACAAATAAAGTAAATCAAGTTATAGCTACATCTAAAGAAGAAATGTTAGACTTACAAAAAGAATTGGAAAAGAAATTTGATGAAATTTTTGGCAGTACAAGTGATACTGTTGAATAAATGGAAAGAGGAGCATATTTATGCTTCTTTTCTTTGTATATGTAGAATTTAAGTAAGATAATAGCAAAAGAAGTACATAACCTTGAAAAAGAAGCATATAAATGTTAAAATAATAGGAGCTTAGAGAAAAAGGAGTAATATATGTTTGATAAATTAGAAGAAGTAGAAAAAAGATATGAAGAATTAAATAAACTTATTTCAGATCCTGAAATAATAGCTGACCAGAGTAGTTTTAAAAAATATATGAAAGAACAATCTATGCTTGTTGATGTTGTAGAAAAGTTCAGGGAATACAAAAAAGTAAAGGAAGCTATGGAAGATGCTGAGGAATTAATGTCAGATCCTGAAATGAAAGAAATAGCAGAGACAGAGTATTATGAGAATAAAGAAAAAATACCTGGCTTAGAAGAAGAACTTAAAGTTTTACTTCTTCCTAAAGATATTAATGATGATAACAATGTTATTATAGAAATACGTGGCGGTGCAGGTGGCGAAGAAGCAGCGTTATTTGCGTACAACTTGTTTAGAATGTATTCAATGTATGCAGATACTAAACACTGGACAGTAGAAGTAATGGATATGAATGAGACTGGTATTGGTGGTATCAAAGAAGTTTCTTTCATGCTTAAAGGAAAAGGAGCATATAGTAAACTTAAATTTGAAAGTGGTGTACATAGAGTACAAAGAGTTCCTGAGACAGAAGCGAGTGGAAGAATACATACATCAACAGTTACAGTAGCTGTTCTTCCAGAAATAGATGATGTTGAAGTAGAAATTAATATGAACGATATAAAAATGGATACATATAGAGCAAGTGGTGCTGGTGGACAACATATTAATAAAACATCTTCAGCAGTAAGACTTACACATATACCAACAGGTTTTGTTGTTGCATGTCAAACTGAAAGATCACAACTTCAAAATAGAGAAACTGCAATGAAAATGTTGAGAGCAAAATTATATGAATTTATGCAAGAAAAACAAATGTCAGAACAAGCAAGTCAAAGAAAACTACAAGTAGGAAGTGGAGCAAGAAGTGAAAAAATAAGGACATATAACTATCCACAAAATAGAGTAACTGACCACAGAATAAATTATACTATGTATCAATTAGATTCTTTTATGAATGGAAATATTGAAGATATGATAGAAGCTCTTCAAGCAGCAGATAAAGCAGAACGTTTAAAAATGGGTGAAGAATAAAATATATACTTGGCACTATCAAAAGTGCTGAGTTTTTTTATGCCAAAGTAAAATATTACAAAAAAATTACAAATAAAAAAATAACACAAAAAGTGTTGGAAAAAGTAATGATATACAGTAGAATAAAAATGTAGAAAATAAAAAGAAAGAAAAAACAAACAAAGGAGCGAAAATAAATGTCAACTAATATGCGTAAAACCATTGGGAGAGTAACACACACACACACACACACACACACACACAAGTAATATCTAGAAATAAACTAGATAGAGGTTTTTGCGTACATAAGACATATATATTAGATAATGTAAAGTTAGTTATACAGAGTAGAATGTATAGCTAGCTTTTTTGTGCTTTAAGCAAAAAGTAAGACAAAAATAAAGGTATAACCATGATATATAAGTCATGTAAATATACACATATATACATAGTAACAAAACATAACCAAAAATACATAAAAGCAATTAAAAACAATTGCAAAATTTAAAGTAATGTGAAATAATATGTATATATAAAAATTGTTCTAAGAAAATGGAGGAAAAAAGTATGAGAACAAAAGTTAAACTAAAAGGCGGAATATCATTAATAGTATTAGTAATAACAATAATAGTAATGATAATATTAGCCGCAGCAATAATATTATCACTATCAAATAGCGGAATAATATCAAAAGCAAATAAAGCCAAAACAGATAGTGATGCGGCAAATTTAAAAGAGTATGCAAATACATTAATGGCAGAATGGGAATTAATGACAAGTGCAGAGCAAGAAGCAACAGGGTGTGCAAACAATATAGAATATGCAAATAAAAAGCTAGCAGAAAAAGGTTACAAAAGAGAGCTAGCAGCAGATGGAAAGACAGTAATGAATGAAGCAGCAACAGCAGCAGTAAAAGCAGGACTAAAAGTAGGAGATACAGTAACAGGGTATACATTAGATGAGACTGCATATACAACAAGTGGAGAAGAGAATACATGTAACCCAGATGCAGGTACAGAAACAACCCCACAACCACAAACAGTAAAAACAAATACGGATATAACATGGAAATATTTAGGAATAAATGCAAACGGGGAAATGGAGATAATGGCAGATTTATCAACGGCAAATGCAGCTGCAGCAAATACAAAAGTAACGTTAGGAGGAAAAGGTGGATGCCTAAACGGACCTACAATGTTAAACACAATATGTGAAAAGTTATATTCAAAAGACGGAGTAGGAACAGCAAGAAGTATGAATATAGAAGATGTAAATAACATATTAGGATATACAGGAGAAAAAGGAAGCTACATTGATAATAATGGTAATGAGGTAAAAACACCGACAGCATTAAGAATAGGAGATATAGTAAGTCAAAAAGGAGAGCCAGCATTAAGTAGTACAGCAACACCGGACGGAAGAGATATAAACACATATTACTCAAATTATTACTATATAAAGAAAACAAATGATGTAAGCAAAATGACGAATGCAGGAAATGTAAATTTAGTATACAATACTAAAAATACGTACTGGCTTGCTTCTCCGTGTGTCTATGTGTATTTCATCGTCGGCGATGCGTATTTCTATGTACGCTACGTTGACTCTCCTTACGTGAACGCGGGCTACATGTTCGATTCGCTTGGCGCCTCTGACTACATTACGTATGCGGTTCGTCCCGTAGTTTCTCTAAAATCTAATGTCCAGTTAGAACAAAATACTGAGAAAACAGCGTGGGTAATAAAGTAGGCACAAAACTAGGGAAAATGGGAAGCGCATAAACATGGGAAGATATGAAATTAACATAAAATGCACAGTGTAAGTAGGGACAAAACATAAAAAATAGGCGCTTCCAAAAGTGCATACCACATATGTATACATAAAATTATTGAATGCTAGTTTTAGTTGACATATTTATATATATTTAGTCATGTAGACACTCTCTCGTCTATGTGGCTATTTTTTTATGCAAAAATGGCTAAATGTGGCTAAAAATGGTAAAATATGTATACATAAAAAGTAAAGTATGATATACTTATATATGTAGGCGTTTAACAAGGTATATTTAAAAATTTAAGTATAGGAGGAGATTTTATGTTTAAACGGTTATTCTCAGCTTTGATTGCAGTATCATTCTTGTTTGTGGCAGTTCCACAAACAAGTTTGCAACCTACTTGTGTTTATGCTTTTAGTAACTATCAGGTAAGTGCAAATAAAAATACTACTATCAAAAAAGAAGCTTCACAGGACAGCAAGACTGTCAGAAATGTTAAAAAAGGGGAGAAGTTAACGGTTACAGGAGAGGTTACCAATAAATATGGTAACAAATGGTACAAAGTAAGTGGTGGCTACGTATATAGTGGTAATTTTACAAAAGTAGCCTCTAATGAAAAAAAGGTTACTACTAAAAACGTAAATTTCAACGTTTTGGTTTTAGTAGATACCAAAGTTCGCAAGGAATACTATGATGGTACAGGCATAGTACGGAATGCATACAAAAATGAAGTTATGTCCGTAACCCAAGAAATATCAAATAGGTATGGTAATATTTGGTATAAAGTAAGAGACGGATATATCTACAGCGGTAAGGTAGAGAAAACTACAAAACCTGTACTTGAACCTCAGTATACACCGCCTAATACCAATCTTGTTCCTAAAGAGCAGGAAAGAAAAGATAATCAGAGTTCCAATACTGGTAAAGCTGATTTGCCCAAGGAAAACCCAAGTACAAACCAAAACACTCATAGTCATAATTACAAAATAGTTGGCTATGAAAGTGCACATCCACATTATGCACTTATGCGGTGTAGTTGTGGTAATGGATTTTGTTCAAATACTGAGACGACTTACGACAGTAATTGTTCAATATGCACAGATCCGTGTAGAAATGGCCACGACTATATATGTGTAGGTTATGAAGGTGATCATCCTCATTATGCATTGTATGAATGTACAAGATGTGATAGTGGGTATTGCTCCAATGAAACTGGCTTTGTAAGTAGTTGTTTTAAGTGTAATCCACAAGTATGTGAAGATGAAGAAGATGGACATATATGTATATATGACATTGATGGTGGCAGGCTTAAAGAACATCCTCACTATAAGATTGAAGAATGCAAATGTGGAAATGAGCGCATAAACAAAAGGGATACTGGGTATTACAGTGGATGCAGTACTTGTAACAATGTGTTTGCAGATGACGATTTCAACTATTCTGACTTCTATGGTAGAATGATTGATTTAAGTGATGGTAGACTTGTTCCTTTGACATCAGCTCAGCAAGATGCAGTACGAGGCTTTGCGGCAGATTACCACTATTCATTAGACTTGTTTGGTATGATACCTGCGGTAGGGAATGTATTTGATGCAGCTAATGCATTATGTTATTTGGTTGAGGGAAGACATGCAGAGGCACTACTTTCTGGCGCAGCACTTTTACCATATGTTGGTATTTTGACAACAGAAGGTAAGATAATAAACAAACAGGGAACTCTTCTTTTGACTTATTCAGGGGATTCGCTAGAAGACATATCTATTAAGGCTGCTAAAAAAACAGTTGTTGAAGGTGTGGAAAATCTTACTGGTACTGCGGTGAACATTTTAAAGCATCAGGATGATTATGCAGATAGTGTGTTATATTCAATAAAGAAAATTACAGAAGGTCGCAACTTGCATATATCAGATGTTTTTTACGGCAATGAGCTTTTAATCAACAAAGCTTATCAAGGAACAGTTACTTCTTACGCAGGACTTACATATGGAGCGGGCTCAAAAGAGCTAAACAGACTGGTCCATGTTTCACAGCATGCAGCTAATTCGGCAGCCAAAGGAAAAACTTTGTTTAATGTTTCCGGTAAAGAGCTGTTTAGTTTAATAGACGACGTATATTTTAATGGCGACATTGTTAAAATTGTGGAAAATGGCATCAGAACTGAATATTACATCGATGCTGGTTATACTATAGGTAAAAAAGGAGAGCATTATATGGAAATAGTGCTTGAAGATCATAAGGTTATAACCGCATATCCTATTAAGGGGGTGGACTAATATGAAGAAACTGTTTTGCTTTCTGGTAATTGTTATGGCTGTTATGTTTTCTTCTTTGATTGCATATGCTGACGGATATTGTCCTGATAATGAAGATGAAACGCATCACTACGATGCTTCTGTCAATATGGACAATGAACATCCTCACGCTGGATATCTTGATTGCCTTTGTGGTTCTCGGTGTAGGTTAAACAAGATATACAAGTATGATTGTCAGAGATGCAGAGAAGAACTTTGCCAAAAAGGATATCACTACTATCTTGACGAACTTAGGTACAGAAATGAAGATGGTGACATATGCCTGATAGGAGTTTGCATGTGCGGGGATGAACAATACCTTGACGTGTATGTTGATGGCGTGTCTACTGTAGCACCAAGATGTAAGCTGTTTTATTCTAACGGAGAGCTGATTGTAGATCCTAATTATGCTCACGTAGTACTTGTTAATGGTAACGAAGTGCAAGCTTTCTGCGATGTCGATTGTGAAGGTGAATGCGCTGCTTGCTCATATATGAGTGAGTATATAGAAGAAATTTATGAGTTTTCTATATGGGACTATGAGCATGGAAACGGAGAATACTATGAGGGCTATGTCGCAGATAGATATAATAATTATAGCGACTATGATTATTATACTGATGATGACTACGATGAATTGCAAGATTGGCTTGATGACGTAAGGCAGCTGTTTAGGTAAAAATTAAAAGAGGCGGAAGTTTAATACTTTCGCCTCTTTCATAATGAGTTATTGCTCTTTTTTGTTTTTCATTTTATTTATTTCTTCATATCTTTTGATTTTCATTGTAGTTGTTTTTACAAAATCATCTTCTTTAATTTCTAGCTTTTTAATAACTTTATATGTTGATAATGATTTATTTACCTCTTTTATTTTTGACCATAAAATATCATGAATTTCTTCAGCAGATAACTCTTTGTCATAGGTTTCTTTAATGTATGTGTAATTTGGAATAACAAGTGCAGTAATAATTAATTCTTTTTCTCCTTCTACTTCTTTTCCATATACCATACATTCTGATATTTCATCTATATCTTTTAGAAGATTTTCTATTTCCTCTGGGTAAATATTTTTTCCATTTTGTGTTACTATAACATTCTTGCATCTTCCTGTAATGTATAAGAAACCGTCTTTATCTAAATAACCTATATCACCAGATCTAAAGTAACCATCTTGAATTACATCTTTGGTTGCTTCTTCATCTTCATAGTAGCCAAGCATAAGAGTGTCACTTTTTATAAGGACCTCACCTTCGCCATTTTCATTTGGGTTATCTATCTTTATATCAGCACAAATTACTGCTTTACCTGCAGAACCAACTTTAGTTTTAAATTCAGGTGTAAGTGCTGCTATTGGGGCTGTTTCTGTAAGACCATATCCTTGAAGAAAAGTAATTCCGATGTCTTCAAGCCATTTACCTATTTTAGGATCAATAGGTGCAGCAGCGGATACTATGTATTTTATATTTCCACCCAGATTATCATATATTTCGCCGAATACTTTTCTTTTTATATTAACATGGGTAGCTTTTAAGGCGTTGGTTATAACTATCATAGAATTAACCATACCTTCCTTTTTGCTTTTAACTATGTTATTATGTATTTTTTTATATAGGTTTTCTATAAGCAAAGGAACAGCGAGCATAGCGGTAGGTTTGGCTTCTTTTAAATTTGGTACAATATATTTTAAGCCTTCACAAACGGCTATAGAAGCACCAACTGCAAAAGGTACTAAAAAGCCAATAGTAGATTCATAAGTGTGGTGTAGTGGGAGTACAGAAAATAGTCTATCATTTTCTGTTAAGTGAACATATGCTGAAACTGCATTTACATTTTGGGCTAAATTTCTATGGCATAACATAACACCCTTGGCTTGAGAAGTGGTTCCTGATGTAAAAAGTAGCACCTTAAAAGCATTAGGATCTATTTTTATATCCATAAATGAGTTGTCGCCTGCAATGTATAGATCTTTTCCTTTTTCTATTAGATAATTCATTCCTATTAGTTTATCGTTTAAAGCATCATCACTATTCATTTCAATAAAATATTCAACTTCACCTAAATTTTCTTTGATTTTCTCTATTACTTCTTTCTTTCTAGAAGAGAAAATTACAGCTTTTGCTTTTGATCTTTTTATAACATTTTCAACCTCGTTTATTGGAAGTTCCTTATCAGTTGGAACAGCTATGTTGTTTGAACATAAAATTGTCATGTAAGAAATATACCAGTTGTAACTAGTTTCGCCATAAATAACAATTGGTGAATTTGTTATTTTTAAGATGTTTGTTAAACCTGTTCCAAAGCCAATTGTATCTGCTCTAAATTCAGAGTAGGTTGCTTCATAATATGGTTCCTTATGTTCTTTTTTGTATAAAATACAAGGTCTATCTTTAAATACTGTAGTTGACCTTTCAAATATTTCTTTTATATCTGTATACTCAGTTGGAACGTACCCTTTAGAAGTCTTTTTAATAGTATCTTTGGAATTTTGCATTTGATCAGCAGAGCTTTTTACATCTAGCTCATCAATTTCAGATAGCTCATTCATTTTAAATTTAGGAAACTTAAAATTTGGAATTTTAAAGTCTTTTAATATTCTCATTATTTCACCTTCTTAAATGTATAGGGGTAATTATATAACGTTATTTCCTCTATGTCAAATAAGAAATAAGTGCAAAGAGAAGAATATAAAGTAATGAATTATGGCTATGGCTTGAAAAAGTTATGTAAATATGATACAATTAAAAAGCTTTATGTGTTTAGCACTTAATATATTAATTAAGTGAATGATATAAATAATAATATAAGGAGGAATAGATGTGAAACTGAACGAAAATATTATGCCTGAATTGGCGGATGAACTGGTTATGAGGTTGGCATTGCGCGAAGAGGAAAATGTGTATAACGAAGACGTGTATTTGCTATACAACCCCAATGGGTATGGTGGTGTAATGGTTACAGGTGAGGATGTGATTAAACTTTTAAGGCAATTTGACGGAAAAACCAGCATTGCAACTGCTATTAAAAAACTAAAAAGAGTTGATCCTAACGAAGCAATGCGGATAATATCACATCTTTTTGCAAAGCAAATGCTAAAGGCAGA
Source organism: uncultured Clostridia bacterium (assembly GCA_934149365.1). Classification (GTDB taxonomy): domain Bacteria; phylum Bacillota; class Clostridia; order TANB77; family CAG-465; genus CALXJE01. The sequence continues at coordinate 35,725 of CAKPEI010000002.1, forward strand.
TGGAGTGCAAGTTGATGTTGATAAAGCATGGAAAAAGGAACTTACATGTTGGCTGCATATCACAAATGACTGCAATTTGCGGTGTACATACTGTTATATTCACAAAACTCATTCGGATATGCCAGATGATATTCTCTATCAGTCACTAGACAAGATGTTTGATTCTTGCAAAAAGCACGGGTATTCTAAGCTATCTTTAATGTTGGTTGGCGGAGAACCGCTTACAAGATTTGAAAAAATAAAAGAGATAGTTGATTACTGCTCAGAAGTAAAAGGGGATGTCGAGGTAAAATATATTATTCCAACAAATGGCACATTGATTACAAAGGAAGTTGCAAACTATATAGTCCAGAATAAAATATCAGTTGGGGTTTCTTTGGATGGTATTAAAGAATTTCATGACGAAAACAGAGTAAAAGTAGACGGAACGGGAAGTTATGCTCAAACTATGAGAGGTATTGATAATCTTATATCAGCGGGTATTAAGCCTTCTATAATGGTTACTGTTACTCCTCAAAATCTAGATGGGCTTCCGCTTCTTACAGAGGAAATGATAAACAAAAAGCTCTTTTTCAGATTTTCTTTTCAAAGAGACACTCAGACTGGAATTCCTGATATAATGAATCACTCAGAGCATTGCTTAGATGTGCTTAAAGAATGCTTTGAGATAATGTATAATGCCCTAATAAATGGAAAGACAGGATGGCTATTTCAGTTTGGAGATGTTACTTTTGGAAGACCAGTTAGGAGAGCTTGCGCAGCAGGAAAGAATTTCTTTTCAATAGGTCAGGATGGCTCTATAGGTTCTTGCAGTTTAGGACTTGAAGCTCCTAAAGGTAATATTTCTGATGTTGATGATGTCATTTGTAACATTAATGAAATGTTCCCTGAAATATCTAAAACTTCAGCTTGCGATATAAAAGGATGCAGAAAATGCATTTGGAGACATAGTTGCGCGGGGGCATGTCCGTTACAAACATATGCAACATATGGAACATATTTGCATATTTCTCCATACTGCTATTTGTACGAAAAGTGTTTACCAGATGTCATTCGCATTTATGCGTTGACTATATATTACAAAAATAAAGAAAAGGAGGAATAAGCATGTTTTTGTATGAAGATATGCAGGTGTCTTTGGTAAGCGATTGTAATTCGGACCAGAGCACAGGTGGTCAGTGCAGTCAGTGCACAGATTGTAATTGTGTAGACGGAGACTAGTTTTACACTAAACTGATAAATACGGCAAATTCAAATGAGTTTGCCGTATTTATTATATAATATTTCAATTTAATTTATAGTTTTAATTTCCTTGAAACCTTCATTAATTTTCCTTATGGTTTCTTCTTTTGTGTTTTTTTCAAATTCAGTTAAGGTATATGTTAGTACATTTTTATCACGGCTTTTAATTATTTTTTCATCATTATCATATTTTGTTTTTTCACATGTCTTTGCCCAGTTTATGCTTTCAAAATATGAAACCAGTTTTACAGAAGAAACAATGTTGTTTTCAAAAGTAAAAATTGTTTCTGTTTTAACAGGGTTACTTCCTTTTGTGTTATATATAGTGTGAATTAATGTATTGTCAGTAACATCTAACGAACGATATTGCTCTGTGTATTCTGAAGTTATCAGTGTTTCGTTATTTTCTTTGTTTGTTTGAATTACTTTAGGTATCGTAATTAAAGCACAAATAATGATTAATGCAATAATTATTATAATGAGTATATGAAACTTTTTCATAAAACCACCTCTTCAAATAGATTATACCAATTGATATTAATTAAGGCAATAATATTGTATAATTCGACATTTTTTTCATGTGATATTTTTATTTGAGATGTTTACTATCTTAAAAATGAAGCAAAACTATAGCTGGCAACTATTAACGAGTGCAAGCTAACCGTTGTTTTTATAGACAAAATCTGATATAATTTATCCAAGTATAAAGTAGATAATTGGAGGAATATGTAATGGGCTTATCACCAATGATGCAACAATATTTAGATATAAAAGATAAAAACCCAGATACTATATTGTTTTTTAGACTGGGTGATTTTTACGAAATGTTTTTTGAAGATGCAAAACTATGTAGTAGAGAATTAGAACTAACATTAACAGGAAAAGATTGTGGGCTAGAGGAAAGAGCCCCTATGTGTGGGGTGCCTTTTCATAGCAGTACTACATATATACAAAAGCTTATAGAAAAAGGATATAAAGTAGCAATATGTGAGCAGGTAGAGGATCCTAAAGAAGCAAAAGGTCTAGTTAAAAGGGATGTTGTAAAGATAGTAACACCTGGAACGCTTTTAGATACTAATATGCTAGATGAAACTAAAAACAATTATGTTGCTAATATATTTAGCATTGGAAAGGAGTATGCCTTTTCATACGCAGATATATCAACAGGTGAATGCTATGTGACTTATATAGAAGGACTTAGCTCTATTGATAAAATAATTGATGATGTTATGAGAGTTATGCCTTCTGAGTTTATACTTTCTAAGAACATGCTTGCTCAAAAGCATATTGTAGATAATATAACTAAGAGAATAAATACATATATATCAGAATATATTCAAGACGAGGAAGCAGAAAACAATACTTTAGAATTACTAAAAAAATATAAAATGGATATTACTAAAGTAGAAGAAATGTCACTTACAGTACTTCTTACGTATATAACAGAAACTCAAAAGTCAGAGGCAAGTCAAATTAACAAAATAGAAAGATATTCTTTAGAAAAATTTATGAGACTTGACAATGCTACTAGAAAAAATCTAGAGATAATGGAATCAAGTAGAGAAAAAACAAAAAAGGGAAGCCTTTTATGGGTACTTGATAAAACATCTACTGCTATGGGTGCAAGGCAAATGAAAAAATGGCTAGAAAAGCCACTACTTAATGTTAAAGACATAACTACAAGGCTTGATGCGGTAGAAGCAATAAAATCTAATGTGTTTTTCAGGGATGATTTGATAGATTCTTTAAGAAATATTTATGATATAGAGAGAATAATAGCTAAAGTGGTATCTGGAAATATAAATGGTAGGGACTTAGTTTCTTTAAAGAACTCAATAAAATATTTACCAGAGATAAGGCAAAAATTGCTTAATATTATAAAGTACAATGAAGGAAAAGAGAACACATATCTATTAAAGCTATATAGTGATATAGATGAATTACAAGACATTTATGCCCTTATAGATAAAAGTATAAATGATGATGTTGGTATTACTATAAAAGAAGGCAATATAATTAAAAAAGGATACAACAAAGAAGTAGATACTTTGCGTTTTGCTTCAACTGATGGTAAAAGCTGGCTTATGCAACTTGAAGCAAACGAAAAAGAAAGAACTGGAATTAAGAACTTAAAAGTTGGGTATAACAAGGTATTTGGTTACTATATAGAAGTTACTAAATCTTTTATATCTCAAGTTCCAGAAGATAGATATATAAGGAAACAAACACTAACAGGTGGAGAAAGATATATAACAGAAGAACTTAAAACAATTGAAGAGAAAATACTAGGCAGTGAGGATAAACTAACTGATTTAGAGTATAAACTATTTGTTCAGATAAGAAATGAAATAGCTAGGTCTGCTTCGAGAGTTCAGAAATCTGCTGAGATAATATCAATATTAGATGTATTGTGTAGCTTTGCATACGTTGCAGAAAATGAGAACTACGTTAAACCTATAATAACTGATGATGGCGTTATAGACATTAGAGATGGAAGACATCCAGTAGTTGAAAAGTCATTAAGAGATGTGGAGTTTATACCAAACAATACATTTATGGACTTAGATGCAAAACGTTTCCATGTTATAACTGGACCTAATATGGCGGGTAAATCTACATATATGAGACAAGTTGCTGTAATAACTTATATGGCACAGGTCGGCTGTTTTGTTCCGGCTTCATATGCAAAAATAGGTATTGTAGATAGAATATTTACAAGAGTTGGGGCAAGTGATGATTTGGCAATGGGTGAATCTACATTTATGGTAGAAATGACAGAGCTTTCTAATATACTTGAGAATGCCACAAGTAAGTCCCTTATAATTCTAGATGAAATAGGTAGAGGTACATCAACATATGATGGTTTATCTATTGCGTGGGCTACTGTTGAATATATTTGGGATAAAGAAAAAATAGGAGCAAAGACACTTTTTGCTACACATTATCATGAGTTAACAGAGCTTGGTGATACTAAAGAAGGGATTAACAACTTTTCTGTTGCTGTAAAAGAAAAAGGTGATGACGTAATATTCCTTCGTAAGATAGTAGAAGGCGGAGCTGATGAATCTTATGGAATATATGTTGCAAAACTTGCAGGAGTTCCTAAACCAGTGCTTCATAGAGCTAAAGAACTACTTAAGAAATTAGAAGAAACTAATATAAATAAAAAAGCAAAGAAAAACGAAACTAAAGTTATAAATAACGATATGCAAGTGGATATGTTTAACTATAGACTTGCAGAAGTAGGAAAGATATTAGATAAAATTTGCTTAGATGAACTTACTGCTAAAGAAGCATTAGATACATTATATAAATTGAAAGATAAAATGAGTTAAAATTAATACCATGACACCAGTTGTCATGGTTTTTCTATTGAAAATAAATTATTTATTGATATAATATATTTGTAAAAAAGTAAGATATATAGAGGAGAATTTATGGGAAATATAGTATTGTTAGACGAATATACAATAAATAAAATAGCGGCAGGTGAAGTTGTTGACAGACCGGCTTCAATAGTAAAGGAATTAGTAGAAAATTCTATTGATGCGGGTGCAACTCAAGTAACTGTTGAAATAAAAAATGGTGGAATAAAATATATAAAAATAGCTGATAATGGTAGTGGAATTAAAAAAGACGATGTGCAGATTGCTTTTGAAAGACACGCTACAAGTAAGATAAGAAAAGAAGAAGACATTTTAAATATAACTTCAATGGGATTTAGAGGTGAGGCCTTAGCTTCCGTTGCAGGTATATCAAAGGTTACTTTGATGACTAAAAACAAAGATGAAGAAATAGGCACAAAGTATATAGTTGAAGGCGGAAACGAAGTATGTTTTGAAGATATGGGCGTAAATCAAGGTACAACTATAATTGTTGAGAATGTTTTCTATAACGTGCCAGCGAGGTATAAATTTTTGAAGAAAGATTACACAGAAGCAGGATACGTAGAAGATGTTATGACTAGACTTGCGCTTGTACATCCTGAAATAGCATTTAAATACATAAATAATGGTAAGTCTGTTATAACAACAACAGGAGACGGTAAAATAGACATGACTATATATAGTATTTTTGGAAAAGATACTATGCAAAATATAATACCTGTAAATTATGAGTATGAAGGTAGAAAGATAACAGGTGTTATAGGTAATCCTAAACTTGCAAGAAGTACTAGGCAATATGAGTTTACATACATAAATGATAGATTTGTAAAAGATAAAATGATGAGTAAAGCAATAGAAGATGCTTTTGAACAAGCGCTTAGTATAGGAAAGTTTCCGTTTGCTGTAATAAATGTTAGTATAAACCCATCTGAAGTAGATGTTAATGTTCACCCAGCAAAGCTTGAAGTTAAGTTTCAAGATGAAAGTGCAATCTATAGCGTTATATATCATGGTGTAAGAAATGCAGTAAAAAGTTATGAAGAAAGTATAAGCCCATTTAGGGAAAAAACTATATCAAATGCGGCTGTGTATAGTCCTTATGCTTCAAATGAATATCAACCTATTTCAAATGATTTTAGCGTAAATGAAGAGGTTTATACTTATACTGGAAATAGTAGAGATACAAATATTGATATTAGTAGTAATATGTCAAGTGTGGAAATAAACGAACCTGTTAGAACATATGAAAGCTATAATGAAAGCCCGGTAAGTCAAAGTATTAGCGAAGCATATATAAGGCCTAATAATGATTTAATTGGCCAATATACCGTAGATATAGAAGAAGCACAGGAAAAGATAGATGAAGTAGAAAAAAGCAAGATAAATTATAAGTTTGTGGGTAATGTGTTTAACACGTACATTATTATAGAGATAAATGATAGAATGTATATAATAGACCAACATGCAGCACATGAAAGATTATTATATGAGAGAATAAAAGCAAATTATTATTCTAAATCTAGAGAAACACAAATGCTTCTTGTACCTACTTTGGTGGAATTAAAAAATGTTGAGAAAGAATTAGTTGATAATAACAAGGAAATGTTTGAAAATGCTGGCTTTATAATAGAAGATTTTGGTGATAATGGAATAAAGATATCTGGAATACCTAATGTGGGTTACGATTTAGATTACAAAGAGATGTTTTTAGATGGAGTAGATGAGCTTATGGGTGCATCTAAAACTACTAAAGAGGAGAAAGAAAAAAGATTTTTAGCAACACTTGCATGTAAAGCAGCAGTTAAGGGAAATATGAACATATCTAAAGAAGAGCAAATATCTCTATTAGATGAAATGATGAAACTAGATAACCCATTTACTTGTCCTCATGGTAGACCAACTGCTTATGAGCTTAGTAAATATGAAATTGAAAGAAGATTTTTAAGGAAATAATAAGTGGGTGAAAGTATTGGAAAATAACGAAAAGCCAATTGTAATTGTGGTTGTTGGCCCTACAGCTTCAGGAAAGACAAGCTTGGGTATAAAAATAGCAAAAGAAGTTAATGGAGAAATAATATCAGCAGACTCAATGCAAATATATAAAGGACTAGATGTTGGTACTGCAAAAGCTACTGAAGAAGAAAAGAAGGAAGCTAAACATCATCTGCTAGATATATGTAATATAAAAGATAAGTTTAGTGTAGCAGATTACAAAAAGAAATGCTATGAAAAAATAGACGAGATCCTAAATCAAGGAAAAACTCCTGTTATAGTTGGGGGAACTGGACTATATGTTAATGCAGTTCTAAACAACATGAATTTTGATAATGAGGAGACCTTAGAAGAAGTTGAGAAAAAGAAATTATATAGAGAAAGTTTAGAAAAATTACTTGCTGAGAAAGGAAAAGAGTATTTATATAATATGCTAAAAGATTTAGACCCTGAGGCAGCGCAAAATATACATATGAATAACACTAAAAGAGTTATAAGGGCAATAGAGTTAGCAAATGAGGGTATATATAAAGGAAATGTTGAAAAGAGAAATGATCTATGGAACAAAAATGATAGTAAGTATAATTTTGTTACTGTGTATATAAACATGCCAAGAGAAATTCTATATGATAGAATAAATAGGCGCGTAGATGCTATGGAAGATTCAGGAATAATAGAAGAAGCCAAAATGCTTAAGAGTATGAATTTGGACAAGAATAGTACTGCTCTGCAAGCAATTGGATATAAAGAGTTTTTTGAATACTTGGACGGAAAAGAGACACTTCAAGAGGCATTAGAAAAACTAAAACAAAATACTAGAAGATATGCTAAAAGGCAAATAACATGGTTTAACAAACTAAATTGCGATTTAGTACTTAACGAAAAAACGGATGAAAAAGAAATAATTGATAAGTTAAAGAGGAAAGTATATGGAGAAAAATAGTGAAGAGAAAAAAACTAAAAAAAGTGCTTTAAAAACATATATATTAGCATCTATTTTTGTACTAGTGCTTATAGTTGTCATATACAGGCTATACAATTCTGAGGAAAAGTATCTAGTAAATGAAGGAACTATAGAGTATAGTACATCGTGTGTTGGTTATGTTATAAAAACAGAAACTACTATTGATATAGATGGTTCAAAAGTTTTAATTCCTACCAAAGCTGATGGTTCGCGTGTTTCAAAGAACAATATAATTGCTACGTATAAGGGATCAGAGTACGAAGACTATCAAACAAAACTTAAAGATATTGACACAAAAATATTAGAAGCCATGAAAGATATAAAAGTGGAATATTCTATAGATATAAGTAATTTAGAAAATCAAGTGGTTAGTGCTGTGTCGGATGCCCAAGGAACTACATCCATGGTGGAAATGCAAGAGTATAAAACTAATATAGGAAACTTGCTTAGTAAAAGAGCGAGTATTGTAGGTAATCTTAGTCCTGAAGATGCGTATGTTAAAGAGTTGATAAAACAAAGAGAAGATATAGAAAATAAATTGAAAACATCTTCATCAAACATTAAAGCATCGATTGGAGGTATTGTTTCATATTCAGTAGACGGACTTGAGGACAAACTGACTAAAGATACGGTACAAACTTTAACCTACGATGATGTTAAAGAATATATTAATGGAAAAAAGACATCTACAAACAAAATAAGAATAACAAGTAACTATGAAGCTTATATATTAATAAAAGTTGATAATAGTTATAGAGAAGCTATTAAGGAAGGAAAAATATATGAACTAAAAATAGCAAAAGAAGAATTAAGCATATTAAATGGCACGGTAGTTAGTATTAAAGATACAGAACAAGGCTGTGAGGTTCTTTTTAGAATAACTAATGGTATTGAAAACATAGTAGATAGTCGAGAATGTGAACTAGAAGTTGTATGGACAAAGTATGAAGGATTAGTTGTCCCTATAAAAGCTATACATCAAGGAGAAGATGGAAGAGAGTATGTAAAAATAATTACTAGAGGTGAATATGTGGACATTCCTGTAAAGGTAGAACAAAAGAATAAAACATATGCAATAGTTAGTAATTACGATAAAGAAAATGTTAATGATTATGTACTTGAACGTTATGATCAGGTCGTGATTGATGGTAATTAATGTTAACGAAATGTTACAAAAATATTAAAAAATAAATAAAATATAATAAAAAAATGTAAAAATGTTGACTTATTATTAAAGTCATTATATAACATTGATATAAACTTTGTGGAGGTATATATGAGCGCAGCAATATTGAACAAATTTTTAGGAGTATTAGGAATAACTGATGAGGGTAATGATGAAGAATTAGTTGATATGGAAAAAGACTACGAAGAGGTAGAAGAAGAAACTCCATATGAAAGACCAGCAAGAGCAGGATATTTTTCAAGAAGTAGCAGTTCTAAAAAAGATTACGAAGATGAAGCAGTGTCTAGAACAAGAACTCAAGCTAAGATTTTACCAATGACTGGTACAGTTGCCACTTCTAAAGTTGTTATAACACAGCCTGAATCATACGAGGATGTAGAAGAAATAGGAGAATATTTAAAACAAAGAAAATCTGTAATAGTTAATCTTGAATCTATAAATAAAGAGGATGGTAAACGTATATTAGATTTCTTAAGTGGAGCTTCTTTTGCACTTGAAGGAAGTATACAAAAAGTATCTAATCTAATATATTTAATGACACCAAAATCTGTTGAGATACAAAATGATGTTGAAAGAGCACAATATAGAAGTAAACTATCATTTTCTTGGCTAAAATAATAATTTAGAAATTAAGGCAAGTATTAGAGTTACTTGCCTATTTTTATATAAAAAGGAGGAGTATGTATGTTAACACCAGCTGATATTGAAAACAAAGTGTTTAAGAAAGTAAAATTTAATGGATATGACATTAATGATGTAGAAGATTACTTGGAAAAAATAATCGTGGATTATGAAAAGCTTTTTAAAGAAAATCTTGAGATGAAAGATAAAGTGGACAACCTTCAAGAATCAGTTGCTTATTATAAATCAATAGAAATTGGAATTGACCAAACTGTTGGTAATGCTCAAATAGAAGCAGATAATATAAAAGAAGAAGCAACTAATATGGCAGATAAAATTAAGAAAGATGCTATGAAAGAAGTTGAAGAATACAAGAAATCACAAGAAGAAAAATTTTCAGAAAATCTAGATGAAGTTAAAAAGCAGATAATGGCAAAGGAAGTTGAGCTTGAAGAATTAAAAAAACAAATGCAAATATACAAAGTAAAGACAGTTGCAATGTTAGAAGCTCAAATAAAAATATTAAAAGAGGAAGAATAAAGGAGAAGTTAACAAATGAAATCAATACAAACTACGGCTATTGTTTTATGGACTTTTATATTCATAGCCATTTCATTTGCAGCGGGACAAATTCTTGCAAGTAAAGGTGTTTTTGATATTACAGCATTTGTTACTGGTAAAGTTGTTCAAAAAGACAATAATACTGATGTAAAAAATGATGATGATACATTAACAAACGACGATGCTATAAATAAAATAGGGCAAGAAACAGTAAGAGTTGGATTAAATGTAGCTAAGAACCAATTTACTACATATTATAAAGACTATGTAAATTACATTATGGCAAATGATGATCTTTATGCTAAGAATAACAAAGTTACAATAACAAATAAAGAAGCTAGTGATTATGTCTTTTATGCATTATCAAGAAATGTTGATAACGGTAAATATACAGCTAATATGAATGGGAACAAAGTTAATATATCGGAAGCTAATATAAATTCATTTATAGATACCATGTTTGAGAAATCAATAGATGAAGCATATAAAAAAATTGCTTCAAATGGATATAGTAAAACAAATAAAGAATATAGTATAGATAAAAATACTGATATAGAAGAATATTCTGAGCAGCTTACAAATGTTCAAAATGTAACATCTAATCAAATTATTTTAACATACGATTGTAAAAAAATTGAAAATAAAGACTCAAAAGAAAATGTGGTGGACGAGAAAACTGTAAATATTACTATTGTTTATAGAGGTGGAAGATATATAGTTACTGAAGTTGAAAAACTAGAAAAATAATATAAGTATATTAACAAGTATAACCTTTAAAAGTGGGTTATGCTTGTTTTTTCTTGACTTTTTAGTGTTAGATTGATAAGATATATATGTTAACTATAATTTAGAAGACAGGTGATAATAATGTTAGAAAAACTATTACTGCTTTTAGCAATAGTATTTTTGTTTGTGGGAGTAGTTTCCATATTTTTGGCAAGAGAAGTCGTCAGAAAGAAAAAAGACATAGATGATGAAAACGTAGTCGTCAGAAACATAAAAATAGTAGGTTTTATTGTTGCTACGATTTCACTTGTGGCGATATATTTTTGTTTAAAATAAGGAGGAATTTAAAATGAACATGAATAGTAGATATAACCCTAAAGATATAGAGGATAGAATATATAATAATTGGATGGATAAGGAATATTTTAAGGCAAATATAAATAAAGACAAGGAACCTTTTACAATAGTTATTCCGCCGCCAAATGTAACAGGGCAACTTCATATGGGACATGCTTTGGACGAAACTATACAAGATATATTTGTAAGATACAATAGGATGTTGGGTAAAGAAGCTTTATGGCTTCCAGGTACGGATCACGCTAGTATTGCTACAGAAAATAAAGTTGTTGAAAAGCTTAAAAAAGAAGGAAAAACTAAGGAAGAACTTGGAAGAGAAGGCTTTTTAGAAGAAGCTTGGGCTTGGAAAGAAAAATATGGTGGAAGGATATTAGAACAATTAAAGAAACTAGGTTCTTCATGTGACTGGTCTAGAGAAAGATTTACAATGGACGAGGGCTTAAGTAAGGCAGTTGAGTATGTATTTATTAAATTATATGAAAAAGGCTTAATATATAGAGGAGAAAGAATAGTTAACTGGTGCCCAAAGTGTAAAACTTCTATATCAGATAATGAAGTTGAATATGAAGAACAAGATTCTTTCTTCTGGCATATTAGATATCAAATAGAGGGGACAAATGACTATATAGAAATTGCTACAACAAGACCAGAAACTTTGTTAGGAGATACAGCTGTAGCAGTTCATCCAGATGATGAAAGATATAAAAAATTGGTTGGAAAGAATGTTATACTTCCAATAGTAAATAGACCTATACCAATAGTAGCTGATACATATGTTGAAATGGACTTTGGTACAGGCGTAGTTAAAATTACACCTGCACACGATCCAAATGATTTTGAGGTTGGGTTAAGACATAATCTCCCTGTAATAAATGTAATGAATGAAGATGCTACTATAGCAGAAGGATATGGTAAATATTCTGGTATGACAAGAGAAGATGCCAGAAAAGAAATCGTAAAAGATTTAGAAGAATTGGGTAACTTGATAAAAGTTGAACCATATAAACATAATGTTGGAAGTTGTTATAGATGTAAATCTACAGTAGAGCCATATGCTTCTAAACAATGGTTTGTAAAAATGAAAGAATTAGCAGAACCAGCAATAAAGGCAGTAAGAGATGGTGAAGTTAGATTTATACCAGAGAGATTTGAAAAAATATATTTCAACTGGATGGAAAATATAAAAGACTGGTGTATATCAAGACAGTTATGGTGGGGACACAGAATACCTGCTTATCATTGTGAGGACTGTAAACATATAGAGGTATCAAGTGAGAAAGTAACAAAATGTCCTAAATGTGGAAGTGAACATGTTCATCAAGATGAGGATACACTAGATACATGGTTTAGTTCAGCGCTATGGCCATTTTCAACACTTGGCTGGCCTGAAAAAACTGAAGATTTTGAATATTTCTACCCCACAACAATGCTTGTAACAGGTTATGATATTATAACTTTCTGGGTAAGTAAAATGATATTCAGTGCTATTGAGCATACTGGAAAAGTACCATTTAAGGATGTATATATACATGGTTTAGTTAGAGATTCTCAAGGTAGAAAGATGTCTAAATCTTTAGGAAATGGTGTAGATCCATTAGAAGTTATAGATAAATATGGAACAGATGCTTTAAGATTTTCTCTTACTCAGAATATATCTGCAGGAAATGATATAAGGTATATGCCAGAAAAAGTTGAGGCAGGAGCAAATTTTGCTAATAAGATTTGGAATGCCGCAAGATTTGGACTAGGTTATATAGAAAAACAAGACAGCGTAGAAATAGATATTAATAAATTACTACCAGAAGATAAATGGATATTAACAAAACTTAATTCTGTTATTAAAGAAGTAACTGATAATATATCAAACTTTGAAATAGGCGTAGCTCTTCAAATAATATATGATTTCATGTGGTCAGATGTTTGTGACACATACATTGAAATGATTAAACCTAGATTATATAATGAAAATAGTATAGGATATAGTGAGGCAATATCAACATTAAATTATGTATTGGTTAATACGCTTAAGCTGTTACACCCATACATGCCATTTATAACAGAAGAAATCTATATGAATTTAAAACATGATGCTGAAAGTATAATGATTTCTAAATGGCCAGAAGCAAACGAAAACTACATTTTTGATGAAGATAAGAAGTTAGTGGATGAATTACTTGAATGCATAAGACAAATAAGAAATATAAGAGCAGAGGCAAATGTAGTAAATAGCAAAAAGACTGATGCTATAGTTGTAAGTGAAAAATATTTTGGTAGAATAAATATGTCAAAAGATATGATTGTTAAAATGGCATATATAGAAAATATCCAGATATTAAATAGCGCAGATAATATTGATTTTAAAGATATGACAGCTGTCCACACTCAAAATGTAGATATGTATATTGATATGTCAGCAGTTATTGATAAAGAACAAGAAAAATCTAAATTATTAGAAGAAAAGAAGAAAATAGAAAGTGAACTTGCAAGAGCAAATAAAATGCTTGCAAATGAATCATTTGTAGCTAAAGCACCTCAAAAATTAATAGAAGGTGAGAAAGAAAAGGTAATTAAATATACAGAATTACTTGAAAAAGTAGAAGAAAGTTTAGCAAAATTTAATTAGTATTGAATATATAAACGATGTGTGTTACAATAATTATGTAACGTACATCGTTTACTTTTATATTAATATATTAAAAGGAAGGAAGTGTATATATGGAAACTTTACTTTATAGACAGGGAGATGTGATATTCTTAAGGGGGATGTTGCTGTATAAATCATATAATGAAAATGAAAAAGATATACGGTCAAATGGACATCCATTTATAATTTTAAGAGATGTATATGACATAGGGGAAAATGTATCTTGCCTTAAAGTGTCTTCTAGCAAAAAAGGAAAAGTAGAGAGGGACCACTATATAATAGAAAAGTTTAAAATAACTGGTAGACCCGCTAAGAAAAGTTATGTGGATATAAAAAACATTTATAATGTGGCAATAGACAAAAACTATTTAGTGCAAGGACATGTAAAACAGCCTGATATGAAGAAATTATTGAAGCTAGTTAATGCTAGCTAATTTACAAAACACCTTATACCATTGGTATGAGGTGTTTTTGCTATGCTAATTTATTAATAAAGTATATAGATTAACAAATATACACTATTATACATAAACTACTATATGAGGTGAGTTTTAATGGTAATGCTAAAAGTAGGAGATGTAGTGGCAAGAAAGTCTTATGGTTATGATGTACTCTTTAGAGTATCTAATATATATGATGATATGGTGGATTTGGTAGGAATGACTGTTAGGATTATAGCAGATGCGCCAATATATGATTTGAAAATAATGTCACCAGAAGAAATTAATAAAGCAATTAAAACGCAAGAGGATCATACTAGAATTAAGGTAAATAGATGTTATTCTAATTTGAGTAATAGATTTAATTTTAGAGATAGAGTATATTATAATACACAATATAATAACCAGTTTAAACAAGTAGGCAGAGTTGATGTATATCAAAAAGAAAGCATATATAAAAAGCCTGGTGTTATAATGCATTTAGATGGTGATGCAGAATATGCGGTAAAATGTAAAGAGACCTATAAAAAAATGGGACTAGTAGCGCATGCATATCATGTAAAGGAGTCAGAACAGCCTAAATACATATATAATATGCTTACTAGGGTTAGGCCTAATATTCTTGTTATGACAGGACATGATGCCTTTATACGAAAAAGAAATGATATATATAATATAGATAATTATAAAAATTCTAGATATTTTATCGAGGCTGTTCTAGAGGCGAGAAGGTATGAGCATAATTTGGATAATTTAGTAATATTTGCTGGCGCATGCCAATCATATTATGAGGCTATTTTGAGCGCTGGAGCAAATTTTGCTAGTGCTCCCAAAAGAGTGTTAATAGATATGCTTGACCCTATAATAGTTGCAGAATCAGTTGCATATACTCCTGTAGATAAATTTGTGCCACTTGCTGGTATAATTGCAAATACAAGAGAAGGCTTAAAAGGAATAGGTGGAGTTCAAACAAGGGGACAATACAGAGAAGGAATGCCAGGACTATAAAAAGTACTGGTATAGTCTTCTTTTTTGTAAAAATGTATGATATAATAGATATATGCTTGGGGATGTAAGGTTTCGACGGATATTTTGAAATATAGATAGCGAGTAGTGGATTCTCGTTGGCCACTATAAAAACGAGAGTTAAATATAAACGCAGATAACAATAGTTATGCAATGGCTGCTTAAGTTTTAAGCGCCACGCCAAGATGTCTTTTGCCATAGGAGACTTCAAGGTGTCGATTTATATGGCATAACAAATCTGTCTTTTCTATTAAGATAGAGGGTAATTTAGATAGATACCATAAATTGGTTTTGTAAATGTTATAAAATTTATGGGAAATGTTAAACATTTACTGCACTCGGAGAAGTCTATGTGGAAGGATTTTCGGACATGAGTTCAACTCTCATCATCTCCACCAGTATATAGGGTTTCTGTAATGGAAGCCCTATTTTTTACTATTAAATATAATATTTAAAATTAATATGTTAATTTTTGAAATAATATGCTACTATATAAATAAAGAAAGTTTAAAGGGGAAAATGGAGATAATAATGAAATATATATTGCTTTTAAGAGGTATAAATATAAGTGGAAAAAATAAAATTGCTATGCCTAAACTAAAAGAAAATCTTGAAAACCTAGGATATAAAAATGTTATAACTTATTTAAATAGTGGCAATGTTATTTTGGAAGCAGGTGATGCTAGTAAAGATAAAATAGCAAAAGAAGTTTATGAAATGATAAAAGATAAGTTTGAATTAACTATTCCTGTTTACATTATTGAAGTAGATGAATTAAAAGAACTTTTGGGCAATCAACCTAGTTGGTGGGGCACAGGAAATAAAGAAATTTACGACAATGTTATATTTATAATACCACCTTGGACGTATGAAGAAGTGTATAGTTCATTGGGAGAGCCCAAAGAAGAACTAGAGAAGATAGAACAATACAAAAATAATATATTTTGGTCATATAATTTGAAAGAATACAGAAAAACAAATTGGTGGAGTAAAACAGCAAGTAGCGATATAAGAGATATGATAACAATAAGGACTGCCAATACAGTGAAAAGATTATTAGAGATTTGTTTAAAATAAAGGGCAATTGGTGAAGCTCACATTTGCTATATAGTAGGGCTTTACCAATATACTTGCGTGTGGTATAATTTGCTTGATATATGAAAGGAAGATGATAATGCTTAAGGTAAATGATATATGCAAGAAATTTGCAGAAGTAGTTGCAGTAGATAAAGTTAGCTTTGAATTACAAAAAGGGAAAATATTAGGGCTACTTGGTAAAAATGGTGCAGGAAAATCTACAATATTTAGAATAATATTAGGAATATTAGAGGCTGATAGTGGACAAGTGTTAATAGACGGAAAAAAGTATAATATAAAAGACAGTAGAAAAATAGGTTTTTTACCAGAAGAAGGAAGTTTATCTCAAGAACTTACTGTATACGAACAGTTATGCTTTTACGGAAGTCTTAAAGGAATGACAAATGATGAAGTGTTAGAATGCCTTAAAAAATGGCTTATTAAATTTGATATAGTAGAATATATGAACAGGAAAATAAAAGAGCTAAGTAAAGGAAATAGACAAAGAATACAGTTTATTGTTTCTATTTTACATGCCCCAGAACTTATTATTTTGGATGAACCATTTTCTGGTCTTGACCCACTTGGTGTTGAAATGTTTAAAGAGATATTGTTGGAGTTAAAGAGAGAAGGCAAAGCAATAATATTCTCTTCACATAGAATGGAACATGTTGAGCTTTTTTGTGATGACATACTTTTAATAGATAAAGGTAAAACTTTGTGTTATGGCAATTTGGAAAAAATAAAAGAAGAATATCCAAAAGTGAAACTTGTATATAACGATAATGAAGAGAAAATAGAAAAGATATTGTTAAAAGAAAAGGTACAAGAATATATAGATGGAAATAACATTTCTAAAATAGAGGTTAAGGTAGAGCCGTTATCATTAAATGATATATTTATAGATAAGGTAGGTGGGCATAATGATTAATAAAAATAGTATGAATATTGCTAAATTTAGTTTTATAAATGCTATGAAGAGTAAGGGCTTTATAGTGTATAACGTAATACTTTTAATTACAATACTTATTGCAACTAATTTTACTACTATAAAAACAATATTCCAAAAGAATGATTTATTTAAAGGAACAGTATATGATGTAGAAGTATTTGATGATGAAGACTATATTTTTCCTGAACTTAGAGAAACTTTAAACGTTGACAAAGTGAATAGTGTGGAAAAAATATCAGAAGATATTGATTACAATGTTGATAATATTGAAAAAGATAAAATAGTTGTTAAAGTATTAGAAGATGAGAATAACGAAAAGTATCTTCAAATTATCTCAAAAGAAACATTAGATGGGAAAATGTATTCTCTTATATCTTCTGCTATGAAAGAGAAAAGAAATAATGAAATCGAAGCTAAATATGGTATTTCAGAGACTGATATAGCAAAATACAATTCGGATGTGTATGTTGAAAAGAAAATAATTGACACAGATAGTGTTATAAAAGGAGATTATTACATTGTAAAAACTGTAATGATTATGATTATTTACGGACTTATAGTATTTGGAACTTCAGCAGTAGCTTCACAAATAGCAAATGAAAAAACTTCTAAGAGTGCAGAGTACATATTTACTTCAGTATCTGCAAAAGACTATTTGAACGGTAAAGTTTTAGGAGCAAATTTAAAAACTCTCGCGAACATGGCGTTTATGCTACTTTATTTGGCACTCGGAATGATGTTAAATGCAGTACTAACTAAAAAATTTGGCGTTGACGTTACGCAGACCGTAAGTAGTGAAGCAGCTGCTATGTCAGGTATGATTTTTGGAATAGATATCAAAGTAATAAAATATGTAATACTTTCATTTGTATATATTTTACTTACATCAACATTACTTTCATATGTACAGGCTGGAATGACTGCTAAGGTAAAAAGTATAAATGAAATGGATAATTCTCAGTCAATCACTTTAACACTTATTATAGTAGCGTACGTAGTTGCATTTGCAACTTCTGAGATAAACAACATATTTACTAAGATAATAGCTAATGTACCAATATTTTCTATGTTTGCGATGCCTACAAATTATTTAAATGGTGTTGTAGGAATAGGTCAGATAATATTATCATTAATTGTTCTTGTTACATCTATATTTATAGCAATGAATATAGTAAGTAAAAAGTTTAAACAAGATATATTAGATTTAGGGCCAAGAAAAGAAGAAAAGCATGATGAAAACTTAGAAATAATTGATGAAGAAGTAAATAAGGTAAGAAAGGCCAACATTAAAAAGTATATTACAGGAGTATCGATAAGTTTACTTGCAGTAATACTTATACAAGCTGTATTGGGAATAGCACTAGCTTTCCTTATGCCAAATGCAACAGCAAATCAAAATGTTATAGCAGTATCTATAATATTTATATTATCATTTTTAATTCCTATATGTATATTAAAAGGTTATGTTGATACGCCAAAAATAGATAAAATTAAAAAGAGCAAAGTAAGTAAAGGCAAGATGACATCATATGTACTAATGGGAATAGCAGCAATGTACGTGATAGGGTATATAGTGGAGATAATACTTGATAAAATAGAGGTAAATCCTACTATGATAGAAAATGCATTGTTCTTTGATAAAAGTATGCTAGGCTACATTTTATTCTTTGTTGAAATTGCTGTGCTTCCGGCAATATTTGAAGAACTGTTATTTAGAAAGGTAATGTTAAATGGAGCTAGGAAATATGGAACAATATTTGCAATAATGTTTACAGCAGTTATGTTTGGGCTAATACATATGAATATACCACAAGCAATTAATGCTATGTTAATAGGAATATTATTTGCATATTTAGATATAAAGGCAGAAAGTATTTTACCAAGTGTTATATTGCACTTCATAAATAATGGAACACAAGCGTTATATATGATAAATGAAAGCAATTATCAAATTACAAACATAATAACTATTACATATATAGCTTTAGCAGCAATTGGAGGACTAATATTTGTTATTAAAGTTATAAAGAATAGAAAAGAGTTCATGTTGGAAAACAAAGAGAAAACAAGTGTAAGTATAAAAAATGTAGTATCAAATTACTATATGATAGTAGTTATATTATTCTTTGTAGTTATGTGTATGATGTAAATAAAAGAAGAGTTCACTTTGAAAAAGTGAACTCTTCTTTTATATAACTTATTTAATTTTTTTAGCCATGTTAGCTATCTTTCTAGATGCTGTATTTCTTTTTAAAACACCTTTAGACCATGCTTTATCAACTGCACTAGATGCTGCTGTAAATAATTCATTAACATTCTTTTCACCATTTTCAACGGCTGCTTCAAATGCTTTAACAGCTTCTCTATATTGTTTCTTTATTTTTCTGTTTTCTAGAGCTTTTGTATCATTAACTTTAACTCTCTTTTTTGCTGATTTTATGTTAGGCAATGTTTGCACCTCCCTTAAGTAACCATAAGTATTTTTTTACAAACGATATTTTAACATATATTTTTAGCAAAATCAAGTATATTACATAATTTTTTTAGGGTGCATGATAAAAATATGTTTTTTAATAATATATATTGATTTTTAAAAGCAAGATGGTATAATCTGTATGAAAGAAATATAGGGGCAACAAAAAATTTTAAGCTGATAGAATATAATTAGGAGGTAGAAGAATATGGGAAAAAGTAAAATTGTAGTTATAGAAGGTACAGACGGAAGCGGAAAAGCTACTCAGGCAGCTCTTCTTGTGGGGAAAATATGTGAAAAAAGAGATGTATATACAACATCTTTTCCAAGATACAATAGTAGGTCATCAGAACTTGTAAAGATGTATCTTTCAGGCGAAATATCTCAAAATCCAAATGATGTTAGTGCAAAAGCAGCTTCTATGGCATATGCTATGGACAGGTATATAACATACAAAAAAGAGTTAGAAAGTATATATAACTCTGGAAGATATGTTATTGTACTTGACAGATATGTAGGCTCTAATATAATTCATCAGGGGGCAAAGGAGATTGCAAATTTAACCAATGAAGAGGAGAAAGAGGAAAAACTCAAATCTTTCATTTCTTGGCTTGATAATCTTGAACACAATGACCTTGGCATTCCTAGAGCTGATGTTACAATATTTTTACACGTGCCAGTTGAATTTACTAAAAAATTAAGGGAGGGCAGAAATAATAAGTTTACAGGGAAAGAAAAGCAAGATATACATGAATCAGATGTAACTCACTTGCAAAATGCTACTATGACTGGTTTACTTGCCGCTAAAATGCTTGGATGGCACGTTATTGAATGCGTAAAAGATGGTAACATGAGAACTGTGGAAGATATAGAAGAAGAAATATATAGTATAGTAGAAAAAACAATATAAAGGAGCGATTAATATGTCAAAATGGGACAACATGTATTTAGACCTCTGTGAGAAAATCTTAAACGAAGGTAAACTTCATCACAACAGAACAGGAGATGATACCTTAAGAATTTTAGGACATAATTTTGAGTTTGATGTAGGTGAAGAATTCCCTATACTTTCGGTTAAACAGGTAGGAATAAAAGGGCCTGTTATCGAGCTTCTGTGGATATACCAGCAGCAAAGTATAGATGTAAGCTGGTTAAGAGAAAGAGGAGTTACTATTTGGGATGAATGGGAAGTAGATGCTGACGGAATATACAGACAGGATGGCTCCTATAGAAATATAGGTAAAGAATTTGCCGGAACTATAGGAACTGCATATGGCTATATAGCTAAAAAATTCCAGTGGCCACAAAAAACTATTGAAGAAATAAAGAACAACCCAAGCAGCAGAAGGAATATAATTGATTTGTGGCAACCTGCATATTTTGATACGGCTGTGCTTCCACCTTGTGTATATAGCAGCCAATTTATAGTTGATGGAGATACACTTCATATAAGGGTAACGCAACGCTCATGTGACGTTGGCTTGGGCCTTCCATATAATGTAACACAATATGCTGCATTCCTTTGCATGATAGCACAAGTAACAGGACTAAAACCTGGAAAGATGCTTTATCAAATTACAGATACTCACATATATTGCAAACATATTCCTCAAATAAAGAAACTTATAGAAAGAAGAGACCAGGCAAAACCTGCCCCTAAACTTTGGCTTAACCCTGAGGTTAAAGATTTCTTTCAGTTTGACAATTCTAGAGAACTTAAAGATATTAAGCTTATAGGTTATGAACATTTAGGCAAGGTGCCTATGGAAGTCTCTATATAGGAGGTGTAATGTATGTTAGGAATGATAGCTGCAATAGGGAAAAATAGAGAACTTGGTAAAAAAGGCGATTTGATATGGAATTTGCCAAATGACTTAAGGTTTTTTAAGGAAACTACAATGGGAAAAACAGTGGTAATGGGAAAGAATACATTTAATTCTCTTCCAAGAATGTTACCTGGTAGAAAGCATGTTATTCTCACTGATAATGACGATTTTAATAAAGATGTGTCAGCTTGTGAAGTCATTTATGATAAAGTTAATCTTATCAGCTACGTACAAGAACTTGCTAAAACTCAAGATATCTATGTTATAGGCGGAGCAAGTATGTATACTATGTTTGTAAATATATGTGATTTCATGTATTTAACAGAAATAGATGCAGAAGATAAAGAAGCTGATGTATATTTCCCAAGATTTAATAAAGAAGAATGGGAAAGGGAAATTGTAGGAAAAAACAGTGATAACAATATTTGCTATAACCATGTAAAGTATACCAGAAAATAACAAACAGTAAAAAAACAGATGCCTTAAGCGAAACAAAGGCATCTGTTTTTATATCGTATGTATTCTGTTTAAAACATACTTCTTTGGCTTAATCTATTTAGATTAATTTACACAAAGAAAATCAAAAGAAGAACAGTTTAACAAGGGCGGTTAAATCAATTGCGGGAAAGGAGTCCGCAATGTCCTTCTTGTAATTCAATAGTATACCTAAACTACTAGAAAATCAACTACAAAATTATTAAATATATGTTACAAAAATGTTACAAATAAAGGAAATAACATAAATATTGTTGAAAAAAGAAATAGTATAAAGTAGAATAAAAACGTGAGAAAAATAATTGCAAAATTTAAAGTAATGTGAAAAATATGTATATATAAAAATTGTTCTAAGAAAATGGAGGTAAAAAGTATGAGAACAAAAGTTAAACTAAAAGGCGGAATATCATTAATAGTATTAGTAATAACAATAATAGTAATGATAATATTAGCCGCAGCAATAATTTTGTCACTATCAAATAGTGGAATAATAGGGAAGGCAAATAAAGCAAAGACAGATACAGACATATCAAATGCAAAGGACTTAGTAGCAATGGCTCATGCAGACTGGATGCTAGATGAGGCAAAAATAAAGGAGAATGATAATACAATAACATCATTTAGTAATTATGCAGAAAAGAAGTTACAAGAAGCAGGATATAAAGTAGGAGCAGGAGAAGGAGCATATACAGTAACAGAAGAAGGAGAAGTATATACAGGTCTAACAGAAACAGCAAGAGCAGGAATAACAGCAGGAATAAAAATAGGAGATGTAGTAAAGTATAGTGCAGTGCTAACAGCAAAAAGTTATACAACAGACGGAAGTGAAAGGACATCAACAGGAGCAGCAGATAGTACAAAAACACAAACAGTAAAAACAAACACAGGTTATACATGGAAATATATAGGCTTAGGAGAAGATGGAAGCTTACTTATAGCACCAGATATGGCAGGAATAATAGGAACAGACTATAAATTAACATTAGGAGATAAAGGTGGATATATAAATGGACCAAAAATGTTAAATACAGTATGTGATGCGCTATATACAGTAGAGGGAAAAGGAAAAGCCCAAAGTATGAATATAGACTTAGTAAATAAGTTATTAGAATATAATGGACCAAAGGGAAGATACTATGATACAAGTGGTAATACAGTAGAGACAGCAGAACCCAAAACAATAGGAGAAACAGGTTTGGTATCAAACTTAGGCTCAAATACACAAACACCAGATGGAAAAGATATAAGTACATATTATGCAGATGTTTACTATATAAACAAAACAAATCATGCAAGTAGAATAACGAAAGACACAGTAAGACAAAATCTAGTATATCAAGCAAATAACTACTGGCTTGCTTCTCCGTGTGTCCATGCCGATTTCCGTGACGGCGATGTGCGTTTCTCTGTGGGCTACGTTGTCTCTGCTTACGTGAACGCGCTAGTAATGTTCATTTCGCGTGGCATCGCTCCTAGCAATGACTGCGCTGTCCGTCCGTATGTTTCTCTAATATCAAATGTTCAGAAAACAACGGAAAACGGAAAAACAGTATGGACTTTGAGCTAGGAACAAGACTAGGATAAATGGTGCACTAGAGGGCTTTTTGTAGGACGGCGTAGGCTGCGCTTACTTCTCCGTGTGTCAATGCCAATTTGGGCAACGGCTATGCAAATTTCAATGTACGCTGCGTCAACTCTACTAACGTGAACGCGGTAGGCATGTTCAATTCGAATGGCAACACTAATAGCAATACTTACGCTGTCCGTCCGTGACTTCTATAAACCGAGGTTACCTTGCGAAACAGAGTATAACTTAGCAACTATTTTGGGCAATCAGATATTTATGCTGGTTGCTTTTTTAAGTCAAAATGCGGTACTGGGGTGACAAATAAAAAAGGTTATGGTATGATTTTGATGGTGGATATAAGCTATGAATGATATTTTGAAAATTTTAAGAGAACAAAAGAAAATGAATTTAAAAGGGAATATATATCATATAACTCAGATAAATTTTGCATATAATACTAACCATATTGAGGGAAGCTCTTTAACTGAAGAACAAACAAGATATATTTACGAAACGAATACATTAATTGTAGAAAATGGAAGTATTAAAGTAGACGACATTATTGAAATGTCAAATCATTTCAAATTGGTTGATTATATGTTAGATGTCGCAGAAAAAAGTCTTGATGAAAACATGATTAAAGAATTTCACCGAATTTTTAAATCACGGAACATCAGATGAGAGAAAAGAATGGTTTAATGTGGGAGATTACAAAAAAGTAGCTAATGAAGTGGGCGGAAAAACTACAGTATCTCCGGAAAAAGTTTCTACAGAAATGAAAAAGCTGCTTGCTTGGTACAATGAATTAAGTGAAGTAACAATTCAAGATATAATAAAGTTTCATCATGGTTTTGAAAAGATACATCCGTTTCAAGATGGCAATGGTAGAGTGGGACGTATAATTATGTTTAAAGAATGTTTAAAAAATGACATAATTCCATTTATAATACTGGACGTAGATAAAATGTTTTATTATAGAGGACTCAAAGAATATGATAGAGAAAAAGGCTATCTGGTAGATACTTGTTTACATGCCCAAGATAAGTATCAAGAGTTACTTGATAAGTATACAAAAGGATTAGTCTAAAGGTTTTATTTAGTTGATGTTTGTAGCAATGTTACAATTTTGTTACAAATGTCAACTTTTTTGCATTTTTTGGGCTAAAATGCTTGCTTTTTATCTCTTCATCCTTTATAATATAGTTATTGATTTGCGTTGAAGTAAGATGTGGCTACTCTTTGAAGTAGGGAACTCTTATGGAGCATGTCTGATTTAAAATCGGGCGGCAAGTATATAATTTGTATTTGCCAAATTTAAAACTAACTTTGAATTTGGCTTTTATTACGGGTAAATTATGAAACACACGGGGTAGTGTAAAACTTGCGAGTCCTTGAAATTATAGTAAAGGAGAGATAAAGATGGCAAAAACAAATGTATCTAAAATGAGAATAAGATTAAAAGCTTATGACCATGTAATCTTAGAGCAAACAGCATCTAAGATAGTTGATGTGGCTAGAAATTCTGGGGCAGAAGTTTCTGGACCAATTCCACTACCAACTAAAAAGGAAATCATAACAATCTTACGTAGCCCTCACAAACACAAAGATTCAAGAGAGCAATTTGAAATGAGAACTCATAAGAGAGTTATTGATGTAGTTGCACCTAATCAAGCAACTGTAGACGCATTAATGGCAATTGATATGCCAGCAGGTGTTGAAATCGAAGTTAAACTTTAATAATATTTAGTAGTCATCCTGACATAGTGTCAGGCAAGTGAGATAACCCTATACTAAATATGACAGTAAAAGAATAACTTAAAAGTTTAAAATGTTAAAAGGGAGGATTAAAAATGAAAGAAGTTTACGGTAAAAAAGTCGGAATGACACAAATCTTTTCTGAAGATGGAAATGCAATTCCAGTAACAGTTATCGAAATTGAACCTATGACAGTTGTAGCTAAAAAGACTGAAGAAAAAGATGGTTACAATGCAATAGTTGTTAGCTTTGGAGAAATTAAAGAAAAGAATGTAAACAAACCACAAAAAGGAATTTTCGCAAAAGCAGGAGTTCCAGTAAAGAGAAATCTTAAAGAAATCAAAGTTGAAAATGTTGACGAATATGAAATCGGAAAAGAAATTGACTTAACAGTTTTTGAAGATGGAGATTCAGTTGATGTTAGAGGTGTTTCAAAAGGTAAAGGATTCCAAGGAAACATTAAAAGACATGGTCAACATAGAGGACCTTCATCACACGGTTCTAACTATCACAGAAGACCAGGTTCTATGGGAGCTACTTCTACACCAGGTAGAGTATTTAAAGGTAAAAAACTTCCAGGACATATGGGAGCTGTAAACAGAGCAGTACTTAACTTAAAAGTAGTTAAAGTAGATGCAGATAAGAAAGCTATATTAGTAAAAGGATCAGTTCCTGGAGCTAAGGGAGCAACTTTAAATGTAAAGAAAAGCGTAAAAGCAAACTAGTGTAGAGAGGAGGAAATATAATGCTAAAAACAGATGTATTAGATATGAAGGGTAAAAAAGTATCAGATATCGAACTTAATGAAGCGGTTTTTGGAGTTGAAGTTAATGAAGTTGCAGTTCATGAAGCATTAGTTAATTTCTTAGCTAATCAAAGACAAGGCACACAAAGCACAAAAACAAGAGCAGAAGTTCGTGGTGGTGGTAAGAAACCATGGAGACAAAAAGGAACAGGTAGAGCAAGACAAGGTAGTATAAGAGCACCACAATGGATAAAAGGTGGTATCGCACTTGGACCAAAACCAAGAAGTTACAGATACACAATAAACAAAAAAGTAAGAGCACTTGCTATAAAATCAGTTCTTACATCTAAACTTGCTGAAGGTAATTTAGTAGTTGTAGATAAAATAGAACTTAAAAACATTAAAACAGCTGATATGGTAAAAGCTCTTAAAAACTTAAAAGCAGAAAAAGCTTTAATAATGTTAAATGAAAAGAACTTAAATGTTCAAGCATCAAGCAGAAACATTGAAAATGTAAAAACAACTTTAGTAAATACAATAAATGTATATGATTTATTAAAATACGAAAAGTTAGTTATTGATGTTCAAGCTGTAAAGAGCCTAGAGGAGGTGTACGCATAATGAAATTTGCAGAAGATATAATTGTAAAGCCAATCATAACTGAAAAAAGTTATCAAGCAATGGCAGACGGTAAATATACTTTTGAAGTAGCTTTAGATGCTACTAAATTAGAAATAAAAGATGCAGTTGAAAAATTATTTTCTGTTAAAGTACTTAAAGTAAACACTTTAAGATATGATGGAAAGAAAAAAAGAGTTGGAGCACACCTAGGAAAAACAAAAGCTTGGAAAAAAGCAATTGTACAAATTGATACAAACCCATCTGATGAAAAATATATGACAAAAGGTGGAAAAGTTGTTTCAACAAACAAGAAATATAAAACAGAAATAGAAGAAATCAGCTCAGCATTTGCTAAGTAGTAAAAGGAGGAAATCAAAGTGGGAATAAAATCTTTTAAACCAGTTACTCCATCTAGAAGACAAATGACAGTTTTGACTAATGATGAAATAACAAAACATTCTCCTGAAAAATCTTTACTTTCAAAAGTTAAGAAAAATGCAGGAAGAAACGCATCAGGAAAAATAACTGTTAGACATCAAGGTGGCGGTGCTAGAAGAAAATATAGAATAATTGATTTTAAGAGAAACAAAGTTGATATGGAAGCAACTGTAATTGGTATTGAATATGATCCAAACAGAACTTCAAATATCGCTTTAATAGAATACCAAGATGGTGAAAGAGCATACATAATAGCTCCTATCGGTTTAACTGATGGAGATAAGGTTATATCAGCAGAAGTAGCAGATATAAAACCAGGAAACTGCATGCCAATTAAATCAATACCAGTTGGTACAATGATACACAATATTGAAATGCACAAAGGTAAGGGAGCACAACTTGTAAGAACTGCAGGAGCAGCTGCTCAACTTATGGCAAAAGAAGGTAAATATGCACATGTAAGAATGCCTTCTGGAGAAATGAGATTAATACCTGTTGACTGTAAAGCAACTATCGGTGTAGTAGGAAATACAGATCATTCAAACGTTGTTTTAGGTAAAGCAGGAAGAACAAGACATATGGGAATAAGACCTACTGTTAGAGGTAGCGTAATGAACCCTTGCGATCACCCTCATGGTGGTGGTGAAGGTAAAGCACCAGTTGGAAGACCAGGACCTGTTACTCCTTGGGGTAAACCAGCACTTGGTTACAAGACTCGTAAAAAGAACCATAGAACAGATAAATATATCGTTAAGAGAAGAAATAGTAAATAATAGATTGGGAGGTAAAGTCTATGTCAAGATCGCTTAAAAAAGGACCTTATGTTGATAGTAAACTTTTAGCAAGAATTGAAAAAATGAATGAAGAAGATAAAAAAGTAGCTTTAAAAACATGGTCAAGATCTTCTACAATTTATCCTCAAATGATTGGTCATACAATCGGAGTACATGATGGTAGAAAACACGTACCAGTATATGTAACTGAGGAAATGGTAGGACACAAATTAGGAGAATTTGCTCCAACAAGACTATTTAGAGGTCATGCAGGAGATAAGAAAAGCAAATTAAAGAAATAAAGATAAGGAGGAAGCCTTAAATGGAAGCAAGAGCAGAACTTAAATATGCTAGAATAAGTAGCAGAAAAGTTAAAATTGTTATTGACCTTATAAAAGGTAAACCAGCTAAAGAAGCTGTAACTATATTAAAGTATACTAATAAAGCAGCAGCTCCTATAGTAGGAAAATTATTAAAGTCAGCTATTGCAAACGCAACAAATAATCATGGTATGGACGAAAACAAATTATATGTTGCAGAAGCATATGCAAATCAAGGACCTACATTAAAAAGAATAATGCCAAGAGCTCAAGGTAGAGCTTATCAAATTAGAAAAAGAACTAGCCATATAACAATCGTATTAAAAGAGGCTAACTAATAAAGGAGGGAAACATTAATGGGTCAAAAAGTAAGTCCACATGGTTTAAGAGTTGGAATTATAAAAGATTGGTCTTCAAAATGGTATGCAAATAAACAAAACTTTGCAGATACATTAGTAGAAGATAATGAAATTCGTGTATACTTAAAGAAACTTTTAAAACCAGCTGGAATATCTAAAATAGATATCGAAAGAAGAAATCAAGAAGTAAAAGTTAATCTATATACTGCAAAACCAGGAATGATTATAGGAAAAGGCGGAGCAGCAATAGAAGAATTAAAAGCTAAATTAGATAAAAAGACAGGTAAGAATATAGTATTAAACATAGTAGAAATAAAGAATGTTGATATGGACGCTACACTTGTTGCAGAAAATATCGCAGCTCAACTAGAAAAGAGAATATCTTTCAGAAGAGCAATGAAACAAAGCATGTCAAGAACAATGAAAGCAGGAGCGTTAGGTATTAAAACTCAAGTTTCAGGACGTCTTGGTGGTGCTGAAATTGCAAGAAGTGAACATTATAGCGAAGGAACAATTCCACTTCAAACTTTAAGAGCAGATATTGATTATGGTTTTGCAGAAGCAAAAACAACATATGGAATAATCGGTGTTAAAGTTTGGATATACAAAGGTGAAGTTTTACCTGCAAAAAAAGAAGTAAAAGGAGGTAAATAAATATGTTATCACCAAAAAGAACTAAATACAGAAAAGTACAAAAGGGAGTTGGAAAAGGAAAAGCTAATCGCGGAACAACTTTAACATATGGTGAATATGGAATTCAAGCTTTAGAACCAGCATGGATAACAGCTAACCAAATAGAATCAGCCAGAATAACACTTTCAAGATATACAAAGAAAGTTGGTAATATGTGGATTAAGATATTCCCTGATAAACCTATTACTAAAAAAGCAGCTGAAACACGTATGGGATCTGGTAAAGGTAACCCAGAATATTTCGTTGCTCCTATAAAAGCAGGAAGAATATTATTTGAAATATCAGGACTTAACGAAACAGATTCAAGAGAAGCATTAAGAAAAGCTATTCACAAACTTCCTATTAGATGTAAAATAGTTACAAGAGAAGACGTGGGAGGTATAGCTCATGAATAAGAAAATGGAAAAATATAATAAAATGAAAAAAGAAGACTTACAAAAAGAGTTAAAAGAATTAAAACAAGAATTGTTTAAACTAAGATTTGGTCTTGCAATGAACGGATTAGATAATCCTAACAAAATAAAAGAAACAAAGAGAAATATTGCAAGAGTAAATACAGCTTTAACAAAACTTGAGATGTCAAATAAAGAATAAGGAGGTAAAGTTTAGTGGAAAGAAATGCTAGAAAAACAAAAATAGGAAAAGTAGTATCTGATAAAATGGATAAAACAATTGTTGTAAGAATAGACACTAAGTTTAAACATCCGCTTTATAACAAAATTCAGAATGAAACATTAAAAGTTAAGGCTCATGATGAAAATAACGAATGTGGCATCGGAGACATTGTAGAAGTAATGGAAACAAGACCACTTAGTCATGATAAAAGATACAGATTAGTAAGAATAGTTGAAAAGGCTAAGTAATAGAAAAGGAGGGAAAACGCACTATGATACAACAACAATCATTATTAAAGGTAGCTGATAACACTGGAGCAAAAGAATTAATGTGTATTAGAGTTTTAGGTGGACACCACAGAAAATGGGGTAACATCGGAGACATCGTGGTTGCTTCTGTTAAGAAAGCAATACCAGGAGGCGTTGTTAAAAAAGGTGACGTAGTTAAAGCTGTTATAGTTAGATCTAAAAGAGGATTAAGAAGAGAAGACGGTTCATATATTAGATTTGATGAAAATGCAGCAGTTATAATAAAAGATGATAAAACTCCAAGAGGTACTCGTATATTTGGGCCTGTTGCGAGAGAACTTAGAGATGATGATTACATGAAGATCATATCTCTAGCACCAGAAGTACTATAATATGGAGGTGGAAAAGGTGAAGAAAAACGTAATAAATACATCAAAAGTAAAACTAAGAGTTGGAGATACTGTAATACTTGACGTAAAAAACAAAGAAGAAAGAAAAAAAGGTAAAGTACTTTCAGTTCTTAGAAAAGATAACAAAGTAGTTGTAGAAGGTATAAATGTTAGAACGAGACATGTTAAACCTAGAAAACAAGGTGAAGAATCTGGAATTATAAAAAGAGAAGCACCTATAAACATATCTAAAGTTAGTTACTACTGTCCAAAATGTGAAAGAGGAACTAAATTAGGTATCAAAATAGTAGATGGCAAAAGAATAAGATTTTGCAGAAAATGTAAAGAAGAAATAAAATAACATTAAAGTAAAAGGGGGGAAAACCTAAATGAATTTACAAGAAAGATACAAAAAAGAAGTTGTACCTGCATTAAAAGAAAAATTTGGTTACAAATCAATAATGCAAGTGCCAAAGTTAGAAAAGATAGTTATTAACATGGGAGTATCTGACGTAAAAGATAGCTCAAAAGCTTTAGAAATTGCTATGAAAGATCTAGAAATAATTTCTGGACAAAAACCAGTAGCTACTAAAGCTAAAAAATCAATAGCTGCTTTCAAATTAAGAGAAGGTATGAATATTGGTTGTAAAGTAACTTTAAGAAGTGAAAAAATGTACGAGTTTGCAACAAGATTATTTAATGTTGCACTTCCAAGAGTTAGAGATTTTAGAGGAGTATCACCAAAATCATTTGATGGTAGAGGAAATTATGCTTTAGGTATAAAAGAGCAAATGATATTCCCTGAAATAGAATATGATAAAGTAGATAAAGCAAGAGGAATGGACGTTATATTCGTAACAACAGCTAAAAGTAACGAAGAGGCTAAGGCATTACTTGAAATGCTTGGATTGCCTTTTGCAAAACACTAGGGAGGTATAAAGCATGGCAAAAAAATCAATGATTGCTAAGCAACAGCGTGAACCTAAGTTCAGTACAAGATACTATAACAGATGTAAAATATGTGGAAGACCACATTCTTACATGAGAAAATATGGTATCTGCAGACTTTGCTTTAGAAAATTAGCATATAATGGAGAAATACCAGGCGTTAAGAAAGCAAGCTGGTAGTATAAAAAAGGAGGTAACAAAAGTGAACATAAATGTATCAGACCCTATTGCAGATATGTTAACAAGAATAAGAAATGCTGGAAAGCAAAAACATCAATCTGTTGATGTACCTTATTCAAAAGTTAAGAATGAAATTGCAAAGATACTTCTAAATGAAGGATATGTTTCAAATGTTGAAATAGCTGAAAATGGAAGTCATAAAACAATCAGAATAGAATTAAAATATGATTCAAACAAACCTGTAATTCAGGGATTAAAAAGAATAAGTAAACCAGGCTTAAGAAACTATGTAGAAGCAGAAAATCTACCAAGAGTATTAAACGGTTTAGGAATAGCAATTATTTCTACATCAAAAGGTATTGTAACTGATAAAGAAGCAAGAAAACTTAATGTAGGTGGAGAAGTAATGGCATTTGTATGGTAAGGAGGAAGTAGAAAGTGTCTAGAATAGGAAAAAAACCAATAGATGTTCCTCAAGGAGTAGAAGTAACTATTAATGGATCAGATATATCTGTTAAAGGACCAAAAGGAACTCTTTCAAGAACAATTGATAGTCACATCACAGCAACATTAGATAATAATGTAATAACTGTAGATAGACAATCTGATGATTACAAAGCACTTCATGGTCTTACTAGAACATTAATTTCAAACATGGTTACTGGAGTAACTTCAGGTTATGAAAAGAAACTAGAAATTAATGGTGTAGGATACAGAGCTGCAAAACAAGGAAAGAAATTAGTACTTACTTTAGGATTTTCTCATCCTGTAGAATTTGAAGATACTGAAGATATAACTATCGAAGTACCTGACCAAAATACTATAATAGTAAAAGGAATAGATAACCAAAAAGTAGGACAATTCGCAGCAAATATAAGAGCTAAGAAACCACCTGAGCCATATAAAGGTAAAGGTATTAAATATGCTGGCGAAAGAATAATCAGAAAAGAAGGAAAAGCTGGCGGTAAGAAATAAACCCAAAATGTAAAGGAGGGAAAACTATGATAAGCAAAAGAGATAAAGCTGCTAAAAGAGTAGCAAGACAAAAAAGAGTAAGAGCTAAAGTAAAAGGTACTGAAGAAAGACCAAGACTTTGTGTATTCAGAAGCTTAAACAATATATATGCTCAAGTTATCGATGATACAAAAGGTGTAACTTTAGTAGAAGCTTCTACTCTAGATAAAGAAGTTAAAACTAAAGCTTCAAATATAGCTGCAGCAACAGAAGTAGGAACTTTAGTTGCAAAAAGAGCTATCGAAAAGAAAATAGATACAGTAGTATTTGATAGAAATGGATATTTATATCATGGTAAAGTAAAAGCCCTTGCAGAAGCTGCAAGAGAGGCAGGATTAAAATTCTAAGAGAAGGAGAAAAAGATATGGTAGAAGCAAAACAAGAATTCAAAGAGAAAGTTGTTTATGTTGGCCGTGTTGCTAAAGTTGTTAAAGGTGGTAGAACTTTTAGATTTAGCGTACTAGTAGTTGTTGGTGACGAAAAAGGTAGAGTTGGCGTTGGTTCTGGTAAAGCATCAGAAGTTCCAGAAGCTATAAAGAAAGCAACAGAAGAAGCTAAGAGAAATTTAATAACTGTTCCAATAGTAAATGGTACTTTGCCACATGAATACACAACAAACTTTGGTTCATCAAAAGTAATAATTAAACCAGCAGTTGAAGGTACAGGAGTTATCGCAGGTGGTGCAGTAAGACCAGTACTTGAACTTGCAGGTGTAAAGAATGTTACAGCTAAAACATTAGGTTCTCGTAATAGCAGAAACGTTGTTCTAGCAACAATGAAAGCTTTAAAAGAAATGAGAACACCAGAAGAAATAGCTAGACTAAGAGGCAAAAAAGTAGAAGAATTATTTAAATAAGAAATGTTTTAGAGAGGAGGAAAACCCAAATGAAAATACACGAATTAGGACCAGCTGAAGGAGCAAAAACAAATGTAAAAAGAGTTGGTAGAGGTATTGGTTCAGGTCTTGGTAAAACATCTGGAAAAGGACATAAAGGACAAAAAGCAAGAACTGGTGGAACTATAAGAAGAGGTTTCGAAGGAGGACAAACTCCATTAATGAGAAGACTTCCTAAAAGAGGTTTCAACAATATTTTTGCTAAAGAATATGCAACTATTAATGTATCAGATTTAGAAAGATTTGAAGATGGTACAACTGTAAATATTGCATTACTTCTAAATGAAGGAATAATAAGAAAAGAATTAGATGGCCTTAAAGTTCTTGGAAATGGTAACTTAACTAAAAAATTAACAGTTGAGGCAACTAAATTCTCTGCATCAGCTATTAAGAAAATAGAAGCTGCAGGTGGAAAGACAGAGGTGAAGTAATATGTTTCAAACTTTGAAAGATTTATTTTCACTTAAAGATATAAGAAAAAAGATATTATATACTTTACTTATAATAATACTTTATCGTATAGGAACATATATCGTTGTTCCAGGAATTAACAAAATAGCTTTTAACGAAGCTGTTGGAACATCAACAAACGGTATATTAAGTACAATTAATATAATTGCCGGTGGAGCATTTAAAAGATTTTCTATATTTGCAATGACTATTTCACCATATATTACAGCATCAATCGTTTTAAACTTACTTCAAGTTGTAATACCAAGTTTAGAAAGATTAGCTAAAGAAGGTGAAACAGGTAGACAACAACTTAGCAAATATACTAAGTATTTAACAGTAGCATTTGCTATTGTTGAAGCTGTTGGACTATACTTTACATATAAAGATTATCTTTTAACACCACTTAAAACTGGAATAGGAAAACCATTTGGAATGTTACTATTCATCATATCACTTACAGCCGGTACTTCAATACTTATGTGGCTTGCAGATAAAATTACTGAAAATGGAATTGGTAACGGTATATCAATTATAATTTTCACAGGTATAGTATCTAGTGCTCCAGCAGCATTTGCAGCATTACTTTCATATGCTAAATTATCTGTTGGTAAGGCTATAATAGTATCAGCATTAGTAATTGCTATGGTTATAGTTGTAGCAGGTGTTGTGTTTGTACAACAAGCTGAAAGAAGAATACCTGTTAACTATGCAAAGAGAGTAGTAGGAAGAAAAATGATGGGTGGTCAAAATACTCATATTCCTATAAAAGTAGCAATGGCAGGTGTTATGCCAATAATCTTTGCTATGTCATTTATGGTACTTCCAAGTACTATAATTGAAATAGCTACTAAAGGTTCAGCAACAGGTTTCTGGAAAGTAGTTGCAGAAATTTGTTCTGGTCAATCAGAAAACATATGGTTTGTTTTAATATATGTAGTTATCTATACAGCACTTATCATACTATTTACATTTGTTTATACAATGTTTATGGTAAATCCAGTAGAAATGTCAAACCAATTAAAGAAAAATGGTGGCTTTATACCAGGAATAAGAGCTGGAAAACAAACAGCAGATTATATTTCAAAAGTATTATCTAGCATTACATGGGCAGGAGGAATATTCCTAGCATTTGTTGCTATATTACCTGCTTTAGTACAATTTGGTATGAAAGGCTTAACAATAGGCTTTGGTGGTACATCAGTACTTATCGTAGTATCAGTTGCACTTGAAATGCTTAAGAATGTTGAAGGCCAAATGGTTAGTAGACATTACAAAGGCTTTTTGGAATAGAATAAGTATAAAATATATAAAAAGATTACCTTTATGCATTATGCTGAAGGTGATTTTTTTTAGCATAAGAAAATAAATTCAAAGTTTGTAAGATGTAAAGAGCGATGATTAAAATTCGGATTAAAAAATTGCTATATATATAAAGATAGAAATTTTCTGTAAATATATAAGATAAATACTTATAATTTTCTCACGAATTGTAACAAAATACATAAAAGCCATATGTTTCTGATACTAGATGAGAAAATAAAATGGAAAAATTTACATAAAGTTATAAAACGTGCAATGATTGCATGCGAGACTAGTAATAATAATGTTAACAACCATTTTCCCGAATTCAGGAAAATGGTTGAGATAGGTTCAAGTACCAAAAGGAAAATAGTTGATTATCATTTATCTAGATATGCCTGCTATTTAGCAGTTCAAAACGCGAATCCTAGAAAAAAATCAGTAGCTCTTGGTGGTAATATGCCAGAAACTCTACCAACTCCAAAGAAATCTATAAAAGAGTTAGAAAAAGATGAATTACAAAAAATCGCAAATAATTAATAAATGTAATTATGATTTGATAGGAATAAGATTAGTTACACTTTAAACTTTTGAAGACGGACTTTACATAACTTTACTTTAACCTAGTTGTATGATATAATTACTAGGTATTTAATTAGAACTTAAAATATTAATATATGAAAGGGTGAATGTTATGTATAAACAAGGCTTTTTAACGATAGGATATGGAAATATTGGACTTCAAAGTTTTGTTCAAGAATTAAAAAATCTGCGGGTCAACTGTATAGTTGATGTAAGGACAGTACCATATAGTAAGTATAATTTGTCTTTCAATAAGGAAGAGCTTAGAGCAAGACTAAGTGAAGACAATATATCGTACTTTTGGCTTGGAAATAAACTTGGTGGCAGATATGATAAAATAAGTTTGTGTAATGATGCGGGAATAGTAGACTATGAAAAAGTGGGAAATTCAGAGAAATTTAAGGAAGGAATTAATGATCTATTAAAACTTATTAAAAGGTACAACATTTGCGTGATGTGCTCTGAAAAAGATCCGCTTAAATGTCACAGATTTTTGCTAATATCGCGGTATTTAAAAGAATACAACATTTATCATGTTATGCCTGATTTTAGCTTGGTAAAAAACTCTAGCTTGGAAGAAAAACTTTTTAAGATTTATGGCAATCTTAATCAGTTATCCATATTCGAAGAAGATAATAAAGAAAGTTTTGAAGACAAGGCATATAGAACGCAGAGCGAAAAGACGGCTTACGTAAGTAAAAAGGTAAAAGATCTTTTGGAAAATGGTATTACCGAAGATATGCCAGAAAAAGTAAAACTTTTTACAATAGGGTGCGAGAATAAAACAGCAGAAGAGTTCTTTACTTTGCTTAGGGACTATAAAGTGAAAAGATTGATTGATGTGAGAATGCGTAACTCAGATCCTTTTCCTATGTTTGCCTCATATCCAGACATTGCATATTATTGCAGAATAAATCAAATAGAATATGAAAGAAAAAGAAAACTTATTCCACTTTCTGATGATATGAAATTGCTCCAAGAAGGAAAAATAAGTTTTGCAGCATTTTCAAGAAATTATATGTCAATGTTGGAAGAAAGAAATGTTCTAACAGAATTAATGTCAGAGGAGCTTAGCGGAACATGTTTTTTTGGATACGAAAAAGATGCTAAGAAAAGTTATCGGAGTTTAATACCGAAAGCTTTAAGAAAAAAACTTGATAATGTAATAGTAAGGCATTTAAAGTAGGAGGTTTAGCATGAATACAAAAATAAGTATTTTGACTAAAGTTTTACCACGGTATGGTGAAATTTTAATTGCAATAGGTGCTGTTATAAACATCGATGAAAATTTAGCCGAAAACAAAGTAGCAATAGAGAAACTAAAAGATTTTCTTATAACTGATGTAAAATATGTTGGAGTAGCAAGAAAATTATTTTTCTCCGAAAAGTTTCAAAGGATAATTTATGATTATACTGGAAAACCAGCAGGAGTTGTTATATCTAGAAGTCTTCCAATAGAAAATGACAAAACAACAAATATGTATTTGGCAGATTTTTTCTCTAAATCTCTGTGGCCTATTATGGTAAATAGGTATTTGGACAATGTTTCTATAAAGGACCTTGACGCGGTTAAGATATCTATAAACATAAAAAAGAATGTATATACTAATATATATGGTGAATATGAACATCAATTGTTTTTTACAGAACTTAAAGAGTATTTACTTATTAATCATATGATTGTGTCAAAAGCTCAAATGAAACAAAATGGAGATATGTTGGTTGATATTTTAATTCCTACAGTAAGTAGAATGTAATTATTAGTTTGTAAAGGTGATTTAATCAAAATCACCTTTACTTTTTTATATTTTTGTGTGATAATTGTATATGTAAAGGAGTATGTGTATGTTTTTTGTAATTTTAGGTGCGCCAGGTTCTGGCAAAGGAACAAGATCAGATATATTGAAAGAAAAATTGAAAATTGCTCATATATCTACAGGGAGCATGATTAGAGAAAATAAATCTGTGTATGAAAAGTACAAGGATAAAATTGATAATGGGCATCTGCTTTCTGATGATATAATAAACGAAATGCTTGAAGAAAGACTTAGGCAGGATGATATTCAAAATGGATGTATTTTAGATGGTTATCCGAGAACTATTGAGCAGGCATACAACTTAGATAAAATACTAGAAAGAGTTGGAAAAGGTATAGATAAAGTGTTTTTACTTGATGCAGATATAGATACAATATATTCAAGAATACTTAGTAGAGTAGTTTGTCCTAAGTGCTTAAAAATATATAACAAAAAATATGCAGAAGAAAATAACAATAAATGTTTAGAATGTGGTTCAGAATTAGTAGTTAGAACAGATGACAACAGTGATACTTTAAAAAATAGAATAGATGTGTATTATAAAAATATAGATAAAATAAAAGAGTATTACCAAAATAGAGGCTTACTTGAAATCATTGATGCTTTAGAAGATCCACATAAAATATTAGAAAGGATGTAATAAAATGATTAACATTAAATCAGAAAAAGAGATTGAACTAATGAGACAAAGCGCTGAGATAATGAAAAAGGTATTAAAAGCAGTAGAAGATGAGATAAGAGAGGGAGTAACAACATCTTATCTTGATTATGTGGCAGAAAAAGTTATGAAAGAAAACCACGCAACACCTTCATTTAGAGGAGTACCTTGTATGTACAAGGGAGGAAAAACATATATGCATGCAACTTGCATATCAGTAAATGATGAAATAATACATGGAATTCCTTCTAGCAGAGTGCTAAAAAATGGAGACGTTGTTTGTTTGGATGTTGGAGTGTACAAAAATGGATTTCATTCTGATGCAGGCAGAACATTTATAGTTGGAGAAGGTAGTAAAATAGCTAAAAAACTTGTTTCTGTTACTGAAGCAGCATTTTTTGAAGGAGTAGCTAAAGCTGTTCCAGGAAATAGAATAGGAGATATATCAAATGCTATCCAAACATATGTTGAAAAAGCAGGATTTAACTTGCTTCGTGAGTTCCAAGGACATGGTATAGGAAGAGAAATGCATGAAGACCCTGGTGTTCCAAATATAGGTAAAAGTGGAAGAGGACCAAGACTTGAAAAAGGTATGGCACTTGCAATTGAACCAATGGTTACAGAAGGAAGCCCAGATGTTTGCGTTGCCAAAGATAAATGGACTATAAAGACAAAAGACGGGAAACTTACAGCATATTATGAGAACACAATTGTTATAACTGATGGGGAACCTGAAATTTTAACATTGTATTAATTTATTAAAAAAGGAGGAGTATATGAAAAAGGAGAAAAGAAAGACCAGTGCGCTAACTATTATTCTTTTAATTATAATAGTAGTATTAACAGCTGTAGTAGTTAGGACATATTGGCCAAAAGAAAAGGAAAAAGGATTCAAACAAGTCGGCAGTCAACAAAAATTAGAAAAACTTTATAAAGGAAATGATAATAAGTCTATAGAAGAAAAAATGAAAAGAATATTAACACTTCCAGTAAGTTTGTTTACATTAGGTTATGATTATTATGGTAAGGGATTTAACCCTATTGATAGCACGGGAACAACTACAGATATGATAACGAATAATACTTCATCTTCTACGGAATCATCTATTAAAGTAAATAATAAAGATTATTCGACAACTAACATTCAAGTTGAAAATGTAGATGAAGCAGATATAACAAAAACAGACGGAAACTATATTTATTCGTTATCAGGAGATAGCATAGTCATATCTGATGTAAGAAATATAGAGGAAGCTAAAGTTTTAGCTAAGTTTCAAATGAAATATGATGCTAGCGTTCAAGAATTGCTACTTTATGGTGATAAACTAGTAGCTATAGGGGTAAAAAAAGAGCAAACGTTAGAAACATATTATGGATATATGTCTAGATTAGAAAGCACATATGTTGAAGTGTTTGATATTACGGATAGACAAAATCCGAAGAGTATAAAGACATTACAAATTAAATCACCATATTTTACATGTAGGGCAATTGGAAATAACATATATGTATTATCATCAGGAACTATTAGAAATTATTATACAAAATCAGAAGATAAAATAGATATGAGCTATGTGGAAAACGGACAAATTATTCAAATACCATATACAAACATGTACTATATGGAAGATATGGATATAACTAGTAAAGTTGTAATTGCAGGAATAGATTTAAATAATATTAATTCAAGTTCTGATGTAAGGACATATTTTATAGATATGGATAATGCTTATGTTTCAGAAAATAATATATATATTGCTGAAACTTCTTATCATTACGGAACATATAAACCAAAACTAAGTGCTATATTTGGGCTTAAAGGAATATTTGGAGCATTCGATGAAGATAAGTGGGAAGATGAAGATAGTGGAAGAAAAACTACTATATATAAATTTGGAATAAATGGTATGGACATAAGTTATATTGGTAAAGTTAAAGAAAAAGGACAAATTGTAAATCAATTTTCTATGGATGAATATAACGGAAATTTAAGAGTAGCTACATATGATAAAGATGGTACAAAAGTTAATGTATATGATAGCAATATGGTTAAGCTGGGCGAAACAGAAAGTTTAGCAAAAGGCGAAAAAATGTATTCATCTAGATTTTTGGGAAATAAAGCATATTTGGTAACCTACAAAACAGTGGATCCATTATACGTTATTGACTTAAGTAATCCTAAAAATCCTAAAGCTTTAGGAGAGCTTAAGATACCTGGTTATAGTACATACCTTCATCCATATGATGAAGACCATATAATAGGAATAGGTATGGAGACAAAAGAAACCGTGCATAGGGGAATTGATGGCAAGATAATTAGTACAAGTGCTCAAATAGTTGGAATGAAAATGGCATTGTTTGATGTTTCTGATGTTAATTCTCCAAAACAAATATCTAGTGTAGTTATTGGAAACAGCAGAACAACATCTGCAGTTCTTACTAACCATAAAGCTTTGTTATTTTCTAAGGAGAAAAACTTACTTGCAATACCAGTAAATAACTATACAAGTGATTTTGGAATTAGTGATGACAACGATAATATAGATGATGTAATAGCGTTATATACTAAGGCTACAAATAATTTTGTTTCAGAGGGATACGAAGTGTATAACATAGATTTAGACAAAGGTTTTACTAAAAAAGGAACTATAATTCATGAGAACGGTTTAAATAGTAGCAAATATTATTCGGTAACACATTTATTAAGAGGAATGTATATAGAAGATAATTTGTATACAGTTTCTGAAAATATGATTAAAATTAATAAGTTAGATACATTAGAATTATTAAAAGAAATAAGAATATCTGACTTTACAAAGTAAATAGGAGGTAGTTTATGGAAGAAAAGAAAAACAGTTCTGCACTTAATATATCGGGTTTTGTGTGTGGAATAATATCAATAATATCAGCTATGTTTTATTATATATCAATACCTACAGGAATAATATCAATTGTATGCGCTGCAAAAGGAATAAAAAGATCAGGTAGTAAACTTGCAAAAGCAGGCTTGGTGCTTGGTATAGTGGGGCTTTCAATGTGTTTGCTTATATACATTTTATTTATTACAGCTATTATAATAGCATAGGAAATCGAAGTGAATTTATGCCAGTTCCACATATTTTTGTGAAACTGGTACTTTTTATTTCACAAAAATATGTAAAATTGAGTTTTAATTTAATAATAAATAGATATTAAAAGCAACATATGTTGCAAGTTGCAAAAGAGTATATAAAAGATATTAGTAAAAAAGTAATAAGTAGGACAAAAAAATTGACATAAAAAGACTTAAAGTTAGCAAAAAACAGTTGACTTTGGGGCTTTTTTACGTTATAATAAATACGTTAAACTGAGTGCTTATGCCTTTAATTGACAAAAGCGCTTGCTTATCTAACATATAAATGTTTATGATAGGAGGAAAACATGGCAAAAGATGATGTTATAGAAGTTGACGGTATAGTAGTAGAAGCGCTTCCAAACGCTACATTTAAAGTTGAATTAGAAAATGGGCATCAAGTACTAGCTCATATATCTGGTAAACTTAGAATGCACTATATCAAAATATTGCCTGGTGATAAGGTAAAACTAGAATTATCAACTTATGATTTGCAAAAAGGTAGAATCATATGGCGTGATAAATAATTAATTTGGTAATAACGAGTCTTAGAGCGGCTGTAGAGAAAGGGTGTACAATCTCTATTTTTAAGATTTGTTTTACATATATAATCTAGCGCAGAGTAGAAGATTTTTAAGGAGGATAACTATGAAAGTAAGACCATCTGTAAAAAAGATTTGCGAAAAATGTAAAGTTATTAAAAGAGCAGGTGTGGTTAGGGTAATATGTGAAAATCCTAAACACAAGCAAAGACAAGGTTAAGGGGGTAAATTAAAGTGGCAAGAATAGCAGGAATAGACTTACCTAAGAACAAAGTAGTAGAAATAGGTTTAACTTATATCTACGGTATTGGTAGAACTTCTTCAAGAAAAATAATAGAAGAAGCAGGAATTGATACTTCAAAAAGAATTAAAGATTTAACTGATGATGAAGTAGCAAAAATCAGAGCTATAATCGATAGAGATTATACAGTTGAAGGTGACCTAAAAAGAGAAGTTTCTCTAAACATCAAGAGATTAATGGAAATCAATTGCTATAGAGGACAAAGACATAAGAGAAAATTACCAGTAAGAGGTCAAAGAACAAAAACTAATGCAAGAACAAGAAAAGGCCCAAGAAAAGTTGTGGCTGGAAAGAAGGGGGTATAATAAATGGCACCTAAGAAAAAAACAGTAACAAAAAGAAAAGTAAAAAAGAACGTACCAAATGGTGTTGCTCATATACACTCATCTTTTAACAATACAATTGTTACAATGAGTGATGAAAACGGAAACGTTTTATCATGGGCTAGTGCAGGAGGACTTGGATTTAAAGGTTCAAGAAAAAATACTCCATTTGCTGCATCAGAAGCAGCAACAGTTGCAGCAAATGCAGCTAAAGAACATGGTTTAAAATCAGTTCAAGTATATATTAAAGGGCCTGGAGCAGGTAGAGAAGCCGCTATAAGAGCACTTCAAACAGCAGGACTTGAAATAAGCATGATTAAAGATGTAAGTCCAATACCACACAATGGCTGCAGACCACCAAAGAGAAGAAGAGTTTAAGCGGGGGTGAAGATAAATGGCAAGATATACTGACGCACTATGCAAAAAATGCAGAAGAGAAGGTGCTAAATTATTCCTTAAAGGAGAAAGATGTAATACTGGTAAATGTGCTATCGAAAGAAGAGCTTATGCACCAGGACAACATGGAAAAAATAAAGTGAAATTATCTGAATATGGTCTTCAACTTCGTGCAAAACAAAAAACTAAGACATATTACAGAGTTTCAGAATCTCAATTTAGAAAATATTATGAAAAAGCATTTGCAAGTAAAGGAGTTACATCAGAAGTGTTATTCCAATACTTAGAAACAAGATTAGACAATGTTGCTTACAGAATGGGTCTAGGAACATCTAGAGCAGAAGCAAGACAACTTGTTGGTTATGGAATGCTTGAAGTAAATGGAAGAAAAGTAAACATTCCATCATACATAGTTAAAGTTGGAGATGTTATAAAAATAAGAGATGCTAAGAAAGATAATAATGCAGTTAAAGCTTCATTAGAAAAAACAGCATCAAGAAATATTCCAGCATGGATGGAAGCAAACAAAGACAGAACAGAAGTTAAGATATTAAGATTACCTGCAAGAGAAGAAGTAGATTTAGACGTACAAGAAAGCTTAATTATTGAGTTATACTCTAAGAACTAATAAAAATCATTTGTTAATAATACGTGTAATCAGAGCGTATTAGAAGGAGGATAAAAATGGTTGAAATGAAGAGACCAAATATTAATTGTGTTGAAATAGATGTAGACACATATTATGCGAGGTTTGAGGTAGAACCTTTAGAAAGAGGGTTCGGAATTACTTTAGGAAACTCATTAAGGAGAATACTACTATCATCTTTACCAGGATATGCAATTAATACTGTAAAATTAAACAAAGTTGCACATGAGTTTTCAACAATACCAGGAGTAACAGAAGACGTTACTGATATAATGTTGAATTTAAAACAAGTATGCATTAAAGCAACTGGTGATGACACTAAGGAACTTAAAATTGATGTTAAAGGACCTTGTGAAGTAACAGCAGCAGATATTATTTGTGACTCTACAGTTGAAATTGTTAATAAAGATTTACATATTGCATATGTAGATGAAGGTGGAGAATTTAAAGCAGAAATGACTGCTATAAAAGGCAGAGGTTATACACCAGGAAATGTAAATAAAGCAGAAAGTGGAGTTTTAAATACTCTTCCAATCGACTCTATATTTACACCAGTAAAAAAAGCAAACTTTACTGTTGAAAAAACAAGAGTTGGTCAAAACATAGATTATGATAAACTTACTCTAGAAATTTGGACAAACGGAGTTATAGAGCCATATGAAGCTTTATCTATGGCAGCTAGAATATTAGATGAACACTTAGAATTATTTATTGATTTATCAGAAATAGCTAAGAATATGTCTATAATGTCTCAAAAAGAATTATCTGAAAGAGACAGAATGCTAGAAGCTCCAATCGAAGATTTAGAGTTCTCAGTAAGATCATATAACTGCTTAAAGAGAGCAGGAATACATACTGTTGGAGATATTGTATCAAAAACAGAACATGATATGATGAAAGTTAGAAATTTAGGAAAAAAATCATTAGAAGAAGTTATAAACAAAGTAAAATCACTTGGTTTACAATTTAAATCTACTGATGAATAGGAGGAAATAATATGCCAAAAGCAAACAGACTATCAAGAACAGAATCACAAAGAGATGCACTATTAAAAGGGCTAGTTACAAGC
The DNA here is from genome assembly GCA_934149365.1 of uncultured Clostridia bacterium. GTDB lineage: Bacteria > Bacillota > Clostridia > TANB77 > CAG-465 > CALXJE01. The sequence continues at coordinate 80,451 of CAKPEI010000002.1, forward strand.
TTAATCCAAAATGGTAGAGTTGAAACTACTCTTGCTAAGGCTAAAGCTGTTAAACCTTTAGCAGATAGCATAGTTAGTCTTGCAATCAAAGAAAAAGATAACGTTGTTGAAAAAGAAAAAACAGTATCAAGTGCTAAACTTGATAAAAATGGAAAGAAAGTTAAAGTTGAGAAAACATCAAAAAACGGAAAGAAATATGAAGTAGTAGACAGAGAAATAAAGAAAATTACTGTAAAAACAGATGCTCCTTCAAAACTTGCAGCTAGAAGAAAAATGTTTAAAATGATCAACAAAATAAAAGATAATAACGGTAATACAATTGATTTGACTGAAAAGTTATTTAATGAAATCGCACCAAAATATGAAGCAGGTAAAGGTGGATACACAAGAATCACTAAACTTGTTCCAAGAAAAGGTGACGGTGCAGATATGGCTGTTATTGAGTTAGTATAATTTCAAAACTAATCGCTCTATATTAGGGCGATTTTTTTATGCACATGTTGAATATTTTCATTAAATATATTAAAATATATTCTGTATAAAGAGGTGACATATGTATAAAGATTTTAGAAAAGGAATATCTTTAATTGTTCTTACAATAACAATAGTGGTATTAATAATATTAGCAGGAGCTGCTATACTTACAATATCAAATGCAGATTTAATAAACAAGTCTTCAGAAACGACATTTAGAACGAATATATCAAATTATCTAGAAGAGTATAATACGTGGCTGTCTGTTGAAAAAATGAAGCATAGAGGAAATTTAGATGTATCAAAAATAAATGCAAGTAAAAATGTAGCATATAACGGAAATTATATAACAGATATAATAAAAAACATTAAAAACGAGGATATAGAAAATTATGAAATAATAGCAGGAAATTTAGTATATACGGGTGCAGGGCAAAAAGATAATACTAAATTAGAAAATGAAACAAAATGGGCAAAAGAAGCAGGTTTGAAATCCGTAGAAAAAGCAAAAGGAGAAGAAGATACAATAGTATTTACAGATACTAAAATAAATAGCGGGTATGATGAATTAAAGGTTTATGGAAGTAGTGAAAACGGAGTGGCTGGTTTAAGTGAAATATCACTTACGGTAACTCAAAATCTAATAGATAATGGCTTTGGAGAGTATAAAGATAATACAAATTTTTCATCGAAAATTATTAATATACCTAATGAGAAAACCAAAGGAGGTGTGTCCAGCATTTATTGTAAAAATCAAGCATATTCCGCGGATAGTTCAAATGCTAAAATACCAGTGGATCCAAATAAAGAATATGATTTTTCTATGTATGTAAAAACAGATATGCCCGGACATACAATCTATTCTGGACTTGTAGAATATGATATAGATAAGTTAAGAATAAGTTCTAAAAGTTATCTTGATAACACTTTGACGTATTTAACAGAAGATTTAAAAAATGGAGATACAGTAGTACATTTAAACAATGTGAGTAATTTTAGAAATGTTACAAAAACTTACCAGTTAGGTTTCATTTTTTGGAATTATAAAGATAGTACTGGACATTTGTATGAGCCTCTGACTTATTCTAGAAATATGTGGAGTGATTTATATACAGCGGATAGTATAGATAAAACAAATAATACAATAACATTAAAAAGTACTTGGGATAAAGGAACAGTTAAGGCTGGAATAAAGTTGAGTCAGTCAAATTCACGGAGTAATGTATACGTATTCACTGTGTAGAAATTTTATATCAAATGGGGAATGGGAATATATTCATAATACGCTTTCTGGAGTTCAAGTTAATGATAGTGAATATGAAAAATTTAGAAATGGAACAAGATATGTTACTTGGTTTATATACCAGAATGCTAAATATGCTGATACATCACCAACCAGTGGATCTAAAATTACTCGCTTAATATTGGCAGAAAGTGATAAGTATAATAAAATATATACAATAGATATGACAGGACATGAACCATTAAGAACAATGGAAGATGGAACAAGTGATTATATAGATTTTAAGACAAAGAAGATAGTAAGAAATGTAGGAGTAAATAATGGAACAATGTATAAATTAAGTAGTGTAACATATGAGAATATATCACTTCCAGATATTCCAATATATGAGGGAAATACTGCAATAACATTAAATCAAACAGGAAGGCTAGAGGGAACATATATAAAATAAAGCAAGGTGATGTGAGAGGAGAAATGACGTATGGAAAAACTAAAGAGAGGAATATCGTTAATAGTATTAGTAATAACAATAATAGTAATGATAATACTAGCGGCATCTATTATACTTGCATTAACAAGTACAAATACAATGGGAAAAGCTACGGAAGCGGCATTTAAAAATACAAGCAAAAGCTATTTAGAAGAATACAATGCATGGATATCAGAACAAAAACTTAATACAAATGGCATATTTGATATATCAGAAGTAAACGCAAGTAAAGATTTATCATATAATGGAAAATATATACAAGATATAATAAAAAACATAAAAAAGGAAGATATAGAAAAATATGAAATAGTAAGAGGAAACTTAATATATAAAGGTACAGAAAATGAAATAAAATGGGCAAAAGATATAGGGCTAAAATCTGTAGAAAAGGCCAAAGGGGAAGAAGATACAATAGTATTTACAGATACTAAAATAAATAGCGGGTATGATGAATTAAAGGTTTATGGAAGTAGTGAAAATGGAGCAGCTGGTTTAAGTGAAATATCACTTACAGTAACTCAAAATCTAATAGATAATGGATTTGGAGAGTATAAAGATGGAACAAATATTTCTTCAGATATTACTAATATTCCTAATGAAAAAGTAAAAGGTGGAATATCTTGCTTTTATGCAGATTATAAAGGACCTACTACTAGTTGTGGATCTTTAAATCTTATTCAGATAGATGTAAATAAGAAATATGAGATATCTATGTATGTTAAAAGTAACGAGTCAGAGTCTGAAATTTATTCTGGGTTTGTGGAATATGATATAGATAAAAAAAGGATATATGAATGGAATGTAATAGCTGGAAAGGATACACTTACATATTTAACAGAAGATTTGAAAAAAGGTGACACCGTAGTGCATTTGAATGATGTAAGCAATTTTAAAAAGACAACTTTAACGGGTAGACTTGGCTTTATATTTTGGAATTATAAAGATAGTACTGGTCGTTTATATGAACCATTAACGTATTCACAAAATGTATGGAGCAATTTATATACTGCAGATAATATAGATAGAGAGAATAATACAATAACATTAAAAACAGCTTGGACAAGAGATAATATTGCAAAAGGAACAAAACTTAGTCAATCTTGGAATGATAAAACATATAATTATTCGTTACTTGAAGCTGGAAAAGACTATTTGGATTGGACTTCAAAAAGAAGAACTATACAAGGTGTTTCTAATTATGATGAAAATCCAAGTTATAAATTCAGATATGGTGTAAAATATATTAAATGGTTTATGTTTCCAAACTACAATTCTGTAGAAGGTGGAGGAACAAAAGTAGCAAACATAATCTTTGCAGAAAGTGATAAGTATAATAAGATATATACAATAGATATGACAGGACATGAACCATTAAGAACAATGGAAGATGGAACAAGTGATTATATAGATTTTAAGACAAAGAAGATAGTAAGAAATGTAGGAGTAAATAATGGAACAATGTATAAATTAAGTAGTGTAACATATGAGAATATATCACTTCCAGATATTCCAATATATGAGGGAAATACTGCAATAACATTAAATCAAACAGGAAGGCTAGAGGGAACATATATAAAATAAAGCAAGGTGATGTGAGAGGAGAAATGACGTATGGAAAAACTAAAGAGAGGAATATCGTTAATAGTATTAGTAATAACAATAATAGTAATGATAATACTAGCGGCATCTATTATACTTGCATTAACAAGTACAAATACAATGGGAAAAGCTACGGAAGCGGCATTTAAAAATACAAGCAAAAGCTATTTAGAAGAATACAATGCATGGATATCAGAACAAAAACTTAATACAAATGGCATATTTGATATATCAGAAGTAAACGCAAGTAAAGATTTATCATATAATGGAAAATATATACAAGATATAATAAAAAACATGAAAAAGGAAGATATAGAAAAATATGAAATAGTAAGAGGAAACTTAATATATAAAGGTACAGAAAATGAAACGAAATGGGCAAAAGAAGTAGGATTTAAGGAAGTAGAAAAAGCAAAAGGTGAAGAAGATACAATAGTGTTTACAGATACTAAAATAGATAGCTGGTATGATGAATTAAAGGTTTATGGAAGTAGTGAAAACGGAGTGGCTGGTTTAAGTGAAATATCACTTACGGTAACTCAAAATCTAATAGATAATGGCTTTGGAGAGTACAGGGATAGTACAAATTTTTCTCCAGATATTACTAATATTCCAAATGAAAAAGTAAAAGGCGGAGTGTCTTGTTTTTATACGGTAAGGAAAGGTTATGGTTCTAGTAACTCATTAGAACAAATACCTATAGATCCCAACAAGAAATATGATTTATCAATATATTTTAAAGCAAATGTTGTGGGCGAAAAAATGTTTTCTGGTATATTTGAATATGATGTAGACGGTTTAATAGTAAAATCAGATAAAATTTTATATGTGAATGATACTTTGACTTACTTAACAAAAGATTTGAAAAATGGAGATACAGTAGTACACTTAAATGATGTAAGCAAATTTGAAGATACTACTTTAACATATAGACTTGGATTTATATTTTGGAATTATAGAGATAGTACAGGTCGTTTATATGAACCATTGACATATTCTAGAAATGTATGGTCCAATTTATATACTGCGGATAATATAGATAGCGAGAATAATACAATAACATTAAAAACTGCTTGGAATAATGGAACTATTAAAGCTGGAACAAAGTTAAGTCAATCAAATGATGGAGGTAATTATAACTATTCATTATATGATAGTCAAACTAAAAATACAGAATGGGAGTATAGACATTCAAGTATTAAAGGTGTAAAGACTGGAGCCGCTGTATATACTATGTTCAGACCTGGCACAAAGTATATTAAATGGTTTATGTTTCCAAACTACAATTCAATAGAAGGTGGCGGGATCAAAGTAGCAAATATAATCTTTGCAGAAAGTGATAAGTATAATAATGTATATACAATAGATATGACAGGACATGAACCATTAAGAACAATGGAAGATGGAACAAGTGATTATATAGACTTCAAGACAAAGAAAATAGTAAGAAATGTAGGAGTAAATAATGGAACAATGTATAAATTAAGCAGTGTAGTATATGAAGATATATCACTACCAGATATTCCAATATATGAAGGAAATACAGCAATAACATTAAATCAAACAGGAAGACTAGAGGGAACATATATAAAATAGTGTTGAAATTTTAAAAAATGTTAAGTATAATGGAAGCTTAAGGGAAAACCTCAATTTTTATTTTAGGAGAAAAAGGAAATGAAACTTAATATTGTATTAGTGGAGCCGGAAATACCACAAAACACGGGAAATATTGCAAGAACATGTGCTGCGATAGGGGCAAAATTGCATTTGGTTAAACCATTGGGATTCGATATATCTGAAAAGCAGGTGAAAAGAGCAGGGCTTGATTATTGGGATAAATTAGAAATAGAAGAACATGATAGTTTAGATGCTTTTTTAAACAAGTACAGTATAGATACTAAAAGTATGTATTTAGTATCCACAAAAGCAACTCATGTATATAGTGATGTTAATTATGTGGATAAAAATGAAGTATTTTTGCTATTTGGCAAGGAAACTAAAGGTCTTCCTGAAGAATTACTAAGAGAAAATTTGAATAAAACAATTAGGATACCTATGGGATATGATATACGTTCACTTAATTTATCTAATTCGGTTGCTATAGTGGCATATGAAGTGTTAAGACAGTGTAGATTTGAAGGTTTAAAGGAAATAAGTGATTATTTGCTTTAATAAATGATGCAGGTAGTAGTTGCTACCTGTTTTTTGAATATTATGTTATAAAATAAAATGTTGGGATAATGATTTAAACAAAATATAAAGCAAGTAGAATTAATCCAACTTGCTATAATTTATTTATTCTGTCTTTATTTAAAGTAGAAGTTTCTACTATACTATAAATGTTTTCTGCATTAAAGTCTAAATTTAAAGAAGTTTGTACTTTCTCGTTTAATATTGATAAGATTTTTTCATTGATGTTAGATATTACTGGAATGGTTGATTTTTTTGACAAGGTACTTAAAATATCTTTATCCTTTACTTTCAATACTCTTGCATATGCTACATCTTTCAAAAATTCAAAATCTTCATGCTTTATATTGAGCAAAATATGTGCTAAAATGCGTTTTATTCTGCCCATGGTATAACGTTTACTCTTAACACTATTTAGGAGCTCTGAATAGGTTCTAGAGGTTATACTGCTGCTTTTAATTTTGTTCTCCAAGCCTTCTGATATTTCATATATATTTTTTAAATTTGCTACATCTGATTGCAATATAGCAAAACGTAATAGAGAGTACATGTCGTTATTTGAAACAACTTTTTCTAAAACTTCGCATGTTTCTTTAGGTGCGTATGGAATAATACTTTCAATTATTCCTTTTTGCACTTGTTCACGAATACTAGTTGCACTTGAAAATGTACTATTGATAGTGACGTTAATATCATTATGATTTGCTGTATTTCTTTTTATTCCAACAGGTTTAATTGAACTGTTTAACAATATTAGACTTTTTAAATATTCAATTGCAAGTATGTTGTTAGGTGTTGCAATTTGCATATATTCTACTTCTGTTAAAATGTTTTTTAAGGCATCATTTCTTGCACTTGCATATGATATCCCTTTTTTTATATTTTCCTTTATCTTTTCATTTAATAAGCTATCATTATCTGTTATTTTTTTTGCTATGCTTTGCAATATAGATATATCATCACATTCTGTTCCAAAAGCAATATAATCTACTATATTTAAAGAATTTAATATGTTTATTGCACCTCTTGCAAACATTTCCGCCCCTGAGGTTGCAAATATAGTAGGAAGTTCTAGTACTAAGTCTGCGCCGTATAAAGAGGCAATTTCAGCTCTTGTAAACTTATCTATAATTGCAATATTACCTTGCTGTGTAAATGCGCCAGACATTATTATAATTACTTTGTCAGCTTTTGTGATTTCTTTTGCCTTCTCAATTATATATTTATGACCATTATGAAATGGATTAAATTCGGCTATTATTGCTACAGTTTTCAATTTATTCTCCTTTATATATTGAATTTAAAGATATTTACAGATATAATATCATAAATATATTGATTAATCAATTTTAGCAAGGAATGTATGGTGATAAAATATGAATAAACAAGTTACAATATATACAGATGGTGCTTGTAGCGGTAACCCTGGTCCAGGTGGGTATGGAGCAATACTTATGTATAATGGTATAGAAAAAGAAATGTCTGGTGGTGAAAAAAACACTACTAATAACAAAATGGAACTTATGGCAGCTATAGTTTCGTTAGAATGTTTGAAAGAACCATGTGATGTTACTTTATATAGCGATAGTGCATATTTAGTAAATGCATACAATCAAAAATGGATAGAAGGTTGGAAGAAAAACGGATGGAAAAATAGCAATAGGCAAGACGTTAAAAATAGAGATCTTTGGGAAAGATTAGAAAAATTAACTAGTATTCATAATGTTACTTTTATAAAGGTAAAAGGACATAGCGATAACGAGTACAATAATAGATGTGATAATCTTGCTGTTGCAGAAACAAAAAAATTCATGTAAAAGCTTGTATAAAAGATACACCTACTACATATTATGTGGTAGGTGATTTTTGTGCTAAAAAAATTGTTAAAAGAATATCTGGTTCAAAACAGGAAAATAGTATTGGTACTTTTTTTATGCCTTGTTGTTGGCATATTGTCAGGCATTATCATATATAACTTTTCTTCTAAAGAGGTAAAAAGTATTCTTACAAGTCAAATGACAGAGGCAATAAAATTATCTGACAATGGAGAGTTTATAAAAACAGATGTAATATATAACGGGGTAAGGAACAATGTAGCATATATTTTTCTTATGTTTGTTTTTAGTATAATGCTATATGGCACTGTATTTATATATTTGCTTTATATTATAAAGGGGCTGTCTATAGGAATTTATATAGGTACTCTCTTTGGAATATTTGGCTTTTGGTGGGGAATGCTTGTTTTTTTACTTATGGTTATACTTATTAATATGGTGTACTTACCTGCGCTATCTTTTATTGGTGTTACACTTATAAGTTATAATTTAGATATAATGGAATATAGAAGAGAAACAAAGAATATAACTACTTTTTCAAAAGTTGTAGTTAAAGTACTTTTTGGCCTTATGATTATATTTTCTAGCATAATAATTGAGCAATTAATGAGTAATGTTATCATAAAAATAAACAATTGTGTTCAAAAATAAAAAGCTTGTAAGTGGCTATTTTAAGGCATTCCTTAGAAATATTGAAATAACATTACATAAAAAAATAAAAAAACATTGCAAATTATCGAAAAATGGTGTAAAATAATGTAGACAATTAAATAGGTAAGCATGACACCGTAAAGAAAGTTGTGTAATATTATTGAATGAGGTAAATGCAATGGAACTTATTATTCAAGATTTTATTGAATACTTGAAAAGCAGACAAGTATCAAAGAACACATTAGTATCTTATGAAAGAGATATTAATCAATTAGTATCACACTTAGAGCAAATAGATAAAAAAATGATAGATGCTACAAGTGAAGATTTACAAAATTATGTTGTTTACATGCAAACTATAGGAAAATCTAATGCTACGATTTCTAGAAGTGTTGCTTCTATTAAAGCATTTTATAAGTACTTAGTTAAAAACAAGATAATTGAAGAAAATATCGCTGAGGAGTTAGTGGCTCCAAAAGTAGAGAAGAAAGAGCTTACAATACTTACACCAAAAGAAGTAGAGTGCTTGCTTGAACAACCAAGTTCATCTGACTTAAAAGGTCAAAGAGACAAGGCAATGTTAGAAGTTCTTTACGCAACAGGAATAAGAGTTACAGAACTTATTTCTATCAAAGTGTCAGATGTTAATTTACATTCTGGATATATTAAAGTTAAGAAGAAGAATAAAGAGAGAACTATTCCAATTGGTAATGTTGCATTAAAATGTTTAAGTGAATATATAGAAAATGTAAGACCACTTCTTATTAAAACAGAAGAAGAAGAAACTTTGTTTATAAATGCAAATGGTCAAAAGATGACAAGACAAGGTTTTTGGAAGATATTAAAGCAATACAAAGAACAAGCAAGGATTGATAAAGACTTAACTCCACATACAATAAGACATTCATTTGCTGTACATTTGTTACAAAATGGTGCTGAAGTTAAAATGGTACAAGAAATATTAGGACATACTGATGTTGCTTCAACTTTGATGTATACTCAAATGGCTGATATGAAGTTAAGAGATGAGTACCTAAAAGCTCACCCAAGAGGAAATTAATAATTTATTTTAAGCGAATACCTGGTTTGGTGTTCGTTTATTTTTTTGGAGGATGAAATGAGAAATATTAAATTAACAATAGAATATGATGGCACTAATTTTCATGGTTGGCAAAAACAACCTGATAAAAGAACAGTACAAGAAGAAATAGAAAATTGTTTATCTGCAATTTTGAAAGAAAAGGTTAATATTAATGGAGCAGGAAGAACTGATGCTGGAGTACATGCAATTGCTCAAGTAGCAAATTTTAAAACTGATAAAACGATTGGCACAAAAGAACTATATATGGCAATTAACAGTATAATATCAAAGGATATCACAATATTAAACGTGGAAGAAGTGCCAGAAGATTTTCATGCAAGAAAGTCTGCAAAAGCTAAACATTATAGATATGTTGTAAATAATTCAAAAGTTCATTCCGCGTTAAATATGAATAGAGAATATGTTTTTAAATACAATATAAATGATGAAGTTATTAGTATGGCATCTAAAGATTTAATTGGTAGACATGATTTTGCTGCATTTAAAGCGGCTGGAAGTGATATAGAAGATACAGTAAGAGAAATATATGATGTATCAATAAACAGAATTGGAAATAGAGTTATAATAGATGTAATTGGAAATGGCTTTATGTATAATATGGTTAGAATAATCGTTGGTACGCTTCTTGATATCGGTTCTGGAAAGTTAGATGTATGTACTATAAAGAATATGATAGAGACAGGCGACAGAACACTAGGCGGACAAACGGTGCCTGCTTGTGGACTTTATATGGTGGAAGTACTTTATGAATAACAAAGCTAAAAAAGTTAAGATATTCCTATTTGTATTATCTTTGACAATTTGCATTTTAGTAACGATATATCTTTTTCCAATTATAGCTAATCTTGCTAGTAAAGAGGGACAGTTAGAATTTAAAGACAAAATAGGCAATCTTGGAGTTTACGGAGTATTAATGTTGTTTGGCCTGCAGTTTGCTCAAATGTTTTTATTTATTCTGCCAGGAGAACCAATAGAAATATTAGCAGGAATGTGCTATGGATATATATGGGGCACTGTATTTTTGATGATATCAGCTTTTATTATTTCAGCATTCATTTTCTGGTTAGTTAAAAAGATAGGGAAAAAATTTGTGTATGAGTTTTGTAATGAAGAAAGAGTTAAAAAAATAGAAAATAGTAAATTATTTCAAAACCCTAAAAAGATAGAATGGATCATGATAATTTTGTTTATGATACCTGGAACTCCTAAAGATTTATTAACTTTTGCAGCGGGGCTTCTTCCTCTTAAACCATTACGCTTTTTATTAATAGCAACTTTTGCTAGATTTCCGTCAGTTATTTCATCTACGATTGCGGGAGCAAATTTAGTGAGTGGTAACGTGAAAGCAGCTATTATTTCATATGCAATTACTTTTTTACTAGTTGGAGTAATTATGATTATATTAGATAAAACAGATAAAAATAAATTGGCGGAAAATGCGTTAAAAAGTATAAAGTAAAGAGGCTATTAAAGTCTCTTTTTTATTGACAAGATTAACATAAAAATATATAATGTATGAGAAATGTAAATAAAGTCTTTTGTATAATTACGAGGAGGAGTTACTAATGCAAGTAATAACAGGGTATTTATTTAAAATTGAAAATGTGGAGTATCAGAATAAGCAATATCGCTTGTATAAAGCTTGTGATTATATAGTTGGAATATTGTTTGAAAACACAACAAATGATAAAATGGTGCACGTAATTACAGGTGAATATGCTGGACCAAGTTTTAAATATTTTGATACTACTATATGTGATGGTTATGTTGTGTTTGCTACAAAGAAAATTTCTGATGCTATAGAGGAGAATGACAATGTTGTGAGTTTTCCACAAATAAGGAAGAAATATTTTGAAAATCTTGCCGGAGAGTATTATAGCTACGTCAATGAAAAAGGCATGTTAACCCGCTTTGAAAATGAAGAAGTAATAGATTATTTAGAAAGAAGCCAAAAAAAGTCAAAATTTAGTGAAGAGGAACTTGAAGAAAGCAAAGATATATCGGTAATGTATAGGAAAATTAAAAAAACGATAATCTCGCAAGATGAACCAATTATGCAAATTCTCACAGCCCTTTTCAAAAATCAACATGTTATAAATTCTGACTTGGATGATGATATTATTTCAAAATTAAAAGAGAATGTTATGATTTATGGATCTACTGGAACGGGAAAAACAGAAATACTAAAAAGAATATCGAAGTTTTATGATATTCCCATAGTAATTCAAGATGCTACTTCCCTTTCAGAAACAGGTTATTCTGGTAGGAATATAACAGATATGTTAGAAGACTTATGTGCGGAAGCTGGCGGTAATATAAGGAAAGCGGAAAAAGGTATTTTGGTTATTGATGAATTTGACAAACTTGCTGAAAAAGAGTCGGATAACCAGACCCATGTGTCTCGTACCGGTGTTCAGCGGTCACTACTTAAACTGTTAGATGGTTCGACTTTTTATTTAAAAAATGGAAAGTTTGACACATCAAAATTAACAGTTGTTGCACTTGGAGCTTTTACTGGAATTGTTCAGGGAGATAATTACGATGAAGTCACAACTGATCATTTTATAAAATACGGTATAATGCGAGAACTTATTGGAAGATTTCCTAAAGCTATTCCTATGAATCAACTCAAAAAAGATGATATTATTAAAATCCTCAAGGAGTCTGATTTTAGTCCGCTTAATACATATGAAAAACTTTTTGAAATGCTTAATGTAAAGTTTGAATATAGCGAAGAGTTTGTAGAATATATTGCAGAACTCGCTATAAAAAAACAAAGTGGAGCAAGAAGTTTGAAAATAGTGTTCGATAATTGCATTAGTAGTGCGTTATTTAGAATATTTGCAGGAGAATATTCTAGTATTTCGCTTATAAAGCCAAAGGACGAAAGTGATAAGCCATATGTTTTGACCAAATCAGGTAGTGATGAGTAAAGTACTATCTAAAAGCAGATGTTTAATTACATCTGCTTTTTACTAGTTTAAAGAATAAATAAGTAAAGACTTGACATAAACCGGATAAATGTGTATAATATTACTACGTTTTAAGATTAAACAAAATTCATAATTGATTTTTGATAATAATGGCTTATGCCATTTATTATAATAAATATTAAAGTATAAAGGAGACAAAGTTTATGACTAGTACAGAAAACAGATTTGGAATTATTAGCCAGCTTGAAAGAATGCTTAACAATCATAATACTCGGAAAAAGCATGATGTTGAGGTGGTTTTAAGAAATCGTAACAATGAGGAACTTGAAAAGGAAAATATTTGCATATACTCTGATAAAGTTGAATATGATATCAACAAAAAAGTCAGAAAAATGAAAATTGAAGGCGGCATTTGCTCATTGCGGATTGTGGAACTTTTTAAGAAAGATGATAACGACTATTTCTTGGCATTGATTGTATAACTTTGAGAAAAAATATAAGGTCAGCTATTGATTAGCTGACCTTTTTATGGTATAATAAATAAGCTTTTTATGAGCAAAATACGCACATAGATATTGTTTATGCTTCTCTCCAGTCAAAGGAGTATAATAAACGCTAATATTTATGGAGGATATTAAGAAGGAGGAATTTTAAAATGGCAATAATACCTATGAGATCATTACTAGAAGCTGGTGTTCATTTTGGACATCAAACAAGAAGATGGGATCCAAGAATGGCTCCATACATCTTTACAGCAAGAAATGGTATATACATACTAGACTTGCAAAAAACTTTAAAGAAAGTTAAAGAAGCATACGAAGTTGTTAAAGAAACAGTAGAACAAGGTGGAACTGTATTATTTGTTGGAACAAAAAGACAAATAGCAGATTGCATCAAAGAAGAAGCTGAAAGATGCGGAATGTACTACATTAACAGCAGATGGCTAGGTGGAACATTAACTAACTTTGCTACAATAAAACAAAGAGTGGCAAGATTAAAACAACTAGAAGAAATGCAAGAAGACGGAACTTTCGATGTTTTACCAAAGAAAGAAGTTATTAAATTAAAACTTGAAATGGAAAAACTTGAAAAGAACTTAGGCGGAATAAAAGAAATGGAAAAAGTACCATCTTTAATATTCTTAGTAGATTCTAAGAAAGAATTTATCTGCACTAAGGAAGCTAGAAAATTAGGAATACCTACAATCGGTTTAATAGATTCAAATTGTAATCCTGATGATGTAGATTACGTTATACCAGGAAATGATGATGCTGTAAGAGCAGTTAGATTAATAACAGCTAAAATGGCAGACGCAGTTTTACATGGTAAAAACGGTGAAGCTCCAGTTGATTTTGAAGATGACGAAGATACTTCAATGGAACAATTAGTAAAAGAAGTTGGAGAAGATAAAATAGAAAGAAAACCTAGAAAACCAAGACAACCAAGAAATAATGATAATGACAAAAAAGACGAAAAAGCTGAAAACAAAACAGAAGAGAATAAATAGGAGGGATTAAAATGGCAGTAACAGCAGAACAAGTAAAAGAACTAAGAGATATGACTGGTGCAGGAATAATGGACTGCAAAAAAGTATTAGTTGAAGTTGATGGAGACATCAAAAAAGCAGTTGAAACTCTTCGTGAAAGAGGAATAGCAAAAGCTGCTAAAAAAGCAGGAAGAATTGCTTCAGAAGGACTTGTAGAAGCATACATACATAATGGAAAATATGGCGCTATGGTAGAAGTAAACAGTGAAACAGACTTCGTTTCTAAAAATGAAGAATTTAGAACATTTGTAAGAGACGTTGCAATGCATATAGCTGCTTCAAACCCATTATATGTATCAAGAGATGAAGTTCCTGAAAATGTAATAAATGCTGAAAAAGAAGTAATAAAAGCACAAGCTTTAAATGAAGGAAAACCAGCAGCTGTTGTTGAAAAAATGGTAGAAGGAAGAATAAACAAATATTTAGCAGAAATTTGTTTACTTGACCAACCATTCGTTAAAGATCCTGACAAGACAGTAGGACAATTATTAACAGAAAAAATAGCTACAATCGGAGAAAACATTGTAATAAGAAGATTTGTTAGATATGAAAGAGGCGAAGGTATAGAGAAAAAAGAAGAAAACTTTGCTGAAGAAGTAATGAAACAAATCAATGGTTAATAATTCAAAATGAATATTTATAACATCATTAATAGAGTATCACTTTATTAATGATGTTTTTTCTATGTTTGCAGAAAGATATACTTGTTAAAGCAAATGAAGCAAGTATATGAAGATAAAAAAGTATAAAGGATAATTAGCAATTATTATCGAAATATTACACTTAAATAAATTCTAAAACACTTGATTTTGAGCGTATATATTAGTATAATAATATACAGTTATAATAGAGAAAATTTGGAGGAATTTTTATATGGATTATAGTTTAGTAGAAAACAAAATGCAAGAAAGAATAGATTACTTAGATACAGAACTTGGAAATATTAGAGCAGGAAGAGCAAACCCACAAATATTAAATAAAGTTCAAGTTGAATATTATGGAAGTATGACACCCCTTAATCAGGTGGCTTCTATATCAGTTCCTGAAGCAAGACAAATAATGATTGCACCATGGGATAAGAGCTTAATTGGACCTATAATGAAAGCTATACAGGTTGCAGAACTTGGTATAAATCCTATGAATGACGGAAATGGAATAAGATTAACATTCCCAGAGCTAAACGAAGAAAGAAGAAAAGAGATCGTAAAATCAGTAAAAGCTCTTGGAGAAGATACAAAAGTTGGAATAAGAAATGCTAGACGTGATGCTATTGACGAAGCTAAAAAATCTCAAAAAGCTGGAGAAATTAGTGAAGACGAGTTACGTGGCGTTGAAGAAAAAATACAAAAGATAACTGACAAATATGTTGCAAAAGCAGAAGAATTAGTAGTAAATAAAGAAAAAGAGGTTATGGAAGTATAACGAAAGTAGGTAATAATGAAAACAAGAATTTTATCTGGTACAATATTTGCTGCAATAGGTCTTACTATAATATTATTACAAAAACCTTTAGTTGATAGCATATCTATAACTGTACTTGCATTAATTGCTTGCTTTGAATTCTTTAGAGCATTTAAAAATAAAGGAATTAATGGAATACATTGGATAGGCTATATGGGGTGCCTTGCAATAATGTTGCTTGATAATCATATTGCAGAAGAATACAAAATTTTAATATATAAAATGGCTATATCTATATTGGCAGTAAGTTTATTTGCATATATGGTTATATCTAAGTTAAATAGAAATATTAGAGATATAACTGTAACTGTAATGTCACTTATATATATACCAACGCTATTTTCATTTATAAAAAGAGTGCTAATGCTTGAAAATGGAAGACTTTTACTTTGGTATGTTATATTAGGCGCATACGCAAGTGATACTTTTGCATATTTTATAGGTCGCAGATTTGGTAAAAACAAATTATGCCCTACAATAAGTCCAAACAAAACTGTAGAAGGCTCTATAGGAGGAATAATCGGAGTTATAATATCATATGTTGTTCTTACTATAGTGGGAAATGTGTATTTTAATTTTCATATGAATGTAGTTTACTGGGTACTTATTGCCATAGTTGCTAGTATAGTAGGTCAAATGGGTGATTTGACAGCATCTGCTATAAAAAGATATTGTGGAATAAAGGATTTTGGGAATTTAATACCAGGTCATGGAGGAATATTAGACAGATTTGATAGTTTGATTTTTGTTGCTCCAATTGTGTATATATTTATAACGTTGTATGTATAATTATAATATATAGAAAGTTGAAGGGTGAAATAAAGTTGGGAATAATACTAACAATACTTAAATTAATAATAATTTTAGGAGTAGTGGCTTCTATACATGAGTTTGGACATTTTTTATTTGCCAAACTCTTTAAAATGAAAGTAGATGAATTTGCTATTGGCTTTGGCAAGGCAATATGGAGTAAAGAATATAAAGGAACTAAATTTTCAATCAGATGCTTGCCTCTTGGAGGGTACTGTGCAATAGATGGTGAAGACGGAAATTCTGATGATGCTAATGCCTTTTGCAACAAGCATTGGTTTAAGAGGATAGTAGTTTTGGTTGCTGGTGTTATATTTAATGCAATACTTGCGACTCTAATATTTGTCTCTATAAATTTACCAGGAAGCACATATACAAATGTTATTACTAATATGGAAACAGACTCTGTAGCTTATGGGATAGGTCTTAGAGATGGAGATATAATTAAAAGTATAAACAATAGAAAAGTAAATATATTACAAGATATATCAACATATAGTGATGTATCAAGTGATAATATAGAAATAGTTTATGAAAGAAATGGAAAAGAAGAAAAAATAGTAACAGACAAATTGGTTTCTACAATTGGATATATAGGTGTATATTTTGATACTAAATCAAAGGATAGTATTACAAGTAAGATAAATATGGTAGAAGGTGGATCTGCAGCACAAAAGGCTGGACTTAGATCAGGAGATAAAATAACTAGTGTTAATGGAGAAAAAACAGAACTATCGAGAGATGTTATAAGCATAGTGTGCCAAAATCCAGATAAAGAAATCGAGATAGTATACGAAAGAGATGGAAAAGAATATACAAAAATGATTACACCAGCTTCAAAAAGAGTATTTAGTATAGGAAATTTCTCTACTGAAAAAGTAGATACTAATATATATTATGCTTTTTGTAAAGCAGGAACTAGTATAAAACAAATTGTTGGTTCATATGTTGACTTATTTAAAGGAAATGTATCTGTTAAGCAATTATCAGGTATTGTAGGAATGGGTGAAGTTGTTTCAAAAACTGATGGAATAGTAGAATTCTTAAACTTACTTGCTATAATATCACTTGCAGTAGGAATTGCCAATATTATGCCATTTCCACCACTTGACGGAGGAAAGGTAGTACTAGTGCTAGTTGAAGCTATAACTAAAAAGAAAGTATCATACAAAGTTGAGGCTGTACTTAGTTATATAGGTTTAGCACTGCTTTTAGGACTTACACTGTATGTAACATATAACGATATAGTAAGAATTTTTTAGATATTTTTTAACATATGATAAAGTATAAAGTAAAATCCAAAATGATATATTAGGTTCATTTTGGGTTTTCTAATACCACATTTTAAATTTTGGAGGTGAAATAGAGTGAAAAGCGTAAAAGAACTTTTTGGACATGCTGTGCAAAGATGTAGTAGCTTGGAAGATTTACAAGTAGAGGAAGTTAAATTTTCTAAGAAACAAAACGCAGCAATTATAACAATATTGGTAGATAGAAAAGTAAATCCGTTAGATATATTTGATTTAGAAACAAGAGCAATACAAATATTTACACTAAAAAGTTTTAAAGTAATTCCAAAGTTAACGGCTAAAAATTTAGAAGTTACAGAAAATGATATTCAAAATGCTATTTACTTTATTTCAAAAAGAGAAGAATATATCGTACCTATGGTAAAGGATGCAAAGATTCATTATAATGATGATATAGTAATAGAGTTAAATACTGCGCAGTCTAGATTCTTAAAGCTTAAAAAAGTAGATAAAAAGATAGAAAATGTTTTGTCTGCACTTTATGGAAAGACAATAGCTGTGGATTTGATTGACTCTAAAGAAGCTAAAGAGCAGATGCTTAATGAATATAATAATAGAGTACGTGAAGTTAAAATAGAGTATACTAAGAAAGAAGAAACGAAATCTGAAGTAAAAGAAGTCAAAAAAGAAGATGTAAAAAAACAGGAAGCTATTCCAAAGAAAGAGTTTATACCTAAAATAGATGAAGAAAAACTAGAGCAAAACGTAAAAAATGAAAAAGTTATAATGGGAAGAGACATAACTGAAGATACTATTACTAAAGTAGAAAATGTAGCAGCAGATGAACCTAGAATATGTATAGATGGTCAAATTATAACTATGGATACTAGAGAATTAAAGTCTGGCAAAACATTACTTATGGTAGATGTAAGTGATAAAACAAGTACAATTACATGTAAGGCCTTTTTAAGTGAAAAGCAAAAAGATATGATTTTACCTAAGTTAAAAGCTGGTAAGTACATAAAGGTATCAGGAAGATCGCAAATGGATAGCTATTCAAACGAAGTTACTATAATGGTAAATAGCATATTGGAGTCAGAAGCACCACCAAAGAAAAAAGATGAGGCAGAGGTTAAGAGAGTGGAACTTCACATGCATACACAAATGAGTTCTATGGACGGTGTAACATCTGCTAAAGATTTGATAAAACAAGCAATAGCCTGGGGACATAGTGCTGTGGCAATAACAGACCATGGTGTAGTTCAAGCCTTTCCGGAAGCAAACCATGTTATAACAGATAATTACGAAGGTTTAGCAAAAGAAAAAACAGGTAAATCTAGAGTATCTACACAAGATATAGTAGATAGTGCACCAATTAAGGTAATATATGGTGTAGAGGGATACTTAGTTGATGACATTGAGGTAAACCCAGTATTTCCAGATACTTATTGCGTTTTTGATTTGGAAACTACGGGATTTTCTCCGGAAAAACAAGATAAAATAACTGAAATTGCAATATGCAAGGTTAAAAATGGAGAAATAATAGATGAGTATACTACTTTTATAAATCCAGAAAGGAACATACCTTTTAATGTTCAAAAATTGACTCACATTACAGACGACATGGTAAAGGATGCACCAACTATAGAAGAAGCATTGCCAGATATTTTGGATTTCATAGAAGGTACTACATTAGTTGCGCATAATGCTGATTTTGATATAAGTTTCTTAAATTATTTTATAGAAAAAGAAGGATACAAGGAAAGGTTTACTAATTACATAATAGATACCTTAATGATAGCAAGAGAAATTTACTATTATCTTCCAAACAAAAAGCTTGGAACTATAGTAGAAGATTTAGGAATAGAATTAGAAGGGGCACATAGAGCAATAAATGATACTAGAGCTACTGCTAAAATGTTTGTAAGAATGACTGAAGACTTGAAAAAGAAAAACTTAGACATAAATAACTATGCACATAGTGAAAAAAGCATATCAAATATAATAGGAGAAAAGGCATATCACGTTATTATTTTAGCGAAGAATTATGTTGGCCTTAAGAATTTGTATAAGCTAGTTTCATATTCACATCTTCACTATTTTAAAAGAAAACCAAAGATATTTAAATCTATGTTAAACAGATATAGAGAAGGTTTGATAGTAGGAAGTGCGTGTGAGCAAGGAGAACTTTATCAGTCTATAATAAGAAAAGAGCCGGAAGAAGTTCAAGAAAAGATAGCAAGCTACTATGATTATTTAGAGATTCAACCTCTTGGAAATAATGCCTTTTATACAAGAGGAGCAAGGTTAAAAAATAAAGATTACAACAAATTGGTTGATGATAAGGAAAAGGAATATATTTATCTAACCTTAACAAATGATGACTTAATAAATATTAATAAAAGAATAATAGAAATAGGGGAAAATCAAAACAAACTAGTAGTTGGAACATGTGATGTGCATTTTATGAACCCAGAAGACGAAATCTATAGGAGAATACTTCAAGCAGGACAAGGGTTTGACGATGCAGATATGCAAGCACCGCTATATTTTAGAACTACAAATGAAATGTTAGAAGAATTTTCGTATTTAACACCGGAAAAAGCATATGAAATAGTTGTAACAAATACTAATAAAGTTGCAGATATGTGCGATAGAATTAGCCCTATATCTGATGAAAAGTGTCCTCCACATATTGATGGATGCGAGCAAGATATAAAAGACATAGCATATGAAAAGGCACACAAGCTATATGGCGATCCTCTTCCTGAAATAGTTCAGGAAAGACTAGATAAAGAGCTAAACTCTATAATATCTAATGGCTATTCGGTAATGTACATAATAGCTCAAAAACTAGTATGGGATTCAAATGATCACGGCTATATAGTTGGTTCCAGAGGTTCGGTTGGCTCAAGTCTTGCAGCATATATGACAGGTATAACTGAAGTTAATTCTTTAAAAGCACATTACAGGTGTCCTAATTGTAAATATTCTGACTTCTCAGATCATGGAGTGGCAAATGGATTTGATTTACCAGATAAAGACTGCCCTAAATGTGGCCATAAATTAGATAAAGATGGAATGGACATACCATTTGAAACATTCTTAGGCTTTAATGGAGATAAAGAACCTGATATAGATCTTAACTTTTCAGGAGAATATCAAGCAGAGGCACATAAATATACAGAAGTAATATTTGGAAGAGGTACAACATATAAAGCTGGAACTATAGGTACTGTTGCAGATAAAACAGCATATGGCTTTGTTAAGAATTATTATGAGGATAGGAATATAAAACAAAGAGAGGCTGAAATAAACAGAATTTCCAAAGGATGTACTGGAATTAAAAGGACTACTGGACAGCATCCTGGTGGTATTGTAGTTGTTCCAAAAGGAAGAGAAATATTTGAATTTTGTCCAGTGCAGCACCCAGCTGATGACCCTTTCTCAACGATAAAAACTACGCATTTTGACTATCACTCAATTGATAAAAACTTACTTAAACTAGATATACTAGGTCATGATGATCCGACTATGATAAGGATGCTTTATGATATAACTGGAAAAGATCCTGTAAAAATACCACTAGATGACAAAGAAACAATGAGTATATTTTCTTCAACTGAAGCACTAGGAGTAACAAAAGAACAGATAAATTCAGAAGTTGGAACTTTTGGTGTTCCAGAGTTTGGTACTAAATTTGTTAGAGGAATGCTTATGGACACAAGACCTACTACTTTTGATGAACTTATACGTATTTCTGGTTTATCACATGGTACAGACGTGTGGCTTGGTAATGCACAAGAGCTTATAGAACAAGGTACTGTGACTTTGCAAGAAGCAATATGTTGTAGAGATGATATCATGATTTACCTTATAAATAAAGGACTAGATCCTGGAATGTCATTTAAAATAATGGAAACTGTGCGTA
Organism: uncultured Clostridia bacterium; assembly: GCA_934149365.1. Classification (GTDB taxonomy): domain Bacteria; phylum Bacillota; class Clostridia; order TANB77; family CAG-465; genus CALXJE01. The sequence continues at coordinate 101,966 of CAKPEI010000002.1, forward strand.
AAGGAAAAGCATTAAAAGATCCTAAATTTGCTGATTATGAAATAGCTATGAGAGAAAATGGTGTGCAGGATTGGTATATAAATTCTTGTAAGAAGATAAAATACATGTTTCCAAAAGCCCATGCAGCTGCTTATGTAACAAATGCATTTAGAATTGCATGGTTTAAAGTACATGAACCTCTTGCATATTACGCAGCATTTATGTCTATACGTGCTGATGAATTTGATAGCGAATGTATGTTGTATGGTAAAGAAAAAGTAAAAGCTAAAATGAAAGAAATAGACAATTTAGGAAATCAAGCAGCTCCTAAAGATAAAAACATGTACCCAATACTAGAGCTTGTTTTGGAAATGAATGAGAGAAACATTAACTTCTTGCCGGTAGACATATATAAATCAGAGGCAACTAAATTCTCTGTAGAAGAGGGTAGTATAAGGCCACCACTTTCTGCACTTTCTGGCTTTGGAACTGTGAACGCTGTTAATTTGGCTAAAGAAAGAGAAAACGGAAAATTTGCTTCAAAAGAAGAACTTATGTTAAGAGCAAAACTTGGAAAGGCAGCACTTGAAATATTAGAAAATAACGGTTGCTTAAAGGGAATGCCTACATCAATGCAAATGAATTTGTTTGAATAATGAAAATAATGTGGATAGTGTGTGTAATATTGGCAAAATGGTTGATAATTTGGTGTAAATAGGGTATAATAATGCCGTTAGGAGATGATAGTATGAAATTAGATTTAACAGGTAGACAAATAGAAATAACAGAAGGTATTGAAGAGGCAGTAGAAAGAAAAATAGCAAAATTAGGTAAGTTCTTTGACGAAAATACAATAGCTCATGTTACTTTTTCTGCAAAGAAAGAAAAGCAAAATGTAGATATTCGTATTGAGTATAAATCAAAAACATATATGGCTGAAGTAGAAACTACAGATATATATCATGGCTTAGATGATGTTGTAGAAAAACTTATTGGTCAAATAAGAAAAGAAAAAACTAAAATGGAAAAGGCCAGAAGAAATGGTATTGATAAAGAAGAAAAACCTGAAGAAATCGAAGAATAATTAATAAAGAGGCGAAATTTAAAAATCGCCTCTTTTAGTATTTATTATACTAATTCATTTAATACAAACTTAGGTTTAAATTACATATTGTTTTCAGCCTTTTCTATAAGTTTTTTAACCATTTGACCACCTATAGAACCAGCTTGCTTAGAAGTTAAATCACCATTGTATCCTTGTTTTAAGTTTACACCAACTTCTGTAGCTACTTCATATTTCATTTTTTCTAAAGCAGCTTTAGCGTTTGGGTTAACATATGATTTACTAGATGCCATAATATTCACCTCCCGAAATTTTAATTATAAAACAGTTTTGTTTTACAATAATAATGTGTGAAAAATCTACATTAAAGATACTGGAAATAATTAGTAAAAAATAAATCGTATAAAAAATATTAAAAAATTGATTTTTTATGTAAAGTGTGGTATAATATAAACATGTATTGCGTTATTTGGAGGTAAAAATAAATGAAAAAAAGTATTGAAAAAGTAATATCAATAATTTTATTAATAACTATAACAATATCAAGTATGCCAATAGGTGCTATTATGGCAGCTGTTAGACCATCAGTTGGAGTAAGTGCGCCAAGCAGAACTTCAGTAAATAAAGGTGGTAGTGTTTCATATACAATTATATATACAGAGGCAACTAGCATAAATTTATCATCTTCATATGTAACGCTTAATGGGTTTAGCGCTAATGTGTCTGTTTCTGGAAGCGGAAGTACTAGAACAGTAACACTTTCAAATATACAAGGAACAGCTGGAAACAAGAGTATAGCAATAAAAGCTAATTCTGCTAGAAATAGTGTAGGTGGAGCTTTATCTACTCCAAATTCAGTTAGTTTCTATTTAAATGGAAATTCTTCTAATAATACAGTGCAAGATAGTATAAGACCATCTATAGCTGTAAGTTCTCCAAGTAAATCTACAGTAAATGTTGGGGGAAGTGTTTCATATACATTAACATTTACTGACAATGTTGGGGTTTCAAGAGTTAATACTTCAGCTTCATATATAACTTTAAATGGTTTTACAGCAAATGTGTCTGTATCAAATAGTGGAAATAGAAGTGTTGTAACACTTTCAAACATACAAGGAACTGCTGGAAGAAAAAGTATAAGTATAAGAGCAGGAGCAGCAAATGATAAAGCCGGAAATGGCACAGCTGCTATTAACTCTACAACTTCATTTAATTTAGTGCAAAATAGTAATACAAATAACAATAGTGGAAATAGTCAAAATAATTCAAATGCAGATAAGGTAAGACCATCAATATCTATTAGTGCTCCAAATAATAAAGAAGTATATAAAGGTGGCACAGTTGTGTATACAGTAACTTTTGCTGATAATAGAGGAGTACAAAGAATTAATTTATCATCTGCATATGTTGTTTTAAATGGCTTTACAGCAAATGTATCCGTTGCAGGAAAAGGCTTAAGCAGAATGATAGCACTTTCAAACATACAAGGTGCAGTAGGAAAGAAAACTATTAGTGTAAAAGCAGGAGCAGCATCTGATGCTGCAGGAAATACAACTTTAGCAACACCAAGTTCTGTTTCATTTACATTGCTTGAAAAACAGACTACTCCTTCAAATACAAAACCGAGCAATGATAATAGTAGAAAAAATAATACTAATAAAAGTATAAAGAAAAACAATATGAATTTAGTAATTGGTTCCGGCACAGTATCTGTTAGAGCTTCTGAAGTTACAAAAAGTGAACCTAAAATAATTAGTACATGTAGTGATGATCTATCAATTTTAGGTGATATAAACAAAGAAGTTAAAACATTTTCTACTTGGTTTACTTCAAGTAAAACAGTAACAACTTATGCAGTAGAAAACAATTATGTTGCAAAAGATGAAGAAATGACTTACTATGTAGATTACTATAATGGAAAAGATACAGCAGCTAATAATGTTAAAATTAAATTAAATATACCATATAACGTTCAAGTTTTAGAAATAAATTCAGATGGTGTATTAAAAACTCAAACATCTGCAGAAACAGAAATAGAATGGAATAAAGCTTCTATTCAATCTGGCGCAAAATGTAGATTATATGTAAAAGTTAAGTACTTACAAAATGTGGCATTAGAAAATTCAGATAAGATTTCTGAAGAGTTTTATGTTGGAGTAAAAACTAGTTACGATGATAAAAATGATACTTCATATTTAAGACAATTATTTATAGACAAAAATAACAGTAAAAGAGCAACAGTAGAAAAGTATTTATCAGCTATTGATAGTAGCAATAGTATAAGACCAGATGATAAAATAACAAGAGCAGAATTTGCTAAACTATTAGTAGATAGTGGTGTTGTTAAAGTGGAAAGCGGAAATGATAACTACAAAAAATATAAAGATGCGGATGAAATACCTGCATATGCAAAAGAAGCAGTATCTGCAATATATGAGACTGGAATAATCGAAACATTTGCTGATTCTGAATTTAAACCAAACAACCCAATATCAAGAGATGAATTCTTTAAAATAGTTGAGAAAGCATCAGAATATATTTCAAAAAATAAAATAAAAGTTAAAGATTCACCATTTATATATACAGAAGACATAGATGATAAGGATAAAACAATATCTGATAATAAAAAGTACATAATGGAATTAATAAGACAAAACATTATAAAAAGAGAAGATACTAAACCAGATGAGTATATAGTAAGAAAAGATGCAGTTGAAGTTATAAACGCACTTACTTTTAGAGGCCCATATGTAGAAGAAGTTGCAGCAAATGCAGTTAAATTCACTGACATAAAGGAAGAAAATAAATACTTCTATAACATAGTTGGGGCAGCAAATACATACACATATACTTATTCTGATACATTATTACAGAAAATTGTGGAAGTAAAATAGTAGAGTAAAATCAACACCATACCGGTGTTGATTTTTTATGTAAATCATGGTATAATTAAGATATATTGTTTAGGGCGAAGATATATATAATTATATTCTTTTTGGTATGTGCTTTTGCACATTTTATATATATATAAAATTTTAAAATATTACTATTAGGAGGATTTACATTATGAATATTAGGAAAACTAAAGGATTGTTTAGATGTTCAGCGGTAGTTTTTGCTATTACAATTATTTTCGCGTGGATTGCAAATACTATATTTTTTGGTATTTTATGGACGGTGGTATTGTTGGCGCTTACTATAATTTCTTCATATTTATCTAGAAATATACACAAGCTTAATCCCAGACCGGCTTCAATTGTTGCTGTGATACTTTTTGTACTTTCTATTGTCTTACTTTCTTTTAACATTACTAGAATGACCACGAGAATGATTTCAAGAAATAACAAAATGGATCAGAAGATTACTTGTAAAATTGATGACGGTGCGAAATTAGAAAAGGAAGATGAGGATGAAAACTATGAAGAAAATGCAGCAGTGAATGAAGAAGAGAATACAGATAGTGAATATCAAGAAGGAACAGATAATCAGGATGTTCAGGTTATCGACGTCGACCCGCAACCGGTAAAGGAAAAAGTTGTTACTAAGACAGTTGAAAAACGTGTAGAAGTACCGGTTGAAAAGAGAGTTGAAGTTCCTGTAGAGAAAAAGGTTGAAGTACCTGTTGAAGTAGAAAAGAAAGTTACAGAATATGTTGAGGTACCTGTTATCGAATATGTTGAAGTTCCATCAACTACTCCGAGCACTCCTGCACCTACACAGAAGCCATCATATAACTACACTGGCGATCCGACTGGCGGAAACTATAATGGCGGTTATGGTTATACGGGAGACCCGACTGGAGGAAGATATGGATACGGTTATACAGGTGATCCTACAGGAGGATACAACAATTCATCTTCGCTTAAAATATCTGGCCCTACAACAGTAACCCAGGGTAATTCGTATACCTATACAATAACCGGAGCTAGCAGTGTGTCTGAAAGTAGATTAAATCTTCCTGCAAATGTATCGGCAGAAAAAGTAGGCACAAACAAATTTAAACTCTATTTTGAATCTGGCTATACGGGTAGCTATTCAATTGGATATGGTTCTGCTAGTATTAATATTAAAGTAAAAGCATAGGCTTTAAATCTTGTCTAACATGTTTAGACAAGATTTTTTCTTGTCTCTTTCAACTTTCGACAAATAATTCGTATTTACTAATGTATAATGGTACGCGAGGTGATAAAATGAAGTGCGAATATGATAAGGAACATGAGAGATTAAAAATTGAACTTTCCGAAGAAATTGATATGGGAATGTGCAAAACTCTTAGAAATATAATGGATGGATATATAATAAAATATAGTCCTAAAGAATGTGTACTTGATTTAGAAAAAGTGAATTTTATGGATAGCTCAGGTCTAGGCCTTATAATGGGAAGATATAATTTAATAAAGATGCTTAATTCTAAAATGACGATATTAAATCCAGGAGAACCAATTAAAAAAATTCTCTCAATGACAGAACTTTCTAAAGATATAAAAATAGTATAGGTGGTAATATGAATAATAAAATAAAAATAGAAATAGACAATTTACTTTCAAATGTTTCTGTTGCAAGAGTAGCTTTAACTTCGTTTATATCTAGTGAAAATGTTTCATTAGATGAAATAATGGAAATAAAAACTGCGATATCTGAAGCTATAACAAACAGCATTGAACATGCGTATTCAGATGAAATTAATAAAGTAGTAATTAGTGCAAAGATTTTTGAAATGGATCAAATGCGTTATTTATCGATTGTAATAGAAGATTTTGGAAAAGGAATAGAAGATGTTGAACTTGCAACTACTCCAGGTTTTACTACTAAGCCAGAACTAGAACATGCTGGTATGGGCTTTACTATAATGGAGACTTTTATGGATGAAGTCATAATTGACTCTGCTTTGGGAAAAGGTACGAAAATAACATTAACTAAAAAATTGAAATCTAAGGAAACTAACAATTCTAACGGGGGAGAAAAAGAAAATGAGTGAGACACTAATATGTGAAAGCACAATTCTTGGATACAAGTATAAATATTTTTTGATTGAAAAGCTTTGTAAAATAGAAAGCGTTGGTCCAATTTTAAGATATGGCATTAAGGTTAAAGAATATGATGTAAAAGGAAAACTAATAGATAGTAAAGCTATATGCGATATATTTGGAAATAAAATTAAAATGATAAAAGCAATAGGTATTTTAAAGAAACTTCAAGTTACCCCTATAACATTAGAAGATGTAGTTATAGATAATATTTACTAAGGTGTCCTCAAAGAGACATCTTTTTTCTTGCAAATTAACATAATAAATGATATCATATTACATAGGTGAATTTTAAAATATGGAAAAGATAATAGTAAGTGAGGGTGTATCACAGAGAATAGATCAGTATTTGAATGAAAAAAATAATGAATGGACAAGATCTTACATCCAAAAACTTATATCAGAAGATAAAATTAAGGTAAATGGAAAAAGCATTAAAGCTTCATATAAAGTAAAGAAAAACGATGTAATAGAAATAGAGGAAGTAGAGGTAAAAGATGCAGAAATACTTCCTGAAGATATTCCTTTAGATGTGGTGTATGAAGATGAAGATATAGTTATAGTAAATAAACCTAAGGGTATGGTAGTACATCCTGGAAATGGCAATTATAGTGGAACTATGGTAAATTCATTAATGTATTCACATAAAGGGGAACTTTCAGGTATTAATGGCGTTGTAAGACCTGGAATAGTACATAGAATAGATAAAGATACAAGTGGATTATTAGTTGTTGCTAAAAATGATAAAGCACATAAGGTATTAGCAGACAAGTTTAAGGAACATGATATAACAAGAGAATATATCTGTTTAGTTAAAGGCATAATTCCAAAAGATAATATAACAATTAATCTTCCAATAGGAAGAAGTGATAAAGACAGAAAAAAGATGGCAGTTACTAAGAAAAATTCTAGAAATGCCATAACCCATATTAAAGTGATAAAGAGATTTAAAAAGTCAGGATATACATTAGTTAGTGCTAAATTAGAAACAGGAAGAACACACCAAATAAGAGTGCATATGTCGTACATAGGCTACCCTATAGTTGGAGATGATGTTTATAGCAAGGGAACTAATGAATTTGGAATAACAGGTCAAATGCTCCATGCAAAAATACTTGGTTTTATACATCCTGTAAAAGATAAATATATGGAGTGGGAAGTAGAGCCTCCAAAACAATTTATAGATGTTATAGAAACGCTAGAAAAAAGAGAACTATAAATTAAGGCTTGATATATATGATAATATACCAAGCCAATTTATATTAAACACAAGCTTATGATAATATAGTATATGATGTTTAGTCCTAGGTGGTGAGAAAATGAATGAAATAAGACTTAATAAATATATAGCTAGTTCAGGAATATGTTCTAGAAGAATGGCGGATAAGTTAATAGACGAAAAGAAAGTTAAAGTAAATAATAAAATTGTGATAGAAAAAGGAACAGTTGTAGATAAAGAAAAAGACGTAATAAAAGTAAATAACAAGGTAATAAGAATTCAAGAAGAAAAAAAATATATACTTATGAATAAACCAGTGGGATATGTGACTACTTCAAAAGAGCAGTTTAATAGACCTTGTGTGTTAGATATAATAGCTGAAAAAAATAGGGTATATCCAGTTGGAAGACTAGATATGGATACTTCAGGGCTGTTAATCTTAACTAATGATGGGGATATAACAAACAAAATAACACACCCTAAAAATCATATATGTAAGACGTATGAGGTAATAACTAAAAGCAATTTAAGCCTAGAGGATATGCAAAGATTAGAAAGTGGTGTGGATATAGGTGGATATGTTACTATGCCTGCAAAGGTTCAAAAAATAAAAGAGAATAAATATAAAATAACAATATCAGAGGGAAAAAATAGACAGGTCAGAAAAATGTTTGAAAGTGTTGGAAATAAAGTAGAGAGACTAAAGAGAATAAGTATTGGAAAGTTGACATTAGATGGCATTGATGTGGGTAAATATAAATACGTAAGCTATGAAGAGATGCAAAAAGTGTTTATGTAAAAAAATAGAGCAAATGTAGTAAAATACAAATGCTCTTTTATTATTAATGTTTTCTTTTTCTTGCAGCTTCTGCTTTCTTTTTTCTTTTCACACTAGGTTTTTCATAGTGTTCTCTTTTCTTTATTTCTGCAAGCACACCGTACTTAGCACATTGCTTTTTGAAACGTTGCAATGCATTATCTAAACTTTCATTATCTTTTATTTTTATTCCTGGCATATATATTCCCTCCTTTCAGTGGGAAATACTTATGTTTAATATCAATTTAATTAAAGTATTTCAAAATTACTAGTAAATTATACTATAATATGTTAAACAAGTCAAGCATTTTGCGACATTAATTCATGTATAAATAAACATAATTTGTTATATATTATATAAGGTGAAAATATTTATAATTGAAAGATTAATGAAACTATTTAATTGACTTTAAAGAATATATATAGTAAGATATATTAATAGTGGAGGAAGGAAAATGAAATTAAAATTAGATTATAAAAAGATAATATCTGAAGTTATAACAGCTTCCCTTATAATTATAATATCTGGTATAGCTATATATTCTTTTATTGTAATTTCAGATCAAAATGTAGACGTATATAATAGCAGTCCAAAAGTAGACGCAATAAAGGGCAATAACAAAATACAAGAGGTTTTATCTATAATACAGAGTAAGTATATGGAAGATGTAGATGTAAACAAACTCGTAGACGGAGCAATAGAGGGAATATTTGACTCTATAGAAGATAATTACACAAGATATATAACTCCAGAAGAATATGAGGAAATGCTTAAAGAAGGAAACGAAGAATATGTAGGAATAGGCGTACATATAGCTCAAAATGCTAAAACAGGAAATATGGTAATAATAAGTGTAATGCCTAATTCACCAGCTAAGGAAGCAGGAATTTTATCAGGAGATATTATAGTAAGTGTAGATGATAAAGTTGTTACATCAGATAATTACAGTGAAGTTGTTAGTGACCTTAAAGGTAAAGAGGGAACTACTGCTAAATTAGTTATTCAAAGAGGAGAAGAAAAACTAGAAAAAGTAGTAACAAGAAAGAAAATAACTTCAAATAATGTTGAGTCTGATGTTATAGATGGAAAGTACGGATATATTAGAATTCTTGAATTTGAAAATAATATATATAATCAATTTAAGGAAGAATATACAAAACTTATGGAGCAAAACAAAGTTAAGGGCTTAATAATAGATCTTAGAAATAACCCAGGAGGAATTGTTTCAGAAACAGTTAAAATCGCAGATTTATTATGTGGTGAAGGCAAGATAGTAGAAACTGTTTATAGAGACGGAAGTAAAAAAGTGTATACTTCTGATGCAGCAAATAAATGTACAGTTCCATTGGTAGTTCTTGTTAACGAAAATAGTGCTAGTGCTTCAGAAATTTTAGCCGGTGCTATAAAAGACTTAAAACAAGGTACTTTAGTAGGAAAGAAAACATTTGGAAAAGGTATTGTTCAATCAATAGTTCCTTTAAATGAAGGTGGAGCAGTAAGCGTTACTACAGCAAAATATTATACTGCTTCTGGAGTTGAAATACATGGAAATGGAATTAAGCCAGATGTAGAAGTTGATATATCTGATGCAAATAGAGGAATAACAGTAGACTATAACAAAGATGAACAACTTAGAAAAGCAGTTGAAATACTAAATAATGCAAAATAGTAATTTGTAACCAAAATATTAACAAATTGTAATTTAAATATATATTAACAATACAATTAGCAAAAAAGATTACATAAAAATGAAATATAAGGACCTACATAAGGTCCTTTTTTTTGACAATATTTTGCAAATATGCTATAATGCCTGCTAGTAGAGGTTAAGAGGTGATGATATGATTTCTAAAAATTCATTACTAGAAGTTAAAAAACATATGGAAAGTTGTATTGGTCAGGAGATATATATTAGAGCTAATCTCGGAAGAAATAAGCAAGTAGAAAAAGTAGGCGTAATTGACGGTGTGTTTCCAAATCTTTTCGTAGTAAAAGAGCAAGATACAGAACATAAGATGTCATATACATATGCCGATCTTCTTACAAATAGTTTAGAAATAACTATGCGTGAAACTGGAGAGCCTGTCATCGATTATGAGGTGGACTTGCCAAAAAAATATACAAGACTGTAAATTTTTAAACAGATTTATATAGGACATTATCATTAATTTGGTAATGTCTGTTTTTTTATGTAATAATTTTCTGCTAGATAAATATATATGTAGTAAAGAAATAAGGAGGTACAACATGCCAGTAAGTATAGATAAACAGAAATTAATTGTAAACAAAAATATAGTAAAGGGAGCAAATACAACATGGATAGAGCAAGATATTTTAGTTCCCGATACTAAGCCTGATGTTATGAAGATAATAAGGATAGATAGTAAGGTGTATATTGGGACAAAAGAGGTATCAGATGGAAGTATAAAAGTTACAGGACAAATAACATACTATATAATTTATTTGGCTATGGACGGGAATATAAGAGGAATAAATATGACATATCCATATGTTAAAGTTATTGAGGACAAAAATGTAAAAAAAGATATGAGACTTAGAATGAATGCAATAGTTCGAAATGTTATTTATTCTCTTCCAAATGAAAGAAAAATATCTGTAAAAACAGAAGTTGTTTTTAAATACAAATTATCTGAAATAGGGGAAATTGAAATACTAAATACAATAAGTGATTGTGAAGGTTTAGAATGCAAGATGTCAAAAGATAGCTTCTTTAACGTGCTAGAATACAAAACAGAAATGATAGAAGCAAATGAAGATGTGATGCTTCCAGAGGCTATGCCAGGAGTGAATGAAATATTAAGAGTTTCAAACGAAATAGTTAACACTGAATACAAAATAAGCTATAATAAAATTCTTGTAAAAGGAGATGTAAAAACTAATATCGTATATACATCTTCAGATGATAGTGGGGAAATGTATAGTTATGAAGTAAATTTGCCATTTACAGGTATGATAGAATTCTCTAATATATCAGATAACTCTAAGTTCGATATACAATATGCACTTAAGAGTTTTGATATATCGTTAGATACTTCAAATGAACCATATAGAATGATAAATATGTCAGCAGAAGTTGTAGCAGATGTATTAATGTATGAGGAAAAAGAGATAGAATATATAGAAGATTTTTATAGTATGGAAGAAAATCTAAATTATGATAAATCTGGAATATCTATTGTAAAAAATAAAGAAAATATTGAAAAGATGATATCAGTAAAGGATAATATAGGAAATGTTTCTGATATATCTAGACTTTTAGATTATACTGTTGATATTTCAAACCTAAATACTAAAATATCTGGTTCTAATGTATATATTAATGGTAATATAAAAATAAATACAATGTATGAACTGGGTAAAGATAAGAAAACAGAAAGCAAGACTTATGATATGCTTGTTGATGAAACTGTGCCTATGTCAAAAGATGTAGAAGAAAAATATGTAACTGTAAATATGGAAGTTACAAAAGCTATTGTTAGGTTAGATAATGACAATATCACGGCTGATGTTGATATTATGGTAAAAGTAAATGTTGATAATGTGGAAAGTATTAATCAAATTAATGATATTAAAGAGGAAAAGGTTGATTTTTCGCAGTTCGATAGTATGAATATATATATAGTAAAAAAGGGTGATAATCTTTGGAACATAGCTAAAAAATATAAAACTAGTGTAGCAAAGATTGCAAATACAAATGATATAGTAGATTCAAATAAATTAGATATTGGACAGAAGCTTTTGATTATTAGGTAGAGATGTGAGAGCTAAATATTATTATAGATTGTTTGGGCAAGTGCATATAAAGAAAGCATTTGCCTTTGTCGTTATATTTATAGGTATATTCATATTAATGTATTATTATTTTGTAAATCAAGTTAGTCCAACTATAAAAACATTGTGTGATACAAGGGCTAAAGCTATTGCACTTAAAGCTACAAATGAGGCGGTTATGGAAAGACTAAATGAAATAAAGTATGATAATTTAATACATGTAACAACAAATGAAAAAGGAACTATAACAGGGCTTAATGCGGATGTCATAGAAATGAATAAATTATCAACAGAAATAACTACTGAAATACAAAAGAAATTATTAAATATTGATGATACAGAAATTAAAATACCTATTGGAAGGTTTTTGGGTTTATCAGTGTTTTCTGGATATGGACCTAAAATAGTAGTAAAAGCGATTCCGACTGGAAATGTTTCTGTTGATTTTAAAACAGAATTCATGTCAGAAGGAATTAATCAAACTAGACATAGAATATATTTAGAGATAAAGACCAGTGTAAGAATGGTTGCACCATTTATTAGTAATGTAGTACCATTTGAAACTAATATGACTGTTGCAGAAACAGTTATTGTAGGTGATATACCTAACACTTATTATAACTTAGAGGGAATAGAGGAAATGAATAAATTAGATACAACAGAATTTATGGAATAAAAAGAAAACACGGAAGTAAATTCTTCCGTGTTTGAATATTCCTATCTCTTTGAGAATTGAGGAGCTTTTCTGGCTTTCTTTAAACCATATTTTCTTCTCTCTTTAACTCTTGAATCTCTTGTTAATAGACCATTTCTCTTAATAACTGTCTTAGCTTCTTCACTTGTAGTAGCAAGAGCTTTTGCTATACCGTGAGCAACTGCACCAGCTTGAGATGAGAAACCGCCACCTTTAACTGTTGCTATAACATCATACTTTTCAGCAAGGTTTGCAACGTTTATAGGTTTCATTACAACTGCTTTTAAAGTTTCTAAAGAATAGAAATCATTTAAATCTTTTTTGTTTATAGTTATTTTACCAGTACCAGGTGTTATTCTAACTCTTGCTATAGATGATTTTCTTTTACCTGTAGCATATATAAATTTTTTCTCTGCATCTGCTTTTTTTGGCATCGTTAATTACCTCCCACTAAAAATTCCATACTTCTGGCATTTGAGCTTGGTTTTCATGCTCGCTACCTTTGTATGCTCTTACTTTTGTAAGCATTTTTCTTCCTAGGCTATTTTTTGGTAACATTCCTTTAACAGCTAAAAGAAGAACTCTATCAGATTTGTTTGCCATCATAGTTTTTGCTGATACTTCTTTCATACCACCAACATAACCTGAATGACGTCTGTACATTTTTTGGTTTAATTTATCACCAGTTAAAACCATTTTATCAGTATTTATTACGATAACGTGGTCACCACAGTCAATGTGAGTTGAGAAAGTAGGTTTGTGTTTACCTCTTACAAGTCTTGCAACTTCAGTAGCAACTCTTCCTAGTGGTTTACCTTCTGCATCTATAATATACCATTTTTTTTCAATTTCATTTAATTTTACACTATGAGTCTTGTTATTCATTGAAGATTTCCTCCTAAATTATATTACATTACTAATGTACTAGAATCCGGGGTGTTCTAGTTTACATTAACTTCGCCTATATATTTTACAACAAAATACATGTAAAGTCAAATAAAAGCGTAAATAAATTGCAAATAATTAAAACTTAATAGTTAAAAATAGTAATTGAGCGATAATAACGTAAAAAAACTCCCGCATTTTAATGCGAGAGTTTGAAAAAAATATTACCTTAATTCATATTGACCATATTCATCAATGTACATAGTGCGCTCACCTGAGATAAGCATAGCTTTGAATTTTTCAAAAGATTTAGGTGATATTCTTTGTTTATCAAACTCGTCCAGAATATCTTCTCTCATATCAAAGTTATACTTACCATTTTCAGTTTTAAAAGCAAACATTGCTCTTGCTGGTCTTGTTAAAATGTATGAGCCATTGCTTCCGTTTGAAACTTCCCAGCCTTTTTTTAACATACTGCTTAAACCAGACCGTGTTCCCTGAAAAAGTTTTCTCTCTGAAGGTTCATAAGATGCACCAATTAATTTTGCTTTAGACATATCAATAGTTCCTTTCTTAAACTTAAGATTTTTGATTGTGAATTTAGTTAAGTATCAGTATTTAGTATACTTTAAAGTATATATTATAACTATAATATATGTCGTATACTTTCAGTATTAGTTATCAAGTATTAATATAAATAAAGCATCAATCTATAAAGATCACCTACCTAAAAATTATTTTAGTTATTATGGCTTTAATAACACTAACATTATACAATATATAAACGCAAAAGTCAATATTATGTCTACTAAAAATATAACGCTAAAAAATATGTAAAATATAGCTTTAAAAGTTGTATATTTTTTTTTAATATGATAGTATATAAACTGGGAGTAATCTAAGGAGGAAATTATGTTCGGCGAAAGAGAATTATCAGGAGATTTGGGAGATAATCTTGTAGATATTGATATCAAAGAAGATAAGAAAAAAAACAAAGAGATTGAAAATATAGTAGCATATCTAAATTTATATAAGAATGAACCTGAAATGCTTACTAAGAAGTATACAGAACTATTAATGGACGATAACGTTGTAGAAATTTTTACTAAGCTTAGTCATAATACTATTTTTATGGAACAATTTCCTGAATTTTATGAAAAAAACATAAACGGAGAGAATGTTATAAATTGTCAACAAAATAGTAACTACCATAGATATGGTGTGTTTAAACATATTTTATACACCATAGAAATAGTTGGAAAAGAGAGTATACAAAGAAATAGTTTTGAAATGAAAATATTAAAATGGACTATGCTTCTTCATGATATTGGTAAGCCATACGTTAAAGTTATAACACCAAGTGGAAATGATTCATTTGCAGGGCATGATGATAAATCAGTAGAGCTTGCAACTAAAATATTAGATAGATTTTTCTTTAGCGAAGAAGAAAAAAATATTATACTTACATTAATTAAATATCACGATAGATATCTAAATGAAGGAGAGCTTACTTTTGATAATATGAGTTTCTTGGCTAGAGAACTAGGTAATAGAAAAGATTTATTCTATTTGCTTATTGATGTAAAAATAGCAGATAGTAAAGGAAAAACCATAGAAGTATATAATAAATTTATGGTTATAGTACAAAAATATTATAATTTTGCAAACCAATATTTTAATAATATAAATATGACAGTAGAACAATTTGATAATGGAGATGGTGTGGATATAGTAGGTGAAATGGCTGCAAAAGATGGAACTAAAGTAACTCTTGATATGGAAGAAGAAAGTCAAGAAGAACAAGCTGAAGTTCAAAAAACATCTGAACCATTAATTAAGGAAATGGAAGTTATAGAAAAGTTTGAAGAACTAAAGGAAACTGATTTTAAAGAAATATATAATCAGTTGCTTGAACGTAAACTTATATATCCTGTATATCAACCTATAGTTAATATAGAAGATGGAAGTATATATGGTTTTGAAAGTTTTAATAGAATTAATTATAGCAAAAATGTTAAAATAATAGATTTTATACAAAAAGCAAAAGACTTTAGCAAATATGATAAGGTTCAACAACTACTTTTTGTTAGTTCAATAGATAGATTTCAAGAAATAAAAATGGAAGATGTAAATAGACTGTTTGTATCAATTGATATACAAAGCTATAAAAAATATGCAAACAAACCAAGACTGCACGAGCTAATGGAAAAAACTGAAGTTATAGTTGAACTTAGTAATTATGATAATATGGCACTTGCTGAGCTTCAAGATTGTATAAAGGAGATTAGAAGTCATAGAGGTAAAGTTTTACTTAATTACTTTGGAACAAATAAATTCACATTAAATGATTTGGATTCGCTAGTTGTTGACTATGTGAAGTATGACCTTATATTACTTAATAATTTTGAAGAAAGCGAAGAAAACAAAAAATATTTACTTGAACTATCAACTTACTGTTTATCTAGAGACATTGAACTTGTAGTAATGGGAGTGGAAAATTTAGAACAGCTAAATATAATTAAAAACATGGGTATAAAATATATACAAGGTTATGTATTTGGTAAGCCTGCATCAGAACTTGATAAGTCAATAAAAAGAATAAATGAAGTAAAAACAATACTTGAAAGTGATGATAGTATAGTGTAAAGAATATTAAATAAAACGGAAATTATATTATGTAGTTTCCGTTTTTTGCATATAAGATATGAAATATATTTAATAGAAATTAATTGACAATTTAATAGCAATATGATACAATTTAATTACCTAAAAGGTAATTAAATTGAAAGAGGGCGGAAAATGCAACTGGTATTTGAGGATAGAAAGGTTGAAAAAATTCTTTATGATACTAAGTTGCTCCAAAAGAAAGTGGGTCTAGAAATAGGTCAAAAAGTTAGGAAAAGATTAAATGAAATAAAGGCAACAAATAACTTCAATGAATATTTGACTAAAATCAAACTCGGAAAGCCACATCCTTTGGAAGGAGAGTTTAAGGGGTGCTATGGAGTTTGGATAACATCGAATTATAGAATGATAGTGCAACCACTTGAAACGGAGCTAGATTTAGAAAGCTTAAAGAAATGCGATAAATTGAATATAAAAGGAGTGCTAGATTATCATGGTGGAAAAAATGAATGGCTTATCCCCTGAGTTTATTATTCATCCAGGAGAAACTATAAAAGAAATTCTTGAAGAAATCTCAATGAAACAAGAAGAGCTAGCAATTAGGACAGGTTTTTCTCCAAAGCATGTTAGTGAAGTTATAAACGGCAAAAAAGGAATATCACCGTCATTTGCAAAGAGTTTGGAATATGTGTTTGGAATGCCTGCAAGTTTTTGGATAAACTTACAAGGAATATATGATAAAGAAATTCTGGAATATAAAGAAAAAGAAGGGATAGAAAAAGAAGAAATCGATATAGCAAAGACGTTAGTGCCATTGATAAAATATGCGGAAAACAAAAAAATATTTGTTAGCTCAGGAGATATTGTTACAGATGTAATAAAGCTTAGAAAATTTTGTAATGTAAATAATTTAAAAAATATTAGCGAACTTATGGGAACCCAAATAGCATTTAGAAAATCGCAAACAATTAAGACAAATGTATATGTTTTGTATATGTGGCTTAAAATATGCAAAACTATTGCAGAAAAGGAGCCTATTGAAACAGAATATAGTAGAGAAAATTTGGTACAAAATTTGTGCCAGATTAAGTCATGTATGTTTTTAGAAATAAATGAAGCAATAAACAAATTAAAAGAAATATTTTCTGAATGTGGAATTGTATTTCAGGTCGTAGAAAACTTTAAAGGGGCTCCTGTTCAAGGTTTTATAAGTTCATACAATAATAAAGTAATATTATCTATGACAATAAGAGGTTCATTCGCTGATATATTTTGGTTTACACTTTTTCACGAAATAGGCCATTTGTTAAATGGAGATTTAACAAATAATGATTTTGTGGACTTTGCTAATTTGAATTCAAATAAAGAAGTATTAGCGGATAAATTTGCTAGTAGAGTTTTAATCAATGAAAAAGAATATAATAAGTTTTTAAGTAAAGAAAAAATAAGTCAGCAAGATGTACTAGATTTTGCTAAAGAACAAAACGTAAAGCCGTTTGTTGTGGTAGGAAAACTACAAAGAGATAAAAATGATTATAGTCTTTTTTCTAAGCTTAAAGAAAGATACAAATGGAAATAAAATAATATGAATAAAAAACAAAATTTTTAGTTTTACTAATTATTTTGTTTTTTTATGCCATAATATAATTATTATGATTTATTTAGTAAGCATTTTAAGTGGCGTGATAAATGGTTTGTTTGCAGCTGCCGCAGGACAAATAATGATATTTTATTTGGTATTTATACTAAAAAAAGATGCTCATACATCAAGAGCAACATGTATATTTTGCATATCACTTGTTACAATAATAAGTTTAATTGGGTACATAAAAATAACTGAATTTAAAATATATCAGGTTATAACGGTAATAATTTGTGGCTTAATATTTGGTGTAATAGGTTCTAAAATAATGAACAAAATAAATTCAAATTATTTAAATTTATTATCTGGCGTAATTGTTTTTGGACTTAGTGTCTATAAATTATTTGTAAAGTAGGTAAAAATATGATTTTTATTATTATATCTGCACTAGCCTGTTTTTTGGCTGGTATGGGAATGGGTGGAGGTAGTCTGTTTATAATATTAGGACTGCTTTTTTTAGATATTCCTCAAAAAACATTACAAGGGTTAAACCTTATTATGTTTATAGCTTCAGGGATATCTGCAACAATATCAAATTTTAAAAATAAAATGATAGATAAAAATTTGACTAAAAAAATATTACCATGTCTTGCTATAGGAAGTATAGCAGGAGTTTACATGGCTTCAAAAGTACAAGAAGAAAAACTAAGAAAATATTTTTTAATATTTATTACAATAATAGGAATATATGAAATAATTTCAAGTTTAATTGATATAAAAAAAGCAAAAAATAATAATGAAAAATAGAAAGGAGATAAAACCATGAGATTTGTGAAAGGTATGGTAATAGGTTTAACACTAGGAGCAATTACTGGAATGATAATAGGTGCTACCAATTGCGACGAAATATACAATGCTATGAAGAAAGGTAAAAAGGAAATCAAAAGATTTAAAAGAAAGTATTGTTATTAGAATAAAAGAGTTACTACCAATCTAGGCAGTAACTTTTTTGTTACAATAAAATTACAAATAAATAAAATAACACAAAAAGTGTTGAAAAAAGTTTTAATATAAAGTAGAATGAAAACGTAGAAAATAAAAAGAAAGAAAAAGTAATGTAAAGAGGTGAAAATATGTTAACTAAAGAGCATGCAAACGGTATAACTCTAGAGAGAGCATACAATTTAAAAATATAGCTACAAAAATAGCTACGTTTTGCGTGCAAAAAATAAAAGAATATAGTAAAGTAAAAAAAGAAGTTAGTTATACAGAGCAAAAATGTATAGCTAGCTTTTTTGTGCTTGAAGCAAAAAGTAAGACAAAAATAAAGGTATAACCATGATATATAAGTCATGTAAATATACACAGCCATATATACATAAAAAACGTAACAAAAAACACGTAAAACAGTTAAAAATAATTGCAAATTTTAAAGTAATGTGAAATAATATGTATATATAAAAATTGTTCTAAGAAAATGGAGGGAAAAAAGTATGAGAACAAAAGTTAAACTAAAAGGCGGAATATCATTAATAGTACTAGTAATAACAATAATAGTAATGATAATATTAGCCGCAGCAATAATTTTATCACTATCAAATAGTGGAATAATATCAAAAGCAAATAAAGCAAAGACAGATAGTGATACAGCAAATTTAAAAGAGTATGTAAATACACTAAGAGCAGAATGGGAGTTAATGACAGCAGAAGAACAATCAGCAGAAGGTTCATTTGAAGCGTATGCAAATAAAAAGCTAGAAAAGAGTGGCTACAAAGGAGCAGTAGGAGCAGATGGAGAAGTGTACGCAAACTTAAATGAAAATGCAATGGCAGCAATAAGAGCAGGAATAAAAGTAGGAGATACAGTAACAGGGTATACTTTAACAAAAAAGACTTATACAACAGATGGAAGCGAACAGAGTTCAGATGGAAAATCAAGTAATAGAACACAAACATTGGAAACAGATACAACAGTAACATGGAAGTATATAGGAATAGGAGACGATGGAAGCATAGAAATAGCGGCAGATCTTGCAAATAAACCTGTTTATGAATTGGAAAGAAAATATAGGATGAATTTAGAAAACAAAGGTGGTGCATTGAAAGGAACAGTAATGCTAGATAATGCTTGTGAGGCATTGTATACTACAGATAAAGGAACAGCAAAAAGTATGAATATAGACCATGTAATCAGGATATTAGGATATACAGGTCCTAAAGGGAGTTATGATTCGGTATCAGGCGAGAGAGCATATACAGCTATGCCACTGACAATAGAAGAAATAGTGTCAAGTAAGGGGGAACCCAAATTAACTACTACACAAACGCCAGATGGAAAAGAAGGTTGGGATAATATAAAAACATATAAGTCAGATTATTATATTATAGACAAAATAAACAATGTGAAAGAAATGAAAAATGTAGAAAATATAGAATTGGTATATCCAACAAATGATAATATGTGTTATTGGCTTGCTTCTTCATGTGTTCGTGCGTTTTTTTGATAGCGGAAATGCAGATTTTTACATGAGAAATGTCTATGGTCAGTCTCAGGTAGGGGCTACTCGCGTGATAAATGCTCCTTGTGATTTTGCTCTACGCCCAGTTGTATCATTAAATTCAAATGTTACATTAACAAAAAATGCTGATGGTGCATGGGAAATAAATTAGTGGTATATTACATATTGGTCATATAAACTCTTTTTAGAGTTTGTATGACACTTTTTTTGCGCTTTTTTCTTCGTTTTTCTTGCTATTTGAACTGGGGTATAGTAGAATATATATGTTAATATAGATATATTGGATAATTGTACTTTTTAGGAGGTATTTATGGTTTATAACAAATTAATGAAAGTATGTATTAGTATTGCTCTTATAATGCTAGTTGTATCAAATGTATTGTTTGCAACTACAGCACTTGGTAATACTGATGATGAAGTGTATAGTGGAATAATGAAAGCTTTACTTAGAATACAAAAATACTCTTGGCCTGTTGCTGTTATAATTTTTATATATGCTATTTATCAATATTATATTATTGGTTCAGAGGCGTTTGAGTATAAAGTGTCAGGTCAAAGACTTATACTGGGACTATCTGTATTTATGGCAATATTACAATCATTGCCACTAGCTTATGCATTTATCATAGTGCAATAAGTATATTTTAACTAATGATTTTTTAAAAACATAGGTGGTGTAAATAAATGAAAGTATTATTTGGATTAAGTAATGATGATACGGTTAAATCTATCGTAAAATTTTACGAAGAAACATATAAAGAAAAACTTGAATACAAAAATGTTTATTATTTTAAACAGGCTGTACAAGAGGTACGTGCAGGTGGATATGACAGAGTAGTTTTACTAGAAGATTTAGAAAAATATCCTACAAATAATTACGCACAAATAGATGATTATATTTTTAAGAATATAGATAGTATTAGTGATGAATTTGATGCTAAAAACATTATATTTGTTGCATCAGATAGAAGAAAATTAGGAGATTCTTTTTTAGCAAAGCTATTTAATCTTGGAATATATTCAGTTCTTACAGGTTCAAATAGAACAAAAAGTAAAGTTTGTGAAGTTATAAATAGTCCTAAAAAGAAAAAAGATGTAAAGAAATATTATGAAGAAAGTTTAGATAAAAATGTATATAGCAAGGTTGAAGTTTCTGAGGTTGAAATTCAAAGAATACTTGCTTACTATAGAAATCAAGAAGGAAATACGAGCAAATATGTAGAAATATTTGATAGAATTTGTTCACAATATACAAATGAGCAAATGAGAATTATAATTCAATTTTTAGAGCCTTCTGTTAAACAATTTTTGGAGATAAACAGCGATAAGTATAAAGCAATAGCAAATATGCCTTCTGCAGTAGTTCCTCAAGTTGCACAGCAAGAGCCTATAATTGATCAAAAAGATAAAGATAAACCAGAAGTAATAAAGATAGAAAAGCAACCTGAGATTGTTGAGAAAATTGTTGTAAAGCAAAATAATCAACCAGCTCCAGTTATAACTTCAGTAATGGAAAAAGAGGTTGTAAAATCTGTTTATGAAGTACCTAAAGATTACAAAAAGGTAGTATGCATGATAGGTGCACCTAAAACAGGAACAACATTTTGTATAAATGCACTTGCACATATGATGTATAAAAATGATGTAAAAACAGCTATAGTAGACATGACAAAGAAAAGGGATTCATATATTTTGTATACTTATGATAATGAAGGTAAAAGAGCAATAGCAGCTGAGAGTTTAAAGTATGCAAGTAATGGTATGAATGAACCATTAGTATATGGGAAACTTAGTATATATACATCTATGCCGGGTGAAGATAGAAAACAATATAACGCATCAAGACTTATTGAAACAGTATCACATCATAGTAATGTAGTATTTATTGATTGTGATTTTTCTACACCAGCAGATTACTATAGACTAGCTCAGGAAATATATGTAGTTCAAGATATGGATATTCTTAATATTAATCAAATAACTATGTTTTTAAGAGAACTTAAATCAAGAGGCGTACCTATGAGTAAGGTTAAGATAGTTATTAATAAACATGTTAGATGTGCTCTTACAGCAAAAGATATAATAGATGGAATAGCTACATATACTAGTCCAGACTTAAGAATGTATGATGAACTTTTCTCAGCAAGTGAAATGCAGTATTTTATATTACCTTTTGACCAAGAGAACTATGCAAAGTATGTTGAGATGATGTACAAGTATACAAATACACTTTCAACTTTTTCTAGAGAATTTAGAGAAGGCCTTGAAACACTTGCAAATAGTATATATCCACTGGGTATAACTAGAAACAAAGGTGAAACATATAAAAAATCAAAATCAAACGCGTTTAAAAACTTATTCAAGTCAGAGAAAATAACCATGATAGGTAAAGAAGATTCTGGCTTTGAGAAAGTTGTAAAATAATTAATCTAATGAAAAAATAGGAGATAATATATGGGAATTTTAGTAATATTTCTTTTGGTTATAATAACAGTTTTAATTGTTATATTATACATAAAATTAACACAGATAAAATATTATAAAGCAGTAGCAGGAAATATGGCAGCAATGACAGTTATGCAGAGAATGTTTGAAATAATGGCTTCTAATATTCCAGCAAAGAAGAAAATAGAGGAACTAAATAGCATTATAATAGATGTGTTTGATTCCAAGTACTCTACTATTTCTATATATGATGGAACAGAGTATGAAGTTAAGGCTACAAATGTTGAGAATACATATATAGATAGTATAGTAAATATAGCTGAAGATAACGATTTTAAATCAAATGCTAAGAACAATATTTCAAAATATTTAGTAGCAGCTGGACCTAGAGTTTTAGGGTATAAATCAGCAGCGGAAAGAAAAATAAAATCAGCTATGTTCTCACCAATTTACTATAATGGCACATACTTAGGTTTTTGGCTTATGGAAGACAATGCAGAAGATGCATATGAATCTATTTCTAAAGATGAACTTGCTAAGTTAAAAGATAATATAGGCGTATTTATTGAAAATGTAATAGGACAAGAAAACTTAGAAAATGCATATAATACAGACAAACAAACCGGCTTCTATAATAATATATATTTGTACTCTAGTGTAAGGCACCAAACAAGTTTGGTAGATACATCATCACTTGTATTAATATCTTTTTCAGGACTTCCAAATATAAATGAAGAAAATGGAAGAGCAGTGGGAGATTCACTTTTACTTAAAGCTACTAGATTACTTAAAGAGACTATACCAGAAGAAAATATATTTGTTAGATATACAGGAAGCAGAGTAGTTGTAGTTTGCCCTGGGGTAAGTGTTGAAACTATACATGGTGTTGTAGAAAGATATTTGAGTAATTTAAATTACCAAAGAGAAAATGTAAATGGTAAGGAAGTAAAATTAGATACACAAATACTTATGCATACTATAAAAAAACAGAGTAATATTGAAAAAGAAATAAATAAAATGAATGCATATCTAGAAGGTATGAAAGAAGTAAATACGATTAAAATAATTTAGTTATTTTAATATATATGAAAGGAAGGGATAATTATGGATCAAAATACAACTTTATTTAACCCACAAAAAGAAGAATCAAAAAGAGTAAGGGAGATAATGGACGAGGTAGTTTTGGCATTAAAAGATAAGGGCTATGAACCTACAAGTCAGATAGTAGGTTACATTTTATCAGGAGATCCAACATATATAACATCTCACAATGGGGCAAGAGCATTAATTTGCAAAATTGAAAGAGATGAGTTACTAGAAGAAATGGTGAAAGGATATATTCATGGGTAGAATTGTTTCAATTGACTATGGTGAAGTAAGAGTTGGCCTTGCGATGAGTGACATGAGTAATACTATTGCGACAGGACTAGATACTTTGGTTATAAACAAGGACAAAAAGAAAATTGTGCAAAAAATTAAAGAACTTTCTGAAAATTACGATATAGATAAAATTGTTGTTGGATATCCCAAAAATATGAATGGAACTTTATCTAAGAAAACAGAAGAGGTTGATCATGTTATAAAGATGTTAGAACCTTTAAATATAGAAATTGTTAAGTGGGACGAACGTCTTACAACAACTATGGCTTATTCGACAATGAGAGATTTAGGAATAAAGCAAACGCAAAAAAACAAGTACGCGGATAAACTTGCTGCTACAACAATATTGCAAGATTATTTGGAATATTTACGTAGATAGAATATATTAAAATTATCTGCAAATAATATATATAAATTTAGGAGGAATAAAAATGGACGAAAAAGAAGAATTTGGATGTGGAGCTTCTTGCTCATCTTGTCATTCATGTTGTTCACATGATCATGATAATGAAGAATTTGATTTGGAAATGGAGGACTCTATAATAACTTTTACTGATGAAGAAGGAAATGACATTGATTTCCAAATATTAGATGCTTTAACAGTAGATGAAAAGCAATATCTAGTAGTTATGCCATGTGAAGACGAAGAAAGTGAAGATGTTGGTGTAGTAATCTTAGAAATAAAAGATGAAGATGGCGAAGAAGTTTATGATACAGTTATAGATGATGAGTTAGCCGAAAAAGTATTCCAAGAATTCAAAAAAGCAAATGAATTAGAATAATTGTAATATATTGATGTGTATTTAGTAAAATGCACATCTTTTTTTGCCGTATCCTGCTAGTTTTATGTAAATTTGTGCTTCTTTCTTGACCTGATACAAATAAAATGGTATACTATAATAGTAGCAAAGTTTTAGTAGAATATAATAATTTATAACTAAAGGAGGAAAACTATATGTTGGCATTTATTGTATGTATTGTTTGTTCAGTTTTATTTATTTGGTGGGCGTATAATTATCATATTTACACCAAAAGAGCAAATGAACTTTTCAATGTAACTGACGTTTTAAAGGTTGAAACACTTATGCTTTTCTCGAATGAAGAACTTGTATATCGGATAATGAAAATTCTTAAGAAGACAGGCAAAAGATTAAATATTCAGTGCGGCGATGACTATTATGTACCCGTTCCTAAAGATATAACAGCTAAGGAATTGGCGGCTAAGCTTGAGATTTTGCAGGACCTCATGATACGTAAAAGGTATGAGAGTAAAAATGAAATTCCCGTAAAAGACAGTATCGATAGAATAATATTTGATATTTGGCTTGATTATGGGTATAAACCAAATTACAGAAATATCTTAAGAAGAGAAATGGCAATATTACTTGATAAAGGAGATATATCTAATTCTACGTATAATGAGATATATAGAAGAGCTTACATGTTTGAAAGAGATGCACTAAGTGCAGGGGGAGTTACAGAATGATTAAAGTATATATATGTGTTGGGGTATTATTGATAGTTTTGGCTATTATTCACAGGATGCTTTTCTTAAGGCCCAGGTATAGACATATGTTTAAGAGAAATGAGAAAGAAAGTAGAGTAAGTGTTTCTTATGCCGTTTTGTTTGACATTTACAAAATAGCTGAACTTATACAGAGAAAATTAAAAAAAGAACCTTCTTTGTATATTAGAGCATTTGGTATTAAAAGAGAATTTGATAGAACTCAAACTCTTGAAATGATTGAAGAAACTCTAATATCTTTTCAAGAAGAAATTCTTAAAAGCGTCCCTTTTAGAGCGATGTATTACAAAAACACGTTTGAAACACTGTTAGAGATTTGGTCAGATTATTCGAGGTATCATAATTACAGAAATAATTTTTTCCGTGCTCTTCGTTTAATGTATAGCAGAAGAGAAATAAATCTCCCAGAGTTTTTCCACCTTGTTGTTTCATTTTGTGATTTGTAAGATAAAGACTAGCGATTGCTAGTCTTTATCTTGCCTCTTGACATTTTAAATATGTTGATATAATATGTAGTTATGTTATATGTAGTACATAAGGAGGAAAATATATGAGTTTTGAAGATGAACTAAAAGGACTTGTAAATGAAGAAATAGATACATTTAAGCATGTGGATGTGGCGGATTATGTTATAGAAAAAATACAAAATGGTGAAATTTCAGTAGATGAGGTAGCCAAATTTGCTAGAATAAAAGCAAGACAAGGTAAAGTTGGTGAAGAGATAGTTACCGTTATGCAAGACGGGCATGAAGAGACTAGGAATGTAGTAGAGCTTGACGAAAAGACTGGTGAGCCAGGCTGGATTGTTACTAACCCAGGTGGTGAAGAGTATATAATTACAGATACTAATTTCAAGAAAAAGTATGAGATAGATCCAGAAAATGAAAAACAGTATAAACCTAAAGGCGGACCTGTTATGTCTGTAAAAACTGATGAAGATATATCATTTGTTGCACCTTGGGGAGAAGAAATGAGAATAAAAAAAGGTGGAGCTTTAATAGTTAATTCTAGAGATGATATTTATGGAATTCAAGAAAAAGAATTTAATGATACATATAAATCAACTGGAAAAGATGAGAAAGAAAATTTAGACAGATTAAAAGAGATAGTTGATTATGAAAAGGAAATAGAAGAAAAAAGTAAAGAAGATAATGTTATAGAATAATAATGTTATGTTAAATTAAATTGAATTGACAGTGAAAATTTAGTGAAATTGAAAAATTTCACTATTTTTTTATACTTTGTTGTGGTAGAATATACTGGAAGTTAAAAGTAGGAGATGAAAATGTATAATTTAACAAAGTCAATATGTGACATGTATGAAATTGATGAAAAGTATATTAAATTAGATAGTAAAGTAGAGGAAAGTTTAAAGGACGTATTTGAAAGGATATCTTCCATAGCAATGTATAATCAATCTAAAGTACACAAAGCTTTTTTAGATAACAAAATAAGTGAGGTACACTTTGGGAAGACTACAGGTTATGGTTATGATGATGTAGGAAGAGAAGCAATAGAAAAAGTGTATGCAGATATATTTAAAGCAGAAGATGCACTTGTTAGAATACAATTTGTAAATGGAACACACGCACTTTCTACAGCGCTTATGTGTAATTTGAAATCAGGAGATAGACTTTTGAGTATTACAGGTAACCCTTATGACACTTTAATGGAAACAATAGGTAGTAAAGAAAAAGTTGGTTCCTTGATATGGCACGGAGTAGAGTATTCTAAAATAGATCTAATAAATAATGAATTTGATTATGATAAAATTAAAGAAGAAATTCAAAACCATAGTCCAAAAATGATTTTTATAGGTCGTTCAAGAGGTTATTCATCAAGAAAATCGATTACAATAGAAAAAATTGAAAAAGTAATTGATTATATAAAGAAACTAGATAAAAATATAATTATTATGGTAGATAATTGTTATGGCGAATTCGTAGAAACAAGGGAACCTACTGAAGTGGGAGCAGATATAATCGCAGGTAGCCTTATAAAAAACATAGGTGGTTCTTTATGCGAAATAGGTGGATATATTGCAGGTAAGAAAGAGTTAGTAGAGCTTGCTGCAGAAAGATTAACTGCACCTGGTATTGGTAAAGAGTGTGGTGCTACACTTGGCAAAAACAAGGAAATACTACAAGGGTTATATATGGCACCTACAATTGTTAAGAATGCTATAATGTCAGTTACATATGCTGCAAGATTAATGCAAGAGTTTGGGATAAAAGCAGATCCTGCTTATGACGAAGAAAGAACTGATATTGTAGAGCAAATTGAATTTAATGATAAAGATAAATTAATAAAATTTATTCAAGGTGTGCAGGCTCAAAGTCCAATAGATAGTTTTGTTACTCCTATGCCGTGGGATATGCCTGGATATAGCGATCAAGTTATTATGGCTGCAGGTACCTTTGTATCTGGTGCTTCAATAGAACTTTCAGCAGATGCCCCTATAAAAGAACCATATATAGCTTACCTTCAAGGAGGTATAACATATGAGTCGGCAAAACTTTCTATACTTTCAGCAACTGTTAAAATGCTAGGTGATGATAAACATGAGTAAAGTTGTAATAATAGGTGGAGGACCAGCGGGGTGTATGGCTAGCATAACGGCAAGTAAAAATGGTAATGATGTAATACTATTAGAAAAAAACGAAAAAATAGGGAAGAAACTTGCAATCACTGGAAAAGGCAGATGTAATGTTACTTATGAAGGAGATAATGAAGACTTTTTAAATAATGTGGTAAATAACTCTAAATTTTTAATTAGTAGTATAAATGCTTTTAACAACAAAGACTTGCTAGAATTTTTGAAAGAAATTGATGTAAAAACAAAGCTTGAAAGAGGAAATAGAATATTTTTGAAGTCGGATAATGCCTTGGAACTTTGTCAAAAACTTAAAAATGAAATGAACAAACAAAAAGTAAAAGTTATAAATAATGCAGCAGTAAAAAAAGTAACTTTATCTGATAATAATAAATTTAGGATAGAAACACTTGATGGAAGAAAAATAACTGCAGATGTTTGTGTTATAGCAACGGGTGGAAAAAGTTATCCAGCAACAGGTAGTACAGGTGATGGATATAGCATTGCTAAGAGTTTGGGACATAGCATAAATGAAATAAAAGCAGCATTGGTGCCAATGAAATGCTATGAAGTGGATGAATGTAGAAGCATGCAAGGACTTACTCTTAGAAATGTTAGTATAAAAGTTTATGATTTAGATAAACCTAAAAAACCAATTTATGAAGATTTTGGTGAAATGTTGTTTACTCATTTTGGAATAACAGGCCCTATAGTTTTAAGTGCAAGTAGTAAAATAAATGGTGTAAAAAATCTAGATGAAAAATTAAAACAGAAAAAGATAAAATT
This sequence comes from uncultured Clostridia bacterium, assembly GCA_934149365.1. Classification (GTDB taxonomy): domain Bacteria; phylum Bacillota; class Clostridia; order TANB77; family CAG-465; genus CALXJE01. The sequence goes on from CAKPEI010000002.1 coordinate 130,898, forward strand.
TGTAATAGATTTAAAACCGGCTCTTTCAAATGATGTGTTATATAAAAGAATAGGTAGAGATTTTGAAAAGTATGCAAACAAAGAATTTAAAAATAGTTTAAATGATTTATTGCCAAAGAGCATTATTCCTATTGTTATATCACGAAGTAAAATAGATAGCGATAAAAAAGTTAATCAAATAACAAAGGAAGAAAAACAAAATTTGGTAAAAGCTATAAAAGAGTTTGAATTTAATATACAAAGTTTAATGAATGTTGAAACAGGAATAGTTACTGCAGGAGGAATAAACCCAAAAGAGATAGATCCCAAAACTATGCAGTCTAAGATAGTTAATAACCTGTATTTTGCAGGAGAGGTAATAGACGTAGATGCATATACAGGCGGATATAACTTGCAAATAGCTTTTTCAACAGGCTATGTTGCAGGTAGTAATATATATTAATGTAATTTAGGAGGAATGATAAAATGGAAGAACAAAAAGAGAAAAAAGAATTAAAACCAACTTATATAGTAAATGCTAAACAAAAAGGAAATAAGAGTGTAGCACTTATAGTTATAGTTGCTCTTATTGGGGGAATAATTGGAGGAGCAGTGATTTCTCTTCTAATGAATAATGGAGAAAGTATTGTAAAAACAGTTGGTTCTATAACTAACAAATATGAAATTACTGAAACAGACAGCCCTGTTGTTGCAATATCTGCTAAGGTTTCACCATCAGTGGTAGGAATTAAAGTTACATACTCTTATGAACTATTTAAGGGCTATTCTACAGAAACAGAAGGAGAAGGTTCTGGTATAATTTATAGTCAAGATGGATATATAGTAACTAATTATCACGTGATAGAAGCAGCAATAAGTGACGAAAAAGCCAAAGTTGAAGTAGCCTTAGAAGGCAGCGAAGAATGGATAGCAGCAACATTGGTAGGCTATGATAAAGTAACAGATTTAGCAGTTATAAAAATAGATAAAACAGGTTTACAAGCTGTTGAATTTGGAAAGTCAAGTGATTTAAAAGTAGGTGATATTGCTGTTGCAATAGGAAACCCATTAGGACAAGATTTTGCTGGAACAGTAACATCAGGTATTATATCTGCATTAAACAGAACTATAACTACAGATGGAAGAACATACAAACTTATTCAAACAGATGCCGCCATAAATAGTGGTAATAGTGGGGGAGCACTTGCAAACAGTAAAGGTGAAGTTATAGGAATAAATACTGTAAAGGTAGTTGCAACAGGAGTAGAAGGAATTGGCTTTGCAATACCTAGTGATGAAGCTGTGCCTATTATTAAAGAATTAATTGAAAACAAAAAGGTCGCAAGACCAAGTATAGGAATATCTGGAATTAACGTTACAGAAGCAATATCAAAAGCATATAACTTAAGAATAGGTATATATGTTAATGAAGTTCTAGAAAATAGCCCTGCTTCAAAAGCTGGCTTTAAAGCTGGAGATATAATAATAAAAGCAGAAGGTCAGGAAGTAAAAACAATGGACGAACTAAATACATTAAAATATAAACATAAAATAGGAGATGAATTTAAAGTAACAGTATTAAGAGACTCTAAAGAAGTAGAACTTACTGTTGTGTTAGGTGAAGAATAATAAATGAAAAAAATATTTACTAGTAACAATATAGAAAATATAGGTAATATTGAATGTTTAGCTTCTGGATATTATGAAGAGAAGAAATCTAAATTCTATTCTTATGTTTTTGATGTATCAAAAAAGAAGCAAGCTACGGAAATAATTAATAGAATGCAAGAAGAGTTTAAAGAGGCAAGGCACGTGGTGTATGCTTATGTAGTAGAAAATGAGTTTAGTTATTCGGATGATGGTGAGCCGTCAGGAACAGCAGGGAAAATGATATATTCCCTTATGGAAAAACAAAATATAACTAACACGTTAATAGTAGTTATAAGGTATTTTGGGGGTATACTATTGGGGGTTGGTCCACTTTCAAGAGCATACTTAAAAGCAGTTAAGGTAGCAGAAGAAAAACTGCGTTTGGAAGAATATATACCTAAAAAGGAAATAAAGATTGAATGTACATATAAAGAAGAACCTTTTCTTAGAAATATAATAGATAAAACGGGTAGCTTCGTTATAGATGTAACAAGAGAAGAAAATGTTATATATTTACTTAATATTAGCGAAAATGACGAAAAAGAGTTTAGAAGATTTCAAAAAAATTAAATATATAAAGGGAATATTGTTTTAATGTTCCCTTTTATGTTGTCTTAAAAAAATGAAAAATAATGAAAGTTTTTGTGGCAATTTGTAAAAGTTATTTATTTTCAGTACCTAGAAGTTTCAGTTCGACAAAACTCGATGGAAAAATTTAACAAAAAGACTTGAAAAACAAAGAATATGAATGTATAATAGGGACATCGTTTGGAAAATTTTGGGAGGTAAATATGAACGACAAACTAAAAATCATGGTAGTAGATGATAACAAAGAATTTGTAAAAATTTTAACAACATTTATTAATGGCGAAGAAGATATGGAGGTAGTGGCAAGTACACATGATGGACTAAATGCAGTTTCTCTTATAAAAGAACATACTCCAGATGTGTTACTTCTTGATATAATTATGCCAGAAAAAGACGGACTAGCTGTATTAGAGGAAATGAACGAGAAAGTGGAAAATAAACCTCTAGTAGTTATGATGTCTGCAATAGGACAAGAAAAGATTACACAAAAAGCATTATCTTTAGGCGCTATGTATTATGTTGTAAAACCATTTGATTTGGCAACTTTGACAGATAGATTAAGAGAACTAGTTGGAACTACTACAGCTAATTCTGTATTTGAAAAAGGAAAGGCTCAGTATATGTTTAAGCCACAGAGCAAGAGCAAGAAAATGGCACCTATAGAGGTTAGAGTTACCAATCTAATTCATGATGTCGGCGTTCCTGCCCATATAAAAGGTTACCAATATTTAAGAGAAGCAATTATTATGGCTGTTGAAAACGAGGAAATAATAAATGCTGTAACCAAAACATTATATCCAACACTCGCAAAAGCTTTTAAAACTACACCTTCGAGAGTTGAAAGAGCTATAAGACATGCAATAGAAGTTGCCTGGAACAGAGGTCAAATTGAAGTGCATGATAAAATATTTGGCTATACTGTAAATTCAAACAAAGGTAAGCCAACAAATTCAGAATTTATAGCTATGTTAGCTGATTTACTTAGAATGGAAACGGTAGAAGCACAAGAGGAAGTAGTAGCTATGTAAATTTAAAAAAATACCCTATAGTAAAGGAGAGCAAAAAATGTTCTCTTTTATTATGCCTGGATAAAAGTCTAGGCATATTTTTTTTTATGATTTTTTGGACAAACAGTTCTAAAAATATATCAAAGTGAATATATATTTGTAGGTGATGATTATTGAGTAAAAAAATTATTGGTATATATGCAATTTTTTGCTTTGCATTACTAGCATTACTTATTACTTCAATGATTGTTATAAAAAGATGGGAGAAAAACGACAAGGAAAAAAATATAGAAAAAGAAATAGAAAAAGTAAAAGAATATGAACTAAAAAATAAAGTAAAAAGAGATATAAAGGTAAAAATTTCAAAAACGAGTGAAGTTGTTACTATGGATATAGATGACTACTTAAAAGGTGTTGTTCCCGCAGAAATGCCACCTTCATATAACATTGAAGCACTAAAGGCTCAGGCTGTGGTTGCAAGAACATATACATATGAAAAAATGTCACATAACGCACACAAAGATTGTGATATTTGTGACAATTATGCTTGTTGCCAAGCCTATTATAACAAAGAAAAAATATTGGAAATATGGGAAGGAAGAAAATTTGATGAAAAAACTAGAGAAGAATATTGGAATAAAGTAGAAGAAGCAGTAAATAGTACCAATAATGTAGTAATTACATATAAAGGAGAGTATATAAAAGCATACTTTCATGCAAATAGCGGAGGCAAAACTGAAGCTTCAACTGAAATATGGGGAAAACAATATATACCATATTTAGTTCCTGTAGAAAGCTTAGGTGAAGAAGAACATAAGTATTATAAAACGGAGGTAAAAATGTCTCTTGCTGAACTTAGAGAAAAAATTAATAAAGGAAGTGATAAAAAATGTAGTGCAAATATACATAGCAATGATGATATAAAGATATTAAATCATACAGTAAGTGGTAGAGTAGCAAGTGTTCAAATAGGAGACAATATATATGAGGCAACAGAGCTTAGAACTTTATTAGGATTAAAATCTACTAATTTTACAGTGGATGTAAGTGATGAAAATGTAATTTTTTACGTTACGGGGTATGGTCATGGGCTTGGAATGAGTCAAACAGGGAGTAATTATTATGCTAAAGAAGGACTTACATATGACCAAATAATAAAACATTATTATACTGGCGTGGATATTACAAGAGCAGAACAAATTGAGTAAGGGGGAAAAAAACAAATGAAAATAAGCTATATTAGTTTGAAGAAAAAATTTGAGGAGTATAAAGAAAATAAAAAGAAAGAAAAGGAAGATAGTGAAAAGGAAACAAAATATATAGGAATAAACTATAGTAAAAATGATAAGGAGAATGAGAGTAAGGTAAAAAAAATAATACAAAACTTAAAAAGTGCACCAAAGGGAAGTTATACATTGATTATTTTTATGATATTACTGCTGGTTATTACAACTAAACTTAATATTGATACATACTCAAAATTGAATAAGGAGGAATATGATACATATGTATTAGATGAAAAAGAAGTATCAACCGTTAGTAACAATGATGTAATTATATATAAAGAAGCGGTAAGTAGTATATATGATAGAAATGAAGATTATCAGGAAACTGTAGAGACATCAAGTTCTAATGTGGTGGAAACTAACAAAAACTCTATAGAAGATGAAAAATATGTTTATGAATATACATATATAAGACCAGTAAATGGCAATACTCTGAAAGAATATAGTATGGATAAGGTTGTATATTCAAAGACTTTAGATATGTGGAAAGTACATGATGGAATTGATATATGTGCAAACGATGACGAAGAAGTAAAAGCTAGTGAAAAAGGAATAGTAGAAAGAGTATATGAAGATTCTTTTTACGGAACTAGCGTAATAATAGATCACCAAAATGGTATAAAAACAGTATATAGAAATTTAGGAAAAGAAGTAACTGTAGAGGAAAAGCAGGAAATTAAGAAAGGTCAAAAAATAGGTAATGTTGGAGATACTTCAAATGGGGAAGCAAAGGATGAAACGCATATTCATTTTGAAGTTATAAAAAACGGAGAAATAGTAAATCCTAATGTAATAGGCATAAAATAAAGAATAAATGAGATAAAACTGAATAATATATAGTATAAAGCAAATAGTTTAAAGAGGTGAGATTATTGTTACAAAATGATATAGAAGAAAGGGTAAAGGCACTAGCCACATATATTATAGAAACGGGTAGCACTGTAAGAGCTGCAGCGACGAAATTTAATGTTAGTAAATCTACAGTGCATAAAGATATAGCAGAGCGTTTAGAAAAAATAAACCCTGCATTAGCAACAGAAGCAAAAAAAGTATTATTGCACAATAAAGAGGAAAGGCACATAAGGGGCGGAATGGCAACTAAGATTAAGTATGAAACAAGGAAAGCTAATTAAAAGGCTTTCCTTTGATATTTTTTTGTAATAATGCAATATATAGTAGTTTGAAAAAAGATATGATTGTGTAGTCAAAAAATATATAACGATAAATGATAAAGAAGTAGTTGTAAATATACCTTCAGTAGAAGATGATATTACAATTTGTTTGTTAAGTAATCAAAAATTTCAGTAATACAAAAAATATGGTGTATGATAAAAATCATACGCTATATTTTTTTTGTATAAATAACTAAAAATCGTACAAAATATGTATATGATGTGTTGCAAATGAAACGTAATTGTAATATAATTGTAACAAATAAATAAACGAAAAAATTGAGGAAGTGATAAAATGATGTTCGGCCAGGATATAGGTATTGATTTAGGAACGGCAACAATACTTGTATATGTAAAAGGAAAAGGTATAGTTTTAAGAGAACCTGCTGTTGTAGCAATTGATAAAAATACAAATGAAGTTTTAGCAGTTGGCCATGAAGCAAGAAAAATGCTAGGCAGAACACCAGGAAATATAGTTGCAATTAGACCACTTAAAGATGGCGTTATATCAGATTATACAGTAACAGAAAAGATGCTTAAGTATTTTATAAATAAGGTGGCTGGTAGATTTGTACTTAACCCTAGAATTATGATATGTGTACCTTCTGGAGTTACTGAGGTAGAGAAAAAAGCTGTAATTGATGCAGCTAACCATGCGGGTGCAAGAAAAGTTTATCTTATTGAAGAACCAATAGCAGCTGCTATTGGAGCTGGAATTGATATAGCAAAGCCATATGGTAGCATGATATTAGATATTGGTGGTGGTACAGCTGACATTGCTGTAATATCATTAGGTGGAGCTGTAAGAAGTAAATCAATTAAAATAGCTGGAGATAAATTTGATGAAGCTATAATAAAATACATTAAGAAAAAATATAATGTTATAATAGGTGAAAGAACCGCTGAAGATATAAAGATAAATATTGGGTGTGTGTATCCTAAAACAGTAATAGAAACAATGAGTATTAAGGGTAGAAATTTGTCTTCTGGACTTCCAGTTGAATTTGATATAACCTCAGAGGAAATGATGGAAGCTTTAGAAGAATGTGCAAACCAAATTGTTGAAGGAGTGCATTCAGTTTTAGAAGAAACGCCACCAGAATTATCAGCAGATATAAGTGATAGAGGTATATATATAACAGGTGGTGGTGGTCTAGTTTCAGGACTTGACCAATTGCTACAAGAAAGAACTGGTATACCTGTAATGATAGCAGAAGATGCAATATCTTGTGTAGCTATTGGAACAGGGAAAGCCTTAAATCATATTGATATGTTAGAAACAGGTAATGCTGTTAAGATAAAGAAATTTTAGGGATATAAAAACTCACTAGGTACAATTTCCTAGTGAGTTTTTTATACTAATTAGTTAAATCTTTAAGGTAAAAAACTTTCGTTGTTATTTCACGAATGTAATTTCTAAGTTCTATTTCATCTGAATCATCGTAATCGACATCGTATCTTGAACCATTCATAAATATTTCAATTTTTCTTTGTTTAAAATTTGATACAGCGTAGCTTACTATGTCATTTGAGTCTTTTTTTAGCAAATCAAATAAATACACTCCTTTTGATAATTGTTTGTTAAGGTGTGGAAATACATGGCAACAAATAATCATTACTATTTTCTCCTTCTAAAATTTTATTTGGTTATATAAATTTAAACTGATAGCAGTATAACATATCTATAGTATCAAGTTAAGTTGGATGCATAGTTTACATATTTCTTGAAAAATATCGAAAATATCTTTCAAAAAATATATAGATGTGGTAAAATATATATGTATGTTGAAAAGGAATGAAATGGTTATGAAAAAAGTTGAATTATTAGCACCAGCAGGTAGTTTGGAGAAAGCAAAGGTAGCTTTCATGTATGGTGCGGATGCTGTATATGCAGGAACATCAAGATTATCATTAAGAACTAGAGCTGAAATGAACTCAGACAGTTTAGAGGAAACTATAAATTACGCACATAGTATAGGCAAGAAAGTTTATGTAGCACTAAATATATATGCGTACGATGAAGATTATACAGAAATAGAAGAAGAAATTAAAAGATTAGATAGAATTCATGCTGATGCTATAATAGCTGCAGATGGTGGAATTATTGAAATGATAAAAAAAGTTGCACCTAATATGCCAATACATGTAAGTACTCAGGCAAATAGCACAAGTTTACATTCTTGTAAATTCTGGGAAAATAACGGGGCAAGTAGAATTATACTAGCAAGAGAACTTTCTAAAGATAAAATAGAATATATAATGAAAAATAAGCCAAAGAATATGGAGATAGAAATGTTTATACATGGCGCAATTTGTTTTGCTTATTCAGGAAGATGTTATCTTAGTCAGTACTTATCAGATAGAGGAGCAAATTGTGGTGATTGCAGTCAACCTTGTAGATGGCAATATAAAATATCCGCAGAGGAAGTAAACACACCAGGTAGTATTATAAACCTAGATTATGATGAAAAAGGAACATATATCTTTTCTTCAAAAGATCTTTGCCTTATAAATCAAATACCAGGAATAATAGATATGGGTGTTGAAAGTCTTAAAATAGAAGGTAGATTAAAGACGGAGTACTATTTAGCAACTGTAGTAAGAGCATATAGAAAAGCAATAGATGATTATTATTTAAATAAAGAAAATTGGAAATCTGATAAATATTTAACGGAATTAGAAACTGTTAAAACAAGAGGACTTTCAGAGTTCTACTATTCAAATAAAAATAATCAAGATATACATGATTATTCTGGGCAAAATGAAAATTTAAGATATGAATATGGCGCAAAGGTAATTGAAGTAAGAAATGATAATAAAGTTGTTTTAGAGATAAAAAACAAACTGTCAGTAGGAGATACTCTTGAAGTGTTAATTCCAGATAGTATAGAAAACTTTTCTTTTGAAATAAAAGATTTGTACGATATTGAAACAGAAGAAAGAATAGATACTATAAATCCAGGAAAAAAAGGCCAACAGGTTATAATAAATATACCTTGCACAGTAGAAAAAGGTTATGTAATTAGGAGAAAAAAATGAGTATAGATATAAATGATATATATCAAAGAACAGAAATACTTATAGGAAAAGAAGGTGTAGAAAGACTTAAAAACAGCAAAGTATGTATTTGTGGTGTTGGCGGGGTAGGTTCATATACTATGGAAGCCTTAGCAAGAATAGGCGTAGGAAACATCACTGTTATAGATAAGGACAAGGTTGATGTAACAAACATAAATAGGCAGATTATAGCAACAGTTGATAATGTGGATAAACCTAAAGTTTTATGTGCCAAAGAGAGAATAAGTAGTATAAATCCAAGTATAAAAGTGGACTATATAGAAGCTTTTTTAGATGAAAGTAATGTTAACGAGTACATTAATAAAGATTATGACTATGTTATAGATGCCATAGATAGCATTAATTCTAAGATTCAAATTATAAAATGCTGCACAGAAAATAACATAAAAGTTATATCATCTATGGGAATGGCAAATAAGTTAAACCCACTTATGATTAAGGTAAGTGATATATATAAAACTAATGTGTGTCCTTTAGCTAAAATAATGAGAAAAAAATTAAAAGAGGCAAGGATAAAAAAACTTAAAGTCGTTTATACAGAAGAAACGCCCAAAAAATCAGATACAAATATATTAGGCAGTGTTTCTTTTGTACCTTCAGTTGCAGGGCTTGTAATTGCTTCTGAAGTTGTTAAAGATATACTAAATAAGGAGGAGAAGTAAATGGGTAGAGGGAAGTTTGATACTTGTGAAAATTGTATTTATGGAACAGAAGAAAGAGACGGTAAATATAGTTGCAAGTTTGATAAAAAGAACGAATATGATGCAAATGATTGGTGTAAATATCATGAAAGTGAAGATGAACAAAATTAGAGAGTAAAGTAAATAAATTACTTTACTTGTTATATAAATAATGTTAAAATATACATAGATAGAGATAGCAGATTATATGAAAATCTACAACTATATGATAAGGGAATCGAAATATCATGATTTGTGTTGAATGCTCTTTTATTAGAGAATCCTGATAATCATGACAAGATGCCCACCTTTAACAAAAGGGTTTTATCATCTACTGCTATTTCTATCTTTTTTTGCAATGAGACAAATATGACATGCAATATATATTAATAAAGAGAATAACATTAATCATAAGGAGTTGTGATTTAATGTTATCTTTTTTATCTAGTATATTTTCATATGTAGCTTTTTTATTTGGGTATATATCAAATGCAAATTTGTTTCCTGAGCCACTTAGTAAATCAGAAGAACAGTACCTGCTTAAAAAGTACTTTGGTGGGGATAAAGAGGCAAAAGATAAATTAGTGGAACATAATTTAAGGCTTGTTGCGCATATAGCCAAAAAGTACGCAAACAACAAGCAAGATAATGAGGAATATATTTCTATAGGTACAATTGGACTTATAAAGGGAATAAACAGTTTTAGTGAAGAAAAAGGATATAAATTAAGCACGTATATATCAAAGTGTATTGAAAATGAAATACTAATGCATATTAGGAGTATGAAAAAGACACAATCAGATGTATCAATGAACAATATCATAGGTACAGATAAAGACGGAAATGACATGGAGCTAATGGATGTATTAAACAGTGATGAAATAGACCCTATAGATAATATATATAACAAAATGATAACCAAACAAATGCTAGAATATATAAAAAATGAATTGCCGGAAAGAGAAAGAGAAATTATGTATGATAGATATGGCCTTTTTGGAAGAAAAATTAAGACTCAGCAAGAGGTAGCAGATAGTATGGGTATATCACGTTCTTATGTTTCAAGAATAGAAACCAAAGTACAGAAAAAACTAAATAAAATTATAAAGTATTGTGAGTAAAAAAATAGTGTGCTTGCTTAATTTAGCAGCACACTATTTCCGTTTTTGTAATTCTTTTAATATGTCGTTCATGAATGGGATATATTCCTCATATTTTTCAGCTTCAAATATATAGTTATCATAAATAAGGGGAGATATATTGAGTTCATGTATGCTAGTCAAAGTCCAACCTATTACAGGCCTTTTGGTAACCTTACTAGCTATTCCTACAACAGTATTCTGAACTTCATCGGTTTTGTCGTTAATGAATTCTTCGATTTTGTTGTTCCACTTTCTACTCTTACTGATTTCCAGACCTATGTAGTCAGCTCTTGCTATCCAACATATAGTAGACATCAGTTTTTCATACAAATTCGCAATGGATTCGGGGTTTTTCATTGTGAATGTATCAATAATAGTTTTTCCTCTGCAGATAAGTTGACCTCTTAGAGCACTTGGTAATTCTCTTCCCATTATTAAAACAAAAAAAGGGTTGAAAGATTGTAGTGCATATTCTGCTTTGTAATTTTCAAGTAAACTAATTATATTTTTTCGGTATTTAGTTAGCTTGAGTAAAGAGGTTTCCTTAAAGTCCAAGACCATTGGAACCTTTCCATTATTAAATTTGATACATTCTTCTAACGTTAATATTTTACTCCCTTTGATTGAAGAATTTAATTCGCCTAGGGTCAGCTTGCTAATTGGAACCTCCTTTCCATTAATAGAGACATAAAAATCGTGAAAGACAATTGGAATATTATCTTTTGTTTGCACAATATCTATCTCGAATGGAATGTTCTTTTCCATAGAAAGCTGTATGGACTCTAAGGAATTGTCAAAAACTTGCTTACCATTAATGTTTCCAAAAATTCCTTTATGTGATATCGGAAAATCTAGAAGGGCGCAGTCGCGCTTGAGCCGTTCAATATACAAGGTAATCATCATCCTCCTTTGATAATTATTACATGGTGATAATTATACTATAATATACGTTCAAAGTCAAATTTGGGGGGGATTTGTCAAACATAAAAAATCAATATAAGCGTATAAATAGTACTAGTAAAGGAGCGTAAAATTGAATATAGATGCAGTTATAATAATTATATATTTATTAATAATACTTTTAATTGGTTTGGTGTCTTCAAGGAAATTAAACACAATAGATGATTTTGCGGTGTCTAATGTAAAATATGGAAAAACAGTTATTTTCATTACTATGTGCTGTTCCTTTTTAGGTGGTGGCTTTTCATTTGGTAATGCTGCAGAGGTATATAAAAATGGTATAGGAAATATATTTGCACTTTTTGGGTTTGGCATAGGTCAAATTTTTATTGGAAAATATATAGCAACAAAAATGGGAAGATTTGAGGGCTGTATTTCAACTGGAAACATAATGGAAAGAATGTATGGGAAAAGAATGCAAGTTATAACAGGGATACTTGCTACCATAATTTGTTCAGGAATATTAGGAGCACAAGTTAGCGTTATGGGAAATATATTTTACGCATTTATGGGAATACCTCCTGTAGTTGGTGTAATAATTGGTTTTGGTATAGTATTAATATATTCTACAATGGGTGGAATAAAAGCTGATATAATAACGGACATAATTCAGTTTGGTATTTTGATTATAGGAATACCGTTTTTAGTTATATATGGAACCCATGCTGCAGGTGGAGTGACAAATGTACTAACTAGTGTACCAAAAGAATATTTTAATATTTTTAATAATAGTAGTATAGGAAGTTTCCTTTCAGTATTTTTTACACTTATGATAGGAGAAATGCTAGTGCCACCATACATACAAAGATTATTGATTGGTAAAGAGGCACAAGATACATCTAAAGCTACAATAATGAGTGGTTTCGCATCGTTTATTTTCTTTATTTTGACTGGTCTTGTTGGACTTATATCATATAGTATAGATAAAAATATGGTTCCAGAAATGGCTATGATAGGAATCATACGAAAGGTACTTCCTGTAGGACTTAGTGGGGTGATTATATCGGCTATGATGGCCATAGTTTTATCAACTGCTGATTCTTTTTTAAATAGTGCAGCTGTTAGTGTTATAAATGATGTGTATTTACCTTTAAAGCAAGGAAATGTTGGTCAAAAAGAAAAACTAAAGATAGTAAGAATTGCAAATATAATCATAGGAGTAATAGCAGTACTAGTGGCATTACTTGTACCTAGACTTTTAGATATATTAACATTATCATATAGTTTTTGGGCACCTACTTTACTTCCGATTTTACTTCTTTCTATATTGGGACTTAACTTGAGTAAAAAATCAGTTTGGATAGGTGTAATTTCAGGAATAGGAAGTTCCCTATACTGGAATTTGATATTAAATAAATCATATAGCATTGATGGTCTTTTAATAGGTTTTGCTATTAACATGATAATAACTGTATTATTACATTTCTCTAAGAAAGTTATATATGTTAAAATAAACTCTAAGACATAGAGAATATTTAGCTATTGATTTTGATAAAATTAATGATATAATAATACAAATTGCTTCCATAGCTCAGTAGGTAGAGCGCATCCATGGTAAGGATGAGGTCATGAGTTCAATTCTCATTGGAAGCTCCAAAATATAGAAAAACAAGCAGATTTTAAAAATGTTTAGAACTGCTTGTTTTTTACTTTTTTAGGTAGCATCAAACATGTATATTATTAATTTTTCGATAAAAGTATAAATTTGTCTTTTTTAGTTGAAATATTTTGAAATATATAATAATATATTAGTATAATTTTGGAGAAAAATAATGGACGATAAGAATGTATTAAACGGCGAAAGTTTTTCTTCATTATATACCAAGTTATATAATGAAAATTTTGAAGAACTAGAAAATCTTAGAAAAAAAGAAGCAAGTAATGCACTAAAGATATTGTTACCGGTACTTGTTGTAATGTTGGCTATATTTATATTCCCTTTTGCTAATTTTGCAGTAGTGCCATTAGTAATATTGTTTGTTTTTGCATGTATAGTAAGCACAACCAAAAAAGGTGTGGGAAATCAGGCAGCTGGCAAGGCTTCGTATAGTGAAACATTTAAGAAAAAAATTATTTCGCCTATGATAAATGAAGCAATACCAGGAAGTGAATATTTCCCAAATGATGGGTTAACAAAAGTAGAATATGACAAGGGTGAATGGGAATTTTACGATAGGTTTTATTCAGAGGATAAACTTATTATTCCTTTAAAATTTGCTTTTAATGAAAATGTAAAAATTAATTTGCAAGTTGCAGAAGTGCATACAGAGAATAGACATGAAGATTCTGAGGGTAATGTTTCATATGTAACAAAATTTTATGGTATGGCTGGATTTGTTACATTACCAAAGAGCATAAATGGCAAAATAAAGGTTAAAAATGACGGAGCTGCATTATTTTCTAAAGATAAAATAAAAATGGACATGGTTGAGTTTGAAAAGTTATTTGACGTTCAAGCAGATGATAAAATAAAGGCAATGCAGATACTTACATCGGATGTAATGGCTGATATGATAGATGTGGTTAAGGCCACAAAAATTAAGTTTGAGTTTTATTTAAAAGATGATAAAATGTATATAAGGTTTCATACAGGAGCAATGTTTGAGCCAGACACATTTGGTAAAGCAATGAAATTTGAAGAACTTAAAAGATATTTTGATATTACAACTTTGTTAAGCAAAGTAACTACTGATATATGTAAAGTTATACTAGAAACAGAGTTATAAAAAGGAGAGAAAAATGGAAGGTAATAAATTTGTTCAAACAATTTTAACAATAATTTTTGTGTTGTTTTTTATAATGTTGATACTTGGTTCTATGATACCTCTTTGGCAGCTTAAGGCACCAAATATTATTAAAGTTGATCATTTTAGCAATATTAGACCAATTAGTTGGATATCACTAGCGGTTGTTGTTTTTTTGCTATATATAATATCTACATATAACGGTCTTGTGGCACTAAAGAAAAAAGTAGAGCAATCAAAAAGTGGAGTAGATGTGTACTTAAAGCAGAGATTTGATTTGATACCAAACGTAGTCGAAACTGTAAAAGGTTATGCCAAATATGAAGAAGATGTTTTAGAAAAGATAATAAAAATAAGAAATGAATATAGTAATAATTCACAGGATAATATGAAAGTAAATGCTACACTTAATGAGGAATATAATAAACTTATGGCAGTAGTTGAAAGTTATCCAGAACTTAAAGCAAACGAATCTTTTTTAATTTTACAAAAGCAACTTTCTAAAATCGAAAGTCAACTGCAAGCTGCTAGAAGAATATATAATTTAGATGTGACAGAATACAACACTAAAGCTCAGAGCTTTCCAACAAATGTGGTAGCTGCTATATTTAAGTTTAAAGAGATAGCATTGTTTGAAATTGATGCTTCAGAAAAAGAAAATATAAATATAGAAATTTAAAATATGTTTTTTACCAAAGATAAAGTTGAAACAGTACATTTACTGTTTCAGCTTTTCTGCGGTCAAAATGACGAATTATAGGAGAGGGTAAGATGAATGACAATATAATGTTAGAGATAAGCAAAGATATGAATATAAAAAAATCACAGGTAGAGAAGACTTTAGAATTATTAAAAGACAATAACACGATTCCTTTTATAGCAAGATATCGTAAAGAGGTTACAGGTAATTTAGACGAGGAACAAATAAGAAAAATAAGCGAAGTGTACGAATACCAAGTTAATCTTCAAAAGAGAAAAGATGATGTTATAAGATTAATAGATGAAAAAGGAATGCTTACAGAAGAATTAAAGCAAGAAATATTAAAAGCAAGTAAACTTGTTGAAATAGAAGATATATATAGACCATTTAAAGAAAAAAAGAAAACAAAAGGTTTAGAGGCAATAAATAATGGACTAGAACCTCTTGCTAAAGAAATTATGACTTTTCCAACTAATATGCCCGATGTGTCAAAATATATAAATGAAAAAGTAAAATCAGAAGAGGAAGCTATAACTGGAGCAAAGTATATTATAGCAGAAATAGTTAGTGATAATTCTAATTATAGAAAATGGATAAGAAATAATATATTTAGATATGGAAGCATAAGTAGCAAAATAAAGAAAAATGCTGAGGATGAGAATAAAGTATATAATATGTACTATGATTACGCAGAAAAGATAAGGAATATAAAATCCCATAGGGTACTTGCTTTAAATAGGGGAGAAAAAGAAGGAATACTTACAGTTTCAATATCTGATGATAAGGAAAATGTACTAAAATGGCTAGAAAGTAAAGTAGTAAAAAGTGAGAAGCAAAAAACATCACCTGCATATAAATTTGTTATAGAAGCTATTGAAGATAGCTATAAAAGATTAATATTTCCTAGCATTCAAAGAGAAATACGTAAGGAACTTACTGAAAAAGCAGATGAAGTCGCAATAGATGTATTTGCTAAAAATTTAGAAAAATTGCTTTTACAGCCTCCTATGAAAGAAAAAGTTGTTTTAGGCTTAGATCCTGCATATAGAACTGGATGTAAATTAGCTGTTATTGATGGGACTGGTAAGCCTGAGAATATATCTGTAATATATCCGCATGAACCTAAAAATCAATACATGGAGAGTAAAAATAAATTGCTAGAATTGATAGATAAATATTCCGTTGATGTTATTGCAATTGGAAATGGAACTGCATCAAGAGAGAGTGAAGCACTAGTTGCTGATACTATAAAAAGCAGTAAAAGACCTGTTAAATATATAATGGTAAATGAAGCTGGTGCAAGTGTATATTCTGCAAGTAAACTAGCTATAGAAGAATTTCCTAATTTGCATGTAGAAGAAAGAAGTGCAATAAGTATTGCCAGAAGATTGCAAGATCCATTAAGTGAACTTGTAAAGATAGATTCTAAAAGTATAGGAGTAGGTCAGTATCAACATGATGTGCAAGAAAAAAGGCTAGATGAGTCATTAGAATTTGTTGTAACAAAAGCTGTAAATAGTGTAGGTGTAAATGTTAATACTGCAAGTAAATCACTTTTATCACATGTATCTGGACTTAATAAAAAATCAATTGAGGCTATACTTGATTATAGAGATAAGAAAGGAAAGATAAAATCTAGAAAAGAATTAAAAAACATAAAATCATATGGTGATAAGGCATATGAACAATCAATAGGCTTTATTAGAATAGTAGATGGAGAAAACATTTTAGATAAAACCGCTATACATCCTGAAAGTTATGATAAAACACTTAAATTATTAGATAGCTTGGACATTAATATTTCAGAAATTGGAAATGATGATGTAAAGAATAAGCTTAAAAATGTAGATATAAAGAAAGAATCTGAAAGTATAGGAATAGATGAATATACGTTAACTGATATAGTATCTTGTTTAATAGCACCAGGAAGAGATCCAAGAGATGATGTCCCTGCTCCTATCTTAAGAGGGGATGTATTAAAATTAGAAGACTTAAAAGTTGGAATGAAATTAAAAGGAACTGTTAGAAATGTCGTTGATTTTGGAGCTTTTATCGACATCGGAATAAAAAATGATGGACTAGTGCATATTTCTAAGATAACAGACAGATATATAAAACATCCGCTAGAAGTATTAAATGTAGGTGATACTGTAGATTGTTATGTTGATGAGGTTTTTATGGATAAGAAAAAGGTATCACTTTCTTTAATAGAACCTAAAAAATAAATTATTGATATTCAAAAGAAGCCGTAAATAAACTTAAGATAAAATTTAAAAATACATTATTATATTTAGGAGGATTATATATGGCAAAGTTAAAATTATGCTATGGAGCTATGAATGCTGGTAAAACTATGGAAGCAATAAGAGTTATGTTTAATTATGAACAATTAGGGCATAGAGTGTTGCTTATGAAACCTGAGGTTGATACCAAAGGTGGAGACATGATTGTAAGTAGAACAGGTTATAACAAAAAAGTGGATGTTATGTTAAAAAAAGATGATGATGCATATAAAGTATTTCTTAAGGAAAATTCTCATGGTAAAAATATCAAGTGTGTAATTGTAGATGAAGCTCAATTCTTAACAAAAAAACAAGTTGAAGAACTTACAGATATTTGCGATAAAAAAGATATTGCAGTTATGACATATGCTTTAAAAAATAATTTTCAAGGTGAGCTTTTTCCAGGAGTAAAAGCATTGATAGAATATGCTGACGAAATAGAGGAAATACCTACACTATGCTTCAATTGTTTAGATGAACCTAGAAAAGCAAGATTTAATGTTAGGATAAAAGACGGCAAGCCTATTACTATTGGTGATGAAGTAGCAATAGATGGAGAGGGCGTAGAATATATACCTGTTTGTAGAAAGTGCTTTAAGGAAATAAAAAGAGGTTAACCTGCTTTAGCTTGTTGAAATGTGTAATATATTATGATAAAATATATTACACATGCGAGATTAGTTTAGTGGTAGAATAGAAGGCTTCCGATCTTTTGACGCGGGTTCGATTCCCGCATCTCGCTCCAATTTGTAAGTAGACCATAGGCATAGCCTATGGTCTACTTACAAATGAAAAAATACACCCCAGAATTTAATGTTCTGGGGTAATTTGTTATATTTTTTTCATTCTTTTATAAGGTTATTAGCTTGAAAGAGAAGAAGTATCTTCTTGCACATTTTCTAATATTTTAGCATCGTCAATTTGTTTTAAACCTAAGTTTATGAAATAAACTATTACAAGCCAAGCAAGAACTGTCATTGTTAATTGTACTAGATAATATGGAGCTTCAATAGGCATATCCCATACACCATGTAATACAACTGGTATTAGACAAATTAATAAGAATCTTCTATCATTTATGTGTTTTTTGTCTAGCTTATCAAAGCCTTTAACGTACATTAATGCTGCACCTTCAATAGCTGCCCAAGCAACGTGCCCGCCAGGAGCTAAGAAACCACGTAATTTTATTATTTCAAGCATTGCTTGAAGACCACTATTTAAACCGAATTTTAATATATATCCAGCTGTTTCAAAAGCTGCGAAACCGGCACCAACTGCTGCACCTATTAACAAACCATCTAATATATAGTTACTCTTTTTACTTTTGAATAAGAAAACTGCAACTATAACTGCTTTTGCCGCTTCTTCAACTAAACCAATTAGTAATGCACCCATGTAAGTTTGGGTTGTAGCGTTTGCATCGAAGTATGGGAGTGAAAAATAAAGTATTGCCAAAATCAATGATAATGCTCCACCCAGTACAAAGTATTTTATAACTTTATAAAAAGGTATGTTCCTAAATAAATTAATTTCAAAGAAAAACATTAATACTGTTACAGGAACAGCAAAAGCAGCTAGCATAATCATTATAGGTAAAAAGTTAATGTTTCCATATGATATAAATCCAATACGTGTAGGAAT
The DNA here is from genome assembly GCA_934149365.1 of uncultured Clostridia bacterium. GTDB lineage: Bacteria > Bacillota > Clostridia > TANB77 > CAG-465 > CALXJE01. Next base: position 149,807 of record CAKPEI010000002.1, read on the forward strand.
ATATGCAATTAGGAAAAATACTAATATTTTGAAATATACCCATGCACTAGCTTTAGTAGGATCAATATCTTTTAGCTCAGGAGTGGTTTTTTCTGAGCCACAAGTAAATAATTCATCTAATTCTTCATCAGAATGTTTTTTTAAAGTGTTTTTAAATAAGTCTTTAAAAGTTACATAGCTTTTTGATGTTGCTCCAGTTAACCTATCTAGGTTTTCAGTAATTATATTTGTTGCATTTTTTTTATTGATAGGGTACCCGCAATCAGGGCAATTTATTTCATCACCTTTTAATTTTCTGCCACATTCTGGGCAAGTTTCTAAGTTTATTTTTACTCCACAATGTGGACAAGTTTTTGCACTTGAAGAAATACTTTCTCCACATTCTTCACATTTTATTAGTGCCATATTATTTTCCTCCTTCTGTTAGGGTAGATAAGATATGTTCAGCTACGCTATTAATTTCACTTGTGTTTGTATTTTCTTCTTTAGAACCAACCATGTATACTTTACCATTTATGAGTACAGCATATCTATTGTCAATTATTAAATGATTATTAGAAGAGTAAGAATATGCAATACCGTATACCGTTCTGTTTCCAACAACTCCAGAAAGTAAATCTATTACAATTTTAAGATCGCTACATTCTTTTTTCATGTATTCAGTAAAACTATTTAAGAATGTAGTTTCGTTATTAAAGTTATCATATCTTCCAACAATTATATATGGGATAAGAGGCCCTTGGTCATCTATATTTTGACCAACATATACATAACCTTCTTTATCAGTTGTAACCTTGTAACCATTAGGTATTTCAAAAGATATACCTAAATATGGATCGGTATATACTGAATAACCGCTGTTTGATGAAGGAGTAGTAGTTGGTGAAGAAGGATTACCAGTTCCAGTACCACCTGTATTATTGTTATTACTACTTTGACCAAACATGAAATAACATATTGCAATAATTGCAACTACTATTATTACATATTTTAAGTTCCCAGTATTTAAAGAAATTTTGTTTTTCTTTTCACCAGAAGCAGGAGCTTTTAATTCATATCCACATTTTGGACAGCTATCTGCCTGGTCACTTATTTTGTTTTTACATTCAGGACATTCTATTAATGCCATAATATCACCTTCCTTTCTATAAAAATGTATAATTAAAAAATATAAATTATTCCTAGTTTAAGTATAATATAAATATAGTATAATTCAAAACAACTTTACCAAATAGTCAGTGCCATTTTGGTAATAATGTTAAATAGGATAGAGTAGAAAAATAAAAAAATTCTGGTATCTAGCCATACCAGAATCAAAAATGGGGATTATATGAATAACTAAAGTAAAGTAGTTAGTTTTCTATCTACTTTATAAACATATTATACCTGTATAATGTGAACAGAGTATGAACAAGAAGTGATAAAAGTGTAATATTCAAAAATGTATAAAATAGTATATGAGGTTGATAACGTAGAACTAGGTTCTTCTTAATAACATATTTTGTATCTACAGTTTGATAAATTTTTATCAAATTGTAGATATTTTTTTGCAAAGTATGATATACTAAGTTAAATTAGTTTACAAGGAGAGATTATGAGGATAATATTAGCATCTAAATCACCTAGAAGAAAAGAAATACTAGGTATGATAGTTGATAAATTTGATATAATGGTGAGTGAAGAAGATGAGATCTTAGATAATACTCTTAGCATTAAAGATCAATCTATAAAATTAGCATATGATAAGGCAAAAAACATATTTAATAGAACAAATGGTGATAGAATCGTTATTGGCTCAGATACGATTGTGGTAGACGAAAATGATAAAATATATGGAAAGCCAAAAGATAGAGAAGATGCAATAAAAATACTAAATAGCATAAAAGGAAAAGAGCATAGAGTTTTTACTAGTTTGGCTGTTTTGGTAAGTAAAAATGGTAAAACATATGAGGAGACTGACTGTGATATAGCTAAAGTATATATAGATAATATGACAGATGAAGAAATCGTAAAATGGGTAGATACGGGTGAAGCATATGATAAAGCCGGAGCTTATGCAGTTCAAGGAAGATTTGCAAAACATATAGAAAAAATAGATGGTAATTTTTGGACAGTTATGGGGCTTCCAATAAATAAAGTATATAATATACTAAAAAAATATATAGAGGTTTAGATTTAGAAAAAACAAAGGAGAATGATATGGAAATTGTACTAAGTGTATTTTTGATGATCGTAGGACTTGTTATGCTTGTAAAAGGAGCAGATATATTTGTTGATGCAGGTTCTAATATTGGTAGAATATTTAAGATAAGTGAAATAATAATTGGACTGACTTTTGTTTGCATAGGTACAGGTTTACCTGAACTATTACTTTCTATAACCGCTTCAGCAAATGGAAATGCTGATTTTGTAATAGGTAATATTGTAGGTACAAATATATTTAATATGTGTTGTATTATGGGAATGATTTGTATAATGAATCCTTTAAAGTTGTTAAGACAAACGGTAAGAAAAGATATGAACATGAGCCTTCTTTCAAGTGTTATACTTTTAGTTTTACTTATGGATACATTTGGAACGGATTTAACAGATAATGTTATTTCAAGGACTGATGGTATAATTTTACTTCTTTTCTTTGCAGTGTTTATGTATTACACTTTGTATGAATTTGGAGAATATTTAAGAGATAGAAGAGAGAAAAAATATAGAGAAAGATTAGAAAAAAAGGCAAGAGGAGAAGAGGTCCCAGAAGAGAAAAAAGAAGAGCATGTGCTTACGATGAAGGATGTAAAGGCAATACTGAAAAATCTTGTTATAGGTATTATAGGTGCTGCAATGGTATACTTTGGTGCAGAAATAGTTGTTGATAATGCGGTTGTTATAGCACATCACTTTAATGTTAGCCAAACTTTTATATCTATAGCTATAATAGCTGTTGGAACTTCGCTTCCTGAAATAACAACATCTATTGCGGCTATTAAGAAGAACAGAATTAATATTGCTATAGGAAATTTAATAGGAAGTAATATGTTTAATACTCTTTTTGTAATAGGAATGGCTGCACTTGTTAATCCTATAAAGCTTACAGAAACATCTCTACTTATAGATTGTGCTGTATTTGTAATTACTTGTTTGACATTAGTGCTATTTACAAAGAGAAAACCTGAAATATCTAGGACAGAGGGGTTAACTTTAATTAGTATATATATTGTATATATTGCCTATGTAATATTTAGAAGGTAATTAGAAAATTGAAAATGGGGGAATAATATGTTTGGAAAGAGAGCTGATGGTGTAGCTATAAAAGGGCTAAATCCTTTTTATAGAATAATACCGTATATAATGAAGAAAAGAAGTGATTCTCAAGTATTCTTTGAAGATAGAGTATATTTAGATAATATTAATGCATATATAAAAAAGAAAAAGGATGAGGGAATCAGGGTAACACATATGGACATTATGCTTACAGCGATAGGAAGACTTTTATGTGAAAGGCCACATCTTAATAGGTTTGCTATGAATGGTAGAATATATCAAAGAAATGAGCAAGTTTTATCTTTAGCTATAAAGAAAAAGTTATTAGATGATGCGGTAGAAACCACAGTTAAATTTAAAGTCAATCCAGATGATACTGTGTTAGATGTATCTAAACAAGTAGCAACTATCGTACAAGAAAATAAAGAGGAAAATGTTGCAAACGGAACGGACAAGCTTGCTAAAACTATAATGTCCTTTCCAAACTTTTTTATAAAAGGTGTTGTTGGAATGATAATGTGGCTAGATAAACACGGAATGTTACCTAAGAAAGTAATTGATGCATCACCTTTCCACACAAGTGCATTTTTAACCAATTTAGGCTCATTAGGTATTAATTCTATATATCATCATATATATGATTTTGGTACAACTAGTATATTCTTTGCTATGGGAAATAAAAGATATGAAAAAGATGCTCAGGGAGATATACGAGTATATATGGACTTAAAGGTGGTAGCAGATGAAAGAATTTGTGATGGACTTTACTATGCAAGGTCATTTTTACTTTTAAGAAAATATTTGGAAAATCCAGAACTATTAGAAGAACCTTTGAGTTCAAAACATAATCAAAGCATGAAAGATGACGTCATAAGTAGTATATAGCAAATAGTTTTTAAATGGTCAGTTTAAATATATTGACCATTTTTTTGTATTCATGTAGAAATTTTAAAATTTACTTGCATATTTGCCAAAATAATTATATAATTTATCATAGGTGTATTAGATATACACTTTGCATATAAGAGATAAACAGAAAGAAAAGATAATCAAATCAATATCAATATATAATAAATATTGCCATAATATTGGCAAATGTGTGAATATAATAGATGTTGAACATTGAAAATTGTATATTTATGGAGGGAATTTATGTTAGTACCAATAATAGTAACATTTGCTATTACTGCGGCTATTACCTCACCTATATTCTTTAATATAGGTTCTAATCACAGAAAAAAAGTAGCAAAACAAGAATTAGATAGTGCGGAAATTCAAGCTAAAAAAGTGATAGAAGAAGCTGAAAAGGATTCAGAGAGGATAAAAAAGGACGCTGCAGTTGAAGCAAAAGCCAGTGCTTTAAAGCAAAAGGAAGAAACTGAAAGAGAAATAGCTCATAGGAAAAATGAATTAAAAGAATCAGAAAGAAGAATTAACCAAAGACAAGATTTACTAGATAAAAGATTTAGTATAATAGAAGAAAAAGAAGATAGTCTGGTAAAAAAACAAAAGCAGATTGAAAAATCGGAAGAATTACTTAAAGAAAAAGAAATAGAAAAGCAAAATGAACTTTTAAGAATTTCTAAAATGACAGAACAAGAAGCTAAAAAAGAGCTTATGAAAAACTTAGAAAATGATATGAAAAAAGAAATGGCTGCATATATAATAGAAAGCCAAAATAAAGCTAAATATGAAGCTGAAAAGAAAGCTAAAGTTATGGTAGCAGAGGCAATACAAAGATGCGCTACAGATCATACAGCAGAAGCAACTGTATCTGTTGTAAATCTTCCAAGTGATGATATGAAAGGCAGGATTATAGGAAGAGAAGGAAGAAATATTAAAGCAATAGAAACACTTACAGGAATAGATATCATAATAGATGATACTCCGGATGTTATTGTTTTATCAAGTTTTGATCCTATAAGAAGAGAAGTGGCAAGAATAGCTATAGAAAGACTTATGATGGATGGTAGAATACATCCTGGAAAAATAGAAGAAATGATAGAAAAAGCTAAAGTTGAAGTTGCTAATACTATAAAAGATGAAGGAGAAAGAGCTCTTTATGAAACAGGTGTCATTAATCTTCACCCAGATTTAGTACAACTTTTAGGAAAACTTAGATATAGAACAAGTTATGGACAAAACGTATTAAATCATTCAATTGAAGTTTCTCATATTGCAGGGCTTTTAGCATCAGAATTAGGCCTTGACGTACCTTTTGTAAAGAGAGCAGGATTACTTCATGATATAGGTAAATCTGTTGACCATGAAGCAGAAGGAACTCACGTTGAGTTAGGTGTAGAAATACTTAAAAAGTATAAAGAAGACCCTAAAGTTATTAATGCTGTTGCAGCACATCATGGAGATTGTGAACCAGAAACATTAGAAGCTATTTTAGTTCAGGCAGCTGATACAGTTTCTGCTGCAAGACCAGGTGCAAGAAAAGAAACAGTTAGTACATATATTAAACGTCTTCAAAAACTTGAAGAAATATGTAATAGCTATAAAGGTGTAGATAAATCATATGCAATTCAAGCCGGACGTGAGGTTAGAATTATAGTTAAACCAGAAGAAATTGATGATGCAGGTGCTGTTATAATGGCAAGAAATATAGCAAATCAAATTGAAAAAGAAATGAATTATCCAGGTCAGGTAAAAGTTAATGTTATAAGGGAAACAAGAGCAATAGAAACAGCAAAATAATAGGAGATATAAGGGCGGATGGTAAATCTGCTCTTTTGTTTAGATAGAGGTGAATTTAAAGTGAAATTTTTGGTTATAGGAGACGTGGTTGGAAGAAGTGGGCTTAATGTGATAAAGAATAACATAGACCAAATAATAAAAAATGAAAGTATTGATTACATCATAATAAATGGTGAAAATTCAGCTAGTGGTAGAGGTATTAAAGAGAAAGAAATGAAAGAAATATTTTCGTTCGGAGCTAATGTTATCACAATGGGAAATCATTTGTATTATAGAAAAGAGGCCAAAGCATTATATCAGAATGTTGTTAAACTTCTTATACCTGCAAATGTAACAAATCTAGTGGGTCATGGCGTTAATGTGCAAGAAAAGAATGATAAAAAAATTGCTGTTATAAATCTACTTGGAAAAGTAGGAATGGGAGAACTTAACCAGGAAAATATTTCAGACCCATTTGCAAAAGCAAGGGAAATAGTAAATGATTTAAAGAAACAAAATGTAGATTATATATTTGTTGATTTTCATGCAGAAGCAACTGCAGAAAAAATAGCAATGAGCTATTTCTTAGAAAATGATGTTACCTGCGTTTTTGGGACACATACTCATGTTCAAACATCTGACGAGGCTGTATATGATTCTGGACTTGCATATATAACAGATGTGGGAATGTGTGGACCAAGACATAGTGTGCTGGGATTAAAGAAAGAAATAGCCGTAGCAAGATTTGTTACTGGAGAGAAAATAAAGTATGAATGTAGTGATAATCCTGGAATATTTAGAAGTATAATTGTAGAAACTGATGATAATACAAATAGAGCAATAAGTATTAAAAGATATAATATAGGGTAAATATAACAAAAATCAAGTTAGCCCTTGCATATTTTTTTAATATTAAGTATAATGCTTGTAGAGTTAAAAGCTCAAGTGTACATAAGAGGAGGAAAAAATGGAAATATTAAAGATATCAGCAAAGTCTAGTCCAAATGGAGTAGCAGGAGCAATAGCAGGTTTAGTAAAGGAAAATGGAAAAGTAGAAATGCAAGCAATAGGCGCAGGAGCAATAAATCAAGCAATTAAAGCAGTAGCAATAGCAAGAGGGTTTGTAGCACCATCAGGTGTTGAGCTTACATGTACACCATCATTTACAGAAGTTACGATAGATAATGAAGAAAAAACTGGAATTAGATTTACAGTAGAACCCAAAAATCAGTTATAATATAGATAAATAAGGAAAACGCAAGCCATTTGGCTTGCGTTTTTTCTCAATTAAACAGTTTGGAAATCTCAGCAGGTGTAAGTGCTATTTGAACTTTTTCAAATTCTTTTATAAATTTGATTTTTTCTTCAATACTTAAGGTATTGAAAAGTTGCATGCAGTCTGCGTGAGTGGGTTCCGGTAAAATTTTTGCTGTTGTTGTCATGTTATTACTCCTTTTTAATTTAATTTGTGTTTCTGACATCGGTATTTTTAGAAGAGAGCACCAGCTTAAAAACTCGTCAGAAGATGCAGAAATATATCTGTTCTCTTTGAAATAATTTGATTTAAATTCAAAGAAATCAGGATTATTATCTTCAACCATTTTTTGCAGGGTGTCAAACTCCATTTTTAACCGTGTTGCAGCATTTTTCAGCATCATGTATAAGAATGTGTCGATATCTTCTATGGATATATAACCATTTCTTGAGAAATTTGACACATTTTTAAACTCTTCTGCTGTAACAAAGGTAAATTTCAAATCTTTTTCACTTCCTTAAAATAATTATTTAAAAACTAAAAGTATCAATATATATATTTTACCACAAAGTTATGTAAAATGCAATAAAGCGTATTGTAGTAAATAAGCAATAAGCCATATATGTAATATACATATGTAAGCTCTGAAAACAATATTAAAGTAGTTGAAAAAAGTTTTTAGATATAGTAGAATAAATGCGTAGAGTTTTAACATAGAAAGAAGAGGTGAAATATATGTTAACAAAAGCGCGTGAAACAGTTGGTACTGTAGAGAGAGAGAGAGAGAGAGAGAGAGAGAGAGAGCATAGTAACTAAAAATGAAGCTACAAAAGTAGCTGTATTTGGCGTGCAAGAAATATATATGAAAAATATAGAAGTTAGTTATGTATAAAAAAGTACATAGCTAACTTTTTTCTGCTCAAAATAAAAGAAGGGAGAAAAGTAGTAAATGAAAAAACAAAGAAAAGGAATATCACTAGTAGTACTTACAATAACAATAATAGTGTTAATAATACTAGCAGGAGTAACAATATTAACAATATCAAATGCAGACTTAATAAATAAATCGACTGAAACTGCATTTAGGTCAAATATATCAAATTATTTAGAAGAGTATAACGCATGGTTATCGATAGAAAAAATGAAACATAGAGGTAATTTAGAAATATCAAAAATAAATGCATCAAATAAAGTTGCATATAACGGGAATTATATAACAGATATAATAAAAAATATAAAGAGTGAAGATATAGAAAAGTATGAAATAATAGGTGGGAATTTAGTATATACAGGAACAGGAGAGAAAGATAATACTAAATTAGAAAATGAAACAAAATGGGCAAAAGAAGTAGGTTTGAAATCAGTAGAAAAAGCAAAAGGAGAAGAAGATACAATAGTATTTACCAATACCACAAGTGATAGTAGATATAACGATTTAAAAGTGTGTGGAAGCAGTGAAAATGGAGTAACTGGTTTAAGTGAAATATCACTTACAGTAACACAAAACTTGATAGATAATGGCTTCGGAGAGTACAAAGATGGAACGAACTTTTCATCATATGTGGCTAATATTCCAAGTGAAAAAGTAAAAGGTGGAATATCTTGCTTTTACACTGAAGAAACAGGAGGCTTTCACCAAAATTGTAGAATCAAAGACTATATTACAATAGATAGAAATAAAAAGTATGAAATATCCATGTATGTAAAACCAAATGTTGTTGGTGAAAGGATATATTCAGGACTTATGGAATACGATGTGGATAAATTATTAGTAAAGGCAGAACAAGTAATGTATATACCAGATACACTAACATATCTTACAGAAGATTTAAAAAATGGAGATACAGTAGTACATTTAGATGATGTAAGTAATTTTGTGAATAGTACTCAAACATATAAAATGGGCTTTATTTTTTGGAATTATAAAGATAGTACAGGGCATTTGTATGAACCATTGACGTACTCATTAAATACATGGAGTGATTTATATACAGCAGATAATGTAGATAAAACAAATAACACAATAATATTAAAAAGCGCATGGAATAAAGGGACTATTAAGGCAGGAACAAAATTAAGTCAATGTGATAGCGGAAGTACTTTTAATTATTCACTTGATTTTAATATTAAGGAGTCAACAGACTGGGAATATAGGCATGAAACTATTTCTGGTGTGGGTTTTGGCCGTACTGTGTTTAGAGCTGCTACAAAATATGTTCAGTGGTTTATAATGCCAAATTATAACTATATAGAGGGCGGAGGAGCTAAGGTAGCAAATATAATCTTTGCAGAAAGTGATAAGTATAATAAGATATATACAATAGATATGACAGGACATGAACCATTAAGAACAATGGAAGATGGAACAAGTGATTATATAGATTTTAAGACAAAGAAGATAGTAAGAAATGTAGGAGTAAATAATGGAACAATGTATAAATTAAGTAGTGTAACATATGAAGATATACTACTTCCAAATATTCCAATATATGAGAGGAATACCGCAATAACATTAAATCAAACAGGAAGGCTAGAAGGAACATACCTAAAATAATTTAGAGAGTCATGTAAGTAACATATAAAGTGTAACTTACATGACTATTTATACATTCTGAAATTTAATACTCTATTTAACATAAAGTATATATTTTTTGCTTATTTTATGTTAAAATATATTATACTTGTAAATAATATATATGGTGAGTGATATGGAAAAGAAATTTGTACATGAAGAAAGGTATAAAAAGGTTCCACGAACTACTAGAAGAAAAAGAGGAGTAAAAAGTTCTAGTGTAAAAACTAGTAGAAAAAATATACAAAAGAAAAAAGTATCTAACAAGAAAAAATATAAAGCGAAGACTGGTAAATTTGTTAGATTTATTTTTTGCTTTATTTTACTTCTGATAGTAGCAGTTATTACAAGAGTTGTTACTCTTAAGGAAAATGAACCGTTTATACCAACTTTCACAAATAGTGAAGTAAAAGAAAACACGACTAGTGTGAATTTAGCGATATATGATAATACTGAAATAGGTGTTAATAACTTGGTTATATCAGAACTAGAAAGATATATTTATCCTATGTTACTTAGAATTAATTCAAATTATTCTATTAAATACGAAATTTTATCTAGTGTAAATAAAATAAATAGTAAAGAATATGAACTTGTATTAAACGAAGTGCCAGGTATAACAGCAATAGATATAAAAGACAGCTTGGATAAGATTATTAAGGAGAAAAGTAAGTATTACTACAAAGTGGAAAATGTTGATAAAATAGAGATAAAATCAAACAACACTTTAAAAATATCCTTAAAAAATTCAGATGATTATTTTGTATATAACCTAGATATTCCAATATATAAACAAAATGATAATTTTGGAATATATTCTATTGATAGCTCAAGTAGCAACACTAAATTGATTTTAAATAGAAAAAATACGGTTAATAAAGAATATATAAAGCAAATAAATATAGTTAAATTATCGGGCGAAGAAGAGGCTATAGAAATGTATAAACAAGGCAAAATAGATGTGTTTTTTGCCAGCTCTAAAAACTCTATTAAAATGCTAGGCAAATATGAATATGATATAAAGGCATATAATAGTGGCGAGGGAATATTTTTAATGTTTAACCCTTCATCTAATATAGTAAAAGAAAAATATGTAAGACAAATAATAGCATATAGTATAGATAGAGAAAAAATATTATCAGAAACTATTGATAATCAAGGAAAGATAATTGATTTGCCATATATTTTTGATGAACAAAAATATAAATATGATGTGTATGCAGCAGATAATTTACTATTATCAAATGGGTACAAAAAGCAAAATCTTTATTACATTAAATCAGGAAATAAATTATCATTAGAATTACTTGTAAACAAAGATGATGAAGGAAAAGTTAATGTGGCAAACAAAATAAAAAGTGATTTGCTAAAGGCTGGAGTAAATGTCAATGTGAATAAATTAAGTGAAAAAGAAATGGATAAAAGGAAAAGTTTAGGTAACTATGATTTGATTTTGGCAAGTGTTTACACGAATGAAAGTCCAAACTGTTCATATTTGAATGGCAATATTATTACTTCTGATGAAATAAATGCTCAAATGTCCAAAATAAGTGAGGATGGCGTAGATAAACTTGAGGAAAATATACAGAAGTTAAAAACAACCATGTCTGATAATATTGCAATATATGGTATCTATTCAAAAAATAATTATGTTATATATAAAAAAGGACTAGAATTATTTAAAAATATAAACTATATGAATTTATTTAGTGATTATTTTAATTACTAATAAAGTGGGGGAATTAATGTGAAAAATGATATTTCTACAGATGAATTAAGCAAGTTGATAGATAATATATTAGGTAATAAAAAGGCAGAAGATACTATTTATACTAATGAGTATGTTGATGAAAAAGCAGAAAACTTTATTAAATCTTTGAAAGATATGGTAAAGTAGTAAATTATATCACTTGACATATAGTGTATAATATATATGTGCCTTATACTATGATATAATTTTCCTTAAGAATTATTTCTTGGTTTAAGGTGAATTGTTAATATTAAGGAGGATGTCAAAATGACAAAAGAAAGAAAGACTGAAATAGTTAAAACTTACGCAAAAGGTGAAAATGATACTGGTTCAACAGCTGTTCAAGTAGCATTATTAACTGAAAGAATTAATGAATTAACAGAACATTTAAAAGTTCATAAAAAAGATGAACATTCAAGAAGAGGCCTTTTAAACATGGTTGGTAAGAGAAAAAGCTTACTTAGATATTTAGAAAACAAAAATATCGAAGAATACCGTGAATTAATTGCTAAACTTGGAATAAGAAAATAAAACGTTCTTAAAAGTATACTGAAATTAAACAGTTTGTTTGGTTTTGGTATATTTTTTTATATATAACAACTTATTCAAGAATGATTTAAACTAATCTGTTTGAATAAATGCAATTTATGATGTATAATGTAACCTATCGTATGAAAGGTAGAGTGTGATTAATGGGCAAGCAAGTTATAATTGCGGAAAAACCAAGTGTTGCAAAAGAGTTTGCTAAAGTACTAAAAATAAATGCTAAAAATCAAAATGGGTATATGGAATCAGAAGATTATATAGTTACTTGGTGTGTAGGCCATTTAGTTACTATGAGTTATCCAGAAGTTTATGATGAAAAACTTAGATATTGGAATTTGAAAACGTTACCATTTATACCAGAAGAATTTAAATATGAAGTAATAAATTCAGTATCAAAGCAATTTGATATTGTTAAGAGTATATTGACTCGTGAAGATGTTGACACTATATATGTTTGTACTGACTCAGGAAGAGAAGGAGAATACATATATAGATTAGTTGATGATATGGCAGGTAGGCCTAATAAGAATAAAAAAAGAGTATGGATAGATTCTCAAACTGAAGAGGCAATTCGTGAGGGAATTGAGAATGCTAAAGATTTATCTGCATATAATAGTTTGTCAGATGCAGCATATCTTAGAGCTAAAGAAGATTATTTAATTGGAATAAATTTTTCAAGGTTGCTTTCAATTATTTATGGAAAAGACCTTGCTAAGAAATTGTCACAAGATAGAGCAGTTATATCAATCGGTAGAGTTATGACATGCGTTTTAGGTATGATTGTCTCAAGAGAAAGAGAAATAAGGAACTTTAAAAAAGTTAATTTCTATAAGTTACAGGGGCTTTTTGGAGAAGATGAAAATAATATAATCAATGCAGATTTTAAAGTATGTGAAAGTTCAAAAATTTTTGAAAGTCCTCTGTTATATAACGAAACTGGCTTTAAGAAAAAAGAAGATGCTGAAAGATTTATTAACTATTTAAAGCAAAATAATGAATATGCGATTATAGAGGAAATTACAAAGAAGACACAAAAAGACAAACCACCTTTGTTATATAACTTGGCGGAAATACAAAATGAGTGCAGTAAAAAGTTTAAAATAACTCCAGAGGAAACTCTTAATGTAATACAAGAGTTGTATGAGAAAAAATTAGTTACTTATCCAAGAACTGATGCAAGAGTTTTATCTACCGCTGTTGCAAAGGAAATTACCAAGAATTTAAATGGCCTTGCAATGTCAAATATAGATAGCGAAATAAAAGAATATATATCTAAAATGGCAAAAGAAAAGTATAGTACGAATTTGATTAAAACTAAGTATGTTGATGATAAAAAAATAACTGACCATTATGCTATTATTCCAACAGGGCAAGGCTTTGAAAATTATACTAACCTTAAAGAATTGCAAAAAGACATATACCACCTTATAGTGAAAAGGTTTTTGAGTATATTTTATCCACCTGCAGAGTTTAATAAACTAGCAATTAAACTAAAGGTTGGCACAGAAGAATTTAATGTTAATGGAAAAGTATGCGTAAAACAAGGCTATTTAGAAGTATTAAAACAAGAAAAAACGAAAGCTCCAGGTAATGAAGAGGAAAAACTGGAAAATATGGAGCTTTTAAAGAATTTGAAAAAAGGTGAAAAACTTAGGATATCAGATATTGTGATTAAAGAAGGAGAAACAACACCACCTAATAGATACTCTTCTGGCTCTATAATTCTTGCTATGGAAAATGCAGGTAAATTAATTGAGGACGAAGAGTTAAGGGAACAAATAAAAGGTAGCGGAATAGGTACTAGTGCAACTCGTGCAGAAATTATAAACAAATTAACTAGAATAGAATATATAGCTATAAACAAAAAAACGCAGATACTTACTCCAACTAAAAAAGGTGAAGCTATATACGACATTGTAGCAAAGACAATGCCAGATATGTTAAATCCTAAACTTACTGCAAGTTGGGAAAAAGGACTGACTATGGTTGCTCAAAATGAAATAAAAGCAGATGAGTTTATGAAGAAACTGGAAGATTATGTTAGTTTAAAAGTTGTGAAATTAAAAAAAGCATATAATAGTTATTACTATGGAATAAATTAGTATTGTAAATGGTTCTAAATTAAACTTCTTATAACTTTATTAGAAATGTAAAATAAGTAAAACACATAATGTTAAATTGACATAAAACTATAGCCATGATATAATATCTCAGGAAATTACTATATAAACCCAAAAATAATTTTAGGAGGTAGAGTATATGGAATTAAAATTAGGTGGAAACGTTAAGGACATTGTGGCTATGATGTATGTAGGTGCAGTATATGAAAAAATTCCTGATATCAGCTTGAAAGAAATTCATGAAAAGTTAATCTACGGCGGAGTTTCTGGAAATTCGGTAATGTATTGGAAACAAGATGGAACAAATGTTAGCTTTTATTCACCCAAGAGACTTATAACAACTGGTTATGAAGCTATCATCAAAATGGTGAAAGAAAGTGCGTATATTGATGGCGGTTTGGCATTAAATGAAGAACTTTTTAGGAAATTCAGTCATAACTGTTTGGCAGTTATTTATTATATACTTGATAATAAATGTACTTGTGCTCAATCTGGACTTTACATAGAAGATATATGTAAGGCTTTCACAAACGAAGAAGTGGCGCGTTATGCTCATGAATCTACTTATTCACACTGGAAGGAACTTATGAAAGCGATTCAATGTTAAAGAGAAAAGCAGGTAATAAGTTATAGTAAATAAAATCAAATATATTAACAAATAGAAGTAAAAATATTGTTACTTCTATTTGTTTATGTTAAAATCATTATATTAAAAAATATAAGGAGTCTTATGTATGGAAAAAGATATTTATAATTTGAGTGTAGAAGAAGTAATTAAAAACATGTCTAGTTCAAGTGAAGGATTGACTGACAATGAAGCTTCATTAAGATTGGAAAAAAATGGACCAAACAAGTTAAAAGAAGGCAAAAAGAAAACAATGATAGGAAGATTTATAGATCAGTTCAAGAATATTATGATAATAATATTACTTGTAGCTTCTGTAGTTTCTGGTATTGTTGCTAAAATCGAAGGAGATTCACTTACTGATGCAATTATTATTCTTGTTGTTGTGTTTCTTAATGCAATAATGGGAGTTATGCAAGAAAGCAAGGCAGAAAAGGCAATTGACTCTTTAAAGACTATGTCTCTTCCTTTTATAAAGGTAAGAAGAAATGGTATTGTTAAGAGTATTAAAACAGAAGATCTTGTTGTAGGTGATATTGTTTTATTAGAAGCAGGAGATTTTGTTCCTGCTGATATGAGAATAACATTAAACAATTCTCTTAGAGTTGAGGAAGCTGCATTAACAGGGGAATCACTTCCTATTGATAAAAAGATTGATACTTTAGAAGGTGAGATTGCACTTGCAGATAGGAAAAATATGCTATATTCAGGTAGTTCTGTAGTTTATGGTAGAGGCGAAGGTATAGTTACAGCAACTGGTATGGACACAGAACTTGGAAAAATTGCAACTATACTTACAGATTCTAAAGAAGAGCTTACTCCTCTTCAAAAGAAAATGAATGAAATAAGTAAAGCTCTAAGTATTATTGTTGTTATAATAGGGCTTCTTATGGTGATAGTGGGAGTTGCTAGAAATAATCCACTACTTGAAGTGTTCATGCTTGCTGTATCTTTGGCTGTTGCGGCAATACCAGAGGGGCTACCTGCAGCTATAACTATAATACTTTCAATAGGCGTACAAAAAATGGCTAAAGAAAATAGTATAGTTAGAAAGCTGTCATCTGTGGAAGCTTTGGGTTCAACTGAAGTTATTTGCTCAGATAAAACAGGTACACTTACTCAAAACAAAATGACTGTTAAAGAAATTTGCTTAGGAGTACAAACTAAGAAGTTAGAAGATATAGAGCTAGCAGAAGCTAAGTCAGAAGATATGGCTACTCTTATGCATGGAATGTTACTTTGTAATGATACAAAATATGGCGAAAAGGAAGGTGAACTTTTAGGTGATCCTACTGAAACAGCATTAGTTGCTGCGGCGCATAAGTATGATATCGAAAAAAGTCGTTATGATATAAGGCATGAAAGAAAGGGTGAAATACCTTTTGATTCGGATAGAAAGATGATGTCAACCATAAATGAATACAAAGGTGCATTTAGAATGTATACTAAAGGCGCTATAGAATCTATACTTGCAAGATGTACACATGCTGTTATAGACGGAAAAATTGTTGATATGACAGATGATGTAAAAACTCAAATACTTGAGAAAAACAATGAGATGTCTACAAAAGCATTAAGAGTTTTGGCATTTGCATATAAAGATTTAAAAGCGATACCTAATGATTTAGTAAGTGATAAAGTTGAAAAATCATTAACTTATGTTGGACTTGTAGGAATGATAGATCCACCAAGACCAGAGGCAAAGGATGCTGTTACAAAATGCTTTGAAGCTGGAATGACACCTGTTATGATTACAGGAGATAACAAAGAGACTGCAGTGGCAATAGCAACTGAACTTGGAATAATGAAAAAAGGTCTTCTTGCTATAACTGGTGCAGAATTAGATAAAATGTCTGACGAAGAGTTTGAAAAGAAGATTGACAAGATAAGAGTTTATGCTAGAGTTTCACCTGAGAATAAACTTAGAATAGTTAAAACATGGAAGAAACTTGGCAAAACTGTTGCAATGACAGGTGACGGAGTTAATGATGCACCGGCTCTAAAAAATGCTGATATAGGTGTAGGTATGGGAATAACTGGTACTGAAGTATCAAAAAGTGTATCTAGTATGGTTATCACAGATGATAATTTTGCAACAATTGTTGTGGCTATTAAAGAGGGAAGAAGAATATATAACAATATACAAAATGTTATAGCATATTTACTTGCTTCAAACCTTGCAGAGGTAATAATCATATTCTTTGGAACGCTATTTGGACATAATATAATGTTGCCACTTCAACTTTTATGGATAAACCTAATAACAGATACAATTCCTGCTATAACGTTGGGCTTTGAAAAGGCTGAAAAAGGTGTTATGAAAGAAAAACCAAGAAGTGCAAAAGAGAAATTCTTTAATCCTTTCTTAACATGCAGAATAATAATACCTGCGATCGTAAAAAGTATATTAATACTTACAGTATTTATGATTACAGAAAAAACGTATGGACACGCAGAGGCTATGACTATGGCATTTATAATGTTATCGTTTATTGAACTTCTTTTTGCGTACACAATGCGCTCAGACAGAAGGCTCGTAACAAGTATAGGAATATTTTCGAACAAACCAATGGTAATTGGTACAATTATCACTCTTGGATTGCAGTTTATAGTTATACTTGTGCCAGTGCTTGCAGATGTGTTTAAAGTAGCCAGACTTGATAGTCATTTGTATTTAATTTGTTTATTATCTGCAATTGGTTTTGTAATTTTTGCTGAAGTAGTAAAAGTTACATTGGCTAAAATATTTCATAAAAATTAGTAAAACATAAAGACATAAAAATCTCTTCTTTACAATATACATGTAGTATGTTGCAAAGGGGAGATTTTTTATGAATAATATGATGGGAAATGGTCAAAACATATTTGCTCAAATAAGAAACTTTTTAGGGTTGAACAGAGGTATGCAAAATGGTTATGGTAATAGATGTATGACAAGAATTTTAAGCCAGGAAGATGCATATATGCAGATTATATCTGGCACATGCAAAGTGCTTGATGTAAGATCAGAGAGCGAATACAAAGTTATGAGAATAAGAGGTGCAATTAATATCCCTATAAATATACTTGCATCAAATGTTCAAAATATATTACCAAATAAGTCTGAATGTATAATGGTGTATTGTGCAAGTGGGCCAAGAGCTGCGCAGGCAGTTCAAATAATGAAAAATATGGGATATATGAATATATGTATATGGGAAGGAGCAGGAATAAATAACTTTAAATACAAAGATGTGATAGAAAAATATACAGATTTAGATAAAAAGGAAACTTTAAATAATAGTGAAATTAATATACAAATGCAGTAAATAAGCAGTAAAACTGGCACAAATTGAATTTTGTAACATTTTTGTAACAAAAAATGATATATTTTGATACAAAAATGTTATTCTTTTGTAGTTGTAATTGTTTCGCAAGATAGTATAATAGAAGTATAATAAAATATATGTAATTTACAAATGAGGTGTTTATATGAAAGATTTTTTTAAGAACGAATGGAAATTGTTTTTACAAGATATGGAATCAATAGGAAATGCGGTGCTTAGTTTCTTCTCAAGAAAAGAAGAACCACTTATGATAGCAGCAGCACCAGAAGTTCCAGTAGAACCAGAAATACAGGAATATGTTCCTGATGAGGTTGATTACAAAGTTGAAACATATTTTGGTGAGAATATAGGTGAATTAGAACAAAGTATGTGTGGAGATAAAACACAACATGAAGTTTTAAGAGAATATGCACAATTCTTCAAACCTTATGGCGAGAATGCAGAAATGTGCCAAACAGCATTTAAAAAATATTATGATAGACATGCTTTAAAAATGGCTGTTAATGAATTCCCTGTTGAACAAGCAAGAATAATTCAAAACAATGTTGATTTATTTATTCAAGGACAAGAGGTGTTCGGTGAAAATGGACAATTTATAGATTCAAGAGTAGATACAATATTTGAAAAAGTAGGTATGGATAAAGTTTCAAAAATGGTAAACATCTTAGGTGAAGCTGATGAAAACGGTGTAAACTATCAAGGTGAAAGAACTTTCGCTGAAGCTATATGCCATATGGTTGATAATGGAATAAAGGTTGATAAAGACGGAGATTTAGTAAACCCAGTAAGAAAAGCTTTAGAAGAGAAATTAAATGAAGTACATGCTTCTTTAAGAAGTCATGAAGATTGGAATGATGATTACCAAGCATTACTTTCTCAAGAAAGAAAATATTTATATGCTTTAAATAGAATTGAACAATATGAAACTGAAGAAAGAATAGCAGAGTTCGAAAACAAATTAAACGAACTTGATGTTGTAGTCTAATAGGCGATATATAAGAGGTGCGGAATAGCAGGATATATAACTGCTATTCCATTTTTTATGTTTTTGTGATATAATTACTTTTGCTAGGAATTAAGTCTCGTTAAATAATTTTAGGGAGGTAGTATAAATGAAAGAAAAACGGTATAATCAATTCGAAGAGGAAAGGATAAAAAAGCTTGCCTATGAAGAATATGCTTGTGAATTTGAAAAAGTAATAGACACGGTGTTTGATAAAGTAAGCTCTGGAAAAATACGTTGGGAAAAATGGGATAAAGAGCAATTTGAAACTGGTTTAACTAAGCGGTATAAAAGAAATTGGAAAACAGACATAGATACTGCTGAAATCTATAACGGAGTACTGTCAGAACATGTTAGAGTGTACGTTCAGCAAGATTTCATGAAAGAGCTTTACGGCTATACTTATTCTTCTGGTAAAGGTAACTTTAAAGATTATGGTACAGTTTTATTCTTTGCAATACCTGGAGATGATGGTAATTATGATATCTTAGACTTTTTGTCATATTGGGTGCTTACAGTTTTAAAACCTAAGTACAACAAGTGGGTAAAAAGTCAAAAGATTGGCAAAGAAGAGATTTCTCAAAGATGGAGCCCTTTGTATGATGTTATCAAGTTTTATGACAGTACTATTTCAAAGGAAGAAGCAAAGGAAAACCTTATTTATTCGCTAAAACTTCATGACATCAAATTTGACAAAATTACAGATTACGAAATATTTTTTTAAATCTAAATGCCCTTGAGGATAAACCTCAAGGGTATTTGCTATTTTACACTAATAATTAACCACTATTTTAATTATTTTCTTTACAAATTCCGACTTTTGGTATATTATGTATATGTAAAATTTTATAACGGTTTACGAAGGATGGTATTTATATGAAAATTAAATTAAATATTCAAAAAGATGGAGAAAACTTGATTAAGGAAAAATTAATAAAAAGAAGCGAAGAAAAGCCTAAAAAAGTATACTTTTATATGGGGAATATGAAAGAAAGTGGCTTTGATATATTAGAAGAATGCTTGATTGATTTAAAAGCTAAGAAATTGATAGTTTTAGGTGTAGATAAAAAGAACACTACTAAAAAAATGCTAGATACGTTATATAACTATACAAAGAGTGTATATGTTTTTAATAACAATGGTGTAGTCGAATTTGATAGCAATATTGCTGTATTTGAACATGAAGAAAAAGCATATGTGTACATAATGAATTCTAATGTTTCTGAGGGAACATTTGTAGATGATATAGCTACATATACAGAAATAGAGTTTGATTTTAACTCTGAAGAAGATGTTTTGCAATATAAAGAATATACTAAGCAGTTGGTTAGTATGTCAAAATTTGAAGAAGCAATAAAGTTGGATAAGGAAGTTATTAAAGACTTATTTGATAATTCTCAGATATTTACAACTAAACAATATACACATAGTGTAATGACAATAGCAGAGCTTTTAGGCGAAAAAGAGAAAAATGAAAAGAAAGAGATTAAAAAAGGTGAAATAGAAGTTCCAGATACAGATGAAATTATAGGGACTAAAATACCAAAAATAGATTTAAGCGAAGTAGAAGATTTTAGTATTGACATAGATATAGATGACTCTGTAAAAAGAGAGGAAAATATTATACAAAAAGAAGAAAACAAAAAACAGGAAGCTAAAAAAGTAAAAGCAGAAAAAAAGAAAATTGAAGAAGTAGAAGATATAGAAGACATTCAAGAAAGCGAAGAATTTGATGCTAATGATGTGCTTGATATAGAAAGCATGCTTTTTGAAAAGGCAGATATAAAGCTAGATAAGGAAGGAATAAACGCTAAATTATCAGAAAAGGATGATGAAGAGGAAAAAGTTTCTTCTAAAAAAGTTGATTTAACAAAAGTTAGTAATTTAATTATGGAACTTCCTAAAAAACCAACAAAGGGAAAAGATTTTTCTGTAATTAAAGTGCCAAATTATATAAAAGATATGATACCTGATTTCTTTTCTGCTATGGCAAAACAAAAAACAGTAGAAAGAGATGGCGCTACATATAAAGAAAGTAAGATTAAACTTGAAGTAGTAGATGTTTCAAACAATGAAAAGTATGTGGATAAGAATGCAAAAATTATTTCTAAAACAGGACAAACATATATAATGTTTTCATCTGATTATTTAGGAAATGTAGAATATGATGAAAATGATATAGTTAGGATTATTAAACTTGATAATAATACTTATCATATAGAAATTGTACCACAAGATGTACAAGAATATAAAATATGGAAAAAATTATGTACAAATAACTTTAAGGGGTCAAGTAGAAGTTATGGCGTTATGTAATTAGAATAGTAGGGGTAAAAATGCAATTAAAAAGAGTAGAAATACATGGATTTAAATCATTTGCTGAAAAGACAAATATAGAATTTTTAGATGGTGTTACAACTATTGTTGGACCAAATGGAAGTGGTAAGAGTAACGTTTCAGACGCAATAAGGTGGGTACTAGGAGAACAAAGTGCTAAAAGCCTTAGAGGTTCAAAAATGGAGGATGTTATATTTGCCGGAACAGAGCAAAGAAAAATGCTTGGACTTGCTGAAGTTACACTTGTTTTAGATAATTCTGATAACAAACTGCCAGTAGAATATAACGAAGTGGCAGTAACAAGAAGAGTATATAGAAGTGGCGATAGTGAATATTATATAAATAAAAATCAATGTAGATTAAAAGATATTCAAGAACTTTTTATGGATACAGGTGTAGGTAGAGACGGTTATAGTATAATTGGGCAAGGAAAAATCGATGAAATATTGTCTTCTAAGTCAGAAGAACGTAGAAGTATATTTGAAGAAGCATCGGGAATAGTTAAATATAGAACAAGAAAAGAAGAAGCCTTAAGAAAATTAGAACACACTAATACTAATTTAACTAGAGTTACAGATGTTTTAAATGAAATAGAAACTTCTTTAGGACCACTTGAAGAAAAATCTAAAGTGGCAAAAAAATATTTGGAATTAAGAGATGAACTTAAAGGTTTAGAAGTTAGATCTTTTATTAATACTATATTTAGTGCAGAAGAAGAAATAAATAAAATAAATGAAGCAATAGAAGGACTAGAACAAAGTATAGCAGGTAGTCAAAAAGAGATAGAAAATATAGAAAAAGAAAAAGATGAATCTAAGGTATCTCTTGAAAAAATATTATTAAATATAGAAAAAAGTCAAGAGGAATATTTTGAAAAAGCAAATGAAATAGAAAAATTAAAAACTAGAATAGAAACTTTTGATGATAGAATGGATAACAACAAAGTTGCTATAGAAAGACTTAACTTAGAAATAGAAGAAGATATGATATCTATAGAATCTTTAAAAGAAGATATAGAAAAAAGAAATGTAAAAAAGAAAAACATGTTAGACAATAAAGTTAGATTTGAGCAAGAACTAGAAGAAAAAGAACTAGAATTAGAAGAATTAACTGCCAACATGACAACTAAAGAACTTGAAATTGAAGAAATAAAAAGATATATTGAATCTTTGAAAGATAAGTTAACTGAATATAAAGTGGAGACAAGCTCACTTGAATCAACAATGGAAGCAAACCAAAAAAGAATAGATACTCTTTTAAAAGAAAATACTTCTAATATTTCTTCTGCAGATAGCATAAGAATTTCTGAAGCTGAGGAAAGAGAAAACTTCTCTAAGATTAAAAAGCAAAAAACAGATTTAGAGGAAGCTATAAAAAACTTGGATGAAGTAAAAGAAAGAATAGAAATAAACATTACTGGTTTTAATGATAAAGATGCAGAATTTAAACAAAAAATGCTTGAAATAAAATCTAAGATAAACTACTTAACTAACTTAGAAAATGAAAACGAAGGATATATAAAGAGCGTTAAAGAGGTAATAGAAAAATCTAAAACAGATGGTACATATGGTCACTCTGTTTATGGAACTCTTGCTTCTATAATAACAACAGAAGAAAAATATGAAAAGGCAATAGAGATTGCATTAGGTGGATACTTACAAAACATAGTTGTGGAGACAGACAAGGATGCTAAAGATGCAATAAGATTTTTAAAACAAAATTCTTTGGGAAGAGCAACATTTTTACCTTTGAAGAGTGTTAAATCTTCTAGAGAAGATAATTTTAAAACTAAGGAAAGTGGCTTTGTTGGACATGCCATGAACCTAATAAAGTATGACAAAAAATTTGAGAACGTAGTAAGGCTTGCACTTGGCCGAGTTATTATAGCAGATAATATAGATAATGGTGTAGTTATATCAAAAACTATACCACAAGGAACTAAGGTAGTAACATTAGATGGAGATATAGTAATGTCTACAGGTAGTATGACAGGTGGAGCCGCTATGTCTAAAAAAACATCACTTCTTGGCAGAAGCTCTAAAATAGATAAGGCAAAAGAAGAATTGCAAAAACTAGAGAGTGAATATAACAAATTTAATGAAAGTATAAAGAGTGATAGAGAGTCATATCAGAATGTTGTAAATGAGATAGAACAAAAAACAGATGAATTACACAAAGTGAACATCGATTATAGTGTAACTGAAGAAAAGTTAAATAATATAGTAAAACAATCTGAAAAAATAGCTAATTTGAGAAAAAATAGAGAAGAAGAAAAAGAAAGCTTGTTTAAACAAAATGAAGAAATAATTGCTAAAAAATTAAGTATAGCTGAGGCTTCTGCAATGATTCAAAATGAAATAGAAATAAAAAATGGTGAAGTAGAAGAGTATGCTAGATTTAATAAAGAAAAAGAAGATAATGTTAATTTCTTAAATGAAGATATTGTTAATCTTAAAATATCATTATCATCATTTGACGAATCAAATATTGCAATAGATGAAATGGTAGAAAAAATAAAAGAAGATATAACATCATTAGAAGCTTCGATAGAAAAGAAAAAACAAAACATAGCTGATTGTCAAAATGAGATTGAAAGATCAGAAGAAGATAATAAACAAGATAATGTTAATATAGAAAAATTAAATGAAGAAATTGAAGGTCTTAAGAAATACAACAATACTTTAAAAGAATCAAAAACTCAAAATATGGAAAATCAAGCTAAGCTAGAACAAGCATATATTCAGAAACTACAAGATTTAGATAAATTAAGAGATCAAAAAGGAAAGGTTGAGGGCAAAAGAGTTAAATTCGATATTGAAATAGATGCTCTTAAAAACAAAATGTGGGATGACTATGAGCTTACTATTAGTAGTGCAAAAGAGTACGATAAAGTAAGTACAGTAGATAAAGAACTATCTAAAACTAAGATAGATAGTAGTATAAACAAGATAAAATCTCAGATTAAATCTTTAGGTGAGGTTAGTGTAAGTAGTATAGAAGAATATAAAGAACAGAGCGAAAGAGCTGTATTTATATCTACGCAGAAAAAAGATTTAGAAGAAACCGCAAATAAACTTACTAATTTAATTGAAAATACTACATCTATAATGAAAACTCAATTTGCAAAACAATTTAAGATAATAAGAGAAAACTTCTCAAAAGTATTTGTTGAACTATTTGATGGAGGAAGAGCAGATTTAAGATTGTCTGATGAAGCAAACATATTAGAAAGTGGAATAGAAATAGAAGTACAACCACCTGGTAAAAAACTTCAAAATATGATGCTTCTATCTGGTGGAGAAAGAGCACTTACTGCCATAGCACTACTATTTGCTATATTAAAAATAAAGACACCACCGTTTTGTATATTAGACGAAATCGAAGCTGCACTTGATGATATAAATGTAGCAAGATTTGCTAAATATATTAAAAAATATTCAAAACAAACTCAATTTATAGTAATAACACACAGAAAAGGTACAATGGAAGTAGCATCTTCTGTATATGGTGTAACAATGCAGGAATATGGTGTATCAAAACTTGTATCTATGAAATTGAAATAAAAGGCAAAAAAGTATTGAAAAAAGAAAATAGATAAGGTAAAATTAGAACTTGAGAAGAAAAGAAAAAATAACAAAGGAGAAAAGTTATGTTGGCAATAATGCGTGCAAGTGTTGAAACTCTAGAGAGAAGTACAACTAAAAATATAGCTACAAAAGTAGCTTTAGTTTGCATGCAAAAAATAAATTATATAAAAAACATAAAGTTAGGTATATACTAAGAAAGTATATAGCTAGCTTTTTTGAGCTATATGTAAAAGATAAAATAAAGGTATAAACATAGTAAATGCAATTAAAAATGATTGCAAAAATTAAATTAATGTGAAATAATATGTATATATTAAAATAATTTGTTTAAAGAATACGAGGGGGTAAAAAATATGGGAACAAATAAAAAACGGTATATCATTAATAGTGTTAGTAATAACAATAATAGTGATGATAATTTTAGCCGCAGCAATAATTTTATCACTATCAAATAACGGAATAATAGGAAAAGCAGATAAAGCCAAAATAGATAGTGATACAGCAAGTTTAAAAGAGTATGTAAACACATTAAGAGCAGAGTATGAGCTAATGACAGCAGATGAAAGAAATAGGAAAACATTTGAAGCATATGCAAATGCCAAACTGGAAGAAAATGGCTATAAAGGAGCTGCCATAGATGTAGATGGCAAAGTACATTCTAACTTAACTGAATCAGCAAAGACGGCAATAAAAGCAGGAATAAAAGTAGGAGATAAAGTTGAGGGGTATATATTAACAGAAAAAAGTTATACAACAAGTGGTGAAGAAAATGATGGTATAAAACAAACGTTAAAAACAGATACATCAGTAACATGGAAATATATAGGAATAGGAGAAGATGGAAACTTAGAGATAGTAGCAGATATTTCAGCCACTGAAATTTCTAAGTCTGCTGCAGAATATAAAATATCGTTATTAGCAACTGGTGGACCAACAGAAGAAACGGGAACTTCTAAGAAAACTTTGACGTTATCAGGAAAAGGTGGATATTTAAATGGACCAGCAGAACTAGATAAAGCGTGTGCAACACTATATTCAGTAGATGGAAAAGGAACAGCAAAAAGTATGAACATAGACCATGTAACAAGAATATTAGGTTATACAGGAGAAAAAGGTTCATATTTGGATGCAGATGGTAATTACGTAAAAACAGCAGAAGCAATGACAATAGGAGAAATAGAAAAAAAACTTGGAACAGAGCTAAGGTATAGAACAACACCAGATGGAAAAGATATATCAACATATAAATCAGACGATTACTATATAAATAAAACAAGTGATGTAAGTAAAATGCAAAATGCCGGAAATGTAGGACTAGTATATGGCTCAACAGAATATTGGCTTGCCTCTTCGTCTGTCTATGCAGATTTCAGTAATAAATGTACAGAATTTTATATGCGTTACGTGCAATTAGAAGGAGTGGATAGATTTGCTATGTTTAAGTCATTTAATTACTGGGATAAATTTTCATGTGCCATTCGACCGGTAGTTTCATTAGCATCTAATATTCAGATAGAAAACGGAAGAAATGTTGGTACTTGGGTTATAAAATAGCTGACAACCTGACATTTTAGTCGAAACACCTGATAACAGGGGAACAGAGGCGTAAAATAAGCCGCCCAACATATTTAAAATTGCAGGAAACTGCAATTTTTTTATGCAAATAACAAATAAGACATAATACTTGAATAAAATATTGGAAAATGATAGAATTGTAATTAAATTAAAATGGAGGGAATATATGATACTTGAAAGTTTCGCTATTGCTACTTTTGGTTTAACAGAATTTACTAAAACACAGCATTATAGCCTAGAAGAAGATAGTAAAGAAAAAATATTATCAGATGGATTATATCACTTTACTAGTAAAGATGCCGCAGAAAAAATAATGAAAGACGGTTTTCTTAGACCATCTAAAGGACGTATTAGAAATCATATGGGAAAAGATAAGGTGTATATGTTTGCAGGTATGCCTGATGTTGATAATTTTGCTAAAAATTTACCAGCAAAGTTAAACCCATTTATATCAGGGAATTTAGAATTTTCTGCAGTTAAAGTAAATCCGGATGAGCAAGAATTACACAAGTTTAAGGAAAGATTACAAGATAGCGCTATTGTATATGAAGGTAGATATGATATAGGAAATAAAGGTAAAGCAGTAGACTTAGTAGTGGATATTGATAACTCAGGAAAATGCACGTTTAGAGAAAAAACAGAGGAAGAAATACAAAATGGCTATATGCCAAGTGAAGAATTGCTAAAGTATATAGAAGACCATAAGATATCTAAAAAATTTAGTGCTATAAGATTACTGGGAATGGAAGTTAAATTTGGAATGTCTTCTATACCTAAAATGCCTAAGAGAGTATATAGAGATTTTAAAGATAAAGCACAAAGAAGAAAAGAAATAAAAGAATTTGAAAAATATTCATTTAGTATGAATATAAAAGATAGTGATGATGTAGAAAATTTATATAATGTAAATTGCGATAAGCTTGAATTTTATGGAGATAAGAAATTAAATAGAGTTAATATAGAAAAGATAAATAAGCAAACTGGTGAAAAGGAGTCATATAGATGTTATGCAGACGGCCACTTATTAAATTTGGGTGATGAAGCTGCAGCAATGTATATGCAAAAAATAGAAGAGGCAAGTCAAAATGGCATGTTGAACAAAATAAATGGAATTGACTATATAGGTCAGCCTATGTTAGATACAGAAGAAGGTCGTATAACGATAGGTGTTGATGCTAAATTTAATGAAATGTTAAGGGAAAGAAATAGAGCAGAAGAACTTGGAAATATAACCAATAAGTCGTACGATATATTTAATACTAAAAAGAAAGAATATTATAGCAAACATCCTTTTAAGAGAATAATGGAAAAGCTAACTGGTAAGGCGCCTAAAAGACTAGAAAGCAGAGATAATATAGGAAAGTATACAAATAATAAATTAGACAAAGTCGCTATAGAAAATATAGAAACACGTGGGCAAGAAGATAATTCATTTATAGCTAGTAAAAAGTGTGAAATATCATATAAAGAAGGAAGCGATTATACAGTATTTTTAGGAGATACAGTTGATTTGGATGGTAAACTTTTAAGAAAAATAATGATATCTGAAGAAAATTATTTAAATAAAAATGCTATGGATACAGTAAAACTTCCTCAAAATTACTATATTGAAGATTTTGATGTGGAAAGTGTAAATAAAAAAGATTTGGCTAAGCTTTTTTCTACATTAGGAAGAAATCAAAGAGAAGATAATATAAAAATAGAAAATAATGGTTTTGTTGGAACTTATTTAGGCGGAGTAAATATAGATAAAAAAGGCAAAGTTAAAGGAATGACTTATGATAGTACGTTAAAAGAAAAGTATGGTCAGAATATTAATATAGATAAAGAGGAAGATTCACTTGATATGTCTGAATACGTGAATGCAGAGGAAGTTATAAAAGAGAATTATTCTAAAGGAAA
Source organism: uncultured Clostridia bacterium (assembly GCA_934149365.1). Classification (GTDB taxonomy): domain Bacteria; phylum Bacillota; class Clostridia; order TANB77; family CAG-465; genus CALXJE01. The sequence goes on from CAKPEI010000002.1 coordinate 178,342, forward strand.
TGAATCAAAAGAGATAGAAAAAAATATGGAAAAAGAATTGTAAAAACATAAAAAATATTGACAGGTAAAAAAATATAATATAAAATCAAATGTAGAGAATAAAAAACAAAGGAGTGAAAAAATAATGTCAACAAGAGTGCTCGAAACCATTGGGAGAGTAACACACACACACACACACACACACACACACAAGTAATATCTAGAAATAAACTAGATAGAGGTTTTTGCACTCAAAAAATAGATATATTAGATAAAATAAAGTTAGTTATACAGAGTAAAAAGTATAGCTAGCTTTTTTGCGTTTAAAACAAGGTATAACCATTGCATTAAGCAATGTAAATATACAATATTAAGTTTTATATGAAATGGGAGGTAAAAATGATGAAAAACTTAAGAAAAAACAAAAGCGGAATATCACTGATAGTACTAGTAATAACAATAATAGTAATGATAATACTAGCCGCAGCAATAATATTATCGCTATCAAACAGTGGAATAATAGGAAAGGCGAATACTGGTAAGACAGAATATTCTTTAGCTAGCATAAGAGAAAAAATAGGACTTGAATTGTTAGAGCAAAAGCTTAATGATAATGTAAGCAAAGAAAACGTGGAAAGTGTACTATCAAAATATGGAGAAGTAACGTATGAAGATGAAGGAAAAAATATAATTAGGGGAGTTAAAGTAAAAGAATATGATAAAGAAATATTAATTTCAGAAATAGCAGAAGAATATGCACTTCCAAAGATAGAAGACTTTGAATATACGTTTGATTTTGAAATGGCGGCAAAGCAAATTCCGCTTGATCAAGGAAATTTGAATAAATCGAGTAATGTAGTTGCTGTGTCATATAAAAAAGGCGAAATAGAAACAGCATGGTTTACAGATAGTTTTTCAAAAAAAGGTCTTAAGCTTTGTTATAATAATTCTCCAAAAGAAACGGGTAAAAGAAATGTACAAAATGTAAACTTTAGTACATTAAAAATTGGATCTGGACAATTTTCAATGAGTGTAACAGGAAATATGACAGAGTGGACAAGTGAAACGTTGAAATGGAATAAACCAATAACCAAGGAAATAATTTTGGAAAATACATCGTCTGAGGAAATGACTGGTAGTTACATAGTATATTTAGTGGGAAAAGATATAGAAGTAAGTGATAATGTACAAAAGTGTTTAAAGATAAGAATAAAGGATGAAAATGGAAATCTTGTAAAAGTATTTTCACCTAGAGAAGTGTTTTCTGGAACTACACTTGTAACAGGAGTTATACAACCAGGTGAAACAGCCAAATATACCATAGAATTTGAATTACATTTTGATATATAAAATTTTAAATGAGAGGAAGCAAGTTACACTTACTTGTTTCTTTTTATTGCATATAAATGAACTGTAATAAAAATGTAATATAAATAGTATTGAAAAAAGTAATTGCATAGGTAAATTAAAAATTGGTCAAAGGAATGCTTTGAGAATTGAATTTAAATTTATTGGATATATTGAATATCAAGAAGATAAGTAGAAAAAAGAGGATAAGCAGATTTAATTTGTTTATCCTATTTGATATATAATATCAAATATAGTTACATTTGCTCTTGCATAATCTATGACATTAATAGTATAATTATTGTGTACTAAAGACTTGAGGTGAAACGTATGAAACTAGAGGAATTAACATTAAAAGAAAGAATAGGGCAAATGTTCATGGTTGGTATGCCAGGAACAGAAATTGATGATATAACTAGAGAACTTATAACTAAGTATAAAGTAGGGGGAATTATACTTTACAGAAAAAATATACTTAGTTTAGAACATTTTGTTCATTTGTTAAATAGTTTAAGAGAATTAAATAAAGGAAATAAAGTACCTCTAATTATAGGGATAGACCAAGAGGGTGGAAGAGTAAATAGAATGCCTAGCAAGATAAATAATCTTGCTAATGCTAAACTTATTGCAAATGTTGGTGGCCCAGATTTATGTTATAAATCAGGTAAAGTACTTGGAGAAATGTTAAAAGAATTTAATATAAATATGAACTTTGCACCTGTACTTGATATAGGTGGCTTTAGAGATAGTCATCCACTTGGAAATAGATGCCTTGGAGAAAATGCGGAAGAGGTATCAAAAAATGGTATAGCATTAATGAATGGCATAAAATACCACAATGTAATATCTACAATAAAACATTTTCCTGGCCACGGAGCAAGTAAAATAGATTCTCATGTATTTATGCCTACTGTGTATAAAAGTGTAAAAAGATTAAAAACAGAAGATATGCTTCCTTTTATAAATGCTATAAAATCTGGAGCAGATAGCATAATGGTAGGACATCTTTTAATAGCAGATGTTAATTCTATATATCCTGCATCCTTATCTGATAGAGTAATTACTAAAATATTGAGAAAAGATTTAGGATATAATGGGCTAGTAGTAACAGATGATTTATCTATGAAAGGAATTACTTTCCTATTTGGAATAACACATGCGACAATGAAAGCAATTACAGCTGGGGCAGATATTGTGATGATAAATAAAGAACACAAGAGCAAAATAAGAATAATGAATAATCTGTTTAAGATATGTAAGAAAAACACAAGATTTACTAGTACTAGAATAAATGAAAGCGTTAGAAGAATATTAGAAATGAAAGAAAAATATGAAATAGAAGATAAAATAATAACGGAATATAATATTGATAGAATAAATGAAGAAGTAGAAGAAATAAATAACATAGCAAGAGGAAATATTGAATAAATTGAAGTTTGGCTGCTTTATAGCAGCTTTACTTTTTTGCATAAAAAAAGCAAGGAACTATATAATTCCTTGCTAAACAAAAGTAAAATATATATTGAAAAGAGTGTTTATGAAAATGGGTGTTTTGTATTGTAAATACAAATATATTATAGTAGAATAGATGAGAGAAAAATGTAGAAGTTTGGAAGTAAAGCTTAAAAATAACATAAAGTTTTGTCGAAAGGAAATTGTGGTTAAATGGTAGTTAATATAATAGGGGCAGGACTAGCCGGCTCAGAGTGTGCAAATATAATTGCTAAGAATGGTATAAATGTAAGATTATATGAAATGAAACCAAACAAAAAAAGTGCTGCTCACGTAAGCAATAATTTTGGAGAACTTGTTTGTAGTAATTCATTAAAATCGAATAGTATTACTAATGCTTGTGGACTTTTAAAAGAAGAGATGAGAAGATTAGGAAGTTTAGTTATAAAGGCAGCAGATGTAACTAAAGTTGAAGCAGGACAGGCTTTAGCTGTAAATAGAGATGATTTTTCTAGTTATATAACTGAAGAAATAAAGAAAAATAGTTTAATTGAAATAGTAAGTAAAGAAATAGTAGACTTAAATGAATTTGAAAAAGATGATATAGTTGTTATTGCAACAGGCCCTCTTACAAGTGATAGTTTATCTAAAACTATTAATTCATATATTGGTCAAGATGAGTTGTATTTTTATGATGCTGCAGCTCCAATAGTTACCAAAGAGAGTTTAGACATGGAAAAAGTGTATAAAAAAGATAGGTACGGTGAACTTGGAAAAGGAGATTATTTAAATGCTTCTATGAGTGAGGAAGAGTACAATACTTTTTATGATTTACTAGTAAATGCAGAGAGCGCGGATAGACATTCATTTGATAAATTAGAATTCTTCGAAGGATGTATGCCTATTGAAGAGATGGCAAGAAGAGGGAAACAAACTTTGGTTTTTGGACCATTAAAACCAGTTGGACTAAACAAAAATGATGGTGAAAAACCTTTTGCAGTATTGCAACTTAGAGCAGAAAATAAAGAAGAAACGTTATATAATCTAGTTGGTTTCCAGACTAGTCTTAAGTTTAAAGAGCAGGAAAAAGTTTTTAGAAGTATTCCAGGGCTAGAAAATGCAGAGTTTGTTAGATATGGTGTAATGCACAGAAATACATATATAAATGCACCTAAAATATTAAATGATAAATTTAATATGAAAGAAAGACCGAATATATATTTTGCAGGTCAAATATCAGGTGTAGAGGGATATGTAGAATCTGCTGCTTCTGGACTTATGGTAGGATATAACATAGTATGCAGAATAAAAAACAAAAAGATTAAATTTCCAAGCTATACAATGTTAGGAAGTTTGGCTAAACATGTTAGCATGGAAAATAAGGACTATCAGCCAATGAATGCTAATTTTGGAATAATTCAGCCATTAGATAAAAAAATAAAAGATAAAAAGTTGAAATATGAAATGTACGCAAAAAGAGCGTTGGAGAGTATAGAGGTGCAAAAAAATGAGTTTGAAAATTCTTGATGATAAAATAAAAAGCAAGGACGTATCAGGAGTATATTTATTTTATGGAGACGAAGAGTTTGACAAAGAAAGATATGAAGAAAAAATCAAGAAATGCTTTGATAATTTAGAAGTGGGAGTTAATCTATATATTTTAGATAAAACGAATATAGATATGCTTGCTGATTTGTGTGATTTAGTTTCTTTTTTAGGCTCTAAGAAATTAATAATAGTAAAAGAAACAGGTCTTAAATTTAATACAAGTATATTAGATAATATAAATGAGGATACTACAATTATAATAGAGGAAAAAAGTGTAGATAAAAGAACAAGCGAATGGAAATATTTAAGTAAAAATCATATATGCATAGAATTTTCAAAATTAAACGATAAAGAAGCTGCACAGTATGTTATAAAAACATTAGGACTATATGGTATAAGGGTTACACCAGATGTTGCAGATTACATGATTGCAAGTTGTACATCTGATAAATTGTTATTAATAAATGAGTTTAAGAAAATAACAGCTTACTTAAATAGTGGCGATGAACTTACAAAAGATGTTATCGATTATATATGTGTAAAAACCTTGAATGCGAAAGTGTTTGATATGCTTGATTTAGCAGTAAATAAAAAGCATGATAAAGCTACAAAGAAACTTAAAGAACTGTTAGAGCAAAAAGAGTCTGCTATAGGAATAAGCATAATGCTTTTCAAACAAGTTAAGCAAATGTATATGATAAAACTTTTAGAGCTAGACGGACACATTTCAAACGTTGCAGAAACACTGGGAATACATCCTTTTGTGTATAGAAAGTTAAGTTATGCTGTTAAGAATTATACAATTGACGAACTTAGGAAAATATTACTTGAAATTTCAGAGTATGATGAAAAAACTAAATTAGGTGAAATGGATATGGAAATTGGGCTAATTCAAATAGTCACGTCTATGTAATTGTTAGAATAAATTAAATAGCTTTTACTCATAATACATTAAAGAGGTGTATGTATATGAATAAAAGCTATTTGAATTTTAGAACAGATATGGCAGATGAAAGAGTTGATACGTATAAAAAGGTACATAATTTAAGTGAAATTGATGGAATAAAAGTAGATAGCAAGACAAATGGCAAAATATCTACAACAATAGTAGATGTACTTAATGATAATGGAAAAAACGCAGTGGGCAAAGAAATTGGAAAATATATAACTGTTGAGATGCAAGATGCACAGTATTTAGGTGAAGACGAGAAAGAAACTTTGATAAATGAACTAGCAGGAAATTTAGAAATTTTGGTAAATGGTGTGTTAAATGAAAAGAAAGAAATTTCTGTTTTAATAGTAGGACTTGGAAATGAATATGTTACGCCTGATGCTTTAGGACCTAAAGTGGTTTCATATGTGGATATAACAAGACATTTATTTAAATACGCTAAAGAGTATGTTGAACCAGGAACAAAAGAAATAAGTGGAATATCTCCTGGTGTGCTCGGAACTACTGGTATAGAAACAAGTGAAATAATAACTTCAATAGTAAATAAAATATCACCTATGCTCGTTATAGTTATAGATAGTTTGGCTTCAATGAGTGTGTCAAGAGTTGGAAAGACTATACAAATGTCAAATACAGGAATAACTCCTGGAGCGGGCGTAGATAATAAAAGAGAAGCATTAAATAAAGAAACATTAGGTGTTCCCGTTATAGCGGTAGGAGTTCCTACAGTTGTGGATATGGCAACAATAACCAATGAAGCAATAGATAAACTTACTGATAGTATAAAAAGAGAAGCCACAGAATATAGCAATTATGGAGTAGATGTAAATAAGATAAAAGAAGTGTTTGAACTTTTTGAAAGAGATGGTAGATATGGTATGATAGCAAATGCTTTAAATACAGAAAATTACATAGTTACTCCTAAAGAAATTGATGGCGTTATTTCTAAGATATCTGAAATAATAGCTAGTTCTATAAACACAGCGTTAAGGCCAAAATAAAACATCGCTCCTAATTGGAGCGATGCTTTTGTCATATAATTATGAAATAAATTGAGCTCGGGAACCCTTTTGTAGTAAAATCTTTTCTGAAAAGTTGGAATGTTATACCCTCTACAAAATATATGCGGTTGTAACCTAAAGCATGAAGCATAACATTACAGCCAGGGTAGAAATCATCAGAGTCCCAAACAAGTCTTTCCATACCGCGATATGCCGAGATAGTTGAAGTGTTTTTCTTAAGTTTTACGTATGTGTCTTCTGTTAAGAAAAACAGTGAGTTGTTAAATTCGGGAATATCAGTCATAATGCAATCAATAGGAGAAGCATTTCCATCAGCAATAAGTGTGTTGACTGAAACTTCGTTTGGAGCGAATTCATCATCATAAGTGATAAATAATATTTCGTCGGGAATGTAACAGTCATTACGATGGAAATAATTCATTTCTTTTGCACACAAGTACTCCAGAAATACCCAATCTGATGCATATAGCTGTATAAAAGAAATACTTGCTACTCCGTCATCAGTAAATTGAATAAAATTTTTGGCCGCCGGCAAACTTAAATCTTCACTTGATAGGTAAGAAGTATCGATTACACTTTTATAGCAATCGTTACTTAAAAAAATCATTGTGCCTTTTTTCAAACAAAAGTAAGGCAACATCTTTAAAATACTTTTTTCCTCCCGCGGAACTACATGGGTTGATACTTTAATCATAGAAGCCATAGTTAAACCTCCTTATTAATTAATATAGAGCCTGAATTTGTCACAGGCTCATTATAGCATAGGTGGGTGCATAAATGCAATATATTGAGGGTTAAATTGAAATATGTATATTGAAAAAGCATGATAAATATTATACAATATAGTAAAACTTAAACAGGGGATGATAAGCTGCTTAAGTGGTTAGGAGGAAAGGTATGTATAAAAAAGTAATTTGTATTGCATTTGCGCTACTATGTATTTTTAGTCTTACAACAGTAAATGCAGCTACTCAATCAAATTTTATAGATTTACAGGCATATAATGAAATCTATAAAATGAGTGAGGAAAGTGATGTTTCACTTCCATTTATAAAAGTTTTCTCTGAAAAAGCAATATATGATAAACCTATAACTAAATCAGGTCTGTCTATAGCTTCGAAGGGAATTAGTACAAATCAGAATATTGGGGGAGTTCAAACAATTATTTCTAATGATACCGTTCAAATTGATGGAACATTAGAATATGCCGTTATAATGGCTACAAATGTAGAAATTACAGGAACAATAAGTAAAGATGTATTGATATTAGCAGAAAGTGTATTTATAACAGATAGCGCGACTATTGGTGGAGATGCTATTGTTATGGCTAAAACTACTGAGTTAAAAGGAATTGTTGTTGGCAATTTTATAGCTAATTCTTCAAGCTTTCTAATGAATGGAACTGTAGGAAAAGACTTTAGAGTTCGTAGTGAAAACATTGAATTTAATAACTATACAATAGGTGGGAACATTTATGTAGAAACAAATTCGGATGTTAATTTGTCTGAAAAATATCCTGAGGCTGTTGTAGCAAAATTTCAAACAAATGTAGTAACTAAAGAAGAAAAGACTCAGCAGACTTTAAATAAAGTATATAAATGTGTTATAGCAATTGTATTATTTACAATAACAAATATGATAATTAAGAAAATAAATCCTAATTTATTTACTAATATGGCAAACAAGGTTAAAAATAATTCTACATATGCAATTATTTTAGGAGTACTTTCACTAGTTACAATACCGCTAGTTATATTCTTATTAGTAATATTATCAGCATTTGGCTTAAGTGCAATCACAATGCCTTTATTTGTTGCATATATAGCTCTAGTTATAATTACTATATCTTTAGCTAAATTTATAACTGGTTCTGTGTTATATGAATATATAAAGGAAAAAGCAAAAGCCAATACAAAATTAAAAGAGATTGCTACTTTAATAGGAATATTTGCTGGAATATACATATTATGCAATATTCCATATATTGCAGGTATAATGACAATGGCTACAGTTCTATTCTCTGCAGCTTCAGTTATAACTGCTATGACTAAGAAAAATAAAGAGTAAAACTTGAAAATACAAAAAATAGTAGAAAATTTAAAAAAATAGAAAAAACATGTTGACAAAGCATGTTTTTTCTATTATAATATGTCTTGTCAGTAAAGAAATGGGCGCATAGCTCAGTTGGGAGAGCATCTGCCTTACAAGCAGGGGGTCATAGGTTCGAGCCCTATTGTGCCCACCATTTTTTTATTTGGCCTGGTAGTTCAGTTGGTTAGAACGCTAGCCTGTCACGCTAGAGGTCGTGGGTTCGAGTCCCATCCAGGTCGCCATTTTTTTATATGCCCAGATAGCTCAGTTGGTAGAGCAGAGGACTGAAAATCCTCGTGTCGGTGGTTCGATTCCGCCTCTGGGCACCAATAGTAGTACTAAAAGAAAATATGTTACATATAATATATTAAGAACGCGGGAATAGCTCAGTTGATAGAGCGCTGCCTTGCCAAGGCAGAGGTCGCGGGTTTGAGCCCCGTTTCCCGCTCCAAATTTTATGTACATAAGAAATGCTGCTTTGCATATGATGTAGTATAAAATATTATATAGGGCGCTATAGCCAAGTGGTAAGGCACGAGTCTGCAAAACTCTGATCCCCGGTTCAAATCCGGGTGGCGCCTCCAAATAAATAAAAAAACCGTATAAGTTTGTATGAGCTTATACGGTTTTTATGTAGTTAACTCAAATATAACTAGTAATTTTTATCATGTTGCAAAAAATGTCGAAATAATATATAATTTGTATATATTTTGGAGAGGTTTTATTTATGGAGAAAGAAATTAAGTTAAAAAGTAATAACGAAGAAAGTAACACCAAGATAACAGTATGGTTATTATTATCTTATTTTATAATATACAGTGTAATAGGGTATATACTAGAAACAGCATTTGGTATTTTAACCAAAGGAGTACTAGAAAGTAGGAAAGGTTTTTTATATGGACCTTTTTGCCCTATATATGGCTTAGGAGCAGTTGTAATGATACTGTCACTTAAGAAATTTACTAAGAATAATTATTTGCTTTTTACGGCAGGTGCAATAGTTGGTTCAATAGTCGAATACTTAGTTAGTTTCTTTGGCGAAGTTATTTTTAACACTAAGTGGTGGGATTATTCAGACCAGATATTAAATATAAATGGAAGGGTTTGCCTAAGTTTTGCTCTTATGTGGGGGTTACTTTCTATTTATCTTATGCAGCATTTTAATCCTAAAGTGGACAAGTTTATTACTAATGTAAAAGGAAAAGCTAAAAATAATGTGTTAAAAGCTAGCATATGCGTATTATCTGTTTTCTTACTTTTAGATATGATGATTACTTGTGTGGGAGTTAAAGTTTTTTATAGCAGAATAATATATACTTATGAACTTAATGTAGAAAATAAAGAAATGTATGTACAAGACTATGAAAAGCTAAAGTCAAATAGTAAAAAATATGAACTATATAACAAAATATTTTCTGATAAGTTTATGCTTAAGACATTCCCTAATCTTAAAATAGAGACTAAAGATGAAAATATAGTATATGTAAGAGATTTATTAAGTGATATATCTCCATATTATTTGAAATTATTTACACCTAAATATAACAAGTAGTGTTAAAGGAAGTGATTTTTATTAATCATTTCCTTTTTTACGTATAATAGAAGTTGACATTTTACATAAAAAATAGTATACTATTTAAAGTTATTGAGAATTATTATCAATAAGGAGAGAATATGGTTAAAAAAAGAAATACCAAACAAAAAGAAATAATAATTAACTTTTTGAAAGAAAATAAAGATAGACATTTAACAGCAGAAGATATTTTGCTAGAACTTAGAAAGCAAAGTGAAGAAATAAGTCAGGCTACAATATATAGAAATTTATCAGAGCTGGTTAAAGAAGGAGAACTTAGAAAATATATTTCGGATGTTGCTAAAAAAGCTTGCTTTCAATATGTTGATAATGTGAATAAATGTAGTAAACATTATCATTTAATTTGTGATGAATGTGGAAGTATAATTCATTTTGAAGGAACAGAACTGCAAAAACTAAAAGATAAAATATTAGACCAAAATAAGTTTGAAGTAAATCTTGAAAAAGTAGTTCTATATGGAAAATGTGATAAATGTAAGGAGAATAAGAAGTGAAAAAAATAGTGAGTGTGTTTGTAACTTTTATTGCTATTATGATAATGATAATATTTTTTTCTGTAAATTTTACTATAGAAAATAAAGAGAGTGATTCTAAAGTTAGCGTTGTGGCTACGCTTTTTCCACAGTATGATTTTGTAAAACAAATAAGTAAGGAAAAGGTAAATGTAACTCTTTTACTTCCACCAGGAACAGAGACTCATACTTATGACCCTTCTCCAAAAGATATTATTAATATAAACAAGAGTAAATTGTTTATATATACAGGAAAATACATGGAGCCTTGGGCAGAAAGTATCGCAAATAGTATTGATAAAAGTGTTATAGTTTTAGATGCTTCTAAAAACATATCATATATTAAAGAGGACCATGACGGAGAAGGACATGAAGAAACATCACATGAGCATGAATACGATCCTCATATATGGCTAGATATATCAAATGCTAAAAAAATGGTGGATAATATACTAGAAGAGTTAATAAAAGTAGATGAACAAAATGCGGACTATTATACACAGAACGCAAGAGAATATAAAAGGAAATTAGATGAGTTAGATAGCAAGTTCAAGGAAGTTATAAATAATGGAAAAAGAAATGTTATTTGTTTTGGTGACAAATTTGCATATATGTATTTCATTTCAAGTTATAATTTAGACTATATAACTGCATATGAAGGTTGTGGTAGTAATGCAGAGCCTAGTGTATCAAAAATATTGGAAGTTGAAGAAAAAATAAAAAAAGAAAATATCCCAGTTATATTTTATGAATCTTTGTCAGAAGGAACTGTTGCTAAATCTATTGCCAAAGATACTAATACAACTCCGCTTGTGTTTAGTAGTGTGCATACTGTATCAAGTGAAGATATACAAAATGGTGCTACATATATTTCGGTAATGGAAAATAATTTGAATAACTTAAAAAAAGCATTAAACTAATTGATAGGAAGTGTAATAATGAATTTGATAGAAATAACAAATCTTACAGTGTCATATAACGGACATGTTGCTGTTGATAAGGTAAGCCTTAATATAAAAGAAAAAGAATTCGTTTGCCTTGTTGGAGAAAATGGTTCTGGAAAAAGTACAATAATAAAAACTATATTAGGACTTCATAAACAAGATAAGGGAAAGATAAAATTAAAGATAGACCCTAGTGAAGTTTCGTATTTGGAACAATTCAATATGAGAGATGTAGATTTTCCAGGTACTGCTAAAGAAATAATAATGACTGGAATGCAGAAAAAAGGTTCAAGACTTTTTTATACTAAAGAAGATGTAGAAGCTTTTAAAGAAATTTGTAAGATACTTGGAATACAAGAAATTGTTAGTAAAAGAATAGGTGAATTATCTGGAGGCCAAAGACAAAGAGTAATGCTTGCCAGAGCCATGATAAGCAAGCCTAAATTACTTATACTAGATGAGCCATGTTCAGGACTAGATAAAAAAATATCAGATAAACTTTATGATGTTTTACTTAAGATAAATAAAGAATATGGCACTACTGTAATAATGTCTATACACAATGCTTACGAACTTGCTGAAAGAAATGAAAAAGAAAATGTAGATATAAGAGTAGTACATATATCTAGAAGTATAAAATATGATGGAAATTTAAATGATTGGAAGGGATTATAATGCAAGAAATATTAGAAATGTTTTCGTATCCGTTTGTTATAAAAGCACTGATATGTGGAATTTCCGTATCTATCTCGGCAGCATTGATAGGGGTCATACTGGTTTTAAAAAAATATTCCATGATAGGACATGGACTTGGAGAAGTTGGTTTTGCTGCGTTATCTTTAGCACTTGCGTTTAATCTACCTCCGCTTACAGTTTCAATACCTCTTGTAATTATAGCAGCTTTTATAATAATGACAATAAGTCAGAAAAAAGGTGAGGCAGGAGATATAACAATAGCATTGGTGTCAGCCGGTGCACTTACGTTTGGAGTTATAGTAACAGCAATTACCAAAGGCTTTAATGTAGATGTGTATGGTTATATGTTCGGAAGTATTTTGGCAATGGACATGCAAGATATAATAATTAGTGTTGGGTTATCAATACTTTTAATAGTACTATTTGTAGTTTTGTATAATAGAATATTCATGGTTACGTTTGATGAAAAATTTGCGAAGGTTAAAGGAATAAACATAACATTCTATCAGTTTCTTATTTCGTTTATAACAGCGCTTGTTGTAGTAATAGGAATGAGAATAATGGGTACTTTGCTTATATCAAGTTTAATAGTATTTCCTGCTATTATAGCTAGGAAATTAACTGGCAGTTTTAAAGGAATGATAGTTATGTCTGCAGTTATATCAGTTATATGTTTTGTGTTTGGAATGATGATATCATTTACGTTAAGTCTTCCAACTGGTGCAAGCATAGTAATGGTGTATATTATACTTTTAGTTATAACTAATATGTATGGATATATATATAACAGATAAAAATTTCAAAGTGGTAAAATAACTTAGTATCAAAAAAAGGTTACTAAGTTATTTTTTGTTACATAATAGATGATATGTTAATATACAATTAACTTACATTAAAAAGGTGACATTTTTCATTGACATGAGTTAAATGATATAGTAAAATTTATAATGAATAATTAGGAAAAGAGGTAATGGATATGGGACTTACAACTACAACAGAAATGTTTAAAAAAGCATATGAAGGAAAATATGCAATAGGAGCTTTTAATGTAAACAACATGGAGATTGTACAAGGCATTATGGAAGCTGCAGTAGAGGCAAATTCTCCTGTTATACTTCAAGTATCTAAGGGGGCTAGAAATTATGCTAATCCAATATATTTGAGAAAGCTTGTTGAGGCAGCAATAGAAGATGCTAAAGCAAAAGGTAAAGAAATTGACGTAGTACTACATCTAGATCATGGTGATAGTTTTGAACTATGCAAAGATTGTATAGATAGTGGTTTTACATCAGTTATGATAGATGGCTCTAAATACGACTTTGAAGAAAATGTAGAGCTTACAAAAAAAGTAGTAGAATACGCACATCCAAGGGGAGTAGTGGTTGAGGCAGAACTTGGAAAACTTGCAGGTATAGAAGATGAAGTTAATGTAAAAGATGAAGATGCTAATTTTACAAGCCCTGATGAAGCTGTAGAATTTGTTAAAAGAACTGGTTGTGATTCTTTAGCAATAGCAATCGGAACAAGCCATGGTGCATATAAATTTAAAGGCGAACCAAGACTTAGATTTGATATACTAGAAGAAATAACAAACAGAATGCCAGGATATCCACTAGTATTACACGGCGCTTCATCAGTTCCACAAGAATTTGTTGAAATGTGTAATAAATATGGCGGAAAAATTCCAGGAGCTAAAGGTGTTACAGAAGAGCTTTTAAGAAAAGCTGCAACATATGGAGTATGTAAAATAAACATAGATTCTGATATTAGACTTGCTATGACTGCTAATATTAGAGAATGTTTTGTAAATAGCCCTGAAGTTTTTGATCCAAGGACATATTTAGGCAAAGGAAGAGAAGCAGTAAAGGCTATGGTTAAACATAAAATAGTAGATGTTTTAGGTAGTAAAGATGCTATGTTGAAATAGAAACGAGGAGTTAAAATGGTAGATAAAAAAGCTTGTAAAGTAAGGAAAAGAAAATATAAAGTAAATGGAGCAGTGCTAGCAACTAGGCTATCAATTTTTGTACTAGTTGTAGGAGCGGTGTTTACTTGCTATACTAAATTTTCAAAGGATAATCTTGGAAAGGTAGTTGAAAGTAGTAGTTACATTGATAGCGATGGTATATCTTCCATGGTAACTGGTGTCCAAAATGGAGGAGTGTATACATCTGCTGTTACTCCTGTAATCAAAGATAGTGTTGTAAATGCTACACTTTCAAAAGATGGCGAAGAAATAAAATTTAAAAGTGGCAAGAAAATTTCTAAAATGGGTAGTTACATACTAGTTTTAGAAGACAAAGATGGAAACATTGATACAGTATATTTTGATATAGAAAAATAACAAAGGTGACAAATGGAATACATAAAAGAAAAAAACAAAATTTATGTACAAAATGAGCAAGGAGAAATTGTAGCAAAAGTAGAATTTGAGGAAACATCAAAAGGAAAGTTTAACATATTTAATACGTTTGTGGACCATAGCCTTAGAGGAAAAGGCGTTGCGTCAGAGCTGGTTAAAGAGGCTGTGGATGAAATACACAAAAGAGGCGGAGAGGTTTTTGCTACATGTTCTTATGCTAAGAAGTGGTTAGAGAATAACAAGATTGTGAGAGGAGAATAAAGGTTAATGAGAAAAAAATATGAAGTCGTAGATAGTATTGAAACATTAGACACAGCTATAAAAAGAGTAAGAACTGCACAACAAGAGTTTGCAAATTTTTCTCAGGAAAAAGTAGATGAAATATTTAAGGCTGCGGCTATTGCTGCAAATTCAGCTAGAATAAAACTCGCTAAAATGGCAGTAGAAGAAACGTCAATGGGAGTAATCGAAGATAAGGTTATAAAAAACCATTATGCAGCAGAGTATATATATAACAAATACAAAGATGTTAAAACTTGTGGAGTTATAGAAGAGGATAACTCTTACGGAATTAAAAAGATAGCAGAACCAGTGGGAGTGATTGGAGCAGTAATTCCAACTACAAATCCTACATCAACAGCTATTTTTAAAACATTGTTAGCTTTAAAAACTAGGAATGGTATTATAATAAGTCCACATCCTAGAGCTAAAGGAAGTACGATTGAAGCTGCTAAAATAGTTTTAGAAGCTGCAGTAAAAGCAGGAGCTCCTGAAGGAATAATATCTTGGATAGATGTTCCAGCATTAGATTTAACTAATTACCTAATGCAAAATTCTGATATAATACTTGCGACAGGCGGACCAGGAATGGTTAAAGCAGCTTATTCTAGTGGCAAACCTGCACTTGGGGTGGGAGCTGGAAATACACCTGCTGTTATAGATGACACAGCAGATATATTACTAGCAGTAAACTCTATAATTCATTCAAAAACATTTGATAATGGAATGATATGTGCATCAGAACAATCTGTAATTGTTTTAGATAAAGTGTATGATGAGGTTAAAGAAGAGTTTCAAAAAAGAGGTTGCTATATATTAAATGATGAGGAAACCGAAAAGGTTAGAAAAACAATAATAATAAACGGCGCGTTGAACGCTAAAATAGTAGGTCAAAAAGCTTATACAATAGCAAAACTTGCTGGAGTAGAAGTAGCAGAAGATACTAAAATACTAATTGGAGAAGTGGAAAGTGTTGATATTTCAGAGGAATTTGCTCATGAAAAGTTATCACCTGTACTTGCAATGTATAAAGCAAAAGACTTTGAAGATGCTATTTTAAAAGCACATAGGCTTATATTAGATGGTGGACTTGGACATACATCTTCATTATATGTAAACGTAGCTAGCGGTAAAGATAAGATAGAAAGATTCTATAGTAAAATGAAAACATGTAGAGTGCTAATTAATACTCCATCTTCACAAGGTGGCATAGGTGATATATACAACTTTAGCCTTACACCATCTCTTACACTTGGTTGTGGAACTTGGGGTGGAAACTCTGTTTCAGAAAATGTTGGAATAAAACATTTGATTAATATAAAAACAGTAGCTGAAAGGAGAAATAATATGCTTTGGTTTAGAGCACCTGAGAAGGTATATATTAAAAGAGGCTGTTTACCGGTTGCCTTAGAAGAATTAAAAACGGTTATGGATAAAAAGAAAGTGTTTATAGTAACTGATACTTTCTTATTTGAAAATGGTTATACTAAAGTTATAACTGATAAATTAGAAGAATTAAAAATTCAGTATACAACATTTTCAGATGTGGCACCAGATCCTAATTTAGAATGTGCTAAAAAAGGTGCAGAACTTATGAAATCATTTAAACCAGATTGCATAATAGCCTTAGGTGGTGGTTCTGCAATGGATGCTGCGAAAATAATGTGGGTACTATATGAACATCCTGAGGTTGATTTCTTGGATATGGCAATGAGATTTATGGATATTAGAAAGAGAGTATATACATTCCCTAAAATGGGTGAAAAAGCATATTTTATTGCGGTGCCAACATCTGCTGGAACAGGTTCAGAAGTTACACCATTTGCTGTAATTACTGATGAAAGTACAGGAGTTAAATATCCACTAGCAGATTACGAATTATTGCCTAAGATGGCAATAGTAGATGCTGATTTGATGATGAATGCACCAAAGGGATTAACATCAGCTTCTGGTATAGATGCATTAGTTCATTCTATAGAAGCTTATGTGTCTACAATGTCTACTGAATTTACAGATGGACTAGCTTTAGAAGCTATTAAATTAATTTTTGAATATTTGCCAAGAGCATATGAAAAAGGTGCAGAAGATGTAGAAGCAAGAGAAAAAATGGCACATGCAGCTACTATTGCTGGTATGGCTTTTGCTAATGCCTTTTTAGGAATTTGTCATTCAATGGGCCATAAACTTGGAGCTTTTCATCATTTACCACACGGAGTAACAGTTTCACTTGTGTTAAATGAAGTTATGAAGTTTAATAGCAGTGAAAAGCCTGTTAAAATGGGAACATTTCCACAATATGAATATCCAAAAGCATTAAGAAGATATGCTGAAATAGCTGAATATTTAGGTATTGATGGAAAAGATGATGAAGAAAAATTAAGTAAGCTTTTAGTTAAAATAGATGAATTAAAAGACAAGATTGGTATAAAGCATACAATAAAAGATTATGATATTTCTGAAAAAGATTTTTTAGAAACGTTAGATGAAATGTCAGAGCAAGCCTTTGATGATCAATGTACTGGTGCAAACCCAAGATATCCTTTAATAGAAGAAATTAAAGAAATCTATTTAAAGGTATATTATGGAGGTGAAAAGTAATGGAATACAATTTGAAAAATGAAATAGCAACAAGAAGTAATAAAAATATATACCAAGATAATGATTCTGTTATAAAGCTATTTGAGGAGAACTATTCGAAGGCAAATATTTTGAATGAAGCTTTAAATCAGGCAAGAGTTGAAGAAGGGACAGATTTAAATATACCGAAGCTCAAAGAAGTTGTAAAAATAAATGGAAGATGGGCCCTTGTTTCTGAATATGTAGAAGGAAAATCAATACAAGAATTAATGGATGAAAATCTAGAAAAAGAAGATGAATATTTAGAGCAATTTGTGGATATTCAACTTGAAGTATTGTCTAAAAAAGTACCTTTACTAAATAGAATAAAGGACAAGTTTAAAAGGAAATTAAATGAAACACCTTTAATAGAAAATAACACAAAATATGAACTTTTAGAAAGATTAGAAGGAATGAAAAGTCATGCAAAGCTATGTCATGGAGATTTTAATCCAACTAATGTAATAATAAATGAAAAAGGTGAGCATTATATAATTGATTGGTCTCATGCAACTAGCGGAAATGCTTCAGCTGATGCAGCAAGAACATTTTTACTATTTTCTATGGAGGGTAAAGCAGAACTTGCAGAAAAGTATTTAAATCTATTTGCTAAAAAAAGTACAATTGAAAAGGCAAATATTCAAAGATGGATACCAATAGTTGCAGCAACACAGCTTACAAAAGGAAACAAGGAAGAACAAGAATTCTTAAGCAAGTGGATAGATGTTGCAGATTATGAGTAAAATAGTATTAAGTAAAGAGGAGTAATGAAAAATGGATTTTAAACAAGAATGGAAAGATTTAGGATTTAAAGAAGGAAAATGGGATAAATATATTGATGTAAGAGATTTTATTCAGAATAACTATACACCATATGAAGGTGATAGCTCATTTTTAAAAGGAGCAACAGATAAAACTAAAAAATTATGGGATGAAGTATTAGAACTTTATAAAAAGGAAAGAGAAAATGGTGGAGTTCTAGATTGTTCAACAGATGTAGCTTCTACTATAACTAGTCACGGCCCAGGATACATAGATCAGAGCTTAGAAACAATAGTTGGGCTTCAAACTGATGCACCACTTAAAAGAGCAATTATGCCAGAAGGTGGTATAAGAATAGTAGAAAAGTCTTGTGAAGCATATGGATTTAAAGTATCTGAAAAAATAGAAGATATATATCATAACTACAGAAAAACACATAACGATGGAGTGTTTGAAGTATATACACCAGAGATAAGAGCAGCAAGAAAAAATAAATTACTTACAGGACTTCCTGATGGTTATGGTCGTGGAAGAATTATAGGTGACTATAGAAGAGTAGCTTTATATGGCGTAGATGAACTTATAGCTCAAAAAAAAGCAGATTACAACAATGAAAGAAGCTCTTGGATGAGTGAAGAAGTAATAAGAGGAAGAGAAGAATTATTTGAACAAATAAAAGCATTAGAAGACTTAAAGAAAATGGCAATGTCATATGGCTTTGATATTTCTAGGCCTGCAACATCTGCCAAGGAAGCAATACAATGGACATATTTTGGCTATCTAGCTTCAATAAAGCAACAAAATGGTGCAGCAATGAGTATGGGAAGAGTGTCAACATTTTTAGACATATACATTGAAAAAGACTTAAAAGATGGTAAGATTACAGAAGAAGAAGCTCAGGAAATGATGGACCACTTTGTAATGAAGCTTCGTATGGTAAGATTTATAAGAACACCAGAATATAACGAACTATTTTCAGGAGATCCAGTATGGGTAACTGAAAGTGTTGGTGGAATGGGAATAGATGGTAGAACTTTGGTAACTAAGAATTCATTTAGACTAGTACATACATTAGAAACAATGGGAACATCACCAGAACCAAATATAACAGTGTTATGGAGTAAAAATCTTCCAGAAGGATTTAAACATTATGTAACAAAAATATCAATTGACACATCTTCAATACAATATGAAAATGATGATCAAATGAGAGCAACATTGGGTGACGATTATGGTATAGCTTGTTGTGTTTCTCCAATGAGAATAGGTAAACAAATGCAATTCTTTGGAGCAAGAGCTAACCTTGCTAAGACATTAACTTATGCAATAAATGGTGGAATAGACGAAGTAACTAAAGCTCAGGTAACACCAAAATATGCACCTATTACATCAGAATATTTAGATTATGATGAAGTATGGAATAGATATATGCAAATGATGGATTATGTTGCAAAGCTATATGTTGATACACTTAATATAATTCATTACATGCATGATAAATACTCATATGAAAGTTTAGCAATGTCACTTCATGATAAAGAAGTAATAAGAACTATGGCTTGTGGTATAGCAGGACTTTCAATTGCAGCAGACTCATTCTCCGCTATAAAATACGCAAAGGTAAAAACTATAAGAGATGAAAATGGAGTAGTTGTAGATTACGAAATAGAAGGAGATTTCCCAAAATACGGAAATGACGATGATAGAGTAGATAAAATTGCAGTAAGAATTCAGAAAGAATTTATGGATAGATTAAGAAAACAAAAAACATATAGAGATGCAATACCAACAATGAGTATTTTAACAATAACATCTAATGTAGTATACGGAAAAGCAACGGGTAACACGCCAGATGGAAGAAGAGCAGGAGCTCCATTTGGACCAGGTGCAAATCCAATACATGGAAGAGATGTAAATGGAGCCATTGCAGTATTAAACTCTATTGCTAAATTAAATTACAAAGAGTCAGAAGATGGTATCTCTTATACATTTGCAATAGTTCCAACAGCTTTAGGAAATGATGAACAGACACGTGTCAAAAATTTAACTGGTTTATTAGATGGTTACTTTGCACAATTATCACATCATATAAATGTTAATGTATTTAATAGAGAACTATTACTTGACGCTATGGAGCATCCTGAAAAATATCCGCAACTTACAATTAGAGTTTCAGGATATGCTGTAAACTTTATAAAACTAACTAGAGAACAACAACTTGACGTTATAAACCGTACTATTCATGAAAAAATGTAAATATAAATTATGAGGTAATGATATGGGGAATGATAAATTAAAAGGAAGAGTTCATTCATTTGAAACATTTGGAGCAGTGGATGGACCAGGTATCAGATTCATCGTGTTTATGCAAGGATGTCCTTTAAGATGTAAGTATTGCCATAATAGAGATACTTGGGACACATCAAAAGGTACAGAATATACAGTATATGAAATAATGCAAAAAGCTATAAGGTGTAAACCATATATGGATGCAACAGAAGGTGGCGGAATTACTGTATCAGGTGGAGAGCCGCTACTTCAGGCTAAATTTGTAACTGAGCTGTTTAAAGAGGCACATAGAAATGGTATGTCTACATGTTTAGATACATCTGGAAATATGTATATTGATGAAGATGTAAAAGCATTATTAAAAGTTACTGATGTAGTTTTACTTGATATTAAACATATAGATGAAGAAAAATGTAGAAAACTTACTGGATTTTCAAATGTAAATGAATTGAATTTTGCAAGATATTTATCTGATAAGGGAATTAAAATGTGGATAAGACAAGTATTAGTTCCAGGATATACAGATAATGAGGAAGATTTGATAAAAACTAAGAAATTCATAGACACACTTAAAACTGTAGAAAAGGTGGAAGTTCTTCCATATCATGATTACGGAAAAGAAAAATGGATAAGTTTAGGACTTAAATATCCTTTAGAAGGGACTAAAGCTCCCACAAATGAGGAAGTAGAAAAGGCACGAAGTATTTTATCACTAAAAAATAATTAATATATTAAAATATGTAGGTGGAGGTAAGATATATGAAAGAGTATTTAATGGTTGTTTTAGTAACAATAGTATGTGTACTTGCAATAGTGGGAGCTTGGTTTTGGAGAAAATCACAAGAGCCAAGTAGAAGTGAAGTAGAAAATAAAATTGAAAAATACGTTGATATATATAAAGAGAAAGTAAATGTATATAGCGACATAGACTAAAACAAAAAAAGTACAATTAAGCTCAAAAACTTAGTTGTACTTTTTTAAATGTGCTACAGTTACTCCAAGGCCACCTTCATGATACATACCAAGAGAGTATGAAGAAACAAAAGGTGAGTTATCTAAATATTCATGAACAGCTTTCCTTAAAATTCCACCACTTCTTCCATGAATTATTTTAACTCTTGGAAGATTTGCACAAATAGCTGTATCTATGAATTTATCAAGTTCATACATAGCCTCTTCTTTAGTTTTATGCCTTAGCATAATTTCAGAAGGCACGTCAGCGCTTCTATTTATATTCAAATTTATAGAAGTGTCAGTTACTGGAATATAATCATTTAATAGCACTATGTTATTTATATCTGTAACCATTTTTTTATTATTCATTTCTAAATACACTTTATTTTTATCCACTTTATATATTTTCCAAATAAGTTTAGAACCTTTTAAAGTGCAGTAGCTGTTTTCCATTATTATCACCATAGTTATTATATCAGAAAAATATGGAAAGTTAAAGAAGAATGTGTTACAGAAAAATTACAAATAAATAAATAATACCAAAAGTGTTGAAAAAAGAAATAATATATAGTAATATAAAAAGGTAAGAGAAAGAATAAAAAGAAAAGAGGTGAAAATATGTTAACTAAAGAGCATGCAAACGGTATAACTCTAGAGAGAGCATACAATTTAAGAATATAGCTACAAAAGTAGCTGCGTTTTGCGTGCAGAAAATAAAAGAATATAGTAAAGTAAAAAAAGAAGTTAGTTATACAGAGTAAAATGTATAGCTAGCTTTTTTGCGTCTAAATAAAAAGAAAAGCAAAAATTAATTAAGGTATAATCATGATAGTAAATCATGTAAATATACACAGCCATATATACATAAAAAACATAACCAAAAATACATAAAAGCAATTAAAAACAATTGCAAAATTTAAAGTAATGTGAAATAATATGTATATATAAAAATTGTTCTAAGAAAATGGAGGAAAAAAGTATGAGAACAAAAGTTAAACTAAAAGGCGGAATATCATTAATAGTATTAGTAATAACAATAATAGTAATGATAATATTAGCCGCAGCAATAATTTTGTCACTATCAAATAGTGGAATAATAGGGAAGGCAAATAAAGCAAAGACAGATAGTGATACAGCAAATTTAAAAGAGTATGTAAATACCCTAAGAGCAGAATGGGAGTTAATGACAGCAGATGAGCAAACAGCAGAAGGTTCATTTGAAGCGTATGCAAACAAAAAGCTAGAAAAGAGTGGCTACAAAGGAGCAGTAGGAGCAGATGGAGAAGTATATTCAAACTTAAATGAAAATGCAAGAAAAGCAATAGTAGCGGGAATAAAGGTAGGAGATGTAGTAACAGGATATACAGTAACATCGACTACATATACAACAGACGGAAGAGAGAATACATGTGACCAAAATAGCCACACAGAAACCAATCCACAACCACAAACCATAACAACAAATACAGATATAACATGGAAATACTTAGGAACAAATGCAAATGGAGAGCTAGAAATAATGGCAGATTTATCAACGGCAAATGCAGTAGCAACAAATACAAAAGTAACGTTAGGAGGAAAAGGTGGATACCTAAATGGACCTGCAATGTTAAACACAATATGTGAAAAGCTATATTCAAAAGAAGGAGTAGGAACAGCAAGAAGTATGAATATAGATGATGTAAATAATATATTAGGATATACAGGACCAAAAGGAACATATTACGATAATAATAATAATGAAGTAAAAACACCAACAGCATTAACAATAGGAGAAATAGAAAGTAAACTGGGAACGACATTAGGAAATGGAACAACACCAGATGGAAAAGACTTAGGAACATATTATGCAGATTATTACTATATAAATAAAACAAGTGATGTAAAAGAGATGGAAAATCCGGGTAATATAGATTTAGTATACAATGCTAAAAATACGTACTGGCTTGCTTCTCCATGTGTCAGTATGGCTTTTGGTCTCAGCGATGCAAACTTCCTTGTACGCTGCGTTGGCTCTGCTGGCGTGGACGCGAGCGGTGCGTTCGGTTCGAATGTCTACTCTAGCATCTATGCGTATGCGGTTCGCCCCGTAGTTTCTCTAAAATCTAATATCCAGTTAACACGAGATGCTGGGGAAACAGAATGGAAAATAAAGTAGGCACAAAACTAGGAAAAATGGGAAGTGCGTAAACATGGGAAGATATGAAATTAACATAAAATGCACAGTGTAAGTAGGAACAAAACATAAAAAATAGGCGCTTCCAAAAGTAAGTGCATGCCACATATGTATACATAAAAGTATTAAATGCAGATGTTTTAGTTGACATATTTATATATTTAGTCATGTAGACAAGCTCTTTCGTCTATGTGGCTATTTTTGTTTGTGATATATATTTTATGTAATGTATGTGTTGAAAAAGTATACATAATATGGTAAAATTATATTGTTAGGAATTTTGTATATATTAATTAATATGGATATATAGGAGGTTTAAAATGAAATCAAAAGCTAAAAAAATTGATACAACATTTCTTACTCCATTAGAGGTGTATAGTCTTGTTGTAAATGGAGATTTAAAAAAATTTCCAAATGGGTATATTACAAAAGAAAGTATGAAAGAAATTCTTCGGCAAGTTATTTTAGAAAAACTTCATATGTCGCGGGAGGAAATATGTCATACTATATCTTATCCATATCTTCGGAAGTATAAGTTAGGAGGTACAAGAAGGGCTTTTAATTCTTCCATTTTTTCATTGATAACTTATTGTTTTCCTGAGTTTGATATCAATTATTGGGAATTAAATAAAGTTGAGAATGGTTTCTGGGAGAAAGAGGAAAACAGAAAAGATTTCATGACATGGCTTGCTGAAAAAGAAGGCATTTGCCTAGATTCTATTCCTGATTTAACTAAAATCGATGCCAAATTAATTCAAAAATATGGTGGAAGTAAAGCCATAAAGTATGGTGGAGGCGTATATGAATTAATAAAACTTGTGGCAATGGTGGATGTTAAAGAATGGCAAGTTATTAAAATGCCTGTTTGGACAGAAGAAAAGGTAAAGAACGCAGTGAAATGGCTTGTAGAAGAAAGGCTTAAGTGGACAAAAGAACAAGTTGTAGATGGTATAAGTGCAAATGTTTTTTATGATAATGATTTAGGCGGTATGCTAAAACGTTATTGTAATCATAGTCCATTAAGAGCGCTTCAAATTGCTTATCCAGGTGAGTATACTAAGGTAAGAAATTCAAGGCCAGAATATCTAAGGCATTAGTTTAAAATAAGTGGTAACTATATAAATTATGGTTATCACTTGTTTTTTTATATAGCTATCGACTTTTAATCTGATATATGTTAAAATTTATTCATGGTAGGAAGGAATGACAGTATTGATAAACAAGGATAATATTAGAAATTTTAGTATAATAGCTCATATTGATCATGGGAAATCTACACTTGCAGATAGACTATTAGAACTTACTAAAACAGTCGAAGTAAGGGACTTAAAAGAACAAGTACTAGATAACATGGATATAGAGCGTGAAAGAGGAATAACAATAAAATCACAAGCAGTAAGAATGAAATATACTGCAAAAGACGGAGAAGAATATATCTTAAATCTGATAGATACACCGGGACATGTTGATTTTAATTACGAAGTATCAAGAAGTTTAGCAGCTTGTGAAGGTGCTATACTTGTGGTAGATGCAGCTCAAGGTGTAGAAGCTCAAACTTTAGCAAATGTTTATTTGGCTTTAGAGAATAATCTAGAAATTATACCAGTTATAAATAAAATAGACTTACCTGCCGCAAGACCTGATGAAGTAAAAGAAGAAATAGAAAATATTATTGGAATAGAAGCAATGGATGCTCCTTGTATTTCTGCTAAAACAGGATTAAATGTAGAAGCTGTATTAGAGGAAATAGTAAATAAAGTGCCAGCACCTAAAGGAGATAGTAATTTACCCCTTAAAGCTTTAATATTTGATTCTATATATGATAATTATAAAGGGGCTGTGGCTCACATAAGAGTAAAAGAAGGTAAAGTTTCAAAAGGTGATAAAATAATTACCATGTCAAATAAAGCAGTTTATGAAATAGTTGAACTTGGATATTTTAAAGTTGGTGGCTATGAACCATGTGATACCTTAGAAGCAGGAGAAGTTGGTTATATAGCAGCTAGTATAAAAAACGTTTCAGATATAAGAGTGGGGGATACAATAACTTTAAAGGACAATCCTGCAGAAAAAGCTTTAGAAGGATATAAAGAAGTAAAATCTATGGTATATGCTGGAATATTTCCTGCAGATGGTAGCGATTACGAGGAACTTAAGGAAGCACTTATGAAATTAAAACTTAATGATGCATCTTTAAATTATGAACTTGAAACATCAGCTGCTTTAGGTCATGGGTTTAGATGTGGATTTTTAGGTTTACTTCATATGGAAATAGTACAAGAAAGAATTGAAAGAGAATACAACATAAATATTATAACTACATCTCCAAGTGTAATATATAAAGTATATAAATCAAATGGTGAAGTTATAGAGTTATATAACCCTGCAGATTTACCTAGCATGCAAGAAATAGATAGAATAGAGGAACCAATTGCAAAATCGGACATTATTGTTCCTAAAGAGTTTGTTGGTAATATTATGGAACTTGCACAAGAAAGAAGAGGAAAATTTATCAATATGAAATATATTGATGATAGTAGAGTTAATTTGGAATATGAAATACCTTTAAACGAAATAATATATGATTTCTTTAATAGTTTAAAGTCGAGAAGTAAAGGATATGCTTCTTTTGACTATGAAATATCTCACTATGAGAAATCTAATCTTGTAAAACTAGATATATTATTAAATGGGGATGTTGTAGATGCTTTATCTTTTATAGTACATAGGAGTAAGGCTGAAACAAGAGGAAGAAAAATAGCTGAAAAATTAAAAGAGATTATACCAAGGCAGCTTTTTGAAATACCAATACAAGCTGCAATAGGAGGAAAAGTTGTAGCAAGAGAGACAGTTAAAGCACTTCGTAAAGATGTACTTGCTAAATGTTATGGTGGAGATATAACAAGAAAGAAAAAACTTTTAGAAAAGCAAAAAGAAGGAAAGAAAAGAATGAGGCAGGTAGGAAATGTTGAACTTCCACAAGATGCATTTATGACTGCTCTTAAAGTAGATGAAT
Source organism: uncultured Clostridia bacterium (assembly GCA_934149365.1). GTDB lineage: Bacteria > Bacillota > Clostridia > TANB77 > CAG-465 > CALXJE01. The sequence continues at coordinate 204,933 of CAKPEI010000002.1, forward strand.
AAAAAAACTGTAACACTAAATAGTGTTACAGTTTTGGAATCATCATACAAAGTATGAAGATGAGTCCGAATGCGGCATTTGCTAACATTAACCACAATACCCAGGTAAAGCGTTTAAGGAAAGCAATTAATACCAAGATAGTTAGTACCGTAGCTGCAATTGAAAAGATTATGCTTAAAAATCCAAATATGTAAGTCATATAAATTCTCCTTTGGTTTATAGTATAGTTAAAATAAGTTAAATAAGAGCGAAACAATAATACGGATGATTATTAAAAAGCCAATTACTTTAAATATTGCGCCTAGCAGGTCGAAGCATATTCCCAAAAATGAAAATGTAAGCCGCATGATTATATAGACTATTAAAATAGTTAGCAAGAAGTCCATATTAATTCCTCCTTATAAAATATAATTATAATATAATTATATCATTATATATGAAAATTATCAAATAGAAAGGAATGGTAACATGCCAATTGTATACGGAAGAAATCCGGTAAAAGAATTAATAGCATCTGAAAAGACAATTAATAAAATATATATACAAAAAGGACTAAAAGAACTTTTTGATATAAAAAAGGAAGCTATAAATAAAAAAATAGTTGTGGTTGATAGTGATAAATATAAATTAGATAAATTATCAGAGAACAAACCTCATCAAGGAATAGTTGCAGCATATACGGAATATGAATACTATGACGTTGAAGATATATTAGAAGAGGCTAGATTAAAAAATGAAGCACCACTAGTGATTATATTAGACAAAATAGAAGATCCGCAAAACTTAGGAGCTGTCATAAGGACAGCAGAATGTATGGGAGCACATGGAGTTATTATAGCAAAGAGGAATGCTTGTGCTATAACAGATACAGTAGAAAAGGTTGCAGCAGGTGCATGTTCATATGTAAAAGTAGCCAGAGTATCTAATATAACTGAGACAATTAAGAAGTTAAAAAATAATGGCTTGTGGATATATGGTTTAGATATGGATGGAGAGGCTAACATATATGACTATGATTTAACAGGTAGTATAGGTATTGTTGTAGGCAATGAAGGACAGGGAATTTCTAGACTAGTAAAAGAAAACTGCGATGCTGTTTTAAAGATACCTATGTATGGCAAAATAAACTCTCTTAATGCTTCTGCAAGTATGGCTATGACAACATATGAAATATGCAGACAAAGAAATTTGCAAAAAAAGTAAAAAAGTTTGAGAAAACTATTGCTTTTTTGATGACCATGCATTATAATAGAAACATAGGTTGATGGTTTATGAAATTGTTGGTTTTATAATATAAAATCAGTAATTTTTTTACCGCATTTTTTACTTAAAAAACTAATTTTGAAAAAATTAAAAAAAATTGTCGAAATTGGTTGACAAAGTAAAAAGCCTGTGTTAAAATCTATCTTGCTCACAGCGATGGAGAGCAAAAAAGCACATTGAAAAATAAAGAGTAAGTAAAGCCAAGCGAGAGTTATGATTAACATAACGAAACGTACAAAACAAAG
>CAKPEI010000003.1 GCA_934149365.1 uncultured Clostridia bacterium
AACAAAAGAAAAATCAAGAAGGCGGAATATCATTAATAGTATTAGTAATAACAATAATAGTAATGATAATATTAGCCACAGCAATAATTTTATCGCTATCAAATAGCGGAATAATAGGAAAGGCAAATAAAGCAAAGACGGATACAGACATATCAAATGCAAAAGACTTAGTGGCTATGGCTCATGCAGACTGGATGCTAGATGAGGCAAAGATAAAAGAGAACGATAATACAATAACATCATTTAGTAACTATGCAGAAAAGAAATTACAAGAAGCAGGATATAAAGTGGGAGCTGGAGAAGGAGCATATACAGTAACAGAAGATGGAGAAGTATATACAGGTCTAACAGAAACAGCAAGAACAGCAGTAAAAGCAGGAATAAAAGTAGGAGATGAAGTAAAGTATGATGCAGTGTTAACAGAGAAGAGTTATACAACAGACGGAAGTGAACGAAGTTCAACAGGAGCAGCAGATAGTACAAAGACACAAACAGTAAGCATAGAAGTCGATACATGGAGGTACATAGGTTTAGGAGAAGATGGAAGTTTGCTTATAGCGCCAGATATGAGAAAAAAAACAGGAACGTATGGTAAATTAACATTAGGAGATAAAGGTGGATACTTAAATGGACCAACAATGTTAAATACAGTGTGTGATGCGCTATATACAGTAGCTGGAAAAGGAAAGGCCCAAAGTATGAATATAGACATAGTAAACAAAATATTAGAGTATAATGGGCCCAAAGGAATATACTTTGATGATAACTTTGACACAATAGAAACGGCAGAAGCAATGACAATAGGAGAAATAGAAACTAAATTAAATAGTAAGTTAGCAAGAGATTATGTGCTAGAAGGAAAAGATTTAGGAGAATATAAATCAGATTATTACGAAATAAATAAAACAGAGCATGCAAATAGAATAACAAAAGACACAGTAAAACAAAATTTAGTATATCAAGCAGAAACATACTGGCTTGCTTCTTCGTGTAACCTTGCAAGTTTCTGCGACGGTTGTGCGTATTTCAGTGTTCGCAACGTTTTTTCGTCTATTGTGAACACTAGCGCCGTGTTCTATTCTGATGGCAACCCACAGAGTTATACCTACGCTGTCCGTCCGTATGTGTCTCTAACAACTAACGTCCAGAAAACAACTGAAAATGGAAAAACAGTATGGACATTAAGTTAGAAATGAATTGTTTTTAGTTTATTATATTTTAGTCATATAGGTTACTTTAATCTATATGGCTATTTTTGTGCAGTGTATTGTAAAAAATATGTAAAAAAATCTTAAAATATTGCAAATTGAATATATATGTAATATAATGAGGCGGAGGTAGATAGTTTATGAATAGATTACTAGAATTTAAAAAAAATATAAAAGGAAAAAAGGTAGGACTAGTAGGTATAGGTGTAAGCAATCTTCCAGCAATAGGTTATTTGTACTCTTTAGGAGCTAAGATTTCAGTTTATGATAAAGATATAAACTTGTTAGAAAAGTATCCTTCTTTGAAAGAGTATAAATTAGAATATCATTTAGGAGAAAGCTACTTACAGGAAATAGCAGATTTAGATTATTTATTTAGGTCACCAGGAGTAAGACCTTTTTATCCTGAAATTGAAGCTGCTAAAGCAAGTGGGACAGTTATAACTTCTGAAATAGAGATGTTAATTCATTTAGCACCATGTAAGATAGTTGCTGTAACAGGTAGTGATGGAAAAACTACAACTACTACTCTTATATCTAAGTTTTTAGAAGAAGCAGGGTATAAAGTATGGCTTGGTGGAAACATAGGTAAAGCTATATTTTCTAAAATAGAAGAGATTAAAGAAAGTGATATAGTTGTATTAGAACTTAGTAGTTTTCAGCTTATGACTTTGAAAGAAAGCCCAAACATATCTGTGGTTACTAATATTTCACCTAACCATTTAGACTATCATAGAAGCTATGACGAATATATAGATGCCAAAGCAAACATTTTTAAATACCAAAAACCAGGTGATATTGTTATATTTAATAAAGATGATAATATGACAAAAAGGTATCTTAAAGAAGTACCTAAGGGTGTTAATGTAAGATATTTTAGCTTAAAAGGTAATGTAGAAAATGGTGTATATTTAGATGGCAAAAATATAGTTCAGAATGTTATTTCTGGCGATAAAGATATAGAGTATGTAGATAATGTTAAGCTTTTAGGTATTCACAATATAGCAAATATATGTGCAGGAGCAGCTGCAGTTATATCTGAAACTGGAATTCAGCCTATTAGAAAAGTTATAACAAGCTTTAATGGCGTAGAACATAGGATGGAATTTGTAAGAGATAGAAATGGTGTAAAATGGTATAATGATTCTATTGGTACAAGTCCTTCAAGAACTATAGCAGGCCTTAAATCATTTAATCAAAAGATAATATTGATTGCAGGTGGCTATGATAAAAATTTAGAGTATGATGTAATGGCTCCTTATGTATTAGAGAAAGTAAAAACTCTTATACTTATGGGAAAGACGGCACCTAAAATAAAGAAAGCTGTAGAAAATGAAATTAAACAAAAAGGTGCAAACTACGATATTGATATAGTTACTTTAAATAGTATGGAAGAATGTGTAGATTACGCTAATTCTATTGCTAAAAGTAATGATATAGTTGTACTATCACCAGCTTCTGCTTCGTTTGATATGTACAAAAATTTTGAGATAAGAGGAAACCATTTTAAAGATTTAGTAAATAATTTAAAATAGTTTATATTATCTAATTAGCATTAAAAGTAAAAGAAAAGGAGAGAATGTTATGTTTAAAATGTTAAAAAAAATGAATTTACCAAATAAGTTAACAATGCTAAGAATTGCACTAGTACCAGTATTTATAATTCTTATGGTATTAGTAGAGTTAAAAGTATGGGAAGGAATGAAATATATAGCATTAGGTGTTTTTGTTATAGCAGCAGTTACTGATGCTCTTGATGGAAGAATATCAAGAAAGAATAATATAGTTACAAATTTCGGTAAAATAATGGATCCACTTGCAGATAAATTACTTGTTTCATCAGGTTTAATTATGCTTGTAGGAATAGGAACTATACCAGCATGGATGGTAGCTATAGTTGTATTTAGAGATTTCTTCGCATCAGCACTTAGAATGTTTGGCTCTGATAATGGAGTTGCTATAGCAGCTGTAAAATCAGGAAAGATAAAGACAATATTCCAAATGACAGGTATTGCCCTAGCAATAATTGATACAAATCCATTTGGAGAATTTTTAGTAAATGGAACAAGTATGGAACTATTTGAGTTAAGTATAAATGTATTTATGACAGTTTCAATTACACTTGCTGTACTTGCAACTATATGGTCTTTATTTGATTATTTAGCTAAATTTGGAAAACATATTGATGTAGAAAAATAATATATGATATAGATATGGAGTTTGATAATATGGAGCAGTTAAATTTGTTTGGAGAGGCAAGCGAAAGTAATGTTCAAACTGATATGGACATTAAACAAGCTAAGAAAGAAGTTACCAAGTTAAGAAAAGAAATAAGGCATCATAGTGACCTCTATTACAATGAAGACAGCCCTGAAATATCAGATTATGAGTATGATATGCTAATGAATAGATTAAAAGACTTGGAGAGAAGATTTCCAAGTCTTTTAACTAAAAATTCACCTACTCAAATAGTTGGTGGAACAGCTTCAAATAGCTTTGAAGAAGTAAATCATGAAGTGCCTATGCAAAGTTTGCAAGATGTATTTTCATATGATGATGTTGAAGAGTTTGTAAATAAAGTAATTAAAGAATATGGAGAAGATACTGAGTTTGTAGTCGAGACAAAGATAGATGGTTTGTCAGTTTCTTTAGAATATGTAGATGGAAAACTTGTAAGAGGATCTACTAGAGGAAATGGAATTGTTGGAGAAGACGTAACAGAAAATCTAAAAACACTTGATGAAATAAAAGAAGAATTGAATAAGGACATTACCATTGAAGTAAGAGGGGAAGTTTATCTTGCAAGAAAACAATTTGATAGATTAAATGACGAACTTGCAAAACAAGGTAAACCGTTACTTGCTAACCCAAGAAATGCAGCAGCGGGTACTCTAAGACAACTTGATACAAGCTTAGTAAAAGAAAGAAAACTTAGTATATTTGTTTTTAATATTCAGAAAATATCTGGAATAGAAGTAACTAAGCATAGTGAAGGATTAAAACTTTGCAAAGATGTAGGTATACAGACAATAGAGTATTCTAAAGTATGCAAAGGAGTAAGAGAGGTATTAAAAGCTATTGAAGATATTGGTAAAAAAAGAGATAATCTTGCTTATGATATAGATGGAGCTGTTGTTAAAGTAAATGATTTAAAGCTAAGGGAAACTATGGGAACTACATCTAAAGTGCCAAAATGGGCTGTTGCATATAAATATCCACCTGAAGAAAAAGAAACTAAGGTTATAGATATAAAAGTGCAAGTTGGAAGAACGGGACAGGTTACACCTATGGCTATTATTGAACCAGTAAAAATAGCCGGGTCAACTATATCTAAGACTACACTACATAATTTTGACTATGTAAAAGAAAAAGATATAAGGGTAGGAGATTATGTAAAAATAAAAAAAGCAGGTGATGTAATTCCAGAAGTTGTTTCTGTAGTAAAGGAGAAAAGAACTGGAAAAGAGGAAGAGTATGAAATTCCTAAATATTGTCCCGTTTGTTCTGAATTGCTTGAAAAGTCAGAAGATGAAGTCGCTTTAAGATGTACTAATAGTGAGTGTGATGCTCAAATATACAGAGCTATTGTACATTTTGTGTCCAGAGAATGTATGGATATCGATGGTATGGGGGATGCCGCTATTGACACTCTTATATCTAAAAACTATATAAAAGATGTGGGAGATATATATTATTTAAAATATGATGAAGTAAAAAGCTTGGATAGATATGCTGATAAATCAGCTAAAAACCTTTTAGCCGCTATAGAAAAAAGTAAAAGTAATGAACTAGATAGATTACTTTTTGGCCTTGGAATGAGGCATATTGGTAAAAAAGCTTCTAAAATATTAGCTACATCTTTTGATGATATATATCAGATACAAAAAGCAAGTTATGATAAAATACTAGAGCTAGAAGATTTTGGACCTAAAATGGCAGAATCTGTTGTAGAGTTTATGAACAAGCCAAAAACTAATGTTATTCTGCAAAAATTACAAGAAGCTGGTGTTAACTTAAAAGGAATTAAAAAGGAAATAAAATCAAACAAGTTAGAGGGGATGATGATTGCAATAACAGGCTCATTTGATGGTATTTCTAGAAATGATATAGTTAAAATGATAGAAGATAATTCTGGTAAATCTTCAAGTACTGTGTCTAAGAAAACTAGTCTTCTTATAGCCGGAGAAAATGCTGGTTCTAAACTAGAAAAGGCAGAAAAAAATGGTGTAAGAGTCATATCTTTTGAAGATTTTAGAAAAGAGTATGAAATATAATTTACATCTTTTGATATGTTATGGTATAATCTTCGTGGTAAAATAATTAATTTAATCATTAATATGAAAGGAAGATGTAACATGAAAGGTGTAAAAACTATCTCAAAAGGTTTTGACAAAATGAGTGGTAAGTCTATCGGTTGTGGTGAGTGCCAAACATCTTGTCAGAGTGCTTGTAAAACATCGTGTACTATTGCTAATCAAAAGTGCGAAAATGATGTTTTTAAAGACAAAAAAGATTAAGCAATGATCAAAACAATTGCTCCTTATATAGCTTGTAATATACAAGAGATAAGGGGCTTTTGTTTATGGACAAAACATACTCCGTGTGATATAATATTTATGTAAGTATTTCTGGTGACCGCGCGAAATGTGAGGAAAGTCCGGGCACCACAAGGCATGATGCTAGATAACGTCTAGCGGAAGTAATTCTAGGAAAAGTGCAACAGAAAATAACCGCCATGTAAATGGTAAGGGTGAAAAAGTGAGGTAAGAGCTCACTTACTGATATGGTAACATATCTTTAGTGTAAACTCCATCAGGTGCAACGCCAGATTAAAAGGTTAAGCTGCCTTGGCATCTTTTGAATTGGCGGCGAAGAAATATATAGCGATATATATTCAAGATTAATGGTCATCTAATACAGAACCCGGCTTATGAAATGCTTATACTAAAATAGCAGAGTTTAGCTCTGTTATTTTTTTGTACACATATGTATTGACAAATAATATTATATAACGTATAATATTGTAAAATAAAAAGGAGGTATAAAATGATATTTTCAGTTAGCTCGACACTATTAGATGCTTTAGTGCTTGAAGTAGTATCAAGAAATGATACTTATGGATACGAAATAACGCAATATATTAGGAAGGCAGTAGATATATCTGAATCAACGTTATATCCAGTTCTAAGAAGGTTACAGAAAGACCAGTGCCTAGAAGTATATGATAAAGAATATCAGGGTAGAAACAGAAGATATTACAAGATAACGGAAAAAGGAAAGATAACCTTAGCTTTATATAAAGAGGAATGGAAACTATATAAAGAAAAAATAGATAATGTGTTTAGTGGGGGGATAAATAATGGAAAGACAGATACAGAGTAGAGAAGAATATTTAAAAGAATTAGAAAATTCACTTAAATCTTTACCAGAAGTAGAAAGGCAAAATGCATTAAAATATTATGAAGAGTATTTTAATGATGCTGGTAAAGAAAATGAACTTTCAGTTATAAATGAATTAGGTGATGTAGAAAAATTAGCTAACATGATAAAAGAAACAGATACGTTTAAAGATGATAGCAAAGAAGAGGTTAGTGCAAAAAAAGAAAATAATACAAGCAGCAATAGAGAAACCTTGACAATACTATTACTTATTTTACTTTTAGTGGTGTCAGTGCCTATTCTTCTTCCAATTGCAATAAGTGTAATTGCAACACTGTTTGGAATTGGCTGTGCGGGAGTTGGTATTGGTGTAGTTGGTGTAGCGTGTTTTGGATTTGGAATAGCATTTTTGTTTACTGATATTTTTGGAGGAATATTCTTAATAGGACTTTCTTTTATACTAATAGCAATTGGAATAGCACTAACTATAGCAATAGGCTTTGTTGGAATAAAGGTGTTTCCTAGTGCTATAAGGCAGATAGTAAAATTATGTCAGAAAGTTATAGGAAGGAGTGAAGAATAATGAAAACATGGCTTAAAGCAGCATTATGGCTTGGAATAATAGGAATAATACTTTGTATAGTTGGTTTGGTGTGTGGAAGTACATTAAATTTAAACTACTTAAAAGATAAAATAGACATAGATTGGGACAAAGAAATAACTCAAGAAATATCAAATAATGATATAAAAGATTTAAACATAAAAATTGATGCTGGAAAAGTTAAAATTAAAACAGGAGATAGTTTTAAAGTAGAAGGCAAGAAAGCAGTTATTGATGTAAACGAAAAAGATAATGCTCTTTATATAGAAAGCAAAAATATAATAAATTTTCTAGGAAAGAATAATCAAGAAATAGTCATATATGTTCCAAGTGATTATGAATTTCAAAATGTTAGTCTAGAAATTGGCGCAGGTGTTGCTGTAATTAATGATGTAAAATGCGATACTACTGAAATAGAATGTGGTGCTGGTCAAATAGAAGGAAATATTAGTGTAAATAATATTGATATAGATTGTGGAGCAGGTAAAGTAGAATTAAAAGTAGAAGGAAATAAAAATGAATACAATTATGATTTAGACGTTGGAATAGGACAAATAGAAGTAGGCGATGTAACGATTGGTGGCTCAGGTGACAAAAAAGTGAAAAATACAGAAGAAAATAGAAATATAAAAATTGACTGTGGTACAGGAAAGGTAAATGTTAAATTTAGTAAATAGGAGTGATTAAAATGAGTGAAAATGAAAGTAAAAAAGAAAAAAGATTATATAAATCAGCAAAAGAAAGAATATTTTGTGGAGTTTGTGGAGGCCTTGCTGAATACTTTGGGCTAGATGTAAGTTTAGTAAGATTAGCATGGATATTATTTACTTGTCTTGGTGGTTCTGGTCTTTTGGCATATATAATTGCAGCAATAGTAATACCAAATGAAAGGTAAAAATATTGAAGTGAACTCAAATTATTAGATAGAAAGTCTAATAATTTGAGTTAATTTTATAACTAAAAGTACCTTCTTTTATTGTCTAGAAAAATATTTAATAAAAGTAGACTTATATATTGATTAATGTTGGTTTATGTGATATAAGTAGAATATATGAAATAGAGAGGAGTATATTATATGAATAAAAAAGTTTTGTATATGATTTTTTCACTTTTTATGATGCTATTCATATCTAATGTTAATGCAGCTGAGCTAAAGAAAGTTTCATCAGATTTAACATTAACAGAGAATTTAAAAGAGAGTATCGTTATTACATCTGGAAGTAAAGTTACATTAGATTTAGCTGGGTTTAATATAACTAATACTGAAAATGAACATACTATTATAGTTGAAAAAGGAGCAACTTTAACAGTTAAAGGTAAAGGAATTGTTAATAATGTTTCTAATAAAAAGGCAACATTAATAAATGACGGTACTGTAACTATTGAAGGAGGAACTTTTAGCCGTAAAGATTTAGAAAACAACTCATATTATGTTATATTAAATCACGGTAAAATGACAATAAAAGATGGAACATTCCAAGTAGAGAATGGAATATCTTCATTAATCGATAATGGTTATTATACAGCAAGTGACAACAAAGATGGAGTTATGGCAGACTTAGTAATTGATGGTGGTATATTTAATATGTCAGCTAATAATAAATATATCAAAAATGATGACTATGGTATTATGACTATAAATGATGGTACATTTAATATGCTTGTACCAAGCAGTGCGGTTGTTGCAAATATAGGTTTTGCTTCTGGTAAAGAGCTTCTTACAGTAAATGGAGGAACATTTAATTATACTCATACAAATTATGCTATTTGGGATTATGATTGGAATAAGTATGGATATAAAGATAACTCTGTTACTGTGGTTAATGGTGGTACATTTAATTTAACAAATAGTGCTGCAAAAATAACAAACGTTGAATTTATTAAAGCTGAGGATCCAATAAAAGAATATCCTGTGTTGGGCGAAGAAAATGTTACTATAGTTGTTAAAGAAAGCGAATTAAAACAAAAAGTTGAAGTTCAAAATGTTGAAGAAAATCAACTTCCTAGTGAAGATATAGCTAAAGTAAAAGAAAAAGCAGGAAAAGACTATACTATATTGGCTTTCTATGAAATTGATTTATATAAAGCTTTGAATGATACAATAAAGGTAGAGAAGATAGCTGAAGCTTCAAACGAAGTTAATGTTACTTTACCAAAGCCTGCAAGTATTCCTGAGATTAAAGAAGGTTTTGAGAGAAAGTACTATGTTATAAGAGTGCATAATGGAGTAACAGATATACTAGATGCTACATTAAATGAAGATGGTACAATATCATTTAAAACAGATAAATTCTCAACTTATACTTTAACATATCAAGATACAAAAGTTCAAAAGACAAACAACCCAAATACTTTTGATGGAATTTTAAATTATGTTGCTATTGCGCTTGTTTCAGTAGTTGGAATAACAGCAACAACAGTTTATTTTAAGAAAAGAGTATTTTAATATAATAAGGAGCGACTAACAAGTCGCTCTTTTAACAATTATTTAAAAACTTGACGCAAAAAATAAGAAAATAGTAATATAATAATTGACAAACTATATTTTATGTGTTAATATATAAACACGGTCGCGGGTATGGCGGAATTGGCAGACGCGCCAGACTTAGAATCTGGTACCAACCGGTGTGAAGGTTCAAGTCCTTTTACCCGCACCACATTTGATACATGAGACTTATTAAAGTCTAGTGTATCTTTTTTTATTTCGACACAAGATTACATAATTATCGAAAAGCAATTGAAACAATAACGTAAGTATGATATAATTTAGTTCAGATGAATTATAACTTATATTTTTAATAAAATAATAAGGAGGAATTTTAAATGAGTTTGATGGGAATAATTGTAATACTGTTTTTGGGCTTGATTTTTTTGATGTGTGCAGTGGTTCAGATAGATGTTTCGAAATATGAAAATAAGGAACATAAAAAATTGGATATTACGCAGGCGCGGATAAAAGAAGCAAAAAGAATGTTAAATACTATGTTTTTTAACAGGGTTAAAGATGCAATAATTGAAAAGATAAGAAATGGGATAAGTTTCGATTATATGTACATATCAAAAGATGGTGTATATGCATATGAAGATTTGAATGATTATGGTTCATATACAGGCGAAGTATGTATATTTGCTGATTTGGGTTATAGGAATTTAACAGCTGAGGAAATAACTATTTTGTACATTGCTCTTCAAAGTACAGGATATTTTAAGTATGTAGTTGAAATTAATGGTGTCTATAAAAGATCATCTGCTAGGCTTAAAGTGGCTAAACCTATAAAAACATATAAGCAAATGGAAGAAGAAAGGAAAGCGGCAAATAGGAGAAGAAATCTTAAAGACATATATTAAAATAGATAATTCCTGGCTATGTGCCGGGAATTATTTATTCTTAAGCGGAAAGAAGTTTTTCTTGATTTTGTTTGATACTTTTGGTATAAATATTAATATCTTTATAAGAGAGGTTGATTTTTGTGAGTAAGAAAAATAAAAAGGCGCTTATTGGAATTTGTGTATTTGTTATTCTTAGTTTAATTGCTGCTTTTTCTCAAAATGATAAACTTATTTCCTATGTTGAAAAAAATTACAATATTGATTTAGGAGTAGAGAAAGATGACGAAAGTCAAACTGTCAATGCTGAGGAATATCAGGTTGTAAGAGTTGTAGACGGAGATACTATAGTGGTAAACTTTAATGGAAAAGAAGAAAAAGTTAGACTTATAGGGGTAGATACTCCAGAAAGTGTACACCCAGATAAAAGTAAAAATACTGAAGAAGGTGTAAAAGCTTCTGAATACACAAAAGAAAGGTTGTCAAACAAAAGTGTTAAACTTGAATTTGACGTACAAGAAAGAGATAAATATGGAAGACTTTTGGCATATGTATACATAGACGGAATTATGTATAATAAAGAATTGTTAGAAAAAGGTTATGCTAAAGTTGCTACTTATCCACCTAATGTAAAATATGTGGATGAACTCAAAGAATTACAGAAGAATGCAAGAGAACAAAAAGTTGGAATATGGAAATAAAAATGGCTGCAAATATGCAGCTATTTTTTTTGAGATTTTTTTAATTAAATTTATATTTCTTTGGAATTTGTTCGCAAAAACATATTATTATATCAGAATGAAAATATATAGTCAACTATTTTTACACAAAAACTTGAAAAAAGTGCTATATTGTGGTATAATAGTAATATCTTAAATAATTAAGATGCCATATAAATATATGACAAGAAAATAATCAGGGTTCTACCCGTTTATATATATATAATTATAATAAAAAAATGAAGACCTCACATAAAGTGAAGGCAGAAGGAGATTTAAGACATGAAAAAATTAGTAACTTTGGCAATGGTAGTAGTAATGATGGTTATGAGCTCTGTTGTAGCTTTTGGCTACAATGGCGATCCTACTGGATATGATTATAACTACGGTTATAATTATAACAGCAATGGATATTCAAACAATCGGTATAGTGGACTTCGTCCCTATGCTTCAAACTCTGTAAAGAGCGTACCTAACTGGCTTGAAGATATTGCAAACGAGTACGGTGCAGAGTTCTATGTTAACCCTAATAGCCAGGTAAGCAGATTGGATGTATTCTTCAGCATCGCTAGAATGCTTGAAAACAAATTCAATCGTGACGGTATCGCATTCTCAACAGCTAACTACACAATGTTCAGTGATTTAGGTCACTTGGATTACAGCTGTATGCCTCTTGCAGCAGGTTTGTACAATCGTGGTATCCTTCGTGGATATACAGACGGTACAGCAAGACTTCCTCAGAGCATAACACGTGCAGAGTTTACAGCAGTAGTTAATCGCTTGGCTCATTTGACTGGCAAAATCGGTTATGGTTATAGCAATTATGGTTATGGCAGATTTACTGATATTCAAGGTCATTGGGCAGAACAAGCAATTAACGAAACAGTAGCAGCTGGTATGATGAATGGCGTTGGATATAACATGTTTGATCCGGAAGGTCTTGTAACTTATGCACAGATGTTTAAAGTGCTCTCAACATTTGTTGATGATAACTTTGGACTTCAGAAGTATGATGTAGCTTATGGCTGCACAAATACTTGGGATGTTGATTTTGATGTTGAAGAAGATGATAACAACTATGGTAGAAACAAAATAACTTCTTTGACAGCAACAGAATCTACAATCTATGTAAAAGTTGGCGAGACAGTTACAACGAAAGTGAAAATTAACCCTTCAGATGCAACTAACAAGACACTGTCTTGGGAAGCTCAGTCTGAAAGAATAGTTTTCATATCTGATTATTACACAAAATCAAATTATGGTTATGTATCTGTTGAAGGTAACAAAGTTGGTCAGACTTACATTGTTGGTTCTGCAACAGATGGTTCTAAGAAGAGTGTAAAAATCAAAGTTGTTGTAACAGATGGAAATAACAATAGTGGTGATGATACAGTTTATGTATCTTCTATCAAAGTTAATCCAACATCGGTTGAACTTAAGATTGGCGAAAGCCAGACTATAAGTGCAACAGTATCGCCGTCAAATGCAACAAATAAGGGTATCGTTTGGGAAAGCCATAACACAGCAGTAGCTACTGTTAATCAGAATGGCAAAATTACAGCCGTTGGTGTAGGTAACACTACAGTAACAGCAACAGCTAAAGATGGTAGCGGTGTGGTTGCTACTATTGATGTAACTGTAACAGCTGAGGAAGTTATAGTAGTTCCTGATGATACAACTGCTCCGGTAGTTGAAATTACAGGTGCTGATAATGTATCGGTTGGTCAGAAAGTTACCCTTACTGTAAAAGTTAATGAAGCAAACCTTGCAAGCTTCAAAATCACTGAAAAAGACCTCCTTGGTCTTACAGGTGGTGCTTCTATAAGCAAGATTAACAAAGTATCGGATGATACTTATGAAATCACACTTATGGGTGTTGAAGTTAGTTCGTTGGCACTTTGCATAGATGCTGGTGTAGCAGTTGATGTAGCTGGCAATGTATCTGCAGAATCTAACGAAGTTGTAATCTTCATTAACAGCGGTGAAGATTTATAAAATCTCAAAGGAGTAGGAATAATTTTCCTGCTTCTTTTTTTCTGTAAACATTAGTATAAATTACCAAAAAAATAGCTATAATATATTGCAAAAGTAGTATATGTGATGTAAAATACAGTTATAAAAATAGGAGGTAATTTGATTTATGATAAAAGTAGGAATTAATGGTTTTGGAAGAATAGGAAGGTTAGTATTTAGAGCATCTTTAGATAGAGATGATATAGATGTTGTAGCGGTAAATGATCCATTTATAGATACTGCATATATGAAATATATGTTACAATATGATACTATTCATGGCAAATTTGAAAAAGATATTGAAGTGGTAGATGGTGGATTTAAAGTTGATGGAAAGCTTGTTAAAGTATACAATTTTAAAGATCCAAATGAAATACCATGGAAAGAAACAGGAGCAGAATATATAGTTGAATCTTCAGGAGTATTCACATTAACAGAAAAAGCTTCAGCTCACTTTACTGGTGGAGCTAAAAAAGTTATTATATCTGCACCTTCAAAAGATGCACCTATGTTTGTTGTAGGAGTAAATGAAAAAGAATATAAATCAGATATGAATGTAATTTCTAATGCGTCATGCACAACTAACTGTTTAGCACCACTTGCTAAAGTTGTTCATGAAAACTTTGGAATAGCTGAAGGTTTAATGACCACTGTTCATTCTGTAACAGCTACTCAAAAAACAGTTGACGGACCTTCTGCAAAAGACTGGAGAGGTGGAAGAGCTGCTACATATAATATAATTCCATCAACAACAGGAGCAGCAAAAGCAGTTGGAAAAGTAATACCTTCTTTAGATGGTAAGTTAACAGGTATGTCTTTTAGAGTGCCTACACTGGATGTATCTGTAGTCGATTTAACATGTAGATTAGAAAAACCAGCTAAATATGAGGAAATAGTAGAAAAAATTAAAGAAGCTTGTGATGGCGAATTAAAAGGTATAATGAGTTATACAGAAGATGATGTTGTATCATCAGATTTCATTCATGATCCTCATACATCAATATTTGATATAAAAGCAGGTATAAGTCTTAATGATAACTTTGTTAAGTTGGTTGCTTGGTATGATAATGAGTGGGGTTATTCAAATAAGACACTTGACTTAATTAGTCATATGTATAAAGAAGATAATAAATAATATGCAATTTACTGTTTTAGGCTCTATAACTAGAGCCTAAAATGGTTTAATGGAAAAGAGGATAATATGCTAAATAAAAAAAGTGTAGAAGATATTGAAGTTTCAGGAAAAAAGGTACTTTTAAGATGTGATTTTAATGTGCCACTAGATATTGAAACAAAAACTAAGATAACTAATGATAAAAGAATAATAGAGTCTATGAAAACTATTAATTATTTAATTCAGCACGATGCAAAAGTTATTCTTTGTTCTCATATAGGTAAAACTAAAGAAAAACTTAGTTTGCGCCCAGTAGCTGAAAGGTTAAGTGAATTATTAGGAAGAAAAGTAGAACTACTTACTGATATAGTAGGGGAAAATGTTGAAAAATATGTAAACAATATGCAAAATGGGGATGTTGTTTTGCTTGAAAATTTGAGAATGTTTGAAGAAGAAGAGGCATGCGATGACGAATTCTCAAAGAAACTAGCTAAACTGGCTGATATATATGTAAATGATGCTTTTGGGACAGCCCATAGAGCGCATGCTTCGACGTACGGCGTAACTAAATATTTACCAGCTGTTTGTGGCTTTTTGATTGAAAAAGAACTTAACGCTTTAGATAAAGGAATAAATAGCCCGGTAAGACCATTAGTAGCTATATTAGGAGGATCTAAAGTATCAAGTAAAATAGCTGTTATAACAACATTATTAGATAAAGTAGATACAGTAATTATTGGTGGCGGAATGACTTATACTTTTGTTAAGGCTTTAGGGGGAAAAATAGGCAAATCTATATGTGAAGATGATAAGTTAGATATTGCACTTGAAATATTAAATAAAGCCAAAGAAAAAAATGTTGAGTTTGTACTTCCTATAGATACAGTAGCTGCAAGTGAATTTTCTAATGATGCTAAGACTATAATTGTAGATACTAATAATATACCTGATGATTATGAAGGTGTAGATATAGGGCCAAGAACTATAGAAAAATGTAAAGAGATAATAAATAAAGCTGGAACAGTAGTTTGGAATGGACCTGTTGGAGTTTTTGAGTTTGATAATTTCGCTAAAGGAACAAAGGAAATAGCAGAGACTTTAGCTAGTTCAAATGTTATAAGCATAATAGGTGGAGGAGATAGTGCAGCAGCAGTAGCTAAATTTGGCTTAGAAGATAAAATGAGTCATGTGTCTACTGGTGGTGGTGCTTCTTTGGAATTTATGGAAGGAAAAGAACTTCCAGGAATAGCAGCTTTACTTGATAAATAATCTAAAGGGGAATTATATGGGGTCAAAAAAGAAGATAGATGTAAATATAGTTGTAAGAAATATAATCATTTTGATAGTTGCTGTTGCGATTCTTTTGTTTATAATCTTAATACCTAATTCTGGTGAGTTTTCTCCAGATGTAAGTAAAGCAAGATATAGATCAGACAAAAATGCAGAAGAATTAAAATCAGTTTATGAACAAGAGGGAAATAAAGAAAAGTTTTTAAGCGATGCACAAAACATACAAAATGCAGTTTCAATGGCAATACTTAGTGATGATGTAACAGATGATGCCACAATGGCAAACAAGGTAAAAGAATTGAATAAAGAACTAAAAGAAAGTAAATGGAAAACATTGAAAATAGATGTGCCTACATTTTGGGTAGGAACTTGGAGTGTAGATAGTGCAGGTGCTGTTAAATTTACTTTCCTTAACAAAAGTAGTGTACCTTCTTGGGCAAATGATCAAGATGTAAAAGAATATATAGTAGAATAGAAATGAGGTTTTTATGAGAAAGAAGATAATAGTTGGGAATTGGAAGATGAACAACGATGCTACAAAATCTGCTAGTTTTGCAAAAGAATTAGATACTAATATTAGCAAAGAATTAAACTGTGATGTTGCTATATGTCCAACATATATTGCATTAAAAGATGTAAAAAAAATCTTGTATACGTCAAATATAAAAGTGGGAGCTCAAAATGTTCACTTTGAAGATAGCGGAGCCTACACTGGGGAGATAAGTGCTGATATGCTAAAGAATATAGACATAGATTATTGCATTATAGGGCACAGTGAAAGAAGAGAATATTTTAATGAAACGGATGAAAGTGTGAATAAAAAGGCAAAAAAACTTCTTGAAAAAGATATTATTCCTATTATTTGCGTGGGTGAAAAGAAGGAACAAAGAGAAAAAGGTACATATTTGAGTTTGGTTAAAAATCAAGTTGTACAGGCACTAAATGATATTTCCGAAAATGATGTTATTAAAGTTATAATAGCTTATGAACCAATATGGGCTATAGGAACTGGACTTACAGCAACTAGTGAGCAAGCAGAAGAAATGTGTAAATATATAAGACAAGTAATAACAGAGCTATATAATGAAAATGTAGGAGAAAATGTAAAAATACTTTATGGTGGAAGCGTAAATGCAAAAAACTCACAAGAGCTTTTAAATCAACCTAATGTTGATGGAGCTCTTGTTGGAGGAGCTAGTTTGAAGCTTGACTTTATAGATATAATAAATAGTGTTAATAGTAAATAGAATGGAGAAAGAAGATTATGAGTAGAAAACAACATATGTTAATAATAATGGATGGAGTAGGTTTAAGTGATGAATTAGAGGGTAATGCTTTTAAGCAAGCCAAAACACCAAACCTTGATAGATTAATAGCTGAGTATCCAAATGCAAGTTTGGAATGTAAAGGCTTGGCAGTAGGACTTCCTGTAGGACAAATGGGAAATTCTGAAGTTGGACATATGAGTATAGGTGCAGGAAGAGTAATATATCAAGATTTAACATTAATATCTAAAGAAATAGATGAAGGTAAGTTCTTTGAGAATGAGGCCTTTAAACAAGCTATAGACCATGCTAAGGCAAATGATAGTGCTTTACATTTAATGGGACTTGTTTCAGACGGAGGCGTACATAGCCATATAAATCATTTATACGCTTTATTAAAACTTGCAAAAGATAGTGGACTTACTAAAGTTTATGTACATGCATTTATGGATGGTAGAGATACACCGCCTACTTCTGGTATGGACTATTTGAAGAAATTAGAAGAAAAGATTAAAGAAATTGGTGTAGGAAAGATAGCAACAATATCAGGCAGATATTATGCAATGGATAGAGATAATAGATGGGAAAGAGAAACTCTTGCATATAACGCTCTTGTATTTGGTGAAGGTAATAAATTTAAAACAGTACAAAAAGCTATAGAAAATTCTTACGAAGCTCAAGAGTTTGATGAATTTATAAAGCCAATTGTTTTAGTTGATGAAAATAATGAAGCAGTTGGAAAAATTAAAGATAATGATGCTGCAATATTCTTTAACTTTAGACCAGATAGAGCAAGAGAAATAACAAGAGCTATAACTGATGATGAATTTGATCACATTGATAGACGTGGAGGTAAGGTAAAAAATATTAAATTTGTTACAATGACAGAGTATGATGAGACAATTAAAAATGTTGTAGTTGCTTACAGAAAAGCTCCAATAATTAATACATTGGGTGAATATTTAAGCAAGAAAAATAAAACTCAATTAAGAATTGCAGAAACAGAAAAGTATGCTCATGTTACATTCTTCTTTAATGGTGGAGAAGAGAAGACATATAAAGGTGAAGATAGAATTTTAGTTCCATCACCTAAAGTACCTACTTATGATATGAAGCCTGAAATGTCTGCATATGAAATAACAGACAAAGTAATTGAGGCAATTGAAAGTGAAAAGTATGATGTCATAATAATGAATTTTGCAAATGGTGATATGGTAGGTCATACTGGAAACATGGAAAAAACTATAAAGGCAGTAGAAACTGTTGATGAATGTGTAGGAAAGATAGTAGATGTTTTAGAGAAACTAGATGGTGAAGCTATAATAACTGCAGATCATGGAAATTGTGAGCAAATGATTGATTTAAAAACAGGTGAAGCAGTTACATCTCATACTACTAATAGAGTACCAATAATAGTAACAAGTAAAAGAGTTAAAGGAATTGAGTCTGGAGCTCTTACAGATATTTCACCTACAATTTTAGAATTAATGGGAATGGATATTCCAGAAGAAATGACAGGAAAATCTTTAATTAGATTATAATAAAGATATAAATATATGTTTTTCATATTTATATATAGTAAAATTAGGAGGTAATAGTATGAAGCAATATTTAATGATTGAATCAGTTTATGGAAGAGAGGTATTAGATTCTAGAGGTAACCCAACTGTAGAAGTTGAAGTAACAGTAGAAGGCGGTTTCGTTGGACGCGCTATAGTTCCTTCAGGAGCATCAACAGGAGCTTTTGAAGCTGTTGAATTAAGAGATGGCGATAAAAAAAGATATTTAGGAAAAGGTGTTCAAAATGCAGTTGATAATGTAAATGATATAATTGCACCTGAAATAGAAGGACTAAATGCACTAGATCAAGTAGAAATAGATAGAATTATGATTGAATTAGACGGAACAAAGAATAAAGCTAAATTAGGAGCAAATGCTATATTAGGAGTATCTTTGGCAGTAGCAAGAGCTGCAGCAGAAGCTTTAGGTATGTCATTATATAACTATATAGGTGGAGTAAATGGTAAAGTATTGCCAGTTCCTATGATGAACATATTAAATGGTGGAAAACACGCAGATAACAGTGTTAATGTTCAAGAATTTATGATAATGCCAGTTGGTGCTGAAAGTTTTAAAGAAGCATTAAGAATGTGTGCAGAAGTATTCCATAATTTAAAAGCAGTTTTAAAAGAAAAAGGATATGCTACATCTGTTGGTGACGAAGGAGGATTTGCTCCAAACTTATCTAAAGATGAAGAAGCTTTAGAAGTTATTGTTAGCGCAATAGAAAAGGCTGGCTTTAAACCAGGAAAAGATTTTAAAATAGCAATTGATGCAGCTGCAACAGAAATGTATCAAGAAGATGGAACTTATCTATTCTGGAAAACAGGTGAAAAATTCACTAAGAAAGAAATGGTTGAGTATTGGGAAAACTTAGTAGAAAAATACCCAATAATATCATTAGAAGATGGTCTTGCAGAAGAAGATTGGGAAGGTTGGAAACTTCTTACTGAAAAATTAGGACATAAAATTCAATTAGTTGGTGATGATTTGTTTGTAACAAATACTGAAAGACTTTCTAAAGGAATTGAAAAAGGAGTAGCTAACAGCATTCTTATAAAAGTAAATCAAATAGGTACATTAACAGAAACATTAGATGCAATTTCTATGGCAAATAGAGCTGGTTATACAGCTGTTGTGTCACATAGATCTGGAGAAACAGAAGATACAACAATTGCAGATTTAGTTGTTGCTATGAATGCAGGTCAAATAAAGACAGGTGCACCATCTAGAACAGATAGAGTGGCAAAATATAATCAACTTTTAAGAATAGAAGAAGAGTTAGGCTCATCTTCTGAATATTTAGGAAAAGATGCATTCTTTAGTATAAGATAAAATGGTATAAAAAAGCAGCTCATGTAAGTGTAATACACTTATGTGAGCTGTTATAATATATAACTTCCGCCTATTAAAGTTCCTATATACATTAATAGTAATGTAGAAAAGAAACATATTGAAAATGTAAATAAACTTGCTGAAAACGAATAAAAGAAACCTATTTTTGGTTTGTTTGGTATTTCTATTAAAGAAGTTTGCGTTTGTTCATTTTCTGCAACATTTAAACTTTTAACGTTTTCTTTTTCAAATAATTTAGTCTTAAAAAAATTATATATCTTTTTATAATCAATATTTGAAAGGTTTAAGCAAAATGCTTGTAAAATTATAAATAGTATAAAGCATAGTATATATGAAATAATTATATATATGTAGCTATTAAAACTATAATCCCATTTCATAATCATTGAATATATCACGTTTACAGCATTTATATTAAACAATCTAAGCACAAAATATGTTCCAATTGTTGTGGTTGCAAACAAAATTACAGATAACATCGCAGGAATAATCATTGTTACAAATTCATGACTTCTTTTAGTAACGCACCACAGTGCAAATTCCTGTACGGAACCTATAATTATGAGAACAAGAAGTGCTATTAACAAAAACATAATAAATGAAAAAAATCCCATAATAATCTCCTACACACTATAATGATATTTATTAAAAATCAGTTATAGAACTGTCATAGTGATTATATAGAAAAAACAAAAAAATGTCAATTATATTTTAGATATTTAGGATTATTATTGACTAGTGAACGCACGTTTGATATACTATATAAAGTATAGAAAAATAGGAGAAGGTAAAATGTTTAAATTACATTCACAGTTTTAATCTATTAGTAATGATAAATGTTGATTATGTATTAATCACGAATTTGGAACGTTATAAAGCTTGGAGGAAAGAATGAATAATAAGATTACAGCTAAAATAAATGTACAAAATAATTTAATAGGTGTTATGAGAATTAATAATAAAGATTATATTTCTCTTACTGATTTGGCAAGATATAAAAATCCTAATAATCCAGGTGATGTTATAATAAAATGGATGAGTAATAAAAGTTCATTTGATTTTTATTGTTTATGGGAAGAATTATTTAATGAGGATTTTAAACTAGCGGAATCTGGCGAGTTTAAAAATGATTCAGCAAATCAGTCTTTTACTATGAGTCCATCTAGATGGGTTAGTACAACTAATGCAAAAGGGTTCATAACTAAAAGAGGAAAATATAATGGTGGAACATTTGCTCATCCTGATATTGCTCTAGAGTTTGCTTCTTGGATAGATCCAGCTTTTAAGTTATATTTAATTCAAGAATTTGAAAGATTAAAATATAATGAAACATATCAAGGAAAAATAGAATGGTCAGTAAGAAGAAGCTTATCTAAAACAAATTATAGAATTCATACGGATAGTATTAAAGAAAATCTAGTACCAACACTTACGGATAAACAAAAATTGTTTGTATATGCAAATGAAGCAGATGTAATAAATGTAGCGTTATTTGGAATGACTGCAAAAGAATGGAGAGAAAACAACCCAGAACTAGATGGTAATATTAGAGATTATACTGATATTTTACATTTGGTTGTTTTATCAAACTTAGAAGTATTGAATGCTAGTATGATAGAAAATAATATCAGTCAAAAAGAAAGACTTGAAAAATTAAATATGACCGCAAAAAGACAGATAACAATTTTGGCAAAAGATAGTAATGTTATTGGAATAACTAAATTAGATAATAAAAAATTAATTGGAAGTAAAAATGAATAAGTGTTGTATGACTAAAGTATCAGACAAAAAAATGTAGGAGATGACAAAAAATGTTTAAATTACATTCACAGTTTAAACCTACTGGTGATCAACCAGAGGCAATAAAAAAATTAGTAGAAGGTATAAAGAAAGGGTATAATGCACAGACATTACTTGGAGTAACAGGTTCACGGAAAAACATTTACTATGGCTAATGTTATAAAGGAAGTAAATAAACCAACTATTATAATGGCTCATAATAAAACGTTAGCAGGACAATTATATAGTGAATTTAAAGAGTTTTTCCCTGAAAATGCCGTGGAATATTTTATAAGTTATTTTGATTATTACCAACCGGAAGCATATATAACTTCTACAGATACATACATAGAAAAAGATAGTAGTATTAATGATGAAATAGATAAACTTAGACACAGCGCTACTGCAGCTTTGTTTGAGAGAAAAGATGTTATAATAATAGCGAGTGTATCTGCAATATATTCTTTAGGTGATCCGGATTCATATAGCAATTTGACTTTATCAATAAGAGAAGGTATGCAAAAGTCAAGAGAAGAAGTTCTAGAAAAACTTATAGAAATGCAATATGAAAGAAATGATATAGAATTTACCAGAGGTAAGTTTAGAGTTAAAGGTGATATTGTTGATGTTTTTGAAGTTGGAACAGATGAACATGCTTTAAGAATAGAGTTTTTTGGAGATGAAATTGATAAAATATCATATATACATCCTGTAACTAGTAAAGTTATAGCAAGGGTTAAGCATGAACTTATATATCCAAAATCTCATTATGTAACACCTAAAGACAAAATAGATAAAGCTATTGGTAGAATAAAAGAGGACCTAGAAATAAGGCTAAAGGAGTTAAGAGATCAAGATAAAATAGTAGAGGCATATAGATTAGAGCAAAGAGTTAATTTCGATATTGAAATGCTATCTGAAACTGGTTTTTGCCAAGGTATCGAAAACTACTCAATATATATGAGTGATAGAGAAAAGGGAAGTGCACCATACACACTATTTGACTATATGGGAGACGACTTTCTAGTTATAATAGATGAATCACATGCAACTATTCCACAAATTGGAGCAATGTACAACGGTGATAGAGCAAGAAAAGAAAATCTAGTTGAATATGGTTTTAGACTTCCATCTGCTTTTGATAACAGACCTTTAAAATTTTCAGAATGGGAAGAAAAAGCAAAAGAGGTTATTTATGTTAGTGCTACTCCAGGAGACTATGAAAAGGCAAGAAGCAAACAAATAGTAGAACAAATAATTAGACCTACTGGTTTAGTAGATCCTAAAATCATAGTTAAACCTACTGAAAATCAGATTGAAGATTTGATAGAAAATATAAAAGAAACGGTGGAAAAAGGTGAAAGAGTACTTGTTACTACTTTAACTAAAAAAATGGCAGAAGAGCTTACAAGTTATTTGGAAAATAAAGATATAAAGGTAAGATATATGCATTCTGACATAAAGGCACTAGAAAGACTAGATATAATAAAAGGTTTAAGAGAAGGTGTTTTTGACGTGCTTGTTGGAATAAACTTGTTAAGAGAAGGTCTTGATATTCCAGAAGTTTCACTGGTTGCAATACTTGATGCAGATAAAGAAGGTTTCTTAAGAAGTGAACGTTCTTTGATACAAACAATAGGAAGGGCTGCAAGAAATGACAAAGGAAGAGTAATAATGTATGCTGATGAGCTTACGCAGTCTATGGAAAAGGCTATATCAGAGACAAGCAGAAGAAGAAAAATTCAAACAGAGTATAATGAAAAACATGGAATAATACCTAAGACTATAAAGAAAGATATAAGAGATAGCATTAAGGCTACGTTTGATAGCAAAGAAGAAACAAACATAGAGGCAAAAGAAGGAGAAACAACAGAAGAAATGATAGATAGGTTAACTAAGGAAATGTTTGAATATGCTAAAAACTATGAGTTTGAAAAGGCAGCTATGATAAGAGATTTAATAAAAGATTTAAGTGATAATGTATAAAAATTATGTAAGGTATAGTTTAATAAAAATAAGCTATACCTTGAATTTTGTCGAATTTTGAAAATCGATTTTTGTTGACAACTGTAAGAGTAGCCAGTATAATTAAATTATGTTAGTTCACATAAGTTTTATTTTTTTATTCAAAGGAGGAAATTGTTTTGTCTAGTAAAAATTTAATTCAAATATGTAGAATTTATCCAACAGATAAACAAAAAAAGATGATAGAAGATACATTTAACGCTTGTAGAGAAATACATAATTTAATTTTAAAGGAAAGGAGATACGTATACAATAAATTTATATCATACGCACGTAGATGTTATATAAACAAAATTAAAGTTGAAGAAGATAGATTCTTTAAAAATAATGTTCCTATAAATAAATTTGAGGGAGTAAATAGAAAATACGAAAATATAGATAGATTTGCAATATATAATGAACAACTATCTGTCATGGAAGAATATGATAAGTATTTTGCTGGGAAAGGTGCTTTTCCAGCAGAAAAGAAAGAGAACAAATATGGTATAAGGAAAGTTAATGATAATATACAAGTTAGCAAAAACTATATTAAATTGCCGTGCCTTGGAAATGTGAGAATAAATCAAAACAGTAGAATTCCTAATAATATAGATATATCAAAAGTGTTAGTAAGATGCAATAAAAAAGGTGAATACTATGTTGTGTTCATATTAAAAGATAGGACATTAAGAGCATAATGATTAGCAAAAAATTACAAATTGGTAGATTTTGATAAGTACAAATGTTTGCTTTTTGCATC
Organism: uncultured Clostridia bacterium; assembly: GCA_934149365.1. Taxonomy (GTDB): domain Bacteria; phylum Bacillota; class Clostridia; order TANB77; family CAG-465; genus CALXJE01. The sequence continues at coordinate 24,376 of CAKPEI010000003.1, forward strand.
TTGCTATGATATAATAATCGTTGGTGATTTTTTTATGAACGATAAATTAATTATAAAGGGAGCAAAAGAACATAATTTAAAGGATGTAGATATAGAATTACCTAGAAACAAATTAATAGTTTTTACTGGACTTTCAGGTTCTGGTAAGTCTTCACTAGCTTTTGATACTATATATGCAGAAGGACAAAGAAGATATGTTGAAAGTTTATCTTCATATGCAAGACAATTTTTAGGTATGATGGAAAAACCTGATGTTGAGTCAATAGAAGGTCTTTCACCTGCTATTTCTATAGATCAAAAAACTACTTCTAAAAACCCACGTTCAACAGTTGGAACGGTAACAGAAATATACGATTATTTAAGATTGCTTTATGCAAGAATAGGTGTACCTTATTGTCCTAAGTGCGGTAAAAGAATAAAGATGCAAACAGTAGACCAAATCGTAGATCAAATATTAGCTCTAAAAGAGGGTAGTAGAATATACATTATGGCACCTGTAATTAGAGGTAAAAAAGGTGAACATGTTAAAGTGCTTGAAAATGCTGTAAAGGAAGGTTTCGTTAGAGCAAGAGTTGACGGTAACATATGTGATTTAACAGAAGAAATGCCTGTGATGGACAAAAAGAAAAAACATGATGTTGAAATAATAGTGGATAGACTAGTTATACGTGAAGATATTAGAAAAAGAGTTGCTGACTCTGTTGAACTTTGTTTAAAGCAAGCAAATAATCTGGTTATGGTTTCAGTTGTAGGTGGAGAAGATATAACTTTTAGCCAAAGTTATGCTTGCGTAGATTGCGGTATTTCTATTGAAGAACTTACTCCTAGGATGTTTTCTTTTAACACTCCATATGGAGCATGTCCACATTGTACAGGACTTGGAGAACTTTTAAAAGTAGATCCTGATTTGGTAATGCCAGATAAAACAAAACTACTTTCAGATCCAACAGCCATAAAAGGTTGGGGTGGAAACAGTGCAGATTCTGTAACTATAATGTATCTAAAAGGTATGTGTGAGCATTATGGTGTAGATATAAATACTAGAATTGATAAATTACCTAAAACTTTTTATCAGATTTTACTTTATGGAAGTGGAGAAGAAAAAATTAAATTTAAACACGAATCTAAAACTTTTACACGTGAATTTGAAGCAAGTTTTGAAGGAGTACTAAATATATTAGAGAGAAGATTTAGAGAGACTAGTTCAAAATGGATGAGAGAATATTATGAGTCTTTAATGACTACAATAGAGTGTAACGAGTGTAAAGGAACAAGACTAAAAAAAGAAAGTTTAGCTGTAAAAATAGGTAGGTTAAATATACATGAGTTAACTAGTAAGTCTGTAACTGAAATAAAAGAATATATAAATAACATTCATTTATCTCAAAAAGATGCAGTTGTTGCAGAACAGATATTAAAAGAGCTAAATTCAAGATTACAATTTTTGATTGATGTTGGACTTGAATATTTAACTCTTGCAAGAACAGCTGGAACTTTGTCTGGTGGTGAGGCGCAAAGAATTAGACTTGCAACACAGATAGGCTCTGGACTTACTGGAGTACTATATATACTTGATGAGCCTAGTATTGGACTTCATCAAAGAGATAATGAAAAGTTACTAAATTCTTTAAAGAAGATGAGAGATTTAGGAAATACTTTAATTGTAGTAGAGCATGATGAAGATACCATGAGAGAAGCAGATTACGTAGTAGATATTGGGCCTGGTGCAGGAGTGCATGGAGGAAACGTTGTTTTTAGTGGAACACCAGAAGAATTATTAAAAGACGAAAATAGCATAACAGGAAAATACTTAAGTGGAAGATTGAAGATACCTGTTCCAGAAAAAAGAAGAGAGTTAACTGGTAAATATATAGAAATAATAGGTGCTAAAGAAAACAATCTTAAAAATGTTGATGCTAAATTTCCTATAGGAGTATTTACATGTGTTACTGGGGTATCTGGATCTGGTAAATCTTCTTTGGTAAATGAGATACTATACAAAGCAGTGTCAAAAGAGATATATGCTTCAAAGGCTAAACCTGGAAAGCATAAAGAAATAAAAGGATTAGAAAATATTGATAAGGTTATAAACATTGATCAGTCACCTATAGGTAGAACTCCTAGGTCAAACCCGGCTACTTATACTGGAATGTTTGATCATATACGTGATCTTTTTGCTAAAACTAATGAGGCTAAATTAAGAGGTTATCAAAAAGGTAGATTTAGTTTTAATGTAGCAGGCGGTAGATGTGAAGCTTGTTCAGGTGATGGAATAATACGTATAGAAATGCATTTTTTACCAGATGTGTATGTGCCTTGCGATGTTTGTAAAGGTAAAAGATATAATAGAGAAACACTTGAAGTTAAATACAAGGGAAAGAACATTAATGACGTTTTAAATCTTACAGTGGAAGAAGCTTTAGAGTTCTTTAAAAATGTTTCAATTATTAAGAATAAACTGCAAGCTTTATATGATGTAGGGTTAGGTTATATAAAGATAGGACAGCCTTCTACAACGTTATCTGGTGGTGAGGCTCAAAGAGTAAAACTTGCTACAGAACTTAGTAAAAGAAGCACAGGTAAAACTTTATACATTTTAGATGAACCTACTACAGGACTTCATACAGCAGATGTACATAATTTAGTTAATATAATAAATAGATTAACAGATGGTGGAAATACAGTAGTTATGATAGAACATAATTTAGATATGATAAAATCAGCTGATTATATTATAGATCTAGGACCAGAAGGCGGTAAAAATGGTGGAACTATAATAGCAACTGGAACTCCAGAAGAAATATCTAAAATAAAGAAAAGCTATACAGGAAAGATTTTAAAGAAAATATTAAAGTAGTATAAGTATAGCTTAGGTTGAAATTTATATACTAAATATGATATAATATGCCAAGTACATAAATAATGTACTTGGCAATTTAATATTATGTAGTATATAAAGATTGTGAGGTTTAGATATGTTAAATATATCAAATATTGTAGAAGTTATAGATAAATCAAAGGTAAGATTTGATGAGCCAATGAGTAATCATACTACGATTAAGATAGGTGGAAAAGCTGACGTACTTGTAATACCTACAAATACAGAAGATATAATTAATGTATTAAAATTTGCAAAAGAAAATAATATGCCAGTTACTGTTATTGGAAATGGCAGTAAACTACTTGTTAGAGACAAGGGCATAAGAGGAATAGTAATAAAAATAAGTAGTAAATTCAGTGAATATAAAATAGATGGAGAGTGCATAACAGCATGTGCTGGAATGTCAATGCCAAGACTTTCTAGAATTGCTATGAAAGAAGGTTTGTCAGGCCTAGAATTTGCATGTGGAATACCAGGTGTACTAGGTGGCGGAATATTAATGAATGCAGGAGCATATGGTGGAGATATTTCACAAGTATTAGTAAGGACAAAATACATAGATGAAGATTTAAATGTAAAGACATTAGAACATGATGAACATGAATTTTCATATAGGCATAGCTATTTTAAGGATCATCCAAAACTAGTTATAGTTTCTGCTGAATTTAAATTAAAAAGGAAAAGTGCAGAAGAAATAAAAATAGAAATGGACAAAAACTCATCTTCTAGGAAAGAAAAACAACCATTAGAGTATCCAAGTGCAGGTAGCACTTTTAAAAGACCAGAGGGCTTTTATGTTGGAACTATGATAGAACAATTAGGACTTAAAGGCTATGAAGTAGGTGGTGCAGAAATATCAACTAAGCACGCTGGCTTCATTGTAAATAAAGGGGATGCAACAGCAGAAGATGTGATTTCTTTAATAGAATATGTTAAAGAAAAAGTTTTTGAAAAATATGGCGTTAAACTTGAAAATGAAATAGAAATAATAGGAGAAAAGTAAAATCTTTATATTAAAGCATAAGATTATATTAAGAAAAGAGGAAATAAAATGCGTGTATTATTAGAATGGCTTAAACCAGGAGTAAAAGTTAAAAGATATATTTTATTACAACTTGTGTCAATATCAGCATTGGTTTATGCAATATCAACATTAGTAACAAGAGAGAATATGGCATTTAGAACGCTTATAGCGTACATTGCCCTTATAACTATAGCTCTATTTACAACAATTTATTCGTTTGTATTAGCACAAAGAAGTGTACTTATGGCTACATTAAAAGGCCTTGCATATAAAGGAAAAAATGTAGACATTAGACGTTTACTTTATACTGAAAGTGTACTAAAAAAAGGACCTAAAGTAGTAATAATAGGTGGAGGTAAAGGACTTTCTAACATATTAAGTGGACTTAAGGAGTACACATCTAACATTACATCAATAGTGTCTACTTTTGATGACGGTGGAAGCACTGGAAGACTTATGGAACAAATGGATATATTGCCACCTGGAGATATAAGGAAGTCAATTATAGCATTATCTGAGGCAAGTCCAGTTATGGAAAATTTACTTAGTTACAGATTTTCAGATGGTAAAGTAGATAATCACTCTTTAGGAAATCTATTTTTAGCAGCTTTAACAGATATAACAGGAAGCTTCCCAGAGGCTATTCAAAAAATGTCTGATATATTCAACGTAAGAGGGAAAATACTTCCTGTTACAATAGGAAAAGCCAAATTATGTGCTGGCCTTGAAAATGGTGAAATTGTTGTAGGAGAGACTAATATAAGGCCAAGAGTATTAGAATCTAAGAGTAAGATAAAGCAAATATTCTTAAAAGATGGTGAAGTAACTCCTGCAGATGGTGTTATTGAAAGTATAAGAAATGCAGATGTTGTAGTTATAGGACCAGGAAGTTTATATACAAGTGTGGCTTGTAATTTCTTAGTTAATGACTTAGGAAAGGCTGTAATGCAGACTAAAGCTAAAAAAATATTCATATCAAATATAATGAATGAGCCAGGTGAGACACTAGGTTTCACACTTGCAAAACATGTTAATGAGATAGAAAGATATATCGGAAAACATGTACTTGATTATTGTATTTGTAACAATGGAGAGATAACAAAAGAAATGATTAAAGACTTTAATCAAGGAGAGTCTACTCCAGTTACAATAGATTTAGATAACATTCAAAACAGAGCAATATCAATAATTCAAGAAGATTTAGTTATAACAGCACCAAATGCAATACTTCATGATAATCACAGAGTAGCTGAAATAATAATTGAAATAGCAAAAAGGAAAAAAGGTGGTAAATTAAATCTACTTAAAATAAAGAAAAAACATAAAAAAGTTGCTATTCAAAAATTAAATAATAATAAAAGTAACGCTAAAGTAAAACCTAAGAAGATAGAAGAAATAAATATATCTGAAATAACAGCAAAAAAGCACAAAGAAGCTATAAAGAAAGCAGAGGCAAAAGTTGCATCAAAAAAAGTAGCTAGTACAAAAACAGCAAAACCTAAAACTGCAAAGACAGTAGCAAAGCCTAAAAAAAATATTTCTAATATAGATGCTGCCAAAAGTGAAGAACTAAAAAAAGAAATTAAAAAGATAACATCAAAATCTAAAAAGTAGATATTTAAATAAAACATATGAAGAGGTAATAAGAAAATGAGTATATACAAAAAGGGTATAAACGATATAAAAATAGCAAGAGAAATTGAGTATTCAATGACGAATAATTGTGGTATATACATGAATCAAACCGTGATAGGGGAAAATACTACCCCTTACCACGGTTTATTCATAAGGCAGGGAGAAAATAACAAAGATGAAATTTATTTATCTAAAGTAATAGAACAGGTAAAAATAGACGGAAAAGTATATAACATAAATGACATAAATACAAATGAGGAAAAAATAGGTGGTGTAGAATACTTAGAAAAATCTTCTAGATATCCATTACCATCTATGGAATATAATATAAATGATTTAGTTAAAGTAGAGAAAAAGTACGTTTTTGATACAGATGCAAATATATTATGTATTAATTATGATATAGAGAATTTATCTAAAAGTAGTTGTAATATTAAAGTGTTACCACTTGTTACTAAGAGAGGTTTATTTACTACTAAAAGAGAAAGTATGCTTAAATTAAATAGTGATACTGTGCCAAATGGTGTTAAAGTTACACTTAGTATTACTCAAAAGAAATTTCTATATATTCAAAGTTTAGAAGGTAAATTTAAAAGTAAACCATATTATATAAATGGCGTTAAGTATTTATATAAAGTTTCAAAAGATGAAGAAAAAATGTACTTAGAAGACCTTTATGTACCAGGCTTTTTTGAGGTTAATGTAAAAGGAAAAGCCAAAAGTAGATTGTCGTTATATATAGCTTGTGACATGGTTAATATATCAGATAGTGAAGTATCATTTGATAAATTATGTGAAAAGCAGATAGAAAAAAATAAAATGAGTATAATAGGAATTGATGAAAGTTTTTACGAGCTTAAGTCTTTGGCTATGTCTGCTTCAGAACTTAGTTATATTGATAAAGAAAACAAGAAGTTTGTACTTTTAAAAAGTCTTCCTAATGTGCAGAATAATACTGATTACTTAAAACAAATAATAAGGGCCATTGAAGGAAACTATATTTTACTTGGAAGATATAAAGAGGCGTATATAATATTAAATAGTATAAAAGAAAAGTTGGAAAAAAACAAAGAAGAATATACAAAACAAAATTACTATGAGCTATTATTTATGTTTATAGAAGCTTTAAATAAGTATGCAAATTCTGAAAAAGCACTAAGAAGCGAAAAAAAGGCTATACATGAATATATAATAAAGGAAGTAAATAATATACTTGATTTAAAAAATGAAGACAAAATATATGGCGAAGATTACGTTATAAATATAGATGGAAAAAGTTATTTGCTTATAAACGTATACTGGTATAATGCACTTAGAATATATGTAAATATAACAGATGATGTGGTTTCTACCAAGATTTACAAAATGGTTGAAGATTTAAGAGACCATATTATAAATATATTTTTTGATGAAGAAAATAAGGTGCTAAAGTATGAAGCAAATGATGAACCATATGCTAATTCAGACATGCTTTTTGCAATGGACTTATCTTATCCATTAATATATGACAAAATGTCTATGATGGTTATAGATACTGCTTTTAAAAAGCTGTATACACCTTACGGAATAAGAAGATTTGAAGTCCATGATAAGAGATATGACGGTTATGTTTATCCAAATTTAATGGCTACTTTTGTAAATGGCAATTTAAGACAAAATGGAGTAACAAGAGCTACACAAAAAATAGCATATAACTTGGTAAAAGAACTTTTACAGGAAATAAATAAAGCAAGCATAGGAACGGTTAAATATAAATATGATGAAAAAACTAAAAAAGCTTACGGTATGCCTATTAATGCACTTACCAATGCAGAACTAATTAGGTTATACAATATGTTAATGTAAAGAAAAGAGGGGTTAATGTGGTTATACTTGGAATAGACCCAGGTTTTGCAAGACTTGGTTATGGAGTTATAGATTATACTAATGGTAAATATAAAGTGTTAGAGTATGGAACAATATCGACAGAGGCTCATACGAAATTAGAAGAAAGATTAATGAAGATAAATTTGGACCTAAAAGAAATTATATCTAGATATAAAATAGAAGCTTCATCAATCGAAGAATTGTTTTTTAATACTAATACTAAAACTGCTATACATGTTGCAGAAGCAAGAGGTGTTATACTTTATACACTTGCAGAGGCAGGAATAGAAATATTTGAATATACGCCGCTTCAAGTAAAGCAAGCTCTTGTAGGCTATGGTAGAGCTGATAAACTGCAGGTAAAAGAAATGGTAAAAAGCTATTTAAAACTTAGTTCAATGCCTAAGCTTGATGATACAACTGATGCTCTTGCACTTGCAGTGTGCCATACTCACAGTTATAAATATGATAAAATAACAGGAAAGGCTGGTAATAACAAACTAGAAGAAATTATAAAAAAATATGAAAAAGAGACAAAAAAGAAATCTAAAACATTAAAGAGTAACCAAGCTAAAATATAATCATATAATACACTAAATAGTTTTACTAGGAGGTGTATTTTTTATGTCTTTAGGACTTGCACTAAGTGGAGGTGGAGCAAAAGGAACAGCTCACATAGGTGTTTTAGAGGCTTTAAAGGATAATAATATAAAAGTGGACTATATTTCTGGTGCAAGTAGTGGAAGCATAATTGCAGGGCTTTATGCGGCGGGATATACTCCAAATGAAATTTTAAGAATTGTATTAAAAAGTGTAAATAAAAATAACATACTAGACTATGATAAAAAAGCTCCATTTAAGTTAATGAAGTTATTAGTATCTAAGAAAATCAATTTAAATGGTTTTATAAAGGGAAACAAAATAGAATATTTAATGAGGGAATATCTACTAAATAAAAATATAAAAGATATTTCTGACTATCAAATGAAGATAGCAATTCCTATCGTAGATGTAAGAACTGGTGAAATTGTATATTATACAAATAGCAACTTGAGGCATATAGAAGAAATATGTAATGATGACATTAATAAAATTGAAGATTTATTTGACAATAACGATTATGTAGGAAAAGGGGTATATGAAAAAGAAAAACATTATGATGATACTCCGGAATATAGAACAAAAGGAGACGTTGCTGACGCTATAAGAGCATCAATAAGTTTCCCAGGAGTTTTTAAGCCAAAAGAAATTGATGGAAGAATGTATATTGATGGGGGTGTAAGAGTTAATACACCTGTTAATGTTTTAAAAGAAATGGGCGCAGATAAAGTAATTGCTGTATCCTTTGATTGCAACAAAATTGATAAAAGCAATTTAAAAAATGTGATAGGTATTACAAGTCAAGCTTTTGATTTGTTAACTCATGAAGCAAGTGAATGCGAACAAATAAACGCGGATGTAAACATTAGAGTTTGTGCTAGAAATGTAACTTTGTTGGATTTTTCAAAATCTGTATTTTTAGCCAAAAAAGGTTATTTTTTGGTAAATAATAACATTAATTATATAAAAGAAAAAATAGGAATATAAAAACATAAAATAACAAATAATAATTGCATAATTAATCTTTTATGATATAATTATTACCAAGTGATAATTATACCTAATTGGGAGGAAAGATAATTATGAATCCATTTCAAAACTATGCAAAATTGCATGATTTGTGTTTAGACTTAAAGCCAATAGGTAAAATAGGTAAATTGACGGAAACGGACTATGATTTTTATTTTGCTATATCAGATATTTTAACCAATAAAGTTGTGATGTCTTCAGATACAATACTTCATCATTCAAAAACATCTTGTTATAGGCACATGTTTAATGTTTCGTATTACACATATAAAATGTGTAAGGCGTTAAGATTGGACTATGTATCTGCAGCAAGAGGAGCCATGTTACATGATCTATATTTGTACACATGGAGAATGGAGAAAGGACCAATAATAGGTCTATTAAAAAAACATTCTTGGATACATCCTAAAATAGCATTGCAAAATGCTGATAAATACTTTGAGTTAAATGATATAGAAAAAGATATTATATTAAATCACATGTGGCCTGTTACGATAAGGTTGCCTAAGTATGCCGAAAGCTTTATAGTAACAATAGCAGATAAGCTCTGTTGCGTAATGGAAATTTTCCATGATTTGTTTTTTAGATAAGAAATTACATGTATGTATATGTGTGACTTCTTATCTTTTTATTTGTGGCATAACAAACTCCTTTTAAGGTATCATTTTCATATCTTAAAAGGAGTATTCTTTATTTGTTTTCCATTAATAAATAACTATATAAAGAAGCGTGCCTAATTTCATCTGATATAATGTAGAAAAACATATTAGATAAATCTTTAGAAGGCATATATGCCATTATTTCTCTGTATTTTTTTACTGCTTCTAATTCACCAAAGAAAGCTTGTTTAAGCCCATCTATATAGGTTATGTTATTACTAGAATTTTCTTTAGGTGTTGGAGAAGCAGGTAAGACTACACCAGTTAAGTCCATAAATATTTTTCTAAATATTTGCACATGTATTTTTTCATCATCACGAATACCTTCTATTATATTTTTTTGATTTTCATTTGGAGCAAGTGTAATTAGTTTAGTATAAAAATTTGAATCATTGTTTTCATCTAGTATATATCCTTTTATATTTTCTACAGATTTATTAAGTAGATATTGAGAACTTTTATCCTGAAAAGTAAGGGGCCAAGGACTTTCCATAGCTCTAAAATCACTATAATCACTTTGTATATAATTCATTTCCCTTAAATATGTATAATAATCCATATTTGTTACCTCCTTGCATAATCATATAATATGCAGAGGAAGAGTTAAATGTTAAAATGGCTATTTAACATAAACACTTAGGTTATTATCTGTATCACATGTTGCTAAAAATATTTTTGATATGTCGTTTTCTTTTTGGCTTTTTAGATTTTTATGAAGCCAATTTATATCATTTCCAGTTGCTTTTAAATTATCATATACAATCTGTCCGTCTATTATAACATTAAATACAGGCTTTTCTTGAACTGGTGAAAGCTCTAAATCTTCTGGAACTACTGGCCTTTTGGCGCTAGTAGGAATAAAACTTACATTACCATTTGTTTCTAATATAGCGGTATCTAAATCGGCTAAATTAAAGTAACCGTTTATTCTGCATTGTGTTAGGAATTCATTTATATCAAGCTTTGATTTTTTGAAATTCTTTTCTATTAATTTTCCATTTTGATATAGCAAGTAACTTTTTCCATTTATAATTTTTCTAGCTTTAATTGATTTGGAACATGCTAAGGACATAAGATACATTAATACTGTATAAACAAGCATGGCAACTAAAGGTTTCATAAAATCATCCTTTAATGAAGTAGCCATTTCTGCTGCAATAGAGCCTATTGTTATTCCATTAACATAATCAAACATACTAAGCTGTGACATTTGTCTATTACCTAATATTTTCATAAATACAAACAAAGATATTAATGATATAAAGGATGAAAGACATATTTTTAATAATTCCATAATGCACCTCTTGTAGATATTTTGTACGTTAAAAGTAAAAAAATACACATTTTATGGTATAATGTATAAAAATAATAAAGGAGAAAAAATTATGGATAAAAAATGCAATATGTGTCCATTTAAATGTAACGTTACAAGAGAGAATGGAAATTTAGGTGTTTGCAAAATAGGAAATAAAATTAAAGTATCAAAGGTAAGTACACATTTGTGGGAAGAACCGTGTATTAGTGGAACTAAAGGTTCAGGTGCAATATTTTTTACTGGTTGTAATCTAAGATGTTTGTTTTGCCAAAATTACAAAATAAGTAGAGAAGCATGTAAAGGAGAAGAAATATCAGAAGAAGATTTAGCAAATATATTTTTAGAAAAGCAAAAAGAGGGAGTACATAATATAAATTTGGTAAGTCCAACATCATATACAGAATACATTAAAAATTCAATAATAATAGCAAAGAAAAAAGGACTAAAAATACCTATTGTATATAATTCAAATGGCTATGAAAATGTAGAAACTCTAAAAACTTTGGAAGGACTTATTGATGTATATTTACCAGACTTTAAGTATGCAGATGATACTATTGCAAAAGAATATTCTGGCGCTATAAATTATACAAAAAATGCAGTTTTAGCTATAAAAGAAATGTATAGACAAGTTGGTAATGCTAAGTTTAATAAAGATGGCATTATTGAAAAGGGAATAATAATTAGACACCTAGTGCTTCCTAATAATATAGAAAATACTAAGAAAGTATTAGAAATAATCGCAAATGAAATAGATAAAGAGGTTTATGTAAGTTTAATGGGACAATATATTCCCAAAGATAATGCTGTAAAATGTGAAAAATTAAATAGAAAAGTAGCGAAAGAAGAATATGATGAGGCTATAGAATATTTCTTTGAAGTTGGTTTAAAAAATGGATTTACTCAAGAGCTTAGTTCGGCTTCTGATGAATATATTCCTGATTTTTAGTAGCTAAATATTACAAAAATATTACATTTAAAGAATTTGTTGACATGTTTAAAAATATGTAGTATAAAATTAGTATACGAAACAAATGAAAATTATAGGGGGAAAAGCTATGGAAAAGAAAAAAGGTACAGTTGTAGGTCTTACAATTATGATGGCACTTCTTGCTATTGCAGCTTGCGTAGTATACTTAGTGTTTTCATTATTTTAGTATAATATGAATTAATATATTTTGTTATAAAATAGCTATGCAGATTAAATACATTTTGCATAGTTATCTTTTTATATATTTTTTAGAATTTAAGTTCAAACATAAAAAGAAGGAAAGAATACACAAAATTTTAGCACTAAAACCTTAAAAGCTTTACTTGTTTTCTTGCATTTTAGGCATATATATTATATAATTTTTAAGTGGAATTATATGGTATGTATGCCATTTAGTTTATATAATTACGGAAAGAAGGAATAATGATGTTTAATGCATGGCACGATTTTGATAGTAAAAGAATAAAGAAGGAAAAGTTTTGGGCCTTTATAGAGATACCAAAAGGCAGTAAAAATAAATATGAATTAGATAAAGAAACAGGGTTAGTTAAGTTAGATAGAGTACTTAGTACATCAGTTCAGTATCCTGCAAACTATGGTTTTATACCAAAGACTTATGCAAACGATCACGACCCACTTGATGTACTTGTTTTATGTCAGGAGGCTATACCTCAAAGTGTTATATTAGAGGTAAGACCTATCGGCGTAATGCTTATGGAAGATGGTGGAGAACTTGATGAAAAAATAATTGCAGTACCACTAAAAGATATGGTATATTCTTCATTTAAAAAATTAGAAGATTTACCAGACCATATAACTACTGAGATGGAACATTTCTTTAATGTATATAAAGCATTTGAAGAGAAAAAAGTTGAAATTAGAGGCTTTAGAGGAAAAGAAGAAGCTATGGCTATTATTGAAAAAAGTATAAAGAGATATAAAGAGGAATTTGGAAAGTAGGAATTAAAATGAAAGATAAATTAGAAGCATTAAAAGAAAAAGTAAAAAATGATATCAATAGTTCTTTAAATGAACAAGATTTATTAAAATTAAAGTCAACATATCTTGGTAAAGATAGTGAAGTTATGCAAATAATGAAAGGAATGAAAGATTTATCTATTGAAAAGAAAAAAGAAATAGGTAAGCTTGCAAATGAAACTAAGGCGTATATAGAAAATAGAATAAAAGAAAGATTAAATGAATTAGTCTCAAAAAAGGAAAATAAACGTACTTTTGATAATACATTACCAGTAGATGAAAATATCGGTTCGCTTAGCCCTATTACAATAGTTGCAAATGAAGTTGCAGACGTTTTAAAGAAAATGGGATTCATGATTGTTTCAGGGCCAGAAATGGAAAAAGAATATTATAACTTCGAGGCACTAAATATACCTAAAAATCATCCTGCAAGAGATATGCAAGATACATATTGGACAAACTTAGGAGATGTTTTAAGAACACATACTTCTCCTGTTCAGGCAAGATCTATGGAACTTTATGGAGCACCTATACGTATGGCTGCACCAGGAAGATGCTTTAGAAATGAAGATTTAGATGCATGTCATGAAAATACATTTTTCCAATTAGAAGGTATGGTAATAGACAAGGAAGTATCAATAAGCAACCTAATATATGTTATGAAAAACATATTAAAAGAAATATATAAACAAGATGTAGAAGTAAGATTAAGACCAGGTTTCTTCCCATTTGTCGAACCAGGTTTTGAACTAGATATTAAATGTTTAATCTGCGGTGGAGAAGGTTGTCCAACTTGTAAAAATAGTGGCTGGCTTGAACTTTGTCCTTGTGGAATGATACATCCAGAAGTTTTAAAAATGGGTGGAATAGACCCTGAAGTATATAGTGGCTTTGCTTTTGGTATTGGCCTTACAAGAATGGCTATGATGAAATATAAAATAAATGATATAAGAGTTTTAAATTCTGGTGATATAAGGCATTTAAAACAATTTGGAATAGAATAGGTAGGTGGAATAGTATGTATATATCAAGTAATTGTTTAAAAAAGTATATTAAAGATTCAGATAGTATAGATTTTAACAAGGTGTGGAATGATTTTACTATTCACTCTGCTGAAATAGATTCTATAGAAGAAAAAGGTAAAGATATAAATAATGTAGTAGTTGCTAAAATTGTAAGTCTTTCTAAACATCCTACAAATGAAAAATACAATGTGGCGAAATTAGATGTTGGCTTTTCTGAAATAACGGTTGTAAGTAGTGCAACTAATTTGTATGAGGGAATGTATGTACCTTGTGCTTTAGAAGGTGGTTCTTTAAAAGGACTGGAAAAAGTTACAAAAGTAGAATTAGGTGGCGTACTTAGTGAAGGTGTTTTAGCAAGTGAGAAAGAACTTGGAATAAGTGATAGTCACTTAGGCGTAATGGACTTAAGTAAAGAATACAAAGTAGGTGAAAATATTAAAGAATATATACCTATTGATGATATTATAATTGAAATTGATAATAAATCACTTACAAATAGACCAGATATGTGGGGACATTACGGAATTGCAAGAGAAGTTGCAGCAATAACAGGAAAAGAACTAATGCCTCTTGATATTTTTGACGATATAACTAATACTACACCTCTTAATATAAAAGTGGAAGATAAAGAAAATTGTAACAGATATTCTGGACTTAAAATATCTAATATAACTAAAAAAGAAGCAACTTTAGATATGAAAGTTATGTTATATTATTGTGGTATGAGAAGTATCTCATTACTAGTTGATTTAACAAACTATTTAATGTTAGAACTTGCTCAACCAATGCATGCTTTTGATAGTTCTAAAATAGATAATATAATTGTAAAAAATGTAGGAAAAGAAAAAATTAAATTTACTACATTAGATGGAATAGAAAGAGATATTCCAGAAAATACACTTATGATATGTAATGAAAAACAGCCAGTTGCAATAGCAGGAATTATGGGTGGCTTGAATTCTGAAATTGATGATGATACTACATCTTTAATACTAGAGTCTGCTAACTTTGACGCTGCATGCGTAAGAAAAAGTGCTGTAGCTTTAGGTCTAAGAACAGAGGCTAGTGCAAGATATGAAAAAAGTTTGGACCCTAACATGACAGTACTAGCAATAAAGAGATTTGTTAAACTTTTAACTGATGTAGATAAAGAAATATCTATTGACTCTAGAATAGAAGATATATATGTAAATGAAGTAAAAGAAAGTGTAGTTAATCTAAAAAAAGATTATTTAAGAAAATATATGGGCTTTGTTTTAGATGATGAAGTAGTAACAAAAATACTTAAATCACTTCATTTTAAAGTAGAAGTAAAGGAAGATTGCTATGTTGTTACAGCTCCAACTTATCGTTCTACAAAGGATATAAAATATTCTGCTGATATTATAGAAGAAATAGCTAGAATATATGGATATAACAACCTTGAAGAAATACCATTAAAACTAGATTTAACAGCTCAAAATGGTGATAATAAATATGATTTAGAATATGATATTAAAAAGACAGTTGCCTTAAATACTGGTTTTAGTGAAATTCATACATATTTATGGTATCAAACTGATATGCTAAACAAATTTGGTATAAATAAAGATGAAAATATTAAATTGGTAAATAAAAAAGATAATAGCATTATACGTGATGATGTATCTTTATCATTATTTGAACAATGCATTAAAAATTCTAAATACTATTCAGAATATGGAATTTTTGAGATTGGAAGTGCTATTACAAAAGAAAAAGAAGAAAGAATACTTAGTATATTATCAGTTTGTCTTAAGAATGATTTAAAAGATAAGTACATGCAGTTAAAGAAATTAGCTAATATACTAATTAGAAGCAGAAAAAATGTTGATGTTAAATTTAAAAAAGAAAATATTGACAGAAAGTACTTAAATAATGAATATTCTTTGGTTATAAAAGCAGGAGGAGAAAAAGTAGGATATATTTCTGTATTTGATAGAACGTTTGCAAAAGAATGTGGTAAAAAAACTGAAATAGTTAATGTAGAAATAAATACTGAAAAACTACTTAAACTTGCAAAACATGAAATTGAGTATGTAGAACCTTCAAAATATCCAACAACAACAATTGACTACACAGTTATTATGGAAAAAGACGATTTATATGATAATTTGGAAAATGTACTTAAAAAATATTCTAATAAGTATTTAATATCATATAATCTTCATGATTTATATATTGATGACAAGAAAAAGGTTACTGTAAGATTTGTTATAGGTGCAATGGATAAAACTCTTACTCATGAAGAAATACAAAAAGTATCAGAAGAAATACTAAGTAATTTAGAGAAAAATAATTATAACATAGTAAAATAAGGAGGAAGAATGAAAGAGCAAGTAAAAATAAACGAAAAAGAAAATTATATTGCTCATAGTTTAACAGGCATATTAGATATAATAATATGCCTGCTCCTTTTTATATCTTCTATATACAAGGGAGCTTTCTATAAGTCAGATTTTTTGTTTCCTAATGCTGTAATTTCTCTTGTTGGAGTTATATATTTGGTGTATAAAATAATAAAGGAAATAGGAAGTAAAAAAGATGTAAAAGCTAAATCTAAATTAAAAATATTGTTAGATACATGTATGCTTTTTTTACCTATATGTTATGCATTACCAATTGTATTTAAGACATATGTAAGTCTTCCAGATAGTATCTATGAAATGCTTAGATACGTTGATATGACAGTTATATATTTTATCGTTCGTGATACTAAAAATGAAAAACTATATTTAAATGCTTTAGTGGGGATAGCTTTTATGCAGATGATACTTGGAATAGACCAACTTACATTTAGAAATTTTGAAACATTTTTAAATGACATATCTACAGGGTATTTAAATGATGTAGATAGATTATCTGCCACTATACAGTATGCTAACGTTACCGGTATAGTTATAACTTTGGGAACTATAATATGTTTTAACAAAATAACTCAAATATTAAAAAAGGAAGGAAAGACGAAATATATTGAACTTATACCACTTGTATTTGTCACATTATTAGGCTTTTTTGCAGTTACACTTACTAAATCTAGAGTAGTAGCAGTAGTAACGTTAGGCTTAATGGTTATAGAAAGCATAATCTGTTTTGCTTTAATTAGTAAAAAAATAGGGATATATAAACTGCTACTTACAGTATATTCAGGAGTTGTATCTGGAGTTTTGGAAAAGACAATACTTCAAAAAGAATATACTTTAATATATGTGTATTTAGCTATATTTGCAGTAATATTTGTGATAGCATATGAAGTAGTATGTAAATTTATTAAATACATACAAGAAAAAATAAAGGAATGTAAAAGACTTACTAAACTAAATAAATGGTACTATAAAGTATTAATAATTGTAATATTTGTATGTGTTTTAGGTGTAGCTATATTTATTCCAAAGAATATGAAGTTGTCTTCATTAAATGGAGAATATGTAAAAGTTACAAGAAGTTTGTATGATTTTAAAAAAGGCAAAAATGACATAGAATTTAATGTAAAAACTTTAGAAGAAGACACTAGGTATACTGTTGAAATAAGAGAAGTAGGATTAACTTATGGTGACTATAACGTAGCAACATATAACTATTATGATAATACAAGTGGTAATTTTAAAGATGAAATAAACATACATGAAGATATAAGGAAAGTAATTGTAAACATTTCTGTTCAGAAAGGCTCAATAGAAATTAATAAATTTAAGCTGAATAATAAGAATGTTACACTTTCATATAAATTCATACCAGATAGTATTATGTTTAAAATTAAAGATACTTTCTCTGGAGTTTATGGAGATACTTTAAGACTTGCTTATGTTAAAGATACACTTAAATTATTTAAGAATAACCCTGTTATAGGAATAGGGGGGGAAGGTTTTAAACACACATATGCTAGCGTTCAAGATACGAGCTATGTATCTAGTGAAGCACATTCTGCTATACTTCAAGCTTTAGTAGAGGTTGGGGCGTTAGGAACTTGTGTACTTTTAGGAATAATATTTACGTGCACTATAATATCTTTTAAAATATTACTTAGAATGAAAAAAATAGATGAAAAAGATTTAACATATGGTACATTACTTGTGCTTTTGTATTTAGCACTTCTTTCATCTGTTATATTTGACCTTGCATTTTCATATGCGTTTATGATTTACGTGTTTGCTGTAATTTGTGCTTTGTTAATTAATTTCTATATGAAAGTTATAAAAAAATATGAAGTAAGTGAACCTAAAAAATGTATAATAGATTGGTCATATGTGAGATTGGTTGCATTGTCACTATCTGTTGTAGTATTTTCCTTAGCAACATATTTTTCATTTAACGCATACAGAGCAAGTTTGATAAAACTTCCAAACAAAGAAAAGAATGAAGAACTTACTGTAACAGATGTGGCTGCAAATATTGCATATCTGGAACTTAAAAATAAACAAGATAGATTTGACATAGATTATATGAGTGATTTAAATAAAGAATATACGAAATACAAAGGTATACTAACTAAAGCTTATGTAAGTGCTGCAAATGATAAAAAGCTTAAAGAGGAAATAAATGAGGAAATTAAGAATACTTTAATTAGAATTAAGGAAAATACAGATAAAATGCTAGAATATGAATATTATAACAAATATGTATTAAATGAAGTAGCAGATGTATATATATATAATTTTGTTAAATTTGCAGACATATATAAAGAACAATTTTCAAGTGAGGAAGTAGCATATAGTTTTTACCTTAATTATGCTATAAAACTTATGGATAGAATAATTGAACTTAACCCACATTCTGAAAAGGCAAATGATATGTATATTGATATGTGTAAAAGCTACATAGAAGAACTTGAAAAAGATGATAAGTATCTAAGTAGTAAAGCTATTAAGAAAACTTTGGAAAGTTTAAAAAGCAAATTGCAAGAAAGAGAAACAGTGTAGAAATGTGTCTACACTGTTTTCCTTTTAAATAATTATTCCCAAATTATAACACTAAGCGATACATCTGCTGTATCAGTGGTATTTCCATTGGCTTTATAATAAAAGCGATATGTTTTTCCTGATTGAATGTTAAAACCACTAAATAGGTTGTAAATGGTATTATTACATGTTAAAGTTTTTGTACCTCCACTTACTGTATAATACTGATTAAGAGCTCCTTTAACTTTCAATTTAATTGTTACAGTATTAGCTCCACCTGCTGCTCTTCCAGACACAGTAAGTTTATTGTATTGAGCGGTAAAAGCACTTCCAGGAAGTTCTTCAGAATAAGTAGTTACTTTTTGAACAAAAGATTGATTTGCGGCCTTAGCTATATTATCTTGCATCGAAAAGTTTTCAGGTACAGTGAACTCAATGTAGTCTTCAGTTTCTTCTGATGCATAAGTGTTTACAAAACCAAATGATGTACATAAGCATAAGATGGTTATTAAAAGTATAGATGTCAGTTTTTTCATTTTTTCGAAGTTCTCCTTTTAGATAAATTTATTATAGTAAGTGTAAACTATTTTATAATTAGGGGCCCCGTATATAAACCATAAAATTTTCCTCCATAATAATTATTAAATGATTATTTGATATGAAATACTTTGTTATTATAAATAAAAAAATATATATTCACAACCCTTTTGACGTTTTTCGACATAACTAGACAAAGCGAAATGTTGACACCCTAGAGTTATTTATGGTATAAGTAACACTAGGGAGTGATTATATGAAAAGAATATTTAAAGTGCTATTAGTTTTATTACTTTTAGTAATAGTTTTAACTGCCTTTGTATATGATTTTACAAAAGTAAGAGAAACACCAATAGGAGAAGTTAAAAGTATAGCGGAAAATAGGGAAAATCAAAAAATAGCGGGAGATATGTATGTATATTCAATTAAAGAGGAAAATAACAAAGCATATATAACAAGATATGGTAATATGGATGTAATAAGCTTAACGTATATATATACTTTTGAAAATAATGTTGTTAATAAAATTAATGTTGAAGAGCATTTTGATAGAAAGATAACAGCTATTATGTATGAACGTGATTATACAAATAGAAAATTAAAAGGTAATGTAGTTACAGGTGAAATAACTCAAAGTGATTTAATAGGTAAAGATAAGGAAACATTAATTAATATATATAAAGATATGTTTGATAGACTTGATATGTATGAATTAAAATAATTAATGTTACAAGAATATTACAAATAAAAAATAATACAAAAAGTGTTGAAAAAAGAAGCAATATAAAGTAGAATAAAAACGTAGAAAATAAAAAGAAAGAAAAAGTAAAAAAAAGAGGTGAAAATATGTTAACTAAAGAGCATGCAAACGGTATAACTCTGGAGAGAGCATACAATTTAAAAATATAGCTACAAAAGTAGCTGCGTTTTGCATGCAGAAAATAAAAGAGAATGGTAATGTAAAAGAAGTTAGTTATATAGAGCAAAATGTATAGCTAGCTTTTTTGTGCTTAAAGTAAGGTATAATCATGATAGTAAATCATGTAAATATACACAGCCATATATACATAAAAAACATAACCAAAAACACATAAAAGCAATGAAAAATAATTGCAAAAATTGAAGTAATGTGAAATAATATGTATATGTTAGAAAAATTTTTCAAGAAAAGTAAGGGGAGGTAAATGAAAATGAAAAGTTTAAAGAGGAAAAAGCGGAATATCATTAATAGTATTAGTAATAACAATAATAGTAATGATAATACTAGCCGCAGCAATAATATTATCGCTATCAAACAGTGGAATAATAGGAAAGGCAAATAAAGCAAAGACAGATACAGACATATCAAATGCAAAAGACTTAGTGGCTATGGCTCATGCAGACTGGATGCTAGATGAGGCAAAGATAAAAGAGAACGATGATACAATAACATCATTTAGTAACTATGCAGAAAAGAAATTACAAGAAGCAGGATATAAAGTAGGAGCAGGAGAAGGAGCATATACAGTAACAGAAGATGGAGAAGTATATACAGGTCTAACAGAAACAGCAAGAACAGCAATAAAAGCAGGAATAAAAATAGGAGATGTAGTAACAGGGTATACAGTAACAGAGAAGAGCTATACAACAAGTGGAGAAGAGAATACAGCTCCTAATAATACAGAAACAGACCCAACAAAACAAACAGTAACAACAAATACGGATATAACATGGAAATACTTAGGAGTAAATGCAAATGGAGAGCTAGAAATAATGGCAGTTTTATCAGAAAAAGATGAAATAAAAGATACAGCTGGTAAGCAGTTAAAAGTAAAATTATCAGGAAAAGGTGGATACTTAAAGGGACCAGATATGTTAAATACAATATGTGAGAAGTTATATTCAGTATCAGGAGTAGGAACAGCAAGAAGTATGAATATAGATGATGTAAATAGTATATTAGGTTATACAGGACCAAAAGGAAGTTATTACGATACTAATTATAACGAAATAACAACAGCAGAGCCATTAACAATAGGGGAAATAGAGAGTAAATTAAGAACAACATTAAGGAATAGAACAACACCAGATGGAAAAGATATAGCAACATACTATTCAGATTATTACTCTATAAGTAAAACAAGTAAGAATATAACAAATTCAGATGACAAGACTAAGAGTTTAGTATACAATGCTAAAAATACGTACTGGCTTGCTTCTCCGTGTGTCCTTGCGGGTTTTTGCTTCGGCGATGCGGGCTTCAGTGTACGCTACGTTAACTCTACTTACGTGAACGCGAGCAACATGTTCTTTTCGAATGGCGGCTCTAACTATGATGCGTTTGCGGTTTGCCCCGTAGTTTCTCTAAAATCTAATATCCAGATAACACGAGATACTGGGGAAACAGAATGGAAAATAAAGTAGGCACAAAACTAGGGAAAATGGAAGCGCGTATGAATTGACAGAGAAAAAAGGCAACATAAATGTGGAAATGAAGGGCAAAACAAAATATGAAAGGTGTGCTCTTCCAAAAGTGCGCGACACATATGTATACATAAAATTATTGAATGCTAGTTTTAGTTAACATATTTATATATTTAGTCATGTAGACACTCTCTCGTCTACATGGCTATTTTTATGTATTGCTTTATCTTGAAAAAAATATATATGTTACAAATTGGGTATACTTTGTAGTTTTTAGGCGTATTTCCTTGACTGAAAGTGTAAAATAAAGTAAAATATATGGAGTATAAGGAGGCTTAAAATGGTAAAACCAGTAGTAGCGATAATAGGAAGACCAAATGTTGGTAAATCAACACTATTTAATGTTTTAATAGGTGAAAAATTAGCTATAATTGAAGATAGACCGGGTGTTACTCGTGATAGAATATATGCAGATGCTGAATGGTGTGGAAAAACTTTTCAAGTAATTGATACCGGTGGGATAGAACCGGAATCAGAAGATATTATATTAAAGCAAATGAGAAGACAAGCAGAACTTGCTATGGACATGGCTGATGTTATTGTTTTTATAACTGATGTAAAAGCTGGTATTACTGTTCAAGACGAGGAAGTAGCAGCTATATTAAGAAGAACTAAAAAGCCAGTTATATTAGTGTGTAATAAATGTGATAATGTAGGTCAACCACCTGCAGACATATATGAATTCTATAATTTAGGTTTAGGTGAGCCTATGCCAATATCTGCAAAAGCTAAACTTGGAATGGGTGAGCTTTTAGATGAAATATGTAATCATTTTCCAAATGACCTAGAAAATGGTGAGGAAGAAGATAGAATTAATGTCGCAATAATAGGTAAGCCTAACGTTGGTAAATCTTCACTTGTAAATTATATATTGGGAGAAGAAAGAACAATAGTAAGTGACATTGCAGGAACAACTAGGGATGCAATAGATACACCTTTTGAAAATAGATATGGAAAATATACTTTTATAGATACAGCAGGAATAAGAAAGAAAAGTAAAGTATATGATAAAATAGAAAAGTACAGTGTAATAAAAGCACAATCTGCAGTAGATAGAGCTGATGTTTGTGTTATTATGATAGATGCTTTAGAGGGTGTTACAGAGCAAGATGAAAAAATTGCAGGCTATGCTCATGAAAAAGGAAAAGCTATGATAATAGCAATAAACAAGTGGGACCTAATAAATAAAGGTGAAACAACAGTAGAGTCATATAAAAGAAGAATGAAAGAAAAGTTTAAATTTATGTCTTATGCTCCAGTTATATTTATTTCAACAGTAACAGGGCAAAGAATAGAAAAACTTTTTGAACTTATAAACAAGGTGTATAAAGCAAATACATTTAGAGTTTCTACAAGTATATTAAATGATGTAATAATAGAAGCTTTAGCTGTTACGCCACCTAATGTTGAAAAAGGCAAAAGACTTAAAGTGTACTATGTAACGCAAGTTAAAAACAAACCACCTACATTTGTGGCGTTTGTTAATGATAAAGAGTTAATGCATTTTTCATATATGAGATATTTAGAAAATCATATAAGAAAAAATTTCGATTTAGAAGGAACGCCAATTGTACTACTAGCAAGAGGAAAAAACGAAAAAGAGGTTTAATATTTGGAGGAGAATAGGTAATGTTAAATTTATTAGTATTTATATTTGCATATTTAATATGTTCAATTAATCCAGCTATAATACTTAGTAAAAAAGTAATAGGAATGGATATAAGAAAAGTAGGAAGTGGAAATGCTGGTACTACAAATGCAATAAGAACAATGGGAAAAGGCTGGGGAGCATTAGTATTTATACTTGATGCTTTTAAAGTAGTTGTAGCCTATTGGGTTATGCTGTTAACAGTTAAAATATTTGGAGGAGAAATAGGTCCTGCTTCAAAATCTTTTTACTTAGTAGGAGCAATACTTGGTCATTGTTATCCTGTATATTATGGCTTTAAAGGCGGAAAAGGTGTTGTAGCAATACTTATATCATGTTCATTTATTGCACCAAGAGAAGCACTAGTTTGTTTAATAGTTGGAGTAATAATAATTATAATAAGCAGGATGGTATCACTTGGAAGTGTTTCTGCAATATTACTTTTTGATATAATGATAGTTATAATGCAACCTAAATATGCTATAGCTGTACTTATTGTTTCAGCAGTTATATTATATAAACATAGAGCAAACATAAAAAGAATAATAAACAAAGAAGAGAACAGATTGTTTTAACGTAGGAGAGATTTAAATGGAAACGATAATTTCTAAAATTAAAGAAAGAGCAAAAAAAGAAAAAAAGAAGATAGTTCTTCCAGAAAGTGAAGATGTAAGGGTACTTAAAGCAGCAAGTATAGCCAGTATAGAAAATATAGCAGAAATAATTCTTATAGGAGATAAAAATAAAATCAAAGAGATATGTATAAAAGAAAATATTGATTTAACTAAAGTTCAAATAGTAAATCCAGTGACATCTGAGTATACTAATGAATTTGCAAATAAACTTTATGAATTAAGAAAAGCTAAGGGAATGACTGAAGAAAAAGCAAACGAATTGGTGCATGACTATATTCATTTTGGTGTTATGATGGTAAAAGAGAATATAGCAGATGGACTAGTATGTGGGGCATGCCATTCAACTGCCGACACTCTAAGACCGGCACTGCAAATAGTTAAGGCTAGAAAAGGTGCAAAATGTGTTTCAGCTTTCTTTATAATGGAAATGGCTAATTCAGATTATAGAGACTCATATATATTTGCAGATAGTGGACTTATAGAATTTCCAACAGAAGAGCAAAGAGCAGAAATTGCAATTCAATCAGCAGAAAGTTGTAAATTATTACTAGAGGAAGAACCTTGTATAGCAATGCTTTCATATTCAACTAAAGGAAGTGCTAAATCAGATAGTATTGATAGTGTAAATAAATCATTAGAAATTGTCAAAAGTAGAAGACCAGACCTTGATATAGATGGAGAGCTTCAAGTAGATGCAGCAGTCGATAAAAAAGTCGCAAGATTAAAAGCGTCAGATAGCAAAGTTGCAGGAAATGCTAATGTATTTGTATTTCCAGATTTAAATGCAGGAAATATAGGGTATAAATTAGTTCAAAGATTTGG
Organism: uncultured Clostridia bacterium; assembly: GCA_934149365.1. Lineage (GTDB taxonomy): Bacteria > Bacillota > Clostridia > TANB77 > CAG-465 > CALXJE01. Next base: position 49,400 of record CAKPEI010000003.1, read on the forward strand.
ACATGCAAATGCGTATGGACCAGTAACACAAGGACTTGCTAAACCAATAAATGATTTATCAAGAGGCTGTGTGCCAGAAGATATAGTTGGAGTAATAGCAATAACATCTTTGCAGTGCAAAGCAAACGAAAAGTGTGAGTAGGTGAAATTATGAACCCTGGTTATGTTGCCGCAAGTATAACACATACAGTTCAAGGAAAACTTACAGAGTATTTAATAACTCCATTTACAAATTTATTTGTTATACTTATATTAATAATTATGTTTGTTAATATATACATGTTTAGAAAACTTTGGAAAATGAAGAAAAGAGATTATATGCTTATAACAAACGTAACTGTTATAGGAGTATATGCTGTTTTTAGTGTTATATCCGCAGTATTAGTTTCAAGGCTTGGACCTCATGGAACTCTTAAAGCAGATGACTGTGATACTTTGTATATGTTTATTCCGCGAGCATTGTTTGTGATAACTGCAGTGGTTAATATAGTATACTTTATAGTTAATATATATATAAAGTTAAAAAAAGATAAAGAGTATGAAGAAACTGTAAAAAGAGGGTATTACGCAGAGGAAAAAGAAAGTATTGAAGAAGATGACGAGCCAAAGGAAAGGAAGCATATTGATTTATCTGGATTTTCAGAGAACATTAAGGAAAAAATTGATACAGATAGTATCAAAGAAAAAGTAGATAGTGCAGTAGAAACTGTAAAAAGTTTTATTGATAAAAAAGTTAATAAAGAGTAGGAGATGTATTTGTATGGAAACAATGAGTTATAACAAAATACGTAGAAAAAAGACAAGCAGTATGGGTGTTTATGCTTTCTTTTTGTTTATAATACTGGGGACAGGTTTAGTTGCTTATTCTATAATAAACGAACCTGAGCCTACGGTTCTTGGTAAAGACCCATTAAAAGAAGTTAACGTATATGGTGAAGAAACTACAGAAACTTCAAGTAAAAATACTGTTAATGTGGATGAAATAACATATAAAGTGGAAGATAGTGCTAGTAGTTCAAAAAGTGGTAAATTTAGTGTTAATATGACACTTCCTAAAGTTACAATAAATGGAGCTTTGGCAGATAGCATTAATGCAAAAATAAAAGAACACTATGATGAAAGGTCAAAGACTTTAGCAGAACAAATGAAAAATGCAGAAAATAAGTTCACATATAAAGTTACATATAAAACGTATGAAAACAAAGTTGGAGATAGAAGAATTGTTTCTATAACTATACATGAAAGAATTGTTGATAATGCAAAAGGTAGTTCTACAACAGATAGAGTTGATGCATATAATATAGATTTAGCAGAGTCAAAAATATTAACTCAAGAAGAAGCCGCACTTGAAACATTAGGTTCTAATTATTCTGCTTTAATTAGAGAACAAGTTAAAAGTACAGTTGTAGCTTCTAAGATGATAGCAGAAAGCAAATATAATTATACTATAACTGGTATGGAACAGTTCTATATAAAAGACGGTAAATTCCATATGTTACTTAACGAGGGTGAAGTAGTAGATAAAAGCTATGGTGTAGTTGATGTAACTATAACTAAATAGTAATATATAAATTTATAGTATTGGAGGTAGCAAGCATGAGTAGAGATAATAAAGCTATAAAAGTAGTTGTATGGCTTTTAATTGGAATAACTATTTTTACAACATTTTTAGCATTAATATACAGCATAATTTAATTTTTAAATAGAGAGGTGAAGTTAAATAATGAAGAATATTTGGGACGTAATTGTTAAATTTATGTACACTTTAAAAGACGTATTACAATTAACAAGCGCTTGGAGAGTAGCTATGCTTGTAGTTGATATAACACTAGTTGCTTTTATTGTGTATTATGTTATAAAAATAATTAAACAAACTAGGGCAGAACAAATAGTAAAAGGTATTTTGATATTGTTCTTACTTATGGTGGTAAGTAAAGCGTTAAATTTGGTTATACTTGATTTTATACTTACTAACATAATGACTTATGGAATGCTGTTATTTATAGTGGTATTTCAGCCAGAGCTTAGAAATGCTTTTGAAAAACTTGGTAGAAAGAAGATTGTCGATATATTCGACTTTGATGATAAATTAAAAAATAAGCAGATAGTAGCTGAAATAGTAAAGGCAGTAGAAATAATGTCACTTAAGAAAATAGGAGCATTAATTGTAATAGAACAAAGTACAAAAATTTCAGATATTGCAAGGGAAGGTGTTGATTTATCAGCTAAAGTGTCTTCTGAACTTTTACAAACAATATTTATACCAAGAACTCCACTTCATGATGGTGCTGTAGTTATAGGAGAAGGAAAAATAAAAGCGGCAAGCTGCGTTCTTCCTCTTGCTTCAGAAAATGTTGTTCCTAAAAACTTAGGAACAAGACATAGAGCAGCTGTAGGTATGAGTGAAGTATCTGATGCACTTGTAATTGTTGTTTCAGAAGAAACTGGTACAATTTCTTTTGTAGAAAGTGGAAAAATGAAAAGAGATTTAACTGGTGAAAAACTAACAGCAATACTTCTTAAAGGTATGGACAAGAACAAAGATAAAATAGCTGCTACCAAAATGAAAGAAAAAATGCGTAGTCAACAATAATGTAATATAATTTGTAATACTTCAAAATATACTTCATATATATTATTCATGAGGTGATACATATGAATTGTATATTTATAAAAAAAGTAGCAGATACTACGATAAATAAAAAAAATATAAAGTTTAGTGTAGAGCGTATAGGAAATGAAAACTATATACTTGAAATAAAAATAAGCGAGAAAGTATGTAAGAATATAACTAGAATAACTAATTTAGACAAGCAAAATTCTGAGAATGATAAGAAAATTTCAAAACTAATTAACAAAATGCTACTTAACTTAAGGGTAAAAAAATTTGAAAAAGAACTTAGAAAGATTGTCTTGAATAATGAGTTAATAGGGTATAGTTTAATATTTGCAAGAAACATAAAAAGCAATATGAAAGAATATATACTTTCTGTATTAAACGAATTTGGCGTTAAAGGATATGTATGCCCTAATTCTATGAAGGAAAATGTGTATAAATACATAGAAGAGTATAAAGATAAAAACGCATTAAAAGATGTTAATTTAAAATTAGTAGTTTTAGCTAAAGATGCTACTAATATAGATTTTAACATGATTGAAAAGATGAATTCTATTTATAAGGAATTAGATATATGTGTATCAGATAAGGTGACTAAGTCAGTTCTAAATAAAGTAAACAAGATAAATGAAGAATATGGTACATGTATAGAGATACTTAAAAAAAGCCAAAAGGATCTAAAAAAATATAATATTTGCATATTTATTGATAAGCCAAAATCAGAATATGCTAAATATAAATTTGATAAAAAAGTTTGTTTTATAGATTTTACTAATAAAGAAAATGATAAGTTTAATGAAGAATATATTAAACTTGAAAAAGATATAAAAAAGGGAAAGTATTACTTAAATAAAATAAAAGAGTTATATGAGTTATACGGAAAGATAACAGTTTCTGTTAGCGTAATGTAATAATAAATTTAAGAGGTGGTAAACAAATGATGATAGATATTAAAGCAATATATGTGACACTTGCTGTAGTAATTGCTATGATAATACTTTGTATTGCAACTGTTAAAAAAATACTTAGCATAAGAAGTGGTTTTACAACATTTTTAATGTTTGTTGAAGAAATAATAGGTGCGGTATTTTTGGGATACATGCTTTCTTTAGTATATAAAGCTATGGAAAACTATGAAGTGTTTGTATCACGATATGGTGATATAAAAGATTACTTTACATATTTATCTATTTATTTTTGTTCATCGCAAGTTGTTATACTTGTACTAATATATATCTATAAATTTATAAAAAGGCATACAAGAATGATTAAAAAAAGAAGAATTATAAAATGATATGGTAACATAAATCTTGACAAATCTTAAAGTATAGAGTATAGTATATAAAGTTGATTTATAAAAAATAATTAGTGTAAATTATTATTTAGGAGGAATAAAAAATGGAAGAAAAAGAAGCAGTATTACTTACTGAAGAAGGATATCAAAAATTAGAAGAAGAATTAAAGTACCTTAAAGGTACTAAAAAAATGGAAGTTGCAGAAAGAATTAAAATAGCAAGAGAATTTGGAGATTTATCTGAAAACTCTGAATATGACGAAGCTAAAAACGAACAAGCACAATTAGAAGCTAAAATAATTGAAATGGAAAACACTTTGAGAAATGCTAAAATAGTTGAAAAAATCTCTACAAAAACAGTTGGAATAGGTATAACTGTTACGTTATATGATTATGAATTTGATGAGAATATAGATTATCAAATTGTACCAGCTACAGAAGTAGATGTATTAAATAACAAAATATCTATTGAATCACCAGTTGGAAAAGCTTTATTTGGTAAGAAAAAAGGTGATGAAATAGAAGTTGAAATACCAGATGGTGTTGCAAAATACAGAATTGAAGATATTAAAAAAACAGTATAAAAATATAATATGATAAAAAACATTTGTTAGGAAGTGATTAAGTGAATAATAATGAAAATTTAAATAATGAAGAGATGTCATTAGAAGATATTAATAAGCTTGTAGAGGTAAGAATACAAAAATTAAAAGATTTACAAGAAAAGGGTAAAAATCCTTTTGAAATTACAAAATTTGATAGAACACATACAAGTAGTGACGTAAAGGAAAATTATGACGCTTTAGAAGGCAAAGATGTTGTAGTAGCAGGAAGAATAGTTGGAAAAAGAATTATGGGAAAAGCTTCTTTTTGCCATATACAAGATGGACAAGGTAGAATTCAAAGCTATGTTAGTACAAACGACTTAGGTGATGAAGCATATAAAGAATTTAAAACTTATGATATAGGAGATATTATAGGTATTAAAGGCTTTGTGTTTAAAACAAAAACTGAGGAAATTTCTATACATGCCAAAGAAGTAACTTTACTTTGCAAATCTTTAAGACCACTTCCTGAAAAATGGCATGGACTAAAAGATCCAGATTTAAGATATAGACAAAGATATGTTGACATGATTGTTAACCCTGAAGTTAAGGAAACTTTTGTGTTAAGAAGTAAAATAATAAAAGAATTAAGAAGAATACTAGATGAAAAAGGTTATATGGAAGTAGAAACACCTATGCTTACTACAGTAGCTACAGGTGATGCTGCAAGACCATTTGCAACTCATCATAATACTCTTAACTTGGACATGTATCTAAGAATTGCGCCTGAACTTAATTTAAAGAGAATTATAGTTGGTGGAATAGATAAAGTATACGAAATAGGTAAGAACTTCAGAAATGAGGGAATGGATATAAAACACAATCCAGAATTTACTAATATGGAACTTTATTCTGCATATGAAGATTATAACGATATGATGAATATAACAGAAGAAATTATTTCTACAATTGCAACTAATGTTTTAGGAACTACTAAAATAAATTATCAAGGAACAGATATAGACTTAACTCCTGGTTGGAGAAGGGTTACTATGATAGATGCAATTAAAGAAGTAACTGGTATAGACTTTAATGAAATAAAAACAGACGAGGAAGCAAGAAAACTTGCTGAAGAAAAAAATGTTGAAGTAGATCCAATAAAAAATACAAGAGGTCATATTATAAATGAATTTTTCGAAGAATTTGTAGAAGAAACATTGATACAGCCAACATTTATAATAGATTATCCAGTTGAAGTTTCTCCACTTACTAAGAGAAAACCGTCAGATCCATCATTAGTAGAGAGATTTGAATTATTTATAGGGGGACGTGAATATGGTAATGCGTATTCAGAGCTTAACGATCCTATAGATCAAAAAGAAAGATTTATGAAACAAGCTGAAGCTAAAGCTTTAGGTGATGAAGAAGCAGGTGGCATGGATGAAGACTTTATAAATGCTCTTGAAATAGGTTTACCTCCTACAGGTGGACTTGGAATAGGGCTAGATAGACTTATAATGCTTCTTACAAACAGCTATTCTATAAGGGATGTACTATTTTTCCCTACAATGAAACCATTATCTTAATAACACTTAATAAATGCTAATAGTAATTTAAGCCTTGAAAGCCTTATGAATAAACTGATATGACGATTTTTAAAAGAGGATTTAAAATGATAAAAATTAATAAATTTTAGCAAAAATAAATCTCGTAGCTGTACTAATTGCTATACAAAAATATAAAAAACGGATAATAAATTGTATGAATAAAATTATATTAAAGATATTAATAGTGGTTTCAATAATAATTATATTTTTGGGTATTTTTGCTGGAAAGAGTGTAAAAGACGAAGTAAAAAATAGAGGAATGCCTACACAAAATATTTATATTGACGGAACTGATGCTACTGCTTTTACAGAGGCTTTTGTAGAAATAGGTTCTGGTTTATTAGGTGTTGTTACGATAATTTATAGGCATTATAGGCGTGGCATGTGTTTGGGGGATTTATGGAATAATTCTTCTAATAATTACAATTATGAAAAAATGCAAACTGCAAAGAAACAAATAATCAGAACTAAATAGATTTATTAATAAATATATGATAGTTCAAAAAAGTAAAAAAGGAGTATTATGAAAGAAGAATTAAATGATTTTTTAAAAATAGCATATAAATATAATCGAGTAAAAGATTTGAAAGAAGCATTTGAAGAATATCCAGTAGAAGAAGAATGGCATAAAGGAAAAATTGAGAATGTTTTAAAAGAAGATAGTGAAGATTATAATATAAGTTATAACATTGGAGATATTGTATTTGTTAAAGAATATATTTATTCGGATGGTAAAAAAGGAACTAATCATTTTTTTGTAATAATAGATAAAGATAATACAGCTGTTCCTATTGAGAATTTTGGAATGCTAATATCATCTAATTTAGAAAAGTTAAAATTTAAATCTAATAAATTATTAGAAAAAGATGTTTTTAATAATTTAAAGAAAGATAGCATAGTAAAAACAGATGTAGTGTATAAAATTTTAAATGAACAAATAATTTTCAAAATTGGTATAATAGATAATGAGAAGATAGAAGAATACAAAAAATGTTTTTATGAAAGTTTGAAAGATGAAAATTAGCTAATAAAGATTTAATAAGTTTTAATAAATGCAATCGCGTAGCTGTAATTTTAAAAATGAAATGATTGAAACGTAACAAACAGTTGGATTACGGAAAATGTGTAATTGTATCAATGAAGCCATTAAATTAATGAAATAAAAAAGCAATGTCGAGAAAATCGACATTGCTAGTTTAGATAAGCCAGTAAAAATACAATATATAACAAAAGCAATAGGTATTTTCCTATTGCTTTGTCATTAATTCTATTATTTTTACATATATGTTATTTGCATCATTTTCCCAATTTTTTGAGATTGTTTTTGCATTTTCCATATCGCCTGCATATATTGTTATATTTAATAGTTCATCATTTCCATCCTTTATATAGCAAGCAATTTTGTATTCGCCGTATTTGATAGGTATTATTTGTGAACCTATTTCATAAGTTTTCTTTATTTCATTTATCTGTTTTGATAACATTTTTTTTATATTATGCATACTTATACCAGGTATTAACTCTATAAGTTCTTCTAAAGTAGAATGCCCATTTTCTGTTAGACTGTAATATTTGATACCATTTTCTATATTTTCGCGTATATGACCACTGGCTAGTAATTTATCTATGTACTCGCATATGTCAAAGTAGGTAATACTCTCAAAATCTGAACACATTTTAACAATTTGTTCAAGTGATAAGTATGAACCTGATTCATCAAGTACTAACAAGATTATAAATTTCTTATCAAAAAATTCAAAATTGTCGTCCACAAAAACCCCTCCATTCTTTACAACTGGATACATATATGATATCATAAACAGTGTAAAAAATAAAGGGGGATATTAATGAATAAGTACATAATTGCAGTAGATGGACCATCAGCAGCTGGAAAATCTTGTATGTCAAAAAAGATAAGTGATAAATTAAATATTGTATATATAGATACAGGTGCAATGTATAGAGCAGTAGCACTTTATGTTATAGAAAATAATATTGATGTATCTAACGATGAACAAGTAAAAGAAATGTTAGAAAATATAGATATAAAGTTTGAGAGAGTAAATGAAGAATTACACATATTTTTAAATAATGTAGATGTAGCTTCAAAGATAAGAACAGAAGAGATAGCTATGCTTGCTTCTAAAGTTTCTGCTATAAAGAGAGTAAGAGTAGATATGGTTGATAGACAAAGAAAGTTAGCTAAAGACTATAGTGTTATATTAGATGGAAGAGATATTGGAAGTGTTGTCTTTCCAAATGCAGATTTAAAAGTATATCTTACAGCAAGTGAGGAAGAAAGAGCTAAGAGAAGATTATATGATTTAAAACAAAAAGGTATTAATACTACATTTGATGAAGTACTAGAAGATATAAAAAAAAGAGATTATAACGATATAAACAAGCCAATATCACCGCTAGTAAAGACTGAAGATGCAGTGTTAATAGATACAACAAATATGACAAAAGAAGAAGTAATAGATGAAGTAATAGTTTTACTTAAAGAAAGGAATGTTATTTAACATATGCTTAAAGTATTTAAAAGTATAGTATATTTTGTTATATGCAAGTTGCTATTTAGAGTTGAATATATAAATTTAGACAAGAAAAAACAATTAGAAGGCAGAAATGTAATTTGTGCCAATCATAATGATTGGATAGATGCAGTTATTATGTGGACAAAGACAGAAAAGCCTAAAATAATGGCAAAGGCAGAACTTTTTAAAGTGCCTATGTGGTCACATATTCTTAAAGCTTGTGGTATTTTTCCAATAAATAGAGGGCAGAAAGACTTTAAAAGTATTTATCATGCTGTTAAAGTAGTAGAAGAAGGAAACAATCTTGTTATATTCCCTGAAGGAACAAGAAAGGCAAAAAAGAAGAATGTAAAGGCTAAAATTGGTGCAGTGTATGTTGCTATAGCTGCAGATGCAGATATAATACCGGTGTATATAGAAGAAGGAAAAAGATATCCTTTTAAGAAAATAAGGGTGGTACATGGAACTCCATACAGTCTTAGCGAGTATAAAGAACAAATAAAGGATAAAAAGCTTTTGAATGAGTTAACAACAGAGCTTATGGATAAAATATATAGTTTAGGAGATAAAATAGATGCTAAATAAAGAAAAATTAGAAGTTTTAAAGAAATTTGCAAGAGAAAATCATGTTCCAATATTGCAAGATGACACAATGCAAGTTATAAAAACAATACTTGCTATAAGAAAGCCAAATAAAATACTGGAAATAGGTACTGCGGTTGGATATTCAGCATTGTGCTTTTCTGAGTATTTAGAAGGTGAAAATGCTATAATTAAATCAGTTGAACTAGATAAAGTTACAAGTGAAATGGCTAAAAATAATATAAAGGAAATAAGTGACAATAATAATATAATGGTAACAAATATGGACGCTTATGAATACATGAAAACACTTAATGAAAAGTTTGATGTTGTTTTTATTGATGCTGCAAAAGGGCAATACATGAAGTACTTAGAACAAGCATATAGACTTACTCAAAAAGGTTCTATAATAATTGCAGATAACGTTTTGTTAAGAGGCATGGTTATGGGCGGTTACAATGAACATAAACACAGAACTGCAGTAACAAGATTAAGAGAATATATAAAAGAAGTAACTGAAAACCCAAGACTTGAAAGTACAGTTCTTGATGTAGGTGATGGACTTGCAATTTCAGTAATTAAAGAAGATTAAAAAAATACCATATCTTAAAATAAGATATGGCGTTTTTTATTATTTTTTTCTTCCAAACCATTTTTTCTTGTATTCAACAGGAAGTAATGAAGCAACATCTTCATTTTTAGGGTTCGAATAAAATAGTGAAAAGTAACTAGATATGTCTACTGGTACACAAAGGTAACCAGAAGCGTTATATGTAATCATAAATACTGTAAACTTTTTAGAAGTTTCTACTAGTAAATATTCCTTATTATTAGCAGTTAAGAAATACATGTTATCAATAGATGTTTGTTTGTATTCTGGAAAAGCTTCTCTTAAAGAAGAAACAACTTTTTCAATTTTATCTACATACATATTTGAGTAATCACTATTTAAAAGATATCTTAGGTTGTCTGTAGGAAGTATTGTACAATTATTATTTAACTTTTTAATATTTTTATCTAGTGAAGAAATTTCAATAACATGTGAAAATCTATCGTTTACAGTTAAAAACACGTGACCTATGGATAAATCTTCGTTTATATCTTTTATATTTGCATAAAAACCTATTTTTTTAGATACATCTGTAAATTTGTCATTAAATAATACATGATTTATTAGTGAGTATCTTAACTTTTGTATTAAGTTTATTGCAGTAAGTTCACTATCTGGCATAAGTTTATATATGATAGTGTTAAATACAGTATCTGTAATTTTTTTGTTTGGAAATATTAACATATCATTAAACATCTTAAGCTTACTAGCGTATTTATATGGTGAAAGGTAAGAAATTGATGTTATAATTTTATCTGCTAACATGTTTTGAATTGTAGAAATATCTTTTAATATTTTTTCTTCTAAATTATCAATTGTTTCAGATAAGCTTATTTCCAAATCGCCGTCTAATTCATCAACCTTATTAAACTTAATTAGGGTTGTTTCTATTTTACTGTTTATTTTATCTCTTTCTTTTTTTAAATCATCTAGGCAAGGGTTTAAAACATTCTTTTTCATTTCTATATAGTTTAAATTTAAAAGTTTAGATAAGTATTGTAGTTTACAATAGTTTGAGTACTCTCTACTAACTTTATCAAATGTTTTTAAGAATTTTTTGCTGTTTTCAAAAGATGTTTTTTCGAATATTCTTTCTAACGCTTTTTCAGCAGAATGAGAGAATAGAGCAGTATAAATTAACTGTTCATCGACATCAAGCGCAAAACATAATTCGGATAATATTTTACCCTCTAAAGAGTATATATCATTATCAGCTGTAATCTCATATCCTAAAAAGTTATGTGAAAAAGTTTTGTACGTTGGATTTATGCCAATGTTTGTAGGAAGAGAGCCAAGAAGCTTGCAAACTATATTAGAGAAGACAGCTCTGTTTAATGCAAAGTTCTCGTGATATATTTTGTAATTAGTTTTTCCTAGTTTAACAGTTCCAAAAGCTACTTTATATGAATGCTCATCAATTTCAGTTGTAGATATAGCATATAATAATCTTAAATAGATTGCTGAAATATTAGTTTCATCCTTTATATACAAAGTTTTTTTGTTTGCATCATAATATCCACTTTTGTAATCGTATTTGTCGTCTGAGCCAATTATAACATAATCAACATTTTCATATAGTTTTTCTATTAATCTATTTTTTTGAGTATTACCAATATACCCAAATTCTACTAGTTTATTAAACAATGAATCTACAATTTCCATAAAAGAATTACTTAAGTTAAATTTTTCTTGAAATTCTGTTAAATTTGTATTAATCATTTTTATCCTCCGTTTACATATATCAACTATAGAAATTGTATAATATATTTCAAAAAAAAACAAGGTTAACACCAAAAAAAATTACGAATAAATCGTAATTTTTTGGTAAAATATATTAATTACATTTTTATGATACAATGTTTGAAAAAGCGGTAATATGAGTATTAGGCTCTATAGTAGCGTTTTCAATGTTAGAACATTCAATTATGCAGTTTTCTCCTATAGTAGTTTTCCCTTTTATACAAGTACCAGGGAAAATAGTAGAGTCTTTTCCTATAACTACATCTTCACCAATATATGTATTTTCTGTATCTATTATAGTAATACCAGCTTCTAAGAGCTTTTTATTTGTTCTTCTAAACATTGCTTTTGCAGCACTTGCAAGTTCTTCTCTTGAGTTTACATTTTGGCTTTCCGAACTATCTTTTAAAGTATATGCTCCTACAGATTTGTTATCTAATAAAATATGATACAAAGTATCAGTTATATAGTATTCATTTTGAGCGTTGTTATTAGTAAGTTTTGAAAGGGAAGAAAGAAGGTCTGCTCCTTTGTATAGATATACACCTAAGTTTACTTCTTTTATTTGTTTTTCGCTTTCTGTAGCATCTTTTTGTTCAACTATTTTCTTAAATAGATTTTCACCATAACGTACAATTCTACCATAACCAAATGGGTTATCTAAAATAGCAGTAAGAGCACAAGCAGAATAATTATTTTCTTCAAAATAATTAATAAAGTCAGTTATAGACTGAGAAGAAATAAGTGGCATATCACCATTTATAACAAGAACATTAGAATCCTCTGATATAAAATCAGTAGCTTGCATTACAGCATGACCTGTTCCTAAAAGTTCTGTTTGAAGTGCATAAGATATATTTGAATAATCTTTAAAATATTCTTTTACCATATCAGCTTTATGACCAACCACCATGCAGATATCTTCTATACCAGCTTTCATCATACTATCTACAACATATTCTGCTATACATTTATCAAATATTTTATGTAGTGCTTTAGGAATATCTGAATTCATTCTTTTCCCTAGTCCACCGCATAACACAATTCCTTTATATTTATTCAAATTAATCAACTCCTTTGATAATGAAAGTTTAGCACAAAACTATCATAAAGTAAATAGCGAAAAATGTAACATAGGTATGTTACAAGAATATTACAAATAAATAAATAATACCAAAAGTGTTGAAAAAAGTTTTAATATACAGTAGAATAAAAACGTGAGAAAAATAAAAAGAAAGAAAAAGTAAAGAAAAGAGGTGAAAATATGTTAACTAAAGAGCATGCGAGTGGTATAACTCTAGAGAGAGAGAGAGAGAGAGAGAGAGAGAGAGCATACAATTTAAAAATATAGCTACAAAAGTAGCTGCGTTTTGCATGCAGAAAATAAAAGAGAATAGTAATGTAAAAAAAGTTAGTTATACAAAGTAGAATGTATAGCTAGTTTTTTGAGCTTTAAACAAAAATAAATTAAGGTATAATCATGATAGTAAGTCATGTAAATATACACAGCCATATATACATAAAAAACATAACCAAAAATACATAAAAGCAATTAAAAATAATTGCAAAAGTTAAAGTAATGTGAAATAATATGTATATATAAAAATTGTTCTAAGAAAATGGAGGTAAAAAGTATGAGAACAAAAGAAAAATCAAGAAGGCGGAATATCATTAATAGTATTAGTAATAACAATAATAGTAATGATAATATTAGCGGCAGCAATAATATTATCACTATCAAATAGTGGAATAATAGGTAAGGCAAATAAAGCTAAAACAGATACAGACATAGCCAGTGCAAAAGATATAGTAGCAATGGCACATGCAGATTGGATGTTAGATGAGGCAAAAATAAAGGAAGAAGATAGCACAGTAACATCATTTAGTAACTATGCTGAAAAGAAATTACAAGAAGCAGGATATAAAGTAGGGGCAGGAGAAGGAGCATATACCGTAACAGAAGATGGAGAGATATACGAAGGCTTAACAGAAGGAGCAAGGGCAGGAATAGCAGCAGGAATGAAAATAGGAGATGAAGTAAAGTATAATGCAGTACTAACAGAGAAAAGTTATACAACAGACGGAAGTGAACAAAGTTCAACAGGAGCAGCAGATAGTACGAAAACCAAAACAGTAAAAACAAGTACAGACTATACATGGAAATATATAGGTTTAGGAGAAGATGGAAGTTTACTTATAGCACCAGATATGTCGGGAACAATAAGAGCAGACTATCTATTAACATTAGGAGATAAAGGTGGATATATAAATGGGCCAACAGTGTTAAATACAGTGTGTGATGCTTTATATACAGTAGAGGGAAAAGGCAAAGCTCAAAGTATGAATATAGAGCTAGTAAATAAGTTATTGGAATATAATGGACCAAAGGGAAGATACTATGATACAAGTGGTAATACAGTAGAAACAGCCGAACCTAAAACAATAGGAGAAACAGGTTTGGTATCAAGCTTAGGCTCAAATACACAAACACCAGATGGAAAAGATATAAGTACATATTATTCCGATTTTTACGATATAAAGAAAACAGACCATGCAAGTAGAATAACTAAAGACACCGTAAAACAAAATCTAGTATATCAAGCAAATGCATACTGGCTTGCTTCTCCGTGTGCCTATGCCGGTTTCAACGTCGGCAAAACTTTTTTCTATGTGCGTTACGTTGGCTCTTCTCGCGTGCACGCGTACAACATATTCGGCTCGAATGGCTATACTGGTAAATCTACCTACAATGTCCGCCCGTATGTTTCTCTAACATCTAATGTCCAGAAAACAACGGAAAATGGGAAAACAGTATGGACTTTAAGTTAGCAGCAATAGTTAATTTTGCAGACGTTGTCTGCAAGATTAACTTGGTCTCATAATATTTTATTGATAGATAAACCTATTGGAGTTAGTAAATATGAACTTTTACAAGATATACCAGAATATTTTTAATCACAATTGTCAAAAGTAGAAAAAACCAGGTCGCATATTAAAGATATCTAAGATTTTAAACTTACATATTGACATTTGAATTTAATTAGTATAAAATAGCAATATAAAAAGTAGTAATCATTACTATTTTTTGAAAACTTAGAAAGGATATGTTATGAATTATTCTAAGCAACGTGATGCGATAATAAAATATTTGAAAGGGGTTAAAACACACCCTACGGCTGAAGAAGTATATAATGATTTGCGTGTTCAAAACCCTGAAATTAGTTTAGGTACTGTGTATAGAAACTTAGACAAACTTGCGAAATCTGGTGAGATACTTAGACTAAAAGAATTTGGGAATAAAGATAGGTTTGATGGAAATAACAATCATCACTATCATGCTGAATGTGTAAAGTGTAAAAAAGTATTTGATGTTTATCAAGATTATTTTAAAAATATTGATAAACAGGTGCAAGAAAAATTAGGATACGATGTATTATCACATGAAGTTAAGTTTAATGTAATATGTCCAACGTGTAAAGAGAAAATCAAGGAGGAATGAAAATGAATTTAAAAGGAACAAAAACAGAAGCAAATTTACAAGCAGCTTTTGCAGGAGAATCACAAGCTAGAAACAAATACACATATTATGCTTCAAAAGCGAAAAAGGAAGGATATGAACAAATAGCAAGTATATTTACTGAAACTGCAGATAATGAGAAAGAGCATGCAAAAATGTGGTTTAAATTATTACATGAAGGTGAAGTACCATCTACTGTTCAAAACTTAAAAGATGCTGCAAATGGTGAAAACTTTGAATGGACAGATATGTACGCTGATTTTGCTAAAACAGCTAGAGAAGAAGGTTTCGAACATATAGCTTTCCTATTTGAAGAAGTTGGAAAAATTGAAAAAGAACATGAAGAAAGATATAAAAAACTATTAGCTAATATTGAAAATGGTGAAGTTTTTGAATGTGGCGAAGTTAAAGTATGGAAATGTAGAAACTGTGGACACATCCATGTTGGAACATCAGCTCCAGAAGTTTGTCCAGTTTGCTCACATCCAAAAGCATATTTTGAAATAAAAGCAGAAAACTATTAATGAATTTTAAAATATTACATATATATAGATTTGTAAAGAAGATAGGAAATTTACCTATCTTTTTTTGATGTATGAACATTCTGTGAAAATACGAATATTTACTTGAATGTTTGAATTATTTTTTATATAATAACAAATGCTGTAAAAATATATGTAAATAGAAAGGAACTTTAATTAATGAAAAAAATACTGAAATATTTAAAACCATTTAAGTTTATGATTCTTGCCATAATTGTTATGGTTGCTGTGCAATCAATTGGTGAATTATATATGCCAAATTTAATGTCAGATATAATTAATAACGGAATAAGTAAGGTGGAATATTCAATTGATGAAAATGCACTAAAAAATGCAATAGTTACAGGACAAATACCTGAACTTACAGCAATGCTTGAAAGCAAAGGAATTACTAAAGAATACTTAGCGCAAAACGGAGATGAAGTCATAGCTTCTTTGAAAAGTAATGCTATAAGTGCAGATAATTCTCAAGATTTAAAGAGTATGAGTGCAGAGGAGTATAACTTATTTCAAAAGATGCTATCTTCTGGAATAATTGAAGCAAAAAATGTTTCTGATATGGAGTATATAAAAAGCGTTGGCACAAAAATGATTATAGTTGCTTTTGTAATAACAGGTGTAACTATAATAGCTAGTTATTTATCTTCTAAAATATCTATGGGATATGGTAAATTATTAAGAGAAAAAATATTTGAAAAGGTTACAACTTTTTCACAAGGTGATATAAACAAATTCGGAACACCTTCCCTTATAACAAGAACAACAAATGACGTTACCCAAGTTCAAAATGCAGTTGTAATGGTGCTTAGAATGATGATAATGGTCCCTATAATGTGTATAGGTAGTATATTCATGGCAATAAATAAAGATAAAACTTTATCATGGATACTTGCTGTATCAGTTCCAGTACTTTTTGCAATACTTGGCATTGTAATGAAAAAAGCTGTACCACTTTTTAAATCTTTACAGGTAAAACTTGATAAGTTAAATCAAATAATGAGAGAACAACTTTCAGGTATAAAAGTAATAAGAGCTTTTGATAAAGATGAATATGAGAGAAAAAGATTTGAAAAATCTAACAAAGACAACATAGATACAGCAATTAAGGTAAATAGAATTATATCAATTTTGATGCCTGCTATGACAATAATACTAAATTTTACAACTATAGCTATAGTATGGTTTGGAGCAAAGAGAATAGATGCAGGTAATATGCAAATAGGTGACATGATGGCATTCATTCAATACGCAATGCATGTATTGTTCTCATTTGTTATGGCTACTGTAATGTTTGTACTTCTTCCAAGAGCTTTTGCATCTGGTGATAGAATTAGTGAAGTGTTAGATGTAGTTCCTGATATAAAGAATAAAGAAAAGATTACTAAAAATAATAATCATGAAGGTGTAGTTGAATTTAAAAATGTTAACTTTAAGTATCCAGATAGTGAGGGCGAGTTTGCATTAGAAAATATTTCCTTTAAAACACATCCAGGTAAAGTTACTGCTATAATTGGTTCTACAGGAAGTTCAAAGACAACTATTCTTAACTTAATATCAAGGTATTATGATGTGACAGATGGAGAAATATTAGTTGATAATGTTAATGTTAAAGATTATGCTCTAGAAGATTTAAGAAATAGAATAGGTTATGTTCCTCAAAAAGCTTTTCTTTTTAGTGGAACTATAAAAGATAACATATTATATGGAAAAGAAAGTGCAACAAACGAAGAAGTTTTACATGCTTTGGAAGTAGCACAAATTTCTGACTATGTAAGCGGGTTAGATGAAGGAATAATGTCACATGTAGCACAAGGAGGAAATAATTTTTCAGGTGGTCAAAAGCAAAGATTATCAATTGCAAGAGCTATTGTAAGGAAACCTGAAATTTACATATTTGACGATAGTTTTTCTGCACTCGATTTTAAAACAGATAGTAAGCTAAGAGAAGCATTAAAAAAAGAAACTGATAATGCTACTTTTATAATTGTAGCTCAAAGAGTTAGTACAATAATGGATGCTGATCAAATAATAGTACTAGATGAAGGCAAAATACAGGGAATAGGAAAGCATAAAGAATTGTTACAAAACTGTGATGTATATAAAGAAATTGTTTATTCACAATTGTCTAAAGAGGAGGTGGAGAAATAATGCCAGGACCTATGAGAGGAAATAAGGGGCCAACACAAAAAGCAAAAGATGCAAAAGGAACTTTGAAAAGACTATTAAAGTATTTTAACGACCATAAAGTTGCTATAGTTGTTATATTAATATTTGCAATACTTAGTACAATATTTAGCATAGTAGGTCCAAAGATTTTAGGAAAGGCTACTACTGCACTATATACTGGTATGATAGAAAGATTTAAAGGAACAGGCGGTGTAGATTTCGGGTATATAGGTAAGATATTATTAGGTTTAGGAGGACTTTATCTAGTAAGTGCGCTATTTAGTTATATTCAACAGTACATGATGGCAGGTGTTTCTCAAACCATAGTATATAAATTAAGAAAAGAAGTTAGTACTAAACTTAGTAAACTTCCTTTAAAGTATTATGATAAAAATACTAAGGGTGACATATTAAGTAGAACTACCAACGACATAGAAAATGTTAGTGCTATTATAGGGCAAGCAATAACACAGGTAATAACGTCAATTGCTACTATAATAGGTATAATTAGCATGATGATTTCAATTAATTTAATGCTTACAGGAATTACTGTATTAGTAATACCTATTTCAGTATTTTTAATAGGAGTAATTGCTAAGAAATCTCAAAAGTATTTCACAAAGCAATGGGATGTAACAGGTGACTTAAATGGTCATGTTGAAGAAATGTTTACAGGACATCAAATAGTTAAAGCATTTGGTAATGAAGATAAATCAATAGAAAAATTTAAAAAGCTTAACGAAGAATTATACGAAGCAAGTTGGAAAGCACAATTTATCTCTGGTGTTATAAAGCCAATAATGGACTTTGGTTCAAATATAAATTATGTAATAATTTGTTTAGTAGGGGCTATTAAGGTCACATCTGGAAATATGGCACTTGGTGATATTCAAGCGTTTGTACAATATTCAAGACAATTTAATCAACCTATAGGACAGCTATCTAATATTATAAATAACATTCAATCTGCGATAGCATCTGCAGAAAGAGTATTCGAACTTTTAGATGAGGAAGAGGAAGTAAAAGATAGAGTAGATGCAGTAACTATAAAGGAACTAAAAGGAAATGTAAAAATCGATAATATCGACTTTAGTTATAGTCCAGATAAGAAACTCATTCAAAATATGAATTTAGATATAAAACCAGGTGCAAAGGTTGCTATTGTTGGACCAACTGGTGCTGGAAAAACCACTATAGTTAACTTGCTTATGAGATTTTATGATGTTGATAAAGGTTCTATTTTGGTAGATGGTGTTAATATAAAAAGCATGAGAAGAGGATATTTGCGTAGTCTATATGGAATGGTTTTACAGGATACTTGGTTATTTAATGGCACTGTTAAAGAAAATATAGCTTACGGAAAAGAGAATGCAACTGATGAAGAAATAATAGAAGCAGCAAAAGCAGCATGTGCAGACCATTTTATAAAAACACTACCTCATGGATATGATACTATTTTAGACGAAGATGCAACAAATATTTCTCAAGGGCAAAAACAATTGCTTACAATAGCGAGAGCATTTTTAGCAAATAGTCCAATAATAATACTAGATGAAGCAACAAGCTCTGTAGATACTAGAACAGAAAAATTAATACAAGAAGCTATGGATAGACTTATGAAAGGAAGAACATCTTTTGTAATAGCACATAGATTGTCAACAATAAAAAATGCAGATATTATACTTGTAATGGATAATGGAACAATTATAGAAACTGGTACACACGAAGAATTACTAGATAAGAAAGGCTTTTATGCTAATTTATATAATAGTCAATTTACTGAGTGTATTGATGATATTGCATAAAAATATAAAGCACATCTCTAAATAAAAGAGATGTGTTTTACTATTATACCTTGATTAATTTATATATGTATATTAAAATTGTATGTATTAAATTGAAGTAGTCTTTTAAGGAGAGTTGTATATGAAAGAAAATAAGAAGAATATAAAATGGGTATTAGTTGGTGTATTGCTATTTTGTTTTACACTAATAGCTATTTTTTTAGTAACAGATAAGATACATGTTTTAGATAATTTTGTATATGGGTTAATATCAAAATGTATAAGTCCTAACATTACTAAATTCTTTAAATTAATAACGAAACTTGCTAACCCTATTACTACAATAATAGTTGTTTTAATAGTTTGCTATATGCTTGGTATAAAAGAAAAAGACAAAAGAGGTGTTATAGAATTTTGCCTTTGTATAGGGATAATAGCAATTTTGAATTTTGTGTTAAAGAATATTTTTGCAAGAACTAGACCGGAATTAATTAATATGATAACAGAAACTGGGTATAGTTTTCCAAGTGGACATTCGGCACTTAGTATGGCAGTTTATGGTTATATTATATATCTTGTAAATACTAGATGTTCTAATAAAACATTAAAAATAGTAAGCAGTATATTTTTAGGAATAGCAATAATATTGGTAGGAACAAGCAGAATATATCTAGGAGTACATTATGCAAGTGATGTACTAGCAGCATTTATGTTATCGCTTAGCTACGTAATAATATATACACATATTATAAAAGTAATAAGAAGTCAAAAGAAGGAAAATGATGTAACAAAAATGTAATGTAAAAAGTGTTGAAAAAAGTTTTTGCATATAGTAACATATATACATGAAAATATGACATATAGAAAAATTAGTAAGAAGAAATGACATGTGTATGTTAAAATGGAGGTAGAGTAAATGAGAACAAAAGAAAAATCAAGAAAACGGAATATCATTAATAGTATTAGTAATAACAATAATAGTAATGATAATATTAGCAGCCGCAATAATATTATCACTATCAAATAGTGGAATAATAGGGAAGGCAAATAAAGCAAAAACAGATACAGACACTGCAAGTGCAAAAGATGTAGTAGCAATGGCACATGCTGATTGGGTGGTAGGCGAAGCAAAGATAAAGACAGAGGAAATAACGGCATTTAGCAAATACGCTGAAAACAAACTAGAAGAGGCAGGGTACAAAGTAGGAGCAGGAGAAGATAAATATACAGTAACAGATGATGGAGAAATATACGTAGGACTAACTGAAGGAGCAAGGCTAGCAATAACATCTGGGATAAAAATAGGAGATGAAGTAAAGTATAATGCAGTGTTAACAGCAAAAAGTTATACAACAGACGGAAGTGAGCAAAGTTCAACGGGAGCAGCGGATAATACGAAGAAACAAACAGTAAAAACAAATACAAGTTATACATGGAAATATGTAGGAATAGGAGAAGATGGAAGTCTTTTAATAGTTCCAGATATGCCAACAGGAACAGTAGCAGCAGATTACAAAATGACATTAAAAGATAAAGGTGGTTACTTGAAAGGTCCAGAAATGTTAAATACAGTATGTAATGCACTATATACAGTAGAAGGAAAAGGAAAAGCCAATTGTATAAGCATAGAGCTAGTAAACAAACTATTGGAGTACAATGGACCTAAGGGAAGGTATTATGATGTAAATGGAAAAACGATAGAAACTGCGGAACCTAAAACAATAGGTGAAACAGGTCTAGTTTCAAGTTTGGGTTCAAATACTAAGACCCCAGACGGAAAAGATATAAGCACATATAAACTAGATTATTACAATATAAGTATAAAAGGACATGCAAGTAGAATAACTAAAGATACAGTAAGACAAAATCTAGTATGTCAAAGCGATTCATACTGGCTTGATTCAGTGTGCTCTTTTGCACATTTCAACGATGGGTTTGTAAATTTTGCTGTTCGTTACGTAGCTCCTGATGGAGTGTATGTGTTCGCTATGTTAAGTTCTACTGGCAATTCAGGTAGTTCTAATTGCGTTATTCGCCCTGTAGTGTCATTAACATCTAATGTCCAGAAAACAACTGAAAATGGGAAAACCGTATGGAATTTAAGCTAAAAATAAAACTTGCAAAATTATATTGTAAAATAAATGTATAAGAGAAAAAATAAACAAAGGAGTGAAAACAAATGTCAACTAATATGTGTAAAACCATTGGGAGAGTAACACTTACACACTCACAGGTAATATCTAGAAATAAATTAGATAAAGGCTTTGACGCTCATAAGACATGTATATTAGACAATATAAAGTTAGTTATACAGTAAAAAGTATAGCTAGCTTTTTTGCGTTTAAAACAAGGTATAACCATGATAATAAATCATGTTGATATACAAATAATGTATACATATAAAACAAAAACAAAAAAGTATACAAAAGCAATTAAAAGCAATTGCAAATTTTAAAGTAATATGAAATAATATGTATATATTATTATAAAAATTTTTCAAGAAAAGTAAGGGGAGGTAAATAAAAATGAAAAAGTTAAGGAGAAAAAAGCGGAATATCATTAATAGTACTAGTAATAACAATAATAGTAATGATAATACTAGCCGCAGCAATCATTTTATCATTATCAAATAGTGGAATAATATCAAAAGCAAACAAGGCAAAAACAGATAGTGATACGTCAAATTTGAAAGAGTATGTAAATACACTAAGAGCGGAATGGGAATTAATGACAGCAGAAGAGAAAAAAGCTGCAGCAAGTTCTTTCGAAGAGTATGCCAATAAAAAGCTAGAAGAGAATGGTTATAAAGGAGCAGTAGGAGCAGATGGAGAAGTATATTCAAACTTGAATGAAAATGTAATGGCAGCAATAAAAGCGGGAATAAAGGTAGGAGATACGATAGCAGGGTATACAATAGCAGAAACTACATATACAACAAGTGGAGAAGAAAATACGGCACCTAATAGTACAGAAACAGATCCAGCATCACAAACAGTAACAGCCAATACAGCACTAACATGGAAATATTTAGGAATAAATGCAAATGGGGAACTAGAAATAATAGCAGATTTAGGAACAACAGAGGCCACAGATAATACAAAAGTAAAATTATCAGGAAAAGGTGGTTACTTGAAAGGAGCGGATATACTAAATACAGTATGTAAAGAACTATATTCAAAAGAGAGAGTAGGAATAGCAAGAAGTATGAATATAGATGATATAACAAAAATATTAGTATATAATGGGCCGAAAGGCAGTTATTTCGATGTCAATGGTAGAGAGGTTGAAACAGCAGATCCGTTAGTAATAGAGAAAATAGCGGAAAATCTAGGTTCAAATTTAACTGCAACTCAAACTCCAGATGGAAAAGATATAAATATATACAAATCGGATTTCTACTGTATAAATAGTTCCAATGATAGTGATAGAATTACATCAGATGTTATGAAAAAAGACTTAGTGTATAAAGGAGTGTATTGGGTCGCTACACCATGTACTACTGCATATTTTTGTAATGGGCGGTTATGTACGTTTTAGTATGTATTACGTAAATAATAATTTTACAGCCCCTGTTGATATGTTCCTTGCATATGGACGCTCAGATTCATCATTACTTCCGCTTCGCCCTGTAGTAAAATTGAATTCTAGCGTTAAATTAGAAAAAGATTTAACAATTAAAAATACATGGAATATAAAATAAAGTATACACATATTTAGCTATGTAGAGTGAGCCTGGATTATTAAACATTTTGTTTGATAATTCGGGTTCAATTTGTTTTTTTGTAATTTATTTTTATCAATATATTCTATTTAGCTATTGAATATTTTGCTTAAATATAGTAGCATATAGATATATTGAAAAAGGGGATACGAGAATATGGAAAGTGGTAAATTATTTGGCATTTCAGCTGTGTTTTTTGGGATAATATCAGTGCTTCTTTCAATGGTCTTTTTTATATCTTTTCCTGCAGCTATATTAGCTATGACGTTTGGAATTTTTGCAGTTAGAAGATTTTATAGAAAATCAGGAACAACTGGAATTGTGCTAGGAATTATTGGAATTATTATCACAATAGTTGTATTTGTTAATATAGTTCAAGCATTAGATGTTGGAAGTTTAATAGAAGGAAAATGGTATACAGAGGATGGAGAGTATGTTAATTTTACAGATAGAGGAGCATACGTATGGTATCAAGATAAAGAAAATAAAGATAATTATTCAAGTGGGTACTATACTTTATCTTCGGGAGTATACAAAAATGGCAGAAGATATACTATGGGATATACTGTTACTTTAAAACAGCTTAAAGATGTAAATGATGGTAATATAGATGATGAGGAGTATGAAGCTAAGTGGCTTATATATACGCCAGGTGAAGATGTAGTAGATGATAGAAGTAATAATTATGAGATGATGAATTTAAAAACAGGTCAAGTAGTAAAATTGCAAAAAGAAGAAAAGAAATTGTTTGGTATATTTTAAGTTTGAGGTGGTAATATGGAAAAAAGAAGAAAGAAAAAATACAAAGTTAATTATGCTAAATTTGTGCCGACTATTTTAATAATTATTAGTATTTTGGTAGCAGTAGGAATACTAGTTACGAGATTATCTGGCAAAGATAATAAACAAGTTGATGTGTATTCTTCTAACAGTGATAATACTTCAAAAGTAGAAGAAACACCAAAAGAGCCAGAAGAATACAAATTGAAGATAAGTGCAGGCGGAGATTTGTTAATACATGATACTGTATTTAAGTCAGTTCAAACATCAGATGGATATAACTTTGATCCAATATTTTCAGATATAAAATACATATTTGAAGAGTCTGATTTATCATTAATAAATTTAGAGGTACCTGTCGCAGGTAATATATTTAAGCCTTCAAATTATCCTAATTTTAATAGTCCTGTTGAACTTTTGGACGCAGTTAAAAATATGAATATTGATGTTGTGTCAACTGCAAATAATCATGCTTTAGATAAAGGAATAAAAGGCCTTAATGAAACCATTAAAAATGCAGAAAGTAAAGATTTAAAAGTTGTGGGTACTTATCTTACAGATGATACTAAACCTTTAATAATCGAGAAGAACAACATAAAAATTGGAATAGCTGCATATACATATGGAACTAACGGAATAGCAATTCCTAAAGATGCACCATATTGTATAAATATAATTGACAAGGATAAAATGAAAAGCGATATTGATTATATGAATAGTGAAGGAGTTGACTTTAAAATATTCTGTATGCATTTTGGACAGGAATATCAAACTACTCAAAATAAATCACAGGAAGATTTGGCTAATTTCCTTGTAGATAATGGAGTAGATATAGTATTTGGATCACATCCACATGTACCACAGCCTTATGAGATAAAGACAGTTAAAAATAGTGATGGAACAGAAAGACAAGCATTTGTAATATATTCACTTGGTAATTTTGTATCACATCAAAGTGATTATTATACAAAATTAGGTGCAGTAGCTTCAGTTAATGTATCTAAGAAAGGTGATAAGAAAAAAATAGATAGTTATAAAGTAACTCCTATATACACATATATAAAAACATCTGGAGGAAAGAAAAACTTTAAAGTAGTACCATTAGAAAAAGCTATATATGAGTATGACAATGGTGTAAAAACATATTCTGAAAAAGAATATACAAGCTTTAAGAAAATGCTTAGCGATACAAACTATATTTATGAAAAATTAACAAAGTAAGGAGGTAAATATGAACAATATAGAAGCATATATAGATCAAATTGCAGAAAAATTTGGTTACGATGAAGAATTAGTATCACAATTAAAAAGAGTAGTTCCTATAATGACAGAAGGAAAATCAGAAGAAGTAAAAAATATGTTATTTGATACTTTAAATAGAGTAAAAATATTTGTTATGGAAAATGATCCTACAAGAGAAGATGTAGAAAAATGTAAGCAAGAAGTAATGGGAAAAGACAACAAAGGTGTAACTTTTGTAGAAGAAGATAGAGGCGAATATGACAATAGAGGAGTAGCTGCGGGGGCCTACGTAAATGAGCCAGTATTTGATGAAGAGATGAACATTGTAGGACGTAATTCTTTTATTTATACAACAAAATTAGATAGGGGTAGCAGATTAGCAACATTCTATGGCACAAGAATAAACTTAGGACATTTAGTACGTGAACTAGGACATGCTTGGGCTTCTGAAAAAGGAGAATTTGTTCAAAATAATGATGGAAGCTATGTGACGAATGTTGGAGCATATACAAGTGTAAGTGAAGTAGATAAAGAAAAAAGAGAAGTAAAACAAGAATCACGTGATAGATTAATGATAGAAAAAAACCTAAATTCTATCGAAGAAGAGAATGTTATTCTAAAGCTAGCTGGTATGAAAAATTTAGAAGATCTTAGATATAATTATTATTATTCACCGTCAGAATATCAAGGAATGATGAATGATATGATGAGAGCGTATATAGAAAAGTTTGGCAAGGAACGTTTTGATAGATTTAGAATGTTAAAAGATAGAGAAGCATTAAAAGAAATTGAAAGTGCACTAAAAGATACAGAGGGATGGAAAACTATTCAAACAAAAGAATACACAGAAAAGAAAAAGGCTAAATTTGATAAAATAAACGATTTAGAAGCAATTGAACGTTCAAAACAATTTATAAATAAAGTAGTGAATGAACATAGTGATGATTTTTTTCCGGACAATACAAAGTTCACCCCTATACAAAAATTAGATAATGTTCTTACACAGATGCGTTATTTTAATACAGTAAGATATAATTTTTGGATTCCAGAAAACGATCATAATGTGGATATATATAAAGAGATAATGACATCAATCATTTCAGAGGGATATGTTCTTAAAAATCAAGCAAGGAATTTACCAAATAAAGAAATAAAAGAAAATCATGAAAATAGTTTTATGAGTGAGTTAAAAGGTCAAATTAAATCTGATAAGGAAATAATGAGTGAGCAAAAAGAAACAAAGAGTGAGCCAAGTTTAGAAAGAAAAAGTATAGAACTGGAAGAAATATAAAAAAGTAGGTTTAAAATTAGCGAATTACCTAGAAATAGTTGACAAAACAATAAAGACTAGTGTATAATAGTGTAAAGTAAAAATGCTTTACACTATTTCTTTTTTTGTGGAGGCGGGTATGGAAGAAAAAATGATGCTAGTATCTTTATATGAAGTGTATAAAAATATGTTAACATCTCATATGCAAGATATATTTGAGCAGTATTATTATTCAGATTTATCTTTAAGGGAAATTGCTTCGAATAAAAATATTTCATATCAAGCTGTAAATGATACATTAAAGAAAGCGGGTAAACAATTACTTGAGTATGAAAAAAATATTAAAGCTTTTGAAATGAAAAAAGATTTATTATTCTTACTTGAAAATGTTAGTTCAAAAAATGTAGAGATTGATAAAATAACAAAGAAATATAGGTGATAAAATGTTTGATAATTTATCTGATAAATTACAAAAAATTGTTAAGAAAATGAAAGGTGAAACAAGAATAAATGAGTCTTCACTTAAAGAAATGATGAGAGAAGTTAAACTAGCTTTGCTTGAAGCTGATGTTAACTATAAAGTTGTAAAAGAATTTATAGCTAATGTTGAAACAAAGGCACTTGGCAAAGATGTTATGGATAGTTTAACACCTGGTCAACAAGTAGTAAAAATAGTAAGAGATGAACTTACAGAAATGCTAGGTGGAACAGATACTAAACTTAATATATCTTCTAGGCCGCCTACAGTAATAATGCTAGTTGGTCTCCAAGGTAGTGGTAAAACTACTTTAAGTGCAAAGCTTGCAAATTATTTAAGAAAGCAAGGCAAAAAGCCTTTACTTGTAGCATGTGATGTATATAGACCTGCTGCAATTAGTCAGCTTAAAACTTTGGGAGCATCTTTAAATATTCCTGTATACAGTGAAGAGAATAACAAAAATGTAAAAGAAATAGCAAGAAATTCATTTAAAGAAGCAAATAGCAAACTTTGTGATGTGATAATATTAGATACAGCAGGTAGATTACAAATAGATGACGACTTAATGAATGAACTAGTAGATGTAAAAAGAGAAGTAAAACCTCATGAGATTATGCTTGTAGTAGATAGTATGACAGGTCAGGAAGCAGTAAATGTTGCAAAGACATTCAATGAAACGTTAGGCATCGACTCACTAAGTCTTACAAAGCTAGATTCAGATACTCGTGGAGGAGCTGCTCTTTCAGTAAAATATGTTACAGGTAAGCCTATTAAATTTGCATCTGTTGGAGAAAAATTAAATGAACTTGAAACTTTTTACCCAGATAGAATAGCAAGTAGAATACTTGGAATGGGTGATGTGTTAAGTATCATTGATAAGGCAGAAGAAGCTTTTGATGAAAAAGAAGCAGAAGAACTTGAAAAGAGAATTAGAAAAAATGAATTTACATTAGATGATTACTTAAAACAAATGCAAAAAATAAGGAAAATGGGGTCATTTAAAAGTATTCTAGCGATGCTACCTGGAATTCCAAAAGAAATAAAGGATGCAGAAATTGATGAAAAGCAACTACTTAAAATTGAAGCTATAATTCAGTCAATGACAGCTAAAGAAAGAAGAAATCCAAAGATATTGGATGGAAGTAGAAGAAAGAGAATTGCAAAAGGTAGTGGAAATAAAGTAGAAGATATAAATAGATTTATGAATCAATATGAACAAATGAGAAAAATGATGAAGCAAATGTTAAATGGTAAAAATCCTTTAGGTAATATGAAGTTGCCAAAGAATTTTAGATAGATAATAATGTTAAACACTTTTAAGGAGGTGAACGTAGATGGTAAAGATAAGATTAAGAAGAGATGGTGCTAAGAAAAGCCCTTATTACACATTAGTTGTAGCAGATTCAAGATATCCTATGGATGGAAGATTCATTGAAAAAGTTGGTACATATAATCCAATGACTGAACCAAAACAAATAAATATAGACGCAGAAAAAGTTAAAAAATGGATCAAAAATGGTGCTAAACCAACTGATACAGCTAAAGCTCTTATAGAGAAAGCTGGTATAAACCTAAAGGAGGACTAATTTATGTATAGAGAATTAGTAGAATATTTAGTAGGATACTTAGTTGAATCAAAAGATAAAGTTTCAGTTACAGAATTCCAAGATGGTGAAAAGCTAGTTGTAAGACTAGAAGTAGCACCAGAAGATATGGGTAGAATTATTGGTAAAGATGGAAGAATAGTTAAAGCATTAAGAGAAATAATTCGTGCGTATTCTGGACGTGAAGGCAAAAAAGTTGTACTTCAAATAGTTGAATAATGAGGAATTAATTTATGTATATTGATTTTGGAAAGATAACAAGCACACATGGTATAAAGGGAGAAATAAAGATTTATCCTTATACAGATGATGTAGATAATATTCTAAATCTAAAAAAGTTATATATTAATAAAGAAGAATATAAAATTAATAGTATCAAATTTCACAAAAATATGTTTATTGTAAAACTAAATGGAATTAATACCATTGAACAAGCTGAAAAATTCAGAAATGTATTAGTACAAAGAGAAATTTCAGATGAGGAAGTTTTAGAAGAAGATACATATTATGTGAAAGATTTAATTGGACTTAATGTTTTTTTAGAAGATGAAACGTTATTTGGAAAGGTAAAAGATGTATTTCAAACCGGTGCTAATGATGTATATGTTATAGAAACTCCAGATAGTAAAGAAGTTCTTATCCCAGCTATAAAAAGTGTAGTTAAATCAGTTTGTATAGCTGAAAATAAAATGGTAATAGAGCTTATGGAGGGACTTGTATGATAAAGTTTACAATTATTACTTTATTTCCTAATTTGTTAAATGAATTTAAAGAAACTAGTATAATTAAAAAGGCTGTAGATACAGGTAAAGTTTTAATTGATATAGTTGATTTAAGAGAATTTGGTGAAGGAAAGAGAAGAAATGTTGATGATACTGTTTATGGCGGTGGAGTAGGTATGGTTATATCTGTGCCAGTCCTAGATAGAGCTATAGAAAGTGTAATTAGCAATGAAGTAAATAAGTTGTATACAAACAAAATAATATATATGTCTCCAAAAGGAAAAGTACTTAGCCAAAATGTTGCAAGAGAATTTGCAATGACAGGTGATAATGTAAATTATGTAGTGCTATGTGGTCATTATGAAGGAATAGACGAAAGAATATTTTCTTTATATGATATTTCTGAACTATCAATAGGAGATTATATTCTAACAGGTGGGGAAGTGCCAGCGATGGCATTTGTAGATAGTGTTGTAAGACTAGTAGATGGAGTTTTAAAAGACGAAGCTACAGTTTATGAATCACATACCGAATCCATGTTAGAGGAACCTCAGTATACTAAACCATTTGAATATAAAGGACTTAAGGTCCCTGAAATATTGCTATCACGGTCATCACCAAAAAATTGAAGAATTTAGATATGATGAAAGAATAAAAGAAACAAATAAAAAAAGACCAGATTTATTAAAGTTAAATATAAAGGAGGGAAAATAAAGATGGATATAATCAGAGCTATAGAAAATGAACAAATAAAAGAAAACGCTCCTGAATTTAGAATAGGTGATACTGTTAAAGTACACGTTAAAATAAAAGAAGGAAATAGAGAAAGAATTCAGGTTTTTGAAGGTATTGTTATAAAAAGACAAAATGCTGGCTTAAACGAAACATTTACTGTAAGAAAAATATCTTATGGTGTAGGTGTTGAAAGAACTTTCCCAGTTCATTCACCAAAAATAGAAAAAGTAGAAGTAGTAAGAGAAGCAAAAGTTAGAAGAGCTAAATTATATTACTTAAGAGATAGAGTTGGTAAAGCAGCAAAACCTCAAGAAAAGAAAAAATAATATAAAATATAAGTAGTCTTAAAGACATTCTTTAAGGCTATTTTTATATCATTAATTACTTTAGTTATTTTCGGAATTGTACTCCGAAAATAACTGGAATTATGAAAAAAGAAAAATAAAAAAGCATGGAGTAACAATTCATTTGAATTATAACTTCATGCTTTTAAGTTTACGCTATTTCCCATATTTTCTTAAGCCTTTTTGATAAGTAAATAATGCTAAAGCCATTATTACTGTAATTGCCAGTATTTCTATAATTAGTAATTTTAGACTAAAGCTTTTTACAATTGCTATTGGTATATGTGCAATATACATAGCAGGAATAAGTGTGTACATTATAACCTTAAGGAAGCCTTTAAACATACTTTCAGGGTATATTGTAAATGTTATTAACAAGGTAATTGTATATGTCCTTGCCGTTTTTGATAAGTCTCCAAAAAAGAAGGAAAGTGAGTGTACCAATATACAAAGCCCTAAAAAACCTACTGCGCCGATTACACCAATAATAATTGCTTCAATGTATTTTAGCATATTAAAGTTTACAGCAAATAAACCTATAAATAAACCATACATTGTATCTCCTAAGGCAGACATTTTAGACGATGATGTTATTAATGGAATAAGACTATGCTTAGGTTTCGTAAGAAGTACGTCAATATCATTGTTTGCTATTTTGTAACTAAGTTCTTCAACACCTCCGAAAAGGAAAAAACACAAACCGAATGATATTGTTGGTATACTCCAAAGATATAATATGTCATTTAGGGTAGTTCCATTAATGTTTCCATCTTCCGTGTTATAAAAAAGGATAAACCAAAACGCTAGCCAAATAAAGTTATTAAGAAACATAGATATTGCCTGAGTTATTGCACTTTTCTTATTTGAAAAAGCATCTTTTACGTTAGCTACAACACAAGTGAAAAAGTAGCTTGTGGTTGATTTTATTTCTTTAAATACCGTTAACATTTAATTTTTTCACTCCTTTTTTGTAGATTATATAAAATATACAGCCTAATATTATAAATGAACCTAGTTCATATAATATTGATATGCCAAGTCTACTGTAATTAAAATTTATTAGAAGTTTACTTGGTGTATATATTATATGAGTTGTGGGCAAACAAAGCAAAGCTTTTTGAAGGTACTTTGGCATAAATTCAAGTGGTGTAAATGCAAATATAAGCATAAACTTTTGAACTACTAACCAAACAGATGATGTATCTTTGCCAATCCACATCGCCAGAAGCCCTATAATTATGTGCATGCACAAAAGTAATAAGCATGCCATGATTATTATAGGAATAGAGCATAATACAGCAGTTATTGATATATCAATGTTCCTTGCGAAAATTATCCCTATAATGCTTCCTGCCAAAAATAGAATTGATGTAAGAGGCAAAAGCCCCAAGCCTTCCGATATAATTCTAAGAACGTAGTTATATGGCTTAGACATATCGTAAGCTATGTCCCCTTGTTCAACCTGCCTTGAAACTGATTTAAAGTAATTGTGGTATGAGTATATGATAGCTTCGCCGAATATTGCATACCATATTAGCATTTCTCTTGTGTAGCCAGCCATAGTTTTACTTCCAAGAACATATTCCCATAACAAGCAAAATATTATTATGTGGACGCAAAAGCCAAACACAGTCCCTAAACTGTCATAAAGTTTGCTTACTTCATTTTTAAAGACTATCTTAAAAAATGAAAAGTATTTTCTCATAGTTAGCCCTCCTTTTTAGTAGTGTAAATGTCATATATAAGTCCTTCAAGTGAGCTTCCATTTACACTAAAATCACTTATGTTTCCTATTTCTGAAAGTTTGTGAAGAACGCCACCGGTAGAGATTTTGTTTTTGTCAAATTCCACTGAAATACTATCACCATTTACCTCAAACTGTATATTTGGGGTAGACAAAACATGAGTAGCTTTTTTAAAATCAACATTTTCATCGAAAGTTACATTTGCAACATAAGTTGATAAAAATGTTTCCTTAATTTCTTTCATGCTTTTATCTAGCATAACATTTCCATGGTTTATTAAGATAATACGCGAGCACAATTTTTCAATATCAGAAATATCGTGACTAGTTATAAAAATAGTCATGCCATATTCCTTGTTTAGTTTTAAAATGGCTTCACGAACTTTCTTTTTCATGACAATATCAAGACCTATTGTGGGTTCATCTAAAAAGAAAACCTTTGGTCTGTGTAAAGTTGCAATTGCAACTTCACAAATCATTCTCTGTCCAAGAGATAAACTGTTTACTTTTCTTTCCATTAAATCGTTAATGTCAAAGAAATCTGTAATTTCCTGTATTCGTTTTGCCAGATCTTCTTTTGGAATATCATAAATGGTTCCGGCTAACTTGTAGCTGTCAATAACTGGTAGGTGAGAAATAAGTGA
Source organism: uncultured Clostridia bacterium (assembly GCA_934149365.1). GTDB lineage: Bacteria > Bacillota > Clostridia > TANB77 > CAG-465 > CALXJE01. Next base: position 82,225 of record CAKPEI010000003.1, read on the forward strand.
ACTTTTTTGCCCAAAAACGGTGGCTATTTGATATGCCATCTTTTTCCTTTGTTTTATTGGAACATATCCACATACGGATATTTCCCCTTCTGTAGGGTATAGTATACCAGTAAGCATTTTTATTGTTGTAGATTTACCAGCACCATTTGGACCAATAAAGCCAATTATTTCACCTTCTGATATGTTAAAAGAAATGTTATCAACGGCTGTAAGTGATTCTTTTTGCTTTTTGCCTTTTTCATCTTTAACTTTGATTTCAAAGTTTTTACTTAAGTTTTTAACTTCTACGATTTTTTTCATAATACATGCACTCCTTTTTAAAATATAGTATAAAATGAGTATAAATATATATAAAAAAGATGTGCAAGGCTTTTTGTATACCTTACACATCTTTGAATTTTTAATATATATCCAAATTAAAGGATAGTATGATAACATCCTTTAAAAGTATTAAGGTATGACAAATAATTACCTATATTGTTTAATATAGATTTAAGAGCATATTCCCATCTGACTTCATTTTTTAATATATGTAACATTGTTATACCTCCTTTTCATTCAAATAATAATATATAACAAATACATAGTTTATCTTTTGGAATAATATAAATTTATATGAATTTAATATTCCTTACGATTTTCATGATAACAAAAGTTGAGACTTATGTCAAGGGATGAAAATAAAAAACAGTTAAAATTTACCAAATTTGTATTATATGCTTGGAAAAGTTGCACAGTAATAACTGGAAAATTTGCACAACAAAATGCGGAAAAGTTGCACAATGGAAAAATGTATGATATAATCATTTACGAGGTGATAGCTATGTCTTTAACAGAAAAAGGGTATAAAAAGAGATTAATAGATAATAAAATAGAAGAATATTTAAAAATATTTGGTGCTATTAGCATAGAGGGACCAAAATGGTGCGGAAAAACTTGGACTGCTAAAAACCATGCTAATTCAGCAGTATTTTTAGATGATAGTACAAACAATTTTGATACTAGAACTAAAGCACAGATGGACGTATCGTTAGTTTTGGATAAAGATAAACCACAATTAATTGATGAGTGGGGACAAGTGCCAGAAATTTGGGATGCAGTGAGGCATAGATGTGATAAAGACAAAGAAAAGGGAAAGTACATACTTACAGAATCAACAACACTTAGAACTAAAGAAGCAGAGGAAAAAATACATCATTCGGGTGCGGGAAGAATAGATAGAATGAAAATGTATTCTATGAGTTTGTATGAGTCTGGTGATTCATGTGGTGCGGCATCTTTGAAGGCATTGTTTGATGGTACACAGGATAATGTGGCTGTGAGTAAACCTAGCTTTGAAAAATTGGCAGAGTATATTGTAAGAGGTGGTTGGCCTGAAAATGTAGAAATAAGTGGTAAGTATTGCCATATATTACCAAAAAGCTATTTAAATGCTGTTCTTAATTCTGACATAAATAAAGATGGTGTAAGTAGAGATATCAATAAAATGAATATGCTATTTAAATCATTAGCAAGAAATGAAAGTACAATTGCAAGTAATACTACATTATTATCTGATATAGAAGAATATACAAGTAACAAAGAATATCAACTTAGTCGTAATACAATAGCTGACTATTTAAGTGTACTTTCAAAGCTTTATTTAACAGAAAATCAAGATGCTTATTCAGTTAATTTAAGATCAAAAGAAGTTGTAGGAAAATCACCTAAAAGACATTTTACTGATCCTTCACTTGCCTGTGCTGCACTTGATATAACAAAAGATAAACTGATGAATGATGTTAGAACGTTTGGCTTTATGTTTGAATCACTAGTTGAAAGAGATTTAAGAATATATATAGAAAGCTTGGGTGGAAAACTTTACCATTATAGAAACAACAAAAATGGTGTTGAGGTTGATGCAATTGTTGAATTACCTGGTGGAGATTATGGCGCAATAGAAATAAAACTTGGAGCAAATGAGATTGAAGATGCAAAACAAAGTCTAACAAGATTTAGTGACGAAGTAAAGATAGATCCAAAGTTTAAGTGTGTAATATGTGGACTTTGGGATGCAGTTGTTAAAGATCCTGAAACTGGTATATATATATTACCGATAACTGCATTAAAAGATTAAATTACAGAGGTGAAACGGTAAATATTAGAGTAAAGATTTTGAATATGAGATACGCTAATTGCCGTAATATATGATGGTGTAAATTTACAAGCAATAAATGCAGATTATAATGATGAAATAATAGAAAACACAGAATACAATATATATAAATATAGACCAAATCCAAGCTGATAAATTATAATATGCAAGGAAACCAATAAATTTGGCATATTCCTTGCATATTTTTTTGGTATATAATATAATTTAATGTATGTAAGAGGTGATTTTGTGAACATATTAGATGTTATTGCTAAAAAAAGAGATAAAGGAGTTTTATCAAAAGAAGAAATAGAATTTTTTGTGAACGAGTATGTAGATGGAAAAATAGAAGATTATCAGGCTTCAGCAATGCTTATGGCTATGTACATAAATGGACTTGATATGCAAGAGACAGTTGATTTAACACTTGCTATGGCTAATTCTTCTAATGTGCTGGACTTCGAGGGAATTTTTAGAAATTCATATATTTTAGACAAACATTCTACAGGAGGAGTAGGAGATAAAGTAACTATAATTGCCATTCCTATAGCAGCTTCACTTGGAGTAAAGGTGTTTAAAATGTCAGGAAGAGGTTTAGGATTTACAGGTGGAACTGCTGATAAGCTAGAAAGTATTGAAGGATACAAAACAGAGCAAGACTTAGTAAGTGCACTTCGTATATTAAATGAGAATGGTGCTTGTATGATAACGCAAAGCTCAGAGATCGCAATAGCTGATAAGAAATTGTATGCACTTAGAGATGTAACAGCAACTGTAAATTCAATCCCGCTTATAGCTGCCTCTATAATGAGTAAAAAAATAGCTTCTGGAGTAGATAAAATTGTTTTAGAGGTTACATGTGGTGATGGAGCTTTTTGTAAAAATGAAGAAGAGGCAAGAAAACTATCTGAGATAATGGTAGAAATAGGTAAAATGGTAAAAAAAGAAACGGTTGCTATAATAACTAATATGGATGAGCCTTTAGGTTTAAAGGTTGGTAATACTTTAGAAATAGAAGAGGTAATTGAATTTTTACTTGCGGATAGAGAAACATTAGAAAGTGATAAGTTTAAAGATTTAAAAGATGTTGTGTTTGAAATTGTGGCATATATGTTAAAACTTGCAGGACTTTGTGAAAATGTTAGAGAAGCTAAATTAAAAATAATGGAAAATATTTTAAATCATAATGCATATAGAAAGTTTATAGATATTGTAAAAGCACAGGGAGGACATATAACTAGTGTGTATATGGAACATTTAAATATGAATGTTGATATTCCAATTTTACCGCATAAAGCTAGTTTTATGAAAGAAATAAAGGCTGACAAAGACGGATTTGTTAATTATCTGGATACTGAAAAAGTTGGAAAAGCCCTAGTAGAACTAGGTGGTGGAAGACACAAAAAGGATGATTTAATTGACCTATCAGTTGGATTTGTAATAAAGAAGAAAAATGGAGAAGCTGTAAAACAGGGGGACACTATAATGCAAGTTTTGTTTAATGATAAGGAAAAATTTGAAAATGCAGCGACTTATCTTGCACAAGGAATTAAAGTAGATGACAATAAATTAATAAAAGGGCAAGCAATACTTGATATTGTAACTTAAGAAGGAGAAAAAATGAGAATAATAGCAGGAAAATGGAAATCAAAAAAATTAAACTCACCTAAAACTGAGAAAACTAGGCCAACATTAGACAGAGTTAAAGAAGCTTTGTTTTCAATGCTTTTACCATATATTCAAGATGCTGTAGTGCTTGATTTGTTCTCTGGTACAGGAAATTTGGGTATAGAGGCTTTAAGTAGAGGAGCAAAATTTGCATATCTAAATGATGTAAACTATGATGCCGTTAAAGTAATTTATTCTAATGTACAATTGACTAATTACGAAAATTATGCTAAAATTACGAAGAAAGATTATGAAAAGTGTTTGAAATCTTTAAATAATGATGGTGTTAAGCTAGATATAATATTTTTAGATCCACCTTACGAAAGTAAAGTAGAAGAAAAATGTTTGGGCTTAATTTCAAATAGTGATTTAATTCATGAGAATACTGTAATAATTTTAGAATCGGATAAGGAAAAAATATTTAAGGAAAATATCGATGGTCTACGTTTAGTAGATAAGAGAACATATGGAAGAGTAATGCTTAGAATATATAAAAGGGAGGAATAAGTGTAATGGAAATATTTACATTATTAGAAAATCTAGAGGATATATTAGGCGGAGGTGCAAAAGTTCCATTTTCTTCAAAAGTATTAGTAGATGCAGATGAATTAAGGGAAATATTAGAAGAGATAAGACTTAAATTACCAGATGAATTAAAACAAGCAAAATGGGTTAAAGAAGAAAGACAAAGAATTCTTGAAGATGCACATAAAGAAGCTGATGATATAGTAAAAGAAGCAGAAACTAAGATTATATCTATGATAGATGATCATGAAATAACAAGACAAGCTATGGCACAAAAAGAAGAAATTATTGAGTCTGCAAATAAAGTATCTAAAGAGATAAGTATGGGAACAAGAGAATATGCTGATGCTTTACTTGAAAGATTAGAAGAGATACTTAAAGAAACACTTGATGTTATTCATAATAATAGAAAAGAATTAAAATAGAGGATTGGGCTTAATATTTGGAAAAGAGAGTTGATATATAGTGGGTAGAAAAAAAAGCAGCAAAAGAACTACTGCTACTAGAAGAAAAAAGAAAAATAATACAATTGGTTTGGATTTTATTGGAGGCATTCTAATTGCAATAGGTGCAATATTACTTGTATGTTTAGGTTTTGAAAATACAAGTGGTTTTGCGCTTGCTTTGTCAGAAATACTTGGCGGATTATTTGGAGTGCTAAAAGTTGGCCTGCCAATTGTTTTTATTATAGTTGGAATAGAATGCATAATAAAAGAAAAAGCAATATATCCTATGACAGAGATTGTAAAGGGTATAGTGCTTGTTTGCGTATTATCAGGTACTGTGTATAGCTTTGCATGTGATAAACTTCTTGAGACTAGTACAGTTACTTCATATATAAAATGGGCATGGGTAGAAGGTATAAGAGGCGGTAATGTAGCAGGCCTAATTGGTGGACTTATAACTTCTAGCTTGGCAAGTCTTTTAGGAATTGTAATAACTAGAACAGTCCTTATCATATTATCCATTTTTGTTGCGTTATATTTCTGTAATATAAGTCTTAGAACATTTGTAGTCTCAATATATAACGGTTTTGTAGCAGTTATAGAATGGTTTGCAAATATGTTTAGAGATGTATTTGAAAAAGATGAAGAGGAAGTAAAAGAAAAAGAAACTAGAAGAAGAAATAAAGAATTAGAGAAGATAAGAGAAAAAGAAAGAAAACTTGAAAGTAAAGGTAGTGAAGACTATGATAAACATATAAAGGAAGGTTCTGCGGATCAATTAGTCTTCGATTTAGGTAAATTAGATAGAGATGAAAAGGCAAAAGAACAACGTGATGAATTCTTCAAAAAGCAAAAAGAAGTTAAAGAAGATAGTTCTGTAAAAGAAGTATTACAGCTTGATCATACAAAACATGCTTCAGATGAATCTTACGTATTCCCACCTATATCTCTTCTTCAAAAGCCACCTGTTCAAGATAAGGGAACTGATAAAAAATCAATACAAGCAACAGCTGTAAAACTTCAGAAAACTCTTGCAAGCTTTGGGGTTGATGCTAAAGTTACTAATATAACAAAAGGACCTACAGTTACAAGGTATGAACTTACACCTAGTGTAGGTGTTAAAGTTAGTAAAATAGTTAATTTGTCAGATGATATAGCACTAAATCTTGCTGCTAAATCAATAAGAATAGAGGCACCTATACCAGGAAAAGCTGCAGTAGGTATAGAAATACCAAATGCAAATAATGAGGGCGTTTATTTAAGAGAAGTAATAGAGTCAGATAAATTTAAAAACGCAGAGTCTAAACTTACATTTGCAATAGGTAAAGATACAGCAGGAGATATTGCAATAGGTGATATAGCTAAAATGCCTCACGCATTGATAGCGGGTGCAACAGGTTCTGGTAAAAGTGTATGTATTAACTCTATAATTACATCGATTTTATATAAATCAAAACCTAGTGAAGTAAAACTTATATTAGTAGACCCTAAAATGGTTGAACTTTCTGGGTATAATGGGATACCACATTTACTTATACCAGTAGTAACTGATCCTAAAAAAGCAGCTGGAGCACTTAATTGGGCAGTTCAGGAAATGGTAAATAGGTATAGTTTGTTCGCTTCAAAAGGTGTTAAAGATATAAAAGGATATAACAAGATAATAGAACAAGAAGAAGCTGGAATAAAACTTCCACAAATTGTTATTATAATAGATGAGCTTGCAGATTTGATGATGGTTGCTCCAAATGATGTAGAAGATGCAATATGTAGACTAGCACAAATGGCAAGAGCAGCAGGTATGCATTTAATAATTGCAACACAAAGACCTTCTGTTGATGTTATCACAGGTATTATTAAAGCAAACGTACCTTCAAGAGTGGCTTTTACGGTTTCTTCGCAAGTTGACTCTAGAACAATATTAGATTCAGCTGGTGCAGAAAAACTTCTAGGTAAAGGTGACATGTTATATTTCCCAGTTGGTGAAATAAAACCTCTTAGAATGCAGGGAGCATTTGTAACTGAAAAAGAAGTAGAAAGTATTGTTGAGTATATTAAAAAACATACTAGTAGCACTTATGATGAGAATATAATTGAAAGCATAGAAAAATCTGGCAAAAAAGGCAGAGAAGAAGAGGGAGAAGATGCAAAAGAAGCGGATCCATTATTAAATGATGCAATTGACTTAGTGGTTGATTTAGGAAGAGCATCAGCTTCTACTATTCAAAGAAGATTTTCAGTAGGATATGCAAGAGCAGGTAGAATTATAGACCAAATGGAGTTAAGAGGAATAATCTCTGGACCAGACGGTAGTAAGCCAAGACAAGTTTTAATTTCTAAAGCAGAATGGCAAGAATTAAAATTAGGAAATAATTCTGAAGAAAGTTCTGAGGGAAAAGAAAATAATGAATAATAATAGTGATAATAAAACTGATATGGGGTTTAAAAGTTTTATATATTCTTTTATTTACTTAATTTCCTTTATAATGATATTTGTATTTGGACCTTTGGCAAAGTATGGCTATTTTTTGATTATAATTATGTCTTTGGTAACAATACTTATTGATATTATATTGAAAATTGTAGAAAACAAAAGATATAAAGAGACATTAAATATGAAACTAGACTATGACTATTGGAGAGATGTTAAGTTTAAAGATATATCACCAGTAGAGGCTGGAAAATTATTGGGAGTAGAAGATATAGGTATTAATACTTTTATAGTAATACTTTTTGAACTTGAAAAAAAGGGAATATTGAACATAGATTATGTAGATGGGAAATATTTTATTAGCTTAGAAAGTACAAATTTAGATGATATTAATAATCTTCCATACTACGAAAGGAGTATAGTTAAATTGCTTTTTTCTGGTACCAATGATAAGTCTAAATTAGAAATAAACAAAGTAATAGAGATGATTAAAAATGAGCCCGAAAAGAAAGTATATCTAGATAATATATATAAAAAGATTAAAAATAACATAGATATAAAATACTATACAAATTACATGAATCGTATGATGGAAAATTCTGAGAAATATTTCATTAATTTAATATTTCACAATAATCTAATAATGAATATATTTATATCAATTATGTATTTGTGCATGCTTGTTCCAGTAGGAAGTGTATTATCAATTCCTGTAGCTATTTTGAGTCTTATACAAGTATTATTGGTAATATATATTAATAATACTAAGTATTTAAAAGAAGAATATGTAGAGGAAGTAAGAAAGCTAAACGGGTTATATAACTATATAAATGATTTTTCTAATATAAAAGAAAAAGAGATTAAATACTATGAATTATATCAAGAGTATTTTCTATATGCAGTTAGTATGGGAATTACAGATAAATTTGAAATAGAATTGGGATATGATAAGTTAGCAAATGATATAAAAACAAATGTTAAGTTTTTGTTTGAGTGTAAAGAGGAGTACTTATGAGTGAGGAATTTAAAGGTGTAGCTATTTTGATTGTGGCTATAGTTACGTTCATATCTGTAATAATTGTAACTATAAGATATATATACTTAAAAAAATATTCTGATAAAAGTTTCTTAGATGTACTTGCATTTGTAATAGTTAGTTTGATATTTTCTGGAACTGGGATTGTAGGGGTAATAGATGGAATAGGTAATGAGTTAAATGAAAGTACTATCTTAGGTATATTATGCCAACTTCCGCTTATAATATCAACTTCCGTTTATACTATTTTAAGTGTTAGATACAAAAAAAGAATAGCAGTAACTATTAATGATGTAAAAAACGATGAATGGAAGTAGGGGAAATATGTATGAAAGATATAGAAATAGGCAAAGTATATAGACACTTTAAAGGTAATAAATATTTAGTTTTAGATATAGGCTATGATGCAGATACACTGCAAGAAAAGGTTATATACAAAGCTTTATATGGTAATAATAAGGTATGGATAAGAGATAAGAAAGACTTTGTATCTGAGGTTGGAACAAGACCAAATAATGACAATGTGACTGGTCAAAAGTATAGGTTTGAAAGGTATGAAGACTAACAAAAGAAATAGTTTTAGGAGGAATTAGTATATGAAAATAACATTTTTTGGAGCTGCAAGAGGTGTAACAGGATCTTGCCATATGGTAGAGGCTTGTGGTAAAAAGTTTTTAATAGACTGTGGTATGTTTCAAGGAACATTAACAGAGCAAATGCTAAATTATGAGGAATTTCCATTTAATATTCATGATATAGATTTCGTGATATTAACACATGCTCATATTGACCATAGTGGAAGAATACCAAAATTATTTATTAATGGATATGAGGGTCCTGTATATGCTACTAAAGCAACATGTGACCTTTGCTCTATAATGTTACCTGATAGTGGACACATTCAAGAAAAAGAAATAGAATGGGTAAATAGAAAGAGAATGAGAGCTGGTAAAAAGCCTACAACTCCTATGTATACAGCAGAAGATGGTTTAAAATGTGTTGATTTATTCGAAAGAATAAATTATGGTGAAAACATAGAGCCTGCAGAAGGAATCACTTTCAGGATGATAGATGCAGGTCATATGTTAGGGTCAGCAATTGTTGAAATATGGATAAAAGAAGAAGGAAAAGAAACTAAAAAAATAGTTTTCTCTGGAGATTTAGGAAATGAAAATATGCCAATAATACGTGATCCAGAGCCAGTTGAAGATGCTGATTTCCTTGTTATGGAGTCTACATATGGTGGCAGACTTCATGGTGAAATGAAAGAACAATCAAATGAACTTATATCTATACTTTTAGATACAATAGATAGAGGTGGTAACGTAGTAATACCTTCATTTGCAGTTGGTAGAACACAAGAGATACTTTATGAAATAAACAAATATGTTGAAGATAATGAAAATTACATAAAGAAATTAGCAGAAATACCTGTTTATGTAGATAGTCCTCTTGCAATAAATGCTACTAAAGTTTTTGAAAGAAATCCAGAATGCTATGATGATGAAGCACTTCAATATTTATTAAAAGGCGATAATCCATTAGCTTTTAAAAATTTACACTTTGTAGAAACTGCAGATGAATCAAGAGCATTAAATGAAGATCCTACACCAAAGATAATAATATCTGCAAGTGGTATGTGTGAAGTTGGTAGAATAAAGCACCACTTAAAATGGAATTTGTGGAGACCTGAATGTACTGTACTATTTGTTGGTTTCCAAGCAGAAGGCACATTAGGAAGAAAAATATTAAATGGAGAAAAAATAGTTAAAATATTTGGTGAAGAAATAGGAGTAAATGCTGAAATAAGATATTTAGATGCATTTTCTGGTCATGCAGACCAAGCAGGACTTTTAAAATGGGTTGGGGATTTAAAAGTTAAACCTAAAAATATCTTCCTAGTACATGGTGAATATACAGGACAACTTAAATTACAAGCAGAAATAGAAGAAAAATATGGAGTTAAATGCATAATACCTGAGCTTGAAGACAGTTATACAATAACAGACGATAAAGTATGTGAAAAAGATAAATTTAATCTTAAATATGTATCTTCTAGATTTGAAGTACTTGAATTATTATCTGATTTGAAACTTGATATAGACGACATGACTAATGTTATAAAAGGACAACTAAAACATAATGTTGAAGAAGATGAATTAGTAAACATTCGCGAGAAATTACAAGATTTAAAAGCTTCAATAGAAAATATGAAAAAATAAAGGAAGTGAGCTTGTGAAAAATAAAAATGGAAAAGCTCTTGTACTATTATTCTTTTGTGTAGCTATATTAGTTATATTTATTACAGTTTACTTTGTAAATAACAAAAAAGAGAATGAAAATAACAATATAAACAATACTGAAAACAAAGATGTGAACACTGTAGAAGTATATAAAGAAAATAAAGTAGAAGAAACAAAGTATAAAGAGTTTAAGTTTAGTACAGCTTATGGAGAAATAAAAATAACTGCAGAAAAAGCATATTCTGCAAGAGGAACAGCAGGAGCTTCCAGTATTATATTTTATTTAAAAGATAACAAATTATATCAATATAACAATAACGGAAGAGATGAAATATATGCTGATTGCGTAGAAGACATTTACTATACTTCTGATAAGGATGAAACATTGAAAGTAAAATTAAACGGAAATTCAACTATAAGTAAAGAAACACCATATATATCTTATGAGAAGTAATATATAAATGTAATAAAAATGTAATATAAAAAATATTGAAAAAAGTAATGATATAAAGTAGAATAAAAACATAATAAATAATAAATAAACAAAGGAGTGAGAATAAATGTCAACTAATATGCGTAAAACCATTGGGAGAGTAACACACACCACACAAGTAATATCTAGAAATAAACTAGATAGAGGTTTTTGCGCGCAGAGAGTAGATATAGTAGATGATATAAAGTTAGTTATACAGACTAGAATGTACAGCTAGCTTTTTTGCGTTTAAAAAGTAAAAATTAGTTTTTGTAAGTATATGTGCAAAGAAACTACAAAAAAATCAAAAGAAATCGAAAATAATTGTAAATTTTGGCATAATATGAAATAATATGTATTAAAGATTATTATGAAAATGAGGGAGAATAAATGAGGACTGAAAAGGAAAACAATAAACGGAATATCATTAATAGTATTAGTAATAACAATAATAGTAATGATAATACTAGCAGCCGCAATAATATTATCGCTATCAAATAGTGGAATAATAGGAAAGGCAAATAAAGCCAAAATAGATAGTGATACAGCAAATTTAAAAGAGTATGTAAATACCCTAAGAGCAGAATGGGAGTTAATGTCAGATGAAGAAAAAACAGGTACATTTGTAGAATACGCAAATTTAAAGTTAGAAGAAAAAGGTTACAAAAGACAGCTAACAGCAGATGGAAAAACACTAATGAATGAGGTAGCAACAGCTACGGTAAAGGCGGGAATAAAAGTAGGAGATATAGTAACGGGATATAATATGTTTCTTACAGAAGATAAATCAAGTAAAATAATGGTAGATGGTGTAGCGGGGAGTCTAACAAGAAATAAAGAGTATATATGGCATTATATAGGAATAGGAGAAGATGGCGAAATACTAATAGCTGCAGATATGAAAGAAACAGATAGTACAGTAACACTAAGTGGAGCAAATGGATATTTAAACGGCCCGAACTGGTTAAATGATATATGTGATGAAGTATATTCAGTAGAAGGAAAAGGGAAATCTAGAAGTATGAATATGGATGATGTAAACAGTATATTAGAATATACATCACGTAGGGGGAGTTATTATAGTAAATTAAATCACCAATGGGTGAGTACAAAAGATGCAATGACAATAGGAAATATAATAAGTCAAAAAGGCGAACCAGAGTTAACTAATACTAAGACACCGAATGGAAAAAATATAACATCATATTATGCAAATTATTATTCTATAAGTAACACTAGTACAGCGATAAATACAGCTAATAAAGATTTAGTGTACCAGCAAAAATCTTATTGGCTTGCATCACCGTGTGTTAATGCATCTTTTGTAGAAAATTGTGCATATTTCAACGTACATTTCGTGAATTCTAGTTATGTTGAAGCAAGTTCTTTGTTTGCTTCAACAGGTTCAGAATCTAATGTTACACATTCAGTTCGTCCTGTTGTTGCATTAGATTCATCAGTATCACTGACTAAAGATGCAACATCTGAAAATAAATGGAAAATAAATTAATTATAGATAAATTTCTTAGTTAATAATATATAAATGTAATAAAAATGTAACACAAGAGATGTTGAAAAAAGAAATAATATAAAGTAGAATAAAAACGTAGAAAAATAAAAAGAAAGAAAAAGTAAAGAAAAGAGGTGAAAATATGTTAACTAGAGAGCATGCAAACGGTATAACTCTAGAGAGAGAGAGAGAGAGAGAGAGAGAGAGCATACAATTTAAAAATAGAGCTACAAAAGTAGCTACGTTTTGCGTGCAAAAAATAAAAGAATATAGAAATGTAAAAAAAGTTAGTTATACAGAGTAAGAAATGTATAGCTAGCTTTTTTGTGCTTTAAAGCAAAAGTAAAGTAAGGTATAATCATGATAGTAAATCGTGTAAATATACAAAAAGTTTTGTTCAAAAGAAAAAAATAAAGGGGGAAAAAATATGAGAACAAAAGTTAAACTAAAAGGCGGAATATCATTAATAGTATTAGTAATAACAATAATAGTAATGATAATATTAGCCGCCGCAATAATTTTATCACTATCAAATAGTGGAATAATAGGAAAGGCAAATAAAGCAAAGACAGATACAGACATGTCAAATGCAAAAGACTTAGTAGCAATGGCACATGCAGATTGGATGCTAGATGAAGCGAAGATAAAGGAGAAAGATAATACAATAACATCATTTAGTAATTATGCAGAAAAGAAATTACAAGAGGCAGGATATAAAGTGGGAGCTGGAGAAGGAGCATATACAGTAACAGAAGATGGAGAAGTATATACAGGTCTAACAGAAACAGCAAGAGCAGTGCTAACAGCAGGAATAAAAATAGGGGATGTAGTAACAGGATATACAGTAACATCGACTACATATGAAACAAGTGGAGAAGAGAATACAGCTCCTAGTAATACAGAAACAGACCCAACAAAACAAACAGTAACAGCCAATACAGCAATAACGTGGAAATACTTAGGAGTAAATGCAAATGGAGAAATGGAGATAATGGCAGATTTAGGAACAACAGCAGCTTCAGCAAACATGAAGGTAAAATTATCAGGAAAAGGTGGATACTTAAAGGGACCAGAAATGTTAAATACAATATGTGAGAAGTTATATTCAGTATCAGGAGTAGGAACTGCAAGAAGTATGAATATAGATGATGTAAATAATATATTAGGATATACAGGCCCAAAAGGAGCATATTACGATAGTAGTTACAATTATACACCAACCAAAGAGGCAAAAACAATAGCATCACTAGAAAGTGAATTAGGAATAACATTAAGTAATAGAACAACACCTGATGGAAAAGATATAGCAAACTATTATTCAAATTCCTATAATATAAGTAAAACAAATGATGTAAGTAAAATGAAGAATGTAGAAAATGTGAATTTAGTATATAATGATAAAAATGAATACTGGCTAGCTTCTCCGTGTGTTCATGTGAATTTTCTAAGTGGCTTTGCTCACTTCTGTGTTCGTAAAGTTTCTTCTAATAGCGTATGGGTTGGATTTGTGTCACTTTCGACTGGTGGCGCAGATACCTCTACTTATGCAATTCGTCCCGTAGTAAAACTTGATACATCAGTTAAACTAACTAAAGATGTAAATGCTGCAAATACTTGGAATATAACTAAATAAAATATTAAGTGTTAAATATCTTAACATATTGAAATTTATAGTCATACAGTCGTTTTTATGTCTGTATGACTATTTTTATGTCTTGGTTGACATAGTTATTTATAGAGTGTATAATGTTTTAGCAGTTAATGGTAGGTAAAAAATAATTATTTTTAAGGAGGTATTTTAATGAATATTCAAAATGCATGTAAGGAAAAGTACCGTTTAATTCATGACAAGGAGTATTTAAACTGGCTTAAAAACTTTGTGGGTAAAAATGGCTATGTTGATACAGATATTTATGGTATCGTTGAAAAGACAGGAGCAACAGAGGAAGATATTTTAAATATCAAAAAAATATCCGACTTGTTTTATGAGATTTCAAGCTATGCTGCAAGTATTTATGTTTATGGTACAAAGGAAGAATTTGGCGAATATTATGTGGTTAAAATAGATGATGGTTATTATATTTTTGGTGTAACAGTAGGGCAAGGTTCATTTTGCTATGTAAACAGAGCGGTAAAAAATGAAATAACAGATGATAATGTCGTTGATATAACCGATTTAACTAAGATTAATTACAGAGCTGCATTAATAGAGGAAAACTTAAAAGGCATAATTGATATGATTGAAGAAAAAAGAAGATTTGCTGATATTCCTCTTGAGGCTATAAAAGAAGAAGTAATCAAATACGTTGAAAGCAAAAAATAACGTTTAAGAAATAACTAGGAGTAGAACTTTACTCCTAGTTATTCTTCGTTTGGCATGAAACTATTTAAAGTTCCATATATTGCAGCTGCAATTAGACTTGACAACATTGAAATATAGTAGCCAGGTACTATAAATTGTGTCATATAAATTATTATTGCTGCAGAAACAAAGCCAACAATACCTCTTCCTATAACGCTATCGTGTATTCCAGTTATAATTGACATCATATAGTCCAGTATTATAATTACAAATGAACTTAAGAAAAGTGCTGGAAGGGACGTTATTTTAAAATTAGGTGTAAATATGGTGGTGGCTGTTAAAATTGCAGTTGCAGAAATATATTTTAATATTAGAGAAGTAATTCTAGTTTTATCTTGTCTTGTTAATTCTATTTTTGTTTCTGACATAAAAACCTCCAAAATAAAAATTATCTTTAATAGTATTTGTATATTTTTAAAACATATGCAAAAAATATTATTAAATAAATGGAGGTTAAAAAATATGTTAGTTGTATTTACAAGAGCAGTTATATTGTTTATGGTAGTTTTTTTAGTTATAAGATTAATGGGAAAAAGAGAACTTTCTCAAATTCAACCATTTGAGTTCGTCATAATTATCCTTATAGCGGACCTTGCGTCAGGACCTATGTCAGATAGAAACATGACAACTTTTTATGGTATAGTACCTATTTTAGCATTACTTGTTATGTATATGGTTTTAAGCTTCCTATTAAAAACAAATAAAAAAGTTCAAACTATGGTAAGTGGAAGTCCAGTACTATTAATTAAAGATGGGAAAATTATAGAAAAAGAAATGAAAAAACAAGAATATATGATAGAAGATATAATGTCACAAATAAGGAGTAGAGGAGTATTTAAAATTCAAGACGTAGCTTACGCAATTCTAGAAACAAATGGTAATCTTAGTGTTATTCCAAAATCAGAAAGTGAAGGTAAACTTCCACTTAATGTTATAAATGATGGAACAAGGTTAGAAAGTAATTTAGAAATGTTAGATTTACCTAATGAAAAGTTAGATGAATTATTAGCAAAGTATAACATAAAGGAAGAAGATGTACTAATAGCTACAATTGATGAACACGACAACTTTATATATCAGTTAAAGGAGGAAGAGCAAAAATGAAGCAAGTAGTGGTTTTAATTATAACTCTTGTTATTGTTATATCAGCTGGAATTTGGGAAACTTCATATTTGAACGAAAGTAGTAATTATTTTTTATCGGATATTAGTAATGTGTATCAGATGGCAGAAAGAAAAGATTTCGAAAATGCAAAAAAAGAGTGTGAAACTTTAAAAAATAACTGGAAAAATATACGTAAAACGTGGGCACTTTTTATAGATGATAGTCAAATGGATGAAATAGGTGATAAGTTAATTTCTTTTGTTTCTTACATAGAACTAGAGAATGAGGAAGAAATAACTCATAGTTACAATAGTTTATCAAGTTCAATAACGAGTATTATTGAATTTGAAAGTTTAAAAACCGAAAACGTCTTTTAAAGAAAGATAAAGTAAATCTACATTCTTTTTGCTCATCTTTACCAATGGAAGCCTTGTATTACCAACATCAAAACCTAGTATATTCATGGCTTCTTTAATTGGTATTGGGTTAACTTCAATAAATAACTTAGAAATTAGGTCTGAAAGGTTTAGTTGCAATAATCTAGCTTTTTCTATGTCACCTTCCATGTAGTATTTACACATATCATGTGTTTCTTTTGGAAGTATGTTAGATAATACAGATATAACTCCGGAACTTCCTATAGATAACATAGGAACTATTATGTCATCGTTTCCAGAAAATACTAGAAAATCATCTGAACATTCAGCTATTATTTTAGTTGCTTTAGCCATATCAGAAGAAGCTTCCTTTATACCTATAATGTTAGGATGTTCACTAAGTGCAATGGTTGTGTCTGCATCTATGTTTAAACCTGTTCTGCTAGGAACATTGTACATTATTAATGGTATTGAAGTGTTATCTGCTATATATTCGTAATGAGCTATAATTCCTTTTTTCGTTGTTTTGTTATAATATGGAGAAACAACCAGTGTGTAGTCTGCGCCTACTGTTTCTGCATATTGTGACATAAGTAAAGCATCTTCTGTATTGTTCGAACCTGTTCCTGCAATTACTGGTACACGACCATTTACTTTATCTACGGTGAATTTTATAAGTTTTTTCTTTTCTTGTTTTGATAGTGTAGCACTTTCACCTGTAGTACCACATACTACAATTCCGTCAATTTCATTTCTTATTTGAAATTCTATTAATTCTTCCATTTTTTTGTAATTTATTTTCCCATTTTTAAATGGTGTTACTATAGCAGTAATTGCACCTTTTAACATATAATCACTCCTTGTATTTACATATATAATATATTATTTTTTTGTAATACAATTGTTACATGTTTTTGGAAATAATTTACAAAATAAATATGAATAATATTAAATACAATGCAAATAATATTACTACAAGTAAATAAATTTAGAAGTAGGAGGTAGTTATGAAAGTATTAAATTGTATAGCACTTACTCTAGTTGTAATTGGTGCTATAAATTGGGGACTTGTAGGACTGTTTAATTTTAATTTAGTTACATTTATATTTGCAAAAGCAGCAATAGTTTCTAGAATTATATTTTCTCTAGTTGGAATTGCAGGACTATGGAGTTTAACATTTTTTTCAAGATTATGTGGAGAAGAATAAAATAGATTACATAAAAAAATAGAAGGCTTGAAGTTATAAACTTTCAAGCCTTCAATATATTAATTGTTTGATAAGTTATATTCCATTAGTTTTTCTAGTATTTGAACTGCATTAGAAGCAGCACCTTTTCTAACGTTATCTGCAACCACCCATAAATTAAGAGAATTTTTTAGTGAATAATCTTTCCTTATTCTTCCAACAAATACATCATCTTTATTTGTTGCAAATGTATTAAGTGGGTATATTTTTTCTTTTATATCATCCATTAGAGCTATGCCTGGACTAGAAGCTAGAAGTTGTTTTAAGTTTTCTATGTCAAATTCTCTTTTAAATTCTACATTAATACTTTCTGCATGTGAATTAAACACAGGTACTCTTACACATGTTGCAGTTATATCTATGGTGTAGTCATTTAATATTTTCCTTGTTTCATTAATCATTTTTTCTTCCTCTTTGGTGTAACCATTATCAAGAAAATCATCAATTTGAGGAATACAGTTATTGTATATTTTATATGGGAATTTTTGAGGTTTATTTCCTAAACTTGTTTCTATTAAATCGTTAATTCCAGATATTCCAGCACCAGATACAGCTTGATATGTAGAGTATACAATCCTACGTATAGCGTATTGTCTATGTAATGGGAAAAGAGCAACTACTGCTTGAATTGTAGAACAGTTAGGGTTAGCGATAAGTAATTTACCATAAGCTTCTTTTATATTTATTTCTGGAACTATAAGTGGGACGTTTTCGTCCATTCTAAACCTACTACTATTGTCTATAACAATAGTTCCATACTTGTTAAATTCTTTTGCATATTTTTCACTTATGCTAGAACCTGCTGAAAAAAGAGCATATGTAAAACCTTTTTTAGGGACATCGTCAGTTAATTCTTGTACTTCATATTCTTTATTCATAAAAGTTACTTTTTTACCTTTTGATTTTGAAGATGCAAATAAATAATATTCATCTATATTTAGTTTCTTTTCTTCTAAAACTTTAAGAAAAGTAGAGCCTACTAGTCCAGTTGCACCAACAATTGCACAAGAAATCATAAAATCACCTCATATATAGTATATTAAGATAATATGTTTCATATAACTAGCTATTGATATAGATTGCTACATTATGTAATTTTAATATCTTGAAGTGTTTGTTGTTAAGCGAAATATGAATTGGAGAGTTGAAAATCAAAGTTGAAAATATCGACAAAATATGATAAAATATTACAGCAAATATTTTATAGGGAAGATTTTAATAAAAAATTCAAATATGTAAAAGGAGGTTAAGAATGAGTATATATTACAGTACAATAGTGGCTATAACGGTAACTTCTATAATTCTCATGATGACGATAATTGCAAGTGATTCTCACTTAGATAAGAAAACAAGACTGGGATATATTTTTACATTTTTTAGTCTAATTGTAGTTACAGTAGCAGAATATGTTAGTGTGCTTTTGCATGACAATTTTGCAGGAGCTATAAAGTTACGGGGATGCATAAAATTTATTGAACTTTCAATAGCTCCTCTAGTTCCTTTAATTCTTGCAAATACGTTATTAAAGATTAAAAAATCAAGAAAAACTATATTTGGCATACTTCTTCTTATCAATACTATGTTAGGAATTATATCTATATTTTTTAAAGGAAATTTGTATATGGATAACCCACAAGATTACTATCATTCATTCTATTACAACGTGTATATAATAATAAGTATATTATCTATTTTATTTATGATTACGGTAGTTTGGAAGTTTAGTAAGCAATATCAAAACGGAAAAGGGTATATGCTAGTATTGATAGCAACATTTATTCTAGTTGGTATAATTTATCAAACGATTAATCCTGGGATAAAAATACAGCGGCTTATTGGTTCTATGTCTATTACGTACATATATCTATATCACAATGGATTGATTTATTATGTTGATGGATTAACACAATTACTAAATCAACGAAGTTTTTTAAATTATACATCTAATTTAAAATGTATATCGACAATCATAATATTTGATATTGATGATTTTAAAGCTTTAAATGATAAATATGGTCATCAGTATGGAAATGAATGTTTAGCTAGAATATCTAAAATGATTAAAGACTGCTATGGAAAATATGGACTATGTTATAGGATTGGGGGAGATGAATTTGCAGTTGTAATTACTGATAAGAATATTAGACTAGAAAAGCTAAATTTAAGGTTTGAAAAAATGCGTAAAAATAGTGGAGATGATATGCCACAAATATCAATTGGACATGCATATTTTAACCCTGAATATGATGAGATTACGGATGTTATAGAAATGGCAGATAGCAATATGTATTCTAATAAGAGAAGAAAGGAAGTTAATGGTTAACTTCATAAAAATAAGTGCACATTACAAATGTTATGTACACTTATTTTTTTGTTCATCACAGAATTTTTGTATAATAGTTTTTTCATCTAATGATATAGATACATTATTTAAGTAATGAAGTGGAGAAGCGTTATTAAAACTAAATGAATATTTAACTGCATATAATAATTGACTTTTATATCCAAACATTTTATTTATTTCATTAGTTGAATATTTCGAATCGCCTATTACAGGTGTACCTAAATATTTCATATGTGCTCTAATTTGATGAGTTCTTCCTGTGTGAAGAGTAACATTTAAAATAGACACATTAATATTAGGAATATATTCAACTAGAGAATATTCAGTAATTGCTGGTTTAGCTGTTGGTAGAGATTTTTCTACTATTTTAGAATAGCAATATTTATTATCTTTTAAAATATAATTTTTTAATATATCGTGCTTTTTTTTCACCTTGCCATATACAAAGGTTAAATACGTTTTGTGTATTAAAGAATTTTTGAATGCATATAAAATTTCTTTATGGCTTGTTTCATTTTTTGAAAATATAACTAGGCCTTCTGTATTTGTATCAAGTCTATGGCAAACTTTAAGATTTGTATCTTTTTTATCTAATTTTACTGCATATTCAAAAGTAGAATTAGATTTATCATTATGGCATTCAATCTTGGAAGGTTTGTATGCAACTAAAATATTATCGTCTTCATAGTAGTATTTAATATTGGTAGGCAAGCCCAGAAGTAAACTGTCAGAACAATATATTTCTATTTTATCTTTAAAATACACAGGTATATCTTCTTTTATTCTGTTACCATTTACCTTAATATCTTTCTTTCTAAGAAGTTTTTGTAATGAATTTCTAGAAAGATAGGGATATGAAGAAAGTATTATCTTAGATATTTTATTACTATTATTTTCTTTATTTACAATTATTTCTTTCATATCCCAATTATATATTACAATTAGTAAAAAAACAATATTTATCTATTAAGTAAATATGTTGCAAGATTAATATATCCTGCAATGCATAGCCATACAGCATAAGGCATTTGAATGTATGTAGCAAATTTACTAGTTTTAGAGAATAGACGTATCATGTATATTACAAGCATTAGCATTAACAATATTACGAAAAAAGCAGGTAGTCTTAGTTTCAAACTAAAGTATATAGGCGTCCAAAGTGAATTTAGAAAAAGTTGTGTAAAGAATATAAAGTATGAATCTTTTTTTAATTCTTCACTAGTAGCTTTTTCAGATATTGTATATAAAGATATTCCCATTAATGTATATAGAATTGACCATACTATAGGAAATACAATAGGGGGAGGAACGAGTTTGGGTTTTATCAGGGAAGAGTAATAGCCTTTCATATCACTTGCAGTAAATGGAGTAAATATATTAGCAATTGCAAATACTAAAATTATACATCCAATAAGTTTTAACCATTTTATATTTTTTAATTTATTCATATATATCACCAATATATATTATGAAATGTATTTAGAAAATATATTTCATAATTGATAAGATGTTAAAAAAAATATGAAATTATTTAGTATAGTGCATAATAAAAATATCTGGCACATAATATGCCAGATATTAAATATATGTAATATTTATTCTTCTTCATCTAAAACGTCAGAGGCAGATAGTTCATAGAATTCTTTTTCATCAGATACAGGCAAAGCCTCAACATTTTTTAATTTTCTTTCTATTGTTCTAGTTTTTTTAGATGCTAGGTCCATAGTAGAAGATATTTCTTGGAGTTTTTTATTTGTCTTATCAAGTAAAGTGCCAAATTTAGAAAACTCCGTTTTTACAACTCCTAAAAGTTCCCATACTTCACTAGAACGTTTTTCAATAGCTAGTGTTCTAAAGCCCATTTGTAGGCTGTTTAATAAAGCTATAAAAGTGGTAGGACCTGTAACAACAACTCTGTATTTTTGAGAAAGTATTTCACAAAGAGCAGAGTTTCTAACTACTTCACAATACAAACTTTCCGTTGGTAAAAACATAATTCCAAAGTCTGTAGTAAAAGGTGGGTCTATGTATTTTTCATATATTGCTTTAGCACAGTTCTTAATAGAATTCTCTAATGATTTTCTACATTCGTTAACTAAATTTACATCTCCTACATCTTCTGCATCAACAAGTCTTGAATAATCTTCGATAGGAAACTTTGAATCTACAGGTAGTAGTACAAATTCATTTTTATTAGTCTTTCCGGGTAGCTTTATTGCAAATTCTACAAAGTCATTAGATTTTTCTTTTATTTTCACATTGGTTAGATATTGGTCTTGAGTTAAATATTGTTCTAATATGTTAGAAAGTTGAATTTCACCCCAGTAGCCACGAGATTTTACATTTGTAAATACCTTTTTTAAATCTCCAACACCTTGTGCTAAGTTTTGCATTTCACCTAAACCTTTATAAACTGATTCCAAACGGTCATTAACTATTTTAAAAGATTCACCTAAACGTTTCTCTAAAGTACCTTGTAATTTTTCATCCACAGTCATACGCATTCTTTCAAGTTTATCGTTGTTGTCTTTTTGAATAAGAGTAAGTTTATCTTCGACAGATTTGCGTATGTTTTCTAGTTTATTTTCATTAATATTTGTTAAATTTGTTAACTGATTTTGCTGTATGTTTACACTTTCAGTGATTTTTAAGCCAATACTTTTATCCATCTCATTTCTATTTTCTTTTAGTAAATCAGCTATTTTTTTAATATCGTTTGAAGAACGTTTTGATATTATAGCTATAATCAATGCTATAACAAGTAAGATAATAATAATTAAATATATATACTCCATAATACACCTCTTTTTTCAATATAACCATTATACAGAACAAGTGTTTTAAAGTCAAGGATAAGGCAAATTAAAATTTTAAAAGTATATTTAGTAAATATGTTGTAACAAAACTACTTTAAAAAAATATATATATTATATAAGGCGGTGAATATATATGGCTACAATACTAGTATATAATAATGATACTAACAAAATAGAGAAGTATAATAAGGGGCTAAGTGAAACGATGCCTTATGCAACTCCAAATACATTAACAGTGAGAGAATTTAGAGGAAGTTCCAATTCTAATCTTATGTGGACAACTAAATATTTTATGGAAGATTGGAATGAACTAAGAAAATTATGGGGAAAACCAATAAAAGTAGGGTATGCTTTTAAAAGAATATGGCAAGCTGGTCATGCAGGTATGTCACAACACTATGCTGGTCTTGCAATGGATATAGCTCAAAATTTAAGTAATACTGAAAGAGATAATCTAAGAAATTTAGCAATAGATAGTAGATTGTTTACATATGTAGAACCTAAAGTTTTAACACCTACATGGGTACATATAGATAGTAGAATGGGAACTCCTGCTTGTCCAACTGGTGGATATCCATTAATAAAACAGGGGTCTAGAGGAGTGTATGTAATGGTGCTTCAAGATGCATTAAATTATCTAGGATATAGTGTTGGAAATATAGACGGAATATTTGGAAGCAAAACAAAAAATGCAGTAGTTAGATACCAAAGAGAAAATTCATTGTCAAGAGATGGAATAGTTGGCTGTTCTACTTGGAAAAGTATAACTCAGAAAGTATAAAACAATGTACCCTAAAATTAAAATAGGGTACATTGTTTTATAGGTTTAATCATTCTAAATAGTTGGACCTAATATAGTCCTTCCAAAATTCATTAAACTCAGCAATTGAAGAATTATACCACGATTTAAGGTCTTCCATATTGCCGTTTGTTTTAAAACTTATGCTGAAAATATTTTCAGTATAAACGTTGAGAGGGTCTTTATCTTTTAGCGAAACAGCCAATTTGCAATAACGGATATCGTTATATTTTGGGTAGTAAAAAAAAGCAGCAATATCACACCGATAGTCGCCAAGTATAATACTGACATTCTTTTTTTTAAGCCATCCTTCAAAAGTTGGAAAAGAAAATAACTTAATGTTCACAAAACATCGCTCCTTTAGAAATATTATTGTTCGTTAATAGTATTCACTTTAAGGCCAATGTAGCCTAAATCGTTTACATAGATTATAAATGGAGATTTTGCCTTAAGGTGCAATAATTTTATAACTCTACTTGGTATAACAAACCTATTATGAACATCTAAATGGACACATGCCAAGATGCCATCAAAGCATTTATCCTTTTCAGCTGTAATCAAGATTTCATTTCCTTTTAATATAATAAATAAATCTTGCTCATTTGGTTTTAAATTAGATATTTTAATTAAGTCATTTGGAATTTTAAGTCTCCGCTGATTATCAAGCCTTATCATTAGAAAAGCTCCCTTCTTTAAATAGTCAACATATTATATCACATGTTTACATAAATGTAAAATAATGTGTAATAATATTTAAATAATGTATTGAAAAATTTATATATTTGTGATATATATTCATTAACTAAAGAGGTAATAGATTATGAATGAAATTATAGAGTTTTTTGAAAATATAACAATATTTCATGTGTGCTCTTTGTTTGACATTATCAGGTGTTTATTAATAATCGCTGTGTTTTTTATAGCAAGGGGACCACTTACTTACATAGTCGTAAAATTGTTAAATTTAAAAGAAAAAGATAAAGAAAAAATAAAAAAATCTGCTTTATATAAACCGCTTAGAGCATTCTTTTTAGCATTTAGTATTTATCTAGGCCTTAGGGTTATAGATTTTAATGATAATATAAAGATGGGAATAGATAAAACGTTTAGAATTATAGTGATACTTTTAATTGCTAAAGCTTTAACCAATATGATGTCAAAAGACTCAAAAGCAATGCGTAATTTTCAAAGGAAACTTCATATACCAAATAGCTCTAGTATAGTGAAAATGGTTAGTAAAGTAATAGCAGGAATTATATATGCTTTTGCCGTTGTTATAATTATAAATGAACTTGGTTATGATGTTAACGGTTTGGTTGCAGGTTTGGGACTAGGTGGACTTACAGTAGCTTTAGCTGCTCAAGATGTAGCATCTAATATATTTGCCGGTATAGTCATTCTTTTTGATAAACCATTTTTAATAGGCGATTGGATAAAGACAGATGAAATTGAAGGCATAGTTGAGGAAATAACTTTTAGAAGTACTAGAATAAGAACTTTTGATAATACACTTGTTATTATTCCAAACAATAAAATAACTAATAGCACACTTATTAATTGTAGTAAAATGGAGAAAAGAAGAGTTAAATTTGACTTGCAAATTGATATGGATGTAGATATGAAAAAATTAAACGGATGTATTCAAAAGGTAAGAAAAGCAATATTGTCTATGGATAATATCATAGAAGAGTCAGTGCTTGTATTCTTCGATAAGATTGAAGATTCTGGTTATAACATGTTTGTTAGTTGTTTTACAACAGAGTTAAACTATGCTAGCTATTTATCAATAAAAGAAAAAATAAATTACAAGATTATAGATGTGTTAAATAAAGAGGGGATAGAGCTTGCATATCCTAGTAAAACTGTTTATCTTAGAACAGAAGAAAAATAGTAAAAATAATAAAGGAAAGAGAATAGATGCTTTTGATATAATCTATTCTCTTTTATCGTTATAATATAATGCAAATTAAACCGCCAGAACCTTCATTTATTATTCTTTCTAATGTTTCTTGTATTTTCATTTGAGCTTCATCAGGCATTCTATAAAGCTTATTGTGAAGTCCTTCATTTACAAGTTCATGTAGTGATTTACCAAATATATTTGATTGCCATATTTGTTTAGGGTCATTTTCAAATTCCGAAAGCAGATATTTAACTAAATCTTCAGACTGCTTTTCTGAACCAACTATAGGTGATACTTCAGTTTCTATGTCAGCTTTTATCATGTGAATAGAAGGAGCAGAAGCTTTTAATTTAACACCATATTTTGAACCTTGTTTTACTATTTCTGGTTCTTCTAATTTTAATTCATCTATAGAAGGTGTTACAATTCCATAACCTTTTACATTTACCTCTTCTAAAGCAATCGCTATTTTATCATATTTTGCTTTTATACTTGAATAGTCATCTATAACTTTAAAGATATCCTTTTCAGATTCTATTTGTATGTTCGATTTTTCACTTAATACTTTGAAGAAGTAAGAATTGTTTATATTCATAATTACCTTTACATTTCCATCTTCCATATTTGCACTATCTAAGTTTATAGAATCAAAAATAGGGTAAGAATTTTTAATGTTAGATATAACATCATTTATTTCACGTAGTGAAGTATCGTTGTAAAAGTTTTCTTTTACTATTGATATAACTTCTTGCTTTAAAGGGTAGTTCATATCAAGCATATCAAACCAAGTAGGAAGCTTGAAACCTATTTCGGATACAGGAAACTCCTCTAATACTCTACTAAAAATTGTTGTAATATCACTTTCTTTTAGGTTTAATATGTCTGATATAACTACAGGGGCATTATATTTTTCTTCTAATGAATTACGAAGAGAAATGGTTTCCTCGCTATTTGGAGTGCTAGAGTTTAAAAGAACAACAAATGGTTTATTTATAGCCTTTAGCTCTCTTACAACTCTTTCTTCAGCAGGAATATAATTTTCTCTATCTATATCAGTTATACTTCCGTCAGTGGTAACGACAAGACCAATGGTTGAGTGGTCTGTTATAACTTTTCTTGTACCCATTTCTGCAGCTTCTACAAATGGAATTTCATTATCGTTCCAAGGAGTTTTTACCATTCTAGGCAGGTCACCTTCCATATGACCTATAGCATCATCTACTAGATAGCCAACGCAATCAACTAGTCTTGTTTTCATTTTTACATTTCCATCAATGGTAATTTCTACAGATTCATTCGGAACAAATTTTGGTTCGGTAGTCATTATAGTTTTACCAGCCGCACTTTGTGGAAGCTCATCTTTGGCACGGTCTTGTTTATATGGACTGTCTATATTTGGAATTACAAACATTTCCATAAAATTTTTTATAAAAGTGGACTTACCAGTTCTAACCGGCCCAACAACACCAATGTATATATCACCGTTTGTTCTACTGGATATGTCCTTGTAAATATCTACATTACTCATAATTACCTCCCGTAACTTTTCTTTACTACATGTATATCTATTAAATGAAAAAATATTACAAGTTTTATTTTAAAAATGTGTAAAGAATAAAATTAGTCTATAATTGATTTACACTATATATACCTCTTTTATATCGCATTAGTATATTGTATAATATATCAAAAGGAGATTACTTATGAAAATAGAATACATTGTTACTGAAAAAGACGAGGGAAGTTTTGTAAGAGACATAGTTAAGAAAAAAATGAATGTGTCTTCAAGACTATATAAAAAAATAGCATTAGATATATATTTAAATGATAAAAAATGTTATGCTACAAACAGAGTAATTAAAAAAGATGTGGTTACAGTATATTTAGATAATGCATACGATGAAGAAGTTACGTATGATAAATTTACTACATGGAAACATAAACTTGATATACTTTATGAAGATGAGTATATAATTTGTATTAATAAAGAAAGCGGTATTGCGTGTCATCCAAGTGCTAACCATCAAGAAAAGACTTTGTATAATGCTGTTATAAACTATTACATTGAAAAGGGAATTAAAGTTCCAATTCACTTTGTTAATAGGTTAGATAAAGATACAACAGGTGTAGTTGTTATAGCTAAACATAAGTATGTGCAACAGTTTTTAGTAAAACAAATGGAAAAAGGTGATTTTAATAAAGAATACATAGCAATTGTTTATGGAAAACTAGAAAATAAAGAGGGAATAATAGAAAAGAAGATTAAAAGAAAAGAAGGAACTATAATCTTACGTGAAACCTCAGATAGTGAAGGTGAATATGCTAAAACAGCATATAAAGCGTTAGAGTATAATGAAGATAAAAATTATACAGTAGTTAGAGTAAAACTATATACTGGCAGAACTCACCAAATAAGGGTGCATTTTACAAGTATAGGTCATCCTCTTTTAGGAGATGAGCTTTATTCGAATGAATGTGAATTTAAAATAGATAACATCAGAGAATATATTAAAAGGCAAGCACTTCATGCAAAACTAATTTCCTTTAATCATATAAATGGGAAAAAATTAATTATAGAGGCTGATATACCAGAAGATATGTCGAAATTAATTAATAATTGCAGTAATGATTGACAAGTTTAACATAAAATGGTAGAATGAAGAAACAATTTTTAGTAAATCTGTTAAATAATTTTAATTAGAGTAGGAGGAAAAAGGAAAAATGACTAATGAAGTGACTTTGAAAGGAAGAGTATTAACGGAACCTAAGTATAATCATACTGCTCATGGTGAAAGTTTCTTTAAATTTTTCATTGGTGTAAAAAGACTTTCTGGTGTGGACGATATCATCCCGGTTATTGTTCGTAAAGCTATTTTAGATTTTTCTATGAAGAAGATGATAGTTGGAATGCGGATTAAAGTTGTTGGAGAATATCGTTCATTTAGAGATGAAGAATACAGATTAAAACTACATGTATTTGCTATAAAAATCAATGACGAAGAGACTTCAGATCTAGATTATGATATTAATTCAGTAAAGTTTAATGGAGTTGTTGTTTCGAGGAAATGTTCTAGAGTTACTCCTATGGGAAAGAAAATAATTGACCTCATAATTTGTGTTGAAAGTAGTTATTCAAGATGTTCATATATTCCATGTTTGATTTGGGGTAGATTAGACTCAGAAGCTCAAGATGTTGTTACAGGTAACAGAATAAAAATAAGTGGACGTATACAGTCAAGAGAATATAAAAAAAATTATGAGGATGGGAGTAGTGAAATAAAAACAGCATATGAAGTATCTATAAGAAATTATTGTATAGAAAGTTAAATAACTAACAACTCAAATTCTCCAATAAAGAAAAATACCAATCGTAAAAAATTACGGTTGGTATTTTTCTATGTATATGTAATAGATAACACTATACGTTAAATTTAAATAGTATGATGTCGCCATCTTTTACTACGTATTCTTTTCCTTCCATTCTAACTGCGCCATTTTCTTTAGCATTATGCATTGTACCGAATTTCATTAATTCATCATAGCCTATAACTTCTGCTTTTATAAAACCTCTTTCAAAATCTGTATGTATTTTACCAGCGGCTTGTGGAGCTTTAGTACCATTTGTTATAGTCCAAGCTCTAACTTCTTGTTTTCCAGCAGTAAGATATGAAATAAGGTTTAAAATAGTATAGCTTTTAGTTGCTAGTTCATCAAGTCCGGAATTTTCAAGTCCATAGTCTTTCATAAGAGAAATTCTATCTTCGTCATCTAGCTCTGAAAGTTCTTCTTCTAACTTAGCACAAAGAGGTATACAATATGAATTTTCTTTCTTAGCTAGTTCTCTTACTAAATTTACATTCTTGTCATTTGCTATATCTAGTAATTGATTTTCATTTACATTTGCAACATAAAGCATTTTTTTCATTGTAAGAAGAAAAGCATCACGAATTACTTCTTTATCTTCATCTGATATTTCAATCATTCTAGCAGGTATACCTTGCTCTAATTTTTCTTTTATATTCTTTAATAACTCTAGTTCGTGAATAGCTTTTTTATCTCCAGACTTAGTTTGCTTTGAAACACGTTCAATACGTTTTGTTATAGTTTCTATATCTGCAAAAATAAGTTCAAGATTTATAGTTTCTATATCTCCAATAGGGTCAATAGTTCCATTTACATGGACTATATTTTCGTCTTCAAAACATCTAACTACGTGGACAATAGCGTCAACTTCACGAATATGTGATAAGAATTTATTTCCTAAACCTTCACCACGCGAAGCACCTTTTACTAGTCCTGCTATATCAACAAATTCTATTGTAGCATATGTAGTTTTTAAAGTTTCATACATTTTACTTAAAACATCAATTCTTTCATCAGGAACAAGTACAGTTCCAATATTTGGCTCTATTGTACAAAATGGATAGTTTGCACTTTCTGCGCCAGCCTTTGTTATAGCATTAAATAATGTGCTTTTACCAACATTAGGTAAACCAACAATTCCTAGTTTCATTAAAATCACTCCTTAAGCATTAAATATTATATAGAAAAAGTCAAAAAAAGTAAAGTATAATTGACTTTTTATGCTATATAATATATTATTTAATATAGATATTTAAGGAGAGATTGATATGTTAGATACGTTATATTCTAAAAAGGTTAAAGTAAGATTGCCAGATGGAAGACAAATAGCAGTTGCATATAAAACAAGGGCAGAAGATGTAATTAAAATGTTGGAAAGTGAAGAAAAGGCTAAGGAGATAGTGGCAGTTAGAATAAATAATGAAGTGAGAACTATAGACCATGAAATAGTAGAAGACTCACTTCTAGAGTATATAGAATATGGAAGTAATGATGGATATAGAGTTTACATGAGAACAGCAAAATTCATACTTTATATGGCAATGACAAGGCTTTATCCAAACTTTCAAATAGAATATAGTAATAATATAAATACTGATATGTATTTTGTATCTAAGAAAGATAAGTTTACAGAAGAGATGGCAAGTAAAGTTAAAGAAGAAATGCAAAATATCGTTGGGCGTGATAGTGATATAGTAAGAAAAGTTGTGTCTGCAGAAGAGGCTAGGGTGCTTTATGAAGCTATGGGAAATAAAGAAAGACTAGACTTAATAAAAGTAGAACTTAGGAACAACTTAACTTTGTTTTTCTCAGAAAATGTATGTAATACTATGGGAGGCGTTTTAGCACCATCTACAGGTTTTATTAAGAATTTTGATATAAAACCATTTAGAAATGGGTTTGTTTTAGTTATTCCATATAAAGAAGATATAAATAAAATGCCAGATAAAATCAGATATAATAAACTTTATGATGTGTTTGAAGAATATGATAAGTATAACGATAAAATAGAGGTAGACAAGGTAAGCAAGTTGAACAATATGGTTATTAACAAAAATGTTGGAGCTGTAATTAGAGCTAGTGAAACACTTCATGAAAAACAGATATTAGAACTTGTTAATATGGTATCAGAGAGAAAAGAAACTAAAATGTTACTTATCGCAGGTCCTTCATCTTCTGGTAAAACTACTTTTGCTCAAAAGTTAGGAGATAATTTAAGACTTATAGGCTATAACCCTATAATAATATCAATGGATAATTATTATAAAGAGAGACTTGAAAATTATAATAAAGAAACAGGAGAGTATGATTTTGAGTCAGTATCTTCACTTGACGTTGATTTGTTTAATATTCAAATGAAGAGTTTGGCAGAGGGTAAAGAAGTAGAACTTCCAAGATACGATTTTGTCAAAGGTATGAAAGTGTATGAGGGAAGAAAACTTAAATTAAAAGAAAATGACATACTTATTATAGAGGGAATACATGCTTTAAATGATGAGATGACAAAACAAGTTGAAAGAAAATATAAGTTTAAGGTGTATATGGCACCAATAACTACTTTAAATGTTGACTCATATACAAAAGTTTCATCTACTGATACAAGAATGCTTAGAAGAATAGTTAGAGATTATAATACAAGAAATGTTGGAGTAGAAGAGACACTTGAAATGTGGGATAAAATAAGAAAAGGTGAAGAAAATAACATATATCCTTTTGTAGATAGTTCAGATTATATTTTCAATAGCAGTTTAGTCTACGAGATGGGAGTTATAAAAACATTCGCAGAGCCATTACTTTTACAAGTTCAAAAAACAAGTAAATATTTTTCTGAAGCTAGAAGACTATATGAATTTTTAAACAATTTCTTGCCTATAGAGACAAAAGAAATACCAGTAAATTCATTAGTAAGAGAATTTATAGGAGATGGAAGCTTTAGCAGGTAAAATATTACAATAAAATTACAAATAAATAAAATAACACAAAAAGTGTTGAAAAAATAAATAATATACAGTAGAATAAAATGTGAGAAAAATAAAAAAAGAATATAGAAATGTAAAAAAGAAGTTAGTGATATACAGTAGAATATATAGCTAGCTTTTTTGAGCTTAAGGTAAGGTATAATCATGATAGTAAATCATGTAAATATACAAAAAAATGTTCAAAAGAAAAAATTAAGGGGGAAAAAAGTATGAGAACAAAAGTTAAACTAAAAGGCGGAATATCATTAATAGTACTAGTAATAACAATAATAGTAATGATAATATTAGCAGCCGCAATAATTTTGTCACTGTCAAATAGTGGAATAATATCAAAAGCAAACAAGGCAAAAACAGATAGTGATACAGCAAGCTTAAAAGAATATGTAAATACGCTAAGAGCAGAATGGGAGTTAATGACCACAGCAGAAAGAGAAACATGTGGGAGTGCAACATTTGAAGATTATGCAAATAAAAAGTTAGAAGAAAATGACTACAAAGGAGCAGTAGGAGCAGATGGAGAAGTATATTCAAATTTAAATGAGAATGCTAGAAAAGCAATAGCAGCAGGAATAATGCTAGGAGATGAGGTAAAGTATAATGCAGTGTTAACAGAGAAAAGTTATACAACAGATGGAAGTGAAAGAACATCAACAGGTGTAGCAGATAGTACAAAGGCACAAATAGTAAAAACAAATACAAATGGTACATGGAAATATATAGGTTTAGGAGAAGACGGTAATTTACTTATAGCGCTAGATATGACAGGAATAAAAGATCCAAACTATAATCTAACATTAGGAGATAAAGGTGGATATTTAAATGGACCAACAATGTTAAATACAGTATGTGATGCGTTATATACAGTAGAAGGAAAAGGAAAAGCTAAGAGTATGAATATAGAAATAGTAAACAAATTGTTAGAATATAATGGACCAAAGGGAAGTTATATTAATAGTAGTTCCATACGAGTAGGGACAGCAGAGGTAATGATGATAGGAGAAATAGAGACTAAATTTCATATTACATTGAAAAGAGAGTATGTGCTAGATGGAAAAGATTTAGGAGAATATAAATCAGATGGTTATACAATAAGTAAAACAAGTGGTTCGAGCATAATAACGAAAGATACAGTACGACAAAATCTAGTATATCAAGCAAATTGGTACTGGCTTGCTTCTTCGTGTGTATCTGCTTATTTTTCTGAAAAAGATGTGAGCTTTCAGGTACGTTATGTGTATTCTGCTGACGTATTTATGAACTATATGTTCAGTTCAGATGGCCGTACGAGTAATAGAGCTTTTGCTGTCCGTCCTGTAGTTTCTTTAACAGCTAACGTTCAGAAAACAACTGAAAATGGGAAAACAGTATGGATTTTAAGTTAGCTGCATAATCAAATTAGTTCAGATACTTTAGTTGACATATTTAGTCATGTAGACAAACTCTCTTATCTATATGGCTATTTTTTCGTCTAGTTTTGTCGTAAATGTAGAAAAATGATAAAAGGTGTTGCAATATGAAATTTTAGTATATATAATGCACGTGTAAAAACATACGTGCTTTTTATTTAATCTCATAATATTTTTTTTAGAGAATTTTTAATTTATATATTTTAATTGTTTTATTATTTAGTTTTTTTAGGAAACATTTAATATCGGTATTTATCGTTTAGGAGAATTTTTTATTTGGGAATAATTTAATTTTTGTAAAATGTTATCTTATGGTGTTGAAAATATAACTGATAGATGATATAATTTAGGAGGAATAGATGAAAAGAAAAAGTAAAAAATTACAATGTGAAGAGGGGCTAGACCCTAAAATAGATGTAGTGTTTAAAACACTATTTGGAAAGAAGGGAAATGAGATATTAATAGAAGATATGTTATCTGGTTTCCTAAATCAAAAAATAAAGTGTAAAAATGTATATAAGAGAAGCAAGAGTAGGACAGTTAAGAGCAGATGGAAAGTATGGCTCACCAAAAGATAATAATGTTTTTAGTAGATTTTAATATGTATCCAGAGTTTGAAGGACCAGTACATGAAACAATAACAGTATTTAGAGAAAATACCACAAAAGAGTTTAGCAGAATGCATAAATATTATGTAGTGGAATTAAATAAAATGGACAAGAGCAAATGTAGTGAAGGAACATATAAATGGCTTGCATTTTTAAATCAGAATAAGGAGGTATTAAAGGAGATGTCAAAGGATAAATGTATACAAAAAGCAGAAGATGAATTAAAAATATTAGCAGGAGATTGGGAGACAAGAAGAATAGCAATACTAAGGAAAAGATACATACTAGAAATGGGAACGGCGGAATATGCGGGCTATGAAAGAGGTATTGAAAAAGGTAAAGCAGCAGGAGAAAAACGCGGAATAAAAAAAGGAACAAAGTTAGGAATGGAACAAGGAATAGAGAAAAACAAAAAGATAACGGCAATAGCATTAATAGGAGAAGGAATGGATAATGCCTTTATATCAAGAGTAACAAAGTTGAGTGTGGATGAAATAGAAAAGTTGAGAAATAAGGCGTTAAAGGCAGTTCATTAATTGCTGTCCATTTAGTAAAAAATATTTAAATGAGAAATATACATAAATATAGTCATGCAATTTTTTTGGCATGACTATATTTTTGCCTTAAACACTTTCCCTTTTTGTCTAAATGTAGTAAAATATAATTGTTAAAAAATAGTCTTAAAAGAAAGGTTGATAAAAATGTCAAAAGTTTGGAATTTAAGGAAATACGACAAAGAAGAAATATCTAGATATTGTGATAAATACAAGATGCCAGAGATACTTGCAAAACTATTAATAGCAAGAGGCGTTGGTATTCAGGATGTTGATAAATACATTAATGTATCATTGGATAATTTATACGATCCATTTTTAATGAAAGATATGGAAAAAACGGTAGAAAGAATATTAAGAGCTAAAGAAAATAACGAGAAAGTTGTGATCTATGGAGATTATGATGTAGATGGAGTTACAAGTATAACTGTGTTATACAGCTTTTTGAAAGAATTAGGAATAAATGCTAGTTATTATCTTCCTGATAGAATGGAAGAGGGATATGGCCTAAACAAGGATGCATTAAAGAGACTTAAAGATAAAGGCTATACTCTTGTTGTAACTGTTGATTGCGGAATATCTGCAGTGGACGAATTAGATTATGCAAATAGTATTGGGTTAGAAGTTTGTATAACAGATCACCATGAGTGTGGAAAGGTTTTACCAAAGGCGTACTCTATTGTAAATCCTAAACAAGAAGATTGTAATTATCCTTTTGAAATGCTAGCTGGAGTAGGTGTGGCATTTAAAGTTATAACGGCATTATCTATTAAATTAGGCCTTGAAAAAGAAGCATATTTAAAATATTTAGATATAGTTACAGTTGGAACAATAGCTGATATAGTTCCACTTCTTGATGAAAATAGAATTATAACTAAAATAGGATTAGAAAAAATAAAGGAAACAAAGAATGAAGGGTTAAAAGCATTAATAAGAGTAGCTGGTATAAAGAATATAGATTCTATAAGTATATCTTTTGGTATAGCCCCAAGGATAAATGCAAGTGGAAGAATGGCAGACGCATCTGTTGCCGTTAAGCTTCTTTTATCAACTAGTCCTATGGAAGCAAATAGTTTAGCGGAGCTTTTAGATAGTCAGAATAAAGAAAGACAAGCTGTAGAAAAGAAAATATTAGAAGAAGTTTTAGAGAAAATAGAGAAAGAAAAATTGTATGAAAAAAGAAGTCTTGTTGTGTCAGGCTATGGTTGGCATCAAGGAGTAATTGGAATAGTGGCTTCTAAGGTTGCAGAAAAATATGTTAAACCTGTTATCCTTATAACTTACGAAGATAAGCTTGCTAAAGGTTCTGGCAGAACACCACATGGCATATCATTATATGATGCTCTAGATAAGTGTAAAGATGTATTGGTGCAGTTTGGTGGACATGAACTTGCCGCAGGGGTTACCTTAGAAAAAGAAAAGATAGATGAATTTACAGAAAAATTTGAAAAGGCTGTAACTGAATTAGAAAAAAAAGAGTTAGAAGCAATAATAGATATAGATTCAGAAATTAGAAAAGAGGATATACTAAAAGGAATAACTAGAATAAATGAAAAAATATTGCCTTTTGGACAGAAAAACCCTGAACCAGTGTATTTATATAGAAATCTAAAAATAGAATCTTTAAGTACTTTAAAAGATGATAAACATATTAAATTTAGACTAAAAGATGGAAATTTTTGTATAGATGCTATAGGTTTTTCTCAAGGAAATAGAAGAGATGAACTAAAACTAGGAGATAAAATAGATGTGGTTGGAAATCTTGCAATAAATGATTTTGGAAGAGAAAAGGCCGTGCAAATAATATTAAAAGATTTTAAAAAAGTTGTGTAATATTATTTAAAAAGGAAGTGTATAGTAAATGACTGAAACAGAGAAACTTGTCCAGGAATTAGTAGAAGTTTTGGATAAAGAAAAAGTAAAATATGATATTAATATGATAAAGCAAAGTGTTGAGTATGCAGATAAAATATATGAAAACTCCAAAAGACATAAGGGCGAAACTACACTTGTTCATTCTATAAAAGTAGCAATAATTGTAGCTGGATTAAAGATAGGAATTAATCCTGTTTATGCTGCAATAATGCATGAAGTAACAAAATTCGACAAGTATAATCCAGAAGAAGTTGAAATGCTTTTTGGTGATGATATATCAGAAATGGTAAAAGATTGTAAAAAGCTATATTTGCTTAATTATTCTGGTCAAGAAAAAGTTGAAGCCGAAAACTTAAGAAAGATGTTTATGGCAATTGCAAAAGATATACGAGTTGTAATTATTAGGTTAGCAGATAGATTATACAACATGAGAAATATTTCCGAAGAACCTGAAGAAATTCAAATATTGAAAGCTAAAGAGACTATGCAAGTCTACGCGCCTATTGCTCATAGACTTGGTATGTCTGCTATAAAATCAGAACTTGAAGATATATCTTTTTCAATACTTCACCCAGAAGATTTTAATAGCATAAAAAAGGATATTGAGAAAATAAAAGAAGAAAGACAAGAACATATAAATTTAAGAATTAAGGAAATAAGGGAAGCTTTAGAAAAAGAAAAAATTGTAGCAACAATATATGGTAGACCTAAAACATACTATAGTATTTGGAGAAAAATGAGGAAATATAACTGCACAATAGATGGGCTTTATGATTTGTATGCAGTTAGAATAATAGTAAACAGTATCAAAGACTGTTATACAGCACTTGGTATAATACATGAAAAATACAAGCCTATGCCAGGTAGATTTAAAGATTATATAGCGGTACCAAAAACTAACATGTACCAGTCTTTACATACAACCGTATTTGGAGCAGAGAATTCTTTGCCATTTGAAGTTCAAATAAGAACATGGGATATGCATAACATTGCAGACTATGGTGTAGCAGCTCACTTTTTATATAAAGAAGGAAAATCTAAAATTAGTAGTAGTGATGAAAAACTTACTTGGCTTAGAAAAACAATAGAGCTTGAAAAGGAATATGAAGAAAATGGAGAAGATTACGAACAATTAAAAACAGAGCTTTTTGGTGATGAAGTGTTTGTATTTACTCCAAAAGGTGAAATAAAATCACTTCCAAAAGGGGCAACTCCAATAGATTTTGCTTACTTAATTCATCAACATATAGGAGACAGTATGGTAGGAGCTAAGATTAATGGCAAAATGGTTCCTATAACTACTAAATTAAAAAATACAGATATCGTTGAAGTTATAACCTCTAAGACTTCAAAAGGTCCTAATTTGGATTGGTTAAAACATGTAAAAACTTCAAGTGCTAAAAATAAAATAGTATCATTCATGAAAAAGCAAGACAAAGAAGTAAACATAGAAAGAGGAGAAGCTTTATTTGAAAAAGAGCTTGCAAGACAGCCATTTGAAAAAGATGAGCTTATGAAAGATAAGTATATAAAATTAATGCTTGAAAGATTTAATTTTAATACTATAGAAGATGCATATGAAAATGTGGGTTTTGGTGTTATAACTTCTAAAAAACTAGTTAATAAATTAGTTGAAGAATACTCAAAAGATAATATAGCAGAAGTTCAAAAGGTAGAACTTGCAAAAGAAATAAAGACAAATAAAAAACCTAAAAACGATACTGACGGTATAGTGGTAGAAGGAATAGACAACTGTCTAGTTAAACTTGCTAAATGTTGCTCTCCTCTTCCTGGAGATGAAATAGTTGGGTATATATCTATTGGTAAGGGAGTATCTGTACATAGAGCAGATTGTAAAAACTTACAAGCTCTAAACATTGCTGAAAGGAAGATAAATGTTTCTTGGAAAGAAAAAGCTAAGGTAAGCTACCAAACTGTTTTAAGAATAAAGGCGAACGATAGGGCCGGGGTTGCAATGGAAGTATTAAAGAAAGCTCAAGATAACAAAATACTTGTTATGAATTTTAATGCAAGACAGACGTCTGACAGAGAATGTATAATGGATATGACAGTTAGTATTGAATCAATAGAAGAACTTCAAAAATTAATGAAAGAAATTCGTAAGGTAGATAGTGTATTTGAAGTTAAAAGAGCTAAATAGGAGAGAAAAAATGGATAAAGTAATAAGTAATGAGAAATATGAAATATATAGACTAAGTATAGAACTTGCAAACACATCTCATTTTACAAATTGTTACGTTGTAAAAGATTTAATAACAGGTTATATGATGGTTATAGATCCATCATATAACGCTGAATATATAAAGGAATGTTTAGAAAAAATAGGGGTAACTTTGGACAAGATATATTTAACTCATTGCCATGGCGATCATATTTCAGCACTTGAAGAATTGTTTAATATGTATGATAAAAAAGTGAATATTTTAATACATGAAAATGATAAAGATGGTATATTTGATGATATGAAAAACTGTAAATATATACTTGGAGTTCCTAACTTTTCTACTCTCAAAGAAGACGACATTAATACAGTAAAAGATAGTGAAACAGTCAAAGTGGGTAATACTTCTTTTGAAGTAATTCATACACCTGGTCACACAAATGGCTCAAGTGTTCTGTATGAAAAAGAAGAAGATGTTATATTATCTGGTGATACTATATTTTCTGATTGTTTTGGAAGAACTGATTTAAAAAGTGGTAGTAGAAATGATATGATTATGAGCTTAAACAAACTATTTGATAGGTTTAAATATAGCGCAAAAATAAAAGTGTTTCCAGGTCATGGAAGTTCGGCTTTTATTGGAGACATAAAAAAAGTTGTGTTATATTAAAATAAAAGAGGTATATAAAACATGGGAAGATTTAGAGAAATATTAGATGAGGAATCTAAAAAAGACTATATGATTAATTTAAAAAAATTCATAGATAGCGAGTATGCTACTAAAACTATATTTCCTGCAAGAAAAAATATAATGAATGCTATGAGTTATACTCCATATGAGAGAGTTAAGGTTGTAATTGTAGGGCAAGACCCATATCATGGAGTTGGTGAGGCACATGGTTTATCTTTTTCAGTGCAACCAGGTATAAAAACACCACCGTCACTAGTTAACATATTTAAAGAGTTA
The DNA here is from genome assembly GCA_934149365.1 of uncultured Clostridia bacterium. GTDB lineage: Bacteria > Bacillota > Clostridia > TANB77 > CAG-465 > CALXJE01. The sequence continues at coordinate 121,572 of CAKPEI010000003.1, forward strand.
AATAGAGATTTAGGTTGCTATATACCAAATAATGGATGTCTTGTTAAATGGGCAAAAGAGGGAGTACTTTTACTTAACAGTGTACTTACAGTAGAAAAGGACAAGCCTGGTAGTCATAGGGGAAAAGGTTGGGAGATTTTTACTGACACTGTGATTAAAGCTTTAAACGAAAAAGAAGAGCCAATTGTGTTTTTACTATGGGGAAGTTATGCTAAAGAAAAAGCAGGTTATATAACTAATCCTAAACACTTAGTTTTAAAGACTTCACATCCAAGTCCATTTTCAGTAAGAAACGGTTTTGATGGGTGTTCACATTTTTCAAAAGCAAATGACTTTTTAAAAACAAATGGTATAGAGCCTGTTGATTGGCAAATAGAAAATATATAATAAATATTGATGTTAATATAAGGGGATATATATGAAAAGAAGTGAATTAAAGAGATTATTAAGAATAGTGCCTGTGCTGACTGGTATTTTCTGCTTTTATTTAAGTAAAGTATATGCAGTAAAAATAGATATATTTGATAAAATTATATATGAAAATAAAAGTGAAAATCTGGGAAATGGTGGATTAAGTACGACTCTTGTTGTTATATTTACAATATTTTTGGCTATATATTGGATAGTACTACTTGTTATATTTGAAAGAGAAGACAAATATGAGGGAACTAATTACCTAAAGGATGAAGAAATATTTCAAAAATATAACCCACTTTTAGCAGGTTGTATATCACAAAATAGAGATGTGTTATCTAGAGATATAATCGCAGTTATAATAAATCTTTCAAATAAAGGAATTGTTAAATTAGATATATTAAAAGATGCCGAAACCAAAAATGGATATAAATATATGCTCTATAGGATAAAGGATAAAGAATATTTAATGGATGACGTGGAAAAAGAAATTCATAGTATTATATTTGAATTTGTACAAAAAGAAAGTGAAGGGGTAGATTTGGTTCAAAAGCTAAAAGATATGCCAAAAATAGAGGAAACATATAAAAAGTTTAATGGACTAAATTATATAGCTAAAGCTGAGTTAAATAAGCATGGTGCAAATAGGCAAAGTGTACCTATGGCATTTAGAATATATAACATATTTATGTTTATGGTAGCAATAGTTTTATGTATATACAATATAAATGAAGCATGTTTAGATATAAAAATAACTGTATCTACAGTACTTTGGAGTTTCCTTATAATAGCACTTATGTTAATGTCCATTCCCCTTATAATAGCTCTTTGTTATCTTGTATTAAAGGTAATAGGGTATACTAAAAAAGGAATAAATAAGATAAATGAACTAAAACTAAATGGTCAAAAGATTGTTTCTACTTCAGTTTCAATAATACTGAGTACAATTATTCTTAATATAGTAACAGCGTTAGTTACACACAACATATATTTAGTGTTAGATGAAATATTGCTATCTATATCATATTTAGTTATGAGAACTGATAACTTGATGCTTAAAAATGATACAAAGATTTTAAGTGAATATGCAAGTGTAAGAGCATTAGAAGAAAAGCTAGAAAATTATACAACTTTAAGTGAAAAGAATATTGAACAAATAGTACTCTGGAAAGAATATATAGCTTATGCAATATCATTTGGAATATCAACAGATATAATAAATTATTTAGATGGACTAAAGAAAGAAGATAAATTAATACAAGAGCTAAAAAATTACGATTTGCTATATTATTCTTGTAAGAATTATTTGGAAGTGTTCTTTGGCTTTAATTTTAATAATAAAAAGAAAAGTGAGAAGTTTGATTTTTGGGAAGTAAGGAGAGCTATTAAAGATAAAGCAAATTATGACAAGATAGAAAGCGAAATGAGGGAGAATAATTGGCTTGATGATTGGAAACATAGATGGTAAAAAGAAAGATGCTACTAATATTTTGACTAATATGATATAATATATATTAATTTACATAAATATAAGGAGAAAAAATGAAAACAAGTGATTTTAATTATGATTTACCCAAAGAATTAATTGCGCAAATTCCAATAGAAACAAGAGATATGTCAAGACTTATGGTATTAGATAAAAATACTGGAAAAATAGAGCATAAAGTTTTCCATGATATTATAGATTATTTAAATGAAGGTGACACTTTAGTTTTGAATGATACAAAGGTAATACCAGCAAGAATATTTGGTCACAGAAAAAACAAAGAAGAAAGTATAGAAGTACTTTTAGTAAAAGATTACGGAAATGATACTTGGGAAGTTTTGGCAAAACCGGGTAAAAAACTAAAAATTGATACAGAAATAATATTTTCTGATAACCTAAAAGCAAGAGTAATTGACATATTAGAAGAAGGAGAAAGAGTAATAAAGTTTGAATATAATGGTATATTTAACGAACTATTAGATGAAATAGGAATAATGCCACTTCCACCATATATAACTGAAAAACTGGAAGATAAAGATAGATATCAAACTGTATATTCAAAGATTAGAGGCTCTGCGGCTGCTCCTACAGCAGGACTTCACTTTACAAAAGAGCTTTTAAAGAAGATAGAGGAAAAAGGAATTAATATAGTGTATGTAACTTTGCATGTTGGAATAGGAACTTTTAGACCTGTTAAAGTGGATGATGTACTTGAACATAAAATGCATAGTGAGTATTATGAAGTTTCAGAAGATGCTGCCAAAGTTATAAATGAAACTAAAAAAAGAGGAAATAAAGTGGTTTGCGTAGGTACAACTTCTTGTAGAACTTTAGAGTCTGCTTCTTCAGAAGACGGCATGGTAAGAGCAGAAAAGAAAGAAACAAGCATATTTATTTATCCGGGATATAAATTTAAAGTAGTTACCAACCTTATAACTAACTTTCATTTGCCAGAATCTACTTTAATAATGTTAGTATCAGCGTTAGCTGGAAAAGATAATATAATGAATGCATATAACGAAGCTGTAAAAGAGAAATATAGATTTTTTAGCTTTGGTGATGCAATGTATATAAAATAGGAGGTATATATGGAAGAAAGTAAAGATATTGGAGTGGACGAACTATTAGAGTGGGCAAAGTTAAATCATATGGTGATGTCAGAATCAAAAGCAAAGGAAATAATAGATGTAGAAAATGCTGGAAAAGATATTGATGCGTTTGAAGAATACATAGATTTAGATGAATGGTATAAAGAAAATGGTTATGAAAGTCCAATAGGAGAGTACGAAAGTTTATCTAAAAAGATGAAGAAAAAGATAAATGATATAGTAAAATCAATGGAAGAAAAAGATGAAAAAGAACTTGAGAATGAAACGGACGATAGAGATGAAAAGGATACACTAGATGAAAAAGACGGAAAAGAAGAGTTAGATGAAGATAAGAAAAAAGAAGTAGAAGAAAGAGAAAAAGAAAACGGAGAAGATAGTAAAGAAGATAAAGAAAAAGGGGAAGATGAAAAGGAAAACGAGGTAGACGTAAGAGAAGACGAAAATACTGAAGCAAAGAATGAAGAAGAATTAAATAAAGCAGAATATTTAGCAAGAGTTAAAAAACTTCATGAAATGAGACTTGTAGAATACAAAAACGAATTAAAGAAAGATGACGTTAAAGTAGACAAGCATTTTGTAAATATGATTTATCTTCAAAGAGCCGTTAATCGTGATAGACAGCACTATGTCAAAAAGTTTGGCGAAGAAGGCATAAAGGAATTAGCAGAATTAGAAAACAAATATGTAAAAGAAGAATTAAAGTATGAAAAAACTATATATCAAAGACATGAAAAAGACTTGGCATCATTAAGAAGATTAGATGAAAAGCTAGATAGAATAATGGACAAAATGGAAAGCTTACAAAATGGCTTAGAAAAGGGAAATATAAGTGTAAATGATTACAATGAGGAAATAAAAGCTTTAGAAAAAGATAAAGTTGAAACTTTATGGGAGATAAACAAATTAAACCCAGAATTAATACAACAAAAACAAGATAGGAATGTAAAAAGAGATGAATATGAAAGAAGTATAACATCAAAAAATATGGGCAAAATGCCACAAAATAATCTATCTAAAGAAAATAATGAGAAACAAAAAGAATTAGAAATGGGAGAGAAAAAACAACAAGGTGTTGCCAAAAAAGTTAAAGATAATGTTATGGACTCTTTAGAAAAAGGTATAGATGAAAAAGAAAGAAGACTAGATGAACTTAAAGAACACTTAAAAGATATAGATGTAACTACTCCAAAAGGAAAAGAAGAAGCTATATCAATTATAAATGAAATAAGTATTCTTCAAGCCCAGCAAAAAGCTCAGCAAGAACAATCAGAAAATTTAGATAAAAACATGAAATCAGGTGAAGTTAATTATTCTGATATAAAAGCATCTGAGACTGAGAGAATAGATGATACTGAGAAAATGCAAGAAACAATAGAAAAAATAGATCCAAATAACACTTCTACTGATATAATGGAACAATTGGTTAGTCAAACTGTAGAAGATCCAGATACTCCAGAACAAGCAGATGAATATTTAGATAATATGCAAAAAATTGCAGAAGATGCAAAAAAAGAAACGGAAGAAAAAGAAGAGGAAAAAGAAGAGAAAGATAATGAACCTACTTTATGGAATAGAAGAAAAAGGCCATTTTAATTTAAATGAAAGGAAATATATATAATGAGTGCAATAGAATATAAATTATTACATGTGGATAAAAATTCAGGAGCAAGATATGGTAAAATAAAATTACCACATGGTGAGTTTGAAACTCCCGTGTTTATGCCTGTTGGAACATTAGGTACTGTTAAAGCAATGACAGTAGAAGAGTTAGAAGAGATGGTAAAGGCGGATATAATTTTAGGAAATACTTACCATTTATATTTAAGACCTGGTATGGAGGTAATAAAAAAAGCAGGAGGACTTCATAAGTTTATGAACTGGAACCATAACATACTTACAGATAGTGGTGGTTTCCAAGTATTTAGCTTGAACTCACTTAGAAAGATAACAGAAGAAGGCGTTGAGTTCAGATCACATTTAAATGGAGAAAAGCATTTCTTATCACCAGAAAAAGCAATAGATATTCAGCAAACATTAGGTAGTGATATAATGATGTGTTTTGATGAGTGTGCACCATATCCTGCGGATAGAGACTATGTGGAAAAATCTATGGAAAGGACAACAAGGTGGGCAAAAAGATGCAGAGAAGCGCATACAAATAGAGATAGTCAAGCTCTTTTTGGTATAGTGCAAGGTGGTATGTATAAAGACTTAAGAGAAAAAAGCGCAAAAGATTTACAAGAAATAGATTTTGATGGGTATGCAGTAGGCGGACTAAGTGTAGGAGAACCAAAAGAATTAATGCTTGATGTGCTAGAAGCTACAACACCTCATCTTCCAGAAGATAAGGCAAGATACCTTATGGGAGTGGGTTCACCAGATTATCTTATAGAAGCCGCTCTTAGAGGAATTGATATGTGTGACTGTGTATTGCCAACTAGAATGGCAAGAAATGGAACAGCTATGACTTCTCACGGTAGAGTTATAATAAAAAACAAACAATATGAAATGGACTTTACCACTTTAGATGAAGAATGTGATTGCTATACATGTAGAAACTATACTAAATCATATCTTCGTCATCTTATAAAATGTAATGAAATATTGGGAGCAAGACTTATGTCAATACATAATTTAAGATTTTTAACAAAGCTTATGGAAGATGTAAGAGAAGCTATAAAGCAAGATAGATTATTAGAATTTAGAGATGAGTTCTACGAAAAATATGGATATGAGAAATAAGGGAAAAAATAAATGATAGATATACAAAAGGTAAAAGAAGAATTTAATAAATACGTTCAAAACTTTGATGTGGCAGATGATAAGATAAAATTAAAGAAAGAGCATATTGAAAGAGTTGCTATTTTAAGCAAAATGATAGCACAAGATTTAAACTTAAACGATGAACAAATATTGCTTGCTGAAGTGATAGGGTATTTTCATGATATAGGTAGGTTTAAACAAGTAGAAGAATATGATACTTTCAATGATAAAGTCTCTATAAATCACGCAGAATATAGTATTAAAGTTTTGTTTGAAGATAAACTTATAGAGAAATTTGATATAGAAGAAAAATATTTTGACATTATAAAAAAAGCTGTATTAAATCATAACAAAGATAATATAGAAGAAGGATTAACAGATAAAGAAATGTTATTTGCAAAAATAATAAGAGATGCTGACAAATTAGACATATATTACGTCATATGTAATTACGAGCTAGAAAGTGTGTTTTGGTCTGATAAGTTTGATGTAGAAAAAATAAATGATAAAGTTATGAGAGAATTTAAAGAAGAGCATAAATTAAACTATAATGATATAAAAAACAATGCAGACCAAATACTTACTTTTTATGCTTTTGTATTTGACTTTAACTTTGATATATCAAAAAGATATCTTAAAGGAAAGGGCTATTTAGATTATTTTGCAAAAAGACTTGAAACTGGCTTTAGTAGTGATGCTGTAAAAATAAGGTTGAAAGAAGTTTTACAAATAGCAAATGAATATTTACAGAAATATTAACTAGATAATATAGGAGAATAAATGATAAATTTAGGTGAAAATGAAAGAATAGATGACTTAAATATTAACAATTTGAAGTTGATACAGAACAAAGAGTACTTTATGTTTGGAATAGATAGTGTACTTTTATCTAGCATGGTTAAATCTAACGCTTCTTCTGTTATAGTAGACTTTTGTACAGGAAGTGCGGTTATACCGATATTACTCACAGCCAAAGTAAATTGCAATAAAATTCTTGGGGTAGAGCTTCAAAAAGAAATGTATGATTTAGCTAAAAGAAATGTGGAGTTAAATGGACTTTCAGATAAAATAAAGTTACTTAATTTAGATATAAAAGAATATAAAAAGATATTAGAGTATGTAAAACAAAATATTAATAAAGCAGGAAATGTAGATGTTATTGTGTGTAATCCGCCGTATAAAGAGGTGGGAACAGGGCATATAAATGAAAATGCTGTAAAATATATAGCAAGGCATGAAGAAAAATGCAGTCTTGAAGACATATTTGTATCTAGTAGTAAACTTTTAAAAACAAAAGGCAAACTATATTTAGTACATAAACCAGAAAGACTAGCTGATTTAATTTGTTTGGCAAGAAAATATAATTTAGAAGTTAAAAATATAAAGATATTACAACCTACTATAGATAAAAAAGCTAGTATTGTTTTATTAGAGTACGTAAAAGATGGAAAAAAAGGATTAGACATTTCTCCCGTTATAATTGAATTTGATGATACAGGAGATTATTCTAAGCAAATAAAAGAAATATATGGGATGGAATAAAATGAGTAGAAGTAAACCAAATAAATCAATGGAAGAAAAAAATAAAGTTGAAAAAGGAAAATTATACATTGTTGGAACACCAATTGGAAATATGAAAGATATAACTTTAAGGGCGTTAGATGTCTTAGAAAAAGTTGATTATATATTAGCAGAAGACACAAGACAGACGCTTAAATTGTTAAATTATTATGAGATTTCGAATAAATTAATGAGCTATCATAAATTTAATGAGAAAGAAAAATTAAATGAAATTGTTCAAATGTTAAAAGATGGAAATAGTATGGCTTTAGTATCTGATGCTGGAATGCCAATACTTTCTGATCCAGGACAACCTCTTGTAATGAAATTAGTTGAAAATGATGTACCTATGGAAGTAGTGCCAGGTCCTACAGCACTTACAACTGCTATAGTTTATTCTAATATTTCAACAGAAACATTCGTATTTGAAGGCTTTATGCCAATGAATTCTAGAAGAAGAAAAGAAAGATTAGCTAGTATTGCAGACGAAACTAGAACTATGATATTTTATGAAGCTCCACATAAATTACTTTCAACTCTAAAAGATTTAGAAAAAGTATGTAGCAATAGAAAAATATGTGTTTTAAGAGAACTTACTAAATTACATGAAGAAAGAAAATATACAGAAATATCAAATTTAATACCTGAGATTGAAAAAGATGGTATAAAAGGGGAAATTGTTTTTATACTAGAAGGGAAAAAAGAAAGCACTGAAAATTTAGATGAAAGCAATAAATCAAACGTAGAACTAGTGAAAGAATATATTAAATTAGGACTTAGTAAAAATGAAGCTATAAAAAAAGTAGCAAAAGAAAGAAACGTTACAAAAAATGAGGTATATATGGAGTGTGTAGAGGATAATGAATAAAGAAGAAATACAAAGATTAGATAATATGTTAAAGTATGAAAATGAAGCATATGATAATGGGTATTTACATGTATGTGGAGTAGATGAAGCAGGCAGAGGCCCATTATGTGGACCTGTTGTGGCAGCTGCTGTTATACTAGATAAAAATGCTCATTTAGAAGGAGTTAATGACTCTAAAAAACTGTCAGAGAAAAAAAGAGAAAAAATATTTGATGAAATAATGCAAAATGCAGTTGCAGTTGGTATTGGTATATCAGATGTTGAAGTTATAGAAGAGATAAATATATTAAATGCTACTAAAGAAGCAATGAAAGAGGCAATATCTAATTTAAGCATAAAGCCTGACTTTGTCTTGATTGACGGAAATCAAAATATAAATATAGATATAGATAGAAAAACAGTAATATCTGGAGATGCCTTAAGCGAGTCTATTGCGGCAGCTTCTATAGTTGCTAAAGTTACAAGAGATAGAATGCTTAGAGAGTACGACAAAGAATATCCTGAATATGGTTTTGCTAAGCATAAAGGTTATGGTACTAAAATGCATATTGAAGCTATAAAAAAACACGGACTAACTCCAATACATAGACCTAGTTTTTGTACTAAGTTCGCAAACAAATAATTGACATAATACTGCAAAAGTGGTATAATATTTAAGGTATGATAAGTACATATATTCTTGAAATAATTTTTTAGGAGGACGATAAAATGCTAACTAAAGACAGCCTTGTTAGACAGATAAAATTATTTACTCAGGTAAGTCCAGATATAGAGGATAGCGTTAATCCTGCATATAAACGGTATTTAGCTAAATGTTCTAAATTGCTTGAGTATGACATCGAACTAACTACATTGCAAGGATGCGCAAAAGACGAAGATTATTATTTACGTCTTAAAGAAATAAAAGAAGAAATTGATAAAATAACAAAAAAAGTATGAGTAAGGTCACGCTATTAAGCGTGACTTTTTCATGTGCAATTGACTTTTTTTAATATATGTGATAACTTATCTCATATATAGAGGTGATATTGAGGTGAGTATTTCATTTAGACCGGATTTTGCGGCAATGGATAAAGAATTAAATTTAAATATGGCTAAAGAGGCAAAAGATAGGGTAAAAAGACTTAATTTTAAAATGATAAGAGATAGTATGTTAGATAATCATGAAATGCTAAAGAATTTACTTGTCGCTTACCAAGATGTGAAACCTAATTGGATAAACATACATAATAGAATTGAAGAGGAAAAGCCACAAAAGATGCAGGCTTTTTTGAGCAGTAAAAAAACTATAAATGATATATTAGATGAAACACGTGATGATGAGTTAGCTGAACTTGCGTTATGTGTTACAGTAGCTAATAGAATTGCACATTCTGTTTCTGATATAATGAAAAAGCATATGAGAAATTATGCAGATGATGATGTCGATAAAGAAACAGAATATAAGTTTATGAATGGCGTAAGGAGACAATTTAATCCTAGTAAGCTGAAAAGAGATCCAAAATATATTAATAGAGAGTTAGAGAATACTTGTTATTTTATGGGTACAAGTATTGATGAATTAAAAAAAGATGGCTTCCCTGATTTAGTGAGAGCAGAACAAACAGCCTTTTATTTGAAAGAATATTCCTTAAGGGAACTGCTTACAGTTTTAAAGGATAGAGATGATATAAACTATGGGTTAAAAGATAGTATAAATAAAAATGGGAAAAATCAAAAAGCTTTCGTAATGGACTTGCCATTTTATAGCCAATTTTCAGTTCACGTAATGGAACCAAGGTTAGTTGCGCAAGCTTCAAAAGCGTACACGAAAATAGCTGGAAGTAAAGAATATATTGATGGAAAATCAGAAGAAATTAATGATGCAGAAATAAATGATATACGTAAAAATATATGGGAATTATTACAAGGAAAAGAATATGAAGGTACACTTTATGAAAAGAAAAACGTTATACTAAAAACTGAACAATCAGACGAAACAAATAAATTTTTGAAATCTTTGCAGGGACTAACGGAAGAAGAACAAATTGCAAAATTAGATAAGGAAGAAGAAAAAGATCCAAGATATGGACATCACTTGAAAGTAGCAGGAGGGTATGAAACAAGGAGTGATAGAAGTGAAATATAATAATATATTAAAATATGATAAGCTAAAAAAAATGCTAGAAAAAGTAAATGAATATGTAGATAAGGAAGAATATAAAGAAGCGTATTTTAAAGTAGCAGCGCTAATTGAATACATTAACATAAATATATTAATAAGGAAATTTAGTGTAAAATTAGAAGATACAAGTATAACTAATATAATAAAAGAATATGCAAAAAAAGATGAAACTTTATATGAAATTATGATAGGGATAAATGCAGAGTATAATGCTATAGATATAGACAAAGTAGATTTATCCGACATTGAATATTTGGTAGAGGAAGCAGATTATATTACAGAATATGTTACCGAAAAGTATGGAAATTTATTAGAATAATCATTACTGTTTTAGTCACACAAAATTCACAAAAAAATAATGCCAATTGTATTGACAAAGAATGCAATTGGTATTATTATATATACATAAGTTAGCAGTCGACAAGTTAGAGTGCTAAAATATAAAGGTGATGCATATGAATTTAGATGAGAGGAAGAAGAAAATACTTGCTACAGTTGTTGAAAACTATATTGAGTCCGCTGAACCAGTTGCATCTAAAACAATAGCTGAAAAATATGAAAGAGAGTTTAGTTCTGCTACAATTAGAAATGAAATGAAACAACTTGAAGAAATTGGCTTTTTGGAGCAACCTCATATTTCAGCAGGTAGGATACCTTCTACAAAGGGGTATAGATATTACGTAGATAATTTGATGAAGGACAATATACTTACTATGGTAGATATAGATTATATAAATAACAATATAGTAAGTTATGGTAATGCAGAAGCAACTTTGGAAAATGCAGCTTCTGTTATATCTAAAATTCTTAATCTGCCAGCAGTTCTTCATATAGAAAATAAAGATGTAGTTGAAAATATAAAAATACTTAAAGTTTCTGATAAGATTTTACTTATTGTATTGATGTCAAAAGCAGGAACTGTAAAAGATGTTATTGTAAAAATAACTGATACTGTTCCAGAAGATAAGATAGATGAGTTAAATAAACTTCTTAATCAGAATTTAAGAGGGACACCGCTTGAAACATTACCAAACGCTTTAAGTTCAGCTATAAATAGTCAGCTTAGCAGTTTCTCAGATATATTAACAGCTCTTGCAATATCTTTAAATAATGAGATAAAAGAAGAGACAAATAATAATGTTAAAACTGACATTAAATCTTTACTTGATGTTCCTGAATTTTCAGATACTAATAAGATGAAAGAACTACTTAATATATTAGGAACCAAAGAGATTATAAATGAAGTCATGGAAAAAATAAAAGAGGACGATATATCTATAGTGATAGGAAGCGAGCATAAGGATGTATTATTAAAAGATTATAGTATTATATCTTTAGATATGGAAAACCCTAACATAAACACTAAGCTTGCTGTTTTAGGGCCTAAAAGAACTGATTATGCTAAAGCTATTGCTACACTAAAATATGTAAATAATAAGCTAAAGAATATATTTAGTAATAAGGAGGATAAAAAAGGTGGCAAATGATAAGGAAAATAAAGAGGTTATTCTTGAAGAAGAAGTAAAAAACGAAGCTTCTACCAAGGGAAAGAAAAATAGCTCTAAAAAGAATTTAGCTGCTGATAAAGCAGATGAATATATAGCAAGATTAAACAATGACCTTTTGGAACAAAAGAAGCTAGCAGATGAGTATTATGATTCTTTAAAACGTAATATGGCAGATTTTGATAACTACAAAAAAAGAATTATAAAAGAAAAAGAAAGCATATACGTTACTACAGTATCTGACATAGTTGAAAACTTACTACCTGTGCTTGATAATTTTGAAAATGCTTTAGGACATAAATCTAAGGATGCAGAATTTGAGACAGGTATGGAAATGATATATAACCAAATAAAGGATGTTATAAAAGGTTATGGCGTAGAAGAGATTAAGTGCTTAAAATCAGAGTTTGATCCAATGTTACATGAAGCTGTTATGCATGTGGATGATGAAACATTTGGTGAAAAAGAAGTTATAGAAGTATTTAGAAAAGGCTATAAAATAAAAGATAAAGTAATAAGACATGCAATGGTAAAGGTTGCAAATTAATTAAGGTAACAACTTTTGCGTATTCCTAAATATGCAAAAGATTACATATAATAAAATGAAGTATTAATAGGAGGAATTTATTATGTCAAAAGTAATAGGAATTGACTTAGGAACAACAAATTCATGTGTTGCTGTAATTGAAAATGGCGAACCTACAGTAATACCTAATTCGGAAGGAGCGAGAACAACTCCATCTGTTGTAGCATTTGCAAAAAATGGTGAAAGATTGGTTGGTCAAGTCGCAAAAAGACAAGCGGTTACAAACCACGACAGAACAGTAATATCTATTAAAAGAGATATGGGTTCTGACAAAAAAATTAAAATAGATGATAAGGAGTATACTCCTCAAGAGATATCAGCTATGTTACTTCAAAAATTAAAAGCTGATGCTGAAGGATATTTAGGAACAGCAGTAACTCAAGCAGTTATAACAGTTCCAGCATACTTTAGTGACTCTCAAAGACAGGCAACTAAAGACGCAGGTAGAATAGCAGGCCTTGAAGTGCTAAGAATTATTAATGAGCCAACAGCTGCATCTTTGGCATATGGTTTAGATAAAGATGGCGACCAAAAGATAATGGTATATGACTTAGGTGGAGGAACATTTGATGTATCTATACTAGATATTGGTGATGGTGTATTTGAAGTGTTATCAACAGCAGGTAATAACAAACTTGGTGGAGATGACTTCGATAACAGAATTATGGACTATTTAGTATCTGAATTTAAGAAAGATAATGGAATAGATTTATCTTCTGACAATATGGCTATGCAAAGACTTAAAGAAGCTGCAGAAAAAGCTAAAATTGAGCTTTCTTCAACTGCACAAGCACAAATTAATTTGCCATTTATAACAGCAGATAGCACAGGTCCAAAACACTTAGATATAGTTTTAACAAAGGCAAAATTTGAAGAATTAATTGGTGACTTAGTAGAATCAACTGTAGGACCAGTTAATCAAGCTATAAAAGATTCTGGTTTATCATTTGATAAAATAGATAAAGTGCTACTAGTTGGTGGTTCAACAAGAATACCTCTAGTACAAGAAACAGTTAAGAGAATAACTGGTAAAGAGCCATATAAAGGAATAAACCCAGATGAATGTGTTGCAGTTGGTGCTGCAATTCAAGGTGGTGTACTTACAGGAGAAGTTAAAGATTTAGTACTTCTTGACGTAACACCTTTATCACTTGGTATTGAAACTTATGGTGGTGTATTTACAAAACTTATTGAAAGAAATACAACAATACCAGCTAAGAAATCACAAATATTCTCTACAGCTGCAGATGGTCAAACATCAGTAGAAGTTCACGTATTACAAGGTGAAAGAGAAATCGCTGCATACAATAAAACTCTAGGAAGATTTAGTTTAACTGGAATTCCACCAGCACCTAGAGGAGTACCACAAATTGAAGTATCATTCGATATAGATGCAAATGGTATCGTTCATGTATCTGCAAAAGATATGGCTACAAATAATGAGCAAAAAATAGCTATAACAGCTAGCACAAATCTTACTGAAGAAGAAATCGATAAAGCTGTTAAAGAAGCTGAAGCACATGCTGCAGAAGATAAGAAGAGAAAAGAAGAAGTTGAAGCTAGAAACAATGCAGATTCATTAGTATACAACACAGAAAAGACACTAAAAGAGTTAGAAGGTAAAATTTCTGATGAAGAAAAAGCAAAAGTTGAAGTTGAATTAAACAATGTTAAAAAAGCACTTGAAGGAACAGACGTAGAAGCTATTAAATCAGCGAGTGAAAAATTAACACAAGTATTCTATGAAATATCACAAAAATTATATGCTGATGCTCAAGCTGCTGCAGGAGCAAACGCTGATGCTAATGCTCAAGGCACAGAAAATGTAGTACATGATGCAGATTATAAAGTAGAAGATGATACAAAAGAATAATGTAGTTATATATTAGTTTTAGGCGGGTATAAAGTCTTTGCTTTTCCCGCCTCATTACTAAGAAAGGAAAAAGTATGAGTAAAAGAGATTACTACGAAGTGTTAGGTGTTTCTAAAAATGCTACTCCGGAAGAAATTAAAAAGGCATATAGAAAAAAAGCCAAAGAATTCCATCCAGATAGTTATACTGGTGATGATAAGAAAGCTGCAGAAGAAAAATTTAAAGAAGCAAGTGAAGCTTATAGTGTCCTTTCAGACCAAAATAAAAAAGCACAGTATGACAGATTTGGTCATGGCTTTGAAAATGCTGGCTATGGAGGTGCAGGAGCAGGTGGCTTTGATTTTTCTGGCTTCTCATCAGGTGGAATGGGCTTTGATATAGACTTAGATGACATTTTAGGAAGTGTTTTTGGTGGTTCATTTGGTGGCTTTTCATCTGGACGTAAGAAAAAAGGCCCTACAAAAGGTGCTGATTTAAGATATAATATGAAACTTACTTTTGAAGAAGCTGTTTTTGGATGCTCTAAAGAAATAAATATAACTAGAAATGAGACTTGTCCTGATTGTCATGGCTCTGGTGCTAAAAAAGGTACAATAGAAGTTAAGTGTGAAGATTGTAATGGAACAGGTAGAATTCAAGTAACACAAAATACTATAATGGGTTCTTTTTCTACTGTTAAAACTTGTGAAAAATGTGGCGGTGAAGGTAAATATAACCCTAACCCATGTGATACATGTTCTGGAACAGGTACTGTGAGAAAATCTAGAAAGATTGAGATTACTATACCAAAAGGAATTGATAATGGGCAAGCAATTTCACTTTCATCAGAGGGAGATGCCGGAAGAAAAGGTGGACCTGCAGGTGACTTGTTTGTAGTAGTTACTGTAATGCCACATAAGGTGTTTAAAAGAAGAGGAAATGATATTTGCCTAGATTTAAAAATACCTTTTGTTAAAGCTACTTTAGGTGGTAAAGTAATGGTACCTACACTAGAGGGAGACTGTGAATTTAGCATTCCAGAAGGTACTCAACCTGGTGCTGTATTTAATATAAAAAATAAAGGGGTACCTAGTTTAAGAACACACGCAAGAGGAGATTTAGAATTTAAAGTTGAAATAGAAGTTCCAAAGAAACTTAATGATAAACAAAAAGAAGCTCTTAGACAATTTGCAGAAGCATCAAATGAAGAAGTAAATAAAAAGAAAGGCTTTTGGGAGAAAAAATAACTATGGCAAGAAGATTTTTTGTTGATGAAGAAAATATTAAATTAGATGGAGAAAACATTAATGTGATTGGAAATGAAGTACATCACATTAATGTTTTGCGCCATAAAGTAGGGGACATTATAAAAATAAATGAGTATGATGTTGAAATTACTGATATAAGCCAAAATGAGATTAACGGTAAAATATTGGGTAAAGACATTGAAAATCAACTAAGTAAATACAAACTCACATTATATCAGTCATATATTAAATCTGATAAAATGGAATATGTGGTACAAAAAGCTATAGAGCTTGGCGTAAATAACATAGTACCATTTTTATCGAAGAATTGTGTTGTAAAGTTAGATGAAAAGGACAAACTAAAAAAGAGCCAAAGGCTAAATAAAATATCTTTGGAAGCTTCAAAACAATGTGGAAGACCAGATATAGTAAAAGTAGAAGATGTTTTAAATATATCAAGCATAGATTTTATAGATTCTTTAAATAAAAATGATTATAACATACTTGCTTATGAAAAAAGTAATAACAGTTTAAAGCAAGCTATGAATAGTATATTAAAAGGAAGTAAATCAACTGGTAAAATGATTAGTATAGGAGTTATAATTGGTCCAGAAGGTGGGTTCGATAAAAGCGATATAGATATACTAAATAAAGCAAATAATATGATAGAAGTGAGTTTGGGAACCAATATACTTCGTGCTGAAACAGCTAGTCTTAATTTATTATCTATTATAAATTATGAATTTAATGAGTAAAAGATTACGTATTTGTTACAAAAATATAACAAATACGCAATTTTACTTTTTTTTCGTTTTTTTTTAATGAAATATGATATAATTGTATATATTCAAATGAAATATTTAATAAACACGTTAAGGAGAGAAGTTATATGAATAAAAGTAAAGGAATTTCATTAATTGTGCTGGTTATAACTATTATAGTTATGATTATACTAGCAGCATCCATTATACTTTCAATAAGTAATAGTGGACTTATAGGTAAAGCAAGTGAGGGAACTTTTAAGAATGATTTAAGAGCAGCTCAAGAAGAGCTTCAAGTATACATTCAAAACCAAAAACTTGCAGATAGTTCATACGACCCAAGTGTTTTATTTGCTACGGCGGATACTTTAGAATATGATGGTGTAAAAATTAAAAATTCAAAACGGTGCAAATGGAACTATTATGGATGTTATTCCGAGTTTAAAATCTTATCTAAAAAGAAAAGTCAGAGTTACAAGAGGTGAACTGGAATATAGAGGCGATGGCGTGAATGATAATGGAATTGCCACATCAGAAGAAGATGAGAATTATAGAAACTGGGCAAGTGATATAGGAGTAAAGACGAAAATTCAGAAAGGATATATATTTAGTTCCAAAAAACTATTATCTAGTGAATATGCTCTTTCATTTATAAAGGGAACAACTTTAGAGATACCTACAGATCCAGTAGTAAAAATAATTGGCGCTAATGCATATTATAACGCAGGACTTACAAGTGTAAAACTTTCCTCTGATGTTTTAACAATAGAGGCAGATGCCTTTAGAAGTAACAGTTTACTTACATCTGTTAATTTTAACAATTCTTTAGTAACAATAGGTGCAAATGCATTTTTAGGTTGTTCAAAACTAACGACGATAGATTTGCCTAAAACATTAACAACAATAAATTCTTCTGCATTTCAAAGTTGTTCAGGGTTAAAAGAAGTTACATTGCCAGATTCACTTACTACATTGGGAACATATACATTTTATGGCTGTACTTCAATGCAAAAGGTTACTTTAGCAAAGAATTTGAGTGCAATAGGAAATTACACTTTCTATAATTGTAAGGCTTTAACAACAATAAATTGGCCTGCTAATATTCAAACTAATAAATTAACAATAGGTGAAAACGCATTTAATAGCTGTATAGGTTTAACAGGAAAATTAGTTATTCCAGAAGGAGTTACTAAAATTTCAGCAAGTGCTTTTGCAAATTGTACAGGAATAACAGAAGTTGTTCTTCCATCTACTCTTACAGAGCTAGGAACAGGTGCTTTCTCAGGTTGTAAAAATTTAGCAAAGATAAATATACCATCTTCTGTAACAACTTTAGGATATAATGTATTTAATAATTGCACTAATTTAACAGATATTACATATGAAGGAAGCAACTATGTAGTAGAAAACGGAATAATGTACGATGCAGCTAAAACTAAAATAGCTACTATACTAAAAGCTCCTACAGGAACTGTAACAATACCAGCTACAGTAACAACGATTGATGCTGCAACATTAAGAACTATGCTTTCAACAGCAACCATTGAATTTGCAGCTGGAAATTCAAAATATATGACAGACAATGGTTCAATATATATTAAAGATTCAAATGGAAATCCATCAAACCTAGTTTTGTATAACGGAACAGGAACAAGCTATAATGCACCAAGTACATTAAAAGAAATAACAGCATATGCGTTTAATGTAAAAGGTTCAGGACTTACAAGTGTTAGTATAGCAAGTTCAGGTGTTACTACTTTAAAAGGATATTCATTTACTGGTTGTAAAAACTTAACAACATTAAGTTTAAATAACGGAATAACATCTATAGAAAATTATGCGTTAAGTGGACTTTCTAAACTTTCTAGTTTGACACTTCCAACTGGAGTTAAATCACTTTCAACGTACATATTATTTGGTTGTTCTAATTTAAAAACAATAAATGTTGGAGCTGATATTACTAATCTTACTTTCCAATTTGCATATAATAGTGGATTAACAACTATTAATTTTGCATCTGGAAGTAAATATAAGCAACAGGATAAATATATACTTACAGCAGATGGAAAAACACTAATTTATATGCTAGGTAATAATACAGCAAATGTTTCAATTCCAAGTGGTGTTGAAACGATAGCAAGTTATGCATTTTATTACAAGTCAGCAATGAAAACAGTGTCATTACCATCTACATTGAAGACAATACAAGGTAATGCGTTTGCAGGATGTTCAAATCTTCAAAGTATATCAATTCCATCAAGCATAACATCAATAGGTGGAAGTGTATTTGCAAGTTGTACTTCTCTTACAAGAATAAGTGTAGATAAAATTACAGATTCTGTATCAGGGGCACCTTGGGGAGCACCATATGGACTTAGAATAGTTGATTGGAGCGAGTAATTATATATAGAATATTTTTAAACAAGGTGATGTAATGTCACCTTGTTTTTTTGCATACAATTACTTTAGAGGTGCAAAAATATAATGGGAAAAATTATGGAAAAAGTAAGGGTATGTATGCTTTTTATGGTTATATATATGGCTATATTTTGCGATATATGGGCTGATACCAAAAATGTAGATGATGTTAAAATATCATCTCCTTCTGCTATAGTTATAGATGCTTTAAATGGAAGAGTACTGTACGAAAAGGATGGATATTCCAAAAGAAATATTGCAAGTCTTACCAAAATTATGACGGCCATTGTTACAGTAGAAAATGTAAAATTAGATGAAGTAGTAACTATAAAAACAGGATCAAATAGTATTGGTGGATCTACTATAGGAATGAAAAAGGGTGATGAAATAACAGTTAGAGCTTTAATGTATGGCATGCTTATGGAATCTGGCAATGACTGTGCCTATGCTTTGGCAGAATATGTTGGTGGAAATATTGAAACCTTTGCTAAATTAATGACAGAAAAGGCCGAGAAGATAGGTGCAAAATCTTCCAGTTTTAAAAATCCGCATGGTTTAGATGTAGAAGGACATTATAGCAGTGCATATGATATGGCTTTAATTACTAGATATGCATTAAATAATCAAGTTATAAATGAAATAGTTGGAACAAATAGTATAGCTGTGCAGTTTGGAAAGACAGTTAAAAATTTTTCAAATACTAATAGATTACTTAGAACATATAGTTTCGCAGACGGAGTGAAAACTGGTTTTACAAATGGAGCAAATCGCTGCCTTATAGCTTCTGCCACAAAAGATGATTTAAGGGTTATTGCAGTTGTACTTGGAGCAGAGACGACAGATATACGCTTTAATGATGCAAAATCACTTCTAGAATATGCATTAGCTAATTATTCTGTAAAAGATATATCTAAAAATATGAATTGGTATATAAACATTCCAATATATAAAGGAAAAGATAGTAAATATGAAAGGTATATCACAAGAGAAATGAAAGCAGTTTTAACAGATGAAGAATTTGAAAAAATATACATAAAGCAAACAATTTTACCAGTTATATCAGCTCCAATATATAAAGGATATAAATTAGGAGAAGTAGAAATGTATGTAGATAATGAAAAAATATATAGTGAAGAAATATTTTTAGAAAAAGACCTATTAAAAAAGAAGCCGCTAGATTATATGATAAACGGAATAAAGAATATGTTTAACGTAAAAGTACATTTGATATAGTAAAATATTACAGAAAAATTACAAATAAATAAAATACAAAAAATGTTGAAAAAAGGATATAAAGTTAGTTATACAGCAAAAAAAGTATAGCTAACTTTTTGCGTTCTAAGTAAGGTATAGACATTATAGTAAATCATCTAAAATATATACATGATTGGTATATGGAAAAAATATAAGAAAGTGTGTAAATAAGTAAAAAAACAATTGCAAAATTTAAAGCAATGTGAAATAATATGTATATGTTAAAATTGTTCAAGGAAAATGGAGGTAAAAATATGAGAACAAAAGAAAAAACAAAGAAGCGGAATATCACTGATAGTACTAGTAATAACAATAATTGTAATGATAATACTAGCAGCCGCAATAATATTATCACTATCAAATAGTGGAATAATATCAAAAGCAAATAAAGCAAAAACAGATAGTGATAATGCAAATTTAAAAGAGTATGTAAACACATTAAGAGCAGAATGGGAGTTAATGACAGCAGAAGAAAGAACAGAAAGTGGAGCTGCAACTTTTGAGGACTATGCAAATAAAAAGCTAGCTGATAATGGCTATAAACAAAGATTGTCAGAGGATGGAATACTTATGAATGAAGCTGCAGCAGCGGCACTAAAAGAAGGAATAAAAGTGGGCGATGTAGTAACTGGTTACACAGTAAAAGCAACTACATATACAACAAGTGGAGAAGAAAATACATGTGATCCGGACAACTACACTGAAACAACCCCACAACCAAACACAGTAACAACAAATACTTCAGTAACGTGGAAGTATTTGGGAATAAATGATAATGGAGAAATAGAGATAATAGCAGATTTAGGAACAACAGCTGTTGCAGCAAATACAAAAGTAGCATTAGGAGGAAAAGGAGGCTATTTAAAAGGTCCAGAAATGTTAAATATTGTATGTGATAAGTTATACTCAGTGGATGGAAAAGGAACAGCAAGGAGTATGAATATGGAAGATGTGATAGGTATACTTGAATACAATGGCCCAAAAGGAAAATACTTTTTAGATACAAATGAAATAGAAACAGATAAGCCATTAACAATAGGTGAAATAGGAAATGTATCTGGTTCAACACCTGATGGGAAGAACATAGAAACGTACAAAGTAGATTACTACGATATAGATAAGACGAATCATTCAAGCAGAATAACTAATAATACATCAAGAAAAGACTTAGTATATCAAACGAATCAATATTGGGTTGCCTCTCATTGTCCGGTAGTTCTAATAAACAATGGTACTGGTAATGTGGAATTTAGCATACGTAGTGTCAATTCTAGTTCTGTGGGAGTTACTAATATGTTCCACTCGTTTAATAGCTCAAATTATGATACTTTTGTACCGCGCCCTGTAGTTACGTTAAACTCTAATGTTAAACTAACACCAAATGCAGATAAAACAGAATGGGCAATAAGTTAGAGATTCAATATTTTATATATGCTACACAGTCATTTTTATCTGTGTAGTTGCCTTTTATCTTATTATGTAATAAGGAGAAGGAATGATATAACTTAAATGTTTTAATTTACATAATTTGACTTTGTAAGCGATTTATGATAGAATACTTCTTGATTAATGATATTCATAAATTTTAAAAAATAATTTTTCTAATAGGAGGAAATACTATGTTAAATGTAGCTATGAATGAGGAGTTTGGAGTTATTTTGGAGCAGATAATTAAAAAGCCAAAATGCAGATATTTTTTCTCAGATGAGCGGGTGAGCGCACTTTCCAAAAATGCATATTATGCAAAAAATGATGCTAATGTAAATGGTGAACATCTTCAGATTATTGAACTTCGGGATGATGAAGATAAAAGCATCGTCATTAAATTTTCAAGTAAGAAGGAAACAATTACAAACGTGAGAATAAATGAAGGAAAAGTACAAGGCTATGAGCTTATATCTATACTTTTACCTGATGGCAATAAAATCAAACCGAAATTAGATAGCCATGAGCTTGTTATAGTTATGTAAAAAACAAAAGGTGCTAGTTATTAATTTAACTAGCATTCTTTTTTTGTATGTGATATTGACTTTTCATAGATACGGTTGTATAATCTTGCCTAGAAAAGGAACATAATTAATCATTAATTAATGAATAAGGAGGTTAAAAATATGTATGAATGGCGTAATGCAAAGGTGACTGGTTCTACACGGAAGGCTTTTGAGGTAGCAAATGATATAGCATGGATGCTAGATGACTGCAAAGTAAGGAGTGCATATATTCTATTTGCATCAATGTATGATTTTACTACTGCAATATCAAAGTGCTTTTCTGATATGGGGCCAAATGTCGTTTTTGATATTTCATATTTAGAAAATCATGAGGAGCTTTTCTCTGAAGTTTTTGGAAAAGAAGCAGCGGAAAGGTTTTTCACAAGTCAGAAAGAAAATGAACAAGGTGAGAATGGCGAAGAAAAGCTATTAAACAGCGAATTGTATGGCATTTCTCAAGATGATGAGGTTGGCAATAAAGTTGTAGATGTATTAAACACTATAGCAGAAAAGGCCGCGGTAGCTTTTGGTGACTACGATGAATATGAAAGTTATGATGTGACTAGTTCAATAATAACTCCAAACTATTCAGATAAACTTGAAGAAGCTTGTGATAATGCTTGGAAAATAAGTTTGCGGATGAAGAGGGATTACATTGATATCGATGTTATTTTATGCTGCATTTTGCAAAATAAAGAAACAAGCGCTTACAAGTTCTTAGATGGCCTTTTAAATGATATGGGAATTGATACGGCTGAGTTTATAAACAGCATAAAAATTTGTGCAAATATTTCGGACATCAAAGGTGAAGAAAAATCTGTTGTTATTGTTCCTGCTTCACTTGAAAGTTGTATTGAAGTCTTAAATAACAAGTATGAAAAAGGGCAGGAATGTCACATACTTGGCAGAGACAAGGAAATATTTAAACTTTTTAATGTGTTCTCTAAAAAGACAAAGAGAAATGCTGTTTTAGTGGGCGAACCTGGTGTAGGTAAAACTGCTATAATCGAAGCTGTTACACAAGCTATTGTAAATGAAACAGCACCGGAGGAGTTTAGAGACTATACAGTTTTGTCACTTGATGTTAACGCTATGATAGCAGGTACCAAATATCGTGGCGAATTTGAGACCAAGGTGGCTATACTTAAACAGTTTTTGGAACATACTCCAAAAGTTATTCTTTTTGTGGATGAAATGCATCAGATGCTTGGAGCAGGAGGAACATCTGACGGTACTGTTGATTTGAGCGGCTCGTTAAAGCCTATACTTTCAAGGGATGATGTTGTGTTTGTAGGTGCTACTACAACAAACGAGTACAATCAAATCGTCTCAAGGGATGGCGCTTTTAAAAGAAGATTTGAAGTTATCATTGTAAAAGAGCCAAAGAGAGATGAAGTTAAAGGCATGATAAAAGCAAAGATAAAAGATATGGAAAGATATCATGGAGTTAAGCTTCCTAAAAAGTATATTGATTACATTATTCTTTGTTCTACATGCTTTAATCTTGAGCTTTGCAATCCTGATAAAACTTTGGATCTTTGTGACAGAAGTATGGCGATCTGTAAAATGAGAGGCGCAAAATCAGTCACAAAAGCAGACATTGAAAAGGTGAATAACGAGTATTATGAAAAATATAGCAAGATTAGTCCATATAATATGAAACTTCTTGCTTATCATGAGCTCGGTCATTACATTGTGGCAAGACTCACAAAATTAAGAGATACGAGAAATGTTGTTGCTGTTTCAGTTGTACCAAGCCATGATTTTTTGGGTGTTACTATTTTTGAAGAGAGCGAAAACATTGTTATGCGTGATAAAGAAATGTTTGAATTTGAGATAATGAGCGATTTAGCAGGTAGAGCTTCAGAATCTCTTATCACAAACGTTCTTGATGCAGGTGCAAGAGCTGATTTGAAGAGTGCTAAGGAAACGGCTAAACGGATGATAGCAGAATGCGGTTTAGATGACGGCAAATTCAAAAATGTTTTTCTTATGGATGATGATTTATTCAACGAGAAAATGGCGATTGAGATTGATGAAAAAGCCAATAAACTTATTCAGGAGTTGTACGAGAAAACAGAAAAGTTTATGCATGAACACGAGCCTCAAATAAGGGAAATGGCAAAATTCCTTATGAAGAAAAAAATCGCTACCGCAGAAGAATTGGATACGTTTTTAAACGTATAATTACAAAAATGACCTTAAGTTATAACTTAGGGTCATTTTTATGCCTTTCAAGGTTGCAATTAACATAGGGGAAGTGGTATAATTTATACGTTAAAATGTAAGGAGTATGTAATGATAGAAGATAGAGTTATATCACCAGAATATGATGAAGAAATTGATACACCTGAAGTTGAAGTAAGCTTAAGGCCAAGAAGTTTTTCAGAATATATTGGACAAACTAAAGTAAAAGAAAACATGAAAATATATATTGATGCAGCTCTTTCACGTCACGAAGCACTAGACCATGTTTTACTTTATGGCCCTCCCGGACTTGGTAAAACTACGCTTGCTAGTATAATTGCTTCTGAACTTGGAGTTAATATAAAAGTTACATCCGGACCTGCTATTGAAAAGCCAGGTGATTTAGCAGCCATTCTTACTAATTTAGAAGAAAATGACCTGCTATTTATAGATGAAATACATAGACTTAAGAAAAGTGTAGAAGAGGTGCTATATCCTGCACTTGAAGATTTTAATCTAGATATAATGATAGGTAAAGGACCTTCTGCAAGATCAATAAGAATAGACTTGCCTAAATTTACACTAGTTGGTGCTACTACGAAGGCTGGTTCTCTTTCAGGGCCTCTTCGTGATAGGTTTGGAATTATACATAGACTTAGTATGTACAATGAAAAAGATCTTGCAACGATTATAGAAAGAAGTGCTAGTATACTTGATATTGAAATAGATCATGAAGCAGCGATTGAAATAGGGGCAAGAAGTAGAGGTACACCAAGAATAGCAAATAGACTTCTTAAACGTGTAAGAGATTTTGCAACTAACGAAAATAGTGATAAGATAACATATAAAATAGCGCATGATGCTTTAAATAGGCTTGAAATAGACGAATATGGCTTAGACGACATAGATAGGAAAATACTTACTACTATGATAGATAAATTTGGTGGAAGACCTGTTGGACTTGAAGCCATGGCAGCTGCAATAGGTGAAGATAAAGATACTATCGAAGATGTGTATGAGCCTTATCTTATGCAGATTGGTTTTGTTAATCGAACCCCTAGGGGTAGGGTAGCAACGAAACTCGCTTATGAACATATGGGGGTAAAATATGAAGAATAGATTACTTATTCATGCATGTTGTGCTCCATGTTTAGTAGCGGTATATGATGATACAATTAAAAATATGACTAATATGGGTATAGATGAGTTTGACGTTATATGGCATAACACAAATATTCACCCAAAGATTGAATACGAAAAAAGGAAAGAAACTTTTATATCGTATGTAAATAGTATGGGAAAAACTCCAATAATGATTGATGAATATAACATGAATAAATTTATATCAGATGTAGTTAATTTAGATAAAACAAAATACAAAATGAGATGTGAGTATTGTTACATATCTAGACTTGAAAAGGTGTTTGAATATGCTAAGAAAAATGGCTATACACATGTAACTACTACATTACTTATTAGCCCTTTTCAAAAACACGATGTTATAAGAAAAGTGTGTGAAAGCTTAGCAAAAAAATATGATGTAATCTTTTTATACAAAGACTATAGGCCACTATTTGAGGAAGGCCAGAAAAAAGCAAAAGAACTTGGAATATATAGGCAAAAGTATTGTGGCTGTGTATATTCTATTGATGAAAGTGGCTATAGAGTAGATGTAAAAAAGAAAATTCGAAATGGAAAATTTGAACTTATTATTTAAAGGAGGTAGGTGAAAGATATATGAAAAGAGTAAAGAAAAATACTAAGAATAAAAAGATGGTTCCTATTTTGATAGTTCTTGCAACATTATTAGTTATTTCAGCAGCCCTACTTATATACATATATACTCAGAATTATATAACAGTAGAATATGTAGATAAAGCTTCAAACAATGTAAAGAGTGATGAAGTAACATCAGTTTCTCCTATAGTAATAAACAATGTATTAGTAGGTGGAGTGTCAGATAAAGGAAAATGGCTAAGTAAGGATAACTTATTTGGTAAAGCAAATATCTCAAAGGGAACTGAAGTAGATATGTATGGTCAAAAAGGAAAAGTAGGTACATTTGAGATTTACTCTGTATCAAGAGATGACGAAAAAGGTATAACATATGCAATTCCTTTGAAAGATTTGGCAGATGAAGAATATGTTGCAATATCAAAATCTGAAGATAATATAATGATTAGAGGTCTTACTAAATTAGAAGTATCAGACCAGGATGCAAAGTATGTAAAGAAAGCATTAGGAAAATATAGATTATTTAATAATACAGTTAAAGTAAATGAAGTGTATGAAACATATTTGAATTCTGACCAAAAAACTAGAATAATCTCAGCAACATCTTCTGGCAAAAATAACTTTGGAGTATATAGTGTAGTAGTATATGTAGAAGGAAATAATGCTAGAATAATGAAGTATTCATATGTTAAGAATACAGAAAGCTCTATAAATTGGCCAGTATATTCAATAAAATTTGCTTGCGACTTAAATAAAGACGGTAGCTATGAAGTGATACTTCAAGAAGCAAGAGAGTTAACTATGAAATATTCTATTATGGAACGTAGAGGTAACAAATATTATGAGGTAATAGGGTATAGTTTTAATATAAAATAAGGAGGAAAAAATGGGAAAGATAAAAATTATAGATAAACATGGAAATATAGAAGAAGTAGAATATAATGAAAATATACACGTAGCAAGACATAGTGCTTCGCATATACTTGCAGAAGCAATGAAAAGACTTTATCCAGATGTAAAACTTGCAATTGGACCAGCTATTGAAGATGGATTTTACTATGATTTTGACGGCGTAAGTATAAAACAAGAAGATTTGAGAAAAATAGAAAATGTAATGAAAAACATAATAGGCCAAAACAAACAAGTAAGAAGTTATGTTTTACCAAAAGAAGAGGCTCTAAAGAAAGAAGAAAATGAACCATACAAAAAAGAAATGATAGAAGATTTAGATAGCGAAGAAGAAATTAGTTTCTTTGAAAATGATGACTTCTTTGATATGTGCGTTGGACCACACGTACTAAATGCTAAAGACATAGGTGCAGTAAAACTTTTATCTGTAACAGGTGCATATTGGAAAGGTTCAGAAAAAAATAAAATGCTTACAAGAATATATGGTACTTGTTTTGAAACAGAAAAAGAGGTAAAAGAGTATATTGAAGCAAAAGAAGAAGCAAAACAAAGAGATCACAAAAAAATAGGAAAAGAATTGGAATTATTCATGATGGCAGGAGAAGGACCTGGTTTCCCATTCTTCTTACCAAAAGGTATGGTATTAAGAAATATACTAGAAGATTTCTGGAGAAAGATACATACTGAAAATGGCTATGTTGAAATAAAAACTCCAATAATGCTTAATGAAGATTTATGGCATCGTTCAGGACATTGGGACCATTATAAAGATAATATGTATACTACAAAAATAGACGATGTAGATTTCGCATTAAAACCAATGAACTGCCCAGGTGGTATGTTAGTGTATAAAAACAAAATGCATTCTTATAAAGAATTACCTATAAGAATGGGTGAATTAGGTCTAGTTCATAGACATGAAAAGTCAGGGCAATTAAATGGCCTATTTAGAGTAAGATGTTTTACTCAAGATGATGCACATATATTCTGCCTTCCATCACAAATTGAGTCAGAAATAGTAAATCTTATGGGACTAATTAACAAAGTATACAGTATATTTGGTTTTACATACGATGTAGAATTATCTACAAGACCAGAAGATTCTATGGGATCTGATGAAGCTTGGGAAATGGCAGAAACAGCATTAAAGAATGCACTTGAAAGTCAAAACATGAAATATACAATAAATGAAGGGGACGGAGCTTTCTATGGCCCTAAAATAGATTTCCATATAAAAGATTGTCTAGGAAGATCTTGGCAGTGTGGAACTATACAACTTGATTTCCAAATGCCAGAAAGATTTGACTTAACATATATCGCAGAAGGCGGAGAGAAAGAAAGACCAGTAATGCTTCATAGAGTTGTATTTGGAAGTATAGAAAGATTTATTGGAATATTAATTGAACATTATGCAGGTGCATTTCCTCTATGGCTTGCACCAGTTCAAGCCAAAATTATAACAATATCAGATGCTCAAGTTGAGTATGCTAAAAAAGTAGAAGAAGTTTTAAGCAAAGCTGGCTTTAGAGTTGAGCTTGATGATAGAAATGAAAAACTAGGATATAAAATTAGAGAAGCAAGACTTGCAAAGATTCCATATATGCTAGTTATTGGAGATAAAGAAGTACAAAACAATGTAGTAGCTGTTAAATCAAGAACAGGTGAAGATAAAGGTACTATGAGTGTAGAAGAATTATCAAACATTCTTAGAGAAGAAGTTAATGGTGCTATGAAGATTTAATGTATAGCAAAATATAATTTAAATATTGAAAAGGTGGTTATTTTGAGAAAAGGAAATATGAATACAAATGAAAATGTAAATAAAACTAAAAAAACAAATATAGATAAAAGAAAGTTAGTAAGTTTAATAATATCAGTTATAACAATAGTGATTTCACTTGCAATAATAATTGTTTTATTAAAAATAGGAATATTACCATTTAAATATATGGTAGCAATTATACTAGGACTTTTAGTAGTAAACAGCGCATTTTGTTTTATACTATTAAAAAACAGAAAAAAAGGAAAAGTAAGGCTAGTTATAAATATACTTCAAGTTGTAATTTCTTTAATAGGAACGGTATCAATAGTATATGCTTTAAAAACATATAATGCACTTGATAAAATGAATGATGATACTAATACTAAAAAACAAAATTACTCAGTTATAGTTCTAAAAGACAGTTCATATAACGAGCTTAAAGATTTAAAAGATAAAGTTGTAGAATATTATAGCAATACTTTGGATAATTCAGAACTTGCAATAGAAAAATTGAAAGAACAGGTTGAAGTTAATGCAGTTAGCAATGAAGATATCCTAGCAGTAGGTAATGCAGTATTAGATAAAGAAGTGGATGCAATATTAATTGAAGACTCACAAAAATTATTACTAGAAGAAGAAATAGAAGGATTTGCAGATAAAACAAAAGTTATATATACTTTTTCAATTGATGTAGAAGTTCAAACAATAGCAAAAGATACATCTGTAACTTCAGACACATTTGTCGTATACATAAGTGGAATAGATACATATGGAACAATTTCATCTGTTGCAAGAAGTGATGTTAATATGGTAGCAGTTGTAAATCCTAAGACATATCAAGTTCTTCTTATAAACATACCAAGAGACTATTATGTGCAATTACATGGAACAAGTGGTAAAAGAGATAAACTTACACACGCTGGAATGTATGGTGTAGAAAAATCTGTTCAAACAATAGAAGATTTACTTGATATAGATATAAACTACTATGTTAAAGTTAACTTTACATCAGTAGAAAAGATAGTAGATGCACTAGGTGGAATTGATGTGTATTCTGAGTATAATTTTACATCATATAAAGGAAATTATAAATTTAAAAAAGGATATAACCATATGAATGGAACACAAGCATTATGCTTTGCAAGAGAAAGAAAATCATTTGCAGCAGGAGACAGAATGCGTGGTAAGAATCAACAGGCTGTAATAGATGGAATGATAAAACAAGCATCAAAGCCATCTGTTATTACTAAATTTGATTCACTTTTAAAATCATTATCAGACAAGTTCCAAACAAATATGGATACAAGCAAAATGATGGAACTTGTAAAATTACAAATCTCAAAAATGCCAACTTGGAATGTTTCAAGTCTTGGACTTACAGGAGCAGATGGAAAGGCATCTACATATAGTGCCGGAAGTCAACTTCTTTACGTAATGTATCCAAGTCAGAATTCTATAAATGATGCAAAACAAAAAATTGCAGCAGTTATAGCAGGAGAAACATTAGAAAAATCTTATGAGCCTGTTGGAGGAAATGTGTATACTCCATCACAAGCAGAAGCTACAACAGCTAAGCCAACAGTAAAAGAAGAACCTAAAAAAGAAGAAGTCAATGAAACTACTGACACTAAGAATGAGGAAAACAATAAATCTGATAATAAAGGAAACAATAATAATGGAGGAAGTACAGTAGATCCATATACTGAGAAAAACAAAACAAATACAAAATCAAATAGTAATGCAAACAATTAATAGATATATGATTTCAGAGTGTTAAAATATATACACTCTGAAATTTGCTATATAAAATGTTTTAAAAACATTAAATGATTTATATATTACTTGTAAAAACTTTTTTGGTAATATATAATGTTAGAGTAAAATAAGTATGTAATTAAGGGAAAGGTGATAAAATGCTAAGAGTATATAATACATTATCAAGAGAAAAAGAAGAATTTAAGCCATTGGAAGGAAATGAAGTTAGAATATATACATGTGGACCTACCGTATATTATTTTGCACATATAGGAAATATGAGGGCATATATTTTCATGGATAACCTAAGAAAAGTTTTAAAATTAAATGGTTATACTTTAAAACATGCAATGAATATAACTGATGTTGGTCATATGACTTCAGATGCAGACGAAGGTGAAGATAAAATGGATAAAGCAGCAAGAGAACAAAAAATGTCACCTTGGGAAATTGCAGAAAAATATACAAAGGCCTTTTTGAAAGATTTAGACAAACTTAATGTTGAAAGACCAGAAGTTATATGTAAAGCAACAGACCATATAAAAGAAATGGAAGAATTCGTTGAAAAAATAGTAGAAAATGGATATGGGTATGAAACTTCTAAAGGAGTATATTTTGATACAGCTAAACTTCCTACTTACGGAGAGCTTTCAAGAGCTAATTTAAAGGAAAATAAAGCAGGTGCAAGAATTGAAGTAGATGACGAAAAGAAAAATCCGTTAGATTTTGCTTTGTGGATAAAAGCACCAAAAGAGCACATTATGAAATGGGATAGTAAATGGGGAATGTGTTATCCTGGGTGGCATATAGAATGTTCTGCTATGTCAAATAAATACTTAGGACATAGATTTGATATACATACTGGTGGAATAGATGCAATACCTATACATCATGAAAATGAAATAGCACAGTCAAGAGGAGCTTTTGGGGTATGCCCTGCAAAATATTGGATGCACGTTGAGTTTTTACAAGTAGATGGCGGAAAAATGTCTAAAAGCTTAGGAAATAACTATACTATAGAAGATTTAGAAAAAAGAGGGTTTTCACCACTTGCGTTTAGATATTTAACTTATACATCTCATTATAGAAATAAACTTAACTTTACATGGGAAGGTATTGAAGCAAGCCAAAAAGCTTTAGATAGATTAAGAGAAGCTTATCAAATACATTTAAATGGAAAAGATGATGTGCTAGATGGTACTATAGAAGATTATACAAATAGATTTAAAGAAGCGTTAAATGATGACCTTAATTTTTCATCTGCACTTGCAGTAGTTTGGGAAGCTGCTAAAAATTCATTAAAATCACCTAAAATAGCAAAACTATTAAAAGAATTTGATGAAGTGTTATCTTTAAATGTAGATAAAATAGAGGAAAAAAATGAAGAAATACCAGAAGAAATTTTAGGCATGCTAGAAGAAAGAAAAGAAGCAAGATTAAATAAAGATTTTGCAAAATCTGATGAAATAAGAGATAAATTAAAAGAAAAGGGATATTTAGTTATAGACTCAAAAGAAGGTCAAAAATTAGAAAAGATAAAATAGCAAAGGATGATACAAATGTCAATTTTAAATAAAGAAAATAAAGAAGAAGTAAAAAAATACAAAGAGTTTGTAGATAATTTTAGTTCTACTAGTCTTATGCAATCAATGAATTGGGCTGATGTAAAAAAAGGTTGGGAAAGTGAATATGTATATTTAGAAGAAGACGGCAAAATAGTTATGGCTATGTCACTTGTTATAAGGAAAATAATAGGTTCAAAGAGTATGATATATGCTCCAAGAGGACCTGTAGGTGATGTATATGATATTCAAAAAGTAAAAAAAATAACAGAAGAAGTAGATAAAATAGCTAAGAAGTATAATGCCTTTGTATTTAGATTTGACCCTGAAAGATATTATGATGAAAAATTAGAAGAAATGTATGTAAAAGAGGGGTATAAAGTTAGAAATAGAAAGTTTGGGAAAAATGAACTTATTCAACCAAGATATAACATGATACTTAATATATCAGGCAAAACAGAAGAGGAAGTGTTTAAAGGTTATAGTGAAAAAACAAGATATAACGTACGTGTAGCAAAAAGAAAAGGTGTAACAGTTAGATATTCTAGGGATGTAGAAGACCTTAAAACTTTCTACAATTTATATGTTGTAACCGGTATAAGAGATAAAATAGCATCAAGACCTTACGACTATTTTGAAAGAATGTTAAACACATTTGATAAAAATCATATGAGAATATATATAGCAGAATTTGAGGGTGAAGCACTATCTGCTGCTATTGCAATAAATTATGGTAAAAAAACTTTCTATCTATATGGTGCAAGTTCAAATGAAAAAAGGAATTTGATGCCAAACTATTTAATGCAACAGGAAATGATAGAATGGGCAATTGAAACAGGCTGTGATTTGTATGATTTTGGTGGAGTATTTATACTTGATAAATCAAATGGACTATATAAATTTAAAGAGGGCTTTTGTAGACAAGAAGGCGTAACTGAATTTATTGGCGAAATAGATAAAGTATATAATAGATTTTGGTATTTTGCGTTTACTAGACTAGTACCAATATATCAAAAGATTGCAAAAAGCATTAAGAAAATGATTAAGAGATAAAGAGGTAGGTTGATGTTAGAAAATATAAATGGCTTAAAAGTGTATGGAGCAAGTAAGTTAGAGAAATACAAAGATAAAATAAAATACTATGTTACTACAAGACTTGGCGGTGTTAGTAAATATCCATATAATACACTTAATATATCTTTTAAAAATATTGAAGATAGAGAAAATTCTGAGAAGAATTTAGATATTGCCTGTGAAAAACTAGGTTTTACAAGAGAAAACGTTGTATGCGTATATGAAGATCATACAGATAAGGTGCTAGTTATAACAGAAGATAATAAAGAGGAGTTTTTGTTTAGCAAACATCATAATGAAGTTTACGATGCAATGATTACCAATGTTAAAAATGTACCCCTTTTAATAACAGTTGCAGATTGTAATGCTATTGTTATATATGATACAAAAAACAATGTTATTGCAAATATACATAGTGGTTGGAAAGGAACAGTTCAAAAAATATACTTGAAAACTTTAAACAAAATGCAAGAAGAATTTGATACAAATCCTGAAGATGTAATATGTGTATATAGCCCAACTATACAAGAGTGTTGTTGGAAGACAAAAGATAAGGATTTAGCTTGGGGATTTAAAAAATACTGGGAAGATATAGACATAAATAAGTATGTACATGAGGATAGTGAAGGTTGGATTCATGTAAACTTTACTTATCCTATTACTTCTGAACTT
This sequence comes from uncultured Clostridia bacterium, assembly GCA_934149365.1. GTDB lineage: Bacteria > Bacillota > Clostridia > TANB77 > CAG-465 > CALXJE01. Next base: position 155,205 of record CAKPEI010000003.1, read on the forward strand.
GTAAAAGCAGGAATAAAAGAAGAAAATATAGTGAATGAAAAGATATGTACAGCATGTAATGTTGATACTTTCTTTTCATTTAGAAAAAAGACTGAATTAAATGAGCCAGCTTATGGAACACAAGCTAGTATTATACAACTTATATAGAAATTAATTTGTAACAGAAATGTAATACAAAAAATGTTGAAAAAAGAAGTAATATACAGTAGAATAGAACAAAAGAAAAAACAAAGGGGTGAAAACAAATGTCAACTAATATGCGTAAAACCGCTGGGAGAGTAACACACACGCACACACAAGTAATATCTAGAAATGAACTAGATAGAGGTTTTTACGCGCATAAGACATATATATTGGATAATATAAAGTTAGTTATACAGCCAGTAAAATGTATAGCTAGCTTTTTTGCGTTTAAAGTAAAAAAACAAGGTATAACCATGACAATAAGTCATGTAAATATACAAAATTAAGTTTTAATATGAAATGGGAGGTAAATATGATGAAAAACTTAAGCAAAAACAAAAGCGGAATATCACTGATAGTATTAGTAATAACAATAATAGTAATGATAATATTAGCCGCAGCAATAATACTTGCACTGAGCAATGCAGGAATAATAGGAAAATCTAATACTGCAAGAAATAAAAATGATATCGCAGTATTAAAAGAAAAGCATAATATGATGTTATCAGAAAAGCTTCTAAATGGACAATCTACAATAGAATTTACAGAGAAAGAAAAAGAGGAAATACTAGGAGACTACAAAGGAAAAATTGACATAATTTGTGGGCAACTAATGACAACGGGAAATATGGATGATGATGAAAAACGTGAAATAAATAAACAAGGAATACCAGATGCTACGAATTATAATACTAATAAAAAGGTAAATAAACCATTACTTCCTGAAGGGAATGGAATAGAAGCTGTGGCATGGTCAGGAACTACAGCAGTAGTTAAAGATGCAAATAAAGATGATTGGTATAATTATTCAAGTAGTGAAACAGACAATACTGATAAAAATTGGGCAAATATGAGAACTGCTGATGGGTCATATTGGGTATGGATACCAAGATATGCATATAAAATAACAAGTGGGTATAGAGGTGAAGGTATTAATAAAGATACTGTAGAGTATTATGGAACAATAGATGTAAAGTTTTTAGTTGGAACAAGTGATATAGCTGTAGATGGTACGAAGTGTAGTAGGGGTAATATAGCTGGTTCCGATTATGTTGTACATCCAGCCTTTACTTTTGGTGATGTTGAATTAGAAGGAATCTGGGTTGCAAAGTATAAGGCTCGTAGTAGTTCAGAAGTATCTGAATATAATGATATTTCTCCTGATATAGTGATTAAAAGTGATGGAAAAGCATGGAAAAAAATGAGTATTGGCAATATATTTACAAAATGTAGAGAAATGGAAACAAAAAGTATGTATGGTTGGTCTAAGACATCTAGTGGAATAAATTCAGATAGCACAGATAGTATAAATAATGGGATAGATACTCATTTAATAAAAAATGTAGAGTGGGGAGCTGTAGCTTATTTGACCACTAGTAATTATGGCTTAAAACATAATAAAGTAAAACTTGATTCAAACAATTATTATAGTATATATAGAAATGAATTAACATCTCCGTTTTATGGCTATCCATCTACAAGTGGAACACAGTATGGAGTATATGAAATGTCTGGAATAGATAATGAATTTGTTGCAGCTGTTAATAAGAATAGTAATACTGGAGTTATATATGGTTCGGATGAGGATAGTAAATCATTGAAAACATCAAGTGACAAATATAAGGATATATATTTAACTACAGATTTAAATAGTAAAGAAGAAACAGTAAAGGGAAGGAAAAATTATTATGGAGATGCTACTGCGGAGGTTATGGTTGAAACTAATGTCAATAATAAATACATTACTAGAAATTTTTGGTATAGAGATGCTTTCTTTTTGCCGTCATCGGGTACAGGAGGTTGCTTTATTATTAGAGGGGGACATAGCAATGGGGTTTCTTATTCTGATGAACACAGTAGTGGTAACAGTTTATCAACATATTTGGTAGGAATATATGCAAGCTCATATGCAATAGGTGGATATAGACAATATGTGGGGCTACAGAGCTTTAGACCTGTATTAATTGTTAATAGTAATTTGTGATTTTAGTAGTCATATAGACCAGAGGGTGTCTGTATGACTATTATTTTTATTACAAAATATAATAATCCTATATGAAAATCTTTAAAATTTAGTTTTTAGATTAAGTATGTAAAAAGAGAAATTTAATTATACGAAATAGATATAGAGCTTTTTCTGAACTATTCCCCTTAAAGTAGACACTAATAAAAAAGAGGTGTATACTTTAAGGGGGGATTTTTATATGTATTAATTGACTATAAGTCTTGATTACGATATAATACATACCATGAGGTGGATATTGTGTCAGATATGTTTATTCCTAAAAAGGAAAAGATTAAGATTATACTAGAAGCAGTTATATATATAGTTCTTGTTATAGCTGCATCATATTTTACAATATTTGGTGATACTTTTATTAGAATGGTTCCTATGTTATATTTTCTTGGAATATTTGGAACTATTATGTTTAACAAACCAATAGTTACGGTTATTTTAACTTGCATAAGTATAGTCACATTTGGTTATATAACAGAAGAGTGTATAAATATGAATGTGATAATGTTTGTTATATATTCTGGTTTTATGATTGCTTTTGGTGGAGTTACAGGATATATACTAAACGTGCTTTACGAGAATTTTAAACTAAGAAGATTTATTAAGTATTATAACAAAATAGCATATGTTATTGCTTTAATAGCAGTAGTTCTAATACCGCTTTTTTTAAACAATATAGTAAACAGTAATATGATTGTGTATTTAATTGCTAAAGGTAGAGTAGATAAATATGTAAGGGAAAATTATGCATATACGGACTATTATATAAAAAAAGTAAGTTATATTCCATCGTATGATTTGGGAATGTTTGAATTTGACACTATAATTGATGGAATAGATGTAAAGTTAAATTATACTTTAGATAAACAAATAGCAGATGTAAATATGAATAAAAGAAAGGATAATTTAAATAAAATAGCGAACGCAGAGCTGAATATGTTACTTAAGAAAAATAAACTTGAATTCCTTAATGTCGAAGCAAAATATGACTATTCTAAAATAGCTGCTAATCCGGATAGTATAAATATTATAGTAACTAATGTAAATGAAAATCAGATAGATAATATAGTTAGTTTTGTGATAGCTTTGAAAAAATGGGATAAATTTGAAAAAATAGAAAGACTAAATATTGTGATAAATGGAATAACAGTTGTAATAAATAAATTAGATTTGAATAGTAAAAATATTGACGAGTCATATATATTAAATGGTATGAAATATGAAATGTTAGACAACAAGGAGGACATGTAAAATGAATAAAAAAAATATAGATAAAAAACATTATTCTTTGAGTGTTACATTTTCATTATTTATACTTGCAATGGCTTCACTTGCTATATTAGTAGCATTTAATATGAACAGTAACGAAGAAACGCGTACTGTAAGGGACAAAATAAGAGAAGTTGGTTATGGTAAAATAGAAACTATAAATCCACTAATTTTAGAAAGTTCTGAAAGAGTTGTGGACAAGACTAATGTAAATATTGATTTAATAAATGAAATAAAAAGAGTATATAATATAAATGTTATATATGGGGACGGTACAGAATACTTAACCAAAACGGTTTCGTCTAAGCCAATTTATAATGAAAGTGAAGTAAATAGCATGCTACTTGAGCTTATTAATTGCTTGGAAAAATATCCTAATAATATATTTAAAGAGATAGAACTTAAAGATTACACTATTGAAATATGTTTAGTTGACCATTTTAATAACGATAATATAGCTCTTGCTACAAGAGATTCTAATAACAATTTTAAAGTATATATAAGTAATATAGAGAAAACAGAAAAGGTAAAAAAATCTATTCATCACGAATTTTATCATATCTTAGAATATTATATGAAGTTGGAATTTGATATAAATACTCTATACAAAAATTGGAATCAATTTAATCCAAAGGATTTTAAGTATCAAGAAAACATTGCACTTTTAGATACTACGTATGTATATCAAATGGATAAACAAGGTAGAAACTACTTCGTAAGTATTTATTCTAAGTCTTCGGACAAGGAAGATAGAGCTGAGGTCTTTGCAGATACTATGTGTGCTGAGACAAAGCCGGACTACTATACGGATAATATTGGTGCTATAAAGGGAAAAATGAATAACATTTGTGAAGCAATAAAAAGTAGCTTTTATAGTGTAAATTATGGAACTTCTATATATTGGACTAGATTTTTTTAAACATAATAGAAAGGACAAAGTACAAAGTTGAATATAGGTAATGGTATTTTTAAAGACATAAACAAACCTGCAAGATATGTTGGAGGAGAAGTTAATCAGATTATAAAAGACAAGAAAAAAATTAAATGCAATGCTGTATTGTGTTATCCAAATATTTATGAAAAAGCAATGTCAAGTAATTTAGTAAATGTTTTATATACTAATATAAATGACATTGATGGGGTATATTGCAAACGCTCATTTGCACCGGATATAGATTTTGAAAAATTACTAAAAGAGAACAAATGTAGTTTATATTCTTTAGAAGATTTTGAAAGTATAAAATATAGTGATGTAATTATATTTGTTATAGAAAACGAACTTGATTTTACTAATTTTATAAACATGCTTGATATTTCTGGGGTACTAGATGCTACTAAAACTCCTAAAATAATAGCAGTCACAAGTAATAAAATTAATATTAAACCTATATCTAAATATATAGACATTACTTTTAATTGTGATTATGAAAATCATGATTTAAAGAAAATTATTAAGTATTTACAAAATTATGCAGTTTCTGGATTCGATAAAGAATTTTTAAATGATGCATTTAAGGAAGATAAAGTGTTTGGATATGAAGAAGTAGAAATAAAGTTCCCTACAGATACTATAATACCATCTATTAAAATAGAAAATTCTAGTATAATTGTTGATTTAAGTGTAATTAAAAGTATTGATGATTTAATAGAAACAGTTAGAGATGCAATGAAAAAAAGAGGTATTAATAAAGTTTCTTTTATAAATCAAGATGAGGTAGGAGAGCTTACTTTTTGCGAGATAATATATAGGCTTAAAATGAATATAGATGGAATAAGAATATCTGGTAAGGGTATTGATTTTAACAAATTTGAACCCAACGTACTTAATGTGATAATTCCATGTATAGAAAAATCTAGTTTGTGTTTTGATGTGGCAACGTGCAGTCATAAACTTATAGCTAAATTAAATAAAGGAACAGAAAAAGAGCTATTATTAGAACGTATTAAAGCAGTATTTAAAAACAATAGAAGTAGTATTAAACTTAAGTTTTATATAGGACTTCCAAATGAAACATTTGAAGATATAGATAGTGTTTTTGAAGTAGCAGAAGAAGTAGTAAATATGTATTCTCAAAGTAGAGCAAAAGATAAGTTTAGTATTAAGATTTATTTACAAATTTATATACCTACTTTAAGAGATATGGAAGAATATAACGTAAATAATATTAATAAATTAGATACTAAGATAAGATATGTGAAGGAAAAGAAAAGTGATCCTGTAATAAAATGGAATATTGAAAATACAGATAGATATATTACTAAATTATTATTACAAAATGGAGAAGAGGAAGTATCAAAGCTAGTTAGAGAAGCATATGACTTAGGAGCAAGATTTGATGCTGATGAAAGTAAATATAATAAAGGTATTTGGGATAAAGTTATTTTTGATAATATGGATATAGTAAAAAAATATACTAATGCTTATTAAAGGAGATTAATGTAATGAAGATAGTGGCAACCAATAAAGAAGTAGGATATAAATATGAAATAAAAGAAAAGATAGAATGTGGTATAGCATTAAAAGGAACTGAGGTAAAATCGTTAAGAGAGGCAAAAGCTAATATTAAGGATAGCTTTGCATTAATTAGAAATGGTGAAGTTATTTTAAAAAATATGTTTATATCTCCTTATTACAATGGAAATATAAATAATGTAAATGAAACAAGAGATAGAAAGTTACTTTTACATAAGAGTGAAATATTGAAACTTAGTACGGAAATTAAACAAAATGGTTATACTTTAATTCCAACAAAAGTATATTTTAGCAAAGATTATGCAAAAGTAGAACTTGCACTTTGCAAAGGTAAAAAGCTGTATGATAAAAGAGAGAGTATAAAGGAAAAGGAAGTAAAGAGAAGACTAGAGAAGCTTACAAGAGAAAATCAACGTTAAGAAAAAAGCAGAACTAATTGAAAAATGAAATTAGTTCTGTTTTTTTATAATTCTAATCTAATTGAGCCTTTATTTCTTCTAAACAGTTAGCACAAATATTTTTTCCTTTAAAATCAGCCACTTTACGTTCTTTACCACAAAAAACACAAGCAGGTGAGTATTTTTTTAAAGTTATAACACCTTTATCGGCTGTTATTTCAATTGAATCTTTAACTTTCAAATCTAAAGTTTTTCTAAGTTCCATAGGAAGTACAATTCTTCCTAATTCATCTAATCTTCTTACAATTCCAGTTGTCCCCATATTTGTTAATCACCCCTTTTATGTATAAGAACAATATACCACAAAAAACGACAAAAAACAACGATAATCACATTGTTTTCACAAAAAGTGGTCGACAAAAAAGGTAAAAAATGGAAATTAATGGTGGTATTGTTCATTATTAAGTATTTTAAAACATCTAAATAATTGTTCAAGTAAAAACACTCTAAATAATTGGTGTGGGAAGGTCAATTTTGAGAAAGATAAAATAAGGTCTGCCTTTTCTTTTACTATGTTTGAAAGACCAAGTGAACCTCCAATTACAAAAGTTAGAGAACTTGATACATTTGTAAATATGCTATCTAATTTTTCAGCTAGTTTAGGTGAAGAAAATTCCTTACCTGTTTCATCTAGACATATTATGTATGAACTTTTTTGATTTATTTTACTAAGTATTAGTTTTGCTTCCTTTTCTTTTACTTCATTATATAAAGCTTCACTGTAGTTTACAGGAAGCTTTTCATCTGGAAGTTCTAATATTTCTAGTTTGCAAAATCTAGACAATCTTTTAGAGTATTCTTTTATAGCATCATCTAAATATTTTTCTTTTAATTTACCTACGCATATTATCTTAACATTAATCATAGTTTATATACCTCACTAGAAAAATCTTTACTTGCAATGTTTATATTAAATTCATTTGTATCAAAACCGGCTAAGGTTAGGGTAGAGAGTATAGTCTCTTTTGCAAGTTCCGGAATGTTATTGTGTTCACTCATATGGCTTAATAAAAAATCTCTTGTTCCATTTTGAGCAAGCTTTAAGATTACTTGTCCACTATCTTCGTTAGATAAATGGCCATATGGACCAGCAATTCTTCTTTTTATATCAAAAGGATATCTACCTGCATATAGCATATCTTTATCATAATTAGATTCGATTACCGGAAGAGATGAACTTTCTAAATATCCAAATACAGAATTTGTCATTATTCCTAAATCAGTTGCTATAGTGATAGATTTATCTGAATTACTTATTTTATATCCTACAGGATCAACTGCATCATGGGATGTACTAAAATGTTCTACCTTTAAGTCTTTTATATAAAGCTCTTCAGTTAGCGAAAGCTCTGTAACACTACCACTTGGTATATTTGCTTTTTTTAAATTGGTAATAATATACTCACATGTACCTTTTGAAGCATATACAGGAGTAGAAGGATTATTTTTTATAAATAAATTAAGCCCTTTTATGTGGTCACTATGCTCATGAGTTATAAATATAGCATCAATATCATTAACTGATTTTGAAAGACTAGTAAGAGCTTCATTTACTTTTTTATATGTAACTCCTATATCAACTAATACATTTGCTTCATCTGTTTCTATCAAATACATATTACCAGAGCTACTGCTATATAATGGGTAAAGATTAAGCATTTTCATCACTCTCGTTGTCTCTTACAAATTCTATTTTTGCACCTAAGCTTTTAAACTTATCTACGATATTTTCGTAGCCTCTTTCTATGTGATGTACATCATATATTTCTGTTCTACCGTGCGCAACAAGGCCTGCAAGGATCATAGCAGCGCCGGCTCTTAAGTCGTGAGATGCAACAGGACAACCGTACAATTTATCTACACCTTTTACCATTGCTGTTCTGCCATGTGCAGTAATATCTGCTCCCATTTTTATTAGTTCGTCAGTATATTGAAATCTTGATTCCCATATGCTTTCTATAATCATACCAGTGCCTTTTGAAATAGCAATTAAAGTACAAATTTGAGGTTGCATATCAGTAGGGAAGCCAGGGTATGGCATTGTTTTTACATTTATTGGCCTTGGAGTATCTGACATAGACACTCTTATTGTATCTTCAAATTCAGTAACTTCAGCGCCAGCTTCTTGCAGTTTAGCTGTAATTGGTTCCATATGTTTTGGAATACAGTTTTTAATAAGGACGTTTCCTTTTGTTATAGCTGCAGCAACCATGAAGGTACCTGCTTCAATTTGGTCCGGTATAACGGCATAGCTTGATGTTTGCTTTAATGCATCTACACCAGTTATTTTAATTACGTCAGTTCCAGCTCCTTTTATGTTAGCACCCATTGAATTTAAAAAGTTTGCTACATCAACGACATGAGGTTCTTTAGCACAGTTTTCGATAGTTGTTGTGCCTGGAACTAGTGTGGCTGCAAGTATTGCATTTATTGTTGCACCAACACTTACGACGTCGAAGAATATGCTACCTGCAGAAAGCTTATCTTTAGTACTAGCATAAACATTTCCTCTTTTTACATCAACAACAGCACCTAATTTTTCAAAAGCTTTAATGTGCTGATCTATAGGTCTTGCACCTAAATTACAGCCACCTGGAAGACTTATTTGTGCTTTTCCAAATCTACTAATTAAAGCACCAAGTAAATAGTAAGAAGCTCTAAATTTACAAGTAAGGTCATAAGGAGCTTCAACAGTAGTTATATTAGAATTGTCTATAATCAATTCATTTCTTGTTATATATTCAACTTTAGAACCTAAAGATTTTAATATTTTTATAAAAGCCCTAATATCACTAATATCAGGTACATTTTCAAGATGGCATTTTCCATTTACTAGTAGTGTAGCAGGAAGTATAGCAACTGCAGCATTTTTAGCTCCACTTACAGTTACTTCACCAGAAAGTCTACATGGTCCATCAACAATAATCTTATCCATAAAATCCCCCTTAAAATTATAATTTTTACATGCTAAGTATAGCATATATACGGTTAAAACACAAGGAAAAAGGCATATCTTGAGGCTGAATGATAAATAAGAAATAAATATGTAATACAAATATAATATTAATTAAATTGTTATGTAGTGCAAATGTAATGAAACATTTGCACGAAATCTAAATTAGTAACCGCATTGGTTTGAGTCAGTACATATTTTTATGTTACAACATTGATTGTAAGGCTGATTACATGAGCAGTTACAAGTTTGTGGCATATTACAAGAGCAAGAATTATTGCAATTGCAAGAATTTTGTGAGCAATTTTGATTTGATGAGCAGTTGCATGACATACACATTTTAGGAATCTCCTTTCTGTTATCATTAAATATACATGGAGTTTTTGGAGCACATCCTAATATGTTACAAGAAAAATTAGTTAAACATTGTTCAACGCAAACAATGTTAGACAGTATTGCTAAATCACATCCTGTTACATAATGGCCTTTGCCATATGGCATTTTCCATGGAAGGCACCATAAAAAGTTTTGAAGTAGACAATTTGGAAACATAAAACCCCACCATATTTAAGCTATTTCTAATATTATTATGCATATTAGATAGTATATTATATGTAATTTTACGTGATATGCTACTTTATATATGTATTTTTGCTTAAGATATAACGTGCTTTTTTTACACCAATATTTATATATATACAAATTTATCTGCTTTTGCAAATTCTATCACTTTTAAACTTGACAATATTATTTAAGTAATATATAATATATTAGCGAGTTTGAGTAAATAAGTATGCGATAGGCATATAGTATATATCAAATATATTTAATATGATTTACTTAAGGAGGGAATAAAATGGCACAACCAAAAAGAAGATGGTCTAAAGCTAGAACAGGTTTAAGACGTTCTACATGGAAATTAGAAAACAAAACTTATGCTACATGTTCAAACTGTGGTGAAGCAATATTACCACATAAAGCTTGCCCAAGTTGCGGTAAGTACAACAAGAGACAAGTAGTAGAAATCAAAGAAAATGAAGAAAAATAAAAATTCCCTCACGTAATGTGGGGCTTTTTTATACTTTTTTCTGTTGGAGAATATAATGGAAACATACAAAAATGTAAAAATATTATATGAAGATAATCACTTGCTTGTAGTAGTAAAGCCAGCGGGAATGCCTTCTCAAGCAGATAAAACTGGTGATATGGATATGCTCACTATTTTAAAGGCATATATAAAAGAAAAATATAACAAACCAGGTGAAGTGTATTTAGGGCTAGTACACAGACTAGATAGAATGACAGCTGGAGTTATGGTGTTTGCAAGGACTTCTAAAGCTGCTTCTAGAATTTCTAAGAACATTAGAGAAGGAGATTTTAAGAAGAGGTATATAGCCTGCGTAAATGGGAAACTTATTACAAGCGGAACACTAGAGAATTATTTGGTTAAAAATGAGAAAACTAATATGAGTAGGATTTGCAATGAAAAAACTAAAAATGGTAAACTTGCAAGTTTAGAATATAGACCTATTAATAGTTTTATAAAAAACAATAAGGAATATACTTATGTAGAAATCAAATTAAATACAGGAAGACATCATCAAATAAGAGTTCAGTTTGCAAATATTGGCTATCCTTTATACGGTGATGTTAAATATGGAAAAAATGTAAATAAAGCTGGGCAAAATCTAGCACTTTTTGCATATAGTCTTACATTTTTTCATCCAACTAAAGATGAGGTTATGGAATTTAAAATATTCCCAGAAAAAGAAGGAATATGGAGTGAATTAAACAAATGGAAATAGTTGAAATATCTGAATACAAAAATAGATTAATAGAGTGTAAAGATACAATAAATCAATTAATAGAAACGCTAAAAATATCAAGCAAAAAAGAGGAACTTTCAGAAAACGAAAAGAAAATTACAGAAGAAGGTTTTTGGAGTGATGAAAAAGAAAGTGCAAAGGTACTTTCAAAGGTTAAAGAACTAAAAGGTGTTATTGAAAAGATTGAGCATATTGAAAGCAAATATGAAGAATGTTTAGAAATGATACAAATGCTAGAAAATGAATATGATGAAGAATTTGCAAAAGAATTAAAAGAAAATACTTTGAATTTAGAAAAAGAGTTAGAGCTTATGAAAGTTCAGGCTTTGCTATCAGATGAATATGATGCTAACGTAGCAATTGTTACAATTCATCCTGGGGCAGGAGGAACAGAGTCTCAAGATTGGGCTTTAATGTTATACAGAATGTATACAAGATGGGCTGAGAGAACTAAACATAGTGTTGAGATATATGATATGCAAGATGGAGATGAGGCCGGACTTAAAAGTGTTACATTTGCTGTTAAAGGAGAATTCCCATATGGGTATTTAAAAGGAGAAAAGGGAGTACATAGATTAGTTAGAATATCACCTTTCGATAGTAACAGTAGAAGGCATACTTCTTTTGCAGCAGTTGACGTACTACCAGAAATAGATGATAGTATTTCAATAGAAATAAAAGACGAAGACTTAGAGATTGGAACATTTAGAGCAAGTGGAGCTGGTGGACAGCATATAAACAAAACAGACTCTGCAGTAAGAATAAAACATATACCAACAGGCATTGTTACATCTTGTCAAACTGAAAGGTCACAATTTCAAAATAAAGATAATGCGATGAAAATGCTTAAGGCTAAATTATATCAACTTGAACTTGAAAAAAACAAAGAAAAAATAAATCAAATAAAAGGTGATAATTCTGAAAATGGTTGGGGAAGTCAAATAAGGTCATACGTATTTTGTCCTTATACCCTTGTAAAAGATCATAGAACTGGCTTCGAAATAGGAAATGTTCAAAAAGTCATGGATGGTTACATTGATGATTTTATTTCTGAATATTTAAAAAGTATAAAGAGTTAAATTTGACACATTTACATAAATAATGTATAATATTACATGTGTTTTTAAGAGTGTATTTTACACTTAGTTCGGGGGTATATAACTTACAGTTTTAATTAAACTATAAGTATTTTGATTATATATTTAATTGTTCGGTTTACTAAAGAAATATAAAGGAGGAATAATAATTTATGGATAAAAATAAAAAAAGTGTTAACACTATCTATGACGATAGTGTTTCAAATAGTGCGTTAATGAAAGACATAAAGAAAAAATTGGATAAGAAAACAAACATAAATATAGATAATATTAGTATTGAAGAAAAAGCAAATACAGTTATACAAAATTTAGATAAAGGAAATAGTAAATTAGATAGAAAAACAAATAAAGTAGATAATAGAACAGTTAATCAGAATAAGAAAAATATAGCTTCTAAAAAGAAAGAAGAAACAAGAGATAGTAAAGTTAGAAAAACAGTAAGTAAAAGACCTCAAAATTCAAGAACTGCTAGAGAAAATAGTATTTTTGAAAAAGATAAATTAAAGGTAATTCCACTTGGTGGACTTCAAGAAATAGGTAAAAACCTTACTGTATTTGAGTACAGAAATGAAATTATAATTGTGGACTGTGGTGTTGCTTTTCCAGATGACGATATGCTAGGCGTAGATTTAGTTATACCAGATGTAACTTACTTAGAAAAGAATGCAAAAAAAATTAAGGGAATGGTAATAACTCATGGTCATGAAGACCACATTGGCGCAATACCATATTTTCTTAAAAAGATAAATGTTCCAGTATATGCAACAAAACTTACTATGGGACTTATTGAAGCAAAATTAGAAGAGCATAACATTCTTAAGAGCTCTGAACTTCATATAGCAAAGCCTAAAGATATAGTTAAGCTTGGAAAATATTTTAATGTTGAATTTATAAAAACAACACACTCAATAGCTGATGCAGTTGCTTTTGCAATACATACACCTGTTGGTACTGTTGTTCATACAGGAGACTTTAAAATAGATTACACTCCTATAGATGGTGAAGTCATGGACTTCGCTAGATTTGCAGAATTAGGAAAAGAAGGAGTGCTTCTTCTTATGTCAGATTCTACTAACGTAGAAAGACCTGGTTACACGATGTCAGAAAGAAGTGTCGGCCTAGAGTTTGACAAGATATTTATGAATTCTAATAAAAGAATAATAGTTGCTACATTTGCTTCTAATATTCATAGAATGCAACAAATAATAAATTCTGCTGTTAAGTTTGGTAGAAAAGTTGCAGCTATTGGTAGAAGTGTATTAAGAGTAATTGATGTGGCACAGGAATTAGGATATATAACTGCACCAGAAGGATCTATTATAGATATAGATAAAATAGGCCTATATAACCCAGAGCAGCTTGTTATTATAACAACAGGATCACAAGGTGAAAGTATGTCGGCTTTAGCCAGAATGTCAACAGGTGAGCATAAAAAGGTTACTATAACTCCAGAAGATTTAGTAATATTTTCTTCATCACCAATACCAGGTAATGAAAAATCAGTAGGTAAACTTATTGATGAACTTCAAAAGCTTGGCGCAGAAGTAATATATAATCAACTTGCAGATGTCCACGTATCAGGGCATGCATGTGAAGAAGAATTAAAGATGATGCTTACACTAACAAAACCAAAATTCTTTATGCCAGTACATGGTGAGTATAGATTTTTAAGAAGACATGGACATATAGCTGAGCTCCTTGGCATGTCAGACAAAAATATATTTATAATGGCAAATGGTAAAACATTGGAAGTAGATGCAAATTCTGCTAGAATAGGTCAACAAGTACAATCAGGAATAGTCCTTGTAGACGGTCTAGGAGTAGGAGACGTAGGTAATATAGTTATAAGGGATAGACAAATGCTTTCTGAAAATGGTATGATTTTGGTCGTATTCTCTTTGGATAGTAAAACTGGTAAATTAGTTGGAGGACCTGACATCATAACAAGAGGTTTTGTATATGTTAGAGAGTCTGAAGATTTAATGGAAGAAATAAGAGCATTTTCAAAGGAACAAATTTTGAAACTAGAAAAAGAAGGCGTTAAAGAATGGTCTACTATAAAAGGCAAAGTAAGAGATAGTTTATGTGATTTTGTATATAAGAGAACAAGACGTAATCCTATGATTTTGCCAATTATAACAGAAGTGAATTTAAAAGATATACAACAATAAATATATAAAAATACTAGGTGAAGATTAATTCACCTAGTATTTTTGCTTGTTTAGTTTTATTGCTTTGAACAAAGTAAGCTCTTTATGTGATAAATGCGAAAACGTACATTGCTAGCGAGACATTCTGTATTAGAATTATCTTCGTGTGTGGCTTTTTCTTTTAACAAATCATTTACTTCTTTTTTTAGTGGTAAATATATATGGTTATTAAGTAGTAATTCTGCTGAGTGAATAATATATTCTTTAGGAAGTTTTAATACTGACGAGAAATTTTGTAATCCATTATATATTTGGTTGTATGATTTAGAAGCTTCCACAATGTCTGCAGGTGGAATTAGACCAAGTTTTGCCTTAGTTTCATTAAAACAAAGCCTAATTGTATCAATATGCTTTTCATACCTTGGATACAATGTACATAATTCATATACTCTAGTACTTGCATATTCTTCGCATACATCAAAGGCATCTTTGGAAAAGTTGGAACGTAACTTTAAAAGTGTATCTGACATTAGTTCATTTATTTTTTTACATGCTTTTACATCTGAGATTTTTTTTCCGTGTGCTGTATAAAGCTCAGTGTTAAGTTCCAAAAATAGAAGTTCAAAACTTTTTTCTATAGTTTTGTAGGTTGCTACGTCAGGAGAAGTTGTTGTTATGCCAACTAACGGAAGCTCCTTATCAATGTAGCCTTCTAATTTTGTGTATACCTCCTTTTCTTTAAAAAGATTATTTTCTTTTGATATAAACATATAGAGATTCCTCCTTAAATTTAATTTGGACAGTTTTAAAAACTAGGTGAATTATACCATTCATAACTATTTATGTCAAGTGAGACAAGTGATATGCTTGACAAATTTATGAAATAGTGATATTATATGTGAGGCAACGATATAAATTTTGCTAATAATTTAGTAAAGGAGTAAGGAAAATGAAACTTAGAATTAACTACAACTTACAGTGTGAGGTTGACGTAAAAAAAGATGATTGCTGCAGAGAGGAAGCACATTGCCATATTACCAGAAACGGTAGACGAGTGGCACAGGTATGGCTTTGCCCTGTATCTATTGAACGTGGGCATGACCTTGATAGGAGTGAAGTAAATACGGTATATGATTTCGTTTCAGAGCATAAGTATGAACTGGAAAGGGAATATGATAATAACAGAAGGTACGGTGCAGATTATTAAATAATAAAAAGATGTCATGATTTTTTAATTGTGGCATCTTTTTCTATGTAAATGTTGCTCGTATATCTTAGTTATGATATAATTTGTATATAAAATTAAGGAGGAATAAGTATGGCAACGATAAGACCATGTGCAGATTTAAGAAATAGTTATAATGAAATATCAAAAATTTGTCACGAAACAAAAGAGCCAGTGTTTATTACAAAGAACGGATATAACGATTTGGTTATATTAAGTAATGAATTATATGAAAGCTTGGAAAAGAACTCTGAGGAAAGATTAGATAAATTGCTAGCAGAAAAATATGATAGACACTATGCTGAATTTGAAGAATTTAAAAGAGATATTATAGTAGAAATAGCAAAAGCTATGGAAGAAATAAAAGAAGGAAAAGGCATACCTATGGAGAAGTTTGTAGCAGAAATGGAAGAAAAATATCATATAAATGAGTAGTTATTTAGTTTGCAGGAAAATAAAAAATTAAAATATCATCTAAAAATATTGCACATATATCATAATTATGGTATAATTTGAATATCGAAAAGGAGGTAATATTATGGCAACAATAAGACCATGTGTAGATTTGAGAAATAACTATAATGAAATTTCAAAAATTTGCCATGAAACAAAAGAACCAGTATTCATTACAAAAAATGGATATAACGATGTAGTTGTACTAAGTAATGAGTTATACGAAAGTTTAAAGGAGACACCAGAAGAAAGAATAGATAGGCTATTAGGAGAAAAATTTGATAAGCATTATGCTAGTTTTGAAGAGTTTAGAGAGGATATAATAAAAGGTATAGAAAAAGGCATGAAAGATGTGAGAGAAGGAAGAGTTGTACCTATGGAGGATGTAATTGCAGAAATGGAGGCTTTGTATCATATTAATGAAAACATATAAAGTTTTATGGTCGTTTGAAGCAAAAATAAGATTAATGGATACATATAAATATATTTCTTCTCACTTACAAAATTCGGTTGCTGCTCGTAATTTGTATAACAAATTATTATATGAAACTTCTAAATTAAAATATTTTCCTGCGAGGCATCCTGACTTATCATATTATGGGAAAATAAACAAAAGTTATCGAAGGTTGCGAGTAGATAAATTTATTATCATATACAAAATTAATTTCAAAATGTCAAAAGTATTTATTTTAAACATATTTCATTCAAACCAGAATTATTTAAATCTAATATAATTTGTAATATATAATTTCAATTAAATAAAGAACTAGAAAACAAAAATTAAAATATCACCTAAAAATATTGCACATATATCATAATTATAGTATAATTTGAATATTAAAAGGAGGTAATATTATGGCAACGATAAGACCATGTGCAGATTTAAGAAATAACTATAATGAAATTTCAAAAATCTGTCATGAAACAAAAGAGCCAGTATTCATTACAAAGAATGGATATAACGATTTAGTTATATTAAGTAATGAACTATATGATAGCTTAAAGGAAACACCAGAAGAAAAAATAGATAGGCTATTAGGAGAAAAATTTGATAAGCATTATGCTAGTTTTGAAGAGTTTAGAGAGGATATAATAAAAGGTATAGAAATAGGTATGAAAGAAATAGAGGAAGGAAAGGGTATACCTATGGAAGAACTTGTGGCAGAAATGGAGGAAAAATATCATATAAATGGTTAATTACAAAATAATTTGGGCTCCTAGGGCAAGTAGTAGGTTATTAGAAATATATAATTATTTAATTTATAAATTAAAAGAACCAATAACTGCTCGTAATCTATACAACAAAATACTATATGAAACTTCTAAACTAAAATGTTTTCCCGCAAAGTATCCTGATTTATCATATTATGGGAAAATAAACAAAAATTATCGAAGGTTACGAGTAGATAAATTTATTATCATATACAAAGTTGATTTTGATACATCAAAAGTATTTATTTTAGATATATTTCATTCAAACCAAAATTATTTAAATCTAATATAATTTATATAAATTAATGATTTTTTATCACATTTAATCAATATACATAAAGTTGTACTAAATAAAGGTATAAAGTTTTGTTTGTTACGCATTTTTCTTGAATATTTCCTTGCAATAATATATGTATTAATGGTATAATTTACAAGTAAAATTATAAAGGAGAGATAGATGTGGAAGGCAAATATGAAAAACTAGCTAATTTAATATTTCCAGATATAACTGAAACTATTGAGGACTTAGAAAAAAAATATCCGGAAAGGAATTTAAAAGAAGGAGCGGAAGTAACAAGATATGCGCCATCGCCAACAGGATTTTTACATACTGGAGCATTGTTTACATCATTAATAAATAAAAAGATTGCTGACCAAACAGGTGGTGTGTTCTACCTAAGACTTGAAGATACAGATACAAAAAGAGAAGTTGAGGGAAGTGCCAAAGATGTATTAGATGGACTAGAAGCATATGGACTTACTCCTGAAGAAGGCTTGAGAAAAGATGGAACAGGAATAGGAAACTATGGGCCATATAGACAAAGTGAAAGAGAAAAAATATATAAAATATGTGCAAAGGAATTAGTAAGAAAAGGTTTAGCATATCCATGTTTTTGCACTAGCGAAGATTTAGACAAGTTAAGAGCTATGCAAGAAAAAGAAAAAATAAGACCTGGGTATTATGGTCAATTTGCTAGATGTAGAAACAGTTCTGTAGATGAAATGATAGAAAGAGTTGAAAGAGGAGATAAATATATTGTACGTTTAAGATCAGGTGGCTCTCATCTTAAAAAAACTGCATATACAGATAAAATAAGAGGGAAAATAGAGCAAGCCCAAAACGATCAAGATATTGTTATTATAAAATCAGATAATCTTCCTACATATCATTTTGCACATGCTGTAGATGACCATTTTATGAGAACGACGTTAGTAATTAGAGGAGAGGAATGGATAGCTTCTGTACCGTTACATTTAGAACTATTTTATATGTTAGGTTTTAAACCAGTAAAATATGCACATGTTCCAACTATTATGAAATTAGATGGAGAAAGTAAAAGAAAGTTAAGTAAGAGAAAAGACCCAGAAGCTGCATGTTCATATTTCTTAGAAGCGGGTTATCCAACAGAAGCTATGATAGAGTATCTTTTAACTATTATAAATTCAGATTTTGAACCATGGAGAAAACAAAATAAAGATAAAGATATTTCTGAATTTGAAGTTAGATTAAACAAAATGAATGTAGCTGGTGCACTATTTGATATGGCTAAGGTAAATGATATATCTAAAAATATCATAGGAAGTATGAATACAGATAAATTGTTTAATGAAGTTAAGAAGTGGGCTATAAAATATAACAAAGAAGTAGAAGAATTAATTAATAAAGATGAAGAATATTTCAAACAAATTCTTGGCATAGAAAGAGACAATGTCGTAAAAGTAAGAAAAGACTTCGCTAAATATGAAGATATACTTCCAAATATTTCATATATGTATAAAAATATGTTTGAAAAAGATATAGAGCAAGGATATAACTTTGCAGAAAATATTGATAAATCAGATGTAAAAGAAATTATTGTTAAGTATATGGATATAATTGACATATCAGTAGATAAGGATACTTGGTTTAACAATTTGAAAGAATTTACAGACAGCATTGGCTTTTGTTCTAATATGAAAGAGTATAAGCAAAATAAGGAAAAATACAAAGGAAGTATAGCTGACGTTTCTGGAGTTATTCGTGTTGCTGTAACAAATAGGCAAAATACACCAGATATATATAGCATAATGAATGTACTTGGCATAGAAGAAGCAAAAAGAAGACTTGAATTAGCTATAGATAGAATGTAGGAAGAAGTGATTATATGCATGGATTACCAGAAAAGACATATAGAAAAATAAGTGAAGTATTAGAAAAGTATTCAGAAGTTAATGTAAGATTGTTTGGATCTAGAGCAAATGGAACATATAGATATAATTCGGATATTGACTTGGTGATTATGAATGAAATACCAGATGAAACACTAAATAAAATTAAGTTAGAATTAAGCAATTTAAATATAATATATAAAATTGATATTGTGTATTTACCTACTTGTAATAATGAGAGTTTAGTAGATAGCATAAAAAAAGAAGGGGTTGATTATTAGTGGAGAAATTTAAATATAAGTATGTAAATTATGTGGCTGCACTTGAAAGATTAAATGAAGCATTAAAAATTAGTAACCCAGATGATGTATATGTAGATGGAGTAATTCAAAGATTTGAATTTGTGTTTGAATTATCGTGGAAAACTATTAAAGAGTATTTGATATATTCTGGATATGATATTGTTTCAGTAGGGCCAAGGGGAATACTAAAAACTGCTTTTTCTGCAGGAATAATAGAAGACGGTGAAGAGTGGATAGAAATGATGGAAGCAAGAAATAGCTTGTCACATATGTACAGCTTTGAAATGTCAAGAAAAATATACAATGATATTAAAAATAAATATATTGTTTTGTTCGATAAATTAAAAGAAAAATTATCATAAAGGAGATGTAAGTAATGTCAAATGAAAAGAAAAATTATGGTGAAACATTAAATTTGCCAAAGACAGATTTTCCTATGCGTGGGAATTTACCGGAAAGAGAGCCATTTTTCTTAGAAAGAATGGAAAATATGAAAGTGTATGAAAAGGCACTTGCAAAAAATAAAGAAAGTGGAAAGAATTTTATTCTTCATGATGGTCCACCATATGCAAATGGTAATATACATTTAGGTCATGCATTTAATAAAATATTAAAAGATATTTGTATAAGATATAAAACAATGCAAGGCTATTATGCACCATATATTCCTGGTTGGGATACACACGGACTTCCTATCGAGAAAAAAGTGCAAAAGGAATTAGGTGTAAACAAAGATGAAGTAGGAATACCTAAATTTAGAGAAATATGCAAAAATTATGCGTTAGAACAAGTTAATATTCAAAAGGAACAGTTTAAAAGACTTGGTGGCCTTGGTGATTATGATGATGAGAATAAAAGATATTTAACTTTAAACCCAGAGTTTGAAGCAAAGCAAATAGAAGTGTTTGGTGATATGTATGAAAAAGGATATATCTATAGAGATTTAAAACCTGTATACTGGTGCCAAGATTGTGCAACTGCACTTGCAGAAGCTGAAATTGAGTATGAAAATGATACTACAACATCTATATATGTTAAGTTTAAAGTTATTGATGATAAAGGATTGTTTGAAAAAGAAGGTGATTTAAACAAAATATTCTTCGTAATTTGGACAACTACACCATGGACAATTCCTGGAAACCAAGCTGTAACTGTGAATAAAGACTTTGAATACTCTATGGTAAAAGTAAATGATGAAAAATATATTATGGCTTCTGATTTAGTAGATACTGTTATGAAAGAAGCAGAAATAGAAAATTATGAAGTCGTAGCAACATATAAAGGTGAAGAGTTTGAAAATATGTGGCTTAAACACCCATTACTTGATAAAAAATCTAGAGTAATACTAGGTGGCGATAATGACCTTATAGTTACTTTAGATGCAGGAACTGGTTGTGTACATACAGCACCTGGTTTCGGACATGAGGACTACTTATGTTGCAAACGTTATGGGGATATTGAAATAATTGTTCCTGTTGACGAAAAAGGATACATGACAGAAGAAGCTGGAGAGTTTGCAGGAATGCTATACAGCGATGCAAATGGAAAAGTAATAACAAGATTAGATGAAGAAAACGCATTACTTGCAGCTAAGAAGATAGAGCACCCATATCCACATTGCTGGAGATGTCATAAACCAATAATTTACAGAGCAACAACTCAATGGTTTGCATCAGTTGATAAATTTAGACAAAATGCGTTAGATGCAATAAAAGGTGTTAATTGGTATCCAAAATGGGGCGAGGAAAGAATGACTAACATGGTAAAAGACAGAACTGATTGGTGTGTATCTCGTCAAAGAACATGGGGAGTTCCAATTCCAATACTTTATTGTGAAGATTGTGGTAAGGAATACATAAACAAAGATACAATAGAAGCAATAGCTAGGCTTGTTAGAATAAATGGTTCAAGCATATGGTATGAAATGACAGCAGAGCAAATACTTAAAGCAGTAAAAGGAGAGCACAAGTGTGAATGTGGCTGCACAAAGTATGTTAAAGAAACAGACATTATGGATGTTTGGTTTGATTCTGGTACAACACATTTTTCAGTTCTTAATGACGAGAAGAAAGGACTTATGTGGCCAGCTACGCTATATTTAGAAGGAAATGACCAATATAGAGGTTGGTTCCAATCATCACTTCTTACATCTGTAGCTGTAACTGGAAAAGCACCATATGAAAATGTAGTAACACATGGCTTCTTGATAGATGAAGAAAAAAGAAAGATGTCAAAATCAGCTGGTAATGGAATAAACCCTCAAGATGTAATAAACAAATTTGGTGCAGATATATTAAGATTTTGGACTATTTCATCTGATTATCATACTGATGTTAGAGTATCAAACGATATATTAGCACAAGTTGCAGAAGTGTATAAGAAGATAAGAAATACTAGCCGTTTTATGCTTGGTAATTTGTATGACTTTAATCCAAACACTGATTATGTAGAATATGAAAACAGAGAAGAACTAGATAAATATATAATGTATAAAGCAAATAACCTAGTTAAAACAGTAATAGATGCATACGAAGGATATGACTTCCATGTTGTATATAACGAAGTACATAGATTTGCTTCATCTGAACTTAGTTCAAAATACTTAGATGTTGTAAAAGATCCTCTATATACATTAAAACCTAATAATAGTATAAGAAGAGCAATACAATCAACTATGTATGATGTATTAAATATAATTGTAAAATTAATATCACCAGTACTTTCATTTACATCAGAAGAGATATGGTCATATATGAATCATAAATCAGAAGATAATGAAATATCAGTATTGTTAACTACTATGCCTTCATATAGTGAAAAATATGATGATAAAGAATTAGCAGAAAAATGGGATAAGATATACGAACTAAGAGAAGAACTATTATCGGACATTGAAAAAGCAAGAGCAGAGAAAAAAGTAGGACATCCACTTGATGCTATAGTTACTATAACAGTGCCTGAAAAAGACTTTGAGTTTATGGCTTCAATAAAAGAAATCTTAGAAATGATTTTAATTGTTTCAAAGGTTGACGTAGTAGAAGGAGAAGAAAAGAAAGTAGAAGTAGATAAGGCACCTGGATATAAATGTGCTAGATGTTGGAAATACAACGAAGATGTTGGAAGAGACAAACATAACCCAGACATTTGTCCAAAATGTATAGAAAACATAGAATAAAATCACAACTCACCTTTATGTAGTATAAAATATATAAAGGTGAGTTTTTTATGAAAGAAATATATGTAGACCATAGTGCTACAACTTATGTAAAAAAAGAAGTTTTGGATGAAATGTTACCATATTTTACCGAGAAATTTGGCAATGCTTCTTCACAATACACAATAGGTAGAGAAGCAAAAAAAGCGGTTGATATGGCAAGGTATAAAATAGCAGAAGCAATATCTGCAGAGTGTGATGAAATATATTTTACGGCATCTGGAAGTGAAGCAGATAATCTTGTTTTAAGAGGAATGGCACATGCAAATAAAGGGAAGAAGAATCATATTATAACTAGCAAAATAGAGCATCCAGCTGTATTAAATACGTGCAAGTCATTAGAAAAAGAAGGTTTTAAAGTTACTTATTTAAATGTGGATAAAAATGGCTTTGTAAAACTAGATGAGCTTAGAAACAGCATAACAGAAGACACACTAGTTATATCTATAATGACTGCCAATAATGAAATAGGAACTATTCAAAATATACAAGAAATTGCAAAAATAGCTAAATTTAAAGGGGTATATTTTCATACAGATGCTGTCCAGGCAATAGGTAATGTTCCTATTAATGTAAAAGAAATGGGTATAGACGCATTAAGCATGTCTGCCCACAAGTTTTATGGACCTAAAGGAATAGGAGCATTGTACATTAAAAAGCGGGATTGATTTTTCTCCAGTTATATATGGAGGGCATCAAGAAAAATCTAAAAGAGCGGGTACAGAAAATG
Organism: uncultured Clostridia bacterium; assembly: GCA_934149365.1. Taxonomy (GTDB): domain Bacteria; phylum Bacillota; class Clostridia; order TANB77; family CAG-465; genus CALXJE01. Next base: position 178,915 of record CAKPEI010000003.1, read on the forward strand.
TGCCAGCTATAGTGGGTATGGGCAAAGCTATAGAAATGGCTACTGAGAATATAGAAAGGTATAATAAAAAATTAATAGAATTAAGAAATTATACTATAGATGAAGTTTTAAAACAAATACCAGATAGTAGTGTAAATGGTGACTTGGTAAGTCGACTTCCTGGAAATGTTAGCATATCTATAAAAGGGGTAGAAGCGGAGCCGCTACTTCTTATGCTTGATATGAATGGTATATGTGCTTCTAGCGGTAGTGCTTGTACTTCGGGTACACTTAATCCATCTCATGTTCTTAGGGCAATTGGTTTAAATGATACATTAGCCAAGGGAACACTTAGAATTTCGTATGGTGAAGAAAATACTATGGAAGATGCTAAAAAAATAGTGAATGTACTAAAAGAAGTTGTGCATAAATTAAGAAATATGAAATAAAGAAACAGGTAGATAAGTTTTTCTACCTGTTTTAAGCTTTTAGTTTATTGATATGTTTTCAAATCGTATAAAAGGAATTGTTCCATCTGCTGTGGTTAGATTTAATTCTTTTGGGAAAAACAAAACGATTTCTTTTAATTCAGAAGAAAGTGTAGGAATTTTCTCGTTTATTTGAGTTTGACCTATTGTAATTCTGAATTTTTTCCTTTTTTCTGCTACGTTTTTTGAATTCTCAGTTTTAAACTCGATGATGCCACTTAAAATGCTGTCTGTTGATATGGTAATGCTAATCTTCTTTTTATTAGAAAAGTTTGCATCTATACCATTTCTTAAAGAATAGCCGTAACCTACTACATCTTTGTTAAAGTTTAAAAACGCATCAGTATCGATGAAGTTTACGCATTCACCAAAATTAACGTCTTTACCAAAGCCGAATGAAAAAATAGTATTAATCATGTTTAAGTCTCCTTCATGTAAATTATTAATGAATAAGTATATATATATTACTATTTAATTATATCACCAGGTAACAATTATGTCAACAAGCAAAAATAGAGTTTAAGCTGTTTGATTTTAGATTATAATATGATAGAATGTATAAGCTAGGGGGTAATTAATAATGATAGATTTACATACACATACTATTTATTCGGACGGAACATATACTACAAAGGAACTACTTAAAGAGGCAGAAAAGGCAGGAGTAACACTTCTTTCTATAACAGACCATGATAAAGTTAATTCATATTTAGATATAAAAGAAATGAATGTTAAAGATTATTATACGGGTAAAGTTATCGTTGGTTGTGAATTTAGTATGGCATATGAAGGTAAAAGAATGGAACTTTTAGGTTATGGCTTTGATATTGCTAAAGTAAAACCATGGCTTGATAAAAATTATGATACACAAAAAATAACAAATGATAATATAATGGAGTTTAATGAAATATATGATATTTGTATTAAAAAAGGTTTAAAGATGACGCAAAATCTTAAGTATACACCAAAAGAGTATCCAGTTGATGTGATATATTATGATATTATAAAATATGAAGAAAACAAAAAGTTTTTTACTGATGAGGAATGGACTAATATCGATGTATTTTGGAGAAAATGTTCAAATAACAAAGATTTTATACTTTATTGGGATTTTTCTAAAAGGATACCTTCTGCAAAAGAAGTATCAGATTTAATTAGGAATGCAGGAGGTAAAGTGTTTATAGCTCATTTATTTAAATATCAAACAGAAAATCACATAGAACTTCTAAATAATTTAGTAAGAGATAATATAATTGACGGAGTAGAAGTGTATTATTCTGCGTTTACTAATGAGCAAATAGAATATTTAAAAGAATATTGTGAAAAGAATAATTTACTTATGTCAGCGGGTACAGATTGCCATGGAATGAAAAAGAAAGATAGAAAATTAGGAATAGGATATGGCAACATGAACGTAAGTGAAGATGTAGTAAAAAATTGGATAAAACAATATGAATAATTAAAAAAACATAGCACAAAATATTAACATTATGAAACGATTTTTTATATATGGATTTATTGGTTGCTCTATGGAAGTTTTTTGGACTGGTATAGCTTCTTTGTTTAGAGGAGATACAGCACTAATGGCACATAGTAGCATATGGATGATTATGATATATGGTATGGCTATATTTTTAGAGCCTATACAAGGAATGCTTAAAAATACAAATTGGTTTATAAGAGGAATAGTATATATGTTACTTATATTTTTAGCAGAGTATGTAACTGGATATATATTAGATATATTTGGAATAAGAGTGTGGCATTATACCGATAGTATGAATTTACATGGATATATAACTTTAACATTTGCACCTCTTTGGTTTGTGGCGGGCTTGTTCTTTGAAAGAGTTAGAAATTGGCTGGATAATGTATCTGCAGTAGATACTGAACTTAGCTATGAATAAGGGTAAAAAACACTATAAAAAGTGTTGAAAAAAGAAATAATATGTAGTAGAATATGAACATAAAGTAAAAAAATGAACAAAGGAGTGAAAATAAATGTCAACTAATATGCGTAAAACCGTTGGGAGAGTAACACACAAGTAATATCTAGAAATATACTAGATAAAGGCTTTTACGCACATAAAATAGATATATTAGATAATATAAAGTTAGTTATACAGTAAAAAGTATAGCTAGCTTTTTTGCGTTTAAAAAAGGTATAACCATGACATATGTCATGTAAATATACACAGCCATATATACATAGAAAAATATAACTAAAAATATGTAAAAGCGATTAAAAACAATTGCAAAAATTAGAGCAATGTGAAATAATATGTATATGTTAGAAAAATTTTTCAAAAAGGTAAGAGGGGGTAAATGAAAATGAAAAATTTAAAGAGTAAAAAGCGGGATATCATTAATAGTATTAGTAATAACAATAATAGTAATGATAATACTAGCGGCCGCAATAATACTATCACTATCAAATAGTGGAATAATATCAAAAGCAAACAAAGCTAAAACAGATAGTGACACAGCAAATTTAAAAGAGTATGTAAATACACTAAGAGCAGAGTGGGAGTTAATGACAGAAGCAGAAAGAACAAAAAGTGGAGCAGCAACATTTGAAGATTATGCTAACGAGAAGCTAGAAGAGGGGGGCTATAAACAAAGATTATCAGAAGATGGAATACTTATGAATGAGACTTCAACAGCTGCAGTAAAAGCTGGAATAAAAATAGGTGATGTGGTAAACTATAGTACATTATTAACAGAGAAAAGTTATACAACAGACGGAAGTGAGCGAAGTTTAACTGGAGTAGCAGACGAGACAAAGAAGCAAACAGTGAAAACAAATACAAGTTATACATGGAAATATATAGGAATAAGTGAAAATGGAAACTTACTGATAGCTCCTGATTTGCCTGAAGGAACTATAAATTCAGAGTATAAAATTGGATTTGAAGGGGAAGGAGTAGCATATTCCAAAGGTCCAGAAATTTTAGACACAATATGTGATGCTTTATATACAGTAGAAGGAAAAGGAACAGCAAGGAGCATGAACGTGGATGATGTAACAAAGTTACTAGAATATAAGGGGCCAAGAGGCTCATATCGTTATGGAAATGAAGTAGTTGAAACAACAGAACCAATAGCCCTAAAAGAGTTGGAAGCTAAATTTAATATAAATTTAGAAGAAATTCATGAGGAAGAAGGGCGTTACACACCTGAAGGTAAAAAATTAGGTGAATATAAGTGTGATGTTTATAATATAGATATGACCAAAAATTCAGATAGAATAACAGGGGAGGTAGTAAAGCAGAAGTTAATATATCAGCCAAATGACTATATGCTCGCTTCTCGATGCTTTGGTGCAGATTTTGATACATATTACTTATTGTTTATGATTTTTGAAGTAACTCCTAATTGTGTTACTGCCAGCGATAGTTTTACTAGTTGTTTATTTCGCCCTGTAGTTGAACTATCATCTAATGTCAAATTAACACCAAATGCAGATAAAACAGAATGGACAATAAAATAGTTTTGAAATATGTTTTGGCAATCAGTATATAAACTGGTTGTCATTTTTTAGATTTAGAGTACCCCCAGCTATACTGGGGCATAATATTAGATTATAAACATGTGGATGATGAGAAATTAATAGAAGATAAAAGCTCTAAAACTAAAAAGAAAAGATGGTTTCAAATATTGTAAAAAAATATCGAATATGATAATATAATATTCGATGAAAATAAAGGGGAATGATAGTATGATTTTATATGTTGTTATAGCAGTAATAGCGGTATTGGTAATTTATTTAATAGTACAATATAACGGATTTGTAAAAGCAAATAATATGGTAAAAGAAGCATTTTCAACAATGGATGTTTATTTAAAGAAAAGATGGGATTTAATTCCAAACTTAGTGGAAGTAGTAAAAGGATATGCAAAACATGAAAAAGAAACTTTTAATCAAGTAACAAGTATTAGAGCAAATAGTTATGATAGTATGTCAACAGATAAAAAAATAAATGTTAATCAACAATTAGGACAAGGTATTACAAAGATTATGGCTATTGCAGAAAGTTATCCAGAACTAAAAGCAAATGAGAATTTTGTTAAATTAAGTGCAGAACTTTCAAGGATTGAAGATGAAATAGCTAATAGTAGAAAATACTATAATGGAACTGTTAGAGAATTAAATAATAAAATTCAAATGTTCCCAAGCAATATTATAGCAGGAATATTCGGATTTAAACAAGCAAATATGTTTGAAGTAAATGCTGAACAAAGAGATAGTGTTAAAGTGAGTTTATAATTATGTTAAAAAAGAAAAATAGAATATATACAACTATATTTTTAGTTATATGGACAATATTGCTTGTTTTAGTACCATTAGGTATTTCAAGAGTAGAAAAGAATAATTTTAAGAATAATATGTCGTATATTTCATCTGAGTTTGATATAGAAGATTATGATATTGTCCTTGATGTTGATAAAGATAATATGATAGATGTTACTGAAAAATTTACTGTCAATATACCAAGTGGTAAGTCTTTTAATGGTATATATAAATCAATACCACTGTGGCAAAAATACCATGAAAATGATAAAGAAATAAAAAAGAAAGTTAAAGTAACAAATTTAAGAGCCATAGGAGAAAAATTTGTTTTAAATAATACTAGTGATAGCATAGGAATTAGAATAGGAAGTAATAGAACAACAACTAACTCTGGGTTACGTACCTATACCATAAAATATAGATATAATATGGGAATAGATTTAAACAATAAGTTAGATGAACTGGTATTTAATGTGTTTGATAGTTACGATAATACAGTTATAAATAATCTTAATATTACGATAAATATGCCCGAAAAAATAGAAAATGAAAATATTTCATTTGTTAAAGGAACGCAAGATATTACAAGTAAAGTAAATTATACAATAAGTGGAAAAACTCTTAATGCAGTTTTAAGTGATTATTTACTTAGTGAATCTATTACTGTAAAAATGTTGTTGCCTAATGGCTATTTTGTAGGTGGAACATATAACTATGGTATTATTTGCTTAATAATATGCGTTAGTTTAATAATAATATCTATAATAAGTTTTATATTATGGACAAAGCATGGAAAAGATTACGATAAAAGATGTAGAACTGTGGAATTTTATCCACCAGAAGATTTAGATAGTGCTCAAATAGGCTATATTTATGGAGAAAAATCAATAAAAAAATTAACTTCATCACTAATAATTGGACTAGCTAGTAAAGGATATATTGAAACAAAAGAAATTGAAAAAAACAAATATGAAATAATTAATATTGGAAAGAATAAATCTAATTTAAAAAAGATGTCAATTACTGAACAAATAGTATATTTAGAATTATTTAAAAATGGAGATAACAATATTCTAAGCGAAGATAGGTCTTTTTCAAATGTATTTAATAAAATAAAGAGTACATTAGAAAGTACAATAGATAAAAAAGTAAATGATATTAAAGCAAGAAAAATGATGAATATAACATTTTCATTGCTTATTATATCTGTTATTGCATGGTTTGTCGCTTATATTTATATAAAAGATTTAGATCCTAAACTAAATTGGATATATGCATTATCTTTTATAGCTATTTTTATAACAGGCTTTTTCTCTATAATAATGGAAAGAAAAACAGCTTATGGGGAAATGATTATTGCAAAAGTAATGGGATTTAGAAATTATCTTGATGTTGCAGAAAAAAATCAGATAGAAATGTTAGCAGAAGAAAATGCAAATTATTTTTATGATATATTGCCTTATGCCTATGTATTAGATGTGTCAAAAAAATGGATAGATAAATTCGATAAAAAGAATGTTCCAAATATTGATTTAAGTGCATTAGATTATTATGAAAATAATTTATTTATGATAATTTCTGAATAACAAAAGAATAATAAAGTAAGGAGTTAGAAATGAAAAAAATAAAAAGTATTTTAATAATAATGTTATTTGTATTATTTTCTAGTACGGTATTTGCAAATAGTGGAAATAGTTCTAGTGAAGGCCTTCCGTTAGTAGCCGCTTTACGGAATGGAAGCATTTGTTTCAATACATATGTCCGTTTTCGTGCTAATACCTCTATCTAAAATAATTTCAAAAGATAATTCAAAGAAAACATTTTGGATTTTATTTGGAATAAGAGTTGTAATATTATTATTTTTTGATTTATTTATTACAACAGGTATAGCAATAATAGATTTTATTTCAATATTTATAGGAGCAGCTGTTCTTATTCCTATCGCTTCACGTAAAGCAGGAAATGGTGTATTAAGTGTTACATTATTAAATGACATATTAATAAATAATAATGAAGAACAAGAAGATAACGAAACAAATACCGAAACAACAAAAGATGATAGCCCGATAGTGTTAATTGATCCTGCATATCTTAAAAATGAAAGTACATTATTAAAAAATATGATTAAGGGAGAAATCGAAAGTCAAGGAGAAAATGCTAGAAAGTTAACAACATCAAAAATAAATACAAAAAGAAATATAGTAATTTTAATGTTTGGACTATTAACATTCATATATGTATTGATGTATTTCTTATATATTGAATTGGCAATTTGTATAGCATGTGAAGTAATTACTTTATTGCTTTATATACTTATTGTTAGAAAATTTAATATTGTGAATGTAATTTCAAAAAAGGCTAAGAAAAATCCAAATGAAGATATATCGCAGATAGTTGCAGAAGTAAAAATGAATAAAAGACAAATAGCTTTTCCAATTTTCCTAAAAACAGGAATACTTGTTTTGGTAGCAGTATTTATACCAATGATAATGTTTGCTAAACCGAAATTATTATATTTCAATTATGGAGACGGTTATGCAGTTGTGAGATATACAAGAGGTTCAGCAGAATCAAGTGATACTGTTGTTATTCCAGATACCTATAAAGGAAAAGATGTAGTGGCTATTGGAGACAGTGCATTTAAAGATACAAATGTCAAAAATTTAACATTACCAAAAAATTTAGAGATCATAAAATCTAAGGCATTTTTTAATTGTCAAAATTTAGAAAGTATATATATACCTCAGAAGGTTACAGAAATAAGAGCGAGTGCATTTGAAAATTGTTCAAATTTGAAAACAGTTTCTTTGCCAAATGGAATAGTTGATATAAGAGCAGCAGCATTTAAAAATGATACAAAATTAGCCCAAATAGAATTACCAGAAAGCTTGGAGTATTTGGGTGCGAGCGCATTTTCACATTGTAGTTCATTGCAAGAAATAACAATACCTAGTAAAGTTATTGAAATTAATGGACAAACATTTGAATACTGTACTTCGTTAAGAAGAATATACTTACATGATAATATTATATCAATTCATGGTGAAAACTTTGTTGGTGATATAAATTTGGATAATGTAACTTTACCATCTAAGATAACAGAAATTAGAGGAAACACATTTGAAAACTGTTCTTCACTATCAGCTATTGTGATACCAGAAGGCGTTACAAGAATAGGTGGACACGCATTTTATGGCTGTAGAAAACTAAGCTCTGTCATTGTTCCATCTACAGTTGTTGAAATCGGAAGTTCTGCTTTTAGGAACTGTACTTCATTACGTACAATAAAAGTACCTAAAAATGCAGTAATTAACGAGAGAACATTTAAAGGAAGCCCAACAACGGTAATATATTATTAGGAGGTAAATACTTATGAATGATGATTATAAATTTATTCATTTGTTATATGTACCAACAATGAATTGTAATATGCAGTGCAAATATTGTTATTTAAAAGAAAATACAGTTGATTTAAAGCAGGATGATTCTTATTTAAAAACATTAGAATATGCTGTAAATAAATTTAAAGAGGCTAATGTTGTTCCGTTTAATATATCTTTGCATGGTGGAGAAGTAACAACATTAGCTAAAGAAGATTTTAGAAATATTATAAAATATATTTCAAATTATTACAGAGATAATAAAGAAATAATTATAAAGAATGGTTTTAAATTGGGAAATCCACACATAAAGACTAATTTGCTTAATTTAGAAAAACATATAGATGCAATAAAAGAATTTAATGTTTCAATAAGTGGCTCATTAGACTTACCATTTTCATTACATGAAGAGTATAGAGTAACAAAAGGAAATCAAAAAACTTTAGATAAAATATTAAAAAATATTAAATTATTAGAAGAAATACCCAATAATAAAAAAGTCTCTGCAACAATATTTAAAGAACATTATGATAAAACAGATGAGATTATTAAGGACATTAAATATCTTGCTGAGAATACCTGTTTAAATATGAATGACTTTAATTTTATGATTGGATTCGTAGATAACGAAGATGGTGATATACTTCATGCTATGACAGAAGATGAGCAGGTTGATTTTTATAAAAGAATGAATAATGAGTTTAGAGGAACAAGTTTGGATTATGGAGTAAAAAATACATGGTTTGCAGAATTTAATCCTACATATTGTACTAATTGCGATAATTGTGGAGAAAAGTTTTTCTTATTAGAGAGAAACGGAGATATTTATTCTTGCGTGAGAGGACAAAAAAATAGAGAATTTTACTATGGAAATATATATAATGATGAAGTAGAAATAATTATGAATAATGCTAGAAGAAAAATTTTTGAAATACATAATAGAATAGGAATTAATGAAGAATGTCTGAATTGTAACTATTTATATTTATGCAAAACAGGTTGTCCATTTGTAAAAAATAAATATAAGACAAATAAATCATATACTTGCAAATTACAACAGGAGATATATAAAGATAATGCAGAGTTATATCCAGAAGATGAAAATAATGAAGAATCAGTTTATATGTATTTAAGCAAAATACACCCAGATATGTCAAATAATTTTTATCCAAAGGAAAAGAGAATTGTAGGACAGGATATACCAAGTTTAACATCAATAATAGAGGCAGATAGTAAATTAAAGAACATATATAGTCCAGATGTTTTTATATTGAAAATTGATGATATTGAATATAAACTAGAATCTCAAATAATAAAAAGTAAAAGAGATATTGTATATTTAACTGATGAAAGTAAAATAACACTTTATATAAAAGAGGGAGTTTTGGAAGACTGTGATTATCCATATAGTAATTCATTATACATAATGTTATTAACTGGAGATACATTACAATACGGAGATGAACAAAGAGTAAAACAAGAACACATTATGACACATCAAATTTTTACAAATACAATAAAAAAGGAGAAATCTGACAAAAAAGGTTACTACTGTGTAGATTTAACAAAAATATTAAGTTTGTATTATGATAAAATATCAACTGAAAATCCAAATAATTTATTTTTTACTACGACTGCATTAAGAGATTATCATTATACTAAGCATAAGAATAATGCTTATTATCACATACAAGCGATAAATTTACCATTTCAAAATATAGAACTATTCTATATTGATTGTAAGGAGGATTTAAAATGATAGACAAAAAACCAAAGACATATAATGAAATTGTTAGGTTAAAAAAATGTTATACTCTAGCAAATTATTATTCTAATATAACAGAAAATATGTTTAATGAAATATATGATTTTCTTGCAGAATCCGAAAATAATTCAGTTGTGGCAACTCGAAATATTTTATCATTTGTTAATAGTGGAGGAAAAGTTGTAAAGACATTTTCAATAGTTCCAAAAAATACTTCTTTTGATAGAATAAATATTAGTGATAGGGGATTCTCTGTAACGCCACATTATAATCCTAGTTCATCATCATGGGGAGGTTCATCTGGAAATAACAACAATAACAACAATAATAACAATAACAATAATAATAGTTAATAAAGAATACAATAAAGGTAGAAATTAAATCTGCTTTTATTGTTTTTTAATAATATTTTCCTTTTATTTAGTGCATTAGGTATACTTGTATGATATAATGAGGAAAAAATATTTAATCATTACAAAATGTAAAAGGTGGAGGCTATTTTATGAGAATACTATTAATATGCAGTAAAAAGTTTTATGAGAAAATACCTAGCGTGAAGTTAGAACTAGAAAAAAATGGCGTGGAAGTTTTGCTTCCTAATTGTTACGATAACCCACAAGCTGAACAGGAAATGTGGAACTTAGGTAAAGATAAACATCAAGAGTTTAAAGCAGCTATGTATAAAAAAAGTGAGGAAACTATTGGCATGGTAGATGGAGTATTAGTTTTAAATTTTGATAAAGAAACTGAAAACGGAGTATTAAAAAACTATATAGGTGGAGCTACTTTTTTAGAACTATACGATGCATTTAGGTTAAACAAAAAAATATTTCTATATAACGATATTCCTGAGGGAATATTATTTGATGAGATACAAGGTTTTAACCCACTTGTAATAAATGGAGATATTTCTTTAGTTAAATAATTAGGAGGTAAAAAATGATACATTCAATTAGATTAGATAATGGACCTTTTACTAAGGTAAAAGCTGGAACAAAAACAGTGGAATTAAGATTATATGATGAAAAAAGAAAGAAACTTAAAGTAGGTGACTTCATCGAGTTTACTAACAGGAAAGATTTAGAAAAACTTACTGTAAAAATATTGGGCATTCATAGATATGATAGCTTTGAAGAACTATATACACACTATGATAAGGTATCAATGGGGTACGAAGAAGATGAAGAGGCTAATCCTAAAGATATGGAAAAGTATTATTCTAAACAAATGCAAGATGAAAACGGAGTTGTTGCAATAGAAATAAAAAAGGTATAATTTGTCTAAGGAGAGAAACATATGTATACTGAAAAAGAAAGAAATGATTTTTTTCATTTTGTTATATCCTGTGTTAAAAAGTCTGAGTATTTACTTGGTACCTATTTAATAGGTTCAGCTTCAATAGGCTTTAGAGACGTATATTCTGACTGTGACTTTATGATGGCATATAACAATAAGGCAAGAGTGCAGGACGTTAGAGATGAGATATTATCATTTTTTAAACACAAGGATATAGGCTATATTATGGAAAGAAAATGGTCAGATGAAATATGGGGAATATCAATATACTTTAAAAATGGTATAAGTTCAGATATTTCTTTTGGGCCATTAAACAAATTGAAGGTAAGTTCAAACCAGATTTCAGTAGGCTGTGATACAGGTTATATGCTTAGAAATCATTTGGAAGAAGCTGTTAAAACTTTCAAAACTAACGAAAAACGTGTAGTTACTGAAAATGTAAATTGGGAATTTATGTACTTAATGAGAAAGTTTAAAATAGCTATAAAGCGAAAGAATTATATTTATGCTTATCAGCTTTTAAGTGATGCGAGGCTTATTGTCATGAAATTAGAAGGAACTATCGAAGGCAAAAAAATGCACGAGTTTAAAGCTTTTAATGAGCTTGAGACTTTGTTTTTAAACAAAATAGAAAAAACAATTCCAAAGTCTCTTGATAGTGCTGACTTGAAAAACTGTGCGGAAAAATTACTTTTAATATATTATGAAGCGATTTTAAAAAGTAATATAGAGTTCGATGAAAGTTCAAAGTATTTACTGGAAATTGCAGATTGATAGGAGGAGTATAATATGATGGATAGTAAGGCGTATTTAAGTAAACTTGTGACTATGGTAACAGATAGGCCACTTGGAAGTAAGCATCCTAAGTATGGGTATATATACCCTGTAAATTATGGTTATATACCAAATACAATAAGTGGAGATGGAGAAGAACTAGATTGCTACTTACTTGGAGTATTTGAACCTGTGTCTGAGTATAAAGGAAGATGCATTGCAATAGTTCATAGAACTAATGATAATGATGATAAGCTTGTGATTGCTCCAGATGGTAAGAAATATAGCGTAGATGCAATAGAAGCTTTGATTGAGTTTCAGGAACAATATTTTAACCATATTATTATAAAGGAGTAGAAAAATGGAACTTTTAGATGTATATGATAACGACTTAAAACTTACTGGAAAGGTGATTAAAAGAGGTGACAATAAAGAGGTATTAGGAAAGGATGAACATATCGCTATTTCTGTTATTTTTTTGCAGAATGAAAAAGGAGAATTTTTACTTCAAAAAACTTCTAAAGAAAAATTCAGCAAAATTGCTTCTACAGGTGGACATGTTCAACACGGTGAAACACCTTATTCTGCAATTATAAGGGAAGTGGGAGAAGAAATTGGACTAGATATATCAAAAGATAATGTACAGTATATTGGTTATCTTCTTTATGATATGCCAATAAGACATATATATTATCTTAAGAAAGACATCGATATATCCAAATTAAAACTTCAAAAAGAAGAAGTAGAAAAAGTGATGTATCTATCAGTAGATGAAATTATGAAATATATTGATAATGGTGAAATGCAAACTTCGCATGCCAACTTATTTAAAGAACTATTAAAACACATAAAGTAAGAAATTCAAGGGACACTTATTTAGTGCCCCTTTGTTTTATATGTTTATTGAGAAGTCAGTGATAAAGTTCCATCAGCTATAGGAAGACCTGTGTAGTTTTTATCTGTAAGCTTAAAATTTCTTAGGTCGGCTTCTGGATTTCGAATTTGTACTGTTCTAGTTGCTCCTTCTAAAGTGGTATTTTGCAATGCACTATCAAAAGTGTGCTCTTCGTCAGAAGATAATTGTTTAAAATATATTTTTGGTGCGTTTCCATCTGCTGAAAAAGGAACGTTATTAAATACAGCATCGCCATCTGAATTTGTAGTTATAATTGAGCCGTATACATTACCCTCATAATCACATCTTTGAAATGTAGCTCCTATAATTTGTACCCCAGATGTTGTTCCGTCGTCAGTAACGTGTAAAGTTAAAGTACCAGTTGCGCCTATAGTAAAATTATAGGTGCTTATTCCTGATGTTATTTCAACATTTGTTGGGTCAAGAGTAGAATTGTCATATCCTTTTACATCAGCTGTTACATCATATGTTCCTTCTACAAGCTCAATACTTCCTTTTCCGTTAGTTATTGGTACGTTGTGAGTTTGTGCCATAAAAATAAATCCCCTTTCTCTATTGGCAAACCTATATAGTTTTTATCTGTTAATATCATATTTAAATATTGAGGGCGATCATAAGTGTCAAAATTAAAACAAAAACAGTTATATCCATAACTAGTTATAAATAGTTCGCATACATATCTTTTTGGTACGAGATTGCCATTTGCAGTAAGGATAATTAAATAGGAATGATCATACTTTAATTTAATAGTAAAGTATTCATTTGCAGTTATATTTGATTGATATATTAAATTATTATGATTATATATTTTAATTAAAAATGTGCTAATAGTATTGATTTTAGTTTTACATTTTATAGATATTTCTTTTTTCATTTTGCCCTCCAATTATTATATATTTTATGATTTTATTTATATATTGTTACATGTGACACACTTTTATGGGAATTATATCTTGTAAGTTTGCTTGCTTTTGTTAACTTTTTCTATATCATATGATATAATCATGATAAGTTTTGTGGGGGAAATTATGAATAATAATATAAGGAAAAATATAATAATACTAATTTGTATAATTACTTTGTTACTTATAGTAAACTTATCAATTGGCTTTTTTCACCTAGATAAACTAATCAAAAGTGGGGATTCAGTATCAAGATTGTTTGGAATGCTTGGAATAATGGTATTGCCATATTTTGCAATAGTGATTTTGGTACAAGTTGTTGTTCTAATATTTGTTATTATAAATAAAAAAAGAAAAAAGTTATTGGGAATAATAGCTATAGTATTAGAGGTAATGTGCTTTTTAGTATCTAATATTGTGCTAATTTGTGTAATTACTGAAAATGAAATATTTTCATATTTGATATGGATATCATTTAAATGTTTAAATGCATATGTAATTTATTTAATGATAAGGTATATATGTTATAAAAAGATTGACGGAGAAGTTGTAAAGTGATGTATATAAAAAAATATAATTCGCCAGCTGGAGTTATATATATATGAGAAGTGATGGAAAATATTTAACAGGACTTTGGTTTGATAGCTCAAGAGATTTTTCTAAGCATCTAGGTAACTATGAAGAAAAAGAACTACCTATTTTTGAAGAAACTAAAAAATGGTTAAACATATACTTTACTGGAAAAATCCAGATTTTGTGCCAGAGTATAGGATAGAAAACCTAACACCATTTAGAAAGCAAGTGGTTGATATTATGAATAAAATTCCTTTTGGTAAAGTTATAACATATAACGATATTGCAAAAGAGATTGCCAAGTCAAGGAATATTAAAAAAATGTCTGCACAGGCAGTTGGTGGCGCAGTAGGTTGGAACCCTATATGTATAATAATTCCTTGTCATAGAGTAGTTGGAACAAATGGAAGTTTAACAGGTTACGGTGGTGGAATTAAAAATAAAGTAAAATTACTTGAAATAGAAGGTAATGATATGAGTAAATTTACTATACCAACGAAAGGAACTGCCATATGAGAAGATGTAAGTGGTGTAATTTAAAAAATGAAAAATATATCGAGTATCACGATAAAGAATGGGGAATTCTAAATTTAGAGGAAAGATACCTATTTGAAATGTTAATATTAGAGTCTTTTCAAGCTGGTCTTTCATGGGAATGCGTGTTAAATAAAAGAGAAGATTTTAGGCTGGCATATGATAATTTTGATATAAATAAAGTTTGCTTATATGATAATAAAAAAGAGCAGGAGTTGCTACAAAATCAAGGAATAATTAGAAACAAACTAAAAATTAGAGCAAGTATTAATAATGCTAAAATATTTAAAAAAATAGAGCAAGAATATGACTCTTTTAAAGATTATTTGACTAGATATACTAAAGGACAAGTTATATATGAAACTGATGTGACGAGGTCAGAACTTTCAGATGCAATATCGAAAGATTTAATAAAAAGAGGTATGAAATTTGTAGGAACTACTATTATTTATTCGTATTTACAAGCTATAGGAATTATATATTCACATGATAAAGAATGTGACTTGTACAAAAATAGTAATTAAAAATATTTTGATTAAATTATTAGGAGGTGTGTTTAATGAGAGCGAGTATTAAAAACATTATATTGAATTGTGTAATTGTGCTTGCAATATCTTTTTTGCTTTTATTTGTATATCAGTTATATGAAAATTATAATTATTATAGTGAGTATAGTAAAGAAGAGCTAGCAAAATTTTTCTCTATGAAGGAAACAATTTTATTTAACTTAAAGCAATCGCTATATGTAAGTATCAGCCAAATGATAGTATTTGTTCCTGCACTTACCATTTTAGAAAAAGTTAAAATAAAAAGATTTTCTAAGATTGTACTTGCATTAGTTTTAACAGTTGTAGTCACATATATATACATGCTTTCAACTTTTAAATTTGAATTTTAATATAAATTATAGCTAGGCAAATGTGTCTAGCTATATAATATGACATTTTCTCACTTCGTGTCGTGTAAATTATATGATAAATTTTATACAATATATTTAGAAGGAGGTATGTGACGTGGAGCAAAAGAAAATAGGAACTTTTTTAAAAAAGCTACGTAAGGAAAAAAACATAACGCAGGAGGAATTAGCTGAAAAATTAAATGTCTCTAATAGAACTGTGTCTAGATGGGAGACTGGAAGCAATATGCCAGATATCAGTTTACTTGTTCAACTATCTCAGTATTATAATGTTAGTATCCCTGAAATTGTTGATGGCGAAAGGAAAAGTGAGAATATGAATAGTGAGTCTATGCAGACGGCCGTAAAAATGGCTGAGTATAGTAAAAGCGAAATAAAGAGGGAAAGATTTAAAGTGATAAGTAACTTCCTTATGGCTTTTGGTATTTTCCTAATTATTTCTGCATTTGGAATATTTCCAAATGATAGTAGCTGGGGAAGTATTTATTCAGTTATTGGTGGAATTATTTTGATAGTTGGTTTTTATTTTAAAATTAAACCTGTTGTTATAAAGAGGAGCTTACGTATTTTGAGTATTGTAGGTAGTATACTAATGTTATTTGCAATTTTTACTGCTGTAGATTATTTGACAGTTTCACAATTTGGCGAAGTACCAAGGTTCAGCTATGAAAAATCTTATGGAGATAACCAAATCGAGCATAAAACTTTGTTTTATAATGTTATTCAGAAAAATATTGGAACAAAAGATGAATGTATAGAAATAATAAAATAGAGCTAAGAAATATTAGGAAAAATTATAAATATTAATTTGGTATAAAGCAAGTGATTAATTGAAAATCACTTGCTTTTATGTTAAAATATTTGAAGAATATTGAGGTTTAATTTAAACAAAATTAAGAGGTAGATAACATGAGTAAGTATGATCCATTATGGAATTATTTAAAAAATACTAAAAAAGAATATTATAAATTAACTTATGATGAAATTAAAGAAATATTGGGATTTGATATAGATCATTCTTTTCTAAATTGTAAAAAAGAACTTAAACAATATGGATATGAAGTAGAAAAAATATCAATGAAAGAAAAAAGTGTAACTTTTGCCAAAATAGTATAAATTTATATTGGTATTTTAGGAGTAAAATAGAAAATATAAAAAAGTATGTACTTTATGCATTAGAAAAAGTAAAACATTTGATTGCTTTGGAAAATGATGAGAATACTCCAATTGCCTTTATGGGGATAGATAATGGAAAACTTGAAATGTTGTTTGTTAAAAATAGTGAAAGAAGAAAAGGACTGGGAAAGCAATTATTAAGTTACGGTATGGAAAATTATGATATTAATGAATTAACTGTAAATGAGCAAAATTACAGCGCTAGAAATTTTTATGAACATATGAGATTTAAAGTATATAAAAGAAGTGAACTAGATAAACAAGGAAATTATTTTCCAATTTTATATATGAAACTAAAAAAGTAGGTAGTAGGTGATACAAATGGAAGTTTACTTAAGTAATGTTAAAAATGAAGAAAGAGAAATTCTATATAGATTATTACAGTACTCATTATTTGAAGAAAGTGAAAATGATTTAAATGAAATGAATAGTGATGCTGTTTTCGAGTACAAATATTTTGATTCATATTTTACAGATGATAATCGTTATGCTTATTTTATTAAAGAAAAGGGAACTAATAGACTGTTAGGGTTTGTAATGGTTAATGAGTATATGCAAAAATATATGAATGGACATAGTATAGCAGAATATCTAGTTATCCCTAAATATAGAAGAAATAAAATAGGTAAGAAAATAGCATTTGAAATTTTTGATAAATTTCCGGGAAACTGGGAAGTTAAACCTTCATATAACAGTGAGAAAGCATATAAATTTTGGAAGAAAACGATTGAAGAGTATACAAATTATAATTATGAATTTAGTGATGGTATTTTTATGTTTAATAATAAATAGTTGAAATAAACCAGACTTTTAAACAAACTAGGTTTATAGGTAAATGGCAATAGAAACAATTGATGTAGTTTCGATGAAAAAGATAATAGAAAAGGAGGGATGACATGAATAAAATAATAGAGTATAGTGAAATAACTTTTGAAAATATAAAACATGTGGATGAATATGAAAATGAATATTGGTATGCCCGTGAATTACAAAAAGCATTGGAGTACAAGGATTGGAGAAATTTTCAAAAAGTAATAGATAAAGCGGCTTTATCAGCAAATAACAGCATTTCAAGCGAAGAAGATTGGGTTGTTGAGGTCAACAAGCCAATAAAAACTGGTAAAGGGAAAGAAGAAATTATTAAAGATTATAAATTATTAAGATACATATGCTATTTGATAGTACAAAATGCTGATCCAAATAAAGAAGTTGTTGCATTAGGACAAACATATTTTGCTATTCAAACAAGAAAGCAGGAAATAACTGAACAAGAATATGATTATTTATCAGATGATGAGAAAAGATTTTATCAAAGAAAATTAACAAAGCATGGGAACTATACGCTTCAAAAAGTTGCTTCAGCTGCTGGCGTTAAAAATATGGCTTAATTTTATAATGCTGGATATAAAGGATTATATAATGGTGAAACCATCGATGATATATTTAAAAGAAAAAAATTACGTTATAAAGAAGATATTTTGGACAATATGAATGAAGATGAATTAGTAGCTAATTTGTTTAGGATAAATCAAACTAAGCAAAAACTTTTAAAAGGCAATGTACAAGGTGAGAAAGAAGCAAAAGATGTACATTATGAGGTAGGAAAAAAAGTAAGGAAAGCAATTGCAGATATTGGTGGAATGATGCCGGAGGAAATGCCAACACCTAAAAAGAGTTTAAAAGAACTTGAAAGAGAAAGGAGAAAATTAGAAATAAAGGAGCAAAAGAAACTTGATGAAATAAAATAGTAATTTGTTGAAATGGAGAATTTATGAAAAAGAAAATATTAATTATTGTGACAAATTTTTTAATAATATTAATAATTGTTGTTTTATATGCGTTATATCGTTTTAATTATATTCCGCATAAAAAATATACTAATGAAGATTTTAATATTAAGACTTATATAAGTAAAACCGATAAAGATAATGATGGTATAGATGATCAAACTGATATATTAAATAATGTAAGGGATTATATAAAAACAAATCCTAAATATAAAAGTAAATATTATGCTACGGGTTATCCAAATGATGAATATGGTGTATGTACAGATGTTGTTGCATTTGGATTAAAAGGCGCAGGTTATGATTTAATGAATTTAGTAAATGAACATATAAAAACAAATAGAAATTTATATGATATTGATGTTATAGATAAAAATATTGATTTTAGAAGAGTACAAAATTTAAAAGTATATTTAGACAATAATGCAATTGCTTTAACAAATGATATTAATAAAATAAAAGAATGGCAAGGTGGAGATATTGTTGTATTTAAAAATCATATTGGTATAGTATCTGATAAGAGGAATAAAAAAGGTATT
>CAKPEI010000004.1 GCA_934149365.1 uncultured Clostridia bacterium
TGTTATAATTCCCATTGCAATAAGTCCTATCAAAACAATTCCTACGCTAATACATATTTTTTTCATATTCAATCCTACATTTCAACAAATTACTAGTTATCAGTAAGTATATTATCATATTTTATTACATTTTACAACTTAAAGAGATTGATATTATGCCTATTGTAAATTGTATTTTACATTCAAATAAAAGTTGTTTTTTCTAGTAATACCAACTGTTTTATTATCTGAAATAAATTTATATGCAGTCAAAATTGAAGAAAATCAATTAATTATAAAATTGACTGCATATTGACTGCATTTACTTAAAGATTTATAGATTTTATGGAAGTTTTAGAAAGGCTGAAAAAGTTTAAATAAATTGTGTGTAATGCAGTAATAGTCAGTATTTGCTCATAAATGCAAAAAAAGAAGAACTCCTAAGAATTCTTCTAAATATGGTCGGAGTGACAGGACTTGAACCTGCAACCCCATGGTCCCAAACCACGTGCGCTACCAATTGCGCTACACCCCGATGAACATTTTGTATTATAGCATAAATAAAACACAAAATCAAGATAAAATGATGAAAAAATATAACATATGTGTTAAAATGTATGTATACTAGGAGGAAATTAAGTGGAAATATATTGTGGAACAGATATAATAGAAGTTCAGAGAATAAAAGAGGCTATATTAATTACAAAAGGATTTAAAGAGAAGATTTTTACTGATGTTGAAATTGATGTGGGTGAAAAGAAGGGTGAAAAATCAAAATATGAATATTATGCTGGGAGATTTGCAGCTAAAGAGGCAATATATAAAGCCATGAGTAATATAAAGAATGATTTTTGTTTTTGGAATGTAGAAATAATAGATGACAAAGAAAATAGAAATAGGCCTGTTATAAAGTTCTTAGATAATGAACTATATAATATGAATAAAACAAAGCAAATAACAGTTGATGTGAGTATTTCACATATAAAAGAATATGCCACAGCTATGGCTATTGTCAAAGATAATAGAAGCGAAAGTTTGACATAAAATTCAATTGACAAAAACCAATGACTGTGAGATAATTATATTTGAATTTACGGAGGAAAAAGTATGAGCGATAATAAAGAAAAGTATTATATAACAACAGCTATAGCATATACATCTAAAAAGCCACATATAGGAAATACATATGAGGCTATATTTACTGATGCTATAGCAAGATATAAAAGAATGCAAGGATATGATGTTTATTTTATGACAGGTACCGATGAACATGGTCAAAAAATACAACAGTTAGCAGAAGAAGTTGGAATATCACCAAAAGCATATGTTGATAATATTGCTGGCGAAATAAAAAGAATCTGGGATTTAGTTGGTACAAGTTATGATAAGTTTATTAGAACAACCGATGATTACCATGAAGAGACGGTTAAGAAAATATTTAAGAAATTATATGATCAAGGAGATATATATAAAGGATACTACGAGGGCTGGTATTGTACGCCTTGTGAGTCTTTCTTTACAGAAACACAGTTAGTTGATGGAAAATGTCCTGATTGTGGAAGAGAAGTAGCGCATTCAAAAGAAGAAGCATATTTTTTAAAACTTAGTAAATATCAAGATAGACTAGTTGAATATATAGAAAGTCATCCTGATTTCATAAAACCAGAAGCAAGAAAAAAAGAGATAATTAATAATTTTATAAAACCAGGTTTGCAGGATTTATGTGTATCTAGATGTTCTTTTACATGGGGTATACCAGTAGAGTTCGATCCTAAGCATGTGACATACGTATGGATAGATGCTTTGTCTAACTATATAACTGGTATTGGATATGAACTTGATAAAAAAGGTGAAAAATATTTGAAATATTGGCCTGCAGACATGCATGTAATAGGAAAAGATATTTTAAGATTTCATATGATATACTGGCCTGTTATGCTTATGGCTTTGGGCGAAGAATTGCCTAAACATATATACGCTCATGGCTGGATGCTTTTTGGACAAGATAAAATGAGTAAATCTAGAGGTAATGTTATATATGCAGATGATTTAGTTAAATTGTTTGGCGTGGATGCTACAAGATTTTATTCTCTTTCTGAGATGCCTTATGCACAAGACGGCTCTATTACTTATGAATCTTTTATATCAAGATATAATTCAGAACTTGCTAATACACTTGGTAACTTAGTTAATAGGACTGTAGCTATGGCAAATAAATATTTTGATGGAGTTATAACAAACAAAGGTATTGATGAAGACATAGATAATCAGTTAAAAGATGTGGCAAGAGAAAGTGTTAATATGTATAACCAAAAGATGAATGAACTTAAGGTACAAGAAGCTATAACTGAAATTTGGAACTTGGTTAGAAGAAGCAATAAATACATAGATGAGACTATGCCTTGGGCTCTTGCAAAAGACGAAAACATGAAAGATAGACTAAATACAGTATTATATAATTTACTAGAAGCAATAAGAATGATAGCAGTAATGATTTTACCTATAATGCCAGAAACTGCAGAAAAAATATTTGAGCAAATAAACTCAGATAAAAAAGATTTAAATAGTATAAATGAGTTTGGAGGCTATGTATCTGGAACAAAAGTTGGAGCAGCTAAACCTTTATTTGAAAGAATAGATGAAACTAAAAAAATGGAAGAAATAGAAAGCATGAACAAGAAAGAAGTGGAAAATGTGGATAAAGAGGAAGAAAAAACAAACCTAATAACTATAGACGAGTTGGATAAAGTAAAGTTAAATGTAGGGAAAATATTAGAAGTAAAAAGAGTGGAAGGCGCAAACAAGTTGTATTGCCTATCTGTAGACTTAGGTAGCGAAACAAGAACAATAGTATCAGGACTAGTTCCATATTATAAGGAAGAAGAATTGGTAGGTAAAAACGTAGTTGTAGTTACTAATTTAAAACCTGCTAAATTAAGAGGAATAGAGTCTAATGGAATGCTTTTAGCAGCAGGTGATGGAGATGTTGTAAAATTACTAACTGTTGATGGAGAAGTACCAATAGGTTCAAGTATAAGCTAATACTTTAAAGAGGAGTAAATAATGAAAAATAAAGTTGTAAAAGAAATACTAGATTGGGTAGTATGCATAATAATTGCATATATATTGTATTTAATAATAAATTATTTCTTTGGTACTGTGTCTGGAGTAAAACAATCTTCGATGTATCCAACTGCTAAGCAAGGTGATAAACTTATTATTTCTAGAAGAGTAATAAAAGCAAAAGAAATAAAAAGAGGTCAAATAGTAACATTAGAAGCCCCTATATTTGTATCTGGAATGGAAGATAAATCAGATAAAGCCCAATACCCTGAATATACTGGAGTTACTAACTTTGCATATCATGTTATGGGAATTGGTAAGAAAAGTTATATAAAGAGAATAATTGCATTAGAAGGAGAACACATATATATATCAGAAGATGGAAAGGTATATATAAATGATAATGAACTTGAAGAAGAGTATTTATCTCAAGATGTCAAAACTGTAAGAAATGGTGACTATTACGACATGGTTGTTCCGGAAGGATGCGTTTTTGTAATGGGAGATAATAGAGCAGAAAGTGCAGATAGTAGGGTGTTTGGAGCAGTTCCAATAGATAAAATAGAAGGAAATGTTATTTGTAGAATATGGCCATTAAATAAAATTGGTAAATTAAAATAGGTGATGATATGTTTGAAAAAGTTATAGGACATGATGAACAAAAAGAAATATTATCTAATGATATAAGTCAAGGCAGGGTATCACATGCTTATGCTTTTGTTGGACCAAGTGGAATTGGCAAAAAAATGTTAGCTAGAGAATTTGCCAAAAAGTTACTTAAAGTAGATGATTTAGATGTGGCTATTGATTACAAACAAATTTCAAAAGTAGATGGTAAAAAAAATATACTTATAGAACAGATAAGAAGAGATATTGTTGACGATGTTTATATAGCTCCTGCTGCAGGTGACTATAAAGTCTATGTTGTTGATGATGCAGACTTTTTGAATGAGGAATCACAAAACGCTTTGTTAAAAACTTTAGAAGAACCACCTTCTTATGTATGTATTATTCTTGTTACAGAAAATTTGCAGAAGTTTTTACCAACTATAGTTTCAAGAGTTAAGCAGGTGACTTTTAGTAAGTTATCAGATAATGATGTAGAAAAATATTGCAATATAAAGAACTTAGATATTTTACTTGATAATGAAATGAAACTTTATATAGATGGTTCTATAGGTAAGTTAGCAAGCTTGAATGATAAAGATAATTATGAACTATTTAAATTAACTGAAAAGTTAGTGGAAACATTAAAACATAAGGAAGAACTAAATAGTATAAAAATGCTAGAGAATATCAATTTAAAAACAACAAATGTACTAGAATATTTGGAGTATTTATTATATTACAATAATTTATATAAATGTATATTTGAAATAGAAAGAGCAAAAGCAAAATTACAATATAACGGAAATGAAGATATTGTAAAAACAATAATGGCGGTAAATATTTGTAGAAAGGAAAAATAAAATGGAAGAAGTTAAAGATAAATTAGTGTTAGGAGTTAGATTTCAAAAAACAGGTACACTTCATTATATGGATCCATTAGATTTCGGCTTCAGGGTTGGAGATTTGGTTGTTGCTAATTCTAAAAGAGGAGTTGAGCTAGGTAGAGTAGTTAGCATAAAGAAAAGAGAAGAATTAGATAAGGATCTAGTATTAGAAAAAATAATAAAGCCTGCTACCAAGTACGATTTAGAAAAACAGAAAGAACACGAAAAAAATGCTAAATTAGCAGCCGAAAAATGTAAAAAGATGGCTAATGAGCTTGGACTTAACATGAAAATAATTCATGCTGAATATACTTTTGATGGAACTAAACTAGTTTTCTATTTTTCTTCTGATGATAGAGTAGACTTTAGGGAGCTAGTAAAGAAATTGGCTGCAGAGTATAAGTTAAGAATAGAATTAAGGCAGGTTGGACCTAGAGATGAGATTAAGATGTATCCTAACTTAGGAATGTGTGGAAAAGAAGTATGTTGTAGGACATTTCTACCAGACTTTGAGTCTGTTACTATAAAAATGGCAAAAGAGCAGGGTGTACAGATTAATATGTCTAAGATATCTGGTGCTTGTGGAAGATTAATGTGCTGTTTGAAATATGAGCAAGAGACATATAAAGAGAACATGAAAGATTTGCCAAAGCATAATGAAAGGGTTAAATATAACGGTGAAGATGCAAAAGTAATAGGCTTAGACATATTAAACAAAAAGGTTAGACTTAAGATAGGTAGCGGTGATGATGAAAGGTTTGAAACTGTAGACTATACTGAGATAAAAAGAAATAAAGATAAGGTAAAAAGCGGAAATAAAGAGGAAGGTGGTGAAGCAGATGGCATACAGAATTAGTGAAGAATGTATATCATGTGGAGCTTGCGCAAATGAATGTCCTGTAGGAGCAATAAAAAGTGGGGATGACAGATATGTTATTGACCCTGAAAAATGTATATCATGTGGAGCTTGCGCAGGAATTTGCCCTGTAGGAGCACCGGACGAAGAGTAGAGTATAATAGATAGGAGTGCATATGACAAAATCATATGTGCTTTTTATAAATTTAAAATTATATACAAGCAAAACAAATAAAAAACAAAGCGGAGAATTAATCTCCGCTTGTATTTTTATCTATTATTAGTCTCTTGGAAACTTAATAGCTGCTTGTGCTGCTGCAAGTCTTGCAATAGGCACTCTGAATGGTGAACAAGAAACATATGTTAAACCTGTTCTATGGCAGAACTCGATAGAAGAAGGATCTCCACCATGTTCTCCACATATTCCAAGTTTTATATCAGGTCTAGTTTCTCTTCCTAATCTAGCAGCCATTTCTACTAATTTACCAACACCTTTTTGATCTAATCTTGCGAATGGATCTTGTTCGTAAATCTTTTTATCATAATAGTAATTTAAGAATTTACCAGCATCATCACGGCTAAATCCAAATGTCATTTGAGTTAAGTCGTTAGTACCAAATGAGAAGAATTCTGCTTCTTTTGCTATTTCATCAGCAGTTACAGCAGCTCTTGGTATTTCTATCATTGTACCAACTTTGTAATGCATGTCAATTCCACTGTTTGCTATTATTTCATCGGCAGTCTTTGTAACAATACCTTTAACGTAAGCAAGTTCTTTTACTTCACCTACAAGTGGTATCATTATTTCAGGAACTATTGTCCAATCTGGATGTCTGTTTGAAACATTTATGGCAGCTTCTATTACAGCTCTTGTTTGCATTTCAGCAATTTCTGGGTAAGAAACAGCTAATCTACATCCTCTGTGTCCCATCATAGGGTTAAATTCATGAAGTGAAGCTATAACATTCTTTAATTCTTCTACTGTGATATTAAGTTCACCAGCAATTTCTATTATGTCTTTTTCTTCAGTAGGTAAGAATTCATGTAGAGGTGGATCTAAGTAACGAATTGTTACTGCCTTACCTTCCATAGCTTCATATAAACCTTCAAAATCACCTCTTTGCATTGGTAATAATTTGTCTAAAGCTTTTCTTCTTTGTTCTTCGTCTTTTGCAACAATCATTTCTCTCATTGCTTTAATTCTATCAGCTTCGAAGAACATGTGCTCAGTACGGCAAAGTCCGATACCTTCTGCACCAAATGCTGCAGCTTGTTTAGCATCTCTTGGAGTATCAGCATTTGTTCTTATTTGTAATTTTCTAAATTCATCAGCCCATCCCATTATAGTTCCGAAATTTCCAGAAATTGAAGCAGGAACAGTTGGGATAGCTTCGCCATAGATGTTACCAGTAGTACCATCAAGAGAGATATAATCTCCTTCGTGTATTTCTTTTCCGCCTAAAGTGAAAACTTTTGCGTGTTCATCAATAACGATATCTCCACAACCAGAAACACAGCAAGTACCCATACCACGAGCAACAACTGCAGCGTGAGAAGTCATTCCTCCTCTTACAGTTAATATACCTTGGGCGGCATTCATACCTTCAATGTCTTCAGGAGAAGTTTCAAGTCTAACAAGAACAACTTTTTCTCCTCTGTTAGCCCATTCAATAGCATCTTCAGCAGTAAATACAGCTTTACCACATGCAGCACCAGGAGATGCTGGAAGAGCACTACCTATAGGAGTTGCAGCTTTAAGTGCAGCAACATCAAATGTAGGGTGAAGAACTGAATCTAAGCTTTTTGCATCAATCATAGCTACAGCTTCTTCTTTAGATATCATACCTTCATTAACAAGGTCAACAGCTATTTGAAGGGCAGCAGCTGCAGTTCTTTTACCATTTCTAGTTTGTAGCATGTATAATTTACCATTTTCTATAGTAAATTCCATATCCTGCATATCTCTGTAATGATTTTCTAGTTTTTTGCATATTTCAACGAATTGTTCATATGCTTCATGAGATACTTCTTTTAATTGATCTATTTTTTGAGGAGTTCTAATTCCTGCAACAACGTCTTCACCTTGTGCATTCATTAAGAATTCACCATATAATTTAGCTTCACCAGTAGATGGGTTACGAGTAAATGCAACACCAGTACCAGAAGTTTCACCCATGTTACCAAATACCATCATTTGAACGTTTACTGCAGTTCCCCAAGAAGATGGTATATCATTCATTCTTCTGTAATATATAGCTCTAGGATTGTCCCAAGATCTAAATACAGCTTTTACAGCTTCTAATAATTGAGTTTTTGGATCAGAAGGGAAATCTTCACCTTTTTGCTCTTTATAGAAAGCTTTGAATTTAGAAATTAATTCTTTCATATCGTCGGCATCAAGTTCAGTATCTAATTTAACGCCTTTTCTTTCTTTTATTTCATCAATAAATTTTTCAAAGTTGCTCTTTGGAAGTTCCATAACAACATCAGAGAACATTTGAATAAATCTACGATAAGAATCGTAGGCAAAACGAGGATTACCAGTTAAAGAAGCAAAACCTTCAACAACTTCGTCGTTAAGTCCAAGATTTAATATAGTATCCATCATACCAGGCATAGAAGCTCTAGCACCAGAACGAACAGATACAAGTAAAGGATTAGTAACACTACCAAATTCTTTACCAGAAATTTCTTCTAACTTTTTAAGGCTAGCAAAAATTTCTTCTACGATTTCAGGAGCTATTTCCTTGTTATCATCGTAGTAACGTGTACAAGCCTCAGTTGATACAGTAAAACCTTGAGGAACAGGCATACCTAAATTAGTCATTTCAGCTAAGTTAGCACCTTTACCACCAAGAAGCTCTCTTTGTTTACCGTTACCTTCTGAGAACATATAAACATATTTTGTGCTCATTGACACGACCTCCTTAAATTAATTTAGTATAACTATAATTAATTAAACCATATAATTTAATTAAATATATAATATAACGTGTAAATTATATCAAAATGTATGTTAAAATTCCACTATATTAGCCTAAAAAGTGAAAAAAATTATAAAAAAATATTTATGTGATTTATACTTAGGTAAAATGGCTATTCTTACACCTTTTTGCCAGTAACTTGGACAAAATACAAGGAATATACTACTATTGGGTGATAATTATGGAATTATTATTAGAAGTAATAATGTACTTACTAGTAGTACTTGGAATTATAACAGTATGCTGTACATTCTTTAGCAAGGTAAATATACTTGATACTATGGCCATGAACGATAAATGGAATGAAAGAGGTTTAAAAAAAGAGTATGCAAGAAATAAAAAAGAGGGTGAAAAGGTTATATTAGTAGTAAAGTATAAAAACATATGTGGTGATGAAATGCAAGATATAAAAAAAGCGTTAGAAAATGGTACATATTCTAGCTTATTTGATGTAGTAGATACCGTTAAATATGTGGATTTAAATAAGAAAAGTAAAAAATAGCAAATAATGACTTAGTATTTTAATTATGCTAAGTCTATTTAATTGTGTAAGAATGCGATATATTTTCCCTTAATTGTTTGACAATTTTATACATTAAGTATAAAATATATTAATGAAGAGGTGGAATTATGTTTGCATACTTAAAAGGTAAGGCACAAAGTGTAAAAAAAGACAAAGTTATTTTAGATGTTAATAATGTTGGCTACTTGATTAATATCCCAGAAGGAGATGCGGAAAAAATAATTTCAATGGGAGATAGCGACATTAAATTAAATATATACACAGATATAAAAGAAAATGATATAAGCTTGTATGGCTTTTTAGATGCGGAGTCATTAAGTGTTTTTGAGAAATTAATAAAAGTAAGTGGCGTTGGAAGTAAAATGGCAAAGGGTATTTTATCATTCATGACACCACAAGAAATATGCATTGCTATAGCAAATGAAGACAGTGCACTTCTTACAGGAGTACCGGGAGTTGGTGGAAAAACTGCTGCAAGAATAATATTAGAATTAAAAGATAAAATTCTTAAGGAAGATATTTCATCACTATCTTCTAGCAAATCTAAGGTTAAGACTAAAACCAATACTAATGAAAATGAAGCTTTACTTGCTCTTAAGGTTTTAGGATATTCTCAGCAACAGATTTCTCAAGAATTAAAAGAAATAGATACTGAAGATATGACAGTAGAAGATATAATTAAAAAAGTTTTGCATAATTTAAATAGAGGTTAATTTACAATAATTGGAATGGACATGTTAATAATATTATGATACACTTGTATGAAACGAAGGAGATATTATATGATTGAATTTAAGGGAGTAACCAAAAAATATGACCATGGAGTAACAGCTCTTGATAATGTTAGTTTGAAAATAGAAAAAGGAGAGTTTGTATTTTTAGTTGGACCATCAGGCTCAGGTAAATCAACATTCTTGAAGTTGGTTATAAAAGAAGAGGATCCTACTGAGGGCGTTATAAATATAAATTCCAGAGATTTAGGAAAATTAAAGGATAAAGATGTTCCATATCTTAGAAGAAAGATAGGATTTGTGTTCCAAGACTTTAGACTTTTATACGATAAAACCGTAGAAGAAAACATAGTGTTTGCTTTAAGAGTAATAGAAGCTTCAGAAAGAGAAATAAGGACACAACTTTCAAGCGTAATAAAACAAGTGGGATTAGAAGGAAAAGAAAAAAGTTATCCTAATCAGTTATCTGGTGGTGAGCAACAGAGGGTAGCTTTGGCTAGAGCTATGGCAACTCGCCCACCTATAATTATAGCAGACGAACCTACAGGAAATTTAGATGCTGTTACTGCAAAGGGAATAATGGATACATTGTATGAAATAAATAAAAATGGTACAACAGTAGTTGTTGTTACACATGACCAGAATATAATTAGGGCTTCAAACAAGAGAATAATAACCCTTGAAAAAGGAAAAGTTATAAATGATACAAAGGTAGGAGGGGTTATTTAATATGAAAACATCGACATACTTGTTTAAACAAGGATATGAAAATTTAAAAAAACATGGCTCTAAGACATTTTCAACAATGTTAATAATATGCGCAACAATGATAATATTTGGAATATTTTTAATATTAATAGAAAATGTAAATCAAAACGTAAAGACAATAACAGAAGGACAAGGTTTGCAGGCTTTTGTATCAGATGACTATTTGGACGAGGAAAATATAAATCAAATTGCAAGGAAATTAAAAGACGTAGAAAATGTTAAAGAGGTAACATATTTAGATAAAGATGATGCATTTTTGGATGCAAAAGATACACTTAAAGATTATGCCTACCTTTTAGATGGATTAGAAAAATCAAATCCATTTCCAGCATCATTTATTGTCAAATTTAATACTTTAAGTGGTACAGAGGATGTAAAAAAGACAATAGAAACAATAGATGGAATATATAAAGTTGGGTATAACGAAACTATTATGAATGCAGTAATGTCTATTTCTGATGTAGCTAAAATAGTGTTCTTTGGTATAGGAACAGTAATGATAGTTATTTCTATATTTATTATTTCAAATACTATAAAACTTGCAGTATATTCTAATAAAAGAGAAATATTTATAATGAGATATATAGGAGCAACTAATAAGTTTATAAGACGTCCGTTTATAGTTGAAGGGACATTGATGGGACTTGGTGCTGCAGCAATTTCATGGGTGCTTGTCTCACTTGGATATATAGTGGCGTATGCAAGATTACCTAAAATTGGATCTACACTTGGTGTATTCGGCTTTATGCCATATTCACAATTATGGTATATAGTTTTAGGAGCGTTTATTCTTCTTGGAGTAATACTTGGTGTGCTTGGAAGTAGCCTAGCTATAAAGAAATATTTGAAAGCATAGGAGAGGTTTATGAGTTTTTTTAAAAAATATAAAGTACATTGCTTTTTACTAGTAGCATTGTTATTAATATCTTGTGCAACATTTGTTTATGCTGATAAGATATCAGATATAAAAGATGATATAAGTGATATCAAAAAGCAACAATCTGAAGCAACTAGAAAACTTTCAGAAACAGAAGATAATATAAAAAGCTATGAATCTGAAATTGAAAGTTTAGATACAAATATTAGTAAATATACTAGCGATATAAATAGTTTAAATGGAAGACTTGGAACAGTGAATTCAGAAGTAGAACAACTTGATAAAGATTTACAAGATGCTGCGACAAGTTATCAAGCGACAAAGGATTTGCTTAATACAAGACTAAGAGCTCTATATGAAAATGGTTTTGTAAATGTTTGGGAAGTTCTATTTACATCAAATGGTGTAACAGATTTTCTCGCTAAATATAGCGTTGTTGCTTCATTACTTGAATATGATAAAAAAGTATTAAGCGCAGTTCAAAATCAAAAAACATATATTGCAAGTAAAAAACAAGATTCTGAACTTAAAAAATTACAGTTAGAACAGTTGCAATATGACTTAGATAAATCAAAAGAAGCATTAGAAAGTGCTAAAACTGCAAAGCAAAGCAAGGTTAATCAATTAGAGTCTTCTAAAGCGGAACTTGCTAAATTACAAGAAACATTAAAAAAAGAATTAAATGAACAAATTGAAAAATTAAACAGAGAAATGGCGGCTGCAAATAACGGATCAGGAGGAGTATTTGAAGGAGAGTTTGCATTTCCTGTTCAAATGACAAGTAATACTAAACCAGTAGTTACAACAAGATTCCAACAATGGTATAGCCCATGGGGGTCATATTGTACTTGCCATAGATGGGGTGTAGATATAACATATACAGGAAGTAACAGAAACTTAATAGCTATAGCAGATGGAACAGTTACAAATGTTGTTTATGGAACAACTGGATTTGGGTATTACATGATAATAAATCATGGTAAAAGCTTGTCAGATGGTGCTAAATATGTAAGTAGATATGGACATTGTGCTAAGATGTATGTAAAAGTAGGAGATACTGTAAAAAGAGGACAGGTTATAGGTGTAATGGGAACAACAGGTAATTCTACAGGTGTTCACCTTGACTTCTCACTTATGAAAAATGGTACATACGTTAACTCATTAGATTATTATGGTGGCTATAACGCATTTAGGCATTTGTATACAGAAAGTTGTAAATAATATTAATACACATTCTTTTATTTAAAGGATGTGTATTTTTGTGATATATGCCCAAAAAAATTAAATAAAAATGTTACAACAATATTACAAATAAAAAAATATCACAAAAAGTGTTGAAAAAAGAAATAATATACAGTAAAATAAGAAGCGTAAAAAAATAAAAAGGAAGTGAAAAAATGTCAACTATAATGCGTAAAGCCATTGAGAGAGTAACACACACACACACACACACACACACACACACAAGTAATATCTAGAAATAGACTAGATAGAGGTTTTGATGCGCATAAGACATATATATTAGATAAAATAAAGTTAGTTATACAGTAAAAAAGTATAGCTAGCTTTTTTGCGTTTAAAGTAAAAGTAAAGCAAGGTATAGCCATTGCATTAGGCAATGTAAATATACAAATTAAGTTTTATATGAAATGGGAGGTAAAAATAATGAAAAACTTAAGAAAAAACAAAAGCGGAATATCATTGATAGTATTAGTAATAACAATAATAGTAATGATAATACTAGCCGCCGCAATAATATTATCACTATCAAATAGTGGAATAATAGGGAAGGCAAATAAAGCAAAGACAGATACTGACGTAGCAAGTGCAAAAGATATAGTGGCTATGGCACATGCGGATTGGATGTTAGATGAAGCGAAGATAATGACTGAAGATAGCAGCATAACATCATTTGGTAAATATGCGGAAAAGAAATTAAAAGAGGCAGGTTATAAAATTGATGGAACGAATGGTTCATATACTGTATCAGATAATGGCGCAGTAAATACACTCTATGTAGAAGAAAGTAAAACTGTTGTAATACCAGAAGGTTTCACATATGTAGAAGGAACAATGTCGGAAGGAGTAGTAATACAAGATAATGCAGGAAATGAGTTTGTATGGATCCCTGTAGATGATTTCTCAAAATTTGAGAGAACAACAACATATAATGGAACTATAACAGATCCTGGTTATGCAGAGCCTTATACGGAAGATTCTAATGACACCACTGGAGAACGTGCAGAATATGTTGCAATGAGATCAAGCGTAAAAAAATATGGTGGCTTTTATATAGGAAGGTATGAAGCAGGAAGTACAGTAAAGAGAGAAAATAAAGTGAATGGAACAACAGAAATGGTAGTAAAAAAAGATGTATATCCATATAATTACGTTGTGTGGGGGGTAAGTATGACATTGACAAAAGGCGATGTTAATGTGACTGTTTGGGAAGATATCTCATCTTTTGACGTTAATAGAGGAAAGTGTGCAGTGGAATTATCCCGAAATATGTATAGTTCAAGTAATTCTGTTGTATCGACATTAACCTATGGTGTGCAATGGGATGCTGCATTGACTTTTATATCAAAAGAAGACGCAACATATGCAACTAATAGTGAAGGAAAGGGAAATTATACAGGTAATTTAAAAAAGACAGGAAGTAGTGAAGAATATAAAATTTGTAATATATATGATATGGCCGGAAATGTATTTGAACTTACTATGGAAGTAAATTCTACAATGCGTATGGAACGTGGCGGTTCTTTTGCTCAGACTGGGCAAGATATGCCTGCTGGCATAAGAATGTCAGCAATGGTTCCTGGCTATGGGTATGAATACATGGGATTTCGCCCATCACTTTATTTAAAATAATATAGTTAATATAATTGATTCACCCCTTTTTAGATTTAATAGTTATTTTTACTATTTTTATCTATAAAGGGGTTTTGTTATATATAGTTTAATATAATGATTTGTCGAAACACTTAATTACTCTTTTTTGTGTCATTTTTTGGCATACGCTTTTTGTTGACATACGGAAATTTTGGTGTTAAACTTGCAAGCATAGAGGAGGTGATTATATATATGCACTAATTATTTTATTGATACTCATATTTATAGTGTATATTCTAATAGAAAAATATCTAAAAAATAAAAAGCTTAAAAGAGTTATTAAAAACAATTTAGATTATGGTGAAAAGTTTAATTCCATTATTGAATTACCTTTTTTTCTTAAAAAATATTTTCTAAAAGTAAAAAAACAATTATCTGATTTAGATTATCCATATAACTTAAAATTTAAAAATTATTTGATTTTGAAATACATTTTTTCGGTACTATGTTTAATCATATCTATTATTAACAAAAACAATATTATAATCTCAGTATTTATTTTCATATTAATTTTTTATATGCCAAATTTTTTAATTATGATGTTCAAGAAAAATGAGAAAATATTAATTATAAAAGAATTAAGAAATATAAGTAATTCTATAATAATAGCACTATCTGCTTCAGTACAATTTGAAGAAGCAATAAAAAAGGCAGGAGCAGTTATATCCAGTAAAAGGTTAAGGAAGGCTTATGATAAATTTGTTATAGGCTATAAACTTTCAGGATATGACTTGAAAAAGTCAGTTATTTTGCTAAATGATAAGTTTAATTATTATGAAATGGAATTATTTACATCAACACTTGTAAATAGTGAAAATGAGGGAAACAGTATGCAGTCATTAATTAAGTATAATCAGGTACTTGATATTAGCTATTCAAAGTATCTAGCTGCAGAAAACTCAAAAAGACTTATGTATGTGACATTGGGAACTGTAATATCTTTGTTTAATATAATAACCATAGTAATGTACCCTATATTTGTGGAAGTATCAAGCAATCTGCAATCAATATTTAAGTAGGAGGAAAAAAATGAAAAAAGTATTATTAATAACTAAGAATTTTAAAAATAAGGTGAAAAAAAGAGAGAACGCTTTAAATAGTAAAAGGGGGTCAGAACTTGCGCAAACTGTTTTGATAACGGCAATAATGATAGCTCTTATAGCTGCATTGTTTTTTCCACAAATAAAAGGATTATTTACAAGTGCAATGACTCAAATTACAACTTGGTTTAATGGAGTTTTAACAGATATATCAAGTACATAGGAGAAAGCAAATATGAAAAACTCTAAAAAACTTATTATATCTTTATGTATTTCTTTAGTTATCCTGGGTGTTTGTGAATTAATATATAGTAAAACACTAAAGGAAAATGAAGTTGAAATTAAAGTTGCTACTGAGGATATATACAAAGGTGAAACAATTTCAGAAGAGATAATAAAAAGGATAAAGATTAAAAAAAATAGTGATTTGAATAAGTATGGTAACGTAGATGTCTCAGAAAAGGTAGCTAGCAGAAATATATTGGCAGGTAAAATACTAGAAGAGGGAGATGTTTCAGAAAAGATTGATAACAAAAAAGATGAAGAAAATTATGAATATGTAACGATAGAAGTAAAAAATATTAGTGATGGATTGGCTTACCAGTTAAAAAAAGGTGATAAGGTTAATTTATATTATACTGTAAAAGATAAACAAATTAACGCTATAGAGCAGGAAAATAATATAAAAAATAGTATAGAAAATATAAAAACTATTAGACTAATTGAACATTTAGAGGTTATCAATGTTTTTGATGCATCTGGTAATGTTACTAATGATAAAGGAATCTATTCCGCAATAATGTTTAGAGTGACCGAAAATCAAGCTATTACAATAGCTAATATAAAAAGTGAAGGAACATTTAGTGTTACATTAATAAAATAGGAGGTATTAAGTGAAAATAGCATTTGTTTATTCGGAAAATAATATTGAATATAATCAATTTATTCAGAAAATAGTAGAGGTGTTAGAAAGAAAAACAAATGAAAATATTGAATATAATCAAATTATATCAAAAGTTACTAGAAAGAAATATGATTTATATATAGTTATAAGCAATGATATAGAAGATTTCGAATTTAATTTAAGCAAAATAAAGGACAAGCCTTTGTTAATAACCAGGAACTTAAGATCTGCATTTATTGAAAAAGTGATAGGCTGTGTTAAAGATATTGTATATCTAGATGGTAAAATCGATGTTATATCAAATAGAATAATTGATATTGCAAATAAGGCAAAATGTTTAAATCAATAAAGCTCAGTAGAAAAGTAATAGTGTTAGTGCTATTAGGATGCACAATATTGCTGTTAGGATTTTTGTCCTTTTGGATGAATAAAGCAAAAGTTAGTAAAAATAGCAAGAATAATATTGATAAAACATTAAATGTATCAATAGAAAGAGTTATAACTATTCTTAACGAGAATATTACAGATAGATGCATAATTAATAGTGGAAATACTATTCTGATTGGTGAAAATAAAAAGCAATTAGAAAACGGTTATTATGATATAAAGATCGAAATAGAAAATGCAGAAAAGAAAGATAACAAAGTCAAGATATATTTGAACAAATTATGGAAAAAATTTAATTCGAGTTTGTATGAACAAGTATATGCTGAAGAAGTTGCGTCAAGTATAAATAAAATTTGGAAGGTATGTGACAATACTACAGACCTAAAACAGTTTTTTATAAATAAATATAGTGAATCTAAAAGTGAAGAAATAAATAGCGATAAGATATCATTTGTTCAAGATAATATTTGTATAAATACAGAAATAATTGATAAAGAATTAGTTATTACATTACGGTTGAGCGTTAATAAATGTTTGGTAGAGAGGTGATTAATATGAAGAATAATGTGTTAAAAAAGATTATGTTTGTATATTTAATAATTGGCTTTTTATTTGCTTTTCAAAAGGTGTATGGAATTACAGAAAATTTTAAATTTGTTATAGATACAATAGGAGTACCTAGATACAATGTGTATGGCAAAGAATTAAATGAAGAAATATACAAAGCATACAATGTGTTTGCATATGGCATTCCAGAAGATTTGTCTAGTAAGGATGGACAGAGATGGAAAGATTCTAAATATGGACTATGGAGTAAAGGGCAAGGTGCTTATGTGGGGAATGGAATAAGAGGAGAATATAATCTTCTAGGAAGGGATTATAGTGGCAATATAATAAATAACTATTATTTTCCTGTTGACACCCTTCCAGATAGTACACCTGAATATTGGTGGTATTATCCTAACCCTGGAGCAAAAGAATCTTGGCAGGATAAAAACAAGTATAAATATGTTGAGCAATTAGAGTATATGAAAACTACAAAATTACTTTTTAATGACATATCTAGCAAAGATAATTCTGATAATCCAGAAAAAATTAAAGAGTATAACATAAATGCTCAAAAGATAGGTCTAGATAGAGCTAGATTAGATGTGTGCTCTACATGGAAAACTAATGGTATCATTCATACTAGAAGAAGAGTTGGAAAACAAATTAGATATGCTGTGTTTTTAACAAGACCAATGGCTGCTAATGCTGATATAAAGAGTAACATAGAAGTGGCAAATAGTTTTGTTATGAAAGAAAATGAACAAGAGATATCAATAGAAATACCTTATGGAGCTAATATAATCAATATGACGGGGTATGCAAACAAAAATCATATTAAAGAAATTAAATCTACTTTATATATCAATGGAAAGGAGGTAAACAGTATAAGTGGCAGTAAAATTAGCACATTGAGTGGAAAATATGTGCTTAAATTATCCAGAGAAGAGCTTGCTCTAGAAGAAAATAATATTATAAACGTCTTAAATAAAAGTTACGCTCATACTGAGTTTGCAGTTGATGGTCTTATGCAAGATGAAGTTAAACAGAGCATTACTCTCCAATTAGAAAAAGAGAAACAATCCCAATTTAAAATAGAAGACATAAGAATATTAGAAAAGGAAAATAGTACTCTGGTTGTAAGACCACTCACTCAATGTAAAGTTACAAAAAATGAGGACAGTTTAGGACTTACAGAAGCCGGGAAAAACGTGGCTATAAAATTATCTAAAAATAGTCAGTTTAATGGACTAAACATAAATGATATCAAAGTATATATCGATGAAAGTAAAATAGAGAACTTTGATGTTGTTAGATCCAAAAATGATAAAAACGTAATTATTAAATTTAAAATACCTATGTATATAAATTCTACTATATATGGTTGGAAAAGCTTAAGACAACTATATGGTAACTATTTTAATATATCGTTAGAAGATGTTGGAAAAAGAATATCAGTGCCTCATGCATTAAGTATAATATTGGGAGAAAATAACGATTCTGTGGTGTTTGATACCATTGATGATTATATAACAAATTTAAATTATAAATATGTACAAGAAGGTAATGATTTAGGTGAGGTTGAATCGTTTGAAAAATGGTGTGAGTAAAAAAGGTAGTATATGTATGTTAATATTACCGGTAGCTCTTTTAGTAATGCTTGTTATAGTAATAACAATTATTGTTACGTATTTCCAAATTTCTACACAAATATATGACGTAAAAATGAATGTATTTAATATAGTTATGGCAGTTACTACTAGTAATGATTTTGAAAATATATCATACAGAGATTATAGTATAAACGAAAACATTATGAAAAAGAATATTGAAGAAATACTAAATAAAAACTATATAAAAGATACAAATAAAAAAAGAGGTGTAGTAAAAATATCTTGTGATGAAGTTAAAATATTAAATAAAGCTTCACAAATTATAACTCACAAAGGAATAGTTAGTAAAACGCCAATTGTATGCGTTAATACAAGAATAGAGTTTTGCCCAATTATTTCTTTGTTAGGGAGGAATAAAGAGGTAATGGTGCATTCAGATGTAAAATTATCATTGTTAGAATTTGATTAAAGGAGGAAATAGTGAAAAACAAAATAATGCAAAAGACTGGAAATACAGTTTTAACAATGCCACTTGTTATTGGAATTTCATTTGTTTTAATTATAACACTATGTGTATTCACTATTAATTCAATAATTCCTTTTGTGTGGTATCAAAAATTGCAAGTAGTAGGATACAAGTATATGTACATTATAGAAAAATATGGGTGTCTTACTGTTTCTGAAAAAGATATGTTAATAGATGAACTTGCAAATAAAGGTTTTGACAGATCAGAGCTTAAGGTAAATGCGCCTAGTTCCCCTAAGAATTATGGAGAACTGATAGAGTTTGAAATAAAGTACAATTATAAACAAAAGCTCCCATCTTTAGATGGAGGCTTTAAAATGGTTACAAAATATATTCCGATCAATATTGATAAAATTATCGTATCTAAATTTTAGCAATTTTTTGTATTGCTTTTTTGTCAATAATTAACTCGCTTTTTTCCTTTATTAAAGTTCTGTACATATCTGATGAGTAGAATTGTTCTGCATACTCAGATAAAATTACAAATGTTTTTATGAATTTAACATTTTTTATTGATGTTGGTGAGAATACTATAAAATATGAGTCATCATATTTGTATAGCGAATTAGTCCCCATAAAGGCTTTTTCAATGGTAAGTTTTGAACATAATTCAAATATTCTATCCAATGAACTAAACTTATATATGGAACTTGCAACGGTATATGTTACATCATCATTGTTATGTTGCTTTTTCTTTTTTGGACTGTATCTTTTTTTGCTTGAATATTTTGAAATTTCTGGCATATAATCAATTTTTGTTATTGTTACAATAAATAGATTTTCGTTATCAGAAGAAGCTTCAACATAAAGTTGAGAATCGTCAGTAACAAAATCACAATTAAGTTCAGACTCTTCTAATAAGTCTAAAAATAAGTCTTGGGCTCTGTTTGAATCCTGTTCAATATCTTTTATTGATATATGTCTTTGTGATAGTTCATCTATAGTTAAAGTTATTTTGACTTTGTTTTCACTAATTTTTTCAATTTTCAAAAAGATCTACTCCTTCCAAGAATAAAATTATATCTATTTTAAGTATATGTATTATATGATTAAAAGGTTACAGTGTCAAGCTTGGCTTTATATATGTACATAGTATTTG
The DNA here is from genome assembly GCA_934149365.1 of uncultured Clostridia bacterium. Taxonomy (GTDB): domain Bacteria; phylum Bacillota; class Clostridia; order TANB77; family CAG-465; genus CALXJE01. Next base: position 20,282 of record CAKPEI010000004.1, read on the forward strand.
TAAAACATCATTAGTATATACCATAAATTGTAAATTGTATGTACAAAAATATTTTTGCTTAAAAAGTTGAAATATGTAAACTAGTGTGGTATAATACTTGCAGTTAGTTTCCTTACTCTCATGTTTTGTGAGGGTCATAAGTCCAAGAGGAGGTGAAGAAAGTGAACGCATACGAAGCAGTAATAATTTTAACAAAGAAAATTTCTGATGAACAAGCAGAAGAAGTAAAAAACAAAATATCTGATTTAATTTCTTCAAATGGAGAAGTAGTAAGCGTAGATGATTGGGGAATGAAAAAACTTGCATATGAAATAAAGAAAGAAGCAGAAGGACATTATTACTTATACACATTTAATAGCAATCCTGAATTCATAAGTGAGTTTGAAAGAATCCTAAGAATCGATGATAGTGTTTTAAAACACATGGTAATAAAAAAATAATTAAATGTAAAGTTATAACGACCAAAGGAGGTCTATGTATATGAATAAATTTCAATTTTTAGGGAGATTAACGAAAGATCCAGAGGTAAGATACACAGCAAATACAAATTCTCAAGTAACATCTTTCCCATTGGCAGTAAATAGAAGATTCGCATCACCAAACGGTGAAAGACAAACAGATTTCTTTAATTTAACAGCTTTTGGAAAAACAGCAGAATTTTGTTCTAAATATTATAAAAAAGGACAACAAGTGCTAGTTGAAGGAAGAATACAAAATAGAACTTGGGAAGACCAAAACGGACAAAAGAGATATGCAACAGACTTTATTGTTGAAAATGCATACTTTGCTGATAGTAGAAGAGATTCAAATGGCGCAGGTTTTGATATGCCAGCTGCATCTGATACATCAGATTTTATAACCGTTGATGATAGTGAAGAATTACCTTTTTAATTTAAAGAAAGGAGTAGACTTTTATGGCAGATAATAGAAATGGTAAAAGAGGTTCAAACGGAAAAGATAAACCTTTTAGAAGACCAAGAAAAAAAGTTTGTACTTTTTGTGTTGAAAAAGTAGATGAAATAGATTACAAAGACGTAGAAAAATTAAAAAGATTTGTAAGTGATAAAGGTAAAATATTACCAAGAAGAGTAACAGGAACTTGTGCAAAACATCAAAGAAAAGTTACTGAAGCTATAAAAAGAGCAAGAACAATTGCTTTATTACCATTTACAGTTGAATAGTATTAAAGTCGCATGTAGAAATACATGTGATTTTTTTATGTTTACAAAACAAGCTTGCTATGGTATAATCATAGGCATGTAATTAAAAAATATACGACAACTATAATTAGGAGGAGAATTTATGGTTAATAATTTACATCTGTTTCTTTTACGGTACAAATGGTATGGGAGGCTCATTAAGAGTGAGCGTACAGTATCATATATGACCATTGTTGTTTCACTCTCTTTTATTCTTACGTTCTTTTTACTAAAAGAGAGCGCTCTCAAGTCTGCAGTACACATAGTTATAAGTTTACTATTTGTTTTTCTTACATTCGTGAGATTACAGCAACCCAGCAATATTCGCTTCCAAAAAATAAATATACTTATCGTTTACTTTTGGATTATAGAGGCTGGAATAATGACTACGAAACTATTGACTCAGATTTAGCCAAGATATAAAGGCATCAAGATTAATTTCTTGGTGCCTTTTGACATGCTATAATTGATTGACAAAAATGGCTAAAAGTAGTAGAATATATACGTAAAAATGTATTTGCAAAGGAGAACATTTATGGCAAATAACAAGACCAAAAATGGTAAAAAAAGTATTATGAATATTTTAAATAATGCTATAACTATGCCAATAACATATTTGTCAGTTATAGTTATATTTACAGTCATAAACCACATATTAAAACCAACGCCAGTAATAATAGATGTACTGATGATAGGAATAATGCTTGCATACACAATATATATAGTTTACTACGAATTAGTTACTAAGAAGACAAAAATGGAAGAACTTTCAGGCGCTTTTAGTAGAGCTATGGGAAGTACATTTAAAAACATGGGACTTCCGGTTATATATGTAACGGAGCAAGGCAAAATAATATGGGAAAATAAAATTTCTGAGGAAATATATGCAAAAGAATATTTACCTGAAATTTGGACAAATATAAACAAACAATATGCTAAAAAAGACGGAATACAAATAAATATAGAAAAAGATAAGTATTTGGTTTTTCCTTCTGATATATACCTTGGTGGGAAATCAGGTAAGATCCTTATATTTGTAAATAAAACAAGAGAAGCTGATTTAGAAAAAATATTGGAAGATACAAGAACAACAATAGGAATAATATCTATAGATAATTATGAAGAGTCTTTCCAAGGGGCAGAAGAAATAGATAAACTAAATACTTTAGCTCAAATAGACAAAGAACTTGTTAAATGGATTACATCATATAATGGAATGATCACTAAAGTTGAAAAAGATAAGTACATATTTGCAGTTGACAAAAAGTATGTAAAAATCTTAAAAGAATCTTCTTTTGAAATATTAGAAATTATAAATAAAATATCTGCAGATAAACTGAAGGTACCAACTACAATAAGTATAGGTATATCGTTTGAAGAAGATAGTTTGTATGGAAGGTATAAATCAAGTGCTGCTGCACTTGATGTGGCTTTAGGAAGAGGCGGAAATCAGGCTGTAGTAAAAAACGGAAGAAAATATGATATTTATGGTGAAGGTGCCAAAGCACTTGATAAGACTAGTAGGGTAAGAGCAAGAATAATATCACAAGCCTTAATGGATCTTATAGAAAAATCTGAGGATGTATATATAGTTGGCCATAAAAATACTGATATAGACTGTATAGGAGCATCAATAGGTGTGTATAGAATATGTAAACATCTTGGTAAAAATGCAAAAATAATAGTGGATTCTAAGTATAATAACAGTACAAGAATGGTGATAGAAAAGTTAGAAGAAGATAACGAGTATGCAGGAATATTTTTAACTAAAGATGATCTAAAAAAATTAGAATTTGAAAATAGTTTATTAGTGGTTGTTGATACTCACAAAGAAAGTTATCTAGCAGTACCAGAAATTGCAGAACAAATAGAGAAAAAGGTAATTATAGACCACCATAGAAGAGGTCCTGAATTTATAGAAGATTCTATTTTAACATATCATGAAGTTTATGCTTCATCAGCTTCAGAATTGGTTACAGAGCTTCTTATGTACATAGATGATATAAAACTTACTTCTAAAGAGGCTGAGGTAATATATGCAGGAATACTAGTTGACACTAAAAACTTTTCTTTTAAAACAGGTGTTAGAACGTTTGAGGCTGCTGCATATTTAAGAAAGGTTGGACTAGATATATCTGAGGTAAAACATATATTTAAATCTGATTTTGAATCATATGTGGCCAAAGTAGATACTGTTAAAAATGCTGAATTTATAGATGATAGAATTGCTATATCAGTTGTAACAGAGGCAGGAAATGAAGATATGGCTATAATAGCCGCTCAATCTGCAGATGAACTTTTATCTATAACAGGGATACTTGCTTCTTTTGTACTATGCCAGATAGATGGTGTTGTAATGATATCAGGTAGATCTTTAGGAGATATAAATGTTCAGGCTATACTAGAAAAAATGGGTGGCGGAGGACATCTTACATTTGCTGGAGCACAACTTGCAGGAGTTTCTGTAGAAGATGCAAAAGAAAGATTACTTAGCGTAATAAATGAATATTTAGGTAAAAATCAAAATTAAAAAGGAGGCTTTTAATATGAAGGTTATACTAAATCAAGATGTAAAAGGCTTAGGTAAAAAATTAGATAAGGTTGAAGTAAATGAAGGATACGCAAGGAACTTTTTACTTCCTAGAAAAATAGCTACGATAGCTGATAATAAAACTGAGGCTGAGGCTCTTTCAAAAAAACAATCTATACAATTTAAAAAAGATGTGGAAAGAGAAAAAGCTGTAGAAATAAAAGAAAGAATTGAAAAAACGGTTATAGAATTTAGACTTAAAATGGGTGAAGGAAATAAATTATTTGGTAGTGTTACCAACAAAGAAGTAAAAGAAAAATTGCAAGAAGTATTAAAATTAGATATCGACAAAAAGAAAATTGAAATAAATACACAAATAAAAAGCGCTGGAATGTATGAGGCGAGTATAAAACTATATGAAGGAGTAGTTGCAAAACTAAAATTAAAAGTAGTAGGAATATAGGTGATTAATGTGGAAAAAGAAATAGTAAGTAAGATACCACCAAACGACATAATAGCAGAGCAGGCTGTTCTAGGCTCTATGCTTGCTGATACAGATGCTGTTGTTAAAGCTATAGAAATATTAAAACCAGAAGATTTTTATAGAGAAGACCACAAAGAAATATATAGTGCTATGCTAGAACTATATGGACTAGGAGAACCAATAGATTTCTTGACACTAAGAAATATACTTCAGCAGCGTGGTACTTTAGAAAAAGTTGGATCTGAAATGTTTCTATCTACTTTAATTGACAGCGTTCCAACTACATCTAATATAGAATCATATGTAAAGATAGTAGAGGAAAAAGCTACACTTCGTAGCCTTATAAAAGCAGCAAATGATATACTTGCTATGGGGTATGCTTCTACGGAGGAAGTAAATAGCATTATAGAAAAAACTGAAAAGAGGATATTTGATGTATTACAAAATAGAAATAGTAGAGGATATGCTAGTATCAAAGATATACTTATAGACACATTCGATAATATAGAACAACTATACAAGAAAAAATCTAAAGTGTCAGGCATAGAATCTGGTTTTACTGACCTAGATTTGAAAACGTCTGGGCTAAATCCGTCAGAACTTATAATGGTGGCAGCAAGACCCGCTATGGGAAAATCAGCATTTGTACTTAATATAGCACATCATGTGGCTATGAATGGAAAAGTCCCTGTAATGATTTTTAGCTTGGAAATGTCTAAAGAACAAATGGTAAACAGAATTTTATGCTCTGAAGCAGAAGTGGATAGTATGAAAGTAAGGACTGGTGACTTAGATAGCGAGGATTGGATAAAACTTGGAAAAGCTAGTGGTAATCTAGCCGAGGCACCTATATATATTGATGATACTCCAGGCTTGTCATCTGCGGAGTTGAGAGCAAAATGTAGAAAAGCAAAGTTAGAAAAGGATGTTGGACTTATAATAATTGACTATTTGCAACTTATGGAATCCAAAGGAAGAAGCGAGTCAAGACAAAATGAAATATCTGAAATTAGTAGATCACTTAAAATATTAGCTAAAGAATTAAATGTTCCGGTTATTGCCTTGTCACAACTTAGTCGTGCTCCCGAATCAAGACCAGATCATAGACCAATATTAAGTGATTTAAGGGAATCAGGTTCAATAGAACAAGATGCTGATATAGTAATGTTTTTATATAGAGATGACTATTATAATCCAGATACAGAGAAAAAGAACGTGGCAGAGGTAATTATAGCTAAAAACAGAAGTGGTTCAACTGGTACTGTAGAACTTGCTTGGCTTGGTAAGTACACAAAATTTGCAAATTTGTTTAGAGGAAGTAATTAAATGGCAAAAAGAGAAAATTTGATAATAACCAGAGTAAAAGAAAATATATTAAATAACAATCTTATAGAAAATAATGACAGTATTGTAGTAGGACTTTCAGGCGGACCTGATTCAGTGTTTCTTATAGAAGTTTTACAAGGATTGAAAAAAGAGTTTAAAGAAAAATACAATATTAATTATAACATGGTAGTATGCCATATAAACCATATGATAAGAAAAGAAGCAGGAAATGATGAAAGTTTAGCTAAAGAATATGCGGAAAAATATGGATTTGAATTTTATTCACTAAAGGCAGATGTAAAAAAAATAGCCAAAGAAAAGAAGATTTCTGAAGAAGAATGTGGTAGAGAAATAAGGTATGATTTCTTTAATAAAATTGCAAAAGAGCATGGTTGTAATAAAATAGCAGTAGCACATAATTCTTGCGATAATGCAGAAACTATGCTTCATAATCTTATGAGGGGAAGTGGCTTAAATGGCTTAGCAGGAATTAAGGTTAAAAATAAAAACATTATCAGGCCTATACTAGATGTTTCTAAAGCAGAAATAATTGATTATCTTGAAAAAGAAAATATAAAATACAACATAGATAAAACAAATAATGAAAATATATATACTAGAAATAAAATAAGAAATGATCTAATACCAAAAATTCAAAAAGAATATAACCCTAATATAATAAATTCTTTAAATAGAATGTCAAAACAAATTCAAGAGGACTTAGAGTATATAAATAGTAGTGCTAAAGAAAAATACAAAAAAGCTTTGTTAGAAAAAAACGACAAATATTTAAAAATAAACATAAAAGATTTTAGTAACGAGTATAAAGCAATAAAAAGTAGAATAATATTATTATTCATCGATGATTTTGTGGGTGAAACTAAAGGAATAGAAAACGCACATATAGAAAGCGTTTGCAATATGTTTGAAAAAGGCATAACTGGTAAAAGGTTTTCTATTGGAAATAAATTTGACATTGTAATAGAAAAAGGAAAGATAGCTAAAATAATTAAAAATGATGTCAAAAAATGAAAGTTGAAAATCTTGTGAACAACTTAAAAACACTTGAAAAATGGGCAAAAATATGATAAAGTAATGCAAGTTAATTAGGAGGAGAACATTGAAGAAAAGAAGTTTTTTAAGAAGCTTGATAAGCTATATATTTTTGATACTAGTTATAATTGTAACAATACAATATATGGAACAAGCTACAAATAAAGAAATAACTTATACAGAATTAATGGGCAAGATAAATGCGAAAGAAATAAAGAGCATAGAAATATCTTATGAAAAAGATTCAGCTACAGTGGTATATCAGAATGATACAATAAAAAGAACTGTAGATATACCAGATAGTAGTGCTTTTATAGAAGCAATAGGTGATAATATTAAAAATGGTGAGTTTGAGCTTACAATTGCTAAACAATCAGGATTTGTAGTATTTTTATCTATATTACCAACACTTGCTACAGTAGGCTTACTTGTGATATTACTTGTAATTATGCTTCAACAAACTGGTGCAGGAAATAATAAGGCTATGAGCTTTGGTAAAAGTAGAGCTAAACTAGTAGATCCAAAATCTGATAAAAAAGTAACATTTGGAAATGTTGCAGGACTTACAGAAGAAAAGGAAGAATTAAAGGAAATTGTAGAAATATTAAAAAATCCTAAAAAGTTTAATGAAATGGGAGCAAGAGTTCCAAAAGGAGTACTTCTTGTTGGTGGTCCAGGTACAGGAAAAACATTGCTTGCTAAGGCTGTGGCAGGAGAAGCAAATGTACCTTTCTTTAGCATAAGTGGATCAGATTTCTTAGAAATGTTTGTTGGTGTTGGCGCTTCTAGAGTAAGAGATTTATTTGATGAAGCTAAAAAAGTGGCACCATGTATAGTATTTATAGATGAGATTGATGCAGTCGGAAGACATAGAGGTGCTGGCTTAGGTGGTGGACATGATGAAAGAGAGCAAACTCTAAACCAATTACTTGTTGAAATGGATGGATTTGGAACAACAGGTGGAATAATTGTAATGGCAGCAACAAATAGACCAGATATACTAGATCCAGCACTATTAAGACCTGGAAGATTTGATAGACAAATAGTTGTTCATCAACCTGATGTTAGCGCAAGAGAAGATATACTAAAGTTACATGCAAAAAATAAACCTATGGCAGAAGATGTAGATTTTAAGGTAATAGCCAAAAACACATCTGGATTTGCAGGAGCAGACTTGGAAAATATGCTAAATGAAGCGGCACTTCTTGCTGCAAGAAAAAACAAAAAAACAATTGAGACAAGCGATGTAGAAGAGGCCATGGTAAAAGTTATGCTAGGACCTGAAAAAAGAAGTAGAGTAATAAGTGAAGAAGAGAAAAAACTTACAGCTTATCACGAAGCAGGTCATGCGATTGTTTCTAGATTTTTGAAAAATCATGATACTGTACATCAAATCTCTATAATACCAAGAGGTTCTGCAGGTGGTTATACAATGTATAAACCAAATGAAGATAAAAGCTATCATTCTAAGAAAGAAATGGAAGAGCATATAGTTTCACTTCTTGGAGGAAGGGTTGCAGAGAAATTAGTTTTAGATGATATAAGTACAGGAGCTTCTAGCGATATAGAAAGAGCTACTAAAATAGCCAGAGCAATGGTTATGCAATATGGTATGTCAGATAAATTAGGACCATTAACTTTTGGAGTAAATCAAGAAGAAGTATTCTTAGGAAGAGATTTTAACAATCAAAGAAATTACAGTGAAAAAGTGGCTGCAGAGATAGATGAAGAAGTAAGAAATATTGTTATAAAAGGCTATAACGAAGCTCAAAGAATATTAAATGAGAATATAGATAAACTTCATAAGACAGCAAAAATATTGCTAGAAAAAGAAAAGATAGATGCAGCAGAGTTTGATGAAATATTTGAAGGAAAAAAAGATATTTCTGAAGAAAAAAATGAAAAATAGATAATTAACCATTTTATCAATGTTGGTAAAATGGTTAATTTATTACACCAAAGAGAAAAAATCATTAACATTTTTGAAAATCTTTAAATTCCTTTATTTTTAAACAAACATGTGATATACTTATACGTAAATTTAGTAAAGGAGTGAAAATATGAATACAGTATATGATGAACTAAAATCACGTGATTTAATAAAACAATTACCTTTTGAAGATGAATTTATTGAACTTGTAAAAAATGAGAAGATATCTGTATATCTTGGTATTGATCCAACAGCAGATAGTATACATATAGGACATTTTATTCCATTAATGCTAATGTCATATTTCCAAAAACATGGACATAGGCCTATTCTTTTAATGGGTGGCGGAACTGCTATGATTGGAGATCCATCAGGTAAAACAGATATGCGTAAAATGCTTACTAAGGAAGACATAGCACATAACATTGAAAAGATAAAAAAACAGGTTAGTAAATTTGTATCATTTGAAGGAGATAATGCAGCAATAATAGTTAACAATGCAGATTGGATATTAGACCTTAATTATATGGATTTCATTCGTACATATGGCGTTCATTTTAATGTTAATAGAATGTTAGATGCAGAATGCTTTAAAATGCGTATGGAAAAGGGAGGATTAACTTTCTTCGAAATGAACTATATGCTTATGCAAAGTTATGATTTCTTGAGACTATTTGAAAATTATGGATGTAAACTTCAAATAGGTGGAGACGATCAATGGTCTAACATGCTTGCTGGTGTAGATTTGATTAGAAAATTGCATAAGAGTGGAAGTTTCTGCTTAACATGTCCATTACTTCTTAATGCAGATGGAAAGAAGATGGGAAAAACAGAAAAAGGTGCGTTATGGCTTGATAAGGATAAAACATCTCCATATGAGTTTTATCAATATTGGAGAAATATAGCAGACAGTGAAGTAAATCAAGTTTTACGTATGCTTACTCACTTAGATATGGAAGAGGTTAATAGACTTTCTAATTTACAAGGTGCAGAAATAAATGAAGCAAAGAAAATAGCGGCATATGAAATAACAAAACTTATTCATGGTGAAGAAGAAGCTGATAAAGCTAAGAAAGCAGCAGAAGCTTTGTTTGAAAATTCATCAAACACTGATAATATGCCAACTGTTAAAATAAACAAAACAGAGTTTAATGATAATAAATTAGGTATACTTGATGCTATAATTTTGGCAAATGTTGCACCATCTAAAGGACAAGCAAGAATACTTGTAAATCAAGGCGGAATTTCTATAGATGATGAAAAAATATTAGATGATAAACAAAGTCTTGATATATCACAGTTTGATAAAGGTTATGTTATACTAAAAAAAGGCAAAAAAGTATTTATTAAATTAATTGTTGAATAAAAACATTAAGAATTTGTAATAATATGATTAGAAGCTAGCAAAAAATCTTGCTAGCTTAATTTTTTTTTGTGTGTAAATAAATTATTGACTATTTTAATTAGTTTATTATATAATAATTTAGTAAGAAGGAGGGGTATATATGGATGAAAATCCTAAAGATTTATCTAATGATAAAGCAAATGAGAAAATTAATACTAAATCAAACAAAAAAGTATTAGTTGGGGTTACTATTTTTGTAACAATTTTAATTTTGGCTATAGCAGCTACCTTTATTTTATGGACATATAGAAATAAAGAAAAAGAAGAAGGAAAAATTGATACTGGTTTATCAAAAACAGAAACTGTAACATCAGAGTACGAAATTAAAGGAAATTCTATTCAAAAGTTTGACCTACAATTTATGAAAATTGAAAATGCTAAAAAGAATATGATATACAGCCCATTGTCTATCAAATATGCATTAGGTATGCTTGCAGAAGGCACAAATGGTGAGTCAAAAACCCAAATAACAAGCGTAATAGGTTCATATAATTACAATAAATATGAAAATAGTGAAAATATGTCTATGGCAAATGCTTTGTTTATAAAGGAAACTTTCAAAGATTCAATAAAACAAAGTTATATAGACACTTTAAAAGATAAATATGCAGCAGAAGTTAGTTATGATCCTTTTGAAACACCTACTAACATAAACAAATGGGTCGCATCAAAAACATTAAATTTAATACCTTCATTAGTGGATAAGGTATCAGGTTTAGATTTTATATTAGCAAATGCACTTGGAATAGATATGGAATGGGAACATAAATTTTTTGAGCCAATAAATGAATATTATAGTACTAAGCATGAAAAAAATGGTGAAAATTATATGTCTTGGTATGCACCAGAAGGTGTATTTTACGTTGAGTTTAATGGAAGTAAGGAAAAAGTATCAGGCTTAGAATTTCAAGCATCATATAATAAATATGATATAATAAGTACATTAGGAGAAGAAAACATTAAGAATACTGTTAAAGCCGAATTTGTAAAATGGGCAAAATCATTAAAAGAAGATGACAGTGATCGTGATTTTTGGTTTAAAGGAGATTTATCTGACACAAACATAAGTAAAGTGTTTGAGGAATTCTTTAATGATTATATAAAAGAACTTAAAGAAAATTATGGTAATAGTGGAAAGACAACAGACTTTGAATTCTATGTAGATGATAATGTTAAATGTTTTGCTAAAGACTTAAAAGAATATGGATCAAACAGATTACAATATATAGCTATTATGCCTGTTAATGAAGATTTAGATAAATATGTTTCAGGTGTTACAGCATCAGATATAAATAATATAATTTCTAATTTAACTACATTAGATGAAAGTAATTTTAAAGAAGGATACTATACACATATAACAGGAATGATGCCTAAATTTAAGTTTGATTATGAGCTAAATTTAATGGAAGATTTAAAAACAATGGGAATAAAAGATGTATTTGAAGAGGGCAAAGCTGACCTTACAAACCTAACAACAAGTCCAGCAGAATTCATTGCAGAAGTTAAGCATAAAGCTAATATTGAATTTACACAAGATGGAATTAAGGCAGCGGCAGCTACTTATGCAGGTGGAGCTGGAGCTGGAGGAACATTTGATTACCTATTTGATGTTCCAACTATAACAATAGATTTGACATTTGATAAGCCATATCTGTTCTTAATTAGAGATAAAAAAAGTTCAGAAGTTTGGTTTGTAGGAAATGTATATAATCCATTATTATATTCAGAAGATATGTCAAAAGGCTTTTAATATTTGTTAATAGCATTTAGATATTTTATATTAAATAAAAGGTGTAAGCTTTAAGACTTACACCTTTTGCTTTAATATATTAGTTAGATAATTTTTCCTCCACCAATAACAATATCACCATCGTAGAAAACAGCTGATTGACCTGGAGATATATTTTTTTGCTCTTCATCAAACACTACTTTTATTATATTCCCAGATTGTGATATAATACCTGGATTTGATTTACTAGAGTATCTAGTTTTTATATCTACTTTTAGAGGGGCATCTAATTTCTTGCATGTCAAAAAATTGATATTAGAAACCATAAACTCTTTTTTGTATAACTCATTTTCATCTCCAACAATAAGTTCGTTTTTCTCTTTATTAAAACCAGTGACATAGAGTCTACTATTACTAGATATTTTCAAACCTCTTCTTTGTCCAATTGTGTACCTATGAAGACCTAAATGTGTGCCTAATACGGTTCCTTCTTTTGATACGATATTTCCTTTTTTATGTGGTAAATGTAAATTATTTTCTATAAAATTAGCATAATTACCGTCTGGTATAAAACATATGTCTTGGCTATCTGGTTTAGTTGCTACAGGCAAGTTATGCTTTTTTGCTATTTCACGTATTTCAGATTTACTAGAAAAATTTCCAAGGGGGAGTAGCAATTTATCTAGCACATCTTGTGGCAAGTTATATAATACATAACTTTGATCTTTTTCTAACGCATTTGCTTTTTTTAACACTTTCATATTATATTTGGGATCATATTCAATTTTGGCATAGTGGCCAGTAGCAATATATGAGCAATCTAATTCTAACGCTTTTTTATACATAGCACCGAATTTTAGATATTTATTACACTCTATACAAGGATTGGGGGTACGGCAATTCATATATTCATCTAGAAAATTATCTATAACATGTTCTTTAAATAGGCTCTTAAAGTTTAAGGTATAATGGGGAATTCCAAGATAGTTACATACTCTTTTAGCATCTAATGTAGAAGTAATATTGCAACATGTGCCGTTTATTTCGCTATCTAATAAGTTCATTGTTATACCAATTACTTCGTAGCCTTGATTTTTTAAAATAATTGCTGCTACGCTACTATCTACGCCACCACTCATGCCAAGTAGTACTCTTTTGTTTTTACTCATTTTAATTCACAACTTTTAGCGCAATGAGAACATTTAAGAGAACACTTTTTAACTATTTCTTCTTCTGAAAGATCAGTATTTTTTCTGTAATAATCTGCAATGGCTTCATGAATAGCTTCTTCAGCTAGTATAGAGCAGTGCAATTTAACTGGTGGAAGTCCACCAAGTGAATTTACTACATCAGTATTTTTTAAAGCTAAAGCTTCTTCTATAGTTTTGCCTTTTATCATTTCTGTTGAAATACTACTTGTTGCAATTGCAGCACCACATCCAAAAGTTTTAAATTTAACGTCTGTTATAACGTTGTTTTCTACTTTTATATACATTTTCATAATATCCCCACATACAGGGTTTCCAACTTCACCTACACCGGAAGCTTTTTCTATTTTTCCTACATTTCTAGGATTTGTATAGTGATCTATAACCTTTTTTGTATATTGCATTATTTATTTCCCTCCTCAATAAATTTTTCCCAAAGGGGAGACACATCTCTAAGTCTTTGAACTATTTCAGTTAGACAAGAAACAGTATACTCAATTTCTTCTTTTGTATTATATTTACCAATAGAAATTCTCAAAGATCCATGAGCTATTTCATGGGGAAGACCTATTGCAAGTAAAACATGCGATGGGTCCAAAGAACCAGATGTGCAGGCGCTACCACTAGAAGCACATATACCTTTTAAGTCTAGATTTAAAAGAAGACTCTCACCTTCTATAAATCTAAATGAAATATTGCTATTTCCAGGTAGCCTTTTTTCAAGGTCACCATTAATTTTTATATATGGTATTTTTTGCTTTACTTCTTGAACGTAGTAGTCTCTTAATTCTTTTATTTGTTTATTATGCTTTTCCATATCTTTATGTGATATCTCTAAGGCTTTAGCAAGTCCTACTATTCCAGCTACATTTTCAGTTCCAGCTCTTTTATTTTTCTCTTGATGTCCACCATTTATATATTTAGTGAACTTTACGCCTTTTCTTACGTACAATGCTCCAACGCCTTTAGGGCCATAGAATTTATGAGCAGAAAGAGAAAGACTATCTATATTCATATCTTGTACATCGATATTAATACTTCCAACTGCTTGTACAGCGTCTGTATGGAAGATGACACCATGTGATTTTGCAATTTGACCTATTTCTTTAATAGGTTCTATTGTTCCTATTTCATTGTTTGCAAACATAATAGATATAAGTATGGTAGAAGGTGTGATTGCTTCTTCTAATTCTTTTAAATCAACAATTCCATTAGCATCCACGTTTATATAACTTACTTCAAAACCTTCTTTTTCTAGTTGCTTACAAGTTTCTAATACAGCAGGATGCTCTATTTTTGAAGTAATTATATGATTACCTTTATTTTTATAGCTATAGGCTATTCCCTTAATTATTGTATTATCACTTTCACTTCCTCCTGATGTGAAATATATTTCATTAGGAGAACAATTTAAAATACTAGCAACAGTTTCTCTTGATTCTTCAACAGCTTTTCTTGCTGTTTGACCAATGCTGTAGATAGAAGAAGGGTTTCCGTAGTTATCAGATAAATATGGGAACATAGCTTTTACAACTTCTTCATCTGTTTTAGTTGTTGCACTATTATCTAAATATACATTTTTCATATCATAATTCCTTTCCTATTAAACTAGTAGGAATTATATCACGTATTTCCTACTAAGTCAATAGGAATTGCAAGTGAAATAAAAAAATAGATACTAAAAGTACCTATTTCATTAAGTCCTCTAGAGTTTTACTATTAACATAGTCATTTATAACATCATCCAAACCTTTCCAAAATGAATATGTTTTACATGCTTTTTTTCTTGGACATTCTTCTGTTAAGCAGGTAGTAGGGGAAAGAGATCCCTCTGTAACTCTTAGAATATCTCCAATTATATATTCATTAGGCTTTCTAGCTAGTTTATATCCGCCCAGAATTACCTCTAGCAGTTACTAGATATCCAGCTTTATTAAGTATTGCAATAATTTGTTCCAAATATTTGATTGATATATCTTGTCTTTTAGCGATATCTTTTAAAGATATGAATTCGTTATTGTTATTATTGGCAAGGTCTAGCATGACTCTTAGAGCATATCTTCCTTTTGTAGTTATTTTCATTTTAATTCCTCCACTGTTAATATTATACTACTAATTAGGTAGGAAAAGCAACCATATTAAAATAAAGGAAGCTTAAAAGAAGTTCTCTTAAGCCTCCATAAGGTTTATATTATTGTGCAACCGCCACTCCAGACATAGTTGCCTACTTTTGAGTGATACCACTTGTTATTACCACTTACAGTATCTCCATTTACAATTTCTGTTGCAACAAATACATCACCCTTTTTTAAGAATTTACTGCCAGCAAAAGGCGCAGATAATTTAGGTTCTTTTCGTACGTTAGCACCAGAAGCTTTATCTATTCTTACTTTAAAAGTTGATGGTGTAGCTGGTCTAGAATTACCATAACCTATTATTTGTTTTTTATCTTGGAAATATGGAAGTGGATCTACTGGTGTATTGTTTATTCTTACTTCAAAATGTAAGTGAGCTCCAAAAGCATAACCTGTGTTTCCCATATTTCCTAAAACTGTACCTTCTTCAACTATTTGTCCTAATTTAACGTTTACTGAACCATATTTCATATGAGCATATAGTGTTCTAATTCCACCTGAGTGTTCTAATACAACGTAATTTCCATAACTACCTGTCTTAAACCCAGGAACATTTGATGCTACTTCTACAACTTTTCCTCTTTTGGCAGCTACAATATAATCAAGGCTACTAGGCGCTTTGACCATATCTATTCCTTTGTGATTATATGCTTTACCGTTTAATCTTTGAGAGCCATAATAAAATGTTATTTTATGACTTCCAGACTTTAATATTTTAATATAAATTCCCCCTTATATATTATATTAATTTTGTTCATTTTTTACTTCGGGAAGCCCAGCAAGACTAGTTAGAAAACTAAGAATACCAGCAGTTAAACTTATACTTATAAGTTCAATCCAATTTATGCTTCCTAAAGTTAAATTTGTCCCTATTGTGGCAAGTGCTGCTTGAGCAATAGTCCTTATTGCCCTTGCTGCTGCCGATTTAAACCATTTAAAAGACACTAATATTCACTCCATTTATATAGAAACTAACAATTAGCTTCTTATTACATAATATGATAAAAAATATTTAATGTGAATTAGGCGAAATATCTACGAAGAGTAGGTTGTAGAAATATTAAAGCTAGAGTAGATTTTTAATTAAAATGGAAAAAGTATAAAAAAATAATATTTAAACAAAATTCAAGGTGGTTATAAAGAGAAGATGGTTAAAAAGTTATGAATAAGATATTTACATACAAAAAATATAGGATAGAAATCTAATTTCTACCCTATACTTTGGTGCAGATGACCGGAATCGAACCGGTACGAGTTTTGAAGCTCGCAGGATTTTAAGTCCTGTGCGTCTGCCAGTTCCGCCACATCTGCATAATTACTAGCATGAGTATATTTTAACATCTTAGATTAAAATTGTCAACGCTAAATTAATCTTTTTATGAAAAATATTAAATATTTTAAAGAAAAACACTGGCATGATAAAACATGCCAGCATTAATAAGTTACTTTGAAGATAAGCAAATTGCTTCAACAATTCTACAAATAGATGAAATATGATATTTCATATTAACTATTTGGTCTGAAAATTCGGGGAAATATGCTTTTGCATATGTGCAGAGAGGATAAATAAAATTTGAGTTTTCTTCTATATACTCTTGTCTTTCAGATTCATTTAATATGCTTAGACGAGTACAAGTATTTGCTCTATTTGAAAGTTTTATAAGCAAAGCCCTATAATCACTTTTTATTCCTTCATAATAATCGGTATATGATATATTATCAGGCTTTGAAACAAGTTTGATAAGCTTTGGGACTTCAGGATTTAATGAATATACATCAATAAGTTCGTTTCCTTCTCTGTCTAAATTACAATGTTTGTAAACTTCATGAAGTAATGCAGCCGCACATGTTACATCATCATTTACTTTAAGAGAAATCAAGTAAGAAGTAACTCTTAAAGGATGAATAATAAATGGGTCACCACTTTTTCTTAATTGTCCTTCATGCAATCTTTCAGCTAAGGCTAAAGCTTTTAATGTATTAGGCATATGTTTCCCTTTTGCAAAACCACGAATGAAAAGCAAAGTCTTACGGTATTTTGTTAGACTTATAGGAATGTTACTATCAATTTCATATAAACTTTCTATAGTTTCACAAATTGACACCATTTGGTATTTTATTATAGTTATAGCGTCAGAATATTCAGGATAATATGCTTTGCCATATTTACAAAGAGGAAAAATTAAATTACGTGTCTCTGATACGTATTCAATCATTTTATCCTTTGTAAAAGCATCAATGGTCGACAAGTTGTTTGCTCTATCAGAGAGTTTTATAATTAAAGCTCTCTTGTCGCTTTTTATATTTTGATAATATAAAGTTTCAGCAGATGAGCCACTTTTATAGTTTTTTTCTTTAGTTAAAAGAAGAACTACTTTAACTACATCTTTTTCTAAGTCATATTTTTGAGCCAACTCTTTATACGCATCCTCTATATTGCAATCTTCAACTACGTCATGTAATATTGCAGCTGCACATGTCACATCGTCGTCAATACTTAAATTAATTAAGTAAGAGGCAACTTCAAGCGGGTGAATAAGATAAGGCTCTCCACCTTTTCTTTTTTGGTTTGCGTGTAATTGACTAGCCACACTTAGTGCAATTAATGTGTTTCGCATTTCTTTTGCTATTGCATATCCTTTTATAAAGAGGAAAGTTTCTTCCCAGTTCTCTAAGTGAACGTTACTTGGTTGCAACAAAATTGTCTGGTTTTTCATAAAAGACGCCTCCTAAATTATTATTTAATAACTTACATATTTTCTTAATGAAAACATTATATTATGTAAACAGTTCAAAGTCAATATTTTTATAAGTAAAAAATATAATAGTAAAAAAGGATATTTTTAAATTATATAGAAGTGCTTGCAAAATTGAATATAAAATGATAATATATCTAAAAGATGTGGAGGTAGCTATGGCAAAGATTTTTACGCCAACATATATATATGCTAGTATTGATAAAATTCCGTTTGAAATATTGGAAAAGAATAATATAAAAGGAATAATGTTTGACTTAGATAATACACTTACTGACTATAAAGGTATAATGAATAACGAAAAAATTGAGTGGATAAAAGAAGCTAAAAAAAGAGGAATTAAAATATGTATACTAAGTAATAGTCATAGACAGAAAAAGATAAGAGGCTTAATGAGAGAACTTGATATAAATGGGCTAAATTTTGCTATGAAACCTATGTTAAAAGGTTATAGATATGCACTTGATTTGCTAGATGTAAATAAAGAAAATGCATGTATGATTGGTGACCAAATATTTACTGATATATGGGGAGCTAATAGATTTGGAATAATGTCTATTTTGGTTAGACCATTTGATAACAATGAAGAGTTTTGGGTAAAATTAAAAAGACCAATTGAGAACTTACTTATTGATAGAAAGATGAAGAAAGGATAAAGTTTATATGCCATATTTTATAGTTAGCATTTTAGCTATTGTTCTGGGACAATTTTCAGGACATCTTTGTAAAAAAATGCCAGATTGGGTATCTGAAAAAATAACGTTCAAAGAGTATCTACACACATTAAAAAGTGGATTTAGGATTGATATTATATATAGTGTAGTATACTTAATACTTTTTAATTTGTTAGTATATGTAAATGGATATACATATTTAACATATGTATATATACTATGTATATTTAGTTTGTTAATAGTGTTTACTATTGATTATAAATATGAATTAATTCCAGATGAATGTCACATATTAATAGCTGTAGCTGGAATTATTAATTTGGCTTTTAATTTGGCAAATTGGAAAAGTTATTTGCTAGGTTCTTTAATTGGGGGAGGAGCTTTTTATTTACTTGGAGTCTTAGCCCTTATAATTTACAAAAAAGAGGGAATGGGCTTTGGCGATGTAAAACTTATGGCAGCTCTTGGTTTTTTATTTGGAGTAAAGAAAATACTAGTAATAACTATATTATCTTTTGCTATTGCTGCAGTTATAAGTATAATACTTATAGCATTTAAGGTAAAAAAACTAGATAGTTATATTCCATTCGGGCCATTTATAGTGATATCTACACTACTTGTTATGTATTTTGATGTGAGTGTATTTATAAATTTATATTATAGTTTATGTATGTGGCTTGGAACCGGAATAACAGATATAGTATTTAAAATAATAGGCAACAATTAATTTAGAAGGAGAAATATTTATGATAAAGTTTGGACCTGCAGGAAATGATGAGAGATTTTATGAAGAAGGATACAAAAAATCAGAACAAATACCAGAGTATTTAAGTAAAAAGGGGTTGGATGCATACGAATATCAATGCTCCAGAGGTGTTAGAATATCAGATGAAAAGGCAGAATTACTTAGACAAGAAGCAGAAAAGTATAATATCTCACTTAGTGTGCATTCCCCATATTATATTTCGCTTTCAACACAAGATGAAGAAAAGAAAAAATCTACTATTAAGTATATAATTGATACCATGAAAGCTGCAAAAAAAATGGGAGCAACTAGAGTTGTAGTGCATGCAGGAGCTTTGCTTGGACTAGATAGAGAATTTGCCGTAGAAAGTAGTTGTGCTCTTCTTAAAAGAGCTAAAGAAGAGGCAGATAAATTAGGACTTTCTGATATACATATATGTCCTGAAACGATGGGAAAAATAAATCAACTGGGAGATAGTAAAGAGATTATTAAAATGTGTAAAGTAGATGAGTCTTTTATTCCAACAATAGATTTTGGACATTTGTATTGCAGAAGTTTGGGAACAATTGTAACTACTGCAGACTGGGTTAAGGAACTTAAGATGTATGTAGATGAGCTAGGGTATGAAAGAATGAAACATTTCCACAGTCACTTTAGTAAGATGGAATATACACAAAATGGTGGAGAAAAAAGGCATGTAACATTTGAAAGCAAAGATTGTGGTCCTAATTTCATAGATGTAGCTAGAGCTCTTAAAAAATTGAAGTTAGAGCCTACAATTATATGCGAGTCTGCCGGCACACAGTCTACAGATAGTAAAATAATGAAAGATATTTATATGAAACTTTAAAAATATGTATATAAACACATTAATAGATATAAAATATTAATGTGTTTTTTCTGTAAATAAGTTTGACAAATGATGAGTAATATAATATAATTGTTACCAGGTAATAAAATAAAGTGAGGATGGTTATGTTAAAAAAAGGGCAACTAAAAACTTTAAAAGATATTATACTTAAAAAGTGTGATGAGTATAGTGAAAACACAGCGTTTTTAGAAAAAGATAAAAAAACTAAAGAGTTTCAAGGCATCACATATAAAAAACTTAAAGAGGACGTTATTTCTTTAAGCACAGCACTTAGTATTAAATATAATTTGTTAGGCGAAAAAATAGCAATAATAGGAGAAAATAGCTATAATTGGTATATGTCATATATGGCAGTTACTACAGGTACAGGTATAGTTGTACCTCTTGACAAGGAATTACCAGAAAATGAAATTATTAATTTAATAAATAGGGCAAATGCAAAGTGTATAATTTATTCTAGTAAAAAGAAAAATGCGATCGATAGTATACGCTCAAAACTTCCAAGTGACATACTTTATATATCTATGGATAAAGATGATGAAAGTCAAGATATAGCACTATCTGATGTTTTAGAAGAAGGTAAAAAACTCATTAGTGAGGGAGAAAAATGGTACTATAACCAAGAAATATCACCTGATGACTTCAGAATACTTATTTTTACATCAGGTACTACTTCTACATCTAAAGGAGTAATGCTATGTCATAGGAATGTTATATCAAATTTGGATGGAGCTACGGAAATATTAAAAGTAGATGTAAAAGATAGATTCTTTTCAGTACTTCCAATGCACCATATTTATGAAATGATAGTAACGTGTATGTATGCTATTGCAAACGGCTCTTCTGTTGCTATATGTGAGGGATTAAAATATATAAGTAAAGATATAAAGAAGACTAGCCCAACAGTATTAGTGTGTGTTCCATTGCTAGTTGAGCACATATGTAAAAGAATTAATAAAACTATAGAAGAACAAAATAAAGAAAAAGCTGTAAAAAGATTAATCAATATAACTAATAAAATGGGAAAGATTGGTTATGCTTTAAAAAGGGCTATATTTAGTCAAATACACAATTCTTTAGGTGGAAGATTAAAATATATATTAGTATCTGCAGCTCCAGTAGAGAAAGAATTAATTAATCAAGTAGAGGGATTCGGATATGTTGTCTTTCAAGGTTATGGACTTACAGAGACTGCTTCTATAGTGGCGGGAACTAGAGAAGAAACAAGAAGAGCGGGAACAGTTGGAACAGCATGTAATTGTGAAATCAAAATAGATGCACCTAAAGGCAAAGATGGAGAAATACTTGTTAAAGGTGATAATGTTATGCTTGGTTATTACAATGATGAAAATGCGACTAAAGAGGCTATTGAAGATAACTGGTTCCATACAGGAGATATTGGACACTTTGATGATAAGGAAAACCTTGTAATAACAGGAAGATGTAAAAATGTAATTGTTACTAATAACGGTAAAAAAATATTTCCAGAAGAATTGGAAAATGAAATAAATAAAATTGACATAGTAAAAGAATCAATGGTTTATGGTGAGGGAGAAGGAACTAATATGTCGGTTTGTGCAATAGTTACATTAGATGAAGAAGAACTTAAAGCTTTTTATGGCGACGATATGCCTGATAAGAAAACTATTAAAACAAAGATATGGGAAGGAATTAAGGCAATTAATGATAAAATGGTTTCATATAAAGCAGTAAAAAATTTAAAGGTAAGAGATAAAGATTTTGAAAAAACAACTACAATGAAGATTAAAAGATTCTTGAAAAGTAATAAAGAAGAAAATTAGAGTGCCGAATTGACACTCTAATTTATTCTATTTAGCCATTTTGAATTGTTTGTTTTACTTGTTCTATATCAGCTTGACCTGCTGGTGCGGCTGGAACATAGTATTGTTTTGATTTAGCAAATTCATACACATTCCATTGAATGTTTTCGAATATATTTCTGTATTGAACACATGTGTCTCTAAAAGCTTTATTGTTTGCTTGTTCTATTGCATAATTTAATTTGTTTATAATAGCGTTTATACTAGATAAAGTATCTGCTACTGAACATTTTTCATTCATATTATTTACCTCCAACTATAACATATTTGTTAATTCTTGTTTTAAAGAATTAGACTGAGTGCAAATTTGATCATATAAGTCTGTAATTTGAGTATCGTTTGTTAATGTTTTGTAGTAGTCTATTTTTAAGCAAATGTTTGATAGACTTCCTATAATGTGTCTTATGTTTTGAATTTCGATTTGATTTAAAGAATCCATAAAATAAACCTCCTTATTTATTCACAAGTATATTATGTCCAAAAAAATTTTTTGTATGTATAAATATTGGTGGAAAAAATTCTTAAATTTTTTGAAAAGCTTGACAATTTACTATACTTATTGTAAAATACGGACAATAATATTTTTGAGTGATATTAATTATGTATCAAGTTGTTTTAATTATTTTTGTTATTAAACTTGGCAGAAGAAAAAGCCCTTTACGATCAAACTCTCAAAAAACGTAATTATATTCTTCTACCTGGTTTGATATAATCATTAATTCCATAAGTTTCATTGCAACTTAGTGAATCAGAAATGGTAAATAGTGTTATAGCTTAAAACTATGATACTAGCGGGTATCGACATACTTTTGCTTGGGGTGAAGTCGTTTTAATTGCAAAAGGCTCGTGGTAAAAATGAACTATGAAGTTCTTCCAAATGTCGTTTCAAAACAAGGTACGAGTTATTAACTCGTACCTTACTTTTATTTTATATCTGGTTTTGCAAATAATGCACAGAAATATCCGAAAGAATACTGCTGCTGCAATACCTGCTGCAGTTGCCTTTATACCACCCGTAAAAATTCCAAGAAAACCTACTTCTTTTACTTCTTCAATAACACCTTTTGATAATGAATAGCCAAACCCTGAGATGGGAACTGTTGCACCTGCTTTTCCAAAATCAACAATATGTTGGTATATACCAAGTCCAGTAAGTATTGCTCCAGCTGTGACAAATACAACTAGAATTCTAGCGGGAGTTAATTTAGTTTTATCTATTAATATTTGACCTATTGTACATATAAGTCCACCAGTAATAAATACTTTTAAATAAGTTAAAAATAGTTCCATATAATATTACACCTCGTTTTCTATTGCAATAGCATGTGCAATTGAAGGAATTGATTCACCCTGACCAAGAGATAATGGGCTCATTAACGCCCCTGTTGCAACAAGTAATACTTTATTTACTTTTTTCGTTTTTAATAGTTCGTATATATATCCACAGAAAACACTTGCACAACATCCACATCCACTACCTCCTGCGTGCATATCTTGACCTTCTATATCAAATATTAATTTTCCGCAGTCATTATGGTTGGCTGAAATATCTATTCCACTTTTCCTAAGGAGATCGACTAAGATTTCAGAGCCAACTACTCCTAAATCACCAGTTAGAATTAGATCATAGTAGTCAGGCTTCCTTTTGGTATCTTCTAAGTGAGTCATAATTGTATCAAATGCTGCTGGAGCCATTGCAGCTCCCATGTTTGCAATATCTTTTATTCCCATATCTACAATTTTACCTACAGTTGCATGTGTTACCACAGGACATTTCATACTATTGTTATTTTCAGTTACAAGAGCTGCTCCACAAGCTGTAGTAGTCCATTGTTGTGTAGGTGTTCTTTGCGTACCTTGCTCTAGAGGGAGTCTGAATTGCCTTTCTGAAGAGCAAAAATGTGAAGACGCAGTAGCAATCATTTTCTTACCATATTCTGCATTTATAAAAGAAGAAGCTAAAATCAAAGATTCAACAAAGGTTGAACAAGCACCATATAGTCCAAAAAACGGTATTTCTAATTCTCTTATAGCATATCCTGTAGCAATACATTGGTTTAATAAATCACCTGCGAATATATAGTCTATACTTGAGTTATCAGTTGGTATTTTACTAAGTAGAGTATCTACAGTAGTCATAACCATTTTACTTTCAGCCTTTTCAAATGTTTTTTCATCAAAAAAGGCATCGTCATATTTTTTGTCAAAATATATGTTAAGAGGACCCTCTGACTCTTTTGGGCCTACAACGGAAGCCGTATTTAATATTTTTGGCTTTTTTTCAAATTCTAAAGTTTGTTTACCTATTTTCATATGTACCTCCTTTATATTAGCTGCAGAAGCCAATATATAAATCCAACTATCATTGATGAGCAAATTCCATAAACAAGTACAGGTCCTGCTACTTTGAACATATTAGCACCAATTCCCAAAATTACTCCTTCTGTTTTGTATTCCATAGCTGGAGAAACTATAGAGTTTGAAAATCCTGTTATTGGGACAATTGAACCTGCTCCTGCAAATTTACCTATTTTCGCATAGATTTTAAATGCAGTAAGTACCGCAGCAATAAACACTAATAAAATGGTAGAATAAGTAGTTGCTGTTTTCAGAGGCAAATTGCAACATTTTATCATAGTATCTGTAAAAAACTGACCTATCATGCAAATAAAACCACCAACTAGAAAAGCAAATATACAATCCTTAACAATAGGACTTTTTTTTGAGTGGGTATCTACATAATATGAATATTCTTCATTATTCATATTTAATTTTGTATAATTCATAAATATCACCAGTAGTATTATTTTGCAAAATATGAAAATTATGCAAAATTCAAATAAAATTTTTTATTTTGTAATGTATAGCATAAACATAAAAAACTTTGTGATTGAGAAATTTAAAAGATTAGTAGTTAATTAGTGATAATAAATTTGAATAAACAGTTGAAAAATTGCTAGAAATCTGTTAATATATACAATATACGTAGTACTGGGGGTAGTAATAAATGGAGAACGAAAAGAAGTTTAATACAGAGATGTTTGGCTACGATAAAAAAGAAGTAGAAGAATACTTAAGAGAAATGAAAGCAGATTATGAAAGTAATTTGCAAGCTGAAAAAGCAGAAATAAATAGACTTTCTAATGAAATAACTATTATTCGTAAAAAGTTGGAAAGATATGATACGGAATATATAGAGAAACAAGAAAAAGTTGCTAATGCTCTTATAACTGCTGAGGACCAAGCAAGAAATATATTGGAAAATGCTAGACAAGAAGCTTTAAATGAAAAACAAAGAATAGAATCTGTTATAGAAGTAGAAAAAGAAAAGCTTCTTGATATTAAAAGAGAAGTAATAGACCTAAAAGAAAGAACAGTAAGGGTTTTAGAAAAATACAACGAAACAATGACGGAACTTTTAGATTAAAAAACATATATTAAATAGAATAATTTTATATCAATCGTAATAAACATAGGACTAGGTGATGATAAACTATGAAAGTTACGATTGATTTTTTTAATAAACTAAACTTAGAAAAAATATTTGGAAATATTTTTTCATATTTTAAATGCTTAATAATAATCTTGCTATGTATAGTTATAATTTCTTTTGGTGGTAAATATTTGCTGAGTAAGAGTGAGATAAATGGTAATATTCTATATATAGCGTGTAATATAAGACAAGCAGAAAAAAATAAAATTAGTAAAACTGAAATGTTAACGGTAGCAAGTAATTTAACATCGCCTTTTGAAATGAATTCTATTAATAAAAAGAATAAAGATGCTGAAGAAGTTGATAATGTGGAAAAAGCAGAAGACAAAAATATATTTGATGTATCTTTAGTGGATACATTAGAAGTCGCATACAAAAAAGATAAAGAAAATCTTAATATAAAAGAAACAGATCAAGTGCAAAAGATTAATATATATGGAATGAATATTTCTAACTATTCGTCCAAGAGAAATATTGATATTTCAGGTTTGTTTAAAAAGAATATAGTACTTACTAAGAAAAGTGATCCTATATTGATATATTCTACACATACATCAGAATCATATACAAATAGTGAAAATTATAAATTTGAATATAGCAGTACATACAGAACTAGAGATGCTAAATATAATATGTTGTCAGTGGGAAATGTCCTTGCGGAGGCATTAAAACAAAATAATATGCAAGTAATATTTGATACAACACCACATGATTATGGGAATTATGAAATTGCTTATACAAATTCTAGAAAAACAATTCAAAATGCTATTCAAAATAATCAGAGAATAGGCTTAGCAATTGACGTACATAGAGATGCATTGGGCGATTTAACAAATGGACCAACAGTAGAAATAAATGGGCAAAAAGTAGCAAAGCTTATGCTTGTTATGGGGGTTGGGACAAATAATTATTCTAATGAGTTCTGGGAAGATAATCTAGCCCTTGCACTTCAAATACAAAAACTTGGCGAAGAGATGTATCCGGGTCTTTTTAGAGGTATGATAATTCGTAATTCTAAATATAATCAAGATTTAATAAAACATTCATTTTTAGTAGAAGTTGGTACCACTGGAAATACATTAGAAGAAGCATATTTTGGAGCGAGATGTCTTGCAAATATATTAAATAAGTTCTATAATAACTAAAGAAGAGGTGAGATGTAGAATGAACGGAGTAGTGCTAAATTTTGAAGGAATAGAAAATGTGGTTCGTAAAGAGGACTACGATTTTGTGATTAATGATGTGAGAAGAGCACATGAGATGCTAGAAAATAAAAATGGTGCGGGAAATGAAATGTTAGGTTGGTTAGATCTTCCAGAAAAAAGAGATGAGGAAGAATTAGAAAGAATACTAAAATGTGCTGATAAAATAAACAAACAAGCAGATGTATTTATAGTAGTTGGTATAGGGGGATCATATTTAGGAGCAAGAGCAATTATAGAAATGTTTAAAGATCCATTATATAACATGTTAGAGCATGATAAGAGAAAAGGACCACAAATTATATATGCGGGTAATAATATGAGTCCTAAGTATTTAAGAAGTTTGATAGAGTATATAGAGGATAAAGAAGTAGCAATTAATGTTATATCTAAGTCTGGTAAAACATTAGAACCAGCAATTACCTTTAGAGTGCTAAAAACATTCATGGAAGAAAAATACGGAGTTGGTGGAGCTGCAGAAAGAATATATGTTACGACTGATAAAGAAAATGGTATATTAAAAGAAATTGCAGATAAAAATTGTTATGAAACTTTTGTAATACCGAATGATGTGGGGGGGAGATATTCAGTGCTTACACCAGTAGGGCTTTTGCCTATTGCAGTTGCTGGAATTGATGTAGAAGAACTTTTAGATGGAGCTATGTTTGCAAGCCATCTGTATAATGAAAATGATATTACAAATAATGATTGCTATAGATATGCTGCTATACGAAATATATTATATGGTAAAGGAAAAACAGTGGAAATAATGTCTTCATTCGAACCACATTTCCATTATTTTATAGAATGGTACAAGCAATTGTTTGGAGAAAGTGAAGGAAAAGATTTAAAAGGAATTTTGCCATATGGAATGGACTTTACAACTGATTTACATTCTATGGGTCAGTATGTTCAAGAGGGAAAAAGAAATCTTTTTGAAACTATGTTAAAAGTGGGATTAGATAGAAGCTTTATAAAGTTACCAGAAGTAAGTGATAATACAGATGGATTGAATTATTTGGCAGGAAAAAGTATAGATTATATAAATAAACAAGCTCAAGAGGGAACATATAAAGCACATATATCTGGTGGAGTACCTGTAATTTCAATTACTATTCAAGACTTAACACCATATAATATAGGACAACTTATATACTTCTTTGAAAAAGCATGTGCAATTAGTGGTTATATATTAGGAGTTAATCCTTTCAATCAACCAGGTGTTGAAGCATATAAACAAAATATGATGAAATTGCTTGAAGAAGAATAGAGACTCAATAAACTTTCGAGCAAAATATATAATATTTGTAAAACAACAATACTGCTTTTGTGAGAAAAGTACAAAATATAAATAAAGAATCCCAGGGAAATACAAATTCCTTGGGGTATATTTTATAAATTAATATCAATTGAATGTCGGAAAATGTGAAAATTTACTATAAAAACCTTTGGAAAAATGTGATTGCTTTAATAAATATGTCTGAAATTTTGTGATTGGTTGTTGCATGTTAGTTAGGAAGTGTGATATTATCATGTAAGTGTATTATAGAAAGGAGTTGAACAGCATAAAGAGGTTAAAAAAAATAAGCATAAATTCAAATATGCTTAAAGTAATTGCCATTGTTACTATGATTATAGATCATATTGGCTATTATTTTGAAGGATATATGCCTAATTTCATATATTTAATACTAAGAGCTATTGGTAGAATGTCGATGTCACTTTTTGTGTTTTTAATAGTTCAAGGCTTCTTTCATACTAGCGACTTAAAAAAATATATATTAAGGCTTTTTTCTTTAGGAGTGATAACACAAGCTTTAATATTTATTGTAAGTAGACTTGATAGTAATGCATACAATCTTTCTGTAAATAAACAATTAAATGTGGTATTTTCATATACGTTATCATTAATCGTTCTTTGGTTAATACATGAAAAAGTTATAATAAAAAAGTTTAGTTATAACCAGAACATGTTTACTAAAATAATATTGTTTATGGTTATACTAGGAATATATTTATTTATTCCTTTTGACTATGGAGTATATGTACCTTTGCTTATTATAATGTTTTATTTTATAGAAAAGTTAAAAATAAGTATATATTTACAAAGACAAGATTATAACATGTCTGTAAAAAAAGTAGTATCTTCTATGCTAACAGAAGAACATATAAAACTTGGATATATAGCATTGATGGTGATTGCAATTTTGATTATTATAATACAAAGTGCTAATCCTTTATATTGGTACATGTTACTTAGTATTATTCCAATTTACCTATATAATGGTGAAAGAGGAAAGAAAAATAATTTGATTAAATGGTCATTTTATTTAGTATTTCCTATTCAACATTTTTTACTATATTTATTATCCATTGTAATATAAAAAATACTATACGATAGTACGGGGAACTATTAAGTTTTCATTTAACATAAAGTATTTACAAAATTAAATTGCTATGATATAATACCACATATCGTAGTAATTTTTTTGTTGTTTAAAACATAAGAATAAGTATAAAGATCAAAGGAGGAAAAAGTAATGGAATCAAGTTTCGAGAATAATGTAATTAAAATGGGCGGAGTAGTTGCATCAAAGCTTGAATTAAGTCATGAAATATATGGGGAAAAGTTCTATAGATTTTATATAGAAATAGATAGATTAAGCAGCCAAAAAGACAGAATTCCTGTAATTATTTCAGAAAGATTAATTGATGTTGATGATTTTGAAATTGGAAAGGTAATATTTATAGAAGGACAATATAGGTCATATAATAAAATGGATGAAAACAATAGAAGCAGACTTATATTATCAGTATTTGTAAAAGATATCAAACAATTAGAAGTTAGCGAAAATGTTAAAACAATAAATGAACTTACAATAACAGGAATTGTATGTAAAAAACCGATCTATAGAAAAACACCTCTTGGAAGAGATATAGCAGATATACTTCTTGCAGTAAATAGGTCATACAACAAATCAGATTATATTCCTTGTATAATATGGGGAAGAAATGCTAAATATTGTGAACACTTGGAAACAGGTTCTGTTGTTAAAGTTGTAGGAAGAGTACAGTCAAGAGAATATGATAAGAAGCATGAAGACGGAACAATAGAAAAAAGAACTGCTTATGAAGTGTCTGTTTCTAAATTTGAGATAATTGAAAAAGCTAAAGCACAAGAAAATGAAGAAAGCGTTGAAGAATAATATTGTATATACAGAGTAAATCAGAAATGGTTTGCTCTTTTATTTTGCTAAAAATAATATCATTTGTAAGTGATAGAAAGCGGATTAAAATGTTTTCCGTCTTTGTATAAAGTGAAATGCAAATGTGGACCTGTTGTAAAACCATTTAAAGTACCATCTGATAGATATTTTGGACCAACATATGCGACAATATCATTTGAAGTTACGGAAGAGCCTTTGCTAAATGGATATTCACCTGACATATGACCATATAATGATTTATATCCATTATCATAAGTTATAATAATGTAATTTCCATATGATTTAGAAAAGCCGGTTTGTGATACAACTCCAGTTGATATTGGGTAAACAGGCGTACCAACAGTCTTTGGAATATCTATTCCATTATGGAAGTGATTATTTTTTAAATATCTATTTCCGTATTCCGATGAAATGTTGTAACTAGAATGAATTGGAAAATATATAGAGCAATCTGATGAAATATTTGCAGATGAAACTAGTAGCGTTAAAAATAAAACAAAAGAAATGAATAAAATATAAAATCTTTTTAACATTGGACCTCCTTTAATGATAAACATTGTGTAAATTGACATAAAAACATATAAGTGATATAATTAAAATATAATTAGTTTATAGTTATTAAAAAAATTTTTGATGCGGAGGAAAATAACATGGGATGGATAATTGCATTGTTAGTATTATGGTTGCTTTTGCCATTTGCTAACGCGATAGTTTCGTTTGTTGCTTGGATTATAAAATGGATAATGATAGGAGCTTGCATAATAATTGACGTTTTTAGAAAGTGATTTGAGACAGTGTATAGTCGATTGATTATACACTATTTTTTATTATATATGTTATTTAGAAAAAAACAAAGAAAAATCGTACGACTAAATGTTACAAAAAAATTACATAAAGATGTAAAAGGATAAAAATAGAAAAAAAGTATTGCAAATTTTGAAAACTTTGCTATAATCTAAATATGAAATAACTTTAAGGAGGAAATAAAATGAGAAAATTTAATAAAGTAATGTCAGTGTTGATAGTTTTAGTTGCTGTATTAGCTTTTGTAGCTCCAGTATTTGCAAATCAAATAATAACTACTGATATACCAACTACTACCGGAACAATAGGCGCTGCCGATGAAGCTGTTGGTAAAGCTTGGAATACAGTAAGATTAATACTACAAATATTAGCTGTAGCTGCAGTTGTATTTGCCGGTGTGAGATATATGTTTGCATCAGCAGATCAAAAAGCTGATATTAAAAAATCTATGGGAATATTAGCAATAGGTGCCGCTCTTGTTTTTGGAGCAACATTTATAATAGACTTCATAGTAAAAGTAACTGGACAAATAACTGGAAATGCAGTTTAATATTTGATAATATGAAGTATAATAATTTGAGCATCTTGGTAAAAGATGCTTTTTCTGAATAAGGAGATGGAAATTATGAAGAAAAGTTTAGTAGTTGTACTGCTATTATTGTTGTTAATGACTTTTTCGATGAATTTTTGCTTGGCTTCTGGTTTATCAACAACCATATCTGGTACAGCTAATGATGTTAGTAATGCAACGGATGCAGTTAATAGAATTTGGAATAGTGTTAGACTTGTTTTACAGGTGTTATCTATAACTATTGTACTTGCTTGTGGTGTAAGATATATGCTTGCGTCAGCAGATCAGAAAGCTGATATTAAAAAAAGTTTAGGAATTCTGGTTATAGGATGTGCCATTGTTTTTGGTGCAACCATAGTTATACAATTTATAACAACGGTTGCAGGGCAAATATTTGTTTAAACTAATTATGAGGTGTTAGAAAATGAAAAAGAAAATAAATTTATTGCTAATTTTTGCGCTACTTTCCTTAGTTTTATTTGTTGGAAGCTCTATCTATGCTGATATTTTGGATTATAATACTCCTATAACTTCCACAGGAAGTGGTTCTACAAAATTAGACAATTCTGTTAGAGGAGTATGGACTATTATAAAGACCGTTTTACAAGTTAGTGCTGTAGGTGTGTTTTTGTTTGCTGGGGTGAGATATATGATGGCGTCAGCAGACCAAAAAGCTGAAATTAAAAAGAGCATGACTACCCTTGTTATTGGTGCAACGATAACTTTTGCTGCATCAACGATAATACCATATATTGTGACTGTAGTTAAACAGTTGCTATTGAACCAAGACTAATGATGGGGGGATCACGTTGAATAAAAATGTATTAACTATTATTTTGATTTTTGCCATATTGATACTATTTAGTTCTACTATAATAGCTACGGGTAAAAGTTTTATAACTGGTACAGAACCTATAGCACCGAGCGGGAATGCACAAATAACGAGTGTTGCCCCTAAAATTTGGTTTAGTGTAAAACTTGTTTTACAAGTGTTGGCATTATCTGCTTTTTTAGTTACAGGTATAAAATATATGATGGCATCAGCAGATCAGAAAGCTGATATTAAAAAATCTTTGATTATGACGATTATAGGAGTGGCTCTTGTTTTTGGAACTACTATCGTAATTGACTTTGTAACTGGTGTTGCTAAACAAGTAATGGGAACGTAAATATTACGAAAATATTACAAAAGTTTATAAATATTATTTAAATAATATTATTTATAGACTTTTTTTTATTTAAGTGATAAAATAAAAGCGACTAGGAGTCTGTGGAGGAAGAAATGAGAGAAAATCGTACAAAATTATTATTTGTTACTATTGCTATTTGTTTGTTTGCATTGTTGTTTGGAAGTGTTTATGCAGATAGTTCTGACTGGTGGTCAGCAGCAACAAGTTTTTTTAATGGTACAGATTGGAGAAGTCAACAGGATAATAATATGCTTTCCGAATTGAAAAATATAATAAAAATGGGAGGAAATGCTATATTTTTAATTGTTACTGTATTGCTTGGGATAAAATATATGGCTTCGAGCGCAGAAGGAAAAGGTGATGTCAAAGAGGGCCTAACTGGACTGATTATTGCCATAGTTTTATTTTATGGATGGACAGCAATAGATAATATTTTAACTAGATCAGGTGGCTCTTTTGATTATTGGTTTGGAACAAATGATGCAGGTACAACTATAACAAATATTTATGGCACGATAGTTTCTATATTAAACTATGTTGCAGTTGGCGTTTTAATTTTTGTAGGAGTTAAGTATTTGTTTGCTGGAGCTGAGGGAAAAGCTGACTTGAAAGGCAGAGGAGTACCATTTGTCATAGGCTTGGTTATGACTTTTGCTACAATATCTTTCTTGAACTTCTTAATTGGAGTTGTGGGAGATTTTATTCAATAATTATTTGAGGAGGTTGTTATACACATGGGAGGAGCATATTTTGTACCTAGGAGTGTAAAGGGAGAAAGTAGAATATTATTCATATTTACAATTAAATCATTTATATTGACGATTGCATTTGGCTTAATAGGAGTGTTAATTTGGACATTGTTGGGTAGTGTTATGAGTATACCATTGGTTGCAGGGTTAATTCTAGTAGGAATAACTGGAGGTATTGGATACGTTATAGGAGCCGTTACAATTCCTGACTCACCTATGATGGGACCACTGAGAAAAGCTGGTGGCGAGAATATATTTGATATATTGTTAAGACTTATTGCTTTTAGAGGTAAGAAGAAAATTTATTTATATAATTATAAAAGAGAAGAAAACAAAGGAGGAAAAAAATAATGGGAAGCTTAAGTGGTGTAAATGGTATAATAATTATTATGTTTGGGGTTGTATTACTTCTTGCTGCGACAGTTTGGGTTATAGTAAGCTCTAGAGCCAAAAAAAGTAATGAAGAAAAAAATGAAGATAATAAGGTGAAAAGTAAGACTTCAAAATCTGAAAATCCTTATAAGAAAAATCCTAATGCAGCTGTTAACAAAGAAGATATATTTAATTTTATGAATTTTGATAGAATAGAGGACAATATGATAATTCAAGATGGCGGAAAAAAATATAATGCCATAATAAAATGTAAAGGTATAAATTACAACCTTATGTCTGAAGTTGAACAATTGTCTGTTGAAGAAGGATTTATAACTTTTCTAAATACTTTAAAAAGTCCTATACAACTTTATGTCCAAGCAAATAATATTAATTTAAAAGACAGCATATCAAAGTATAATGACAATATGAAAGGATTAGAAACGGAGTACGAAGATCTATCTTCAAAATATACAATGCTTGTTAATTCATTGGATGCAACAGATGAAGAAATTGCCGCTGTAGAAGCTAAAAGAAACAGTATTCAAAATGTATTGGAATACGGGCATGATATAGTAAGATATGTTGAAAGACTAGCGTTAAACAAAGCTATGCTTCAAAGAAATTTTTATATAGTTGTTTCATATTATTCATCAGAACTAACAGTTGGGACTGAATTTAAAAAAGAAGAAATTGCAGACATGTGCTATACTGAATTATTTACTAGAGTTCAAAATATACAAAGTGGTTTATTAACATGTTCAGTATCTTCTGAAATTTTATCTTCTAATGATTTAGCTGAATTGTTATATTCTGCGTACAACAGGGATGATGAAAATTATATAAATGTTAGACAAGCATTAGAGTCAGGTTTCCATAGACTATATTCTACTTCTGAAGATGCAATTCAAAAGAAACATGATAGACTAATGGAAACTATGCGTGAGGAGGCAGAATACAAGGCTATTTCAGCATTAGCAAAAGCTGTTGAAGAAGGTACCTATGTTTCTCCACAGGCTGCAGAAAGTGCATATGATCAGGAAGTTAGTAAGCAAGCTATAGATTTGGTGAAAAGTGAAAGAATTGATGATAAAATTAAGGATAAAGCAAAAAAAATAATAGTGGAAGAGTATAAAGAAAATGAAAGAAAAAGGATACAATCAATAAAAGAAGAACAGAAAAAAATATTAGAAGATGGAAAAAATGCGGAAGAACATAAACAAGATAACCAAAAGAATGAAGAGAGTATTGTTCAAGAACTAGACAAAAAACAAGAAGAAAATACTGATGATGAAACAATAGTGTAATTGGGAGGTAACTATGAAAAAAGAAAAAATAAAAAAGGTTAAAAAAGGTGCTGTTGAAGAGAATAAGGAAGAATTAGTAAGCCAATCTCAAGATATAGAGCAGGTAATGAAAATCAACAAGTCAACTTTAAAGGACTTGCTTGCTCCATCGGGAATTGATGCATCTCATTTTGATTATTTGGAAATTTTTTCAAAAATTTCAAGATATGCCAGAACTTTTTATGTGACTACGTTACCTAGACAAGCTACATTCCCATATTTCTTATCAAACATATATGAGTTTGGGGATGTTAATACTTCGGTATATATTCATCCAATTTCTGAAACAACATCTCAAAATGAACTTAACAAAACAATAGTAGAAATACAATCTGAGAGATATGTTGCTCACGATAGAGGTGATATCAACAGGGAGTCAGTGCTTACTGCTAAACAAGCCGAAGCAGAGGCTCTAAGAGATCAAATTGCAGCTGGATATAATAAGTTGTTTGAAGCTACAATAATATGTACATTATTTGCGTATTCAAAGGCTGAATTAGATAAGATGTCAGAATTATTAGCCATGGAAGCATCTAAGAATTTAGTTGGATTAAAAACTGCATGGGCTTTGCAAGAAGAAGGATTTAAATCTAATTTACCTTTAAATACAAACACTATTAAAAGAAAACATACTTTTGATAGAGGATCAATGTCTACTGTGTTTCCATTTGTAAATGCAGAAGTAGGACATCATACGGGAGTTCCTATCGGAATCAATAAGCAAACAGGTCTTCCAGTAATATTTGATAACTTTGATCATTCTATGACCAATTACAATATGATTATATTTGGAAAGTCCGGTGCTGGTAAATCAGTAACTATAAAAACTATTATGGCTAGATCAGCTGTATTAATGGGAATTGAAAATTTGGTTCTAGATGCAGAAGGTGAGTATGTGTCTATGGCTGAAACATTAAGAGGAATTAATATTGATATTAGCCCTAGTAGTAATACAATAATTAATATATTCGATATTGAACCTGAAATAACAAAGGATGAGATTACAGGTAGGGAAATTTTTACTTTGAATGTAGAGAACAAAGTAGAAGACGTTACACAAGCACTTCTTACTATGGCTAGGGGTTCTACCAAAAGTGAAGAAGTAACAGAGTTAACTAAGCAAATAATTAGTGAAGTTGTTGCAGAAGAATATAAAGAAAGAGGATTTACAAATGATATAGATAGTTTATATCTTGACTCTGATGAATTATCTGGTAAAATAACTAAGCAGAAGAAGGAAATGCCTACAATAAGTTCGTGGTATGATAGATTAGAAAAGAAAGCTAGAGAAAATGACAATGCTACGTATGAATTCCATTACAACTATTTAATAAAGGTAATGAAACAATATTGTAGAAAATTTGATGGACAAATGGCATATTTTGATGGGCAGTCAACTTTTGATCTTATGGAGGGATGTCCTTTTATAAACATCAACATATCTCAACTTGAAGAAAGATTTGCAAGACCACTTGCACAGCAGATACTTCTTTCTTGGATTTGGGAAAAATATGTTAAAAAGAACAGCGAAGATAAATCTAAGGCAAGGCATAAGAGAGTTTTAGTGGATGAGGCATGGATGCTTTTGGCTTATCCCGAAGCGGTAGACTTCTTAAATACAATGGCAAGAAGAGCAAGAAAAAGAAATGTATCACTTACCGTTGTATCACAGAAATTCCAAGATTTCTACGAAAACAAAGCTGCGCAGGCTGTACTTACGTCTGCAGAGACTAAATTGTTCTTGGCACAAGATAAATCTGAAATAGAATATTTAAAAGAGGTATTTAAGTTAAGTGATGGCGAAACAGATTTTTTACTTACTGCTACTCGTGGTGAGGGATTATTAAGATTGGGATATGAATCAGCTGTTATAGCTATTAAACCTACTCAAAAAGAATTTGAATTTGTTGAAACAAACTTATCTAAAATAATAGAAATGAAAAAAAGAAAACAACAGCAGAGTGAGTTGTAGTAAATTTGAAAGTGGTGAAGAAATGGTGTTTAGTAAATTTCGAAAAATAATAACATGTTTATTAGTTGTTTTGGTTTTGTTTAGCTTTGGAAATTGTATATATGCTGAAATAAATGAAGATTATTATAATCAAAACTTAGGTGCATTTAAAGTTGCTGATACTAAAGATAACTTAAATAAAAAAACACTGGCTAGTATACTTTTGGATGCTATAGGATCATTGGTATATGCCTTAGCTAGTTTGGGGGAATGGTTATTGGGAAATATATTCCAAGCTGCTACTGGTGGAGATGCTGCAAATAATATTTTCCCTTGGGCAGATGCTATAGTTTTTAATGCAATACCATTTCTTGACGTTAACTTCTTAAATCCACATAGCACAGGTACTGTTGTAGGATTAATACAAGATGTTTTAAAATCAACATATGGTACCATATTTGGACTTGCAATATCGTTCTTTTCTATTGCAGTTATGGTAGCTGGCGTGAAAGTTGCTGTATCTACTATAGCTTCTGAAAAAGCTAAATATAAACAAGCTTTATGGGATTGGGCAGTGGGTTTAATGCTATTATTTACAATTCATATATTTATAGCTTTCGTATTTTATTTAAATGAATCTTTAGTAGATAAGGCTAGTAATATTGCTTCAACAAGTTTAAATAGTGAACAAGCTAAGCAAGTGTTGAATGTATCTAATAACATTACAGACTATGAAACTGCTGTGGATAATTTTATAGATGCTATGGGAAGCCTTCATTTAACTGATATTACATCATTGGGTCTTGGGAGATTAATAGACGGAATTGATAGCAGCAATTTACCAGATTTAGAGACATCTAAATCTATAGTAAAATCAAATGCAGAACTATCAGTTATATTGCTTCAGGATGAAAGATATAGATATTGGAGATTTGGAGATCGAAATAAATGGTATTCAGTTGATGCTTCATCTTCTGATAAATTTTGGACTTGGAGTAGAGGAGATAATGATTTAATTAGAGTTTTGGCAGCTAACGTACAATATCTTACACAAAATAGTGACGATCTAAAATCATATGAAGAAGAATATAAAAAGTTGAAAGAAAAATCTGATAAGACAGATAATGAAAAGGCTCAAATGGATTTCTATGCTTCGCAAATAGAAGCATATAAATATTATGTGAAAAAGGAAGGAACTGGTTCTGGTAAAAGTTTAATTGCAAATTTAGCACAATACTTTAAGAATGCAGCATGGACTTTTGGAGCTAATAGTTGGAAAACAGATAAAGTTGTAATACAAAATGCGATAATGTATGCTATTTTAGTAGTGCAGTCATTTATATTTTTAATTGCTTACATTAAGAGATTATTTTATGTTATAATGCTAGCAATGATGGCTCCGGCCGTTGTAGTTTATGATTTCTTTAATAAAACTATATCTTAAAGCAAGATAGGAGGATCTTATGGGTGGAAAAAAGGGAGGACCAGTACTTAATTCTTGGATAAAGGAATTCTGTACATTGGTATTTATACAGACAATACAAGCTTTTATATATGCTATTATAATATCTATTATAGTTAAAATGTCTTTCTTATCTATAGAGGATGTAGATGATAGAAATGCTAGTATGGGTATTATTTGTGTTGTTGCATTGACATCTGTTTTTAAGGTTGAAGAACTAATTAAAAAAATATTTGGAATAGGTAACTCCAAAGCAGATGTACGTGGTGCTATGTCTAGCTTGGCAAAAACTGCAATTGCTTGGAATTTTGGAAAAAGGGTATTGGATAATACTACAAAAGTTGCTGGCGGAATTAAATCTAGACAAGATGCCGCAAAAGGAAGACAAAAACTTAAAAGTAGGATGGAAAGAGATCAAGCTACATTTGGAATTGGTGGCAATGTACCAGATGAAGCAATGAATGATATAGGACCTCAAACCCAACAAGAGGGATTGGGAGCTGAAACAACTACTGCTGTTGATCCTGGCACTTATGGTGGAACAACACATTTTAATAATCAAGCTAGAGAAGTAGCTAATCAAAAACCACAAACAGGTAATAACGTTACTAAAAATGGAAAAAATATTAGGGACTATAATGCCATGATGGATAAATATCAGGATCAACTTGATGAATTAAAGAAAAAAAGACAGGAAGGTACTAAACAGATTTTACGTGGTATAGGTGAAACTGCTGGTGCTGTACCAGGAGCTTTGGCTGGAGCTGTGATTGGAGGTGCCGATGGAGATTTAGATTCGGCATTAAGAGGAGCAGCCGTGGGCATGGGTATAGGAGATACTATAGGTGGCTCTATGGCGGAAGGGGCATATAAATATGGAGCGGTAGCGGCTAGTACGCCTTCTAAGATTACTAATTCCATAGATACTGTGAAAAAAATACAAAAAGCAGTTGCCGAACAAGATATAGATGGCAAGGGCTTAACAAAAGCAAAAAATTTGGCAACAGCATATTATAAGCAAGCTACTAAAAATAGAGTTACAGAAAAAGAATTACAAGCTATGATTAAGAAAGCTAATGAGGCAAATGCAGATAATGCAAACTAGTGTTAAAGGAAGTGAGTAGTATCTTTAATATAATAGAAAGTTATTCAAAATTGACTAAAGCACAAAAAAAAGTCGGATTGCTATTAATAGTGTTTGTGATTTTGATGGTGAGCACAAGTATATTGAGAATCATTAACAAGAATAATAAAACGACGTGGAAGTATGGAAGTTTTACTTCTGCTAGTGACATTTTATATAAAGCTGAAATTATTGATAATAGAAGAATATATTGGAGTATAAAAGAAATAATAAATAATTTCTTGTCTACTATGCAAGATGCCGAGTTTGATGACACTGCTTCTATTGATAAGAAAACAGTCTCAGATTATTATTCTGTGTTGTCTGATGAATATAAAAGAACAATGAGCAATGAAGAGTTTGAGGAAAAAGCTAAAAACTTTATTTTAAGTTTCTTATTAGAAGATCATCTAGGTAATAAATATGTTGATGAATTTATTATCAAAAATGTCTATTTGTTTGATAATAATAAGTATTTGTGTGAACTTTCTCTTAAGGATTCTGACGATACGGTAGGATATTTTGGAGTAGAACTTGATGAAAATAAGGCAAAGTTTTCCATATTTTATATTGAATAGGTGGATATTATGAACATTTTAAAAGAAAATAAAAAAATATTTGTATTATTGCTTGTTATATCAGTAATTATTGTTTTGTGTGTAATATGGTTACCAAAAAAAGACGTAGAACTTAGTCATTACAAACAGTTTTCTGATGAGGAGATTGATGCTAAAGTGTCGAAAGAATATGGAAATGATTTATTATATTCTTTTTATTCTCAAAATGAGGAATATTTAACTAATAAAGTTTTGCAAAGTTTTCTAGAATTTAATAATATTTCTAAAAATGATTATTTTAATTGGTTAAAGAATAATGGTTTTGATACTTATAACATTAAATTTGGGAAAACTACAAAACATACATATAAATCTACTAACATATACTCTATAAGTTGCAATTTTGGTGATGTAAACAAAAATATTAATATAATTGAGACAGCTCCAGAGAATTGGCATTATACTATAGGAAGTTTTGTAGACTTTTACAATGTACCTATAAAAGAGAATGGGGATTCATGTGGTGTTATTGTAAATAGCATATATCAAGACTTAGAGTATGTTGAACTTGATTGCAGTTTATATGTTGATGATAATGATTACAGTATAATTGATGTTACTCAATCCGATTCTGTAATTCTTACTTTGTCTGATAAATCAAGTATAATAATGGCTACAAACAATATAAATTTTGATGAACATATATTAGATAATAAAAAATATATAGAATTCAAATGTATATTTAATATACCAATTGATTTGCAAGATACGATAACATTAATTAAATTTAATACCTTTTCTATTAATGAAAAGGACATTAGTATAAATATAAAATGGAATAGATAAAGGAGTGTGATACTGTGAATGAAGAAAATGAAGAAAACATAGAAAATAATGAAGAACAAACCAATTCACAGACTTCTGATACTCCGAAAAGAAGAGGTTTATTTAACAAAGGTAAGCAAGCCGGAAAAAAAGCACTGAAAAATGTAGGC
Source organism: uncultured Clostridia bacterium (assembly GCA_934149365.1). Lineage (GTDB taxonomy): Bacteria > Bacillota > Clostridia > TANB77 > CAG-465 > CALXJE01. The sequence goes on from CAKPEI010000004.1 coordinate 61,213, forward strand.
GATGCTTTTAAGCAAGGATTAAAAGGACTATGGAAAGCACTACCACCTAAAGCTAAGCTGATAGTTATAGGAATACTGTTATTGGTTTTGTTTTGTGCATGTGTTGTGGTTGTATTTTCTAATGATGCAACTAATGCATCAAATGATGCTATAACAAATTATTTTGCTTCATTGACAGAAGAATCAGAGGGAGCAAGTTATTATAAAACTACAGGCTCATTATTATTATTGTCAGATGAAGAAATAAAAGGGATAGCTGATATGTATTTTAGTGATGTTCAATATACAAATGCGGCTTTGTATAATTTGATGAAGGAAAATTATAAGAATGGTGATAAATCTAATTCAGGTATTCAACTTAATGGTAATGCAATTGCTTTGAAAGAAAAGAAAAGATTGTATGAGCATTTGCTAAATGCAGAAAGATACAATTTTAATAAAGTAAGATGGGTTAAATATAACAGGAGTAAAGAAGAGGGACAACCATCTATGAAGGTAGACGATAGAACTAGATTGCAGTATCCAGACGACGATAACGAGACAACTTTAACAACTTTTGCTAATATGGTTCAACCATATTTACAAAATTATACTATTCCGTACTCAATGTATATAGGTCTTGTTACTGATGGAAGAGTAAGAGTACCAGGAGATGATGCAGAAGATTCGGAATCTAAGCAATTTGCTTATGAGATGTTAAAAAGTGCTTATCATAGTATTCAGATAAATCAATATAATATAAAAAGTCATACCAAAGTTACACAAGAAACTCTTTATGATTTGTTGGAATTAACGATAAAACATACAGTTACTATTAATGATAACGGAGTTACTATATATAGCAAATATAGTACACCTTCAATAAAAACGTTAAAATCTTGTGTACATGAGCCTTCTAAACCAAAAGTTATAGAAGAGAGAGATGATTGGGAGACAAAATATTGTTTGAAATATGCTAAAACCTTTGATAAATATATTATAAATGAATATCAATATACTGAATATGATTTAAATAATGAACCTGAAGATCAAACAATAACTAGAGATATATACAAAGATGAAAATTATGAAACCTATGAAAGTGGTACATATAACATACCACAAAAATTGTATAATTTTAAATATAATGACGATGGTACGATAAAGAGAGGCTCATATACCGCTACATATACTATGAAAATGAAAAAAGGGTATACAGAAACTGTCAGTTCGACTTGGAAAGATTTTTTAGAACAATTATCTCATGAAGAAAGAGCGTATACGGTAGATGATATAAAAGAAGGATTAGAAAACTCTGAATTATCTACAGAAGAAGAGACCTATTATAAACATTATGAAAATAATTCTCAAAATGATGAAAGTCTGGTTAGGCTTACACTTTTTGATTTAGCTAATTCAAAAAAGAATGTATATAGTAATTACTTGGAATCAGGGGAAGAGTTTTCTAATAATATAGGATATCACCGTGATTGGATGACATTTTCTTTTTATACATTAAAGCAGGCAATCAAATTAGCTAGTAAGTCGGAAGCTGGATGGAAATATTTTTACGGATCATCAGTTGGAGCTGAAGAATCTACAAGAACAGGAACAACTGCAGGAACTACAGGAATAGGTAATCTTGTAAATGTTGATTATTCCTCTCTTCCTGATGGTAAACTTGGATGGCCAAGTCCAGGCAATACTACGATATCTTCTTATTTTGGAGCAAGAAGAGGTGGTGGACATAGAGGTATAGATATATCTATGCCTGCAGGCTCAACATTTGTAGCATCAGCTTCTGGAACGGTTGTACAAGCAACTACTAACTGCACAGATAACTACGGAAAATCTGACGCTTTAGATAGGCCAAGTTCTTCATTTTGCGGTGGGGGTGCAGGCAATTACGTTAAAATTAAATTGGATAACAGTGAAATATATTTGCTATACATGCATATGACTAGTGTGGCTGTAAAAAAAGGCGACCACGTTAATGCAGGACAGGCAATAGGTACTTGTGGAAGTACAGGAAGATCTACGGGTCCACACGCGCACTTTGAAGTCAGAGTTGGAGGTGCATCTGGTAACCACGCGGTAGACCCATTACCACTGTTGCAAAAATAAGTAGGAGAAAAATATGAATAGTGAAATTGTTTCTAAGATTTTAAATATAGTAATAATTTTAGGTATCATAGTAATTTTGATTTTGACTATACAGAGCTATAATATAAATAAACCAAAAAGTGAAAAAAATAGTCAAGATAAAGCAAATGAAAATATTGTCATTAACGATTATGAGGAAATTCAAATAGCTTATAATATTTTATATAAATATATGACGTATTTGAAAAATGATTACTATGAAATGATGGTCAAATTATTTAGTAATCAAAATGTGGTTTCTGATACAAAATTTCAGGAAGTAAAGAATAAGTTACCTAATAATAGTGCTGATTTTGATGATGTTATTATAACATCACAAACTAAAGACAGTAAGGGATTTTATACTATAAAGTATTCTTCTAAATATCTAGGAGAATGTGAAATGGTTTACAAGATTAATAAAGAGAGTTATTCTTTCTTTATTAAAGAAGATTCAAATTTTGGAGATTAGTATGGATGATAAAAGAAACATTATAAAATTGTTTATTATTGCACTTGAACTGATAAGTGTTGGGGCTTTGATACCTAACGGTAAAGAGAATGCACAAAATGAAATGTCAGATAACGAGTATGAAGAGGTAATATTTCAAGAGAATTCATATTATACGGATGCTACAATAGAACCAGAAAAGATTCATAGAGAATTTACTATAACCAAATGGCTTACATGTATAAGAAATGGAGAAATATCTCAAAGTTTTGACATGCTTACAAATGAGTGTAAAGACGAAAAATACTCAAATGAAATTGAGAAATATAAAGATACAGTTGTTAATTTAGTCACTCAAGAAGAGTTAACCAATGTATCATTTGTATTGTTAAGTGAAAACTATAGTAATAACATAGGATATGCAGAGTATATCATTAATTTAGGTGAAATTAAATTAAATATAGTCGTAGAGGATAAAGGACCTTTTAGTCAGCTGATAGATATAAAAGGTGTTTGATCAAGAGAGTGTATGAAATGGTGATAAATAATGAGAAAGATAGTAAAAAGATATTTTATCCTTAGTTTACTTATATGTTCTGTTTTACTGTGTAATAATTTCTGTTTTGCAGAATCTACTGCAAAAGTAGGTAATAATGAATATACATGGTATAATTTACCTGATGGATTAACTCCACAAGTTCCACCGTCTAGTGAACATGTAAGTGAAATTAAAAATATGAAATCTACGGTATATGGACTTTTTGGTGATGTTGCAAAGGGATCTTGTTCGTATGGTGTTGCTAGTAAGGATGGTTTCGAATATTGTAAAGACCAATTAGGAACTTCGTATAATATAACTCCTGCTTTCGATGAAGCTGCAGAAAAAGGTATTATACCAAGAGTTGTAGCTACCGCGTATTCAAAAAATGGTAAAAAGTTTGAAATTCCAAGGGGAACATTAATATATATAAAGAGTAATGTCTCTGGAGTTGAAGATTATGGATATGCGATCGTAGCGGATACTGGAGGAGCTGTTGAGAAAGGCGAGTTAGATCTTTATATGCCATACGCGGCTAACAATACCAAGGAAAATGCAGCTGAAAAATTCAACTTTGGATTGGATTATAGGCAACTTTTAAAATTGGACAAGTCTAATTCTATAACTGTATATATAACTAAGTATACATTAACAAGAGATAAATATATTTACATGGCTCCTAAGGGAACAATAGTAGATAATGCGTCTTCAACCACCTCTGATAATAATGAAAATTCGGGTATAAATAAAAAAGTAATTTATAATACTACTAAATCTGTAGTGACTTCAGGAACTAAGCCATCACCAATGACAACTAATTGTAAAGATGCTGTTGAATTATATTGGTCAAAAACCACATCTTTAAGTGGAGATGGATCAATGGATTCTTTATCAGAATCTAATGTTGGCTCTACTTTGATGCCAGGAGATGCTGATACAGTCACAACTTTGGCAGGAACTTTTCCTAAGTATAGGCAAATTAGTCCTGCAGAATGGGCATCGTGGCTATATGTAGACAAGACAATTAATGCCCAAGCATGTGGGCCATCATCAATTTCTATAATATTATCAGGATTAGGACTAGTTATTCCTGGTTATGATGGGGCTAGTTTACATGGAAAGGGTTCACCAAAAGATGGATTTATGACTCCGCCTGAAGTTTGTGCGTATTCTCTGGCTGTGGGAGGGCATGTGCAAGGTGTTGGTATGAGTTGGGGATTTCCAAAGAAAGTTATGAGTAATTTTGGCGTGGAAGTAGTTGAATTAGGTTCAGGTCAAGCAGGAAAAGTTTTAGAATTACTTAAACAAGGATATTGTGGAATTGCTTCAACGTCTAGAGGATATTTTACAGGTGGAGGACATATAATAGCAGTAGTAGGTGCTAATCCTGATGATGGTGGAAATACTATAGGAATAGTAGATCCTGCTGGACCTCAAAGGGATGGATTCTATACAGTAGCTCAATTAAATGGAAATGCGGCTATGCCTTCCGGTAAGGGAAAAAATGGAAGCACTCAGGCTAATGTAAAAAAGTGGTGGATTTTTAAGTACAAAAATCCTAATGCAGGACAAACAGCGCAAACAGGAAATGGAAGTGCTAATTTTTCGGCAAAGCAAAAACCTTCTGGAAAAGATGCTATTGATAGAGCACTAGATTCTATGAATGATTTAGAAATAATGTCTAGGTTAATTTATGGTGAACAAGGTGGATGCTCTTTTGAATCACAAGTTTTAGTTGGAATATCGGTTCTTAACAGAGGCCCAAGTGTAAAAGCAACGGCAAAAAGCAGATATGGTAATGGAAAATACTACCAATACAATTGTGTTGAGGATAACAAGTTTTGGAAAGCGATTCCACAAGAATGTGTAAATGCTGCCAACAAAGCTATCCAAGCAAAAAGTAAAGGAACATATAAAGTAGTGAGCTTAACAACTAATTCATCAACTGAGGCTATTAATGTGTATGGATTTTATTCACAAAATAGTAAAAACTTTAAAGACACATGGAACAAATGGAGTTTGAAAGTTATTTTGAAAAACCCAAATAATTATACGGGCTTTTATGTAAGATAGGAGAATTATATGAAAAAAAAGATTGTATTTTTTACAATTGTTATTGTAATTGCAATGTCTGTTGGTGTTTATGTGTTCATCATTAATAATAATAAATTAAGTATGATGGCAAATGAACAAAAAACAATTTCGGATGATATGTTGTATGATACTGTAAATATGCAGCTTATAAATGATTATGATACGTTTTATACACTAGAAAAAATTTCTAAAAAGATTATTATGGAATTAAAAAGTGAAGAATATAAAGCTGTAATGGGAAATATCAGTCAGAGCTATTTTGAAAGAGAATCGGAAGCTGTAATACTAGAAAAGCTTCAAGAAATATCAAAAGTGTTAAACGATTCTGAGTATGAAATTAATGATTATAGTAAATTATTGTATAGAGTTTATGAAAAGGAAACAAATTTGTACAATTGTTTGCTAGATATCGATGGTAACATATATTATGTATTGATATTATTAAACGAACAAGATGGCATATTTGAAATATATAATATAATATTAGCGGAGGAATAAAATGAAAAATAAAGTGACTACATCAATATTTTTGATAATACCTATTATAATAATAGTTGCTGTTAGCATCTATCTTGTATACGTATTAAGATTTAATTTTTCTCAAGACAAGTATACTGATTATCGTCAAACTTATGAAAAATTAAAAGTAAATGAAGAAGATATAGTAAGCAGATACATTTCTCAGTTATCAGATAGTTTTAAAAAGAGTGACCTATCAAAGATATTATCCATAATAGACATGGAAGATGAAAAATATGCTGCTATGGGAAGTGGCGATCTTTTGGATATATTAAATGAAAATAAGATTTTGGGAAATAGTATAGAACTTGTCAAGTATGAAAAATATGATGCAGAAGGTATGAGTAAAACGTATGATACATATGTTAAAGTTGAGAATAGTAATGAGATAAAGAATATTGTAATTAAAGAAACTTATCCTGATGAATATACAGTAGTTTTTGGTTTCTAGTAATATAAGGAGAACATATAATGGATAATAAAAAACAAACAAAGAAAAAAAATTATACATTAACTGATTTAGAAAAAGCACAAAAATCTGGACAAGTGTTTGACGCTATGATAAAGGAAGTTGATGAAAGTTTTAATTTGCATGGCTTTTTCGCAAATGGAATAGAATGTATAGTACCAAGAGAAGAAGTATCAAGTATAGTTGGTGATGACGGACTAGTAGAAGAAAGACTTTGCACAAATAAAAAAGATAAAATCATGCAAGTATGTATAAAAGATATTATAGTTATAGACGGTAATATAGATAAAGTAATACTTTCTAAGAAAATGGTAGAACTTAAGGTTAGACGTTGGATGTATATGCACCTAAAAGATGGAATGAAGTTAAAAGGTGTTGTAAGAGGAATGAATGACTTTGCAGCTTTCGTTGATGTTGGTGGTGGAGTAACAGGACTTCTTAAAATAGATGATATATCTAATGTAAGATTACAAAAAGTATCTGATAAATTAAAATTAGGACAACGTTTAGAAGTGGTCGTAAAAAGATATGATAGAGATACTGGTAAAATAGATCTTTCTTTAAAAGATTTACAAGGTACATTCAAAGAGAACATTAAGAAAATTAAAGAAAGAGATATAGTAGAAGGAATAGTTAGAAACAGAGAAAAAAATGGTATATTTATAGAGTTAAAACATGGATTAGTAGGTTTGTCTGAACATGTTAATGGTGTAGAGTATGGGCAAAAAGTTCTAGTATATATAAAGAGAATAAATGAAGAAAAAGGAAAAATTAAACTAAAAATAATAGGATAATTACACTTTTTAGTAGTAAATTCACAAATAGTTGAGATATTGTGATATAATGTATATGTAGATTGATTATTAAAATTTTAATATGGAGGAAATTAATATGATAAATGATAAAGAAGTAAAAACAAGAGTTTCACCATTTGCAGTGAGACCAAATGAAATTAAAGTGTTTGATGGTAAAGAAGGTTTTGCATCAATCAATCAAGTAGTTTTTAAAATGGATATGGGATATATATCAGAAGACCATATAAAGGCATTAGAAGTAGTTAATGAATTTGGATTTGTTACTTCTAGACAAGTAACACAAGTTCTTGATTTTAGAGGAAAATTAGAACATATAGAACAGGAAAAAAGACAAGATAAAGTTGCTAAATGGTTAGAGGATTTAACAAAATCTAAAGTATTAGCTAGATATTATTTCCAAACTGAAACAGGAAAGAGTTCATATAGAGCATATGCTTTGGATAAAATTGCTACATATATTTTAAAGCAAAGAAATGTTGTAACTAATTGGCAGCCAACAGATAATACAAAACCTGCATATGCATTAAAGAGAAAATTAGCTGGTAACCAGATAGTAATTGCATATATGCAGAAAGTAGGAGCTTTTGAAGAGGCTAATCCAAATTTATTATTATTATCAAAGAGATATAATGTTAAATTTAAACCTACAGGTGGAACAGTTAAATTAAAAAATGGTAACGAAGATGTAGATGTTATTTTTGAAGTAGTAAGAAGAAATGAAGAATGGCAAACAATGCTTGCAGAAAAATTACAATTATATAGTGATTTCTATGAAAATTTTGCAAAGAATGATGCAGGTTTCTATAACCCACCAAAATTAGTATTTGTTGGAGAAGATGTAAATCATAACGCTGAAATATTTAGAATAATTAAAAAAGTAGGAGTAGTACTTAAAGACGATGAATTATACTTTACTACTGATTTAGAACAACTTGAAACTTCACTTGAAAAAACAGTTAGTATGTTTGAATTTGACAAAGAAAACAATAAATATAAATTAGTTCAAAAAGAACTAGATATATTAAAGCCAGGTAATGCAGAAGATAAAGCAAGTAAAATTGTAAAGAAGACATTTAGTCCTAATGTTATAGTTGAGTAGTGCTAAACTACATTAAATTAGGTATATAATAAAACGGAGGTATCCTATGTAGGAATGCCTCTGTTTGTCTATATAATTTGATAATTTTAATTAATAATACTAAAAATTGTATATTATAAAACGCCAAACTCGGAAGTAAAACTTTGCCAAACTCGGAAGTAAAAGCTTGCCAAACTTGGAAGTGAATGATATAATATATATAAACATATAATATGTTTGGAGGTATAAAATGAAAGAGTATTTGCCAAGACTTGTAGATGAGGTTTTACTAAAAAAATTAAAATTGTATGGAGCGGTATGTATACGAGGTTGCAAATGGTGTGGAAAATCAACTACAGCAAAACAATATTCAAAAAGTTATTTGGAATTACAAAATCCTGTTACTTTGAAAAATAATATGGCAATAGCAGAAACGAGACCTGATTTGTTATTACAAGGAGACAAGCCAAGATTGATAGATGAGTGGCAAGACGCCCCAATTATATGGGATGCTATAAGATACGATGTTGATAATAGTGGATTAAAAGGACAATATATATTAACAGGTTCTGCCTCACCTAGAGAAGCTAAACCGAAGCATACTGGTACGGGAAGGATAGTTAATATTTTGATGAGACCAATGAGTCTATACGAATCAAAAGATTCGATAGGAACTGTATCTTTAAAAGAATTATTTAATAGCCAAAGTGATATAAAGGGAGTTAGTAAGTTATCCTTAGAAGATATAGCATTTCTATGCGCTAAAGGAGGATGGCCAGCAGGATTAGAATTTAAAGACGAAGATTCGTATACAATATCGAGAGATTATTTAGAATCAATAATAAATAATGAAATGAAAGCTTTTGATGGTGTTGATAGAAACCCTTCAAGAATTAGAAGTATTTTAAGGAGTTTATCAAGGAATATTTCTACGACGGCTAACATATCTGTTATAAGAGAAGATATTAAGACTTCGGCATCTGATATAAGTGAAAAGACTATAGCTGATTATATAAAGGTATTAGAAGAAATATATATAATTGATGATGTTGAGGCTTGGCAACCTAAATTGAGAAGTAAAACGGATATACGAACAAGTAAAAAGAGAGAATTTGTAGATCCATCTCTTGTAGTTGCAGCATTAAGGGCTACTGATAAAGATCTATTAAAAGACTTTAATACGTTTGGGCTTGTGTTTGAAGCATTATGTATAAGAGATCTGAAAATTTATTCTCAAAGTATAGATGGTGAGGTGTATTATTATAGAGACAAAAGTGGACTTGAATGTGATGCTGTTATACATTTGCATAATGGAAAATGGGGAGCTATCGAAATAAAATTAGGATCTGATAAGGCAATAGATGAAGCTGCAAAAAATCTATTAAAATTTAAAGATAGTGTTGATATATCAGAAATGAATGAACCATCATTTTTAATGGTATTAACAGGTACTGAGTATGCATATAGAAGAGAGGATGGCGTATATGTAGTTCCTCTTGGATGTTTAAAGAATTAATTTGAAAAAGCTTGATGCTTACAGCATCAAGCTTTTCTTTGTATGTTTTTAAACAATAGAATCATCATCATTATTCATACCATTGTCGTCGTCATTTATGTCTATAATCGGTGTTTCATAAGTTTCTGTTATTGCACCACCATCTTTTTTTGCATTCTCCAAAGTAGGAGTATCTGTTCCAGTATCTATAACAATATCGAAATCATCATCTAAATTTAAATCAATATTTTTTATTTCTTCTGGCTTTGAAACTTTAACATCTTCTGCCTTGGTTGCATTAGTATTTGTACCAAATATATAACTTTCATCATCTTCTATAACAGGGCCACCTTTTGAAATGTTATTTACTGATGTGAAATCAGAATCAATTGGTTTTACTACCATAAACTTCTCAAAATTGTATTCATATGCAGGATGTTTTTGCTTATATTTATCGTCTAAGAATGTTACTTTACCTTCTCCAAATACTGAATTTCCTTTAGCGTTTTTAGTTCTGTAATATATAGAACCAAATTTGTTTTCTTGTATTTTATGAACTTTAAATCTATCTTTATCTTTTACTTTTATAGTTGTTTTTCTCTTTACATCACCTGATGATGGATCAAATGAAGAGTCTTTATCAATTTTCTTTTCTTGTCCAAATGCTTTGTTCCAGTATTCACTATCTTCTGGAACTGTGTCACCAAATACTATTTGAGTTTTAGTATTGGCAAGAACTGTTTGTCTGTAATATGAAGTACCACTTTTATCAAGTTGTGATAAGTTCTGTATAGCAATTGTAACACCACATCTATATTTTCTAAATAGTGTAAACATTACATCCATTTCTTTATTGATGTATTCTGGGAATTCATCAATGTATAGGAAGTGAGGAATACGAGAATCTTCATTTCCACTTCTTCTTAGAACAGCATCTTGGAATTGCAATATAAAGAACATACCAAATGCTTTTGATTGAATTATACCAAGTTCACCTTTTCTAGAACATACTGTTATTAATTTACCACTTTGTATAGCCTCAGTAAAGTTTATAACATTATTCTTACCACATAGAGCTCTTTTTAAACCAGGGTGTCTAAGTAAATTGTTCAATTGAGTTATAGCTCCATAAAGGAATTTTTCAGTATCTTTTCTACCGCTTCCTCTTGTTCCTGGGATTTCATATCCATTTATATTTAAAGAAGGTTTGTAGAAGTTCTTTTCAAAATAAGCTATTAGCAATTTATATTTTTGCTCTAATTCAGGTATTTTCTTCATGTCTTCAACCATTTCTTCAACATAGTCAAAGTTATATAATAAAGTTAACATATCTTCAAGTGAAGGTATTTCACCATTGTGAAGTATAGGGTACATTTCTTTTAGTAATATAGCTAAGTTTTGGAATGCATCCATTGTAACTTGAGCAAAGAATGCTTCTTCTTTACCACCGTCACTTTGTGACATTGATTTTAAAACGTCAGCTATAATTGAAGCACATTTTGCAGGATCCTCTATTGTAAATGGGTTCATACTTAATGTTGTTTCCGGTGACATTGGATCTATTGTACAAACGTCAAAATCATAGTTGTGAGCAACATTAGTAAAATTATTAACATAGCTTCCATCGTTTTCTACAATTGTTATACCTAAGTTTCTGTAAACAACTTCTCCAGTTGTTTTATCTCTGTATAAAATTACTTTGTCAAGTGTATCATAGAATTCTCTTTCTAGTCCTTTTTTAGGTTTTACAAAATCTAATCTAAAGTTTTTGTTAATGTATTCGTTTGTGAAAGGCCCTTCTATATATGCTACGCCTCTCTTTAGCAAGCTATAAGCAAGCTTTTTAGAATATTCTCTGAAAAAGTATTTCTTTTCTATATCTCTTGCACTCATAGGAAGTAGTACAGTAGCTGTCTTACCAGTACCAGTAGCACCTTGTACTAGAGTAGCTTCCATTCTCTTCTTTTCAGGAACAACAACTTCTTCAGCTGTTTTAGGATCTCTACATATAACTGTCTCACAAGAGAAAGGACCTACATTATCTATTGGCTTTGATACATTTAATCCACAAAAACCAGCTATACCTTTTGAATAATCTTCTTCTCTTAATATCATAGTAAGATAATCTATTAAATAGAATATACATACAAATGGGCCAACTAAACATATTGTTTTAATTGCAGGAGCAAACGTACCAGGGTAAAGACTTCTAACCTTTTCATAGTTTGGCAACTTCTTAAGTCCCCACCAAATAGCTTCATTTATCCATGTAATATACATAAACCCTATTATTATACAAAGGCCTACCACTGTTATCATAAACCAGTGTACTTTTCCTTTATCATTTTTTACTACATCTAATTTGGAATTTACCAAGTACGAGAAAAAAAGTGCTGGTAAAGTAATAAGTATAGCAAATACATAAGGAGAAATATTATTTGATATTTTCCCATCTCCAAAAATAAATGCAAATAGTAAACCAATTATATACAGTATAGTTATTGAAGCTAAAACTCCAAAAAACTTAGCCATAAAATCATTCTTTTTCTTTATTTTAAAGAAATTTAATACTTTTTCTAACAAAAAATCACCGCTTTCATAAGTATAACAAGATTATTAATCAATCTTGAAAAATGCTTAAATCTACTATATAATAATACTATAATATTGCTTAAAATACAATAGATATTAGGTAAAATAAAGTATATATTTTGCTTAAAAAGGTTAACATAGGAGAGTGCGAAATGAAGTTGATTGTTGGACTTGGAAATATAGGGAAAGAATATGAAAATACTAGACATAATGTAGGTTTTATGTTTGTGGATAATTTTGTTAAAGAGATTTTAAAAGAAAAAGTAGAATACAAAAAAAGAGATAATTACTATTATTTAGAAACTAAATATAAAGATGAGAAAGTAGTTATAATAAAACCAACTACTTATATGAACTTAAGTGGTGAGGCTATTTTAAAAGCGAAAAAATGGTATAAATTAGATAACAAAGATATAATTGTTGTATATGATGATGTAGACTTAAAACTAGGAACTTTTAGATATAGAGAAAATGGTAGTGCAGGCACACATAACGGTATGAGAAATATATTAGGTGTCTTAAAAACAGAAGAATTAAGTCGCCTTAGAATAGGTATTGAAAACAGGGAAAATAGAAATATACCCCTTATGGATTTTGTACTTGGGAAGTTTGCAGATTCTGAGTTAGAAGTGCTATACAACATTTCTTTTAAGGAAGCAACAGAAAAAATTATTTGTTATCTATGAAAAATGCAAAAAATCTTGATAATATAGCTTTAAAGAAATATAACCTTAGGTATGCTATTAGATTATCAGTGGAAAATTTCGGATTTGCTAATGGTATAAAAACAATTCCATTGTACGTAGCATTTTGTATAAAATAAAGTAAAAGGAGAATATACTAAGCAAAAGTATATTCTCTTTTTAAATTAATCATTACAATTTTTTAATATTAAAAGCTCAGTTACTGTTACAAAATAAAAATCTTCTTCTTTTAATTTGTCAATTATTTCGCTAGCTGCATTTACAGAGGGTAGATAGGTATCGTGCATTAATATAATTTTTTTATCTTTTGCGGAATTTACCACTCTTTTAGTAACCTTCTTGCAATTTCTAAGCTTCCAATCTTTTGAATCGATATTCCATAATATGTTTGTAAGTTCATGCTTTTTTATTGCATCTATAGTTAAACTATTAACCGCTCCATATGGAACTCGTATTAATTCTACTTTATCTTTAATAATATTTTCAATTATATCTCTAGAGGTTTCTATTTCATAATTTATTTCTTCTTCTGTAAGTTTTGTAAATAATTTATGAGTGTAGCCATGTATTCCAATGTCATGTCCTTCGCTTGCCATTTTTCTTACAGTATCAATTCTATTGTCTAACTTGTAGCCAAGTAAAAAGAAAGTTGCCTTAACATCTTTCTCATTTAATATATCAAGCAATTTTTCTGTATATTTTGAAGGACCATCATCAAAGGTTAAAGCTATTACTTTTTTATCTTTGTATTTAGCAATAATATCTTTGGATTTGCTTTCTTTATCTATTAAACCAGTTATCATTGAATTTTCCAAAAAAGAGTCATCTATTTCAGTATTAGTATTTTTCTTAGAGCTGATTAAGCAAGTTAAGAATATATATGGTATTGCTAAAATGATTAACAAGATTATAGTAAAAATGGTTAAACTTTTTCTGGATATTGGGAAACATATATGCAAAATAATCACCTAATATATTGTATTAAAAAAGTAGATAAAAAATGATGCAATGTATAAATATATTGGTTTTATAAAGTTTGCAAGTGTTTTTCTTGACAATTTCATGCAATAATGTTAAAATATATGAGTAAATTCCGCACAAAACGGGTTGAAAATGTATTTATATACTACCTAGTAATTTGGCGAGAGCAAGTTAGAATAAGGAGGATGTAAGATGTACGCTATAATTGAAGCATGTGGTAAACAATATAAAGTGCAAGAAGGCGATATTGTTTTCATGGAGAGATTAGACGAAGAAGAAGGAAAGAAAGTTACTTTTGATAATGTTCTTTTAATTTCTGATGACAAGAAAACAACAGTAGGAACACCTAATGTTAAAAATGCAAAGGTATCTGCAACAGTTGTTGGTCATGGAAAAGGTAAAAAAATATTAGTATTTAAGTACAAGGCTAAAAAGAATGAGAGAAAAAGAAGAGGACACAGACAGGCTTATACAAAAGTACAAATAGAAAAAATATCAGTAACTGTTCCTAGAGCAAAAAAAGTTGAAACTGAAGTAAAAGCAGAAGCAGCTGAATAATTTATTAAAAGAGTAAACATGATATAATAAGGAGGGAATATAAATGGCACATAAGAAAGGTGGCGGATCTACTAAAAATGGTAGAGATAGTGAAGCTAAAAGACTTGGAGCTAAAAGAGCCGATGGACAATTTGTTCTAGCAGGAAATATATTAGTAAGACAAAGAGGTACTAAAATACATCCAGGAACAAATGTAGGAAAAGGTAAAGATGATACATTATTTTCTCTTGTAGATGGAATTGTAAAATTTGAAAGAAAAGGAAGAGACAAGAAGAAAGTAAGTGTTTATCCAGAAGCATAATTAATATGTCGATAAAAAAATAGTAAGTGTGCCATATATACTTACTATTTTTCTTTTTTCTATTGAATAATATTTTTAAAAAATGTATAATTTTATTATATTAATATTTTAGGAGAAGAACATGGCAAATAAATCAAAGAGTACTAATGATGAATTAATAGATATTGAAAATATTTATAAAGATATAAAAGAGAAAATAGTGACTGCGCGCAACAAAATGTTAAAGCATATTGACACCACAATGACAGAAGTATACTGGTATGTTGGTAAAATTACGTATGAATTATCAAATAATAGTACAAAGGCAAGTTACGGGAAGCAAGTTATTGATGCTTTAGCCTCAAAACTTACAAATGAGTTCGGAAGTGGTTTTTCTTCAGTGAGTATAAGAAGAATGCGTAAGTTTTATGAGACTTATCAAATTTGGTCGGCAGTGCCGACTGAATTGAGCTGGGCTCATTTTCAGGAATTAATTAGAATAACTAGAAAAGAAGAAAGAGATTTTTATGAAACTGAATCAATTAAATCTAATTGGGGATATAGGGAACTAAAAAGGCAAATTAGTACAAAATTATATGATAGATATATAATTTCGCCAGATAAGAAAATGATTATGGAAAAATCCAAAAATGGACTTATAGAAAGGCAACCAGAGGAACTGTTGAAAAATCCGTATATATTCGAATTTACTGGTTTAAAGGAAAATAAAAATTATCTGGAAAATGATCTAGAAAAAGCATTACTCAGCCATTTGACTGAATTTTTACTTGAACTAGGAAGAGGTTTTTCATTTGTTGCAAATCAGCAAAGAATAAAAATAGGAGAAGAATATTATTATCCTGATTTAATTTTTTATAATAGACTCGCAAAGTGTTTTGTCATAATAGATTTAAAGTTGGGTCGTCTCACTCATGGAGATATTGGTTAAATGCAAATGTATGTTAATTATTATAAAAAGACACAGATGATTGAGGGTGAAAATGAGCCTATTGGAATATTGTTATGTGCTGATAAAGATGAGGCTGTTGTGGAAATGACACTAGGAGATAGTGTAAAAAATATATATACATCCAAATATTTAACATATATGCCATCAAAAGAAGAACTTATAAAGATTATAGAAGACGAAAAAGAATTAATTGAATTAGCAAACAAGGATATAATAGAAGGTGAAAATAATGAATATAAGGAATAAATTTGGAGTAGTGTACTGGTATGATATCGTTATGTACTGGCAAATTTAAAAGTATATATTAATAAAATATCATATTAGGGGGAATTTAAAATGGAAAATAATAAAAAAAGAATATTAACTGGAGATAGACCAACAGGAAAACTACATATTGGTCATTATTTTGGATCATTAGTAAATAGAGTTAAATTACAAGACGAATACGAAACATTTATATTAGTTGCAGATGTTCAAGCATTAACTGATAATTTCAACAACCCTGCAAAAGTTAGAGAAAATATATTAGAAACTACAATGGATAATTTAGCAGCTGGTTTGGATCCTGAAAAATGTACGTTTGTAGTTCAGTCTATGGTTCCAGAAATAGCAGAACTTACAGTATTTTACTCAAACTTAGTTACTGTTTCAAGACTTCAAAGGAATCCAACTATAAAAACTGAAATAGCGCAGAAGAAAGAGCTATTTGGTAATTCAGGTGAGTCTGTAACTTATGGATTTTTAGGTTATCCAGTAAGTCAAGCAGCGGATATAACGGCATTTAATGCAGATTTAGTACCAGTTGGCGAGGATCAGCTTCCACTTATAGAGCAGACTAAAGAGATAGTAAGAAAATTTAACTCATTATATGGAGAAACAATAAAAGAACCAGATTATTTACTAAGTGAGCACAAGAGAATAAAAGGCTTAGATGGAAATAGTAAAATGGGTAAAAGCTTAGGTAATTGTATTTACTTAACAGATGATGATGACACGATAAGAGAAAAGGTTAGAGGTGCAATTACAGATACTACGAAAATAAGGAAAGATGATCCTGCAAATCCAGATGTATGCATGGTTGGATATTATCATCACTTGTTTAGTGAAAATAACTTAGATACAATATGTTCTGAATGTAGAGAAGGCAAAAGAGGATGTGTTGCTTGTAAAAAGGAACTTGCAGATAATATAATAGCTAGATTAAAACCTATAAGAGAAAGAAGAAAATATTACGAACAAAACCCAGAAATAGTAAAAGAAATTTTGAGAAAAGGAACAGAGAAGGCAAGAAATATAACAAAAGAAACTGTTAAAAATATCAAAAAATCAATGAGAATAGATTATTTTGAAAATAAATAATGTTAGGAGTTAAAGTATGTTTATAGACTATACAAAAATTAAGGTAAAGGCAGGAAATGGTGGCAACGGAGCTATTAGTTTCCATAGAGAAAAGTACATAGATAATGGTGGACCAGACGGTGGAGATGGTGGCCGTGGAGGAAGTATATATTTTAAAGTTGACAAAGATAAAAATACTTTGCTTGATTTTAGGTATAATAAAAAAATAGTTGCTAAAAGTGGTGAAAACGGAGGAACTAAAAATTGTACTGGTAAATCAGCGGAAGATATATATATTTCTGTGCCTAAAGGAACAATTATAAAAGATATAGGAAAAGATAGAATAATAGCAGATTTATCACACGATGATGACGTATTTATGGTAGCAAAAGGTGGAAAAGGTGGAAAAGGTAATCAACATTTTGCTAACTCTGTAAGACAGGCACCAAGATTTGCTGAACAAGGTGAGGAAGGGGAAGAAAGAGATTTAGAGTTAGAGCTTAAACTCTTAGCTGATGTTGGTTTAGTAGGTTTCCCTAATGTTGGAAAGTCTACGTTGATTTCTTGTGTATCTTCTGCAAAGCCTAAAATTGCAAATTACCATTTTACTACTTTAGAGCCTAGTCTTGGTATAGTTACAGCAAAGGATGGAACAACATTTGTTATGGCTGATATTCCAGGTATAATAGAAGGAGCTAGTGAAGGTGTAGGGCTTGGTATAAAGTTTTTAAAGCACGTAGAAAGAACTAGACTATTACTTCATGTTATTGATGTAAGCGGTAGTGAAGGAAGAGAACCGGTAGAAGATTACAATATAATTAATAGAGAACTTAAAAAATTTAGTGAAAGACTTTCAGTCAAAAAACAAATTGTTGTTGCAAACAAGATTGATGTACTTCAAGATGAAGAAAAGTTAAATAAATTAAAAAATCAATGTGATAAAGACGGTGTAGAGTTAGTTGAAATATCCGCAGCTACAAATAAAAACTTGGACTTGTTGGTAAATAAAATAGCAGAAGAGCTAAAAAATATACCAGCAGAAGAAATAACATACGTTGACGAACTATATGACGAAATAACATTAGACGAAGAAGGGTATACTATAGAAAAAACTTCAGATGGCTTTAAGATATATGGAAAGCCAATAGAACGTTTAATGAAAAAGGTTAATATGTACGATATTGAGTCTAGGCAATATATGCAACGTGTTCTTATAAATATGGGAGTAATAAAAGAATTAAGACAAAAAGGAGTAAGAGAAGGGGATACTGTTGATATAGTTGGCTACAAATTTGAGTATGAAGAATAAATGTGTAAAAAAGGGAGCGATTTGCTCCCTTTTTAGCTTAATTTAGGACACTCACAAAGTTTTATTTGTACATTTGAATCAATTATATATAGGTGCCCTTGAATGTTAATTTTTAAATATGCAGATGAGTCATACGTTTCAAACATAGCAAGTTGAATTAGTGTGTACTGACCACCACCCTTTCGTATTCTTGGTTTGTAAATAAATACAGCATTTTTAGACTTTACAGCTATTAGTCTTCCTTTTACATAGGCAATGTTTGAACAACTAGGAGTTAACACATAACCTTTGTATAATAGCCTGAAATTATCACTTTTTCCCTCGCAGTAGATACCATTTTCCAAGACAAAGTTTCTGTCCATTTAGCTCACTCCTTTAATTAAAATTGTGAATAATATATTGTTTACTACATTATATGTGATATAATAAAGAAAAGTTACATGTAATTCATCATAAAAATTTGAGACAAGTATATAATTGTACTAGGTGAAAATATTGCATAGTAAATATTATTTAAAAATTCATAGGAAAGATTATTTCCAGGATAATAGAGAGATATTAATTTTTAGTAGAGATAAAAGAGAATGTGTTAAAGAAATTTTAGCCTTAGGGAAGAAATATGAAAAATTACTAAGAAACTAACTGGTAGGAGGTGGATAATGTGGATTATTTGGTTTTTATAGGTGCAGCTGTGGCAGTATTTATTATACTAAAAATACTAGCTTGGCCGATTAAAAAGATAATTAAAATGTTAATCAATATTCTAATAGGTGGATTATTACTTGTATTAGTAAACTATGTTGGAGCATATTTTAATTTTGCACTTGCTATTAATTGGATTTCAGCGCTTACAGTTGGAATATTAGGAATACCTGGTTTAATAATACTTATAATTTTACATTTTATATTGTAAAAAAATACCCTGACAAAAAGTCAGGGTATAAATTTTATCTATTATGTTTTACAAAGTTATATGCATCTTTACACATTTCCTCGATATTTTTTTCTGCTTTCCAATTTAATTTTTCAAGAGCATATGAAGGATCAGCATAACAAGCATCTATATCTCCAGGTCTTCTAGGCTTGATTTCATATTTTACATCTATGTTATTAACTTTCATAAATGTATTTACTAAATCAAGAACACTATAACCATTACCGGTTCCTAAATTATATGCATCACATTCATGTGTATTTAGAATTCTTTCTATTGCTTTTACATGTCCCTTTGCTAAGTCAACTACGTGAATATAATCTCTTACGCCTGTTCCATCGTGAGTATTATAGTCATTTCCAAAAACTCCTAAACAATCTAATTCTTTAGTTGCCACCTTTATAATATATGGCATTAGGTTGTTTGGAATTCCATTTGGATTTTCACCAAGAAGTCCAGATTCATGTGCTCCTATTGGGTTAAAATATCTAAGAAGAGCTATACTCCATTCATTATCTGAATTATATAAATCTCTTAAAATACCTTCAATTACAAGTTTTGTAGTTCCGTATGGATTAGTTGTTGAAAGTTCAAAATCTTCTTTTATCGGTAAAGCTTTTGGTTTGCCATAAACTGTTGCGCTAGACGAGAATACTAATTTTTTTACATTAAATTCATTAGCTACTTCGATTAGACTAAGCGTAGAATCAATATTGTTCCTATAATACATAATTGGGTTTTGAACTGATTCACCTACAGCTTTATATCCTGCAAAGTGTATAATTGCATCTATATTATGCTTTTTAAATATTTTTCTTAAAGCGGTTTTATCACATACATCATTTTCATAGAAACTTACATCTTTTTTTGTTATTTCCTTTATATAATTTACTACTTCTTTTTTTGAGTTTGATAAGTTATCTATTATAACGACATCATATCCAGCATTTAATAGTTCAACACATGTGTGGCTTCCTATGAAACCAGTTCCACCAGTTACTAATATTTTCATAAATGTACCTCCAAAATTAATTTCCTACATTATATCAAATTAGTGTCGAAAATGCTAGTATATTAAATTTGTGTATTTTTTTGACATACTATTTTATTTGACATTTTGCCAATTGGAATATATAATTGCAATATATCAAAAAAAATTAGAAAAAAGTGTTGACAAACATTTGTTTGAAATGTATAATATGTTCAAACAGATGTTCTAACAGAACTTGAGTAGGAGGAATATATATGATATCAGAAGAAAAGAAAAAAGCATTAGATGTAGCAATGTCACAAATCGAAAAGAATTTTGGTAAAGGTGCTATAATGAAATTAGGGGAAGTAGGAAGTGTAAACGTTGATAGTATACCAACAGGCGCATTAAGTTTGGATATTGCACTTGGAATCGGAGGAGTACCAAGAGGTAGAATAATAGAAGTATTTGGGCCAGAGTCATCTGGTAAAACTACAGTATCTCTTCACATGATTGCAGAAGCTCAGAAGTTGGGTGGAGTAGCAGCATTTATAGATGCAGAACATGCACTTGATCCAGTATACGCTAAAAAATTAGGCGTAGATATAGATAATTTGATAGTATCTCAACCAGATACAGGTGAGCAAGCTTTAGAGATAACTGAACAGTTAGTAAGAAGTGGAGCAATAGACATAGTAGTTGTTGACTCTGTTGCAGCACTTGTTCCAAAAGCTGAAATCGATGGAGAAATGGGTGATGCTCACGTTGGACTTCAAGCAAGACTTATGTCTCAAGCATTAAGAAAACTTACAGGTGTTTTAGCAAAATCAAAAACAGTTGCAGTATTTATAAACCAATTGAGAGAAAAAGTTGGTATTATGTTTGGTAATCCAGAAACAACACCAGGAGGTAGAGCTCTTAAATTCTACTCATCTGTTAGACTTGATGTAAGAAAACAAGAAGCTATAAAAGTAAATGGTGAAGTTATGGGAACAAGGACAAAAGTTAAGGTAGTAAAAAATAAAGTTGCGCCACCATTTAGAGAAGCAGAATTTGATATAGTATATGGTGAAGGAATTTCATCAGAAGGTTGTGTACTTGATTTAGCAGTTAACTTAAACATAGTTAATAAAGCTGGTGCATGGTTCTCATATAATGGAGATAAAATAGGGCAAGGTAGAGAAGCTGCTAAGACTTACTTAAAGAATAATCCAGAAGTAATGGCAGAGATAGAGAAAAAGGTTAGAGATAATTTTAATCTTGCTTTTGAAAAAAGTTTAGGCGAAATAGAAGAACAAGATGATGATACATTAGAAGATGAAGAATAATAGCAAAGGCTACCCTCTTATAATATAAGGGGGTAGTGTTTGAATTTTATAGAAAGGAATAAAATATGGAGTATATTCTATTAAAAGAAAAGGCTATAAAATATATAGGAATATCTAAAAAGACTGAATTTGAGGTAAGAAAAAAACTTAAAAACGTTTCTACCGATGAAGAGTTAATAAATAAAGTAATTGAATATTTAAAAGAATTAGGATATATCGATGACATTGATTACGTTAAGTCATACATAAGACAGAACATTAATATGTTAAAATATAGCAAATATGAACTAAAGCAAAAGCTATTGCAAAAAGGTATAAAAGCTAGTATAATTGAAGAAAAGTTTGAAACTGATTTACCAGAGGACTACGAAAGAAGAGTTATAGAAAAGCTTACACATGGTAAATTAAAAAATTATGAAGATATTAAAAGAAAAGAATATCTGTATAGAAAAGGTTTTAGATTTGATAATTTAGGTGAGATGTATGAAGAGTAATGAGTTAATGAATAATGAATTATACATGAATATGATTAATCAAAATGTAGCATATATAAAAAAAGTAGCAAAGGAAAAGAGCATAGATACAAGTATATATGAAATTGCAATTGTGCTTGGATCTGGACTTTCTCATGTTATAAATGATATGAATGTGCATTTTGAAATAAAATATAAAGATATGCCATTTATGCCTGTTTCTACGGTAAAAGGACATGAGTCAAGATTAGTTTTTGGAAATTTTAATGGCAAAAATGTTATCGTTATGGATGGTAGATTTCATTACTATGAAGGTTATCATTTAAGAGAAGTAACAATGCCTGTAAGAATTTTTAAAAAGCTTGGTATAAATAAAATTATACTTACTAATGCTGCAGGTGCATCAAATAGCGAGTACAAAGTAGGAGATATAATGATATTTAAAGATCATGTAAATCTTACTGGACTTAATCCATTAATAGGTCAAAATCTTGATGAATTTGGTGAACGTTTTATTCCTATAAATGGCACATATGATGAAAAATTAATAGAGGAAATATATTCTAAAGCTAAAGAAAAAGACATTAATATTCACAAAGGTGTATTTATGTGGTTTACTGGACCATCATATGAAACGACAGCTGAAGTAGATATTATGAGAAAATTAGGAGTTGATGCAAGGGCTATGTCAACAGTACCAGAGATTATTGTTGCAGCTCATTCTGGTATGAAAGTAGTTGCTTTTTCTTGTATTACTAATGTTACTTTGTCAAATGAAAAAGATGACCATAATTCAGTTGTGGAAAATGCAAAAATTGGTTCTAAAAATATGAAAGAAGTATTAAAAATTGCGGCGGAGGTTATATAGTATAATGAATACTTTACTTGAAAACAATGAAAATGATGTGTTTAAAATAGAAATAAACAATTTCGAAGGGCCTTTAGATTTACTTTGTTTCCTTATTTCTAAAAATAAAATGAACATATTTGATATATCACTTAGTGAAATTACAGATGAGTATATAGCATATTTAGATCATATGCAAAGCATGAACTTAGACATTGCAACAGAGTTTTTAGTTATGGCTTCTAATTTGCTATATATAAAATCTAAAAAGTTACTTCCTGTAATAGAGCCAGAAGATGATGAAGAGGAAAATGAGCTTACAGAAGAACAGCTTATAAACAGAATACTCGAATATAAACAGTATAAAGAAAAGTTGGAAGATTTCAAGAAAATGTATGCTGAAAATTTTGGTAGCTTTGAAAAGCAAACAGAACAAATAAAAATTAAAAGACAATGGGATGGAAAGTTAAACATATCTTTGGACGATTTTTATGATATTTATAGTAATGTTAAACACAGAAATGAAGAGAAGATAAATAAAAGAGCAAAAAATGTTGAAAGTATAGTAACGTATGAAAGAGTTACTATAAGAAGTAAAGTTAAGCAGATAATAGATTTGTTTAAGAAAAAAACTAGTTTTGTATTCAGTAATGTATATAATGTAAAAAAGGAAAAGAAGATAGATATTGTTACAGCTTTTTTAAGTGTTCTTGAACTTTCTAGGTTGAAACATGTTAACATAGAACAAAAAGACATGTTTGGAGATATTGTGGTTAAAAAAGTAGATATGAAATCAATTGACCTTTCCCTTATAGAAGAATAAAATGTATATATAGTATTAAAGTAGCAAACAATACTAATGGTGATTAATGTGATTTATTTGATTATATTAGTGACAGTTATTGTTGCTATTTTTTTTATACCAATAAAAATTGATTTGTATATAAAAGCAAAGGGTAAAAATGTGTACTATGATTATAATTTAGAGGAAGAAAGTAATAACGCAGTGATAACTATTAAAATATTAGGTGTTATCCCTATATTTAAATATAACTATAAAAAGGAAAAAATAAAAAGAGAATATGTATCTATTTTAGATTATATTTCTAGTGTAATAAAGAAAAATCAGCAAGAGGGAAAGATTAGTATTTCTGGTGTAACTAAGAAATCCCTTAAATTTATAAAGAAAATAAAATTTGATAAACTGGTATTGATAGGTGGATTTAATACAGAGGACTATGTGAAAAATGCTTATTTAAATGCAAGTATAAATACTATAATTTGTATGATTATAAATGGCAATCAAAAAAAATTCAATTTAAATAATCTATACTATCAAGTTTCCATTTCAAATTATGACTATTATCTAACACTAAACAGTATAATTAAGTTTTATTTAGTTCATAATATTGATATGATTTTCAGTATATTTTGTTTTATTTTAAAAACAAAAAGAACTATGAAAAAAGAGATAAGGAGAGTTGAAAAAAATGGCAGAACATCCAATAGAAAATTTAATGATGACAGCAATGAGTTCGCTTAGAGATATGATTGATGTTAATACTATAGTAGGAGAGTTAGTTGAGACCCAGGCGGGAACTAGTATAATACCAATATCTAAAGTAAGTTTCGGTTTTGCAGCAGGAGGTAGTGAATTTAATAGTAAAAATATTTCCAAAGAAATAAGTGAGGCTAGATTACCTTTTGGTGGTGGTAGTGGAGCAGGAGTTAATATATCGCCGGCCGCATTTTTAGTAGTAACTGGTGATGTAGTTAAACTTCTAACATTAGATAGTAACAATACAGCATTAGATAGGATAATTGACCTTGCGCCTGATGTTTTGAGCAAGATAACAAACCTAGTTGATAAAAACATGAATAAAACTACTCAAATATTAAAAATAGAGGAAGAGTAAAATGTTTAACGATTGGAGATTAAAAAAAGGTCCTCTTATGCCAAGAAGCAAGAGTATTAATGATGGACTAAGTGTTAAAAGTATAAAATCAGAACTTTCCGATAGTGATGATTTAATTGTAAAAGAAATATCAGTAATAGGAAATAAAAAAATAACAATAGTTGGAATAGATGGCCTCATAAATTCAATATTGCTAGACCAAAATGTGATAGGACCTTTAATAAAATTGAAAGATAAAAATCTTACTAAATGTGATAACAAATTGAGTATGCAATACATATTTAAGCAAATAGAAGATGGAGCAATACCTCATATAGAAATGGAAATAGTATATAAAATGGAAGATATATTATCCCAAGTATTAGCAGGTTGTGTATGTGTACTTTTATCAGATATAAAAGATAAGGCAATAATATTTGATGTTAAAGGGTATGAAAAAAGAACTGTATCAGAACCGACCAATGAAAATATTATAAAAGGCTCAAAGGAAGCTTTTAATGAAACTTTAAGAGATAATACTGCTATTATTAGAAGAAGAGTAAGAAGTAAAGATTTAAAAATACGAGAGTTTGATGTGGGCAGTAAAAGTAATACAAAAGTGGCTGTTGTATATATGGAAGGAGTAACAGATAAAAAAATATTAGATGAAATAATACGAAGAATAAAGAAAATGGATACTTCTAGTATAATTGCACCAGCAGCTTTTGAAGAGCAACTTTTAGATGATAATAAATCAATATTTCCATCTATGCTGTACACAGAAAGAGTTGACAAACTCACTTCTAATATTATTGAGGGAGAGATTGCCATTATAATTGACGGTTTATCAATTGTTTATACCGTTCCTGCAGTATTTAATATGTTTTTCCAAGTACCAGAAGATTACTCATTTAACTATTTTATTTCATCAATTCTAAGGTTTATGAGATATGTGGCATCTTTTATTACCATATTTACACCTGGATTTTATGTGGCAATAGCAACATTTCATCCAGAGATGTTACCTACAGAACTTTCTTTATCTATTATAAAAAGTAAGCAAGGAGTGCCTTTTACTACTATACTTGAAGTAATATTTATGCTTATTGCATTTGAAATGTTAATTGAAGCAGGAGAAAGGCTTCCCAAACTTATAGGGCAAACTATTTCAATTGTAGGTGGACTTATAGTAGGTGAAGCTGCTGTTAATGCAAAGTTTACATCTCCTGCCGTTGTTGTAGTCGTGGCAATAGCAGGAATAACTGGCTTTTTAGTTCCTAATCAAGATTTGGCAAATTCTTTTAGAATTATAAGGCTAGTGCTGGTTGTTGTTGGAGGAATGATGGGACTATATGGAGTAGCGCTAGAGATAGTTCTTACTTTATATTATTTAGCAAGTAAAGAATCTTTTGGAGTTCCATACTTGGTACCATTTACATCAAATTCATTTAAAAACTTAAATAAAGATACATTTGTTAGAGGTATTATGTCTAAAAATGAGTAAAGAGGTAAAATTTATGATTAAAATAACCAAAATAGCTACAGTGATTATTATTGTATTAACTATTTCTTTATGTGCAAGTAAACTTCTTCCGCAAAGTAAGGAAATAGACCAAATGGAAATAATAAAAGTTGTAGGGTTAGATTATGAAGACAATAAAAAAGATGGAGGAAAAGCTACAGTTTCTTTTACAATGGAAAAAGATGATAGTAGTGGCGATGATGAAAATGCACAAAAACAATCAAAAACACAAGAAGTTATGAGGTATAGTGCTAGAACTTGCAACGAGGCATTAAAGCAGATGCAGTTTTATACTGACAAATTTGTGGAAGGGTCTCATATAAAGTTTTTCTTAATAGGTGAAAAAACAGCAAGAGAAGATATAGATAAAGCATTAGATGAAATATCTAAAGATAAAGAAATAAGGCTCTCTAGTCATGTTTATTTAGTAAAAGATATGAATGCGTATGATTTTTTGGAAAATATAATATCGTTAGAATATGAACTTGGTGAAAAATTAACTAGTATGGAGAAAAAAGTTGAAGGTAAAACCATAGTAAAACCACTTGCAATATCAGAATTGTTGTCTGGAAAATTATCAGATACAGGAGTTTATCTAATACCTACTTTACAATATATGTCTGATAGTACTGATTTAGAGGTAACAAAGGAAAATTCTTCTGAGCAAGAAGAAAAGTTAAAAAAACAGTTTGATTTTTACGGTTATGGAATAATGAAAGAAAATAAATTGGTAGAATTCTTAAACAAAGATGAAGCAATAATATATAATATGCTTATTAATAATGCTACTGCAGGAAATATAGAAATTGAAACAGAGTCGGGTGAAATTATATCTTTTGGAATAGAAAATATAACTTCGTCATATGACTTCAAATTTAGTGAAGACGGGAGCTTGGATAAGATTGTAATAAAAATGAAATTTAAAAGTAATTTTTATGAAATATACAATGAAGATGACCCAACTAAGGGAAGTAAGATAGATGAGTATGAAAAATTACAAGAGGAAGAAGTAAAAAAACAAATAGAAAAAATCTTACAAAAAACGCAAGAATTAAATATCGATGTATTAAATATAGAAGAAAAATTAAAATTAAAGCACCCATACAAGTATAAGAATGTAAAAAATATATTTAAAAATGAATATAAAGATTTAAAATTTGATGTTCAAGTCGAAACTAAAATAGAGAGAACATATGATGTTATTAAAACTCATAAATAAAGGTAGTGAAAAAATTGAAGTACATTTGGATAATATTTTTGATAATTTCTGCTCAAGAAATAATATGTAAAAAAATAATGGATAATAAAAAAGAAATGATAATATATAGCACGATACTCTTAATAAGCGTTGTATTATGTGTAGCATATTATTCTGATGAATATGGTAAGAGTCTATTAGGAATGTTTAATGACAAAATAAATTTGGAGAAAATGGTATGGATAAAATAGATAGGAAGATTAGTGTAAGACAATTTATTATAATGTATATTATAGGAACGTGTACATCTATTATAAGAGTGTTACCCATATATGGCTCTTTTTTTGCTAAAGAGGCAACCTGGGTATCGACTATTGTTGTTTTAGTTCCATTTTTTGCAGTAATATATATGCTTTTTAAAATAATGAGAAAACGGAAAAGATAAGGATTTAATTGAAAGTTTTGAAAACATATTAGGAAGGCCATTAGGCAAAGTACTAGCTTTTGTGTATTTGTGTGCAGTTATACTATTTTTGGCTTTTAGAATAAGATATTTTGCAGAAAAATGCACGGCAGCTATATTTACTGATGTTCAAATAGAATTTTTTGTGATTACAATATTATTTGTTGCATATTTAATAGCTAAAAATCATATTCAAGGTTTCGCAAGATTTAGCGAATTTATATGGATACCACTTCTTTTATTTATAATTGGGGTATTATTTATATTATCTCCTGAAATAAAAATAAGTAATATATATCCAGTTGCATTTTATGACACAGGAAATATTTTAATGGGAGCTGTGCCAATACTTGCTGTTATGGTATATTTTACTTGTATGTTATTCTTAGGTGAATATGTTGATGGAAAGAAAGATTTGTTTAAATATTGTAAAAGATACATTCCAGTTTGTGGAGTTATTGCAATTAGTATAGTTTTTTGTACTATTGGAGTTTTTGGATATAAATTGTCACAAGTAATGAGCCAGCCATATTTTAGTGCATTAAAAAATATAGAGTTATTTACCGTTATAGAGAGAGTAGAAGCTCTAGCAATTACATTTTGGCTTGTTACAGATATTGTACTTATTGTTGTTTTGTTTTACATTGCTACTACACTTATAAAAAGAATATTTAATTTGCCTAGCAGAGAAAAAATGCTTACACCATTACTATTTTTAGAATATGTACTTAGTTTGTATATTGCCTCTAGTTTGTTTGAACTTGAAAAATATTCTAGAGGAATAGGTTCCATATTGTATATTAGTTTTGGAATAATAATACCTTTTATTCTCTATGCAATAGGTAAGTTTAGAAAAGTAATTTCATAACTTTCATAAAATATAAATCGCTCCATATACTTTAATATAAGTATAAGGAGTGATTTTCTATGCGTAAAAAATTAGGAGCAATAATTTTATTTAATATAATAATAGTTAGTTTTTTATCTGTTATATATGCAGAAACTAAGGTTAATGATATGCCAACATTTGCAGTAGTAGAAAGTGTAAATAGTAGTGAAGAGACAAAAGAAGTAGTAAAAAGTGTAGAAGCTAAGACAGTTTCTGCAAATGCAGATTTTAATTTTAAATCTAAGTCCCAAATATTAATGGAAATGAGTACAGGTAAAGTTATATATGAAAATAACGCTGATGAAAAATCATATCCAGCAAGTGTTACAAAGATAATGACAGTACTTTTAATAATGGAAGCTATTGATTCTGGTAAAATATCATATGATGATAAAGTTACATGTAGTGAAAATGCTGCGTCTATGGGTGGATCACAAATTTGGTTTAAAGTAGGAGAGCAGCTTACTATAGATGAAGCATTAAAATGTATATGTGTGGTTAGTGCGAATGATGTATGTGTAGCAATGGCCGAGATGATAGGTGGAAATGAAGAGAATTTTGTTAAGATGATGAATGATAAAGCTAAAGAACTAGGCATGAATGGTACTAATTTTGCTAATGCACACGGTATAGATGATCCAAACCATTATACAACTGCAAGAGATATTGCTATAATGTCTAGGGAATTAATGACTAAACATCCAGATGTAACTAAATATACTACAATTTGGATGGATTCAATTAGAGGAGGAACATTTCAACTTTCTAATACTAATAAGCTTATAAGATATTACGAAGGAGCAACTGGGCTAAAAACTGGCTTTACATCTACGGCTATGTATAATTTGAGTGCAACAGCTACTAAAAATAACATGTCTCTTGTAGCAGTCGTATTAACAGCTCCAAGTTCAGAAATTAGAAATGAAGAAGCCAAACAACTATTAAACTATGGCTTTGCAAACTATGAAATTCAAAAGTTGTGTAATAAAGATGAAATTATAGATAATATAAAAGTCAATAAAAATTTAAAGGGAAATATTAATGTTGTTTTAGAAGATAATATTAATATATTAAATGAAAAAGGCAAAAAAATAGAATATGATAAGCAAGTCAATATTGGTAAAGAATTTAAGGCACCTCTTAAAAAAGGAGATATAGTAGGAAATGTAGTGTATAAGGATAAAGAGGGAAATGAAATTGGAACTGTAAATATAGTTACAAAAGAAGAGGTAAGTAAATCAGGAATTATCGAGTATTTAAAGTATGCATTAAAAATATACGGTGCAAATATTGAAATATTTTAAAGAGATAATAAAAACTGTAAAATAAGAAGTTTAAGTGTAATATTACAATAATATTACACTTTTTTTACATTTTAGCAACTCTTATTTTATTTTGAAAAAAGGTATTGAAAATCTGTAAAAAATACGATATTATTCTAAGGAATAGTAGTGGAGGTTGTACATATGATAGGAATGAGTCAAATTAGAAAAAGATTAATATATGGAATACTTATAGGAGCGGGAATTGGTATTATAGGTATAGTCATAACAGTTATAATTGCGGCAAGAACCGTAAATTCGTATAAAAATGGAACGAATAAAGAGTATATAGCAAATTATACAACAGAAGTTGTTATGCTAAATAGAAATGTAGTTCAAGGTGAAACTATAAAAGAAGATATGCTTACAAAAGCAAGGGTTCACAAAAGTGCTGCACCAACTGATCAAGCAGGATATGGTGCTGTTGGTAAAATTGCTAAATACAACATACCAGCAAATATACCTTTGATTAATAGTATGTTTGGCGATAACATTGTATCAGTTGATGAGAGAATACAAGAA
The DNA here is from genome assembly GCA_934149365.1 of uncultured Clostridia bacterium. Taxonomy (GTDB): domain Bacteria; phylum Bacillota; class Clostridia; order TANB77; family CAG-465; genus CALXJE01. The sequence continues at coordinate 91,888 of CAKPEI010000004.1, forward strand.
GTAAGTTCAGTTATGCTTCCTACTGGTTTATCAGAAGGCGAATATATAGATATAAAAATTAAAATGGCAAGTGGACTTGAATACGTTGTTATTCCGCAAATAAAAGTACAGAAAATGTCTGGTACTACAATTTGGTTATATTTAGATGAAGAAGAATTATATTTGCTTAACAGTGCTATAGTTGATACTTATTTATCAGATGGCGTAACTTTATACGGAGTTAGATATGTAGATCCAACAACTCAAATTAAATTAGATGAAGATGCAGCTGAAAAAGCAAAAATACAATTAGCCGAAAAGATAGAAAAAGATGTTGCAGATGGAACAGCAGCAATCACAGTTCCTTCTGAAGTAAGTACTCAAACAGAAACAAATGGAGAAAATGCAGTAACAACTTCAGATGAAAATACAACACCTGTAACAGATAACACAACTACAACAAATGAAACAACTACAACAGATAATACTCCATCACAAGAGTATGTTAATTTCTCAGATAATTTATCAGGTCTATTATTAAAATATGCTATAGAGTATAGATACTATGTAGAGTCATACAATAAGATGACAAGAACTTATGAACCAAGTGCTATCGTTATGGAACACATGAAGGCAAACAAATATATAACTGACGAAGCAAAAGCATCATTAAACGCAGATATAAGAAGACAAATAGAAGAAAAAATAGAACAATTTAAATCTACAAGTGGAGAACAATACGAAACAGCAGTTTCAGGACTTGCTAATCAAATAACAACACAACAAACATTAAGAAATAGCACATTAACAAATGCAGCACAATAAAATTAAGGAGAGGATAAAATGCAAGAGGTAATAGCTTTAGCAGGATATGTTAATAAAACAGATTTTGTAATAAACTTAGCAAAAACAATTAGTTGTATGGGAAAGACTGTTCTTGTAGTAGATGGAACTTATGAAGAAAGAATGAAATATACAATACCATCTCTAGCGATTAAAGAAAAAGAATATGTTACACAGTATGATTCAATTGATTTTGCAGTAGGGTTTAAAAATATGCATGATGTAGAAAACTATATTTGCAAAAGGGAGTTAAATATAGCACTATATGATTATATACTTTTAGATATTGATAATCCTTCAGCTTATGAAAACTTTAGAACAAGAGGTATATCAAAAACGTACTTCTTCGTTGAATATTCAAATATATCAATGTCAAAAAATGCAGAACTTTTGAAAACAATGATGATATATAAACCACTAGATAAAAAGCTAGAATTGACTAGAGTTTTATTTAAGTACTATATAACAAGAGCAAGTGAAAAATATTACGAAAATAAGCTTATTGGCTTTGCAATTGATTGGGATGAAAACGCATACGAGTTAACGTATGAGGACCAAGATAGAATAGCTGACATAGAAGCTCAAAACAGCGGTATTATAGACATAATGAGACATACTAAAGCTTTTATCTCATTAGTTGCAGAGATAGGATCAGATATACTTAAAGATGTAACATCTAATGAGTTAAAAAGAGAGATTAAGAATTATAGTAGGAGGAATAGATAGATGGCTAAAGTAGTATTTTGGAGTCCACTTACTAGAATGACAGGAAATACACATGCTGCTATAGCGGTAAGTACTCTTATGGGAATTAAGGAAGATGTTAGTGCTATATTATTACAGGCACATTGGCAAAATAAAAAGATTGAAAGTTCATTTACTGACTATGATCAATTAAAAAATATGAACATTTTTACAAATTCAAATATAGGTATGACAGCTTTATCAAGACTTTCAGAAAGTAACAAATTACTTCCTGAAAGCATAAGAAACTATGCTAAACCAGTCTTAAAGCAAAGACTTGATATCATGTATGGTACAAACGTAACAACAAGGGATCAGTTTGCTACATTAAGTGAAACATTTCCTGCAATTGTTAGAAAAGCAAACGAAGCATATGATTTTGTAATTGTTGATTGTCCAAAAGGTACAGATAATGCGTATATAAAAGAAGTACTTGAGGATGCTGAACTAGTTGTTTGTACAATTAACCAAGATATAGTAAGATTAGACGACTTTTTTGAAGAATTAGAGAAAAATGAACTTATAAAAAATAAAAATAAGATAATAGTAATAGGCGATTATGAAAACAAATCAAAATGTAATATATTTAATATAAAAGGAAGATATAAAACTAAGTATCCAATATTTGCAGTGCCACATAATTACATTTTTGCGGATGCTTGTAACGATGGAGCGGTAGTAGATTTCTTTTATAAAAATATAAATGCAGATGCTAGAGATTATAACGGATATTTTATAGATGAGGTAAGAAAAATAGTAAAGAAAATATTAGAGGTTTCAAAAATAAAAGACCTTTAATGATTATGAGGGGAGGAGCTAAGGAAAGTGTCAACAGGATTTATAATTAATATCATACTGATAGTAATAATAATAGCTTTTGTGGCGCTTGCCATATATTCGCTTGCAAAAGGTGGCAAAAAAACAGCGGAGGTAAGTGAAGTTGAAAGAGAAAGACTAGCATATAGCTTAAATGGTATGTCAGATTATATAAAAAATCAATTTGACGAAATAACCAGAATGAATTTGTATGATTTAGCTCTTTCTGAAGATGAGTTTGAAAGAAGAAAGAACACAAAGTATGAGTTAAAGAAAGCCTTAAAAGGTGCAAGTTATGCTGACTCTAGTGATAAGAAATATGTTAAAACATTGATGTTCGACCTTTTATCAAATAACTATAAAGTAAATTCTAAAAATATTAACTATGCAATTAACTTTGACAATTATGATAAGTTAAATGCTCAAGACAAATTTGAAATATTATTACATGAATATAAAAAGAAATATGGAAACAATGCGTTTTCTCAAATAGTAACAGAATATGAATTAGATGTACCAAAATTTGAGTATGATCCAAATGTTCCATCATATGTTGTTACTGAAGAAGAAATAGATAAGATTTTTGATGAACAAATGGCAAATATAACTTTATCATATGACGATAAGTTGGAAATTGTTGTTCAAAGAGTATATCAAGGATATAAAGGATACAGCGTAATAGATGAAATAAGAGATCAAAACATAGATGGTGTATCTGGTGGTGTATCTGGTATTCCGCCATCATTCTTAGATCAAGTTGGAGATATGGAAGAATATCTAGATGCAACAGGAAAAATAAATATACCAATGTCATACGATAGCGTATGGGTATTCTATAAAGGTAAAGCAATGTATTTGTCATTCTTGTCTTTTGGTTCAGAATCTGAACTTAAGAGAGTTTGTCAAAACATATATAAATATAATAACCCTGGACAACTTTCTGAATCAGTTGGTTTTAAAATTAATGAGATGAAAGATGGTTCCCGTGTCGTTGTATTAAGACCAAACTTCTCAGAATCATGGGCATTCTTCGTAAGAAAGTTTGCTCCACCAACTTTACTTAATACAGAACAATTATTAACACATGAAGGTAAAGAACCGGTAATACAATTATTAAAATTCTTAATTAGAGGAGCAAGAGTAACATCAATAACTGGTGAGCAGGGGTGTGGTAAAACAACATTGCTTATGGCTATAATGAAATATATTTATCCAACAATAACAATCAGGGTACAGGAAACAGCGTTCGAGTTGCACTTAAGAAAAATATATCCACATAATAACATATTATCATTAAGAGAAACAGAAACAATAACAGGTCAGATGGGACTAGACGTTCAGAAAAAAACAGATGGTGGTGTTAACATACTAGGTGAGGTTGCAACAGACCCCGTTGCTGCTTGGATGATCCAGATGGCACAGGTTGCATCAAAATTCACACTATTTACTCACCATGCTAAAACATTCCCAAACCTTATAACTTCTCTTAGAAACTCCCTATTAAAAATAGGTATGTTCAATGATGAAGACGTTGCAGAGGTTCAGGTTGTTAATGTTATAAACTTTGACGTTCACTTAAAAAGAGGCGTTGACGGTTCAAGATTTATTGAAAGAATAACAGAATGTGTACCTAAAGAAATAAAATTTAATTACAATGATAATTATAGAAACGAAAAAACAATGGAAGGTAAATGGACTGCATTTATGGATAATGCTACAGAATATTTTAGACATATGACACAAACTTCTAACTATGATTATCATAATGTTGTAGAATTTAGAGATGGCAAATATGTTATGGCACATCCAATAAGTGAAGAAAACATTAAAGCCATGAGAGAAAATATGTCACCTGAAGATATGAAGGACTTTGATAAATTCATAGATACAGCGTGGGGGTGATTAGATGATAGTATATATAGCGATAGGTTTAGTATCATTCTCAGTTGTAGGTATATTAGCATTATTTGTTTATTTTAGATTAGTAAAGAAAAAATACCAAAAAAATAGTGCACTTTTTCAAAAAGATCAGATAGTTGTTAAGAAAAAAACAAGTTTTTCAGACCAATTTGATAGAATATATCAAGTGTTTTATATAATTTGTATATCAATGCCTGTGCTTAAGTATTATACAAGAAAAGTAAGACTTAAGCTTGAAATGGTAAATGATTACACAGAGTATGAGATAAGAAAGAAAACTGGTAGTATAATGCTAGCATCTGTAATATTTGTACTTGTAGCATTATTTATATTCTTAAATGTAACAAATGATTTGTATATGCAACTTATTGTTATTATTGCAGTACTTATAGTTAATGAAAAGGTAGTTGATTATAGAGTAGGTAATGTTGCAGATAAGATTTTAAGACAAATACCAGAAGTTTTCACTGAAATTAGACACTCATTCCATGAGCATGGAATGATAGAAGAAGCATTTAATGATGCTATTGATGAATTAGAGGATAAAGAAATAACTCCTCAAGTAAAGAGAATAAAAGAAGCGATACTTGCAGATAATCCTGAAGTTCAGCTTGAAAAATATTATGATACTGCACCAAATAGATTCTTGAAATTATTTGCCGGAGTTTCTTATCTTACAATGGAACTTGGTGATAGAAAGGTAGATGGAACATCTATTTACCTTAAAAACTTAAACAATATAGTAAATGACGTGTATCTAGAAATATTAAAAAGAGATAAAATTAATTACATGTTTAGAAGTTTAACAATTATAGCTGTAGCACCGATTTTGTTTACAAATATAATTCAAAATTGGGCAGAGACAAACTTCGCAGCCTTAATAAACTTCTATAATAGTAGTTTTGGATTTATAATAAAGGCGCTCATACTTGTTTCAATATTTGTATGTTATTTCTTACTTAGAGTAATTAGAGAAGACTCTGATCAAATTAAATTTGATAGAATAGCTACAAAAAAATGGCAAGATAGAGCATATTCAATTCCAATAGTTAGAAAAATTGTAGATGCACTTATTCCAGCAGAGTATACAACTAAGAGAAAGAGAAAGACTGAAATGATAAAAAATACAAACGCTTTCCTTACCCTTGAATGGTTTTACGTAAATAAAGTGGCAGCTGCACTTATTGGTTTTGTGTTATCTCTTACCCTTATAATAAATATGCATTATATAGATTTTAATGCGGTATTTACTCAGATTGGACAAGAGTTTGCAGGACTTGGAAAACTTTCTGCAGAAGATGAAGCAGCAGCTAAATCTATGTCAGAACAAGATGCTGAGTATGTAAAAGAATATAGAAGTGATTCTAAAGTAACAAAAGAACAAATAAGAGCTGATATTGAGGCAAAAGAAGGACAGGCAACAGATGAACAAGTAGATAGAATTTATGATAAAATATCAAATGTTCAAGGAATTTACTTGAAATATTGGGAATTAATAATATCATTGTTTGTTGGATTTATTGCATATTTTGCTCCAGATGTGTTACTATTTATACGTAACAAAATGAGAGAAATGGAAAAAGAAAATGAGATAATGCAATTCCAGTCAATTATACTTATGCTTATGTATATAGAAAGAATTGACGTACAAACTATATTAGAATGGCTTGAAAGATATTCATATGCTTTTAAAGATGCAATTTCAACAGCGCTTAACAACTATGAAGCTGGTGCGTCAGAAGCATTAGAAGAGCTTAAAGACAGAGTACCAAATAAAGATTTCAAAAGAATAGTAGATGGACTTTTATCAGCCGTTGAAAGAATACCAGTAAGAGAGGCTTTTGATGAACTTGAGACTGAAAGAAACTTCTATTATGAAAAGAGAAAAGAAGCAAATGAGAGACTTATACAGAAAAAGGTTAGAATGGGTAAGGCAATTGGCTTTACACCTATGATTATCCTTATAGCAGGATATTTCGTAGGGCCACTAATGATAGTAAGTATAATGCAAATGTCTACATATTTTGCTCAGATGGGAGCAATGTAATTTTGCAATATTTCGCAAAATAGCATTTTTGCTCATAAATAAAATTGGTTAATACACGTAAAAAACGTGTTTAACATATATGTACATATATATACTAAAGATATATATGATGAGAAAAATCTATAATTTAAAGGAGGAAGATTTATGGATAACGCTCAAAAAGCAATTATGATTGGTGTTGGTTTATTTATAACAATCATTATTATTTCTGCAGTACTATTAATAGTTAACTTAGGTACTGGTCTTGTTGACGATGCTACAGGTGAACTTGGAACAATGTCAACATCTTTACAAAATCAAATATTACAATCTTATGATAATAAAGTATTATCAGGTGTACAAGTAAGAAGTGCTATACAACAATACATGACAGCTTCAGATATGACTGTTGTGTTATTAGACAGTAGTAAAACTTTAGTTGCAACAGTAGGAGCAAAAAAAATAGGAACAGTTACAACAAAGAATGAATATTACGAAGTTACTTCTGCAGAATATACTACACCAACTGGAAAAAGTGCAGCTGATACACAAGGTGCTGCTAATGTAAAAGTAACACACAGAACTTCTATGAATGACTTTAACGACATTGCCAATGCAGGTTCTGGTATATACATTAATACATCTAGAAATTACAAATCATATGTGTTAAAAGTTGAAAAAACTGATACTATAGTTGGTATTGTGTTTGAACCATTATCATAATATATATTATATTAACCAACACGGAAGAGGAGAATCTATAAGTTCTCTTCTTTTTTACGTTTTTTAATATAAAATATATTGCTACTTTTAATATATGTGGTAAAATTAACTATATAAATTATGGAGGTGCGTATATGGAAGAAAGTGCAAAAAGAGCTATATTTATAGGGGTATGTGTTTTTGTTGCTATTATAATTATATCTATTGTTGTCGTGGCTATTTCGGCTGCAAGCAAAGCAGAAACTGTTGCTAAAGAATATACTGGACAGGGGATAAAAAGAGATGCTAGTGCTCAGAGTTTACTTGGAAGAGATAAAATAACCGGTGAAGAAGTAATATATTTACTTCAAGCAGCTAAAGAAGAAAAAGATTATAGTATATGTATATATAATCAAGATAACTTTCCTGAAAATTTAACAAATATGAATATAAACAATGACAAAGAGTGGTTAAAAGATTATGGTAAAAATTTAGGAAAATATATTAAAGTGGATAGTAGATACTCGGTTAGTGTAAATTATGGCTTTAACCCTATAAAAGTATCATTGATATATGAAAAATAAAATTATAGATATTTAAAAATATTGGTTGGAGATATATACTCCAACTTTTTTGCATTAGTATTTAATCATAGGTAGTGGTCAAAAAACTATTATGCTGCCTACAAGCCAAAAAAGAAGAGAACTTATAGATTCTCTTCTTCCGTGTTGGTTAATATAAAGATAAATTAGTTTGCTACTTGGAAAGCTATTGCAATAGCAGTATCATTACCATTTTTTATAACAGATGCTTTATAGTTTTTAGATGTATTTATAAAAGCTTTATCTGTACTAGATGAAAATTCAGTAGCAGTTGTTTTTACAGTTTCATCTCCCCATTCTGTATATAATACATCACTTCCGATACCAGGAACTTTAACGTTACTTTTCCCTATCTCGCTACTTATTTTATCAATTACATTCGTTTTATGTAATGCTGCGTAACCAGTTTGTCCTGTTACTTTTCCATCTTTATCAAACACAACTACGCATAATGCTTTATCATTAGCATATTGATTTGTAGCAGCTCTTACTTGTGTTCCAGATATTATTTTACCATCATAAGTTTGTAATATTTGGCTTTGTAATGTTGTTGACATTGTTCCAAGTTCACCTGTAGCATCGTCAACAAGACCAGTACCTAAGTTAACTATTAATAGTACTGCAGAAATAATAATGATTGTTATAAATAAACCAACACCAATCATAATTGCTTTTTGAGCGTTATCCATAAATCTTCCTCCTTTAAATTATAGATTTTTCTCATCATATATATCTTTAGTATATATATGTACATATATGTTAAACACGTTTTTTACGTGTATTAACCAATTTTATTTATGAGCAAAAATGCTATTTTGCGCAGTTATATAATTGATGCTAAATTTTGGCTGTTTATATAAAAAAGGATAATAAATATAGTTGATAAAAAGCAGTATTTATCTGGGTTTTGTAGTATTGTTACAACAATATTACATTTGGTATATATTTTTGTTACATGTGCCTTTAAACGTGTATTTTATGCGTGTTTTATGGTAAAATTTAGAGGAATAGAAAGGTGAAAAAGTATGGACGAGAATGCAAGTAGAGCAGTGTTTATAGGTGTAAGTGTTTTCGTAGCAATTATAACTATAACGCTTATAGTAAATTTCTATAGAACGGCTAAAGATTCTGCTGCTGTGGCAAATAGGTACGACTTGACAGAAACGGGAAGTAGTAAAGTTAATGAAATCTTAAGTAAAGACAAAATTACAGGGTTAGAACTTCGTTATTTGTTAAATTATTATTATAACGATACTGATATTCAAATATATGTTTATCAACCCGATGTGAATGATAAATTTGATGAAGAAAATGCTAGATTAAGCGTAAATAGTGAAGAATATTGGTCAGATGAAAATCAGCAATATTTAGATGAAAATATTAGACCAAATTTTAATTATGGCTTAGCTATAGATAATAGAGGAAGGGCAACTGTAATAGTAGCAACATTTGAAAATTAGGAGGGACAAATGGAAACTTCATTACAAAAAATAATAGCAGCAATTGTAGGAGTTATGATTTTATTTATCATACCGGTATATATAGCTTTTGAAAAAGTAGATGATGTATCATATAGTTTGGCTCTTAAGTTAACACAAAACTTTGTGGATAATGTGAGAGATAAAGGATACATTTCTCCGGAAATGTATAGTGATTTTGTTTCAGGACTTTATGCTACTAATAACACTTATGATGTTAATATAGAACATGTAAAGAAGAGATATGATCCTGCAATATATATATATGAGAAGAAGGACGATAACACAAAAGGTAGACTACTTCGTGTTTTAGATTATGATAAATATCTTACTGCGGAGGGAGAGTTACCAACAACAATTACTTTAAACGAAGGGATATATAACAAAACTAACTCAAATATAATTGTTGAAAAGGCTGGTATAACAATGGCGGATGGTAGTCAAATAGACTTTGACAATGGCGGCGACAGCATATTAACACCAGAAGAATTATACAAACTAAAAATAGATGAATTTAAATCTCAAAACAGAATAATATTAGATAAAGGTGAAATATATGCAGACATAAGAAGAGTTACTGGAAGTAACTTTGATAAAGAAATATATAATCCAGCATATATAACTTTAAATAGAGGAGTAATTACTGTACTAAACAAACAAGGAAATGAACCAGACACTTTAAATTATAACGAATATATATCAAATTATGATATCGCAATTAAGAATAATAGTTCTAAGTTTAATGGACCTGTATATACATCAAGTAACTCAAAAATAGTTTATACACCGGCGACTATGTATATAGATGGTATGAATTTAACTCCTGAACAAGCAAGAGATTTTTATTATACATGGAGAACTTTATATAAAGAAGCTTTGGCATCAGGTGATGGAAGATTAGTTTATGATGAAGGCGAAGTTTATGCTGATAGAGATAGAGTAAAAACTACAGGAGGAAGCATTGATACAAAAATAGATAAAATAGCTGATATATCATTAACAAAGGGAAGTATAAAAATAAATGAAGATAAACAGCAACCAGGATATGAAACGGAATTAGATTATGATACATATATTGAAAGATATGATAGTGGAATGGACATGGTTGCATATGCAGGAGAAATATATGATAATCAAAATTCTAATATTATATCTACAAGAGCTGCAATGTGGGTAGGAGATAAGTCATACAATGAACTTAGTGAAGCTGAGAAAGATGAAGCGGAAAGTTTATACAATGAAAAAATAAACACCAATTTGTACAAAGATAATAATACTATTGTACTGAATAAAGGAAGAATATTTGCCGAAAGCGAAGATGCTATTGGATATAACAGTTTAACAGATGAAATACGTAGTATTAAAATAACTGGTCAAATGACTAACAAGAAAAATCCAAATGCGTTATATATTGATTCACTACCATTTGATAAATATATAGAAGAATATAGAAAAAATGGAAATTTTATTTATGACGAAGGCGGAACATTTTCCGATGGAGAAGAAGGAATTAGCATAATACATATAAAAGGAAGAGTTAGTAATTTAGACGGTGAAGAATTTGATTATAATTCATATATAGATGAACTTTTAAATGGTAATTCGCCAACAATTTCTGTTTCTGTAGGCGCAGATTTTAATAGTAATGATATATACATAGAAAATGCTAAAGTGCTTGTAAATGGCAATATAGAAAAAGCAATTAGCGATATATCAGAATTAAAAAATGTAAAAGAAACAGGAAAAGTCACTATTGACGGCGTAGAATACGATTCAAATAAAACAGAAAATCCTGATGATATTCAAATAGTATATCCGACATTTTTGGTGCTTCAAAATCAATTAAAAAGCGATATACAAATTAGTGATTCTGCAGAAATACAAAAATATGTTGACGAATATATTTTAAATGGTAAAATATCTTATTCATATAGTAAAACATATTCAAAAGCTGAACTTAAAATTGATTATGAAAGCGTATATATAAATGATGTCACAGGAAATAAATATATGTTTTTTGAACATCTAAATAAAACGGCATACAAAACTATTTTCACAGATGAGATATTAAGAAATATAGATAATAGAAACGCAACTGTAAACATACCAAAAACCGTATTTAGATCTGAAGATTTTGATTTGTCATATAATCAAATCCAAATAGCCGGAGAAACTCCAATTGATATAACTAATGAGACAATGGTATATGTTGATCAATATTATTCAAATAGAAGAATTGTATTAGAAGAATCTAATGTAGCATCTGGAGAGGAAATAAAGGTAATACATCCTAAACTAGAAATATTTGAAAAAAATGATACAAATTTAAGTTACCCAATATATTCGTTTCAAAAAAATGTTGAAAGTGAAAGCTCTGATTACATAAAATATTTGAATGAATTTAATACAAATGGCAAAATCACAATAAAGCCTTCAAGAATATATGGACATGATGATGTTACTGTAGTAAGAAGTAAGATAACAATTTCTCCTGAAGAATCAGGTAAATTAGCAAATAAGGAATTTTTTGATAATCAAGAGGTGTACCAAAAATATTTAACAGAGTTTGAAAGAACTGGTAAAATAACTATAAGACCTGCGATAACATATAGTACGGATTCTGAAATTACTGTACAAGATGCTCACATATCTATAACTCCAACGGGGTACACTTCACCAATGATTGACATATATGAAGAGGACAACAAAGAACTATACGATATGTACGTGGCAGAATACTCACAAAACAATAGAATTACATTAAAGTATAACATAGGTGATGTTAATGTTTATAGAGCTAATATAACAATTGATAAGTTAACCGGAAGTGAAGGCGCATATAGTGTTGCTAGTACTCAAATAGTGTATGATAATACAGATTTAAATGGCGATGGAACTTTTGAATATAATTCTTTTAAAACCGAGTATGAAGCCAAAGGTTTAATTACTTTTGCTGGAGCAAGACAAATACTTGCAAGTGACTTAAAAGTTACAGATCCTAGCATAACAATAATTGACCCGGATACTGGTGAAGTTATTTTGAAATATGAAGCTGACTACAGTCAACTTACTGATGAACAAAGATACCAAATATACAATATGAGAGTTGATGAATGGGAAGATTATTCACAAATTGTTAATAGAAAAGTTACATATGTTTCTGGAGAAAATTGTATAATCGAAAAAGCTCATGTTATAAATGAAGAAATAATAACAGATAAACAAATAGTAAGCAAAATATTTAAAGATACCGGCGTTAGTAAAATAGAATTTTTAAGAAATTGTATGTTAGGTAATGGAGATATGTATAAATCTTTAAGCTACTTAAATGAAAATTCTTATACTATGAATGAAGGGGATCAAATAAATGTTATAGTTAAGAATAGAAATCAAACGGTGGCAAGTGTTTTTTATTCTATGTTTACAGCTAATGTCGGAAATGAAGATATTCCAAAGGTATATGTAAATTATGGAGGAACTATAAAAAATAGCGGTGACACTATAATTTCAAATGAGACAGGTTTAGTTAATAGTGAATTAGGTAGATTATTCAAGTATAAAGGTCAGGCTGAAAGTGTTACTTTGAATCCTGGAAAGTATCAGATAGAAGCATGGGGAGCTTCTGGTGGAGGAAATGAACCAACAACATCATCTACTACTGGAGGAAAAGGTGCTTACGCAAAAGCTGTATTTAATGTCACAGAAGAGACAACACTTTACGTTTATGTTGGTGGACAGGGAACTGCTTATTCTGAATCTAACGAGTACAATGGAGGATTTAATGGTGGAGGCAATTCATATAATGGCTTTGGAGGCGGTGGAGCCTCAGATGTTAGACTATTAAGAGGAGATGCCGATGATACAGCATCATTATTATCGAGAATCATTGTTGCCGGAGGCGGTGGTGGAAGTAGTAAAGCCAGAGGAACTAGTTATGGTAATGGCGGTGCTGCAGGAAATTTATCGTCTGCATCAAACGGAACTTCTGTTGGTGTAAACCAATTATTTGTTGGAAAAGGAGCAATCTCTACTGCAATAGCAGTTGGATATAATACATATACAAAAGAAGATGGAACTATTCAAAATATTCCACAAACAGAAAAAGGTGGATTAGGAACTGGCGGTAGCGTTGATTTTGATGGCGCTGGTGCTGGTGGCGGTGGATACTTTGGCGGTAGCGCCGCACATGATGAATATGCTGGAGGCGGTGGAGGACTATCATTTGTTTATCAAAATGAAACTAATTTGATGAATGGAGATAGATTACCTTTAAAAATGATATTCCAGGGGAAATATGAACAAAAGGTAATAGATTACTTAAAAACAATGGTAGATTCTAATGGCAGATGGAAAGGAATTTCCTATGAGAGTAGTGAAATCAAAAATGGTACTACTGATATGAAAAATCCATTTAGCTATTCTGGAACAAGTAATATGAATGGAAATAAAGGAAATGGTGCTGTAATAATTAAAAAAATAGATTAATTAAATAAGAGGAGGTATTTAGTGTGGATGAGATTTCAACAAAAGCAATAATTATAGGTGTATCTATATTTGTTACATTGATTATTTTGACGGTTATAGTTTTTGAATTTCAACAGATCCAAAGTGTATATAAACAAGTGGGACAAACTAATATCTCCTTTGAAGAACAATTAGATGAATTTGATAAGTATAGAGACTCTAATAATTTGTTTACAGGATTAGATGTTAGAAATACTGTCAAAAAGTATGCAAATAATAAAACTGCAGATGTTTGTATAATTTCCGTTACAGGGGAAGTTTGCAACGATAGTATACAAATAGAAGATTTAGATTACAAAAAAGAATATAGTTCAAGACTTGATGAATCAACAAATATATTTAAAATAATATTTTCTGAGAGATAGATGGAGGTGAAAGTATGGATGAGTCTGCACAACAGGCGGTACAATTAGGTGTTAATGTTACAATTTTTATAGTTGCGCTATCAATATCTATTACTTTGTTACTTGGGGTTAGAGATGTTGCAGAAAAAGCTCTGAGATATGACGCTTCACTTCCAACAGGTAGTAGAGTGGTTTCGGTAGGAGAAGCTAAAAAACGTCTTGTAAACGGGGATGAATTATTATCATACTATACTAGATATATGAGTGAGCAAGCAAGGCTGACTGCATCTGGAAAGTATATAATAACAATTGAAAACAAGAGCGGTAGCAGTAGTATTACTCAAGATACTGCAATGAAAAAGAATTATAGAAATGAAGTAACTGAAACATTAAAAGAGTTCTTTGACAGAAAAAATATAAATATAACTTCTCAATATGAAGTTATTACAACTAGATATAATTCAGATAGTGAAATAGTTGAGATTTTATTTAAAGAAGTGTAAAATAGAAAGGGTGAGTGGTAGTTATGGAAGATAATGTAAGTATTTTACTTGCATCAATATTGACAGTTGTTATAATAGTGTTATTTCCTATATATAACGTTGCAACAAGACAAGATAGTATTGCAAAAAATATGGTAGTAAAAGCTACCACAAACTTTGTTGATGAAGCAAGAAATAAAGGTTATATAGAAGCAAAAGATTATGAAAACTATTTAACAGATATAAGTAGAACAGGTAATTCTTATGAAGTTCAACTTGAAGTATATAAACCTATATTAGTGGAAACAGATGATGCTAATTCATATGAAGAAAAATATACGATTGATTATACTAATGATGTAATTGCTAAAATGGGAACAGTAGATTTAGATACAGCAAATGTAGAAATGAGTGTAATAAAAAATGATGTATATTATTTAAATGATGGATATAAATTTTATGTGAGAGTTAAGAATACAAATATAACACAAGCTCAAATTCTTTTAGATCGTTTACTTAAAGGAGAAGTTACTGAAAGAGTAGTAGTTAACTATGGTGGAGTAGTATATAACAATGAGTGGACTAAAGGAGAAGATGCTGAGACTGTAGGAGCAAATATTTCTATATCTAGACCTTTAGATTATAGTGAAAAGGAATTTAAATATGAAGCAATAACTGATGTTTATGATCAATATTCAGATGAAATGACGACAATATATGGACTAGCTGTTAAGTTGTCAGATGATGTTGAAAATGGAAATAAGTTTAAATTTTTACTTAAATATAAAGATGTATATGAGTTAAAAGATGAAGCGGGAAATGTTTTTACTACTAAGTATGATAGGGAACAATATATAAAAAGATATTTTTCAACAATAGGTTTTGATGCTAAAGTAAGTGTAGAAGAAAGACAAGTTAGTAGAAATAATAATGGAACATATAATTACCAATATATGATAACATTAAGTGATATTGATTATGATTTTAGCAATCATGCATATTTAAATGGAACAGTACAAATTAAAGCTGGTTCTGCGGATACAAAATCTGGTACATTGGGCTTACTTAATTCAAAAGAATTTATAATAATTTATGAAGCTACGGATTTAGAAATCAAATATCAAAATAAAATGTATGACAAAGATAATAATTTAATTGAAGGTGAAGGAAGGGTAGCATATATAAATGTAAATATAGAGTTAAATAAACCGGATGAAAACATTGTTGATGTTAGATGGGCAAAAGGCGAATATGATGAAAATTATTTTATGACAAATTCTTCTAATGGTACTAATATAAAAAATACATATAATGCAGATAAAAAATATGTGTTTAAGGTTACACAAAATGGTGTATATACTGTTTTTGCAAAAGATAAACATGGAAGGTATAAAGCACTTCAAATAAGAATAACGGGTTTGGGTAGTGACAGATTAAAATTTGTTCTAAATTGGGAAAGAACTTATGATTTTGATATGCATATGAAAGGATTTAAAAACAAGAGTGAAGTTTTTCATGTATTTTATAGTAGTAAAGAATATGATTCTACTTATGGAAAAGTAATACTAAATAGGGATAATACAAGCGGTGGATATTCAGAAAGTGATGCCGAAATAATTTGGCTTGAAAGAGCAGCAAAGGATACAGTTTATACCTGTTATATATATAAATATGGATCTTCATATACGAATGCTTTTGCAACGCATAAGCCAACTTTGAAGGTTTATAGGGGAGATACTGATGCTGAAGCTGAATTAATTTATGATTCAACTAAGGTTAAAGATTGGTCTAAAACGCAAGATGGCTCAAACAGATATTGGTACATATTAAGCTATAATGCTAATACTAGAGAAGTTGAATTAATAGACCAATATATGAATGTAGATAACTATTTACCTGATACTAGCAAAGGAGGAGAATAGTGAAAACAACTGATTTAGCAATGATATTTGTAGCCATATTAATACCGATAGTAGTTGTAGTTTATGTTGATGTATCCTTTTTGTTAAAAACTGAAGAACAAAGATTATACTATACTAATATAATAAACTCTGCTATTAATGATGCTACTTACGCCATGAAAACTGTTGAAGGAGAAGAGCAAGATGTTGATTATGGATATTCTGGAATCTCAGAAAAAAAAGTAACTGTAAATGCAAGAGTAGCTGTGAAAACTTTTTACGAATCTTTATATGATAACTTTGATATAAAAGGAGATAGTACTGGAGAAGCTTATATAAAAAGTCATATACCTGCTTTAGCAGTCGTTGATTATAATGGCGTGTATATATATTCAATAGATAATTATGTGGATGATAAGACAGGAGAGAACTATACTGATTATATATTAAAGCCTAAAAGATACTTTACATATACATATGCTATAAGAGGTAATAACCTTATAGAAGGTCAAGACTTAGCCGAAAATGGTGGAATAGATAATTTAAATACAATTACTGTTCAATTTACAATGGATGATTACATTTATGTCATAAAAGATGATGGTACAATAGAAGGCTTTTATTTAGAAGATACAAAAAATAATGCTATATTATATAATAGTAATTATGCACTGAGAGAGCAAGTTATACAGCATTTAAGAATTAAACGTTCTCAAGTAATATCAGATGTAGTATCTCAAGAGATGTCTTTTGCAGTAAGTAACCATAATTTATATTCAGAAATGGATTATGAGTTTGTTTTTCCTACAATTGCATTATCTGATTGGGAAGAAATGGTAGATAATGTTGGAATAATAGCGTTTATTCAAGGTATAAATATTGGAAATGAAAAATTAGATTATGTAGCTCATGGAATATCAGGATTAAAAATCACTAAGAGATATTATGTATCAAGAGCTACTAATGGAGTGTCGTCCCTTGATTACTATCATTCAGAGAAAGAATGTACAGTATATAAATCTAGCTATAAATCATATAACGGATATTATATGAATAAAATAGACGCTTCAACAAACGGGTATTATCCTTGTCCTGTTTGTAAACCATAACGTATTTAGGAGGTATATATGGAAAAGAAAGAACCAAAAACAGTAAAAAAGGTAACTAAAAAAGAAAATAAAATAAAAAAGAAAATTACTGATCTTGAGGGTAATGAAATACCTGATAAAAGTGCTAGCAAGCCAAAAAGGAAAAGCATAAAAGAACATTTTAAAAAATATAAAAAGCTATACTTATTAATATGTTTGGTAATTGCTATTTCATTTATTGCTTTTGGAATATATATAGGAATAAGAAATTACATGTTAAATAAAAAGTACGGTAAATATGAAAAGCAGATGGAATTATATGGTTTTTCTGCCATGTATGATAATCAAACAGCAAAATCTAGTGAAAAGATAACTAGACTAGAAATGGTTAAAATAATACTTTCATCTATTTACAATACTACGGAAGTACGAAGTATTGGCTTTGGACCTAAAGGTGATTTTGATGGGGATGAGTGGGCTAGAACTGCAGAAGCCTTTGAAATAATTAATGAGGGATATATAACTAAAGACACATATAAAGAGGGAGTTACGTATAAAGAGGCTTTGGTTACATATTTAAAAGCTAGAAGTAAATTAAAGGACATACCGGTTGCTAGCACTAAAGAGAGTAGCTTTAAAAATCTTATGTCTTTTTCAGAGGAAGATAGAAACTATATAAATGATGCAGTTGAAAATGGTCTTATGACAGATAGTAAGAAAAACTTAAAAATTAATAATGAATTGTTCAAAGGGCAATTTAACGAATTAGTTGTAAAATTTGTAGAGAAGTATAATACAGTGGCTCCAGATGGGGATGTGTTAGTTACTAAAGCAGAAAGTAAACCATCAAATTATGAAATTTATCCATATATATTATATTCAGTAGACAAAGAAGTATATGAATATAAAGGAATATCAGAAGGAGAAGGAGATTATAAAACTCCGGCAGAGACATATAAACATAATAAAGATGACTATACTCAAATGAAGTACAGATCTGAATTTTATTATAATACTATATTAAATGTTGATTATAGAAATCTTAATAAAGATGAATTTTACGAAAAGACCAATATGTATTTGAGAAATAATTATGATGAACAAATAAATAATTATATAGAATATGTAAAGAAAAATAAAATAATTATTGAGGGAACAGCAAAAGTTCAATTACCTATATATTACTTAGATGGCATAAGCTTTAGAGCTAGATTAAAATTAACATTTGAAATAAAGAATTCTGATACGGACAAAAATTTATTGTTAGGTGATACTCTTAGAGGAGCAGAAGTAACATACAAAAATAAAAAGTATACGATATATGTAGATACATCTATGGGAACTACTTTACTAAGTAAGGCATTGCAACTAGATATGGAACCAATTATAGATATAATGGTAAATGATAAAGAGGCTAGTGCTTTAAATGCGTTTTAGGAGGTAATATGAAAAATTATAAAAATCAAATAGTAAAAATACTAATGATAAACATATTTCTTCTTTTCCTTTTAACAGTATTAAATATTAGTTATGGTTATCAAATTAATATAATAGCAATAACTAAAGACGAATTAAGAACTCTAGGAGATGTTGATATAAACAGATGGAATTTTCCAGAAATACTATATAAAAAGCAAGTATCTGCATATGCTCAAACAATAAAAGATTATGCAAATAGGGTATATCCTGTTCACGAAGATACAGGCTGGGTATATAAAGAAGAAATGACTGGACAATCAATTAAAGAAAATGAGTATTATACGGATGACACACCACATAATAATCCATATTCATTTGAAAGATATTATGAATATTTACATAAAAATCAAAATAGTCAATATACAGAAGTGTACGATGCAACTGCTCCAAAAGATTACAGAAAAACAAGATATCATGATACTGGCATTTTGTATACACAAATTAGACCTGAAATCTCTTATCTTTCAGCTAAAGAAGTATGGAACGTATGGGGAGAATCAGATAATTATTCAGGAATATACTGGCAGCCTGCTTCTCAAAGTAAAATAACTGGATTAAGAGATAGTTTTGATTCTAATCAAGACATAATGTTGTTTAATAGTAATTTGTATAGATTTGCAGTTGTAAATGGAGTTTATTTATCTAACAACTATTTGAATAAAGAAACAGTTCAAAAAATGTACAACGTTTTTAAAGATGTTATAAAACCAGGTGATGCTTATATGACTCTTTACCAATCATCTGTACTTAGAACTAGTAGCCAAAATAATAAAGGCGATAATTACTATAACAATATGGATACTGCCTTCAAATTTTGGGAGACAACTATTAGAGGAAGTGCTTTTGCTCGAGATGCTTGGTATGATTCTCCTTCAACACTTGGAAAAAGAGATGGAAAGATTCAATCATCTAGCTCTGTCATTAATTATTATGATAACACTTTCCAACTTCCTATACAGGATAAACTTGGAAAAACAGTATATGTGAGACATATAGATGTTACTAATCTGGAAAATATTAATACATCAACTATTACAAATGATAGGGTAATTTCACTTACTAATGAGCAAGCAATTGAACATGAGGCAGCAAGTTGGGAAATTTTAAAAAAATATGTATATCCGGCAGAAAGAGATGTATGGTATGGTCAAGAAAAGTATACTGATAAATATTCACTTTTTTCTAATGGCGGTGTTTGGAGATTTGGAAATATTAAGTATTCATACAGCGATACAGGTACAGGACAGTATTTTTCTTCATTAAATAGAGAAAAAGCTAACAATGATGATAACTTGTCTGATGTAGAAAAGAATGTATTGAATAATTACAATTGCATAGGTGCGGTAATTGGAAAAGGTGAAACACTTGAACTTGCTGCAGAAAAAAGAAATAGTACAATAAACAATGTAAATTTGAGAAATCAAAACTCAAATTATACAGATTCAACAGGTGGTATAGTAGCTGGAAATGATTGGGCATCTACTATTGTTACAAGTGGAGAAACAAACCCAGTAATAGTAATAGATTTTTATTACGAAAAGAAACCAACGGAAGTTTATGTAAGGCACATAGATGTAACAAATAAAGATAATATAGGATATATATATCCATCAGATTCAAATGTAGCTTTTCTACAAACTAACGCTGGTCAAGCATTTAGATTAAGTTCAGCTGATTGGAATATATCTACAGGAAGAGTTGGAACAACTGAAAAAAATATACAACCTAATTTGTCAGGTTATATATATCAAGAAGTATATGAGAAAAAGTCCGGAGCAGGAGCGCTAAGGATAGCAAATATAAAATATGACCATGAAACGGCAGGCTCATATTGGAATCTATTAAGTACATCTCAAAAGAGTACATATAATAATTATACTTGTATAGGTTCAGCGGTCGGTAAAGGCGACAGAGTAGATTTAGCAGAAGTGAAAAGAGATGAAGCTACCTTAAATGTAATTGGAAATAGTAAAATCAATTTTGTAAATTATAGTCAAGGATCCGTTGCCCAATCGGCAGATAGTTATATAAATAAAAATGGTAATTATACTTCAGAAGTTATAGGAGATAATGATTATAGAACAGTAGTGGTCGATTTCTATTATGTGAAAGATGTATGTCAAGGTGATTCTTGTATCGATGTTGACCCTAGTTATAAGCGTGTTTACGTAAGACATATTGATGTTACTGGTATTGATGATAAAATTAATGCTGCCAATATTGATACTGCAGTTAGAAATGGTAAGGTATTAAGTGGAAAAGGAAAGGCTAAAAAGAATGATTGGAGTGAAATATCAAAGGATGGAGGAAATTATCCTGGATATCAAGAAAGATATACAATAAAATCTAATGAAAGCTTAGAAGTATTTAGGGATCCAAATGATAATTATAATTGTATAGGATCAAACATGACTATGACTAATGATAGTAATATAAACACAGCCAAAAGTAGAATGAATACAAAATTAAATAGTTATGCTTCAAAATACGATAGCTGGCTTAAAGAATCTAGAAAAACTACAGCTAGTGATAACTCTGATGTTGTTATAATGGATTTCTATTATACAAGCAAGCATTCAGGAACACCAATAGAAAGAAATAAAGTTGGAAGATTAGCATTTTATACAACAGGACAAAGTGATAAATTTTCATCTAAGGTAAATAACCATACTAATAACGACTCAGGCACAGTATATGATGTTATACCTTCAAATGAAGTATTAAGAATGTCAGTAGATAACGCATATACATACATGCTAGGCGCAATAAATATAAAAGAACAAACAATACAAGACACATACACTTTTGATTATACGCTAAAGCAGCCATATAGTATTACATATAAAGATTGGTATTCTTGGTGTAATAAGTGTGGAAGAGGAGCTAGTGATAAAAAATCAGGTGCTTGTGGCAAGTTAATACCAAAAACGTGTCCAGATGGTAACGGAGGTACAACAGATTGTTCTTATATATGCCCAGGAAGCTGGAATTCAGACTATAATATAAAAACTTATTCGGGTGAAGTTACAAGAACATACAGATATCAAATACCATATAAATATACTTACTATAAGGTAAAGAACTTAAGGTTATATAGTATTAGTAAAATAGAATTAAATGATGGATATAATAATAAAGGCCTTCCTTTATTTGACGGAAAAACCCATACTGTTCAAACAACAGATAAGTATAAATCAGGTTTCAATGATTCAACTTTTACAATATCTTCTAATAATCAAATAAATAACAGAGAAAGTAAAGAATTAAGCTATAGGTTACCATACTCATATGATAATAATGATGGAGATGTTTCAACGTCGGAACTTATCAATTATGCTTCAGGACAAATAAATTCACTGTTTAATGGTATAAGTCATACAGATGCAGCTCAAATAGAAAAATTTAATGATATAAATTCATCAAGTTATACAAGTACATCAAACCATTTAACAGCAACATTATATGTAAAGAATGATGAAATAAGTTTCATGGATAAAATAAAAAATTCAAGAATATATTTAATTGGTCAAAATGTAAGCAGTTTAAACACATTAAATGGTATGTATGTAAGATCTGAAAAAGACGCAACAAGAAAAATAGATTTAGTATCATATACTGCTTCAAAAACTACAAATAATTCTAGAGGTACATATACGTATTCAGTTTCAGAGGCAGACAGAGTTAATGTAGAAACAGTATATCCAAAATCTACTAAAGATAAATATCTTCCATCAGATAGTAAAACTAATTCAGGAGGTTATGGTGGTAGAGATTATTATAATTTAGAAAATCTAAACATACCAGAATCAAGATTAAATGGAAAGAGATATTCATATGGAAAGATATACTATACATTACTTTCAGGAAATAATGTGCTAAACTTTGATGTCGATGATAATAAAGTGGTTAATGGAAATCATAATTGGAACAGTGACAACAGCAAAAATAGAAAAAGTGTAAGTGGAGCAACAGGAAATACATTTGTAGATACAGAAATGTACAATACAGATGGAACATCAAACCCATTAAAAACTACACTTATTTCCCCAGGAACATTAAGTGATGTTATATGGGAATATGGAAAAAATAATGGAACAGATGCAGATATTGTAGATGTATTTACTCCAATATCATTTACTACAAAGATAGTAGGAAATTCTAATAGTGATATAAGAGTTGATCACACGGTTGTAAATAAAAATAATAATAAGCAAAAACAAATACAAAAAAATTCGAGATTTACAATACAGATAGATGCAACAAATAATAATAGTACTTATAGTGGAGTACAAACTTCCAAGTATCTTGGAAAGTATTATGTTAAATTCAATTTTGATGTTCAAGATATAAAAATTTCTGATGCAATGGGAACAAATAGAACATATTCAAGTAATTCTGCAAGCAGTGAAACTTGGATAGGACCTATATATAACAGATATAATGGTAATTCGATAGGAACAGTTACAGTAAGTGCTTATGCATTAGCTGATCCAAATGAGGCAAGTGGCGTTGTAAATCAAGAGCAAAATGAATATGAAGTAAGAGCTGTAGCGATAAATTCTCCAAGTACACTTGATTATGATGTACTAAGAGGAAGAATTTCTGAAACAACGAAATTTATAACCACAATTCAAAACACATTTTCAGGAACTGGAAGTAACAATCAATATCATCAAAAATATTATGATCAAAAGAACATATATGGTCAAAGTAATTATGTGGCAAATGACGTTGTTGAAACTGAAAATATAAGTAGGGTATATGATTTTAAGGTTACTGATGTCAAAGATGTTGATTGGAAGAGCATATTTAGGACATCTACTTCTACTACAACTAACGTGCATTCAGGTAAAGCATATTATTCCGGAGTAAAAAAATGGAATATATATACTACAGCATACAATAATATGATAACAAGAGATGTTTCTGAAATAGGAGCTACAAAACAACAAATATTACCAGTAGGACCATATAAACATACTACTTCTGCATATACTAAAGCACCAAAACTTGGATATAAATTTAGCTTTGATTTAAAAACAACTGGTGCTAATGCAAACAAGAAAATTGTAATACAACCAAGTTTTTACTATATTAAAAAAGATGCTACTGGTTATACAGAGGATATAAAATTATATTATAAAAATAGCAGTAACAAATATGTAGACATATCTAATTATAAATTGTACTTTGTACCAGATGATGGATATAGACTAACGTTTGAGGGAACAGACCAATCATATAGATTTTCGTCTTCCTCAATATCAAAAACAACCAAGTTATTAGGTAGCACTAAAGAAATAACACTAACTCAGGAAATGATGGAACAGGCAGATAATAATTTCGTACAGATTTGGTATGGTGAGTACAAATTACCAAATTCTACAATAGTAATAGGTAAGGGTACAGATGGTAAATACAATATAAATAGAGATAGATTGACAGGTGGTTATATAGGAATAAAATTTGATATTAAAGTTTATGAATATAAGTCATCAACAATGACAGAAACTAATATTAGTAAGGTATTAAGTTATTCTCAAAATGATAAAAATGCATCATCTAATACTAATACTTCTCAATGGGATTATGAAGGGTTCTTAGGCTTTTCAAATCCTGGTAGTTCGGCAAATAATATTAAGGTATCCTTAGAAAAAGGAGTATGGACATTAAACGATACTATGTATAACAAAATAAAAGGAACCGTTCTATTATATGATACTGATGCTACAGCATCATCAGATTACGATTAACAAAAAAGAGATACACTTTATTTTAGAGTGTGTCTCTTTTTGTCGAATAATGTGGTAAAAAGCAAACAAGATTACATAATATTGACAATGTAAATTAATTAATATATAATATAGCCGAAAAATAAAGTTTGGATTAGAATTAATATTAAAATTAAAAAGGAGTGTGTATTATGAGAAGTTTTAAATTTAAGCGGTGGATTAGTGCTTTAATAGCAACTATTCTTTTGCTAGGAAGTGTTAATGTTGTAATTGGGGCTGATACAGAAGTGGATTGGTCAGATGTAGAGAGATATTATCCATTTAGTAGCTGGGCCGTAGACACGGGTGTTAAGTATAAACTTATATTTCTCGAAAATAACAGAAGAGAAACAACCAGGTATGAAGTTGCTAATATCTTGTTTAACTTGTCATCACTAAAAAATAACGCTAATAAGGAGTTTAGCGATATAGATGAAATTAGCCCCGCATTAAAGGAAAGAATATTAAAAGTTGCAGGAGCAGGAATTGTACAAGGGTACGATGACGGAACTTTTAGACCAAATAATAAAGTAACTAGAGCTGAATTTGTGACTATGTTAAATAAATCTAATTTATTAAAAGATGTCAAAGCTAATAATCAAAATGTTAAATTTATTGATATTAGTGGGCACTGGGCAGAAAAAAATATAATTGACATAGCAAAAATAGGTATAGTCACTGGAAAGGGAAATGATAAGTTTTGCCCAGAGGAAAACATAACCCCACAGGAATTACTTATTATATTGGATCGATTAGTGTCACTTAAATGTATATCAGAGGAAAAACTAGTAACCACAATAACGGATACATTTCAAAGTAAAAGATATGGTGAAAAAGAACAATATATAATTGAGGTGATGTATAGTCAATTTGATAAGGTACAGAATGATATAATACACGTATGGCCATATAATAATTACTATAATGTTGAAAATTGGCAGGAAAAGGCAACATATAATGACTTGCTGTATGCTATTTATTTTTCTACTACCAGAAAAGCTAATATAGAAGATATATTGCCAAATGGAGAAAGTAGAATAGATAGGATGATAAGGTATATGTTCGAGGTTCAGGGCCTTGAAAATAATAAGGAAGCATATATAAATAACTCTATTAATATGAGAAATTTGCTATATTTTGTTATTGCTTCTTACCAATTTGAAACCAGTGAAGCTAAAAGTTTGAATAATATTCCTTTCAAGGCAAAATCATCCGAGGGATTAGAATTTTCAAATGCAAATGAGCTTTCACCTACAGATATGGGAGCACTCATTTCGGCATCACTTTTCTATGTGGATAATATACCATACTATGAAAATAATAAAATGTATTTTCCTATGGATGCACCAGTTACTAAATATATGCTTAATTACACTATATTAAGGCTTCAAAAAAGGTATAATATTTTTGGAAATATGGTGGGAAGCGAGTTGAAAGAGATGTTTGGAGAGAATGCAAACGGCTTTGAAACAGATCTTGGTAAATTGCCATATAATTATTATCAATATCCTTTTGTGGTAAAAGAAATACCTAAAGAAGTATATGAAAGACAATTTAAAGTTGGCGACGAAGGAATGTATACACCTCTTCAATGTTATGGACAATTTTACGAATATGAAGATTATACAAGATATACCGCTAGGAAGTATTATAATACAATACTTAATGTCGATTATAGAACGCTCAATATTGATAGTTTTGTAAAAGAAGTTATGAATTATTCAATATCAAGTGAGCAAGAAGTTAGGGCATATGCGGAATATGTAATAAATAATCAGATTATACTCAAAGGAAAAGGAGAACTCATTCCTGGAACGATATATTTATCCTCTCCATTTACTCATATGAGAGCGGTAATAAGATTTGATATTGTGTCAGCACTTGACAGAACCAATTTACTATATAAAGATTTAAGTTATTGTTCACAGGAAGGACAATTGCTTAATGTTGAATATACAAAAGATAGTTATGAATTAGCATATGATGTTATGCTTTCAGGTGTATATGACATTCAAGAGTGGAAAATAGCAGGGTATAGAATATATACTGAACCCGTAATAGTAAGCTATTATTATAATGGATGTGGAATAACACAGATGCCTTAAATTGTAAAAATGCTGCAGATTCTTGCAGCATTTTTTTATATATCCATTTAAATAATATGTAGAAAAAATACAAATAAAATCAATCAAAAAGTGTAATGCATTTTTCTATGATATAATCACCATAATATATAAAGGTGAACGTATGATAGATTATAAAAAAACAACATTAAATATATTAGGATTATTTGCAATATCCGCATTAATATTAATTGGCCTTTTGTGTGGTGTGTTTTTTTGGCCTTTTTTAATAGCAATAATTGTATCTATAATTTTAGAAAAAGCAGTGGAATATGTGGTTAAAAATACAAAAATATCAAGAAAAATTGTAGGGACAATTATTGTAATTTTATTTTATGCATTGATTGCTTTTTTAATATATTTACTAGTTTCCAAACTTATAAAAGAAGCATTTTCAATAGCAATAGATTTACCGACTGTTTTTGAATATGTTAAAGAAAAATATCAAGTATTATATAATAAATATATGAGTGCTATGAATAATATCCCAGATACAGTAAGTGGCAAAATATATGAAATAGGAATGGACTTTTTATCAACTATATCTAAATATATAACCAAGTTTTTTAACAGTACCATTAATTTTATAATGTTCATACCAAATATTTTTATATATGCAGTAATAACGTTACTTGCTACATTATTCTTAGTTACAGACAGAAGAAAGCTTTCCATGTATGTACATGATGTGTTTCCTAAAAAATTTGTAAGAAAAATAAATAATATATTTAAAGAAACAGTAACTTCAATATCACAATATCTAAAAGCACAAGGTATAATGATGTGTATCACATTTATAGAGCTATTAATTGCTTTCTTTATTTTAAAGCAGGAATATCCATTTACGCTTGCCGTGGTCATTGCTATTATAGATGCTCTACCTATATTAGGAGTGGGAAGTGTATTAATTCCATGGGGAATATATGTAGCTATAATGGGTAATATGAAATTAGCAATAGGATTACTAGTAACATATGCAATAATAATTGTAGCAAGGCAACTAATTGAACCAAGAATTGTAAGTAGTAATTTAGGGGTTCATCCATTTGTGACATTGATAACAATGTATATAGGTTTTAAATTATTTGGGTTATTTGGACTTATTGTAGGACCAATAGTTATGGTAGTATTTAAAAATGTTTTTTCACAACTTTTCGAACAAGGATATTTGAAAAATATGATTGTGTATAAAAAGTAGCAGAGGCTTACTTTATTCATAACACTATAACCGCTGCTACTCGAGTATACTTAATAGCTAGAAGGAGGCTCTACAAAAGTGTTTTCAGGAGCTGTAATTTTCTTAATTGTTTTTACTTTTATTATAGGCATATCAGTTTGGTAAAAACCTTTTTCTATAACTCCAGTAACTTCAACCCATTCTGATTCTAAAAGTTCAGATGCTTCATCATAATTGCATAAAAAGCCAACGACTTTCTCATTCCCAGAGAGTATCATATTTCTTGCACAAACAAAGTAGCTATCTTTAAAGTCTGGCATTGTAAATACGAAACCAGATATGCTAACAGTTTTACCAACGTTCTCATCAATGTGTTCATGAATATCTTTTAACATATTAGTAAAATTACTTTCAGTTATATTATAATCAAAGGTATCATTATAAATAGTTACATTGGAATTTTTTTTGTTAAATACTCCAAGTTCTAGACATATTGCTATAATTACAGCAATTATTGCAACAAAAATCATTACTTTTTTTATATTAAGTTTAAAATTACATACAAACATATCTCACCTCTAAATGTTATTATTTACTAAATATTATGCAGGTAAAATTAATATATGCAAAAAAACAAGCCCTAAATTAGAGCTTGTTTCTTTCAATTAATTGTAGTCTTCCTCCTCATCATTACAATCTTCGCAATTGTATTTGTCAACAGGATCTTCGCACATGAATAATATTTGTGAGATGTCATAGTCTTTAACATATACAAGTGCTTTTTCCCAGTATGGATAATCTGCAAATTCTTTGCCCTCAATACTTTTTTTGCCGCGTTCTTCACCTTCAATAGTAAGACCTATGGTGTTCAACTCATTTAAAAAGTATCTTATTTTTTCAGGATACCTTACAAGATCTTCTGGTGTAAGATTAGCATCAAGTAAAATGCACAAAGCACCATTGTAAATTTCCCAGTCAATACGATATCGATACATAAAGCTGTAGGCAAAGTTGATTACTTCTGCAGTATGCTGAATGCCGAAAATATCTATGAGTTTTGGAGCAATAGCTTCTTTAGGTAAAATACCATAATCATGGATTGCTACTTCACTTTCATGGTAGATTAAATCTACAGCTTCTTTCTCTGTTAAACCATAGCTCCGAAGACTGATCAAAGCCTGATTGACATTTCCAATGGTTACACCAATTACCAATGGGTTAGTGGATAATTCTTTACACATATAAAATACCTCCTAATATAATTATATATAGATTTTTATGTCTTGTACAGTTACATTATAGCATTAACAAAGAAAAAAGTCAACAAAGTATACATAATTTATATACATAATTGACAAATATTGCCTCAAATGTTATAATATTAATGTGTGTTATGAAAAAACGTGTTTATATAAATAATTTTGTGTAAAGGAGGATAAAGGGTAATGAGTGGCATTATCACGAGAGAAGACGTTATTAAAGATAAAATGATTGACATTAAAGAAGATAATTACTTAGTACAACTTTTTAAAGTAGCAGAAGAAGTAAACATAGGTGGTGAAATAGAATTACAAAATAATTTTACTTTTGCGGCTATGAGAATGGTTGAAGCAGCGCTTGAAGAGCGGAGCATGATAACCTTTGAGACTGTGAATAAGGGAATACAAAACGTATATTATGTTGTAGAACTTTATTTGAAAGGGTTCAGTGATGATAAGCCGTATATGGGGCTTGAGGAATTTCTTTTGCTTGTAAAAGCGAATAAGGCAGATCAAATAATAGAAGAAGCGAAAAAAACATTTGAACTGCGGATAAACCGGTTAAAGAAAATAATAAGCAAGTCAAAAAAGAAAATTCCTTGGGGTGATATACATTATATGGGAACAAGAGAGCTCTTAGAGGAAATTGATAGTGATCTAAGATATTGTTTTAACTTTCCTACAACCCCGGCAAATCTCAGGAATTTTTATTTCGGAAGTTATCATGATCTTTGCAAGCCGGTAATGATTACTAAACCAACAGGTATCATATCACTTGAAAAGGTAGTATACGGGCTTTACAGTGAACTTCGTATCTTGACTAAATTTGATAGAAAAGATATAGACTGGATATGTAGAAAATACATAGAAAGTATTCAGCTTGAAGTTCCGTTTAATTTGTTCGAGCGGGTGATTAACAACTACTTGTTTGCTACTTTGTATTCTGACGCTCCTGAAAAATTGCAGATATCTAAAATTGATGCAAGCCTTATAATTCGGGAGATAAAGATGGGAGCTTTAAATTCAGAGGAACTTATTAAAAACTTTATAGAAAGATATGAATTTAAAGATTACGAAATAGCATATTTGAAAAAATATGGCGCTCATCTTCAAAAAAGACTCGATAGTTTGAGGAAGAGCAATTACTTTGGCGAGTTATTTGTTATAACTAAGCCAAAGTAATTTAAGAAGACTAATAATTAAATATTATTGGTCTTTTTTTTTTATGCTATATATGATATAATACCGTAAGTATTTGCTATATTTGTATGTGGCAATAAATGGAGGTAAATATACAAATGGGAATAATCGAAAAAATAATAGGAACGTACAGTAGTAGAGAAATAAAAAAGATACTACCATTAGTAGATAAAATAGAAGCTTTAGATGAAACTATGCAAAAGCTTTCTGATGCAGAATTAAAGGCAAAAACAGATGAGTTTAAGAAAAGACTTGCAAATGGTGAAACTTTAGATGACATATTAGTTGAAGCTTTTGCTGTTGTTCGTGAAGCAGCATATAGAGTTCTTAATATGAAACACTTTAGGGTGCAGCTTATTGGTGGAATAATATTACATCAAGGAAGAATTGCTGAAATGAAAACAGGTGAGGGAAAAACTTTAGTTGCAACTTTACCTGTGTATCTTAATGCACTTACAGGTAAAGGGGTTCATGTTGTAACTGTAAATGATTACTTGGCATCTCGTGATAGCGTTTGGATGGGAAAAGTGTATAAATTTTTAGGGTTAACAGTAGGACTAGTTGTTCCATCCATGTCTCCTAAAGATAAGAAAAAAGCATATGCCTCTGATGTAATTTATGCAACAAATAATGAACTTGGTTTTGACTATTTAAGAGACAATATGTGTATGTCAAAAGAAGATATGGTTCAAAGAGAGCTTAATTATGCAATAGTAGACGAAATAGATAGTATATTGATAGACGAAGCCAGAACTCCACTTATAATATCTGGTATGGGAGACAAATCTACTGATTTATATGAAAAAGCAAACAAGTTAGTAAAGAAAATGACACCAAGAGTAATTGTTGAGGGCAATGATAAGGAATTTGATGATGATAATGAGAAGTATGACTATGTAGTAGACTTAAAAGCTAAAAGTGTATCCTTAACAGAAAAAGGTACTAAAAAATGTGAAGAGTTCTTTGGAATTGGAGAACTATCTGATATGGATAATATGGAAATATCTCATCATATAAACCAAGCATTAAAAGCATATGGAATTATGAAAAAAGATATTGATTATATAGAAAAAGATGGTGAAATACTTATAGTTGATGAGTTTACTGGACGTATAATGGAAGGTAGAAGATATAGTGATGGACTTCACCAAGCTATAGAAGCAAAAGAAGGAGTGAAAATAGCAAGAGAATCAAAAACACTTGCTACGATAACATTCCAAAATTTCTTCAGGTTATATTCTAAGTTGTCTGGTATGACAGGTACAGCTAAAACAGAAGAAACAGAATTTAAAGGCATATATGGACTTGACGTTATAGAAATTCCAACAAACAGAGAAACAATAAGAATAGATAGAAATGATGTAGTGTATAAAACTGAAAGAGGAAAGTATAACGCAATAGTAGAAGACGTAAAGGAAAGCTATGAAAAAGGACAACCAGTTCTAGTTGGTACAGTATCAATAGAAAAATCTGAAATACTAAGTAAAATGCTAGATAAGGAAAGAATTCCACATAAAGTTTTAAATGCAAAATATCATGAAAAAGAAGCTGAGATAGTAGCACAAGCTGGTAAGTATAAAACAGTTACAATAGCAACTAACATGGCCGGAAGAGGAACAGATATTTTACTTGGAGGAAACGCTGAATTCTTAGCAAAAAGGAAATTGCTAGGAAAAGGTATAGATCCAGAAAAAATAGAATTTGCATCTGGTTATGCTAATACTGATGACGAAGAGCTATTACAAATAAGGAAAGAGTATAAAGAGTTAGAGAGTGAATTTAAAAAAGAAATAGATGAAGATAAGAAAAAAGTAATTGCTGCTGGTGGTCTTAAAATAATTGGTAGTGAAAGACATGAATCAAGAAGAATTGATAACCAGTTAAGAGGTAGATCTGGAAGACAGGGGGATCCTGGTGAAAGCCGTTTCTACATTTCACTTGAAGATGATCTTATGAAATTGTTCGGGGGAGATACAGTAGCTACTGTTGCAAATACAATGCAACTTCCAGAAGATATGCCAATTGAGATGGGTATTCTAACAAGAGCTATAAGAACTGCTCAAAAAAGAGTAGAAGGTAGAAACTATAGTATAAGAAAAAGTGTGCTTGAATATGACGATGTTATGAACAAACAAAGAGATGTAATATATAAACAGAGAAAACAAATTTTAGATGATGAGTCTGTAGAAAATGATATTATGAAAATAACTAAGGCTCAGATAAATAAAATTGTAGCTGAGCATATGGCACATGTAAGACATTCAAGTGAAATTGATATGGAAACGTTTGCACTTGCACTATATAACTTATTTGGAAAAGAGCAATTGGTTACGTTAGAAGATGTTGAAAATGTGGATATGAACGAAACATTTGAGACAATATTTGCAAAAGTAAAAGACATATATCAAGATAGAATAAAAGAATTTGAGGAAAAAGGTGCAATAGAAGCGTACAGGAAGATAGAGAAATACATATTACTAAAAACTGTAGATGAAAAATGGATGAATCACATTGATGATATGGCACATTTAAAAGAAGGAATTCATTTAAGAGCATATGGTCAAAGTAGTCCAGTAGATGCATACAAAATAGAGGGCTTTGATTTGTTTGAAGAAATGAATGAAGCTATACAAGAAGATGTTTTGAAAGCAGTATTTACAGTTAAGTTTAATAGATCTGATGTACCTGTTAAAGAAAATGTAATTGATGCAAACTATGAGAAGCAAAGTGTATCAGCATTTTCTGATAATAATTCTACTCCAGCTCCAAAAGAACCAATTAGAGTTGCAAAGAAAGTTGGAAAAAATGAACTTTGCCCATGTGGTTCAGGGAAAAAATATAAATATTGTTGCGGCAAGGAGCAATAGTACAAAAAAGTTAAGAGCGTAACAACTAATAGTTAGATTGAAATAAAATAAAGGTGTGAACATTTATATTGTGTTGGCACCTTTTAAACTCTAATAGAATGGAGGTATAACAATGGAAGAAAATAACAATAATATTGTAATTTATCAAACTGATGATGGAACGACAAAAATAGCTGTAAAACTAGAAGATGAAACAGTATGGTTATCACAACAACAGATGGCTTACTTATATGATACGACTAAACAAAATATAAGTTTGCATATTAAAAATATCTTTGATGAAGAAGAATTAGACATAAATTCAACTGTCAAGGAATTCTTGACAGTTCAAAAAGAAGGAAATCGAAAAGTTGAAAGAAAAGTTAAATATTACAATTTAGATATGATTATATCTTTAGGATATAGAATAAAATCAAAAGTTGCTACTAATTTTAGAAGATGGGCGACTGAAAGATTAAAAGAATATATGATTAAAGGCTTCACTATGGATGATGAAAGACTTAAAGGTAACGGTGGCGGTAATTATTGGAAAGAATTGCTTGCTAGAATTAAAGATATAAGGTCATCTGAAAAGGTATTATATAGACAAGTTCTTGATTTGTATGCGACTGCTGTAGATTATAATCCTAAAGACAGTAAATCAATTGAATTTTTTAAAATTGTTCAAAATAAACTTCATTATGCTGTCCATGGACATACAGCACCTGAAGTAATATATGAAAGGGCAAATTCTGATAAACCTTTTATGGGATTAACTACTTTTAAAGGTGATTTGCCAGTAATGAGTGATGTTATAATTGCTAAAAATTATTTAACAGAAGAAGAATTAAAAATTTTAAATAATTTAGTATCTGGATATTTTGATTTTGCTGAAATACAAGCAATTAGACATAATCCAATGCATATGGATGATTATATTAAGCAACTGGATACAATCCTTTCTAGTACTGGAGAAAAGCTACTTGTTGGTGCAGGTGCAATTAGTCATAATAAAGCAATAGAAAAAGCAAAAGATGAATATAAGAAATATCAAGTAAAAACAATAAGTCCGGTGGAAAAAGAGTATTTAGAAACTTTAAAAGCAATAAGTAGTAAAATTGATGATAAAGCAAAGAGTGAATAGAGTGTATCATGTAGGTATACTCTATTTTTATATGTATATCAATGATAAGGAGAGTGATAAAATGATGTAAATAAAACTAGGGTAGATTCAACATGCCTAATAAGGGAAATTTACTTTTTATGTAATGTGTGATATAATGTGACAAAATAAATAAGGAAACTTGTACTTATTAATACAAGTAATAAAAAATGAAAGGCGGAAATGATATGGAAAAAGAGAGAAGAGTAGTAGAATATTATGTTTTGTGTAATAAACTTAAAAATCTTATACGAACGGGATGGAAAGATTGGAATGTCAAAAGAGAAAGATTAGAAAGCGTTGCAGAACATATATATGGCACTCAAATGCTTGCAATTGCTATGAAATCAGAATATGAATATGACATAGATATAATGAAAGTTGTATTTATGTTAGCAGTTCACGAACTTGAAGAAACTTGCATAGGTGATTTGACACAGTTTCAAATATCAAAAGAAGAAAAAGATAAATTGGGACATGAAGCAGTTACTAAAGTTTTAAGTAAGTTAATTGACGGAGAGCAAATATATAAAATAATTGAAGAATTTGATGAAAGAAAAACTAAGGAAGCATTATTTGCACACTTTGTTGATAAGCTTGAATGTGATTTGCAGAGTAAGTTATACGATGAAGAAAATTGTGTTGATTTGAATAAGCAGCAGAATAATAAAACATATTATGATGCTGATGTTCAAAGATTACTTAAAGAAGGCGGAAGCTGGTCTGATATGTGGTTAAAGTTTGGAAGACAAAAATATAACTATGATCAAAATTTTGAGGCTGTTTCTAAGTATGCACAAACTCATAAACTGTTAAAATAAAATAATAAAGCTCCTATTAATTTAGGAGCTTGGATTTTATTAATATTAATTTTTTGATAAAAGAAAAGAATATATCTTGACAAATCAAACAAATGTTTGTATAATATTTTACATCGTAGGAGGTGCCTATGGAACATAAATTAGCTCTTTTCGAAGGAAAAAAAGTAAGAAAAATATGGAAAGAAGATAAGTGGTATTTTAGTGTTATAGATGTAATATATGTATTAACTGATAGTAATAAACCTAGAGATTATTGGTACAGATTAAAAAAGAGAGCTAGTACCGAAGAACAAGTTGAGTTGTCGACAATTTGTCGACAACTGAAAATGCAGTCAAATGATGGCAAAAAATATAATACTGATTGTGCTGATACGGCTGGAATATTACGTATTATTCAATCCATACCGTCTTTAAAAGCAGAACCTTTTAAAAGATGGCTTGCAAAAGTTGGAAGTGAGAGAATAGATGAAATTAATAATCCTGAACTTGCAATGGATAGGATGAAACAAATATATGAAAATAAGGGATATTCAAAAGCGTGGATTGAACAAAGGGAACGAGGAATAATTACAAGGCATAATTTGACAGATGAATGGAGAGAACGAGGTGCAAAAGTTGGCAGAGATTATGCTATATTAACAAATGAGATATATAAATATGGGTTTGGACTTAGTGCCAGAGAATATAAAAATATTAAAGGATTACACGAAAGTAAAAATTTAAGAGATTCTATGACTAATATTGAACTTGCATTGACAAATTTAGGAGAGGCAACTGCTGTTGAAATGCATCAAAAAAATGATAGTAAGGGTTTAAATCAATTAAAAAGAGATACTGGTGAAGCAGGTAAAGTTATAAATTCGGCCAAAAATGAAATTGAGAAAAGATTAGAAAGACCAATAATCACTTCAAAAAATTATCTTGAATTAACTGAAAAAATAATAAAATAATAAAATAATAAAATAATAAAATAATAAAATAATAAAGCTCCTATTAATTTAGGAGCTTTGGTTTCTTTCTATTAATTGATCTAATTCTTCTAATGTTATAGTTCCTTCATGTGAGTCAATTAGTTTAGCATCTTTATCTAATATGTATGTAAGTGGAACAGAGTCAGCTTCAGGATTTATATTTGAACGTATTATTCTTTTTTCATCGAAATACACTTCATAATTTAAGTCATTTTTTCTCATGTATTCAGCAAGTTCATTTATATCATTATCATGTGATATAACATATATGGTATATCCTTTATTTTGATAATCTGTTAATGCTGTCTTTAAAACATCATATTCTTCTTGGCAATGAGAACACCATGAAGCCCAGAAGAATATTAGAGATTTATGTCCCTTAAACATATTTTCATTATAATCAGTTATTATACGTATAGTTGAGTCATTGTCCACTGTTATTATTTGATTATTGTTAAGCGATGCGTTACTAGAAGATGGAGCTGTAGTGCTAGTGTTATCGCTATTTAGATTTTCAGCTTTGGTTGATAAATATTGAACTAAAGTATATATAAAGCATATGGCTGCTATTATTACAAGTAGTATAATGATGTACAATATAATTCTACTTTTGTCTTTTTTCATTATTTTCCTCCTAGAATGTCTATAGTATAACACAAAATAGTAAAAAATTGAACAGAAAAAATATATAATTTCAAATTTCTATTTACAAATAACTATTTTTTTGATATAATAATTTAGCGTTAGAGATGCACCATTAGCTCAGTTGGTAGAGCAGTTGACTCTTAATCAATTGGTCCTGGGTTCGAGTCCCCGATGGTGCACCATTTTTTTACCTTCTACTTTTTAGTAGGAGGCTTTTTTTAATTTTAAAAAAATATATAAAGTTATAAAAAATGAACTTGAATTTGTAACATAAATGTAATTTAATTACGTTTTAATTTATACAATAAACATAGCTTTTTTTAACTACATAAAAAATAGAAAAAATGTGAAAAAATGCGATTTTTCAAAAAAATAAAAAAATAAAAAGTGCTAAAAAATGCCAAAAAAGTCAAAAATGCTAAAAAACGCGTAACCCTAGAAATATAACGGCAAAGTATTGTTTTTGCGGAACAAAAAGTGCGATAAAAACGGCTAAAAATTACATAAAAATGAAAAAATGATGTAATCAAAAAATAGCAAAAAAATAACAAAAAATATATTGACTATGTATGTATATTGGTGTAATATATTGTCATATCGAGGGGGGAATTTGATATGTCAGAATTACAAGAAAACAATATAACATTATTAGTTGTAAAAAGAGATGGAAAAAAGGTTGACTTTAATGGTTCTAAAATAGCACTAGCAATAAAAAAAGGGTTTGACAGTGTAAAAACAGAAGAGGAAGATGCAGTAAAATATACTGAGAAGGATGTCCACAAAGTATATCAAGCTGTTATAGATAGATTAGAGGAGTTAAATAAAGAAAAGGAAAAAGTAAAAATTGAAGAAATTCAAGATATGATTGAGGATGAACTTCAAAAAAGAGGTTATGAAGATGTTTTTGAATCTTTTTCTAATTATAGAGAAAGAAGAGCTCAATCAAGAAAAGTATTTTTTGATGAGAAAAAACAACATAAGTTTTTAAAAGCGTTAGAAGGTTTAGGCCTTAAATCTGCTCATGAAGAAGATGCAAAACGTGAAAACGCAAATGTTGATGGCGATACTGCTATGGGAACTATGCTTCAATATGGTAGTACTGTATCAAAAGAATTTGCTAAGTCATATTTAATGAAAAGAAAATTCGCAGAAGCTCATGATAGTGGTGAAATTCATATACATGATATGGACTTCATGCCAATGGGAACAACAACTTGTTGTCAAATTGATATAAACAAATTATTTAAAAATGGCTTTTCAACAGGACATGGTCATCTAAGAGAGCCAAAAGATATAATGTCATATACAGCACTTGCAGCAATAGCAATACAATCTAACCAAAATGATCAACATGGTGGACAAAGTATACCAGCATTTGATTATTACATGGCACCAGGTGTTCTTATAACATTCAAGAAACAATTAAAACAAACAATATATGATTACTTAGATTTAACAGATTTCAAATATTATATTAACATGGATAAAATAGCAAGAGAGATTGATAGACTACCTAGTATAGAGATAAATGCAGAAGAAGTATTTGAACCATTTTATAAAGAATCAGAAGAATTAAAAAGATTATTTATGAAATCTTATGAAAAAGCAATTCAGAAGACTAATCGTATAACTTACCAGGCTATGGAAGCATTTATACATAACTTAAATACTATGCATTCAAGAGCAGGAGCTCAAGTACCATTTTCTTCTATAAATTTCGGAACAGATACATCACCAGAAGGAAGAATGGTTATAGAAAATTACTTAAAAGCAACTGATGCAGGATTAGGTAAAAATGAAACACCTATATTCCCTATATCAATTTTCAAAGTTAAAGAGGGAGTAAATTACAACAAGGAAGATAAGAACTATGATTTATTTAAGTTAGCTTGCAAGGTTTCTGCTAAGAGACTTTTCCCTAACTTCTCATTCATAGATTCTCCATATAATTTACAATATTACAAACCAGGAGATTACAATACAGAAGTTGCATATATGGGTTGTAGAACAAGAGTACTTGGAAATGTAGTAGACCCAAATAAAGCTGTAACAGCAGGTAGAGGAAACTTATCTTTTACTTCTATTAACCTTCCAAGACTTGGTATAAAACATGGTATAGTAAGTAATGAAAAAACTGATTTAGATGGCTTCTTTGCTGAACTTGAAGAGAAGATGGAACTTGTTAAAGACCAATTATTAGAAAGATTTGAAGTTCAATGCAATAAAAGAGTATATAATTTCCCATTTTTACTAGGACAAGGTGTTTGGTTAGATAGCGAAAAACTAAAACCAGGTGATAGATTAAGAAAAATATATAAACATGGAACATTGACATTTGGATTTATAGGTCTTGCAGAATGTTTAAAAGCTTTAATAGGTAAACATCATGGTGAAAGTGCAGAAGCTCAAGAATTAGGTTTAAAGATAATTGGCTTCATGAGAAAGAAAGCTGATGAATATGCAGAAAAATATAATCTTAACTTTTCTGTTATAGCAACTCCAGCAGAAGGATTGTCAGGAAGATTTGTTAATATAGATAAAGCTATATATGGAAAGATAAAAGGAGTTACAGATAGAGAATATTATACAAATTCATTCCATGTACCAGTTTACTATAATATATCTGTTGCTAAAAAAATAAAAACTGAAGCTCCATATCATGCACTAACAAATGCAGGTCATATTTCATATATAGAATTAGACGGAGATACTACAAATAATATTGATGCTTTTGAAAAAGTAGTAAGACTTATGAAAGAGAATGGAATAGGTTATGGTGCTATAAATCATCCAGTAGATAGAGATCCAGTTTGTGGATTTACTGGAGTTATAGGAGATCAATGTCCTGGTTGTGGTAGAACAGAAGCAGATGGCGTAGGATTTGAAAGAATTAGAAGAATAACAGGATATCTTGTTGGTACAGTTGATAGATTTAATAACGGAAAAAGAGCAGAAGAAAGAGATAGAGTAAAACATACTATTGAATTAACTAAAGAAGATAAATCTGAAGAATAATAACTAAAAGGTGGTTAAAATGAAAATAAGGTTAGCAGGCGATATACAGACTGATAGTATAGTTGATGGTGAAGGAATAAGAACGGTTATATGGACACAAGGATGTTCACATAATTGTAAAGGTTGTCACAATCCAGAAACTCATGACCATACAAAAGGAAATTTGGTAGATGTAGAAGAAATTAAAGAAAAGCTTTCTAAAGTAAGTAATCAAGATGGAGTTACACTATCTGGAGGAGATCCTTTCTTCCAGGTAGAAGCTTCAGGAGAGATTGCTAAGTTCTGTAAAGAAAATAACTTGAATGTGTGGGCGTATACTGGTTTTACATTTGAAAAGTTAAATGAGATGTCAAAACATAATGAGAAACTTAGAGAGTTTATGCAGAACATAGATGTCTTAGTAGATGGTAAATTTGAGCTTGAACAAAGGAGTTTGAATTTGAAGTTTAAAGGTTCTAGAAACCAAAGAGTTTTGGACATGCAGGAAAGCCTTAAAGAGGATAAGCCGGTTGTTATAGAAAAGTACAATAAAGAAAGCGTATTTTTAGGTTATGATTGCACCAAAAAAGAAAAAGAATTTATGTATATATAAAAAGATGCACGGGATTTTTCCCGTGCATCTGATTTGTTATAGCATCATAATAATGCTATTAGCAGGTTCAAAATAAACAGAATAAAGAAAGTAGCACTACATACATATGCAATTATTGAAGGCACTTTCTCGCTGTTTTCTTTTGAAATAGAACCAGAGATAAATTCCATAAACGAAATAGCCAATAATACAACAAGTTGAAGTATCATGAAGAATGGCGTTTTAAATACTGCATTGAAGAGTATTACGAATAAATTGTACAGAAAAGCCATCATCACGATGAATGAAAAACTTAAACTATGATCGTAACACCAGTTGTAAAGCTTGTTGTACGGATTGATTTTCCGAAGAAATAAGTTTAATTTAAAAAACATACTATCTACTCCTTTATATTTTTTTTAGTTGTAATACCATTAATACCCATCTTGAAGGAGCAAGTTTTCCATATAAATTTCTGTAATATTTTATAGTAGTACTTTTGGATAAACCGACATTGAAGTTTTTAAAATTAATATTATCTAACACGTCATTGATTGTGGGGAAAATCTGAATATAAATTACTTGAAAAGTATTTTCTTTCCATTTTATTATATCGTTATTATTTATCGAGGTGTCTTTAAGTTTACGTATTAATATGGGTTTTATAGTCCAGAATGTTTCACTATTATTTGATTTAGATATTTCCTTGATTGGAATTTTTAAATATAGCAATACCTTACTCCTTTCAAATTATTTCCGGGATTAATAGTGATTACGTAGTACATTATATCATACGTGTCAATAGGTAGGAGAAATAAAATTTACATAACAATTATGAGCATATGGCACCATAAGCTTCAGCTATCATAACTGACGTTTCTAAATTAACTTTTGTGTTACTAAATATCATATTTTTTATTGGAGTATATGCTAAATTCGTTTCTCTTAAATCAGCGTTTTTGAAATTACAGCGATTAAGATTGGCATAAGATAAATTAACATTTTTTAGCTTAGCTCCTTCAAATGAACTCTCTGATAAATCGGCTCTTTCAAAATTGGTGTTTTCAAGTATATGATTTTTAAACGATGCTCCTCTTAGATTCACGTAAGACCAATCACCTTGTATAATATTTAAGCCAGTAGTATTGCTACCAGCAAAATTTGATCCTGTTAATTTACATTCTTTAAATGTAGAGAGAAACAAGGTTGTATTTTCAAAGTTACAATTTGTAAATGCAGAATTTTCACACAATATGTTTTTCATGTCAGCAAGATTAAAGTTGCAAGAATTAAATCTTGAATTTGTTATATTTGCTTCCGATATATTTGATAATTTAAAATTACAGTTCGTAAATTCGCAGCCTTGTATTTGAACTTCTGTAAAATCTTCTGATGAAAAATCCTCATTTTCATAACTTGTATTTGGAAGAATATTCATAATATCACCTTTTAAAATTATTCTATTTTTATGCTCTTGACTATATATTATATATTGTATATAATACAAAAAGCAATAGGTTGTAATTACTTTATATTTTTGAAAAAATATTAAGGAAGTGATAATATGAGTTATTTAGAAATGAATGATAAGGAAATATACGATATAATAAAAAAAGAGGAGGCAAGGCAAAATAATAATATTGAGCTTATAGCCTCTGAAAATTTTGTAAGCCCAGGTGTCTTAGAAGCAGTTGGAAGCATACTTACTAATAAATATGCGGAAGGATATCCAAATGAGAGATATTATGGTGGATGCGTAAATATAGATGAAATAGAGACATTAGCAATAGAAAGAGCAAAAAAACTCTTTGGAGCAGAATATGCCA
Organism: uncultured Clostridia bacterium; assembly: GCA_934149365.1. GTDB lineage: Bacteria > Bacillota > Clostridia > TANB77 > CAG-465 > CALXJE01. The sequence continues at coordinate 134,203 of CAKPEI010000004.1, forward strand.
ATGTTCAACCACATAGCGGTAGCCAGGCAAATATGGCAGTATATATGACGATTTTAAATCCAGGTGATACAGTACTTGGCATGGACCTATCAAATGGAGGACACTTAACACATGGTAGTAAGGTTAATTTCTCTGGTAAATTGTACAATTTCATATCTTATGGAGTAGATGAAAATGGATATATAGATTATGAAGATGTAAGAAAAAAAGCGTTGGAAAACAAACCTAAACTTATTTTAGCAGGTGCAAGTGCTTACCCAAGGAAAATAGATTTTAAGAAGTTTAGAGAAATAGCCGATGAAGTAGGAGCTTACTTTATGGTGGATATGGCGCACATTGCAGGGTTAGTTGCCGCAGGAGAACATGAATCACCGGTGCCTTATGCTGACTTTGTCACAACAACTACCCATAAAACATTAAGAGGACCTAGAGCAGGACTTATTCTTTGTAAAGAAGAATATGGTAAAAAGATAGATAAAACAGTGTTCCCTGGAATGCAAGGAGGCCCACTTGAGCATGTTATAGCAGGTAAAGCTGTTTGTTTCAAAGAGGCTATGACAGATGAATTTAAGAAATATATACATCAAGTTGTTTTAAACACAAGAAGGTTAGCAGAAGAACTTACAAAGAGAGGATATAATTTGGTATCTGGTGGAACAGACAATCATTTGATGTTAGTTGATTTAAGAAATAAAAAATTAACTGGAAAAGAGGCAGAGGAGCTTTTAGATAGTGTTAATATAACTGTTAATAAAAATGCAGTACCAAATGATCCTGAAAAGCCAAAAGTTACAAGTGGTATAAGAATAGGTACAGCTGCTTGTACTACCAAAGGATTAAAAGAAGAAGATATGGTGGACTTGGCAGATGCCATAGATTTAGCATTATCTAAAAAAGATGGAAGTATATTGAAAGCCAAAGAAATGGTAGAAAAAATAGTTAGGAGGTACAATAGTTAGTGGCAGGCAAATTAGTAATAGTGGAATCACCTTCAAAAGCAAAAACTATTAAAAAGTATTTGGGAAAAGACTATGAAGTCATAGCTTCACAAGGACATATAATTGATTTACCAGCAAGTAGGATGGGAGTCGACTTAGAGAATGATTTTAAACCTGAATATATTAAAATGAAGGGAAAGGCTAAAATAATAAAAGAAATTAAAACTGAAGCAAAGAATAAAGATATAGTTTATCTTGCAACTGACCCTGATAGAGAGGGAGAAGCAATAGCGTGGCATCTTAGAAACGAGCTTAATATACCAGAGAAAGAAAAATGCAGAATAGAATTTAATGAAATCACAAAATCTGCAGTTACTGATGCCGTTAAAAAGGCAAGAACGGTTGACATGGATTTAGTTAATGCTCAGCAAGCAAGAAGAATACTAGATAGAATTGTTGGTTATCAAATAAGTCCTTTGCTTTGGAAAAAGGTAAAAAGAGGGCTTAGTGCAGGTCGTGTTCAATCAGTAGCTCTTAGAATTATAATGGACAGAGAAAACGAAATAAGAAATTTTGTGCCTGAAGAATATTGGGAACTTAATGCGTTACTTAATAAACAAAATAGTAAAGAGGAAATATTTGCTAGGTTTTATGGAGATAAAAAAGGAAAAATAAACTTAAATAATGAAGCTCAAGTAAATGAAATAGTAAGTAAAATAGATGGAAAGAAATATCAAGTTACAGAAGTGAAAAAAAGCGAGAGGAAAAAGAACCCTCCAGCACCATTTACAACATCTAGTCTGCAACAAGATGCTTCAAGAAAATTTGGCTTTCCTGTAAAAAAAACTATGATGATAGCTCAAAGGCTATATGAAGCTGGATATATAACATATATGAGAACAGATTCTATTAGAATATCTGAAGAAGCACTTAAAATGGCGAAAGATTATATCACTAAAAATTTTGGAACTAAATATTACATGAGTAGAGTGTTTAAGAGCAAATCTAATTCTCAAGATGCTCACGAAGCCATAAGACCAACATCTCTTGGAAATGTAGATGGCATGACTCTAGACAAAGATTCTATGAAACTATATACACTAATATATAATAGATTCTTAGCAAGCCAAATGCAACCTGCTGTGTACGATACAGTTAAAGTTACTATAGGAGTTTCTGATTATATTTTTAATGCAACAGGATCTACAATTAAATTTGATGGATATATGAAATTATATATAGAAACTAAAGAAGATAGTGATGAAGAAACAGAAAATTCTAAGCTTCCGGAGCTGGAAAAAGGCGAAGTGTTAAAGCAGAAAAAACTAGATTTTAAGCAGAAGTTCACAGAGCCACCTTCAAGATATACAGAGGCTAGCTTAGTAAAAGTACTTGAAGAGAAAGGGATTGGAAGACCAAGTACATATGCTCCAACTATTTCGACAATTATCGAAAGAGTATATGTTGAAAAAGATAAAAAGTATCTAGTTCCAACTGATTTAGGAGAAGTAGTAAATGATATAATGGTTAAATATTTTAAAGATATTGTAGATATAACATTTACCGCTAATATGGAACACAAGTTGGATGAAATATCTGAAGGCAATGTAGAGTATGTTGGAATGCTTAAGGAATTCTATGGGCCTTTTAAGAAAAATTTAGAAGACGTTCAAGATAAAATAGAGAAGGTAAAGCTAAAAGAAGAAGTAACAGATGTTATTTGTGAATTCTGTGGAAGAAATATGGTTATAAAACAAGGCAGATATGGAAAATTCTTAGCTTGTCCAGGATATCCTGAGTGTAAAAATGCAAAACCAATTGTAGAAGAAATAAATGAGAAATGTCCTAGATGTGGTGGAAAAATAATAGTTAAGAAAACTAAGACAAGAAGAAGTTTTTATGTTTGTGAGAATAATACTAATGATGAAAATAAAACTTGCGATTACATTTCTTGGACTAAACCAAGTCAAGAGGGAAAGAAAAAAGTAACTAGAAAAACTACTAAAAAGAAAAAGACTACTAAGAAAAAAACAGCTACTAAAAAATCTAAGTAAAGGTGAGTTATATGAGTGAAAGTAAAAAAGAAGTGAAAAAGGTGGGCATCATTCGGCATAGTTGCCAACCTTTTCTTATTAGCCTTAAAGTTTTTGGGAGGCATATTTTTTAAATCTCAAGGTCTTATTGCTGATGCAATAAATAGTTTTGGAGACGTATTTTCATCTGTTGTTACTTTAATAGGTGGCAAAATAGCTGAAAAACCAGAAGATATCGATCACGAATTTGGACACGGAAAGGCAGAATATGTTGCATCATTTTTGATAGGAATATTTATGATAATAGTTGGCTTAGATACGCTATATAGCAGCGCTAGAGCAGCTATATATAATCAAAGTTTTGAACTTTCATATATGCTTGTACTTATTCCACTTATAACTATATTTGTAAAAACAATATTATACGTTTTAGTTAAATTTATAGCTAAAAAGAAAAAGAGTGTTTTAATTGAGGCCAATGCAGCAGATCATAGAAATGATGTTATGGTGTCTATAGGTGTTCTTGTTGGAATTGTATTTGGGTATAGTGGTTACTATTTTGTAGATGGTATAATAGGAACAATAATTTCTATAATAATTATTGTAACTGGAATTAAAATAGCAAGAGAAGCTTATGATATATTAATAGATAAATGTATAGATGCTAATATATCAAAAGAATTAAAAGAACAAATAATGGAATTTAATGGAGTTAATCATATAGATGAAGTAAAATCAAAGCCCACAGGAGATAAACATATACTTATTGTTAAAATATCTGTAGATCCAAACATGACTGTCTTAGAGAGCCATAAAATAGCCGGAATGATAAGAGATAAAATGAGGAAGAATGATAAAATATATGATACAATAGTTCATATAAATCCGGATGTATAATAAAAAGAACTGGTTTTAAGCCAGTTTTTTTACTATATTTTTAATGTATATGAAAGTACGCAGAAGAAATGACAAATTGAACCTCCAAGTACAAATATATGAAATATTGAATGAAAATATTTCACTTTTTTTAATGAGTAAAAAATAATTCCAACAGTATAAGTTATTCCTCCTATTATAAGCCAATATATGCTTGATATACAATTTATTGTACTTAATTCTTTAAGTAAAGCTGGAATTAAGAAAAGTGCACTCCATCCCATTAAAGCATAAGAAGTTACATTTAGTACCTTAAATTTTCTTGGAAATACAGAGTATAAAATAGTTCCTAATATTGCCATAAGCCATACAAATCCAAATACTATCCAAGTAGTTTTACCAGTATTTCTTAATACTGTAAAAGTAAGTGGAGTGAAAGTTCCTGCAATTAAAAAGTATATTGAACAATGATCAAATACTTGTAATACTTTTTTGGCCCTTTCGTTTGATATCGAATGGTATAGAGTAGACATCGTATATAACAGTATTAGAGTTCCACCATATATAGTTACGCCTACAACGTCAATAGCAGTTCCATCATGTTTAACAGTGAATACAATAAGAAGTACTAGGGCAGCTATTGCAAGAAGTGCTCCAATTCCATGCACAACACTGCTGAAAATTTCTTCACCTAAAGAATATTTTTTTGCTGTTTCTTTTTTCTTTGGGTTAAGCTCATTTAGCTTTTGTTCCTCTAATTTTTGTATTATTATATCACTCATTTTAAACTATAGTTCCTCCTCCTATAACAATATTATTATCATAAAAAACAATTGCTTGGCCAGGTGTAATAGCACGTTGTGGCTCTTTGAATACAACTTTTACGTCACCGTTTTCTAAAGGAAAAATAGTTGCTTCTGCTTTTTTTGCAGAGTATCTTATTTTTGCTAAGACTACCATTGGTTTTGTTAAGCTTTCAAATGGCATAAAATTACATTTTGTGCAGATTAATGTGTTAGAAAATAGTTTATCATTTTTATCTAAAATAACTTGATTACCCTTAACATCTAATTTTGTAACGTAAAGAGGTTCTTTCAAAGAAAGGCCTAAGCCTCTTCTTTGTCCTACGGTATAATGTATAATACCTTTATGTTTTCCTAATACCTTGCCAGTTTCGTTTTCAACAAAATTACCTGGTTTTGATTTGTAGTTGTAATTTTCCTCAATGAATTTTGCATAATCATCGTCCTCAACAAAGCATATTTCTTGGCTGTCTGATTTATTGGCAACCCCAAGACCATTATCTAAAGCAATTTTTCTTACTTCTTCTTTGGTATATTTACCAAGAGGCATTAATATATGTTTTAGTTGTTCTTGTTTTAGATTATATAATACGTAAGTTTGATCTTTATTTGCAGCTTCTGATTCTACAATATAGTATCTACCATTTTTCTTGTTATATTCAACATTTGCATAATGTCCTGTTGCAATATAATCGGCATGAAATGTGTTTAAAGCTTGATTTAAAAGCTCTTCAAATTTTACATATCTATTACACGCTACACAAGGGTTTGGTGTATGACCTTCCATATATTCTTTAGCAAAATAGTCTATAACATTTTTTTTGAATGTATCTTTAAAGTTTAAAGTATAAAATGGTATCCCTATTTGCTCGCAAACTTTTTTTGCATCATTTATAGATGATATATTAGAACAGGGTTTATTAGATGAAGGATTGGGCAATAAATCTAAGTTTACACCAATAACTTCATATCCTTGATTTTTAAGTAGCAAAGCACATACAGAACTGTCTACGCCACCACTCATTCCTACAATTACTTTTTTCATAATTTATCCTTTCATTTAACATATATATTTTACAACAAAAGAGACTTTAAATCAACTTGTATTAAAATATATATAACTTGAAAATTGCAATAATGCATAGTTTATGATATAATGCTTTACATAATGAAAGCTAGTACATATCTAATTAGATATGAATAAAAACTAATTAGGAGGAATTTTCTATGAAGAAGATGACCAAAAAAGTGCTAGCGGTGTTATGCATAATATTTATGGCTTTCATTATGTATGAAATTTTGGTTCAAAACAATAGTGAGAACATACAAAATGAGATTGTGCAAAATGAGGAAAAATTGAAAACAGATGCAGAACTCACTAAAGAGATTGTTCAAAAGAATTTAGAAAAAGTAACTAGAATACAGGAGATGATAGATACTGAGCCTGAAATAGTTGTATTAAAAGAAAAAGGTCATATGATATTAGAGCATGATAAGGTTAAGGAAAAAAATAAACTTATTGATTGGCTTGTATTTTCAGGAATTGAAATTAATGTAAAATATACAGCCAGTCTTAGCATAAGTTCAAGTGATATTGATATATATTTTGATGAAGAAAGTGAAAATATTAATATTATTTTAGATACTCAAAAAATTAAACTGCATGCTATTAACATTGATGATATTATTTTATGCACTAAAAAAGGACTTATAGCTAAAGGATATTCTCCAAGTGAAGTTACAGCACTTACAATGATTGCAAAAGAAAAAATAGAAGAGCAGATTTCAAATGATAGTGGACTAATGTTTCTAGCTGAAATGAATTTAAAATCATATCTGCAAAATCTTGCATACAGTATGGGAATATTTAATGTTGAAATCGTACAAAAATAGAAATAAAAGAAAAATAGCAGTTTTTTCTGCTATTTTTTCTTTTTCTAGTTGATTTAAAAATAATAACTGGTATAATTATTATGTGGGAGAGGATGTAAGTGAAAAACACAAAAAAGAAAAAATATAAAGCATCAAAAAGAACGTGGATAATATTATCAATATTTTTATTAGTTTTAATTTGTATAATAACGGGAGTTTTGTTATATACTAACTCAGAAAAATATGAAAAGAAAAAAGTAGAAAAAACAATGGAAAAATGGGCAAAAGAGTATTATACTGATCAACTAGTTAAAGTAGCATCAGGTTACATTAAAACAAAAGCTGAAAGAGATGAAAGCATAACTATAAATATAGATGCACTTAAAAAGTATGGAAAAGATACGTCGCAAATAAAAAATACAAAGAAAAATAAACAATGTAACGATATAGAAAGTTATGTGTCTATAAAAATAAAAAAAGATGCAAAAAATATAGCAAAAGATTTCATATTAGAAAAAGTAGTATTGGATTGTTTTGAATAATAAAAAAAACAGTATTACACATACTATTTGAGTAATAGAAGTTTTGCTATTAATAAATTAAGTTATGGAGGTGATGTGTGTGAAAAAATTAGCTGTTGTTTTAATAATTCTTGTAATACTATTTGGAATATTACCTGTATGTTTTGCTACGAATGTAGAAGATACTACAAAAACAAATGATAGTACAGAAGTAATACCAAAAGAAGTAGTCGATGATACAGATGATATTGATGACATAAATGATGTTGATGATAGTGATACAATAGTAATAAGCGATACTTTAGAAACTAAACCAGTAGAAACAGAAGTGAATAAAGAAAATGCTACTAGAGTATGGACAATAAGCTTGGCAGTAGTTGCAATCTTAATTGTTATAGGAGTTTGTATTTATTATATGACAAATCCAAAAGTAAATAAAAAGTAATTTAAGAGTCCTAAAAAAAGAGAGGTAAATCTCTCTTTTTTGTCGTTTTTTGACACATTATTTTTCTTGACTTGATACTATTGAAATATATAATTAAGTTAAGAGGTGAATAAAATTAAAAGTGGGACATATGTATATAAAGAAATAGTAAATAAATTAAAAAGTAGTTATATAGAAAGTATTACAATTATAAGTAAAAGGAAAAACTTAATAGAAGATTATAAACTAGTTTATGTTATAACTCCAGAACTTAAAGAGAATAAAGAAATATACTTAAAACTTTTTAATAAAGAAAAATATAGCTACATTAATATTGATAATGTAGGTAATAAGGCGGCTGTAAACGTGATTGATATTTCAAATGGTGATAAAATATATGTTACTTTAAAAGAATGTATTTCTAAATATAAATTAAAATATATTAGTCAATATATTTCGATTTCGCTTGCAGATTACGTTATTGTAAATAAAATTAAGAGTATATCGGAAAGTATGGTAGAACTAGATATAGCCTTAGATTTAGGAAAAGAAATCTATGCAATACCAGGTGATATATTTAGTTACAAAAATTATTTAGCTAATTTTGCAATAAAACAAGGTGCTGTACCTATATGTTCAGAGCATGACGTTACCAATATAAAGTAGAAAAGAACTAGGATGTATTGTTTTTTTTTACTTTATATAGTAAAATTATATACGAGGTGATTAATATGCCGTCAGACAAAAAGGGCAAAAAAATTAAGCTTAAGAAGCTTGATTATAAAAGAAAAATAGATGACCCAAACAGTAAAGAAGCAAAGGAATATAAAAATAAAAAAGGCAAGAAGAAAAAGCTTGGCTTTAAAATATTTAAGATTTGCTTATTTACATTTATAGCTTTGGGAATAATAGGTATAGGAGTTGTAGTAGGCGTAATTACTGGAATAATAGATAAGACAGAGAGTGTAGATTTAGCACAGCTACAAATGCTTAAGTTAACATCGTTCGTATATGATAGCGAAAATAATGAAATAGCATCAATTTATGGAGATGAAAATAGGGTAAATGTAACTTATGATAAGATACCTAAGCATTTAATCGATGCTGTTATATCTATAGAGGATGAGAGATTCTTAGAACATGGTGGTGTTGATATAAAAAGAACAGCTGCAGCCATTGTTACTTACGTGTTTAATGGTGGAAAGTCTACATTTGGTGGAAGTACAATAACACAGCAATTGATTAAAAACACTACAGGAGATAATGAGACTAAATGGACTAGAAAAATAAGAGAATGGTACAGAGCAATAAGCCTAGAACATAAACTAAGTAAAGAAGATATAATGGAATCATATCTTAACACAATTTATTTAGGGGCAGGAGCTCATGGTGTTGAAGTTGCAGCTCATACATATTTTAACAAAAGTGTAACAGATATAAATCTAGCAGAAGCAGCTACACTTGCAGCAATAATTCAGCTTCCAGAAGGGTACAACCCATATAGAAGTGAAGAAGCTGCAGAAAAATTAAAAAATAGAAAAGAAGTTGTACTTAAAAAGATGCTTGAACTTGGAAAAATAACTCAAGAAGAGTACGACGAAGCAATGGCTTATGAAATTAAATACGAAAAAGGAGCTGTTGCTACAGGTACAAAATATTCATACTATGTAGATGCAGTTATAGAAGCTGTTGTAGAAGATTTGATGGAACAAAGAAATGTAACAAGAGAACTTGCACTTCAAATGTTATATAATAATGGTTACAAAATATATACACCACAAGTAGCAAGCGTACAGAAATCTATAGACTCGGCTTTTGCTAATAAAAAGTGGTTTTATACAGACAAAAAAGGCGAATTTATGCAAGCGGGTATGGTAGTTATCGACAATGCAACGGGAAATGTTGTAGGTTTGTGTGGTGGTGCCGGAGAAAAATCAACAGATAGAGGATTTAATAGAGCAACTCAAGCTAAGAGACAACCAGGTTCTTCATTTAAACCAATAGCAGCGTATGGACCAGCATTTGAAAAAGGTGTTTCATATCCAGGTATGGGATATGATGACTCTCAAATTACAATAGGTAATTGGACACCTAAGAACTATTATGGATACTTTAATGGATACGTTTCAGCAAGAAATGCGATAAATCAATCTATGAATATCCCAGCGGTAAGAGCAATGCAGTCAGTTGGCGTAGAATATGCTAAGAAATTTGCTGAAAATCTAGGAATTAGCACATTTACAAAAAATGATAATTCTTTATCAATGGCACTTGGTGGTTTAGATCAAGGTGCTACAGTTCTTGAAATGGCAGGAGCATATGCAACATTTGCAAATGGTGGGTTATATATAAAACCTAAACTATATACAAAAGTTTTAGACTCAGAGGGTAAAGAAATATTATCTACTAAAACAACAGCTCAAAGAGTTATGAAAGATACAACTGCATATCTAATAACAGATTGCTTGAAAACAGTTGTAACAAGTGGTACAGGTACATCAACTAAAATAGGTGGAGGAATAGATGCAGCAGGTAAAACTGGTAACTCTAACGATGATAAGGACCAATGGTTCGTAGGATATACTCCATATTATACAGCAGCTGTATGGAATGGTTATGATACACCAAAATCTATATCAAGACCTTATCCATATACTTGTATGAGAGTATATACAGATGTTATGAGAGCTATTCATAAAGGACTTGAAGCAAAGACATTTACAAAACCTAGTGGAATTATAACAGCAAGCGTATGTACAGCATCTGGAAAGATGCCTACAGAAGCATGTGAAAGATATGGTGGAGTGGTAAAGACTGAAATATTTGCGTCAGGAACAGTTCCAACGGAATCATGTTCAGTGCATAAGCTAGCTTCAATATGTAAACAAACAGGAAAAGTTGCAACTCCATATTGTCCTGAGGTAGAAGATAGAGCATTTATAACAAGAGATGAGAATCCTAAGGTTAAACCAAGAGATTGGTCAAGAATGCTTACAAAAGATACATGTACAGTACATACATCATCAAATGGTGGAAACGGTGGAGTTAATCCATATTCAAATTAAAAAAACATAAAAGTGGTTAAGAAATATACTTAACCACTTTTTTTAAAGTTTCTACTATTCCTGATTGTATTTGTATTTCTTCATTTTCATCATATAATTCATCTTTTCCTAACTCATAGTTTGGATTATACGCATATGGAAAAATAAGTGTCCAAAAATTTTCTCCATTTCCATTACCTAATACTATTTGCATAGAATCGTAAGTTCCTTTTTTCATGTCTATTTTATCAGAATGCTTTTCTCCGTAAGCTATTTTGCCTATTTTTGCAATTGCAAAGTAATTTGTATTTTCTTTAGCTAGTTCATTATTTGCTATTTCTAAGATATTACCAATATTATTCTGTATAATTTCTTTGGTATTTTCTTTATTAATATTTTCCATATTCAAATTAGATATATAATTAGTTATCTTTTTTGATATTTTTAATTTAGTTATCTGGTCATCTATTGAATTGCTATTTGCTACTATGTGTAATCTAAAGTAATCTTCTTGATTTGAATTTGTTTTTAAGCAAGCTATAACAAGAAACATATTAAGAATTATAAAAGAAAAAATAAATATATATATACAATAATTTTTATTCATAAAACATCACCATAAATATTATGGATAAATTTTCCAAAATTATACAAAAGTGTATAAAAAATTCGGTTGACACTACATATAATAAATGGTAAAATTTGGATATAACAAAGGAGGAAGAAATATGAGAAAGGTTAAATTTTGTTGCTTTACAGTAAACACAACACATGCTTTAATTATAGCTAATAATTTTATAGCAAGTAGGTTAAATAATGTTAAAATAATATATATTAATGAGAAAGAGGAAACTAAAAAAATAAAGAAAATAATAAACAAGTTCTACAAAAATATGCAAGATAGGATGTATTATTCAGAATGGCTCAATGAAGATATTCTAAACGATTATGTTAATGAAAATTTTGTTTACGTAGTACATGGAAAAGAAAAATTTGTGGAAAATGCAAATAAATTTTTAGATATAAATGATTTTAATGGTTATGTTATAAATTGTTATGATGTATATGATATAAAGGAAGATGTGAATGAAATTATCGATAAACATGACTATTACATGAATACTACCGGAGTTATTAAAAAAGAATTTGGAAATGACATATCACAGAAAAAATATATAACCAAAGAAAATGAAATAATGTAGTAAAAAAGGGGAGAAATCTTAATTTTTCTCCTCTTCATTTAATATTTCCCAACCTGGTATGTTGGAACGTTTTATTGCTCCAAAAACGTGTTCTCTTACTCTAGGAATGTCTTTCTTTAAGTCTTTTAACAAGTCTTTCATATATTCTCTTTTAGTAAAGCCATCTTTGGGACAACATTTACCCATAACTGGATAATTTTTTTCTCTTGCTACTGCTCTAATAGTTTTTTCATCAACGTATATCATAGGTCTTATTGTTTTTACATTACTTCTGCTAAGATAAGTAACAGGCGCAAATGTATGAATTTTACCATTTAAAAATACACTCATCATAAAAGTTTCCATTACATCGTCCATGTGGTGACCTAGAGCAATTTTATTACATCCGTGTTCTATTGCAAGACTATTTAACATACCTCTTCTCATATTGGCACAAAGAGAGCAAGGGTTTTTCTCTTTCCTTATATTAAATACTACTTCTGCTATATTAGAATCATATATTAGGTACTCTATATCTAAATCTTTACAAAGTTTTTCTAGTTCTGCTGTATTAAAAGTTTCACTTCCTGGATGTATAGTTATGGCCATAATATCAAATTTTTTAGGATAAAACTTTTTTAGGTAATATAGAGCATAAAGTAAAGTTATACTATCTTTTCCTCCAGATAAACCTACAGCTATTTTATCACCATCTTCTATCATATTGAAATCATCTATTGCTTTACGCATTTTTCCGTATAATTTGTTGTAACATATTATTCACTCCTGGTTAATATTATACAAAAATACATTGAACTTGTCTACATAAAACAGAAATATTATTTCAAAAAAAAGTGGAGAAATAGTATAAAAAAATCAAGAAAACTACACTATGAGTATTAATTAAGGGTACTAATATCATATAACGGAAGTGCAAACACTTGACATAATAAAATATTGTGATATAATATTAGTGTCTAAAAAATAAAAAATATAATTTAAATAAAAAGTATGACGTTTTAATATAACTAACTTATATGTTTTTAAGATACCTTAGGGTATTTTAATAAAGAGCAGGTTACTGCTTGTAGTTTTACAGTGTCTCTTAGGAGATATGGTTATGTATTACTATTTGCGATAATCTTTTTACGACATGTAAGCTAATTAATTATTTATATATACTTATACTATTTAGAAGATAGTATCCTTGTCTATCCGCAGGTTGTGGGATTGTGCGTAAAATCTCTACACGTGAGACCGACAAGTCATGTGGCGGTCTGGTTTGGCAAAGATGAATAGGGCCATTTGTATACAGCAAATGGCAAAGTTTAAAATCATGCTGTCTCCTTATAATTATATATATATTTAGAAAGAGTCACGAACAATGTTTCGTGGCTCTTTCGCCCTTATTATACTTCAATACTAATGTTATATTCTTCAAGCCACATATTTATTTGTATTAGATATGCTAAAGTTTGTGGGTAGGTCATAAGCTGGCCAAACCAGTTTTCTTTTAAGTTTGTTCCTTTTGATTCTAATATTTGATTTAAATAATCTACATCTATGATTTGACATAGAGGAGAAGTTGGTTTTTTTAGTATAGTTTTAATCTCATTTTCTACAAGATCTAAATATTCTTTTCCATATGTTTTTGGGAATGGAGATTTCTTCCTGTAAACAACTTCGCTAGGAATATCTTTTTCAAAAGCTTTTCTAAGTAAATATTTTTCTACAGGTTCCCTATTATGAACTAAGCCCAGTTTATATTTTGCGGGAACATTATATATATATTCAAATATTCTATGGTCTGCAAAAGGGACTCTTACTTCTAATCCAGAAGCCATAGATGTTCTATCAGTTCTTTCTACTAAAGTATTCATGAACCATTTAACAGTAAGATAGTTAGTTTTCCTAAATTTGTTTTCAAATTCATTATTTGAATTTAATTCTACATTACTTAGTGTATTGTCATAACTTTCTTTAATGTAGTCTTTTACATTGTAATTTGAACATAAATCTTTCTTTAACAGGCTATTTCTGATTTTATCTGATAATGCCCAAGGAAAAGAAGGGTAGTTTACTAGCTTTTCTCTATAATACCATGGGTAGCCACCAAATATTTCGTCAGAACATTCTCCTGAAATACATACCTTAAAGCCATTGTTTGATATAGCTTCGCAAAAAGCATACATTGAACTATCTATATCTGCCATACCAGGCATATCTCTTGCAATCATAGACTTTTTTAACAAATGAAATAAGTCCTCATTTTTAAAATAAATTGTTTTATGTTTAGTATGTAAGTAGTCACTCATTATTTTTACATACTCTGCATCTTGGGTAGGTTGATATGAGTTTGAAGCAAAAGATGTATCATTGCCAGTAAAATCAATGGAAAAAGTAGATAAACTAGGAATTTCTTCTTTAGCAAGGTAGGTAAGTACACTTGAGTCAAGTCCACCAGATAACATTGTACAAACTGGTACGTCTGAAACAAGCTCTTTTCTTAAAGAATCTGTAACAAGTTCTTTAGTTTTAGAAATAGCAGTATAAACATCATCTTCACAGTTTTTGGTTGTTAGGTCCCAATAACAATATGTATTAAAATTAATTCCAGAATAAGTGGCAAAGTGACCTGCTTTTAATTCATATATGTCTTTAAAGTAAGTAGAGCCAGGGTTATGTGCAGGACCAAGACCTATAAGCTCCATCAATTCTTTTTCGCCAATTTTCGCTTTAACAGATGGGTGCTCTAATATTGCCTTTACCTCAGAAGCAAATATTAGTGTGTTATTTGATATTGTATAAAAAAGTGGTTTTATACCAAGTCTATCTCTTGCTAAGAAGAGAGAATTATCTTGCTTAGAATAAATAGCAAAAGAATATATTCCATTAAACATATCTAAACATTTTTCTTTATATGCTACATAACAGGCAAGTATTACTTCTGTATCAGAAGTTGTCTTAAATGAAAAACCTTTATTTATTAATTTTTCTTTTATTTCTTTGGTATTATATAACTCACCATTGTATGTTATGACATAAGTATTTGAATTGTATTCATATATCATTGGCTGACTTCCGGTTAATAAATCAATAATGCTAAGCCTTGTATGACCTAGAGCTACATTTTTATCTGTATATACATTTAGTGCATCAGGTCCTCTTCTGTTTATGCTACTGGCCATTTTTGTTATTATCTTTGAATCTTTAATCTTTTCGTTTGAATTCATATATCCACAAATACCGCACATGTTACCTCCTATTAAACATTAATCATTTAAGTATATGCTATAAATATTATGTTTATGAAAAACGCTATAACATTGATAAATATTGGCATTAACGTATTAAAATTTAGTAAAATACTTGATTTTTGGGTGCTTATAATATATACTTGTGTTGTAGGTAAAAATCAAGGGGACTAAAAAATTTTTTATAGTCTAAATAATTAGAAATGAGGTATTTATATGAACAAAAAGACTTATGTGCTGAACAAACCTGCCTTATTAACGTCGGAGGAGTCGCTTTTAAGATTTGACGGTGGAGATATTGTTATCCCCATGGCGGTTCTTGAGGATTTACAGTCTTCAATTTCCAAACTCAAATCTGCGCGGCAAGCCATAGCAAGAAAGGTACTTGATAAGTTAGATAAATTCAACTTTAAAGATTTAAGCACAAAGGGAATTAAACTTGAAAACGGAACACTGCTTAAAGTGAGTATAAACTATACGGAAATAGAAGTCGATATAGAAGGCGTGTCACAAAAAGATAAGAGGATACTTCAAACTTGTCTTGGTCTTAAAAATGAAGGGAAAAATGTTATCCTTATATCAAACAACCCGGTAATGAGAATGAAAGCTAGACAGCTTGGAATTGTATCAGAGGAACTTAAGGACAGAGTTTTCCCGTCAATTAATGACCAGTATAAAGGTTATGAGGAAGTTTATGCATTATCTTCTGACATTGATGAGCTGTTTAAGAATGGAAGTCTGGAAAAAGAAAGAATCTATGAGTACGAAAAAGTTGACTGGCAGACAAATTTGTATTTGAGTATAAGGTCGGAGACGAATACTGCGGCGCTTGCATATTATGACGGCGATGTTATTGTTCCTATAAAGAACATACCAAAGCCTTATGGTATAACGGCAAAGAATATACGTCAAAAATTCCTTATACATGCGTTAATGGATCAGGATACACCTCTGGTTATAATAAAAGGGGTTGCAGGAACCGGTAAGACATTTTGTTCTCTCGGAGCAGCGCTTGAGCAAACCGTAAAGAAAGATATATATGATCAGATTTTGATTACAAAATCTACTAAAAAAGTGGATCAAGAAGAACTTGGATATCTTCCGGGTGATTTGAGTGAGAAGTTTGATCCGTATATATCGAGTATATACGATAACCTTGAAGTCTTGTACAGAGCGCAGAATGGAAGAGGTTCTGAGAGTTACAAAGAAAGCACAAAGTTTAAGTCGTTAAGAGAAGAAATAAATGGTTGCTTGTTTGATACTGAAATAATTAAGATTCAGACAGTTGGCCATATAAGAGGTCGTTCTCTTATAAACAAGATATTCATTATCGATGAAACTCAGAACATTGCGCCGGAATCAATAAAACAGATTGTAACAAGAGCTGGCGAAGGTTCCAAGTTCATATTCTTAGGAGACCCTACACAGGTAGATTCACCTGAACTTACTGAGAAATACAATGGACTTGTATATCTCTCGGAGATGATGAAAGGTAAGCCACTTTGCAGGCAGATAACATTGGAAACTGCAGGAGATGCAGTAAGATCTCCTCTTGCACAGCTTGCAGTTGATGCACTTATTTAAAGTTTAAAAGATGGTAAAAAGCTAGGAAAATTTTTCCTGGCTTTTTGCTATTTATGTATTAATGGTATACAAAACATACTTAGTATGATATAATTAATTATGTAATGTAAGTTACAGATTAATTTAATAATTTAAATTTAGGAGGGGATTTTTTATGAGTAAAAAAGTCACGAGTATTTTTATGGCTGTTTTGATGGTCCTGACGTGTGTTTTTACACAGATACCTGCAGTAACAGTCCATGCATTTTCAAGTTATCAGGTTGAGGTTACTAAAGATAACGCGCCTATTAGAAATGGATATTATCAATCCAAGAAAATAGTGCGGAGAGTAAGTAAAGGAACAATACTCACAGTAATTGATGAAAAAACCAACTTGAAATTTAACAAGTGGTACAAGGTAGGCAAGGATGAGTATATATTTAGCGGTAACGTAAAAAAGGTACAGAAGCCTCACACACATAGTTATAAAAGGACGGGTTACGAAAAAGCGCATCCACATTATGCAATTTATGACTGTTCATGTGGTCAAGGAGGATATTGCTCTAATACGGAAACTAAGAAACAGGCAGGATGTAATAAATGCTATCCACCTGAGGAGGCAAAGCTTAAACCATATGCTCCAGATATTCCAGTAATAAATCCTGAACAAACGGTCAAGGAATATCAGAGAGTACATGAGCACAAGTACAACATTACAGGGTATGCAAATGAACATCCGCATTATGCTCAAAAAGAATGTTCTTGTGGTAGCAAGATAAAAGGAAACGAAACTACAAGAAAAGATGGTTGTGAAACATGTTACCCACCAATAGCTAAAGTGATAGAGTCCATGCCAGATAGATTTTCGCATGAATGTAAATATGTAGCTATAGGTAGTTTTGCAGAACATCCCCATTATACTAAAGAAAAATGTGAAGAATGTGGAAACATAAGAACTAACACTTATGTTACTAAATTCGATCCTAACTGTAGCATTTGTACATCTCCTTTTAAAACGGGAATAGATTATACTGATTTAACAGGAAGACTGTATGATTTGTCTAATGGTTATACGTGGGACTTTACAAACGGTCAAAAGAAAGAGTTATATGATTTTGCATCCGATTTACATGCATCTTTGGATATATGTGGTTTGGTGTTTGATGGCTGTGATTTGTTAAATGTTGCATTTTACATTGTAGAAGGAAAATGGGCAGATGCGGCTTTGTCTGGAGTAGCTGTAATACCATATATAGGCATTGTTACACCATCTGGTAAGGCAATAGCAAAATCTGGGAAGATAACCGTGGATGCAGCTCAAGGGACAGGAGCCAAAATTGTTAGAGAAACTACTGAAGATGTAGGTGAAAAAGTTGCTACAAAAATAACAAAAGATGTGGTAACTAAGAATTTGGGAAATTTATCCGACACTGCAAAAGCAATAGTAAAGAACTCTGACGATTACTCTGAAGGCTTACTTAGAACAATAAAGAAAATCTCTGAAAATCAAAAGGTGGATCTCTCTGATGCGTTTTATAAAAAACAGTTACTTTTAGGAAAGGATTATTCAGCAGAGATAGTTACAAAAAGTGGTCTTAGATATGCGAATGTGAGAGGTGAAAACCGGATAATGCATATTGTAGAAAGACACGGACTTTATTCTTCTGATGCAACTAGAAATCATTTTAAAGTGGCCGGGAAACAAATTTTCGACATTATAGATGATGTGGTGTTAGATGGTAATATCATAGCGAAGTCTCAAAGTAAAAATGGTAATATGGTAATAGACTATATAGCACCTTATGTTATAGGAAGTAATGGTGAAATGAAATTACGTCTAATAACTTATGAAGGAAAAGTTGTAACGGCATTTCCAATGAACTAGGAGGTAAAAACATGAAGTGTAATTTTTGTGGTCAAGGAGACATTGTCGTAGCTACAATGAAAGATGGCAAAACTAAACTTGCAATTTGTGATGAATGCGACGAGGTCTACGAAATTGATAAAAATGGCAAAGTTGTAATGGATCATGATCCAAACGACGTCGAGTATAATGAAAGACTAAATGCTTTATTTAAGTCTTGGGATGACGTTTTGTCTTACGTAAAGTATGATGAGTAATATGTCGTAGATTTTAATTAAAAATATGTGCAAGAGGAGGAATAGACGTGAATAAAATTCTGAGAGTACTTGTTACTATTATTTTGTTTACTACCTTAATTGGAACAGCTGTCATGGCTTCAAGTGACTTCTGTAAAGAATCTGAAGATGGTGAACACTTATTTGAAAGTATGGATGTAGAAAATAAACATCCACATGCAGGAGAATATACATGTTATTGTGGTGAGAAGATTTATTTTTCAAAGTCGTACTTGCCAGAGGAGTGTAAAAAATGCAGAGAAGAATTGTGCAAAGTTGGTATACACAATTACTCTTTTGATAGCTATGAAGAAGATGGAATTATACTATGTGAATGCTATTGCGGAGATACAGAGTATCTATCTAAAAAAGAGTCTGATGAATTTTTAAATAAAGTAGGAAAAGAGGAAGTTATACACTTTCCTAATTGTGAACTTACTTATGAAAAAATTCATCCACATGCAGGCTATACTGAATATTCTGATGGTTATGTAGAGTATTTTGATGATTTTCATGCAGGTGACTGTATAATATGTCAGTTTAATGATGACTATATTATAGAAGTTGATAATTACCAAAGAGACCTTATAATATACGGTGAAGGAATCAGAGAAGAGTATGATTCTTCAGAAGATGATTCGTATAATTCTAAAGCCACCAACTATTATGAAGGAAACTATGGAAACACTTCAAGTGTTCAGGAATATGATGACTTTTATGAGTGGCTTGAAATTATGAAAGAATTATTGTAATCATTATGGGAGAGTGTTAAGAAGTTAAAACTTCTTAGCACTCTTTCTAGATTTAGTAACAGTTAAGTTTTTTTGTTAGAAAATATATAAAAGTATTGAAAAAAGATATAATATACGGTAAAATATGGACATAAGTGGAAATAATTAAAGAGGTGAATAATAAATGTTAACTAAAACGCGTAAAACCATTGGGAGAGTAACACACGCGCGCGCACACACAAGTAATATCTAGAAATAAACTAGATAGAGGTTTTTGCGCATATAAAGAATATATATTAGATAAAATAAAGTTAGTTATACAGTAAAAGGTATAGCTAGCTTTTTTGCGTTTAAAGTAAGGTATAACCATGACATATGTCATGTAAATATACACACAATGTATAAATAGAGAAAACATAAAAAAATAGGCAAAAGCAATCAAAAATAATTGCAAAAATTAAAGTAATGTGAAATAATATGTATATATTAAAATTGTTCTAAGAAAATGGGAGGTAAAAAATATGGGAACAAAAGTAAAATCGAGAAAGCGGAATATCATTAATAGTATTAGTAATAACAATAATAGTAATGATAATATTAGCAGCCGCAATAATACTATCACTATCAAATAGTGGAATAATAGGGAAGGCAAATAAAGCCAAAACAGATAGTGATACAGCAAATTTAAAAGAGTATGTAAATACACTAAGAGCAGAATGGGAGTTAATGACAGCAGAAGAACAAACAGCAGCAGGGTCATTTGTAGATTATGCAAATTCTAAGTTAGCTGAGAAAGGTTACAAAAGAGAGCTAGCAGCAGATGGAGAGACAGTAATGAATGAAAATGCGACAGCAGCAGTAAAAGCAGGAATAAAGGTAGGATGTGAGGTAGAAGGTTATAATGATTTGCTTGATGAAAAGGAGTATCCAATAAAGGCAGGAGTGATAGATGCTACAGATGAACAAACATTAAAAACAAATTCGAAATATAAGTGGTATTATATTGGAATAGGAGAAGATGGAAATTTATTAATAGCGCCTAAAATATCAGGAACATTAGCAGCAGAAGATAAGATGACGTTAAAAGGGGTAAAAGGATATTTAAATGGAGAAGAAGAGTTAAATAATGCGTGTAGGGTACTATATTCGGTAGAAGGAAAAGGAACGGCAAGAAGTATGAATATAGATGATGTGAATAGTATATTGGGATATACTGGTGAAAAAGGCCAATATTACGATGAAACTGATAATTTGCTTACAATAGGTCAAACTGGTCAAGTTAAAGAATTGGGCACAAATACAAGAACTCCAGAGAAACCAACAAATGGAACAGTAGAAGATATAAGTAAATATAAATTAGATTTTTATAGTGTAAGTAAATCAAGAACTGATATTATAAACAAAGAACTTGTATTCGCATCTAGTGACACTTGTGCGTATTGGCTTTCATCTACGTGTGTTGGTGCGTATTTTAACCTTGGTTATGCCTTTTTTAGTATGCGAGGAGTGAATTCTATAAGTGTAAACTCATATAGCTTGTTTTATTCACAAAACAGTTCAAGAACAATGTCCTGTGCAGTTCGTCCTGTAGTAGCATTAAATTCTAATATGAAATTAACACCAAATGCAGATAAAACAGTGTGGGCAATAAACTAGAGTGAGATGTTTTAAAATATGGTAGTATAATATATTAAAAGTCACAGGAAACTGTGGCTTTTTTGTGCATTATTTTATCACAAGATATATGTGGAAATTGTTTATTACTTATGATATAATTCAGTAGGAGTTGTTATTAACCTTGAGTTTAATTAAATTAAGGAGGTAAATATGTATAAAAGTTTAGTAAAAATTGCTATTACAGGTGGCCCCTGTGGAGGAAAGACTAGTGGACTTGCTAGAGTAAGCAGAGAACTTTCGGATAAAGGATATGAAGTTATTGTTGTTCCAGAGGCAGCGACAATGATTAAAAATTCAGGAACTAAAATCGGAGATGATTTTGCCAGTGTATTATATTTTGAAAAAATGGTGATGAACCTGCAACTTTTCAATGAAAGAATGTATGAACGGTATGCAGAAAAGCTGTATGGCAGAAACGTGGTACTTCTTTGCGATAGAGGAGTTGTTGATTGTAAAGCATATGTAAAAGAAAATGAATACAAAGATTTGGTTGAAAGTGAAGGCTATAGTGAAGTGGAAATTCGTGATAGCTATAGTGCAGTATTTCACTTAAAAACTGTTGCTGATGGCAAAGAAGAGTTCTATACTTGTGAGAACAATTTAGCTCGTACAGAGACACCAGAAGAAGCAAGAAAAAGTGATATAAAAACAGTTAATGCTTGGGTAGGACATCCACACTTCAGAATTATTGATAATAGCACTGATTTTGATGGAAAGATGTCAAGACTTATGGGTGAAATATATTCATTTTTGGGAGTCCCCGTTCCACTTGAAATTGAGAAAAAGTATCTCATATCAATGCCTGATCTTGAGTTTATTCTTAAAGAATGTAAAGCGGTAAAATCTGAAATAGTTCAAGTGTATTTACTACCTTCAAAAGATAATGAAGAAGTACGTATAAGGCAAAGAGGGGCAGAAGGAAGTTTTGCATATTATCTTACACGCAAGATTAAATTAAATGATATTTCAAGACATGAGGTTGAGGAAAAAATTACTAAGGATAAGTACCTTAGCTTACTTATGGAGGCAGATACAAGTAAAAATGTTATACGTAAAACTAGATATTGTTTTGTGTATGAAAATCAATATTTTGAACTTGATGTATATCCATTTGAAAAGGAAAAAGCAATTCTTGAAATTGAGCTTACAAATGAAAATCAAGAAATAGCTATTCCTCCGTTTATTTCGGTAATAACTGATGTTACAAAGGATGATAGATTTAAAAATGCAAGTATAGCGGAAAACAAAGATGTTTTTAAAATGATTTAAAAGATTAGAAAGAATGATATTATATATGTCATTCTTTCTTTATATAATATTAACAAATTTTTTAAGTATATATGTTGAAAATTCATTTAATATGGTATAATATAGAGCAAAGGTGATAAAAAATATGGAAAAAGAGTTGGACATAAGAGAGTACAATATAAAGACTCTTGCATACATGGGAGATGCTGTGTATGAGCTATATGTAAGAGAACATGTGGTAAAGAATTCAAGAGAGGTTGCAAGTAAATTACATAGAAAGACGATAAAATATGTAAGTGCTAAAGCTCAAGAATACGCTATGTCTAGAATATATGAGTTACTTACTGAAGAAGAAAAAGAAATATATAAAAGAGGGAGAAATGCAAACGCTAATACAGTTCCAAAAAACACAGATGTTGTAATATATAAAAAGGCAACTGGGTTTGAGGCTGTTATAGGTTATTTATATTTAACTAAACAAAAAAGAAGATTAGAAGACATTGTTAAGGAAAGTATAAAAGTAATAAGTGAGAGGGTTTGATATTATGAATACATATGATAAAAATTATGACTGGGGTTTAAATAGTGAAATGGAGAATTTATTAAATGGCATAAATTTGGACACGGATAAGCATGTGTTATATACAAATGGTGATAAACAGTACATGTATGATAACGGACAGGTGTATGCTACTAATTCTAAATATTATTCTAAAGGTAAACTTATATCAAAAGCCCAGTTTAGAGAGCAAACAGAAGAAATGATGATAAATTACAAATGTAATAGAAGAAATGATAACGTAATTGAGTAAGAGTGAAAAAGCTCTTACTTTTTTTTCACCAAAAAGGTTATAGTTCATATAATATACTATGATTATGTGAAAGGAGTATATTATATGGAAGATGAAGAAAGATTTTTAGGAGATGGACTGTTCTGGAATATAGGTCCAATTGCTACTGCACCAAATGGTTTAACTTATGGAATTACATATCCTGGCATGATGCCTTTTTGGGGTTTTGGTTTAGAACCTAATTTATGGGGAGAAGCAAATATCCCTGAAACTTTTGAAGAGCCTGTTATGAGACATCACATGGGTGGTATGCAAGGCAAGATGATGCCAATAGATGTACTTTATCCTAGATGTCACAAGATGATGCAGGATGTTGTATATATGGAATGTAACAATTTCTTTAAAGCAAATAATGGAATTATGCCAAATAAAATAGCTAAAGAAGAATTTTGTAAAATGGTGGAAAGATGTACAATGCATATAATGAAAAATGAAGATATGTTTATGAGTAAACTAAAGGAGAACTGGGCATGCAGTAGAGAAGCAGAAGATACTGAAGTAGAGGAAGAAGAAAATGAAACAAGGTCTTATATGAAAATGTATGACAAACTTCTTATAGGTAGCATGATAGGAATATTACTTATTCAAGAACTAAAAAGAAGAGGTTGTATGTATTGTTATTAAAGAATATATAAATAAGAGCCTAAGTAAGGGTGTTATTTACTTAGGCTCATTAATATTAATTGTTTATTTTGTCTATACAATCTAATTGTTTTTGAGTTTGTGTATATTCGGCTATTTTTTCTATATAATAGTCTCTATTATCAATATAATCATTTAAAGCTTGAGATGCTATTGAACCAAATATTGTAACTCCAAATATAAAGCAAAGTAGAATTATACCTAAAAGGTCATATTTTAATGTTATATTTTCCTTTGTAGAATAGTACAATATTTCAGCACCTATTAAAATTAGAATAATAGGCCAAGCATATAACGTGTATTTTAAAACTTTTATCCCTATAAACATAGAGGCAAATGCGGCAATTCCAATTAATATTAGGCAAAAACCTATTGTGAATGTTCCTACCTTTTTTATCTTTGTATTTTCCATATTAGTCCTCCTTTTGATTAGAAGATACAAGTTTAATACCTACAAATACAGCGATAAGTGAAGCTGCTATTGTTGGAATGTATCTTGATAAGAAGTTACATACTTTAGTAAGCCACTCAACATCAAATTGCCAAGCAAGTCTAAACAAAACAGAGTCAACAAGTACATATGCACCAATAACTATTAATATATAACCTATAGCTTTTCTCACATTTTTGTTCTTAGATTTATTTGATATATTACCAAATTCTTGAGAGTTCCACACATAGTCATCTATATATTTTTCTCTTTTTTCATTGCTCATGTTTCTTAGGTTATATGTATCAAAGAAACTATATGCTTCAATTACAAGTAATGGAATTATAAATATTGGAGAACCTGCCACACAAGCTAGTATAAATAGTATGGCAAATATGGACATTATAGATAAGCCTCTTTTCATGTATTCTTGGTACATTTGTCCTGCACCTGGTATAAAAGAAAATATAAATGTAAAAAATAAATTTTTCTTCATAATATTAGTCTCCTTTCAAATTATTATCTAACATAAAATCACTAAATTTACTTACTGCATTATCAATTTTTTTGGTTACTTTGTATATTGCAATTTTATTTCTAATTTGTACATTTTCTTCTTTGGTTGAAGTGGCATAAGTTGAACTCATAAAAAGTTCAGTACACAAAGTAATTACAAGTGCAAAGCAAGCCACTTTTAATATGTCTGAAAAAGATAAGCTAAATTTATATACTTTGTTTTCTTTTTCATCTAAAACATTTTCGCTTTTATTTACTTTGCCGTAACATTTTGCTAGTATTTTTTCTTTTAAATCTTTAGGTGGAGATATTGATGAGTTTTCTTCTATGTTTTTTATGTACTGGGTAAGGTCATCTTTTTCTAATAATTTGTTTACATATTCTAATCTATTCAAAGAAATCTCCTCCTTTCAACTTTTCTTTTAATATTTGTTTAGAACGATATAATTGAGTTTTAATAACATTTTTATCTCTTCTTAGTTTTTGAGATATTTCATCTAGTGTTAAATTATTAAAGTAATATTCTATTATTACTTCTTTGTAAGGTTCTTTTAATTCATTAACTACTTTCTTTATAAGCATTAATCGTTCTTTTTTTATTAGGCTATCCTCTATAGAATCTTCACTAGATAAATTGCCGAATACTTCGGTATTTTCTTCTATTGATGACACTAATCTAAAGCTACTACTCTTTAATAAATCTTTACATTTATTTAAAGCTATTTTGCATACAAGATTTTTTAACTCATTTGGTTTCAAACAAGAATATTTGTAAAAATTCTTGTAAAGGCTTAAGAAAGTATCCTGAGAAATATTTTCTGCTTCATCTGTGTCTCTTAGAACGTCAAAACATACTTTGTATATTAATTTGTAATAATCATCTACTATTTTTTCAAAAAGTTCGTTTTTAATATTTCTCACCCCACTTTAGACAATATATATAACGAGTTAAAATGTGTAAAGATAACAATATTTTTAATTAAATCGAAAAAAATATTTAAGTTATTATAACATAAAAAGAAAAAGGTGTATATAATAGTACTTGTAACCTTGATTTTTAGAGCTTTTTGTAATAAAATGTAGTAAATTGAAACACAAAAAATAATGAAATATATAAAATATGACAAAAAATATTTTTAATATGTAGTAGTATATATGTAGAATAAATGGAAGCATAAGAGGTGTAATAATGGTTTTTGAACAAGAGCAGAGTGATACAATAAACGTAAAGTATAGTAAATTAGATGGCGTGTTATCATTTTTTAAGAATATTGTTGGTTATAAAGTATTTATATTTACAGTTATATTAGCTGTATCTAGCATGGTATCAATCTTTGGATATCATCCAATACCATTTGTGATGTTAGCAGTAGCAACTGTATTTAAAATACCGTTACTACTTCCTGGTGTTGTTACGGTACTGTCAATGATTATTTTAAAAGCAAGTGTACCTGAGATTATGCTATATGTTTTGACAAATATAACATACATAATAGCGACAGTGGCTATAAATATTCAGGATGTAGGGCGAAAAGTTGCAATTGGAATAAAATTGGCAATTTCTATGGCAATAGTAACAGTTATAATGTTCTTCGTTAAGAATTTTGAATTAGGTTATTTATTAGATAATGTTGCATTAATATTTTTGGTACAAGCAATATATTATGTATATGTGCATGGCTTTTATTTTCTATCAAACATAGATAAAAATATGATATATTCAGTGGAAGAAATTGTTTCTATGGCTGTCATGGTTATGATAACATTACTTCCTATTACAAATGCCGGAACTGTTGGAATGAATATATGGATGACAATCTGTCTATTGTTTGTAGTACTTATTGGTTATACAGGTAATGCAATATCTGGGGTAGCAGTGAGTGTAGTATTAGGTATGTTTAGTGCTATTTTATCAAAAGATATAAATTTACTTGCCGTAGTGGCAGCTCCTGGAATAGTTGCTAGTTTATTAAATAGAGTTAATAAAGCCTTTTCAATAATTGGTGTTGTTATTTCTGCTGTTATTTTAAATTATATAATGCAAAGAAATTTAGTAATATCTCCAGAAATAATAGAAACAGCAATAGCTTCACTTGTAATATTGATATTACCAAAGAAAGTTATGGTTGTACTTGAAGACATATTTGATAAGAACAACACTCTAAGAAGTGCATATGAAAAAGAACTTGGTGTTGGAAGTGATATAAAAAACAAACTTAGTGCAATGTCTGAGGTGTTTGACAATTTATCTAGCATAACATTAAACTCTAATAAAGAATACTTCGAAGAAACACAAAAAGTTATAGAGAAGTATTTAAATGATTACAAAGAATCAAAATGCTTGAGTTGTAACAAAAGGTATTATTGTTTAAAAGATAATATGAATTTAGTATCTTCGTACATTGCTAGAAAACTTGAGGGAAATGATGAAATTACAGAAAGTATGCTTCCAGTTGATTGTGAAGAAGCTACTGTAATGATAAAAGAAATAAAAGACATATATAACAATATGAAGCTTATGAGAATAATAAAACAAAAAGAGGAAGAGAGTAATATTAAGCTTGCAAATGAATATAAAGAAGTTGCCACTCTTATAAAGAATATGTCAAGAGATGTAAATAAGCTAAAAAAAGAAGTGTCTTATACACAAAAATGTATTAGACAAGAGTTAAAACTTTTAGGCTATCAAATATATGAAGATAATTATATAGATGAAAAAGATAATAAAATATATGAATTCATTACCGATATTTTAGATGATGTTGATAAAGCCAAAGGTGAAATACAGACAGTAGTTGGCGAAGTGATAGGCCAAAAGATGAATATTAAGCTTATACTAAATAGTAGCAAAAACGAAAAATCAAGAATTAAACTTGTGTCAGATGGTAAGTATGCTATAAGCACTGAAATTTACCAGAAAAGTAAAAATGAAGGCGAAAAAAATGGAGATACGTATTATGTGTCTGATATAAAAAATGGTAAAGTAATAGCGATAAGTGATGGAATGGGCTCTGGAAGTAATGCTAACCAAACAAGTTCTGCAGTAATAAGTATGGTAGAGAAACTTTTAGAAAGTGGCTTCGGAAACAGTACTATTACCAAAGTTGTAAATGGTATGGTTAAGCTAAAAGAGGATGCAAGTAATGCGGCAACTTTGGATATGACAGTTATAAATACAAATAAAGAAAAAATAGAGTTTGTAAAAGCTGGAGCAGCACCTACATATGTTATATCCAATTTCGAATTACAGGAAATAGGTGAAGATACATTACCGTTGGGACAAAATATTGATATAAATTATGATAGTAATAGTATAGAAATAAAATCACCTATGATTGTTGTGAATATTTCAGACGGAGCTTATAGCGATGAATTAAGAGAATATTTTGAATACATTTCAAAAAAGAATTTTGCTTTTATAACAAAGAAAGAAATAATATCTGGAATAATTGAAAGAATAAGTGAAAATAGCAGTGACGATGTAACTATAATTGTTACTAAAATAGAATAAGAAATAGATGGTGGGGGAAGTTTACTTCCTCTTTTTTTTGTTGCACATCTAAAATATTTTAATAATAAAAAAGATGCTATGTATCTCTACATAACATCCTACTAAACTGGTGAACTAGGAGCGATTCGAACGCCCGACCCATGCCTTAGAAGGGCATTGCTCTATCCAGCTGAGCTACTAGTCCATAGTACTTAGTACTAGTATATAATAACATAAATGGACAATGTTTGTCAATATTTTTATTAGAAAAATTAAATAAATGTGAAAAATTATTAATTAAAAAAGTAAAATCCGTTTAGAAAATAAAATAACACCCTGCATAATTTGCAGGGTGTATAGCGAATAAATCAGTTTTCAGTGTTAAGTTTAAGTTGTTGAACTTCCGTTAGTACGCTTGCTTCCGGATTATATACATGAATAGTATATTTGCTGAAAGGGAGATTTTTTAAATTTTCATTTGAGAAAAAGTCAATCTGACGTTCAGCGGTTATCCAAACAAGTCTATGATTTACATGGAAGTCGGGATAAACCGTTTCTTCTCTATATTGGTCAACAACCCACACATTTTCTTCCATGGGGTAATCATTATCTCTTTTCTTATGCTCAACATATCTTCCCGGCGTTGCTTTTATACCTTCGCTTGTCAAAACTTTTTTGATTATACGCTCGTAAACGTCCCAGGCATCTCTGCTTACACTTTCTTCTCTAAAAGCGCTATAAGCTTCGTATGGTAAAGAGTAAAGCTTTACTTCATAAGTTTTCTCCCATCCTTCAGGTAAAGCAGAAACTAGCCGCTCGTACCAACTTTCAGAGTGGAGATGACTTAGTAATAATGCTTGAACATCATTTAACTGCTGCCCCATATCTTCAGGGCCTTTTTGCTTTTTTGAATAAACTGAGTACAACATCAAAAAATCCTCCTTAAAAAATAATTATTTCTTAATTGCTATTAAATAGCACATATATGATATCACAACTTTACATAAAAGTAAAGAGAAAGGGTAAAATTGTAATTAATTTATTTAGTAATAATAATATATTATTGTTATTATTTAAATAAATGATATAATATAGACAAATAATAAATGTAAAGGTGAATATTTATGTATGATGTAATAGTTATAGGAAATGGTCCAGCGGGAGTTACTGCTGCAATATATACAAAAAGAGCCAATTTAAATACTTTAGTTATAGGAAAAGATGGAGGCTCATTAGAAAAAGCGGAGAAAATACAGAACTACTACGGTTTTGAAAATATAACAGGTAAAGAGTTAGTAAAACTTGGTATAGAACAAATAAAAGGTCTAGGAATAGAGCATAAGAAAGAAGAAGTAATAGCTATAGAAAAAGGCGAAAATGTATTTAAAGTAATTACTAATATTAATGAATACGAAGCAATATCTATAGTGATAGCAACTGGAACTGTAAGAAACAAAGTAAATATAGATGGAGTTAGTCAATTTGAAGGCAAGGGAGTAAGCTATTGTGCAATATGTGATGCATTTTTCTTTAAAGGAAAAGATGTAGCAGTACTTGGAAATGGCAAGTTTGCTGTTCATGAAATAAACGAGTTATTACCAGTTGTTAAAACAGTTACTATGCTTACAAATGGAAAAGAGAAGCTTAATTTTAGAGATGAAAGAGTAAATGTTTTAGATAAAAAAATAAAGAGAATATCCGGTGAGAGTAGATTAGAAAAAGTAGAGTTTGACGATAATACAAGTTTACCTATATCTGCTGTCTTTATAGCTGAGGGAACAGCAAGTAGTGTTGATTTTGCTAAAAGAATGGGAGCTGTAATATCTGGTAATAATATAGTTGTAGATAATAAGTACATGACTAATATACCGGGAATGTTTGCAGCAGGCGATTGCATTGGTGGGTTACTTCAAGTTTCAAAAGCAGTATCAGATGGCGCAAATGCAGGAATATCTATTATAGATTATGTGAGGAAGAACAAATAATGGAGTACGTACTTATTTTTTTAGAAGGAATTATTACTTTTATTTCTCCATGTATGTTGCCAATGCTACCTATATACATATCATATTTTGCTGGAAAAGATAATAGTAAATCAAGTAAATTTATGACTTTGCTCAATGCGGTTTGTTTTGTTATAGGCTTTTCTATTGTGTTTACAGCTTTAGGAGTTTTTTCTGCATCATTAGGAACTTTTTTTAAGAATAATAGTAGAGTAGTAAATATTGTCTTAGGAATAATTATTGTTATATTTGGCATTAATTTTATGGAAATAATTAAAATACCGGGTATAAATAACAGTAAAGGTATAAAAATAAATATTAATAAATATAATTGTATGTCATCATTTATACTTGGAGTTGTTTTTTCCATAACGTGGTCACCTTGTGTGGGAGCTTTTTTAGGAACTGCACTTAGTATAATTTTAGTAAATGGTAATGTTTTAAAGGGAACAATATTAATTTTAATCTATTGCTTAGGGTTGGGAATTCCTTTTGTAATATCAGCAGCATTAATTGATAGATTAAAAAATACATTTGATTATATTAAAAAGCACTATTTATTAATAACTAGGATATGTGGAACTTTCCTATGTATAATAGGAATTTTAATGATGACCGGTACTATAGATAAATATTTTATGCTAGTTTCATAGAAATCAGAAAGGAAATGTATATGAATGATAAATTAAAAACAATTATCTATATAGTTATATTTTGCGTTGTTATGGCTTTTCTAGTATTGGTATATACTAAACTAAGTAATGAGAAAAAGTTAAGTGCAAATGATAAAGATATAGAAATAAAGAGTTCAAACTATAAAAAAGAAAAGCTTAAAGATTTTAGCTTGTCTCTAGAAGATGGTAGTAAAATAAATATCTCATCTTTGATAGGCAAACCAATTGTAATTAATGTATGGACTTCATGGTGTGCATATTGTAAAATAGAAATGCCATATTTTAATGAACTTTATCTAAAGGAAAAGGATAACATCAATTTTGTAATGATAAATGTAACTGGTGATAGGGACACAAAAGAAGATGCTAAAAAATTTGTAAATGAAAACAATTTTGATTTTAACATATATTATGATTTTACATTAGATTCTGTAGAAAATTTGGAAATATATAGTTATCCTACAACGATATTTGTAGATAAAGAAGGCTATATAAATTATGTAAGAGTTGGAACTATAACAAAAGATGAACTTGTAGATAAAATAAATGAATTGAAGTAGGGAGGAATAATTATGATAATAGAAATAACAAGAGATAATTTTGAAGAAGAAGTTTTAAAATCTGATAAGAAGGTGCTTGTAGACTTTTGGGCTACTTGGTGTAATCCTTGTAAAATGATGCATCCTGTACTTGAAAAGTTAGATGAAGAGTTAAATGGTGAGGCTAAAATAGGGAAGATAAACATAGACAATGACCCAGAACTAGCTTCTAAATTTGGAGTTATGAGTATACCGACATTTATGGTGTTTGAAAAAGAAGAATTAAAAAGCACTTTGGTGGGAACTCAAAGTTTAGAAAAACTAAAAGAAATAGTAAAATAAAAGAGTATAAAAAAAGAAGGCTTAACTTCAATGTGAAATTAGGCTTTCTTTTTATTTTAATTAATTATCTTTCATTATTTCTTTTGCAGCTCCAATTGCTCCTAAAGCTTTTGTTGCATCAAAAGGAATAAATACTTTGTTTGCAGGTCCTTCTGCAACTTTTTCAAGTGACTCTAAAGCTTTTATAGCAACAAGATTATCACTTGGTTTAGCATCCATTATAGCACCATAAACAGCTGTAATTTCTTGAGCTTTAGCTTCTGCTATTTTCTTTATAGCTTCAGATGTACCTTCAGCTTCAAGAATCTTAGCTTCTCTTATACCTTGAGCTCTTCTTATGCTAGATTCTCTTTCTGCCTCAGCTTCTAATATAATAGCTTCTTTTTTACCTTCTGCATGAGTTATATCAGATTGCCTTTTACCTTCAGCTTCAAGTATAGCTGCTCTTTTTGTTCTTTCTGCATTCATTTGCTTTTCCATTGCATCTCTAATATCTGCAGGTGGTTTAATGTCTTTTATTTCAACACGTTCAACTTTACAGCCCCATTTGTCAGTAGCTAAATCTAAAACATCTCTTAATTGTGAGTTTATAGAATCTCTTGAACTAAATGTGTTATCTAAGTCCATTTTACCTACGATATCACGAATTGTTGTTATAGCAAGGTAAGCGATACCTTT
This sequence comes from uncultured Clostridia bacterium, assembly GCA_934149365.1. Classification (GTDB taxonomy): domain Bacteria; phylum Bacillota; class Clostridia; order TANB77; family CAG-465; genus CALXJE01. The sequence continues at coordinate 166,672 of CAKPEI010000004.1, forward strand.
TTGAAGATTTTCAATTTCATATACAGCTTTGGCTGGATCTGTTATTTGATAGAAAACAACAGTATCTATCGTTATAGTAACGTTATCTTTTGTTATAACACCTTGTGGCGGAACATCCATAGTTTGTTGCTTTAAACTAACTACAGCTCTTACTCTATCTACAAAAGGAAATATCAAATTAAGACCAGCATGAGCTTCTTTGTAGAACTTACCTAACCTTTCTATAATGTATACTTCAGATTGTCTAACTACTTTAATTGAAAATAATGCAATTATTATTATAAAAATAAAAACACCAATTAAAACTCCCATATAAATACCTCCTTAAATTATTTATTAAACTTTTTTAACTATAAGTTTAACTCCTTCTATTTTTAATACAACTACGGTAGCACCTTCTTCAATATTTTCGTCTGTTGAAGATACTGCTGACCAAATTTCACCTGCTACTTTTACTTGTCCTTTTCCATGCAAATTATCAATTTCTTTTATAACAACAGCATTTTTACCAATTACTGATTCAGAATTCATTGCAACATCTTTTGCTTTAAAAAATTTAGTTACAATTGGTCTTATAAAAGCAATCAATAAAATAGAAGATATAACAAATGTAATAACTTGCACTTGCATACTAGCCCCAAATATTGCACATAAAAATGCTAGAAAAGCTCCTATTGCAGGGAAAAATAACAAAAAGCTAATAGTAAATATTTCAAGTATGAACATAACAGCACTTGCTATAAGCCAAATTCCCGCTCCAAGTGGCATGAAATACGCCTCCTTCCGTAACACATAATTGATGTAAACAAATTATATAACAAAAGTATTTAAAAAGGAAGCTTTTTATTACAAATTATAGAATAAAATAATGCAAAAAGAATTCACAAATTGTCATATTTGATATATAATTGTAGATAGCAAAAGAGAATGTAAGGGGTAAATATTTGTATGAAATTTAATAAAAAATCTTTTTTTAGATATTTGGTATTATTGTTAGTGATAATATTAAGCTTTGTGACGATAAATGTGTGTAATAATAAAAAAAGTATTAATATAGATTTGTTTGGAAAAAATATTAAAATTAAATCAAGTGATATTTTAGAGGAAAATGGAGAATACTATTTATCGTATGATTTTATTAAGCAAAATATAGACGAAGAAATATACTATGATGTTGTTTCTAAAAAGGTAGTAATAGCTTCTGATAAATGCCTTTTGAAAGCTAAAATAAATGAAAAAGAAGTTAGCAACAATTTTCAAAAGGAAAATGTGGAAAATATATGCGTTATTGAAAAAAATGAGGAAGAGTATGTCTCTTTAGAAGTTTTAGAAAAAGCCTATGATTATGATATAACAAAATACAAAAATACTATATATGTATCAGAAAAAGATTATTTCGAATGTATTGTAAAATCAAATGATACAAGAATGTATGAAAAGAGTGACTTTAAAAGTAGAGTAGTAAATTTTACTGATACAAAAACTCATTTGACAGGTATTATGGAAAAAGACGGCTTTATTCTAGTTAAAACAGATGATGAAAAAATAGGCTATATATCAAGTAAAATGTTAAATTATAAATTAAATGTAAAAGAGAATGTAGAAGAAGAAACTAAATTTTCAAAATACATATTCGCAGATAGCACAAACCAATATGTGGAAAAAGGATTGGGCGTAGATGGAGTAATGTTAAATATGTTTAATATTACTCAAAAATCAGGGGATGTAAATGAACAGAAGATAGATAGCAGCTTTCTTACTAGCGTAAAAAATAACGGATATAAAGTATATGGAATAGTTACTAATGGATATAGTTTGGCTGGCTTTAATACTACAACTATTTCACAAATATTATCAGATGAATGTAAAAGACTTTTAGTCATAAATAATTTGGTAAGTTATTCTGAAAAATATAACTTAGACGGAATTGTAGTTGATTTTAGAATGATTAAAGAGGAAGATAGTGATAATTTTACTCAATTTATAAAAGAGTTTAATGCTTTTTATACTAAGGAAGTTGTAGTTAGTATAAATGCAGGAGAATATAAAAACTATGTAAAATCTATTAAGTATTCTGATTTTTCAATAGTAAATTTTTATGAACAAAGAGATTTAAACTCTAATGTGTCTGGTTCTGTTTCAGAGCTGCCATGGATGGAACAAATTATAAAAAATATAATAGAAGAAACGAAGGCAAGCAAAGTAGTAGCATGCATACCTAGTTATTCAATATTATGGACAGAAAAAAATAGCAATGTGGTTAATTCTAAAGTGTACAACTTAAGTTCTATTCAAGATTACATTACAAAAAATAAATTAACTAAAAAATATCTTGAAAATTTAAAACAAAACTACGTTGAGTTTAAAAAAGGTTCACTTGTTTATAGAATGTGGGTAGAAGATGATACTTCAATAAAAAATAGGATGGAAATAATAAAAAATAACAAATTAGGGGGAGTAGCTATATACAAGTTAGGGTATGAAAATAGTGATATATTAAGCTTGGTAAATATTGAGTAAGTATAAGTAAAATTTCGTTGACAATATTTCCTATTTATAATATGATATAGCTATATTTGTAAAAGAGGTGCAGTATGAAAAAATATAAAAGTGGTGTAACAGTTGTTTCGGTACTAATAATCGTGGTTGTTCTTGCTATTTTATCTTCTGCAATTGTTATATCTTCAAAATTAATAACAGATTACACGTATAAAAAAGAATTTAAAAATGAATATTATTTAGTAAAATCTGCAGTTAATGATTATATAATGAGAAATAGTGGAGTTATAGATTTTGAAGAAACACAAATAGATTTAACTAATATCACAAATAATAATTTAAGTCAATTTAGTGGAGAAACAATTGTTAGTAACAAAATAGACGCATATGTTGTTGACCTAGATAAAGTAGGTGTGTATAACACAACTTATGGAAATAAATTAGATAGTAATACAAATGATGTGTATGTTGTTACTAAAGACAAACATACAGTGTACTATAAAAAAGGTTTTAGCAGTAATAATTCTGTTTACTATAAAGCAATTGAAGATTAAAGAGGAAGTTGATAAAATGAGAAAAAAGGGAATCTCGCTAGTTTCGATATCAATAGCTGTAATAGTTATGTTGGTACTTGTCTCAACAATAAGTGTATCGCTTACATTTTCTATTACAAATGCTAAGAAAATGACTTTTGCAAAGGAAATATATAATATTCAAAGTTTGGTAGATGAATATGTGGAAAGAGAAGAAACCTTACCACCAACGCTAGAAACAATACAAATTACTCCTAGTGATTTATCACAGTTTAACTTAGAAACATTATCAAATGGGACACTTTTACTTGAAACTTTAGATTTACCAAGTTTAGATATTAAAAGTACTAGCTATGGAAACAAAGAAATAGGAGAAGATGATACAGAAAAAGCTAAGGATGTTTATGCAGTATCACTAGCAACGGGTAAAGTATATTATATAGCAGGATTTGAGATAGCTGGTAAAAAATATTACACGCTTACAGATGAGTTAAGACAAATGATAGAGAAGAAGCAAAATTTAACAGTAGGAGAAAAAACAGTTACTTTTACACCAAGTGTAGTTGGTTGGGGAAAAGATGGAATATCCGTAACAGTTGCTGTACCATCGGAATTTACATCTCCATCACTTGAAATAAGTAATGCTAATATAAAATACACATCTACTACAGCAAATGGGGTAGTATATTATAACGTAAACACAGAAAAGGTTGCTGAAAATTATACAGTTACAGTTAATTATACAAAAGGTGGTGTGGTGTCAAGTGCGACGTATACTGCTAAGATAGATAAAACGGCACCTGTTATATCAAAAGATACAAGTGTATCAAATGTAACTGGAAAAGTAAATGGATTAAAAGCTACAGATACTGAAAGTGGTATAAAGTATTTTAAGTATGCAGAAGGAGTTATATCTTTAAGTGATGCTAATTCATATATGAAAGCTTACGGGAAAAATATAACAAACGGAAGTATAAATTTTAAAAACAGACAAAACTACACATTGTATGCAGAAGATAAGGCTGGTAACTACTCAATTATATATGTAGATATTAATGGACAACTTGTTACACAAAAACCAGGAGGACTAGTTATGGAAAAAGCCATAATATGGAGTGAAGGAAGTGGAACTCAAGATGACCCATATATAATATCAAAGGCTGAGAATTTAGCTTATTTATCAAATCAGGTAAATGCAGGAAACAACTACGAAAATGTCTATTTTTCTATTGGGAATACAAGAATTAATTTATCAGATTTGGATGAACCTTTTATACCTATAGGAAATAGTGAAAAAAATGCGTTTCAAGGAAGTATAATTGGATCTGGTACAGAAAATACATGTATTTCAAATCTTAAAGTAGGATATGTAAAAAGTGAAAATAAATTAATTAAGCAAGAAAAGAATTATCAAGGATTTATAGGATATGCTGGTGAAAAGTTTGATATGCAAAATATTAATTTTTCTGATGTTGATATAGTTGGAGGAGAATATTGTGGTATAGTAGGATATAATAAAGGAGAAATAAAAAATTGCATAATTAATGTAAGTGTTGAGGGTAAAAAAAATGTTGGTGGAATAACAGGATATAATGCAGGGACAATAAGTAGTAATACGATACAGATTAAGGTTACTGGAAATGAAAATGTTGGTGGAATAGCAGGGTATAATAATCATGTTATAGAATATAACACGATGTATTCAGCTACAGTTACTGGTACTAATTATATAGGTGGAATAGCAGGGTATAATAATGCGACAATTAATGCTAATAGTACATATGGATTAAATGTAACTGGTAAAACAAACTTTGGAGATTTAGTTGGCGGGGGAAATGCTGCAAATTAGTTTTTAATGATATTAGAAAAATAAAAGCATCATAACTGTTTGCAAATTTTAATACTATGTGAAATAATATACATGTATGTTAAGTAAGGGTTTATTAGATGTAAGAGGTAATAAATGAAATCAAGCAAATTAGAAGAAAAAAGAGGAATATCATTAATAGCACTAGTAATAACAATAATAGTAATGATAATATTAGCCGCAGCAATAATATTATCACTATCAAATAGTGGAATAATAGGGAAAGCAAATAAGGCTAAAACAGATAGTGATACGGCAAATTTAAAAGAATATGTAAACGCATTAAAAGCAGAGTATGAACTAATGTCGGATGTAGAAAAAGAAGATAAAACGTTTGTACAGTTTGCAAATTTAAAATTGGAAGAAAAAGGCTATGAAAGAAAACTAGCAGAAAATGGGGCATTAATGAATGAAAATGCGACAGTAGCAGTAAAAGAAGGAATACAAGTAGGAGATGTAGTAGGCTATAACCAGTTTTTAATACAAAAATCGGATGCGGATAAAAGTTATACGACAGATGGAAGTGAAAATACTGCTTCGGCTGGTTCAGAAACAGCTTCAACACCTCGAACAGTGAAAACAGATGAGACAATGACTTGGAAATACATAGGAATAAGCGAAGAAGGAAATATAGAGATATCTCCAGATATACCGACAGGTACGGTATCTAATAGTTACAGAATGACATTGGCTGGAAAAGGTGGTTATTTAAATGGCCCTACAATGTTAGATAAAGCATGTTCATCATTGTATTCTACTACAAAGGGCAACGCAAGAAGTATGAATATAGATGATGTAAATAACATCTTAGGTTATATAGGAGAAAAAGGTGCGTATTATAGTGCGAATGGAAAATATACACCAACACAAAGAGCAAAGATAATAGGCGAATTAGAGATTGAATTAGGAACTCAAATAAGTAACACAGAAACTCCTGATGGAAGAAATATAAAGACATACGAAAGTAATTCTTATCATATTGATAAGACAAGTGATGTTAATAAAATGACAAAGGCAAGTAATGTAGGAATGATTTACTATGAAAACGAATATTGGCTAGCTTCTTCATGCGTTTATGCATACTTCCATAATCACTTTGCTACATTTTATGTACGCCGTGTTACATCCTCTAGTGTAACAAATTGTGGTATGTTCGATTCACGTAATACTTTTGGTAGTGGTTCATATTTGTTACGCCCAGTAGTGGAACTTAATTCAGACGTACAATTAATCAAAGACACATCAGCCACAAATACATGGAAAATACAGTAGTGTAGGTATATTTGGTGAAAATCATGTAAATACAATATTTTGAAATTCATAATACTTGAAAAATACAGTATAATGTAATATAATTTGGAATATGAACATTATACTGTATTTTTTGTATATAAATGTATTATGTATGGTGAGTTAAATGAAGAAAATAAAATTAATATATAATGTTGCAGCAGGGCAGAATGAGTTTAAATATTTTTTAGATGCAATAGTTGAAAAATTTGTAGACAAAGATTATGATGTTTCGCTCTTTAGGGCTGGAAAGGGTGCTAACCTTGAAGAGTACGTAAAAGACTGTGAAGGTGTTTATGGAATAGTTGTAGCAGGAGGAGATGGTACTATAAATAAAGTGGTTAATGTTATGATGAAAAATAATATTAAAGTACCATTAGGAATTATACCGGCCGGCACTTCAAATGATTTTGCAAAACATATAAACATGCCAAATAGTTTTATTGAGTGTATAGATAGAATATTAAATGGTAATGTAGAGCCTATTGATGTGGGCCTTGCAAATGACAATTATTTTATAAATGTATGTTCAGCAGGAATTTGTACTAACGCATCACAAAAAACAGACAAAAAGCTGAAAAACATCTTTGGAAAAGTTGCTTACTTTTTTACAGGTATAGTTGAGTTTTTTAAGTTTAAGCCTTTTGAAGTTAAAATAGAAACAGAAAATGATGTGTTCGTAGGAAAGATCTTCCTTTTTCTGATATTTAACGGTAGTACAGTTGGGGGAATGGACTTATTCACTAAAAACCCAAGTGTACAAGATGGACTGCTCGATTTGATTGTTTTAAAGGATTGTAAACATAGAAAATTTAGAAAAATGCTTGGAAATATACTTGCAGGCAAATTTGAAAAAGATGAAAATATAATTTACGTAAAAGAAAAATATATTAAGATAACAAAACTTTCAGGAAAATGTGACGCTCCTGATGTGGATGGAGACCCAGGTCCTACATTCCCAATGGAAGTTAGATGTATAGAAGATGGAATTAATATGTTTTTATAATTTGGAGGGAAAATAATGTACGATAAAAATATAGATAAAAAATGGCAAGATAAATGGTATGCCACAGATTACTTTAATGCAAAAGATAATAAAGATATGAAAAAATTCTATGGACTAATAGAGTTTCCATATCCTTCTGGAGTAGGACTTCATGTAGGACATGTTAGAGCATTTATGGGGATGGAAGTTATAGCAAGAAAAAGAAGATTAGAAGGATATAATGTACTATTTCCAATAGGGTGGGATGCATTTGGTCTTCCAACAGAAAACTATGCTATAAAAACAGGAATACACCCAAGAGTAGTTACAGATAAAAATATAGCTACTTTTACAAGACAATTAAAATCATTAGGTTTTTCTTTTGATTTTACAAGACAAGTAGATACAACTGATCCAAATTTCTTTAAGTGGACACAGTGGATATTCTTGAAATTATTTGAGAAAGGCTTGGCATACAAAGATAAAACAGAAGTTAACTATTGTAATAATTGTAAAGTAGTTCTTGCAAACGAAGAGTCACAAGGTGGAAAATGTGACAGATGTGGTGGAGAAGTTGTTCAAAAAGAAAAAGAAGTATGGATGCTTAAAATCACAGATTATGCTGATAAATTACTTGAAGAATTAGAAAATCTTGACTATCTTCCAAGAATTAAAACAATGCAAGAAAATTGGATAGGAAAATCAACAGGTGCAGAAGTTGATTTTAAAATAGCTGGTAAAGATGATTCTTTAAGAATATATACTACTAGACCAGATACAATGTTTGGTGTTACATTTATGGTTATCGCTCCAGAACATCCTATATTAAAGAAATATAAAGAAGAGATAGAGAATATTGCAGAGATAGAAGAATATGCTGCAAACGCTAAAAAGAAGACTGAGTTTGAAAGAGTTCAACTTGCTAAAGATAAAACAGGTGTTGAAATTAAAGGATTAAAAGCAATTAACCCTATAAATAATAAAGAAATACCAATATGGGTATCTGATTATGTAATGATGGGATATGGTACTGGTGCTATAATGGCAGTTCCTGCACATGATACAAGAGATTATGAGTTTGCTAAAAAATTTGATATAGATATTATTCCTGTAATAGCAGGTGGTGATATTTCAAAAGAAGCTTTTACAGATATATATAGTGGAAAGATGATTAATTCAGATTTCTTAAATGGACTTGAAGTAAAACAAGCTATAGCTAAAATGATAGAATTTTTGGAAGAAAAGAAAATAGGTAAAAAAGCGGTCAACTATTCAATGAAAGATTGGGCTTTTGCAAGACAAAGATATTGGGGAGAGCCAGTACCTATTGTAAAATGTGAAAAATGTGGACTAGTTCCAGTGCCAGAAGATGAACTTCCTTTAAAATTACCAGAAGTAGAAGATTTTAGACCTGGTGAAGGTGGAGAATCACCATTAATTAAGGTAGACTCTTGGGTTAACACAACATGTCCTCATTGTAAAGGCCCTGCAAAAAGAGAAACTGATACAATGCCACAATGGGCAGGTTCTAGTTGGTATTATCTAAGATATGCAGATCCACATAATAACGAAGAATTAGCTTCAAAAGAAGCGTTAGAATATTGGACGCCAGTAGATTGGTATAATGGTGGTATGGAACACGTTACAAGACACCTTATTTATTCAAGATTTTGGCATAGATTTTTATATGATAATGGCATAGTTCCTACTAAAGAACCATATAAAAAGAGAACAGCGCAAGGTTTAATATTAGGCTCAGACGGAGAAAAAATGTCTAAATCTCGTGGTAATGTTATAAATCCAGATGATATTATTAATGAATATGGTGCAGATACTTTAAGAGCATATATACTATTTATAGGAGATTATGAAATGGCTGCTCCTTGGTCAGATAATGGAGTTAAAGGAGTAAAGAAGTTCTTAGACAGAGTTATAAGATTAGAGCAATTTGTTCAAAAAGATAAATTTGAAAATGAAGAACTTGAAAGAGAACTTAATAAGACTGTTAAGAAAGTTACAGAAGACTATGAAAGTATGAAATACAATACTGCAATAGCTCAGATGATGACATTTGTAAATGTAGTATATAAAGTTGGTAAAATAAGCGTAGAAGATTTAAACAAATTCTTGATAGTTTTAAATCCAGTAGCACCTCACGTAACTGAGGAAGTATGGTCAAAATTCAATGATAATATGATAATTGATGCAAGCTGGCCAAAGTATGACGAAAGCAAGATAAAGACTGATAACGTAGAATTAGCTGTTCAAGTAAACGGTGCAGTTAAATTTAGAATAAGTGTTAGTCATGGAGCTTCTAAAGAAGAAATAGAAGAAGTTGTTATGAAAGACGAAAACTTAGATAAGTACATAAATAGAGAAAATATAAAGAAAATTATTATAGTTCCTGGTAGAATTGTAAATTTTGTTGTATAATCTAATTAAAGTAATTATCTAAAACGAAAGAGGTATATGATATATGCTTGAAAATTTTGATATGGAGCTGTTTAAGCAGATATACGTTCAGGTAATAGCTACACTTTCTTTTATTTGTCTTGGTATGGTACTGTATAGATATTCTATACTATATAAACTAAGAGAAACAAAAGTAGTGTCTAAAGCAGCTTATACTGACGCTTTAACAGGTAAAGGAAACAGGTATAAGTTCAATCAAGAAATGGAAAAGTTGGTAGAGGATAAAGATAACAAGTTTGCTTTGTGTTTTCTTGATTTAGATGGATTTAAACACATAAATGATAATATGGGTCATGATGCAGGAGATGAACTCCTTATAAAACTATCAGATGCTTTACAACGTGCAATGCCTGAAAATGGTGAAGTATTTAGATTAGGCGGAGATGAATTCGCGATTGTGTTTAATCATATAGCAGATAGAACTGAAGTAGAAGAAAAGGTAAAAAAAGTAAATCTTGCTGTAAAAGAGCCAATGAAGGTAAGAGATACTAATATCAATTTGGAATATAGTTTGGGTATAGCTATATTTCCTGAAGACTCAACAGACAGGGTAGAACTTACAAACTTTGCAGATGCGGCTATGTACCATGTAAAAGAAACTGGTAAAAATGGTTATTACTTCCATAATGAATCTTTAAAAGCTAAACTAGAAAATAAAAGTAAAATGGAAAGTGACCTAAAAAAAGCTTATGAAAATGGAGAATTTAATATAGACTTTCAACCAAGAATAAATGTTAAAAACGATACTGAAATATGGCTTGAAGCTTTGCTTTATTGGAACCATAATACGCTTGGTAAATTAAGAGCACAGTATTTCTTAGAATATATAGAAAGTATTGGCTTAATAATTGATGTAGATGAAATTGTGTTAGAAAAAGCTATAGATAAATTAGTAGAACTAAAATCAAAGGGATATTCTAATGTTAATATAGCTATTAATCTTTCATTAAGACATTTTATGCGCGGAGATTTTATAGATAGGATATGTCGTATATTAGAAAAAAGAAGTTTCGATCATGGTAGCTTAATGATTGAAATAACAGATTTAATTGATGAAACCAAAATAGAAGATTATAAAATTAAAATGGATAAGATTAAAGAGTATGGAGTAAAAATATCTGTTAATAATTTAGATGTTAAATATGAAATAATGAGTTTGTTCAAGAAATTACCTGTAGATGAAGTAAAAGTTAGTGCAGAATACGTTGAAAAGAGTTCTATGTTTAATAGCTCTGTTTTAAGTGATATAGTTGAACTTGGAAAAGATTTATATTATGAGGTTACTGTAGTAAGAGTGGAAAATGATAGAGAACTTGAAAGAGCCTTAAAATGTAAAGTAGATAAAATACAAGGAAATTATATATATAGACCAGTAGATGAAGAGGAATTATTTGAATTCTTGGATAGTTATTCTAAGATAAGAGAAAAGATTCTTATATCAGATTAATATGTATAAAAGTGATGTGAAAATAATATACTATACTATGCAAATGGTATAGTATATTTAATATAAAGGAGATTGAAAAGATGGGTAAGATTTCATGGAAGCCTGGAACTATGGTTTATCCTATTCCAGCAGTATTAGTATCATGTGGTAATATGGAAAAAAGCAACATATTTACGGTAGCATGGACAGGAATTGTGAACACTGATCCTGCTATGACGTATATTTCAGTAAGACCAGAGAGATATTCATACGATATAATTAAACAAACAGGAGAGTTTGTTATAAATTTAACTACAAAAGAATTGGCTTTTGCTACGGACTATGCAGGGGTTACTAGCGGAAAAAATGTTAATAAAGTGGAAAAATTGGGACTTCATTTAGAAAATTGTAACAATGTATTTGCACCTATGATAAAGGAAAGTCCAATAAGTATAGAATGTAAAGTGGTTGAAATAAAAGAATTTGATTCACATCATATGTTTTTAGCTGAGATAAAAAGTGTAAATGTTGATGAAAAATACATGGATGAAACAGGTCGATTTAATATGGAAGAGTGTAATTTAATAGCTTATTCACATGGAAGATATTATACACTTGGTGAGAATATAGGTAAATTTGGCTTTTCTGTAAAGAAAAAATGACAAAAAAGTCTCAAGAATATAAATATCATTCTTGAGATTTTTTATTTTATCTTTCATTATACATCACGTCAAAAAATATATAAAAAGAGTTTTTTTAATAATGTGCCCAATGAGGTAGACACTGAAAAAAGAGTGCCTTATCATTGGGTACATTTTTTGTATAACAAAATACAAAGGTGTTATGTTTTGTATGAGTATTTTTTATAGAAAGTGAAGGGAAAAGATTAAATATTAAATCTTTTTATTATTACATTCATGTAGCTAAATTTTATATTTAAAGAAGTATTGTCACTTAAAAAAGATGTTTTTAATTGTAAAGTTGCAGGGGCCACAATATCAACGACGTTCGTTTCAGAAAAGTCCATATCTGGTGTATCTCCTTTTTCCAACTCAAATAGTAGGTCGTTAACCACAGTGTTTGTTGTAGCATTAAATAATGAAAAAGAAGCACCATCTGTTTTAGTTACTCCTGAAATTCTTCCACATAAGGTTATTTCAAATACACCAGTTTTACTAATTTGTATATCTGTACCATTTGGTATGGAGATAAATTCATTATTTCCAGGCATAATTCTAGTATTATGTATTTGAGCAATTCCACTTTTTGTAGTGTCTCCAAAACTGGCAAAAGCAATAGCGTTATATGAAGTAGGTCCTAAGGTACCAGGAGGGCCAGCCGGTCCTGTTTTACCTCTTTCTCCTTGAGGTCCGGTATCTCCTTTATCTCCTTTTGGAATGTAAAATGTAAGATGATGTACGAAATTTTCAAAATCATCTAAAACTTGAGCTTTTTCACCTTCTTCTACAGTTTCTGTTAAGTCAATAGAAATATGTTCGGTTCTTCCAATTTCACCTGGCAGTCCGCGAGGGCCTATTTCTCCTTGCTCACCCTTATCACCTTTAATTCCTTGTGGTATTTTAAAATTTAATATTAAATCTTCAGATGTTCCAACGTTTTCTATTTCTGCTTTTTTTTCAAAAGGTATAGTTTCTACGTTCCCGATTTTAATTGTTGTTGGACCTTGGTCGCCTCTTGGCCCCGTCATTCCTTGATCACCTTTGTCTCCTTTTAGACCTTTAATCCCTTGTTCGCCACGAGGCCCTGCTTCTCCTTGTTCACCTTGTGGTCCCATAGGACCAGTTGGACCGGTTATGCAAAGAATTCTACCACAACATGGACAGCAATTATTATTATTATTATTATTTGAACAACAAGAATTCATAAAATAAACTCCTTTCATATATCTTTTATATGAAATAATATGTTCTAAAAGTATTATTTATGTAATATTAAATAAAAAATTAGTAATAAATATTACATTGGATTTTGTATCTATATGTTAACAATTTTCATATAATTAAATAGGAGGTGAGAAATGCAGATGGCTGACATTGATTTAAGCAATAAAGCAAATGTAACTGGCACATATGGTGCAGGAACTGTTACGTTAGAGTCTAATACAGCGACAACTAAAATTATAAATAATCTCACGATACAAAAAGATGTAGATAAGCAAAAATGGGCAACAGGAACCTTAACTTACACTATAACAATTACAAATAATGCTGAAAGCACACTTGAAACACCAATATTTACAGATGTTTTAAATCCGGATTTAGTAAAACTAGTTGAAAACTCAGTTGAAGTAAACGGTTTAGCTGTAAATTATAATTATGAACAAACAAGCGGTATGTTAACTATTAATTTAGAAAATTTAATAGTAGGCGGTACGTCTGTAATTACCTTTCGCGTGCAAAAAAAATAGTGAAGAATGGGAAATGTTGGAAAATATAGCATATGTAAGAGATAAAGATAAACTTTATGAGAGTAATAAAACAATGGTATATAATATAAAGTGTAACTGCTTTTGCTGTAATGAATATTATGAAACTATTTATTATAGCGATTATATAGAAAAAATATGTATAAAAATTACTAACAATATAATTTACTATACAAAGCAAATTATAAGATATTGTAAATTGAGTAAAAAAATATATAAAAAGGTATATGCTATAACTACAAAAGGTGTTTGTTATTAAGTAAGTTTTAAAACTAAAAATGATAAAAGTATTATAAAAATCTAAAAAGATATCTAAATTTATTTGATTTTATAAAATATATAGAGGAGGAAGAAATGCAAATATTAAATTCTAATACTGTAGTCGTATTTAGCAATACAGAATTAAAAGAAGTATTAGAAAGTGAAAATGGATATAATTATATATTCTTTGGTAATAACATTATTTTAGAAGAAGAAATTACAATCAATAGTGCAAAAGAAAATGTTGTAATTAATGGAACGTACCTTGATGTTAGATACACTTATATAGTTAATAAAGTGGATACCAATTGCGTTATTAATGCTAAATTAGAAAATAAAAAAGTAACGGTTAAGAATTTAGATATTGTATGTACTAGTGAATTTGGGGTAATAAAATTCCCGGCATTATCTGAATACAAGAATACAATGCTTGAATATATCAATATTAAGTTTAACGGTGTGCAGTTTGGATACAATCCATATGGAAAATTAAAAATAATAGATTGTATTGTTACTATTGAAGATACAAATGGAATATCTGCACAAGAAGCAGGAGAAGCAGCAGAGGTTGAAATAGGTGGAAACACAACCATAACAAGTAACGCAAAAAGTTTTGGATTGTTTTTTTTCCAAACTGGGATACAATCACCAGCTTTTAAAGTGCTTGCAAATAGTAGAGTTAATTTAAGAAATGAAACAAAAGAATTTATGCAAGGGACCAATGCATTAGATTTTAAAATTTTGCATGATGCTGATGTAACATTAGTGACTGGAAATGGTTTTGCTTCTTATACTATTCATGGTGCAAGGGATGTTTTAATTGATGAAAGGGCATCATTTACCTTTATTGAAAACAAGCATCAGAGAATACCAATGTGGACTATATACGGGACACTTACTGTAAATGAGGGAGCTACTTTTCAAGTAATTAACACTTATGATAATACTCCAAGTGACAATTATAATCTTCATTTTAAAGGAAATAATTGTAAAATCATTTTAAATAATCCGCATAGTTTTGTATTATATACAAAAAATGCTAATGTGTTATATACTAATAATCCATTAAAATATACCTTTAATGTGAGTAGAATTAATATGTGGCCTAATGCTACTCAATTTTCTTCTGCTGGAGATATATATAATTTACCAGATTATTTATGGTATAAAGATGACGGCCTTATTAATATATGGGGAACAGTTACTGCTACAGATACTTCTATTACTTCGCATAATTTTACAGAAAAGGAACTATCTAAAATATCA
Source organism: uncultured Clostridia bacterium (assembly GCA_934149365.1). Taxonomy (GTDB): domain Bacteria; phylum Bacillota; class Clostridia; order TANB77; family CAG-465; genus CALXJE01. Next base: position 181,717 of record CAKPEI010000004.1, read on the forward strand.
AGTTTAAATGATTTTGCATTTCAAAGCAGAAAACAGTTTTCAATAGGAGAAAGGATTTTTAATATACATCCCATAACAAATGTTTCTGATAGTATTAGTGGATACACACAAGCTTTTGCAGAAGTATTAATAAAGTATAATGATGTAGTAGAAGTTATAGCCGCAGATGAAAATGGTTTTTTTGAACACTTTATTGAAACTTCTATATCAGACAATACAGAGATAGAGATTATATCTTGTGTTGCTAATTCTTTTATTTATAGTACAAGAATATTTAACACACCACATAAAGGTGAATTAAATATATTAGATGCGAGCAACAGTACGACATTTTTGCTGTCTCCAATATCAATGACACCTGTTATACTTCCTAAAAAAAATCAAAGTATGATAAAGATTGTAGATAGTAGACAGGTAGGGTCTGAGTGGAAATTGTATGTAAGACTTGTATCTCCTATGAGTTCTCAAAATGGATTTATATTAAATAATGCTGTTATATTTAAAAAGTTTAATAACGAAGTTGTAACCTTAAATGATAAACCGACACTTGTTTTTAGTGGGAACAATAACAATGGGAATGTGGAATTATATAATCTTGTATGGTCAACAGAGAAAGGTATACTTTTAAATTTAGAAAACAATGCATTAGAAGTTAATGAAGAATATATTGCTAAAATTATATGGAATATAGAAGAGTAAGATAAATAGATAAAAGCCAAGTTTCTTGTTGAAACATGGCTTTTATACAATTTTTACTTTTTACTAACGTCGAAGGTTATAGTTCTTGAGGAAGATACAGCTATATCTTCTAAATCAACAGTTAAAGTATTTGTTTGATTATTGAATGAATATTGAGTAGGATTTGCTTTTTGTCCGTCAATCATTACACTACCATCTACAAAGTCTATTAAAGTTGCATCTAGAATATCAGTAACTTTAGGAGAAGTATACGTTTGCTCAGCTTTGTTATCTACAACAATTGTGTAAGTTAAATTACCATCTGCCCAAATTTGCTTATTAGCTGTTTTGGTTATGGTAAGGCCATTTACCATTGTTACTACTGATACAGATGATGTAATAGAAGTTGGTATATTATTATAATTTCCAACGGCTTGAGCTATATTATTTAATGTTTGATCCATTTTTTACCTCCTTAAATTATTTTATGAAGGTTCATAGCAAAATGTTTCAGTATTAAATGTAATTTTGAATGTGTTGTTGTGATTTATATATTCACCAAAAGAAAAATAAGTTGAGCCGTTTTTTTATTTTTATCATCTTAATAATAATATACAAAAAATAAAAATATTATTAAACAATTCGGTTATTACAAATTTATGCATTAAAAAATCGAACTTAAAAGTTCGACTAAATATCAATATGGAGCGAATCACATACAAGTTACGAACTAAGTTCTCTTTCTAAAAACATTATATACAAAATTTTCACGAATTTCA
>CAKPEI010000005.1 GCA_934149365.1 uncultured Clostridia bacterium
AGTGCAAAAGAAATCAATAATTATATTATTAATTATTTAGAAGATAATAATGATATATCTAATTTTGCATTCAATTTTCCAAGAGAACTATTTTCTATTTTTCAATAGTTTTAGTTATTCTAGTATATTGCCCTTCTTTAATTCTATTGAAATTAAATTTTTTATCTCTAATATCTTTCATTATTTGAATAATGAACATGCCATGTTCTTTTATTAAATCTATATACTTCCTTCACCTTTACTTCTTGCCATCAAATCCTCCTTTTTTAAAATTAGCATATCAAGAATTCCAATCAAATTTTGAATAATCTCTTTGTTCATAATTTGTATATAAATGTTTATTTTTATTATTTATATATTTATTATTATCTGTAAAGTCTGTTTTAACGGATATATTATTGTTTGCTTTAATACCCTCTTTAAGTATGATTGGATAGGGTGGGCAATTTACTTTTATAATTCTTTTTTCGATACATTTAGTATTTTCTTTATATACATATTTAATATTAATCCACCCTTTTTCCTTAAGGTCAGAAATTAGGCTAGATATTTGAGTTTTACTTAAATTAAACAATTCTGCAAAATAAGAATTAGTTGCAAAACAACCTTCTTTATTATCTAATCCAGCAATTTGAGATAATAATACTTTTTGAGTGATCGTTAAATTCCTTACATTCATTATTTCTATTGGTACTCTAATTTCTTTACAATTATTTATCGTATTAATAGCCTCTTTTGTTTTTCTTATATTCAGGCATCCTTTTTTCTAGTTTCCATAGTGCATAAGCAATAGCAGTAATAGTCTTTGTTTTACAAATATTAATTGAAGGAAAGTCTGCACTTTTAAATAATTCATTTGTTAAGTTTTCTCCCATTTTTAAATCTTTAGAAACATCTTTTACAGTTAGGTTTTTCCATGGATTTTCTAACCTATTAATTGCTTCCTTAATAAGTTCTTGTTTTAATTCTTCTTTCAAATTTTACCTCCTTATAGATAAAAAAATAGCAGTTATTAAAATAACTGCCTAAAATTTAAATATTAAATTTAATTAAATCAATTTTAACACCTCCATTTTCCACTAAAAAAGAGGCTCTCTAGAAATCTCCTCGATATATACATGTATTTCATTATATTTATCATACTACCAATTTTTTGTATTTCAAGGTAGTCTTTTTTGTGTATACTTTTTTGGCTACCATTTTTGTTAAACTTTTATAGTACTAATATTAGATAATAGAATTTTTTTTGTATAAAATTTCTAAAAATGTGAAACAATATTTATAAATATTTCAAAAAGAGTTTCACATTTCTTAAGTTTTATGTTATAATATAAATGTGAAACAAAAATCATAATTATATATTAAAAAAGTTTCACATTTATAAAGGAGTGATCTTATGGAAGAAAAGTATGAAATTATGAATCTTCTTCAAAGCAAACAAACATTAACTAAAGAATTGAATGATTTGATATATGGCTCTGTTGAGATTAGAGAAAAAGATTCTAATAAATATATATATGTACATTACAGAGAAGATGGAATATTACTTACAAAATATGTTGGAGAATATTCTGATAATTTATATAATTTAATATTGAATAATAGTATTAAAGCAAAAGAATTAAAAAAAGAAATTAAGAAAATTGAAAAACAATTAAAACAATTTAATTATATTGATGAGGAACTTAGTCCACAAGTAGAAATAAATATAGATTTTGCTAAAAGACATTTAGTAGATACTATTTATAAACAGGCGATTTTAGAAGGTGTTGCAACAACTTTTGCAGATACAGAAAGTATTATAGAAGGTGGAAAAATTAATAATATGTCTTCAGAAGATGTTTTGAAAATTGTTAATTTGAAACATGCTTGGGAATTTATATTAAATAAAAATGTAATATTGTCAGGCACAAATTTTCCATTATTATGCGAAATAAATAAATTTGTTCAAGAAGGATTTTACTATAGTGCAGGAAAAATTAGAACTGTTCCAGTAAGTATTGGTGGAACAAAATGGACTCCTGAATTGCCAATAGAAAGTATAATAAAAGAAGAATTAGATGATATATTTAATAAAAAAATAAGTGATATAGATAAAGCTATTGAAATTTTATTATATATTATGAAAAAACAAATATTTATAGATGGAAATAAAAGAACATCTATAATATTTGCAAATCATTATTTAATATCAAAGGGAAAAGGAATTATTGTAATTCCAGCAGAATTAACAGATGAATATAAAGATTTATTAATTAATTATTATGAGGGAAAAGATAAAACAAAAATTAAAAAGTTTTTAAAAGAAAAATGTTTTATGAAAATATAGGAATTTATATATGCAATCAAAGTACAGTCACAAAGTTTCAATATATTGATATTACCGCACTTTGAAAAGATATAAGAGTAGTCACCTCGACCACCGTTTAAAAGGCAAAAACGTAAGAGTATCAATCTTTTTAAAGAATTGATACTCTTTTTTGTATTTCTGTTAACAAATATTTGAAAAAGGCTAAAAAAGTGCATATTTCTTTTCTAGTCTCTATCAAACTTTCTCATTATTTATCACACCTAATTACATTTTGCTAACCAAGAATTATAATTTATCTATAATTCTTCTTTTCTTTTAATACTTCTTATATTGATGCTTATAAAAAGCATCCTTTTTTATAACTACATTATTTTAACATATTCTGGGCTTTACTTAAAATTAAAATATTTTTATATATCATCTTTACTTAAAGCAACCTATTCAAAATAGAGTATAAATATATAGAGTGTCATAAAATATTTTTCATGACACTCTATATTTTTTATTTGTATCCTGTAAAATGCTTTACATAAGAAACATTTAATTCTAAGATAACTTAGCAATAATTAAATAAGCATTAGTACCTGTAACTGGTGTTACTTCTGTCGTGTTTTGAGATTCAAGTGATAACCCTATTTTATCTCCTTCAGTAAGATTTGTTATTACACTACCATTAATTGCCGTTTCCAAATTTGCCTTAAAAGTTTTTATCATTGTAGCATTAGTAATTGGATTAGTATTTCTTATAACTTCTAATGTTATATTAGTATCAAGCACTGTAGAACCTTGAAAATAATAATCAATTTTGTAGGTTCCTGTGCTATTTATAGTTAATTGATTTGCTGTTTCACCTGTTATTCCTGCAAATGGTCCATTTCCAGTCAAAGGAATAGGTATAAGAGTGTTTGCAGTTACAATTATATTATTACCTGCACTATCATATTTTTCTCCATATACACCAGTTCCAGCCGGTCCTTGTGGACCTATTGGTCCTGCCGGACCTGTTTTACCTTGAATTCCTTGTAACCCTTGAGCTCCCTGAGGACCAGGTATTCCCATTAATCCTTGCAAGCCTTGAGGTCCTTGTACGCCCTGAGGACCTATTGGACCAGTTGGACCGGTTGGACCAGTTGGACCCACAGGTCCAGTAACGCACAATACTTTATATTCACAATTACAACAAGGTACACATTTATCACATTCTTTATAACAATTACCCATAAAAACCTCCTTAATATGTTATACCTATTTTAATATTATGAATTTAGATTATATTTTGTTCCTATATACGTCGTATAATAACCCCTTCTTTGTTACCTTTAAATTCAGTTTGTGTTTATTACTACTCTAGTAGTTTGTTCTATTTTACTGGTAAATATTATATATTTTACTTGCATAATACAAAGGAGGGCTATTATGTCAGCAGTCTTAAACAATAAGGATTTAGGTAATAGAATTAGAAAAATCAGAAAAGAAAAATACATGACCCAATTTACTTTAGCAGAAGAAATTGGTGTTTCACCAAATTTTCTTGGTGATGTTGAACGTGGTGTTAAATCTCCTAGTTTAGAGACAATAGTTTGTATTGCAAATGTACTAGATGTTAGTTTGGATTTTTTATTATTTGATTCTTTAAATCATACTGGTATTAAAGAAAATAGCGATATGTACTTAACTGATAAACAAATGAACATTTTAAAGGGTGTTGTGAAAACCATTAAAGATGCTTTTGTTGATTAATATATAAAGTCAGCCATAACTTAATATTAGTTATGGCTTTATTTTTAAATCTTAAAAAAATTAACACTGTTATCATATAAAATTTCTTGTAACACTTCTTGCTCAACACTTTTTATTTCTGCTATCTTTTCTATAACATATTTTATATTCTTGGATTCATTTCTAGTTCCTCTTACACAAGCAGGTGACATATATGGTGCATCTGTTTCCACCATTATTTGATTTAAAGGTATAAGTTTTATTAATTCTATGCTATGTTTATTTCTCTTATATGTAATATTTCCACCCAATCCTATCATATAATTTCTTTTTATAATAAGATGTGTAATTTCATCTGTTGGTTGAAAGCAATGAAAAACTATATTTAACCCAAGATATTTCTTATCTTTTAATATACTATACATATCATACCCAGCATCTCTACAATGAATTATTACTGGTAAATCATATTTTATAGCCAATTCCATTTGCCTTATAAAATACTCCTTTTGAATTCCTATATTTTCTTTTGTATAATAATAATCCAAACCTATTTCTCCTATTGCAACCATTTTTTTATTGTCTATGTTTTCTTTAATAATTTTTTCTAAGGCTATTATGTCTTCATCTATATTTTTACCTACACTATCTGGATGTATTCCTACAGCAAAATAAATAATATCATATTTTTCAGCAAGCTCTTTAGATTTAATTGAACTTGGCAAATCATATGAAGCATTTACTATTCTTAAAACGCCATTTTCATAATTATCCTTAATTACATACTCCAAATCTTCTGAATATCTTTCATCATCATAATGTGCATGTGTATCAAATATCTTCATAATTCTATCTCTCCAATTTTGTTGGAAGTGTTATTATAACTTCTGTTCCTGCTCCAACTTCACTCTTAATTTCTATGGTTCCTTTATTTTTATCAATAATCTCTTTAACTATTGAAAGTCCTAGACCAGTTCCACCCATTTCTCTAGAACGGGCTTTATCAACTCTATAAAATCTTTCAAATATACGTTTTAAATCTTTTTCTGGTATTCCTATACCGTTATCTACCACTTTTATATATGCCTTGCCATTTAAACTTCCCACATATATAGTTATTTCACCACCATCGGGTGTATATTTAATACTGTTTGTAACTATGTTTATTATAACTTGTTCTATGGCATCTTTATCTGCATATATTGGAGGTGGCACCATATTAACAACACAAGAAAGTGTATGTCCCTTTTGGCTTGCAACATATTGCATTTTTTCTGACACATCTTTGGCAAGATCATCTAAATTAAATTTAACTGCATTAAATTTGTTTTTCTGATAATCAAATCTCGAAAGTTGCAACAAATCTGCTACCAATCTATCCATTCTATTAGCTTCATTATTAATAACCTTTATAAACCTCTCACTTTCTTCTTGAGATAATCCTCCATTTAATATAGTCTCTGAATACCCTTTTATAGAAGTTAGTGGCGTTTTTAACTCATGTGATACATTTGCTACAAACTCTTTTCTCATATTATCCAGTTTAATATTTTCCGTTATATTTTTAACAATCATTATAATACCCATAGGCATAAGTTTATCACTGTGATAAGGAACTAGAACAAGTTTAAGTTCATTATCATTTACATGTACATCTTGTTCTATGTTCTTGTAGTTTGGTAAATACATTATTTTATCAAAATCTAACTTTACTCCAATTTTTCTTGTTACCTTTTCAAATGTATCTTCATTTTTAGTAAGTCCCAAAAGTTCCATAGCAGCTCTATTCATGTGTATAACCTGTTTATTCACAGAAAACGCTAGTACGCCATCTGCCATATGCTCCAATATTATTTGTGTTTTACTATCTTGACTATTTAAATCAAAATTTTTCTTTGCTATCATACTTATCATTTTATCAAATACATCAACAAAATTTTGCATTTCTTCCGTATTTACATATTCATTAAGCATCTTTTTACTAATATTGTTTACCCTACCCTCTATAACATTATTCATAGCTTTTTCCATTTTCTTCATAGGCATAGTTATTCCTTTAATAATTATAGATGCAACTATTACACTTGCTAAAATTAACACACCAATTGCTACTACAATTAGTGTGTCAAATGTAAATTCTATTTTGCCTGTCTGCTTATATGACACTAACATCATTGTCAAAACAGATGTTGTAAGTACCATAAGTATAGCAAATATTTTAATATTCCATTTAATAGACTTAAACATAATATCCTATTCCTCTTTTTGTTATTATATATTTTGGTTCTGCAGTATTATCCTCAATTTTTTCTCTTATTCTTCTTATAGTTACATCAACAGACCTTAAATCTCCATAATAATCATAACCCCAAACATTTTTTAATATTTGTTCTCTAGTGAATACTTGACCTGCATGAATAGCTAATAATTTTAAAACTTCAAATTCTTTCATAGTAAGGTCGATGATTACACCATTTTTAACAACAACATATTTTTCAGCATCTAAAATCAAGTCTTTAATTTTAATACTTGATGCATCAGCTTCCGCTTCCTCTTCTTGAACTACATGTTTTCTAAGATTTGCCTTTATTCTGGCTGTAAGTTCCCTTATACTAAATGGTTTTGTCATATAATCATCCGCACCTAGCTCTAGTCCTATTATCTTATCAACTACTTCTTCCTTAGCTGTTAACATTATTATTGGACATGTTAATTTTTGCCTTACCTTTTTACACACTGAAAATCCATCCATTTTAGGTAACATTACATCCAAGATTATTAAATCCGGTTTTGATTCATAGGCCATTTCAACAGCTTGTTCGCCGTCGTATGCTTCTATAGTTTTATACCCTTCTTTTTCAAGGTTAAACTTCAATATATCAACAATTGGTTTTTCATCATCAACTATTAATATCTTCTTCTCCATACCGACACCTCTTTTACATGAATTTGTATTAATTATATCATAAAAATATAATTTGACTATACTTTTTGTATAAAAATTGTAATTTTTTTGTAATTTCTTTTCCGTTTTGTTACAGTTTTGTTTTTATTTAGAAAAAATTTAAAAGATAGATCAAAATATGGACTTCAGTTTATTCCTCATTTACTATATTTTATAACTAGCTGTTTAAATTTATCTCCTCTATCCTCAAAATTTTTAAACATTCCATAACTTGCAGCTGCTGGAGAAAGTAGACATATCTTGCCTTTTTCAGTAAACTTTACTGCTTGCTTTACCGCTTCATTTAAATCTTTAACGTATATAATGTTTGAAGTTGCTTTCTTATGGTCTACTAAATCATATATTTTTTTACCACTTTCATACATAAGTATTACATTATGAATATTGTCACCTTCTATATATTTCACTAATTTTGAATAATCAATCCCCCTATCTAGCCCGCCTATTAAAACCGTGTCTATATTTTCTATGCTGTCTACTGCAGACATAGTTGCCTCTGGTATTGTAGAAATAGAATCATCTATATATATCACTTGATTATATTCTCCTATTTTTTCAAGTCTATGTGGTAACATCTTAAACTCTTTTATAGCTTTTATTATGTCTTCATTTCCTACGTTTAATACTTTAGCTACTGTAGTTGCAACTGCAAGATTGAATATATTATGTTTTCCTAATATGTTGGCGTTTTGTGGTATATTTATGCTTTCTTCTTTGTTATTTATTTTTACACGTATGTTTTTTTCGCTATATATAGTTTCCTCTACACAATCATTATCTTGTTTACAAACTGGCAATTGTCTTTGTTTCAAATTATATTCTTTATTTAAAAGTTTTTTAGCATCTCCATTAAACACATAAATATCATTTTCTCTCTGATACTTAAATATGTTTCTCTTTGCTTCTTTGTATTCATTATATGAATTATAATGGTCAAGATGTTCTTCAAACATATTTAAAAGTACTGCTATATGTGGGCTATACTTTATATGTTCAAGTTGATGTGAAGACAGTTCATAAACAAATATATCTGTATTATCATAATTATCTATTTCCTCAAATACAGGTTTGCCAATATTTCCAACAAGTCTTGCATTATACTTTTCTTTTACCATTTGATATATTAGCGAAGACGTAGTACTTTTTCCTTTAGTACCTGTAATTCCCACAACCTTATTTCTTGCATATTTAAGAAAAAGTTCTGTTTGTGAAGTTATCCTACTTTCAAATTTAGAATAATCTTTTCCTTTAAACGAAATACCTGGTGATTTTATAACAATATCATATTTTAAAATGCTATTCATATAATCTTCACCTGTATATAATTTCGTTCTATTATCCACATCATTTTTATCAATATCATTTCTATCTGCTATTGCAAGTTCACACTTTACACCATTTTCTTTTATAAATCTATATGTGCTTTTACCTTCTCTTCCGAAACCTAATATAAGCACTTTTTTATTTGTTAATTCTTCTATAATTTTATATTTCATTACATTCACCTACGCTATATAGTCTTTTAACTTTTTAGCATATACTTCTGGCAAATTATTTAAATCATTCCAACTTTCTGCCTTTGCCTTTTTTCTAAATTCTAAATCTTCTATACTTGATTCATATTTATCTAAAAGTATTGGCAATTTTTTGCCGGCTTTAGCATAACTATCTACTATCATATCAAGGCATAAATTTATCTCTTCTTTTGTGCCAACACATTCAAAAGGTTTATCATAATCAGGGTATACCAATCCATTAAATATATGAACTAGCTCCCCATTATCTAACATATCTGTATTAAATATTTTTTTCATATCTTGGTCATTTAAAAAGGCTCTCATCATTATATATACATATAGACATTTGGGACAGTTCTCACACCATTTCCAAACCTCACCTTTTGAACCAACATTGCAGCTCTTAAAAACAGGGTAATACATTGGCTTTTTGCAAAAAGCTTTTACTATTTGCCACTCACTTATTGGTCTAAGTAGGCTAAAATACTCTGGTCCATTTTTACACATATATTTAGTACAATATTCTCTAAAATCATTTTCAAACTCTATACTTTTAGAATATTGATGATTTATATTTGTGCCTAAAACATTTCCCTCATTTGCACTATCTTCATTTGAAAGCGTAATATACTTTTTTCCTAATAAAATAGCAGATGCATAAGAAGAAAATGCAACAATTGCAGAAAATGGCGTATGCCCATTTAAGTAGCCTTTACTATTTAATTCAATTAATCTTTTATCTAAAAATCTTTTTGGAAAATAGCTACTCTCTTTGTTATATCCTGCCACTTTTATACATTCACTTGATGCTCCTTTTACATTTATAACATAACAAGTGTTGTCTTTTCTTGTGTCTGATAGAACTTCAAGTGTAACCGCAGAATCCTTTCCACCACCAACAGGAATTAAGTTTCCACGTAGTTCCATATTGTATTCAAGCGTATCGGGTTCTACTTTTTCATTTTGTGCTTCTATTTCTAAGAATGTATCTATGTTCATTTGATCTACAATATTATTAACGTAAAAGAATTCCCCTAGTCCATTTATATATAACTTTTTGTACCACTCTATTTGACTTTCGCTTAGTTTTCCTGCTCTTACTATAAGTCTTGGACTACATACGCACTTTAAGTATGATACAACTTCAACCATACCTAAATTAAATATAGCCTTTTTAAACAACTCATATTCTGCTTGTGTTAGCTCCCTATTAGTTTTGGGGAATTCCCATCTAGGAGTAAACTCTGTTAAACCCGGTATATTAAATTTATATACAACTTCGTAGCTATCACCATTATCATTAATTTCATAAGAATTGTATTCAAATACTGGATAATCTTTTCTATATTCAAAAAATTTTTCCATTCTACATTTCCCTTCTGCCTTCTAAAGCTTTAATTAGAGTTATTTCATCTGTATACTCTAGATCTCCTCCAACAGGTATTCCATGTGCTATTCTAGTAACCATTATTCCCATAGGTTTAAGAAGTCTAGATATGTACATTGCCGTAGCTTCTCCTTCTATTGTAGGGTTAGTCGCAATTATCACTTCTTTAACCTTTCCATCTGCTAATCTTGTAATTAGTTCTTTTATTTTTATATCTGCCGCAGACACATTATTCATAGGTGATATAGCACCATGCAAAACATGATAAAGTCCTTTGAATTCATGTGTTTTCTCCATTGCAACTACATCTTTTACATCTTCTACAACACATATAACTTCATTATCACGTTTTGGGTTTGAACAAATTTCACATGGATCTTTGTCAGTCAAATTAAAGCATTTTGAGCAGAACTTTACGCTCTGCTTAGCTTCAACTAATGTGCTTGCCATTTCTTTGGCAAAATTTTCATCTGACTCTAACACGAAAAATGCAAGCCTTACTGCTGTTTTATGTCCTATACCTGGAAACTTTTCAAATTCTTTTATTAGTTTTTGAACTGATTCTGAATACATACTTTCTCCTACATTAAACCAGGAATGTTAAAATCACCTAGTCCATCTTTCATCATACTATCTGCTTTATTTAACGCCTCGTTAACTGCTGTAAGTATAAGATCTTGTAGCATTTCTACATCTTCAGGATCAACAACTTCTTTTTTTATTATTATTTCTTTTATAACCTTATCGCCTGTAGCTCTAACTATTACAGCTTCACCACCTGCAGAAGTTTCTATCTCTTTACTTGCAACTTCAGCCTGTTTTTTTTGCATATCTGCTTGCATTTTTTGTGCTTGTTTCATTAAATTTTGAATGTTCATTCCTCCACCTGGAAATCCTCCAAATTTACCCATATTTATCATCCTTCCTTCATTATTAATCTATACTTGTAAATGGAATATTACTATTTAACATATGTGCCTCAAATTTATTCTCACTTACATTATGTGTATTTTTATACTCAATTTTTATTGAGTAATTATCACTTATTAATTCTTGCGTAAGCTTTCTTAGTAGCTCAGCATTTTCACTTTTATTTAATATAGTATATGCAAATTCATTTTCTGTATTAAATACTAATGTATCATCTGTAGTTTCTGCTTTAACACCTGTAAGAGCAGAATAAAGTTGTAAATTGTCTTTTTCCATAACCATATTCTTTAACTTATCAAAGTCCTTAAAGCTTCCTTTGGCACTAACACTTTCTTTTGGCTTTTCATTGTTTACTACATCATTTTGTGCGTTTCCTTTAGGTGTCTCTTTGACCTTTACCACATTTTGTGGTGTTTCTACATTAACCACAGTTACGCCATTTTCTTCCAACTTTTTAATTCTTAGCTCCAACTTTTCTATTTTTTCCAAAAGCTCATCTTCTGAGTTATATATAATTTCAGAACATAACTCCATAATTTTGGCTTTAAATAATATATTAACATTTATAGCTTGCCTTAGGCCCGCATCTAATTTAGATAGCTCTTTTATTATATAGCCGTACCTAAGTTTGTTTTTTCCATCATCTTTAAGCATCCTATCCATAAATATTTCTGTTAGTTCTGATGTTATATACCTTGCATCTTTTCCTGTATCAAGTATTTGATTTATTTTAGTATTTGCTTCATTTAAATTGTATTCTAATATGTTGTCCGCAAGTGTTTCTAGTACTTTTTTGTCTGATGCTCCTATTATATTCTGAATACTTTCAAGTGTAATTTTGCTACTTTCGTCATCTATACATCTTTCCAATATACTAAGTGCATCTCTCATACCACCATCACAAATTTGTGCAACATATGTCAATGCTTCTTCGTCATATTGTACTTTACTATCATCTAAAATATATTTAATTCTTTTTACAACATCTTCTATAGATATCTTTTTAAATTCAAATCTCATACATCTTGATAATATTGTTGGAAGAAGTTTATGCTCCTCCGTAGTTGCTAGTATAAATATAACATTTTGTGGTGGCTCTTCCAATGTTTTCAAAAGAGCGTTGAAAGCACTAGTTGATAACATGTGTGCTTCGTCTATAATGTATATTTTATACTTTAAATTTGTGGTAGCATACATAACTTCTTGCCTTATTGTTCTAATATTTTCGACAGAGTTGTTTGAAGCAGCATCCATTTCAACTACATCTGTAGTATCATCATTTAATATACTTTTACAAGCTTCACACTCATTACATGGATTCCCATCGTGAGGGTTTAAACAATTTACTGCTCTTGAAAAAATTTTAGCTGTAGATGTTTTTCCTGTTCCTCTACTACCACTAAATATATATGCATGTGATACTTTATCATTTATTATTTGATTTTTCAGTATATTTGTTATATGGTCCTGGCCAACTAGTTCATCAAATGTAATTGGTCTATATTTTCTATATAACGCTACATAAGACATGATTCTTCACCTCTTAAAATTATATAATAAAAATCGCTTATAGCGCATAAGGTAGTATGCTTATTGCTGCTTCCTTCCGGATCTGACAAGGTTCACAAACACCTTATCGCCTAAGCGACTACTCGTATTATACCTTAATTTTTATAATTAATCAATATTTATAACTAATTTTATTTTTATTTTAATAATCTACTTTAAAGTTGAATTCTTGATTACTTAATCTTTCCACAGATAATCCTTCTGTTGCAAGCTTTTTATCTGGCATTTTTATTTTTACTTTACATGTATTTATCTGACCTTTTTCTTCAGTTATAACTAAATTATATTTTAAATCAAATGTTATATCAGAAATTGCTATTCCTGCTAAATTTAGTATAGTACCGTCATATCTTACTTCCTTAATTTCGTCAGGAACCATGTAATCGGACATGATATTTTTATTTAAAACATCAAACTCAACAAGATAGCTTCCATTTTCTTGCTCTTCTGTGTATATGTTAACTCTTTTATTTTTTATATCAGCATAGCTATAACTTGTATTGTATTTTTCCTGTTCTATATATATGTTAACATTCTTTTTAGAACTCACACCAACTTTGTCCAAGTAAACTTCCTTTATCTTAGCATCAGAATTAGAAGAAATCAACATTGAAACCTTGTTACTTTGTGAAACATCAAAAGTCCAACCGCCTGTTCCTTCCGATTTATCTTCTAGTTTTACAATACTGCTAATAAGGGTATCAGACACCCTAAAGTTTCCTTGATTTATTTTAGAATTATCAAATATAATATTAATTAGTGTTATAAGGACAGCGGCTGCTACCACTATAGTTATAACAATAGTAAAAAATTTACTTTTTTCCATATACTCACCCTCGCTTTTACCACGTAATTATACTACGATGTGTATAATAATTCAATATAAAGAGTATATTTTAATAGGTGATTTTATGAACGATTTTCTTAATAATCTTAATCTGCCATTTTTAGATAACATCTCAAACTCATTTAACACAAATTCATCAAATAATTGTCTAAATGACTTAGATTTAAACAAACTTCTAGTAATATTACTTTTACTTACTGGTAACTTAACAGTCGAAGCAATTACCGTTTACCCAAATGATTTTGCTATCACTTTAGGAACATTTAGACTAAAATAAAAGATTATTATAAATTGTTGTATATTTTTATTTAATTTGATATAATTAGGGTGTTGATATACTTTAGGAGGTCATATATGAATGAATTAGAACGTATCGTCGGCAGAAAAGGTAACGTAATGGTTATAGATGACGATATTGGAATGATGGACGCCATGAGTGTCGTACTTAAAAAATATGATATTCAAGTAACTCCTTTCACAGAGCCAATAGCAGCTCTTGAAAATTTGAAAAATAACACATACGATATACTTATAATAAACTACCTTATGAACCCAGTTAGAGGCGACGAAATAGTAAGATTAGTAAGGGAGTTTGATAAAGAAATATATATAATATTAATGTCTGCGCATAAAGAACTTACGCCTTCAATTGATACTATGCGTTCTTTAGATATACAAGCCTATTTTGAAAAAAGTTCAAGGTTTGACCAGTTAGTTCTTTTAATCGAAAGCGGTTTTAAATATATAGCTAGTTTAGAAAATGTAAAAAAAATGTCACATACTATTGAGCTTCACGCAATTGAAGTCGCTGATATATTAAAAAACACTGTTGGTGCCAAAGATAACTTTACAAAAGATCATTCAGATAGAGTGGCTAAATATGCAGAAATATTTGGAAAATATTTAAATCTTAATGAAGATGACTTAAAAACATTAATACTTGCAGCACAATTTCATGATGTAGGAAAAATTGGTATTGCAGATAACATTTTATTAAAAGGTACTAAGCTTAATGATGATGAATACAATCACATGAAGTTACACCCATTAATTGGTACTAACATTTTATCTTCATGCGAGATTTTTAAAGATGCGCTTCCACTTATAAAATACCATCACGAACAATATGACGGAAAAGGTTACCTAGCAGGTTTAAAAGGCGAGGAAATTCCATATCTTGCAAGAGTGCTTACAGTTTGTGATGCTTTTGATGCGATTACTGCAAAAAGGCCATATAAAGAAGCCACTACAATAGAGTTTGGAATAAGTGAAATTAAAAATGGTGCCGGAACACAATTTGATCCAAATCTAGCAAAAAAATTCATCGAATGCGCTAAAGAAAACTATGAAGATATAAAAGCTATACACGAATCTTCATTTTAATAATTAAGCAATATACAAAGCCCCTTCATTTTTGAAGGAGCTTTTTGTTATATTAATTTCCTGTGTTTTGTGAGTTTTCTCCACCTGATGTTCCAGTATTGTTTGAAGTTTCTGGAGTTGTCACAGTAGGAGTAGTTGTTTGAACTTCCTTTGTACCCACCTTTACAATTTTATTAACTGCTTTATATGTATCTTTCGAAAGTAATGTTGTAGAAACAACTTTTCCATTTAGCTTTTTAGTTATATATGCTTCTGATTTATATCCGTTAGAACCATTTTGTATTACTTTTTGAGTTCCTTTGGCTAATGTATTATCATTTACATATTGCGTAGTAAACGGTACTGTTGCTGTTCTTCTAGAACTTATACTAATATCATATTCATTTTCTTCCTTAGTTCCATATAGTGAAATAGTTAAATTTCCACCTTTATTGAAGCTAGTAACTATCTTTATAGGATAAGATCTAGTATTTTTAAATTTGAAGTCAATAGATGGATAATAAACCGTAGCATCTCTGCTTCCAGGAACATACGCAACTGGTAAGCTATGAGGTTTTCTTTGTACTATTTCTAAGTTAGCAAGCAAAGCTGTATTATATAATGTTGATACTGTCTGACAAATTCCACCACCAACTTCACTTGTAACTCTACCACCAACAAATGTAGCAGCAGGTTTGAAACCTTGTGCTGTGGTCGCAGCACCTACAACACTGTTATATGAGAATGTTTCTCCTGGCATTATAACCTTGCCATTTAATAAATTTAAAGCAACTCTTAAATTATTTACTCTATTTGCATCACCTGTTGTAAAATATGTAGTATACGAACTTATTTTATATTCATATACATTCCACTTTATATCCGAAGTTTTAACCTTAGGCTCTTTTACTGTAAGTTTATATTCTATAACTTTTCCCTCTTCTTGATTTTCTGCCTTAGCAAGTACACTTTCTAAATCTTTTTTATCAAAATCAAGTCCAACTTGATGAGGTACAAATTTATATACACTACTACTTTTATCTATATATGCATCTTTAGCATCTCTTTTAACCTTAGAATATACAACATCTATATCAAGTGGATCCGGTTTTCCAATAACTGTATCTAGGTTATATTCTCCCATTCCATTTGATAGACCAGATATTATTTTATCTTTAACAACATCTTCTTCTATTGTATTACCTGATTTTCCTCTTGTTATTATAAGTTTGTATTCTTTTTCATTCACAACAAAGCTATCTTGAACTATTTTATTATTTAAAGACTCTTTTATTTCTTTTACTACATCAGTTAGTTTGCTAACATCATATTTATATTTAAGTTCAAAGTTCTTCTTAAATATTTGCGCATAAATAATATCAATATTATTTTTTATAACATTTGAACTTCTTCCATAGTTAAAAACATCACTTTCTACGCTAGCAATATCAATTTCAAAATCTATATCTGCCGGCACTACTTCTAGAATTTCTTCATTTTCCTGTATTACCTTAAGAGATGCATTGCCAAGAGCCTCTTGTTCTTTTTTCAAATATTCTGATAGTTGTGCAGACGACATTCCAGAAACATTTTCTCCGTTTACAAAAATATTATTATATACATTTGAATTCATTTTATTTACAATACATAGTGCAGCAAAAGCTATTAATATAACAAGTACAATAGCGCCTGTTATTATCAAAACTTTTTTATTTTTCTTTTTGAATTTTTTCATTTCTGCACTATCTCTTACTTGTATTTGAGTATTTTCTTTAGGATCCCCGTTATATTCTTGTACTATTTCATCAATTTTAGTATTCTCTACTTCTGGTTTTTCCTCTATCTCTTCTTTTTTAGGTTCCTCTGCCTTTTCTACTATTTCTTCATTAACGTCTTGAGGAGCTTTTTCTAATTCTATAGTATTATCGTCTACATATACATCTTGTTTTACACTTTTATTTTGCTTTTTCTTTTTGCTTTTTCCTGCCATAATTACCTCCCTAATTAGACACAAATATCTTAACATATATCTACAACTTTTTTCAACACTTTAATTATTTTTTTTAAATATTGGAATAAAATGTTAATTATTTCTGTTTTATTTTGTAACTCTTCTACTAATTTTGTAGTTTTTTTTACTCTTTTGTCTATTCACTTTAATCTCGTCAAAATTTTAATTATAATGTTGTCAAACATTGTAATTGGAGGTGTTTATATGCAAATATTTGATGAAAATCCTAAAAGAATATGTTGTTGTAATGAGGCTATAAAAAAAGGAATTTATGCCCAATCCTTACATAATGATACATTTAGTATCTATGGTAATTTAATGCAAGGAAAAAGTATATTGTTAAACTATAGTGGCAAATTAGTAGAAAAAATTTCTAATTCTTCAGATACTGCCCCAAATATATACATGTACTATTGTTTTGATAATGATTGGGAAAACAAGAGAATTATAAACATGAGCGTATGCAAAAAGCAAACTTCTTTGAGTTATTGTTCAATCATTGAACTCCCAGAATGTTCAAGTATAAATATTGCATTTACTAACCAAAATGATGAATGGGATACTGATGCAAAAGGTACTTACTACGTAAAAATATATCCCGATGTTGAAAAAGCCATAATAAAAAGATATGGCCTTGATTCAACACCACCTACACTAGTTCCAGACAACCTTCCATCATCTCACAATAGTTTAGTAAAGGTAGTAAAAGAGAAATTAATAAGTGTTTTTTCCTTTTTTAAACTAAAGAGATGTTAAATATATAAAATGATGCCTGCATATTATATATACCCCATAATATGCAAGCATCTAACCCCCTATACCTACTCAGCCGAAGCCATTTTTGCTTTCAATTTTTGCTTTTCTAACTTTAATAATTGTTCATATAGTTTTTCTTCTCTTTCAGTTATATCATCAGGCATCTTTATATCTAAGTCTATTAAAAGATTACCTCTTGTATTTTGATTTACAACATATCCTTTTGCCAATATTTCTAATCTATCACCAGTTTTACTATTCTTAGGAATTGTAATTAATACTTTCTCACCAAATATTTTAAGCTGAATTGTATCTCCAATTATAGCCTGGACTGGACTAATTTCTAATTTAACTTGTATATCAGCCCCTTCTAATCTAAGCATTGGATGTGGTCTTAATTTCACAAGTATTATAAGGTCTCCATTTTTACCGCCGTTTTTACCTGGTTTACCTAGTCCTGATAACCTTATCTTTTCGCCATCTCTTATGCCCATTGGCACATTAACGCTGTAGTTCTTCATACTTCCACGAGTAGTTTTAAAAGATATTTTCTTTTCAGCTCCAAAATAACCTTCCTCAATAGTTACATATAGTGTCGTTTCTATGTTTTCACCTTTTCTAGGTTCTTTTTGTTGCTCAATCTTTTCTTTTATATCGTCTTTAACATTCCCTGCAGCAGCTACAACTCTGTCTTTAGTATCTTTACTTATACCTAATATAGTGTTCATAATTTCGCTCATGACACTACTTGCCGTCTTGCCATCAGAGTTGACACTACCTAATTCAACACTACCATACCCATATCTAGATACTTGTCTGTCATACTTCTTCTTTTTTTCTTTATCCATTAACACATTATATGCTTCATTTAAATCCTTAAACATTTCTTCTGCATCTTTATTGTTAACGTTTGCATCAGGATGGTATTTCTTAGCTAACTTTCTAAAATTAACTTTTATTTCCTCCTGAGTTGATTTTCTATTTACTCCTAATAATTTATAATAATCTTTCTGCTTCATAATTACCTCTTTACTACTTTAAAATATTACAATTTAAGGTTCCATTTTTTGCATTATTATATCATAATTATATGTTTTTTCAAGACATTTTCATATTATTGTATGTAAAAATTCTCCCTTTGAAGTAAAGCCACTAAAATAATGGTTTCTCTTCAAAAGGAGTTAATTGCACTATTTTAAATAAAGAGCTACACGGAATCCAGCTCCCACTGAAGCTGGTGTCTCTCCACGTCTTGCACTGGCAGGTGCGTACATACCATTATCCACACTGCGTCCACCTCTTTCAAGACGTCCACCAGTACCATCAGCCTCCATAGTCCATTCCCTTGCATTTCCTGCCATATCATATATGTTGCATATTTTATATGATTCACTACTTCCTGCAGAAGTTGGTGTTGTTGAACTTTGTCCATAGTATCCTTTTCCAGAACTATCCTTTGCATATATAGAATCCACTCTAGATACAAACATTAATGCTGCATCCCACTCTACACCATATATTAGTGTTGAAGCAACCGATCCACTTGACTTATATAAGTCTCTCGACAAAGCAACTGCACCAGTAGTTCCTACATCCTTCATGTTTGTTCCCCATGCCACATCGCATACTGTAGCTCCTTTTTTTATAACAATATTATTGTTTTCTTTTCCTGACTCATATCTTGCTATATAAAAGCCGCCATTTTTTTCTACACTTTCCCTCATTGTTGTGTACTCAGCATATTCTCCCGTTGTGTCATTTGCATTTGACAATTCCGATAATTTTGAACATGGTTCTGTATAGTTGTCTCCTGGCGTTGTTATCGTTCCATTATATGTTGTTGTTCTTTGAAATTTATTAATATCTGGGACTGGCACCCATACAAATTGGTTATATGAAGTTTGCGCCACTTCCTGAGTTATACCATCAAGTGTTTGAGTTTCATATATAACTAGTCCATTTTTAACTGTACTTTCTCCTTCATATATTGATGCTACAAAACCTTCTGGTATTACAGGATATGTATACACATCTCCACTATCTGTTACTTCATAAGAACCTGTACCGGCTCCTACTTTATAACCTGCCTCTTTTAGCTTTTTTTCTGCATATTTACCAAATGATGTTATACTACTATCTTCAGCCATTATCTTCGCTTCATCTAGCATCCAATCTGCATGTGCCATGGCTACTAAATCTTTTGCATTTGACACATCTGTATCTGTTTTGGCTTTATTTGCCTTTCCTATTATTCCACTATTTGATAGTGATAATATTATTGCGGCTGCTAGTATTATCATTACTATTATTGTTATTACTAATACTATTAATGATATTCCGCTTCTTTCTTTTTAAATTTTTCATTTTCATTTACCTCCCCTTACTTTTTTGAAAAATTTTTCTAATATATACATATTATTTCACATTGCTTTAAAATTTGCAATCATTTTTAATTGTTTTATGCATTTTTCATTTTGCTTTTCTATGTATATATCATGTGTATATTTACATGACTTAAATTATGGTTATACCTTACTTTAAACGCAAAAAGCTAGCTATACTCTTTACTGTATAACTAACTTTATATTATCTAATATATATGCCTTATGCGTATAAAAACCTCTATCTAGTTTATTTCTAGATATTACCTGCGTGTTACTCTCCCAACGGTTTTACGCATATTAGTTGACATTTGCTTTCACCCCTCTATTGGTTTTCTCTTTATATATTTTTATTCTACTTTATATTATTACTTTTTTCAACACCTTTTGTATTATTTTTTTATTTGTAATCTTGTTGTAATATTTATTTTGTATAAAGCAAAGGCTTGCAAATATGCAAGCCTTTAAACATTTAATCATAATCAAACCTATTACCACTCCTAAATTCTCCATTTTCACATCTGCCAACACTTTTTCCTGTGGCCCTATCTACTACATTACCGCTGCTATCTATATCAGCCACATATGTTCCTTTGTCATAATCATAAACTCTCCCAAACTCATCTATATTTACTGTTTCTCTTCCATCTTTATATATAGAATTTCCCTTTCTTTGTCCTGCGTAATGACCATTTACATGATCATATATTTGACCATTTTCATCAGTAGAATAATGTCTATATTTTCTTTCTTCTGATGTTCCTTTGTAAGTACTCGAACTTGACCTTGTAACATGATAATAGGGGTCAGTTTTAGCTTTATTATATTCCCATTTGCAATATTTATATATCCCTATTGCTATAAGTAAGAAAGGGTTTAAGAAAAGTAAAACAATAAACAAAATAACTTTTAAGAACTTAGGCATATTTATACTTCCTTTCAAAATAATATTAATTAATCACACTTTATAACAATTGCTATAAAGCTCCTATATTTTTTACGTTTATATTATATCATACAAAGCATATTTTTTAAACTAATTTTATATTTACATTTACTAAAAAATATTTGCATTTCCTTGTCTTTTTTACTCATTTTTCCTTGATTTTTCTCGTATTTTCTTATATAATGACTGTATTGTATAGGAGGATTTTATGGACGATAATAATATTTTTAATGAAGGAAAAATCATACCCGTAGACTTAGAAGCAGAAATGAAAAAATCATATATAGACTATGCCATGAGCGTTATCGTATCCCGTGCACTTCCTGATGTAAGAGATGGTTTAAAACCAGTTCACAGAAGAATATTATATGTTATGAGTGAACTTGCTTTATGGCCAGAAAAGCCATACAGAAAATGTGCTGGTATCGTTGGTGACGTACTTGGTAATTATCACCCTCATGGTGATGCTTCCGTATACGATGCTTTAGTTCGTTTAGCGCAGGACTTCTCTTTAAGATATCCGCTTGTAAATGGACATGGTAACTTTGGTTCAGTCGATAATGACCCACCAGCTGCAATGAGGTACACAGAAGCAAAGCTTCATAAAATAGCTGTTGAAATGTTAACGGATATTGATAAAGAAACTGTTGATTATACACCAAACTATGATGAAAGACTTTTAGAGCCTACTGTATTACCTGCAAAAATACCTAACTTGCTTGTAAATGGTTCATATGGAATTGCTGTTGGTATGGCTTGTAATATTCCACCACACAATTTAACAGAAGTCATAAATGGTACTTGTGCTATGATTGATAACCCAGATATATCAACAGATGAACTAATGACACATATAAAAGGTCCCGATTTCCCAACAGGTGGAATTATTGTTGGTAGAGATGGAATAAAGAAAGCTTACGAAACAGGTAGAGGTAAAATCTGTTTAAGAGGTAAAGCTGAAATTGAAGAAGACCATAGAGGAAGATTTAAGATTATAATAACAGAAATACCATATCAGCTAAATAAATCTGCTTTAGTTGAGAACATAGCAAAGCTTGTTCAAGAAAAGGTAATAACTGGTATATCTGATCTAAGAGATGAGTCTGATAGAACTGGTCTTAGAATAGTTGTTGAACTTAAAAGAGATGCTAACCCAAATGTTGTTTTAAACTTGTTATACAAACATACGCAACTTCAAGGTACATTTAGTATTTTACTTTTAGCACTTGTTAATAACCAACCTAAAGTTTTATCTTTAAAAGAAATACTTTCTCATTATATAGCTCATAGAGAGGAAATAATCACAAGAAGAACAAAGTATGATTTAAAGAAAGCTGAAGCTAGACTTCACATATTAGAAGGTTTAAGAATTGCTTTAGACCACATTGATGAGATTATTAAATTAATCAGAGCTGCTAAAGACGATAATGAAGCAAGAGCTGCATTGATGACTAGATTTGGTCTTTCAGAAATACAAGCAAACGCTATTCTTGAAATGAGATTACGTACTCTAACAGGTTTACAAAGAGAAAAAATCGAAGATGAATACAACAATTTAGTAGCATTAATCGCTAAGTATAAAGCTATTTTAGCAGATGAAAAATTAATTCTTAATATTGTAAAAGAAGAATTACTAGAAATCAAGAAAACTTATGGTGATGAAAGAAAAACAGCTATAACTCACGGCGAAAGTGATATTGAAATTGAAAGCTTGATAAAAGAGGAAAGCAATGTAGTTACAATAACTCATTTTGGTTATATAAAGAGAATTGCAACTGATGCATATAAATCTCAAAGAAGAGGTGGTAAAGGAGTAACTGCAATGAATACTCGTGAAGATGATTTCATAGAGCATTTATTTGTTACATCAACTCACGACTACATACTATTCTTTACTAATACTGGTAAAGTATTTAAACTAAAAGCTTATGAATTACCAGAAGCTAGTAGGCAAGCCAAAGGAACTGCAATCGTTAATTTATTGCAACTTTCTCCTGATGAGAAGATTGCAGCTGTAATACCAGTAAAAGAATTTAAAGATGATGAATTTGTTCTTATGGCTACTAAGAATGGTTTAGTTAAGAAAACTCCTCTTAATGAATATTCAAATATACGTAAAACTGGTATACAAAGTATTACTTTAAAAGATAATGACGAAATAATAGATGTAAGAATAACAAACGGAAAAAACAATGTAATACTTGTAACTAAATCTGGTTTATCTATACGTTTCAGTGAAGAGGAAGTTAGATCTTGTGGTAGAACATCTATGGGCGTAAAAGGTATTACTCTAGGAAAAGATGATGTTGTTATAGGAATGGAACCTATTACTAGCGAAAATGGATACATATTAGCAATAACTGAAAATGGTTTTGGTAAACGTACAGAAGTTGAAGAATACAGAGCTCAATCAAGAGCTGGTAAAGGTATATTAACTTACAAGACTACAGATAAGACTGGCCATATAATTGGAATTAAAGTTGTAGATGATGACGATGATATAATGATAATTACAGATACAGGAGTAATTATTAGAATTCATGCAAAAGATATCAGTGTTCTTGGTAGAAACACTCAAGGTGTAACTCTTATGAGAACATCAGACGGTGGAAAAGTAGTTAATATTGCAAAACTAATTCCAGAAGACGAACATGACAAACAAATAAACATGGAAAATCTATAATAAAGTAAACCCCATACATGATTGTATGGGGCTTATTTTTATTCTGTTATTTTTTTCTTTTTGAACCTTATATCGTCACCTATAAATTTACATATAATATAGTTTCCTATTAATCTAGACATAACTCTTTCATCATATTCCTGGCTTAATTCATTTAACATCAAGTTGGTAGAAATTATTGTTTTTTTATTTTTCAAAAGTCTAGTATTAATAATATTAAAAAGTTCTGTAAATCTATTATTATTTAATGTCTCTGTTCCTAGATCATCAATTATAAGTAGATCAACATTAAATATACTTTCATATCTTTCTTTGTTCTCACTATTTTTATCAAAGTTATACTTACTTTCCATAGCCATATCCATAAGCATAGGTGCAGTTTGATATATCACTGTATAACCTTTATTAATAGCTTCATATGCAATACAATTGCTTATAAAAGTTTTTCCTGTTCCAGTATTTCCAACAAATAGTAAATTCTTTTGTTGTTTATCATCTATATGATCGCAAAACTTTTCTGCTATTTTTCTTATTTTAATTATATTATTTCTTGGAGAAATATCACTTTTATATTTTTCCTTATTTACTTTATCAGAATAATAACCTATATCAAAAGTATTAAAGTTCTCCTCGTTTATTTTAAGCATGTTGTATTGCTTATACATTTTATCTACTACTTTTTGAATAAAGCACTTGCAATACTTTTCACCTTTAGCTGTAACGATTCTTCCTGTGTCTTTACAAATATCGCACTCATAACTAGGTTTTAGATATCTATCACCATAGCCTTCTTCTCTTAACAGATTATCTATATCATTTTGTAATTTAGCAACATTTATCTTCATGTTTTCTTCTGCTATTTCCTTATCTATGCCGTTTCTTTGTAAGTATTTCTCTAGCATAAGATATAGCAGCTTCATTTTTCTTTTTTTCTAATTCTTTATACTTAGGCAGTTTGTCTTCCAATGTTCTTTTCTTTAACTTAATTTCGCTTTCTGCCTTTTCCCTTTTTGCATCATATTGCATGCTAACTTCTTTATAAACATCACAGCTCATACCATTCTCCTCTACTGTTACATATTATCATAGTATGACTCTAAATCATCATACTTCCTTTGTTCATAATTCTTATGTTTTAACGCAGATGTAGTACTAGCTTTTTTAGGTTGACTCACCATTTGTTTTGTAACTTTACTACTTTCCTCTACAACATCTTGTAAATTCTTAATTCCTTTTTCATGCCAATTTTTCAATATTGCATTAGTATAATTAATTGTTGGGTTGGTCATTTTTTGAACAGTTTTCTTTAATGCTACTTCTATAACATCAAAATCATACTTGTATTCATTTATCCATATGTTTATATATTCTTCCTCATACTCAGTAAGATTTCTTGTAAGACGCAATATTCTTTTGATTTTACTTTTAATTTTATTTACTTTATCTTGCTCTTCTAAGTAGTTCTCCAATTGTTCAAAAGTTTTTACATTTCCTTTATACCATGTTTCTGCAACTTTAAAAACATAATTTTTCCTTAATGCATTTCTTTCCTGACAGTACTGAAAAAGTGCTATCATAACATCTTCGTCAAACATATATTTTTCAAACAATGTGCTTATGTCTACGTACCATCCTAATGTCATAATTCCTTGGAAGAAAGTTTCATTTATTGCAGAAGCTGCAGCTATTCTCTTCTTTTCTACTGCTGTCTTTCTACCATCTCCCTTTGGTTTTAACTTTGGAATATATGTTTTATTAAGTTCCTGTTCTTTTATATCTACAAAACTATAACCGTCTTCTAATTTAACAACAAGCTCTTCTGTTTCAAGTTGCTTCATAGCCTTCTCATATTCCACTTTACTTATACCAAGCTTTTTAGCTATTTGTTCTTCCTTAATATCAATTTTATTTTTAGCCATAAACTTCATATACAGATAAAGTTTAAGAGCATGTTCTTCTAACCCCATCATATAATTTGAAATAAACAAATCAGGCAATAATATATCTGACAGTTCTATTTTACTCTTCTCTACATATTTCATACAATTCTCCCCTGATTATAGCATAAAATGCTATAATTATACATTCATGATTATACCATCTATTAATAGTTTTTACAACCACATTTAAACAAGTAAATTTTATCTAATCTTCCTTATCATAATAAAATATATAGTTTTTATGTCTTACGATATATTGTAAAATGTTATACAAAATATGTGGTACGTTTTCTTCTTTTCCAACCACTACATAAATACCAAATAGCGGAATACATGACATTAATATAACGTACAATATGTATGTTACAGATAAACCTATATAGCTTAGTAATTGGTAAATAGCACATACATAACCTATTAAAAATGCTCCAACCCTATAGTCTACAATTCCTCTCCATTTTTGAGTTTTATACATTCTTGAATATATTTTAATCTTCTTCATCTCGTTACTCCTTTACATTTTTTGTATATATACTTCCTAAAAATTCTTTAGAAAAACTATTAATTTTATATAGCAAATATACCGTTCCTACTATAACTATTTTAAACATCTCTTCATCCACTTTTCTAAACGAAATAGGAATAATTAAAAGAAGTTTAACAAGCCATTGTTCGCATAATGTAATAACACTAATTCTAACCCATGAATTAAATATTCCTCTAGTATTTGAAGAAATACTAAACATTATACAAAGTGGCATAGTAAGTATGCAAAAAATAGCAGTAACATATCTTACAGAATAATTTATAAGTAAGGTGGTCATTCCAAACCCAATAAAACCCTTTATTACTCCATCTATACTTATATTATCTTTTGACATATATTTTTCTAAATCTGACACAACTTCACTAAACTTTTCAAAGCATATCTTTTCTCCAGATATATTTTTACCAACACTTTCTATAATTTCAGTAAATAAATGATTTATTTGCAAAACCATATCACATAAGTATTTGCTATTACTTGCTAAAACAGTAACAATAACAATCTTTAAAATAAACTTATACGTATTTTCTGTACTTTTGCCACTATACATATCAATAAGCTTTGTTAACATATATTGAACAACGTAAAAAAGAATTAACGATGTTGCCACAAACACCATTCCGTATTTATCTTCTTTAAAAACATACTTTAAAGGTTCTTTATTTAGAATATTAGGAGAGATATTAACTAATTTATCTAGAGTAACATATACATTTCCCTCTATTGACTTATATATTTTCTCTAAGATAATATTTATAGAATTTAAAATTCCTTCTGACATAACTACACCAATGCTTCAATGAATTTAACTATTAAATCAACTAAAAGAATTAAGAAATAACAAAATATAGCATTTATTATAACCTTTTTCCCAACTATCATCTTTTCTTCATCGCCGAAGCTTAATTTTCTTATCATAACCCCTGTAGCGATTGCTAATGCTGCTGCAGGCCCTGCAAGCTTTATCATATACTCTTTTATTTTTTTCAAAATAGTATTTAGTTTATTTACCAGCGTAGGCGTATTGCTAGTTGCCCCAAAAACGTTTGAAAAAAAGCAAAAAAATATTACAAATAACATTAAAACGCTCATTATTTTAAGATTTTTCATATTCACATTCCTCCTCTTGTATTTTTACTCTCTTTACTTCTTCCATTTTTCCATCTTTGCTTATTAGTACTAATGCTTCAAAATTTTCTAACTCTCTTGTTATTAGTTTAGTATCTATCACATAGTCCATATTTTCCACATATGTTATACTCTCTGATATATTAGACTTTTTATTCCTAAAACCTTTTTTAATTATACTCTTAGTTGTCTCTTGAGCGCCCTCACTAATAGAACTGTTTTTAAGTAGTTTTCTTTCTTTGCCAATCTGTTTTACAATCTCTTCTGCTGTATAATTATCATCATTTCTAAACCATATTTTGTTTACCATATTTTGAATTATGACCTTAGCTGCATTTTCATTATTAAGTATATTTATAAGCGAAGTATAACTTTGCATACTATATATGTTCATACACTTGGCTTCTCTTGATAAAGAAAGAAAATGGGCATCTTGTTGGTTCGCAAATTCTTGAT
The DNA here is from genome assembly GCA_934149365.1 of uncultured Clostridia bacterium. GTDB lineage: Bacteria > Bacillota > Clostridia > TANB77 > CAG-465 > CALXJE01. The sequence continues at coordinate 27,456 of CAKPEI010000005.1, forward strand.
ACTCATCACATATACAAAAAGTTTCCATAGGATTATTTATATTTTCCAAAACTTTAGATTGAAACTCTAATTTGATAAAAGTAGATAAAATCTTAGAAATTAAAAAATTTCTACTCATATTTATTGAAAGAACTATTAATTTTGGCTTGCAATTAGTAAAACTAATCTTAACGCATTCTTTATTACTAACTCCGTATCTTCTGCACATCTCATAATCTGTAACAAAAGGTATTGTTAATCTGGTTATCTCTGATTTTATAATAGTCAAAATTCTATTTTCTAACTTGAAATATTCCTTATCAAAGAACATTAATACATTACTAATTTCATGTGCCACTTTATTATCTAAAATTTCTAATATATTTTTGGACTTAAGACTTCGTATTTTTTCTTTTAAATAATCATCATCTGTAATTAACTCATGTATTTCCTTTAAGTCTAATCTATCGGGTGTTGTATATTTAATAAGTACTAGAATATTAAAAAGAACATTTTCCACTTTATCTAGCCAATAAGGATCACTAGAACTAGTTTTAGAAATGAGTTCTAACACTCTTCTTAACCTATTTGCCATTTCCAAACTTCTTACTTCACTATTTATAGGGTTGTATTTTGTATTGTTTAAATCAGAAATAACAATATATTCATAATTACTTTCTTTTGGAATAAATTTGTCCACAGTTTCCACATAATTCCCCTTTATATCTATAATTATTCCAGATAAGTTATTCTTTATCATATGGCATACAAATTTATTTATAGCACTTCTTGTTTTTCCTGTACCTATACTTCCTGTTATAAGGAGATTTTTGTAAAGTTCTTTTCTATTTATAAATACATTCTCTTCTTCACTTTTTCCTAAATATATCATGTCTGATGTTACGGTAAAACTTTCCTTGTCTAATATATTTTTAGCTTTATTTAGTTTTGCTTGCATAAACTTATTAGCAACTACATATGTAAATATACACAACATCAAATAATATACTACTATAAACATAGTCCAATAATTTTCAAAGGTTGAAACAAGCTCTATCTTTTTATAGCCAACATCAAGAACAACAAATTGCGAGAATATAATTTTACGAAAAAATATAGTATTAATTGTAATAGTCACTATTTCAATTATAATAAACGAAGTAATTTTTTTGAAATTTAAAAATTTGTTCACATCTTTTTTTGATGGTTTTCCTAAATCACTTTTTAAATTTAAAACATAATTAAGCTTAGTGCCCAAAGAATTCATAAATAATTTTGAATCAAAAAAGATATATAAATAAATATAATCTATTATGGCAAAGACAAAAAAATTAATTAAAAAAATATATATCAACACATCACCTCACAATCATAATACATTACGCTTCAATATATGTCTATACTTTTTTAGTTATATTACAAAACTAGACAAAAAAATGAGCATTTTTAGTATCAAACATGCAAAAATTTATTGACAAACTTATACTTATAAGATAACATTAAAGTATATATTTATATAAGATAAGAGGGAGATATACTATGGTAAATAAAAATACAATTATAGCCATTATACTAATAATGGTGGCAATTACACTAATTGGACTTGGTGTTGTAATTGCACTTAAGGATATGACGCCTAAAGATACTAGCGAAGATTCTATAGAACGTTTATATGTTATAGAGGCAAACAATGCATATGGGGTAATGAATTCAAAGGGTAAAATAGTCGCTCAACCACAATTTTCTAAAATTGCAAGAATAAATAACATTATCTATTTAAAAGCAAACAATACTAGTTATTTATATAATCTTATAACAAAAGAAACAATAACCTTAGATGGTGTTGAATCAGACATATTATATATTAAAGGTGAAAATGGATTTCTAGATAAATTTATTTTACAATATGGAGAAACAACTACAGATGCAGTATATAGAATTATAGATGCTACTGGTAAAAAAGTAACAGATAAAGACTTCGCAAGTGTAAACGCAATCTATTCATATTTAGAACTTGTTGAACCAGACAACTTTACACCTAAGGATGCAAAAGAAACTACTCTTAATTCATCAGAAGTTGCAGCAACATTAAGTTATCCTACAAAAGATGGTAAAAGTCAATATATTATAAGAAAGACAGAAAACGGGACTACAAAATATGGTATTGTTGATGAAAATAACAAACAGATTATAGAACCAGTATTTGATAAATTAGAACAAATTAAAGATTCAAACAAAGCATGCACAGCAATTAAAGATAATTTAAACTATGTTATCCTTGATAATGGTACATCTATCGAAACAGAACCCGGATTTGAATTTGATTATAGCAAAGACGGTTATGTAATTCAAAAAAGAGGTACTACAGGAAACAAAATATATAATTTAAATGGTGATGTAATAGTAGATAAAATATTTACTTACCCAGCAAAGTTAGCGACTTTAAATAGTGCTAATGCTAAATACTTATTAATGCAAGATGAAAAAACTAATTTATGGAGCATGTATAACATGGATACAGCACAAAAGCTAGATGCTGAATTTAGTAATTTGGTTGTTGATTACTTATATGAAAAAGATGTCAACGTTATAAATACATCTTTTATGTACAAAAATGCTACTTCATTAGTTGGTGTTGACCTAAGTGATTTTAGTACATTTAATATTAACATTGTTTATACAGTGGTTTCTCCACTAGAATCTGGAACAAAAGTAGATATATCTACAAAAGCAGATCAAAACCAAAATCAATAAAAATTATACTACCTGAAAAGGTAGTATTTTTTTGTATAAAAAAATCTCAAGTTTCCTTGAGATTATTTTTGGAGCTGAAGGTCAGAATTGAACTGACGACCTGCTGATTACAAGTCAGCTGCTCTACCAGCTGAGCTACTCCAGCACGATATGGTGACCCGTAGGAGAGTCGAACTCCTCACTCCGCCGTGAAAGGGCGATGTCTTAACCGATTGACCAACGGGCCATCATGGTGAGCTATCCGCGATTCGAACGCGGGACAACTTGATTAAAAGTCAAGTGCTCTGCCAACTGAGCTAATAGCCCTCAAACATATCGCCTAATTAGTTTACAATATTTATGAGCATATGTCAAGTGTTTTTATAAAAAAATGCAAAACTTTTATCAATTTTTGCGATTTTTCATAAAGATGTATAATATAATTGTGTCCCAATCTATTTTTAGTATACCATATTATTCTGCTTTTTTAAAGTAAATTATAGTTTTAAATTTATCCATTCTATTGTTTTTTCTCATTAATTATGATAATATTACTACTAGATTCTAAGAGAGGTAAATTATGAAAATTTTTAATAAAAATATTAAACCAATTTATATAATAATTAGTGTAATAGTTATTATCATAATAGTAATAACATCACTAATTATATCAAGAAAAAATAGTATAAAAAACGATCATTACAAAACAAAAAAAGTAGAAAATGCAGAAGACATACAAATAGAAATTCCTGAAGGAGCATATTTATCTAAAATAGCTAACATATTATATGAAAACAAAATAATTAAATACCCAGATAAATTTATAACATTTGCAAAACAAGAAGGTAATAGCAATTTATATAAATATGGTGTATTTACTTTAAATGTAAACATGTCATATGAAGAAATTAGTGAAGCTTTACAACAAGTTGGACAAGCTGCAAACTCGGTAAAAGTAACTATACCTGAAGGTTATGAATTAAGACAAATAATATCACTTTGCGTAGAAAAAGGAATTGGTACGGAAGAAGGCTTCAAAAATTCAATTCTAAATTCCAATTTTGACTATTGGTTTTTAAAAGATTTAAAAAAATCAGATGTCTACTTAGAAGGTTACTTATTCCCTGCTACTTATACTTTTTCTAAAGACGCAACAGAAGAAGATGTATTAAAACAAATGCTTGATAAATTTAATTCTGTTTTCACTGAAGATATGAAAAAAAGAGCAGAAGAACTAAACATGACTGTACATCAAATTATAACACTAGCTTCCATTGTTGAAAGAGAAGCAGCAAATGACTCTGAAAGAGATATAGTAGCCTCTGTATTCTACAACAGACTAGAAAGTAAAACTTATCCTTATTTAGAATCTTGCGCAACCGTTCAATACATTCTAAAAGAAAGAAAAGCCGTACTTTCTAATGAAGATACAAAGATTGATAGTCCATACAATACATATAAAAATCCTGGTTTACCACCAAATCCTATAGCCTCACCTGGTTTAGAATCAATAAATGCAACTTTACACCCCGCAGATACAGATTATTTATTCTTTGTACTTGGAAATGATGGAAAACATGTATTTAGTAAAACCTATGATGAACATTTAGCTGCAATATCAAAAATAAGAGGTAAATAGTTTATATAATTAAAATTAGTAAAGGCTGAGATTTAAATTAATCTCAGCCTATTGTTTTCGTATTATAAGGCATTTTGTAACTCATTTGCTATATTAACATACGTTTGTATATCAATCTCCTCTGCCCTAGCATTTTCATTTACGCTATTATCTTTTAATATACTTTGTAACTTCTCTTTACTAAGATCAAAAGCTTTACTGTTTTCTAAAGAGTTAATTACTTTTTTCCTTCGCTGCGAAAAAGCTGCTTTTACTAACCTAAAAAACACGTCTCTATTTTTAACATCATACTTTTGAACTACATTTATATTTACAACTGAAGATGTAACATTAGGAGCAGGTATAAAAGAATTATTAGGTACATCTAACAACTTAACAGCTTCACCATAAAATTTAGTAGTAACTGTTAACACTCCATAATCTTTTCCCTTTGGAGTAGCAACTATTCTATCGGCCACTTCCTTTTGAACCATTATCGTCATACTAGATATAGAAGATGTACTTTCGAATATCTTAAACATTATCGGTGTTGTTATATAATATGGCAAATTAGCGACCAATTTAACTTGGCCTACTTCTTTATTATATTCGTTCAAAATATCGTTTATATTGGCTTTTAAAATGTCCTGATTTAATAAAATAAATTTGCTATTATTTTTAAATCTATCTTTTAATATATTACACATATCTTCGTCAATTTCAAATGCTATCACCATTTTAGCTTTTTCAAGCAACTTTTCTGTTAAATTTCCCAGTCCAGGTCCTATCTCAATAACTATATCATTATTAGTTATACCAGCACCTGACACTATACTATCTAAAATATTTTCATCTACCAAGAAGTTTTGTCCATATTTTTTCTTAGCTCTAATATTATACATATTTAATATCTCATTAGTTTTGTTTTTCAAATTCATAATAATTATTCCTCTTTCTTAAAATAACAAAAGCATCATGACTCTATAATCATAATGCTTACTTTACATCTTTTTATTTCTAGAAATGTCCTGTTTGTAACAACTTATCTCTTGCTGCGACTACCTTTTTACCATAGTACCAAGATGTTGCTGAATTACCATTTCTTAAATACTTCTTATAACTTGCATCTCCTCTGTTATATGAATTTAGAGCATGTAACTCTAATGTAGCTCTATCAGAAACACTCTTTCCCCAAGAATTAAAATATCTTGCTAAGAAGTATGCACCAGCTTGCATATTTTGATATGGATCTAAGAAATTAGTTATTCCAAGTTTCTTTGATAAGTTAGCATGGTTACTTTTATTTATCTGACACAAACCATAGTCGTTTGTTCTGCTTATTTTATTTGGGTTAAAACCACTTTCAACATACATCATAGCCAAAAACAATTCGTACTGGACACCATATTTAGAAGCCATATTATATGCATAAATTTGTTGATCTTTACTCAACTTTATATTGTATTCTTTAAATCCTGCGCTAGCAACTAAATCACTAGATTTAACTCTAGGTTGACTTGAACGTGATACAGTAGAAATTGCTGTTCCTACATCCGTTATCTGTGCTACAGCTTCTTTTGAAATTTCTTCACTAATTAATTTTCTTGCAACTTCTTTTTCATTTTCGTACTTTATAACATAAGTTGAAGTCTTCTCACCTTGCTGACCTTCTTGTATAACCTTAGTAGTTCCTCTTGTCATTGAAGCATTACTTTTTTCTTCTTTTGCATAATCTATATATTGTATTTCTTCAACTATTTTCTCAACCACATTAGATTTAGCAATTTCATAGTAAGCATTCATATCTAAATATGCAACTTCATCTTCTGAATATATTCTTATTATCATGTCATCTTCAAGTCTGTCATTCATACCTGGTGTAACTATTGCTTTTTCATCTATATGAATTTTATTTTGCATAAGCAAGCCTTCAACTGTATTTGACATTGTTTTTATGTGTTCAACTTTTCCATAATAATCTATTGTTACTTCTTTTGTTTGAAATTTAATAACAACAAGTCCTAAAGTAACAAACACTAATATACATGTTAGCATTACAAATATTTTTCTTATCATGTATATCTTATCTTCGTTCACAAATATTCCTCCTTATGATTATATCGTGATAGTGATATTATACTATACACTCAATCCTTTGTCAAACAATTATGTATTTATATTTTAATATTCAGTTAGCAATTTTTTCCTGTAGTGCCTTAATTTACGGCATTTATTCCTTCATATTATATTTATATTATATTTGTATAAGCTTTATACATTATTTTATTAAAATAGTATTTCAGTTAATGTAAATCTATTGTAATATAGACCGTTTAGTGTTAAAATATTGATATAATTCAAATTTAGGAGGTATAAAATGATAGGTTGGATTATTTTAGGTATCGTTGTTATCCTAGTATTAGCCGTAATAGGTATTTACAACTCACTTGTTTCACTTCGTTTACGTGTTAAAAACGCATGGGCACAAATTGATACACAATTAAAAAGAAGATTTGACTTAATACCAAATCTTGTAGAAACTGTTAAAGGTTATGCAAAACATGAACAAGATACTTTAGAAAAAGTTATCGCAGCTAGAAACATGTATGCAAGTGGTGCATCAGTAAACGATGCAGCAATGGCAAGTAATGAATTATCTAATTGCTTAAAATCTATATTTGCTTTGTCTGAATCTTATCCAGAATTAAAAGCAAATGAAAACTTCAAATCATTACAAGTAGAATTAACTGGAACAGAAGATAAAATTGCTTTTGCTAGACAATTTTACAATGACACTGTTCAAAAGTACAATGAAACTATAGGCATATTCCCTAATAACATAATAGCTAATATGTTTGGTTTCAAAGAAGAAGAATTCTTCAAAGTAATGACTGATGCTGAAAAAGAGCCAATAAAAGTTCAGTTCTAATTTTAGGAGAGTGTTATGATTTTAGAAGAAGTAAGAAAGAACAAAGTATCATCGTTTTTTATAGTATCTGTCTTTGTTATAGTTATAACAGTGGGTGTTTATGCAATATGCATGCATTATGACTTAGGTATATTCTCTGTTATATTTGCACTTGCTTTTTCTATAATCTCAGCTCTTATATCATATTACAATTGTGATAAACTAGTTTTAGCCTTAAATGGTGCAAGGCCTGCAACGCCTGAACAAGATTTGCTTGTAGATACTCTACTTGAAAATCTTTGCATTGCATCTGGTCTTCCTAAACCTCGTTTATACATTGTTTCAGATCCAGCGCCTAATGCTTTTGCTACAGGAAGGAACCCTGAAAACGCTGTAATATGTTTAACAACTGGGCTTATAGAAAAGCTAAACAAATATGAATTAGAGGGTGTTATTGCACATGAATTATCACACATAAAAAACTATGATATACTTCTTTCAACTGTGGTTTCTGTATTCGTAGGATTAGTTGTTATTCTATCTGATTTCTTTTCAAGATGGGCCTTTAGAGGATCTAAAAATGAAAAGAATGGCAATGCAATAATAACTTTAATTGCAATTGTATTTATAATTCTTTCACCTATATTTGCAACGTTAATGCAACTAGCAATATCTAGGAAAAGAGAATATCTAGCTGATGCTTCAGCTGTCGAATTAACAAGAAATCCTGATGGGCTTATAAGTGCACTTAAAACTATATCGGAAGATCCACTTCCAACTCAAAGCGCAAACAAATCAACAGCTCATCTATACATAGTAAACCCATTTAAACAGAATAAAGATAATTTAATGTCAACACACCCAACTATAGAAAACAGAATAGAAGCATTAAAAAATATAAAATAATATATAGATAATAGTTCTTGTTACAAGGGCTATTATTTTTAAGGAGGAAATATGACAAGAGGATTTCAAATATGCAAAGGATATGAAAATAAAGAAATAAACTTGCCTAAAAGGCAAACTAAACATGCCGTCGGCTATGATATAGAAGCTGGTGAAGACACATTAGTCCCTTCCTTTTTTAAACAAGCTAAAAATAGCGAGGGAATTATAAAACCTACACTTATAAAAACCGGGGTTAAAGCGTACTTTGGTGAAGATGAAGTAATGTATCTTTTCAATCGTTCTAGCGGACCATCTAAAAGAGGACTTGTTACTGCAAACAGTGTAGGTGTATTTGAATGTGATTATTATTCAAACCCCACAAATGATGGTGAAATACTAGTCAGTGTATATAATTTTTCAAATGAAGACATACTAGTAAAAAAAGGAGAAAGAGTAGCTCAATTAGTTTTCCAAAAATTCTTAACAATAGATAATGACTTTGCAACTGGAACAAGACAAGGCGGTTTTGGAAGCACTGAAGCAAAAGAATAGGTACCCTAAAAAGGATACCTATTTTCTTTTATTTTTGCATATAATTAATATACTCAGCTATTATTTCAGCGCTTTTTTTGCAATCATCGGTAGCTTCAAATTCCCAAACAATAGCCTCAAAAGCTCCATATTTATAGCTTTTTATAATGGGTTCTGTCATTCCAATATATTCGCTGTATCTTCTTTTTACAACTTCTTCATGATCATCTTCTCTGTGTTCCAACACTCCACCGCAGCTATCACAAATGCCTTCATTTTTTGGCAATTTAAAGCCGTTTAAATTATATATTTCTTTACAGTCTTTACATATTCGCCTTCCAGTTGCTCTTCTTAACACTTCTTTCTCCGAAATATTTAAAGCGATAATTAAATTAGGCATATCAATATTCTTTTTCATATACTCATTTTGATTTAATGTCCTTGGATAACCTTCAATTATATAATTATCTTTTCCCTTTAAATACTCTTCCATAACCTTGTTTACAGCCTCATCTGGTAACAACTTTCCTGTTTTAATATCAAGGCCACACTCTTCCAGCTTCTGACTAGAAGATATAATATCAAGTCCCGTCTTTTCAGCAATCAACTTTACAAGTGTACCTTTCCCAGAATTATTTGCTCCTATAACTACAATCTTCATTTTTAAACCTCCTCAATATTAATTTTGGATAAATATAACCTACGGCTAGATTATACCATTTTATATACAAGAAAACAAGTATTTGAGCTCTTTCTCAAATACTTGTCATTGATTTTCAATTTATTATGTGTCTATTGGGATATATTTTAAGTTAAAACAAGATCTTCAATTGAGGTACCTTTAAATCTTGTCTAAATTAACAACTACTATCTATATCTACCTCCTCTCTTATTATGCCTTTATTATATACTAGTTTTATGAATTTTTTATGAACAGGTAGTGTACATTTAGTAATTAATTTATATTATCCAATTCGAAATAAAATTTGATTCCATTATCCACATTTTCCACACCGTACTTGTTATTATGTTTAGTCATTATAGCTTTTACAAGTGCCAAACCTATACCAGTTCCACCATCTTCCCTATTTCTAGATGCATCTAACTTGTAAAATCTATCCCATAACTTTCCAAGTTTTTCTTCAGAAATATGAGTTCCAGTATTAAATACCGATATTCTTGTCTTGTTATTTCCTATATTTTCAATAACCACTTCTATTTTATTATTCTCATCTACATGTTTTATAGCATTAGTCATATAATTAGTTACAACTTGGTCTATCATAAACTCGTCCCCTATTACTCTAGTTTCAGGGTTGTTTTTAAGTATTACATTAATATTCTTGCCTTGAGCCATAACCTTTGTTTTCTTGATAACGCTATTTACTAACCTAACTATGTTAAATTCCTGCAACTCCGGTTGCTGACTTCCATATTCTATTTTAGAAAGGGTAAGAAGCTGCTGCACTAATTTATCCATCTTTCCGGCTTCATCTAATATTACCTCGCAGTAGTAATCTCTATTTTCTTTATCCTCTGCTACATTTTCTACCAAACCTTCGGCATATCCTTGTATTAAAGCTATTGGAGTTTTTAGTTCATGGGAAACATCAGATAAAAATTGTTTACGCATTTCATCAACTCTTGATTTTTTCTCTATATCTTTCTCGAGCTCAATGTTTGCCTCCTGTAAGTCTCTTATCGTAGTTTCAAGTTTTTGGGATAGTTTATTAATATTTGATCCAAGTTTTCCAAGTTCATCCTCTGTTTCACCTTCATATTTCTTACTAAAGTCCAAATTAGCCATTTTTTCAGATATTGCGCTAAGCTCTTGTATCGGCTTAGTGAATTCTTGTGATACTACAAATGCTATAGCTCCTCCTAAGGCAATAGATATACTACCTATTATAAGTAAAAACTCATTACAAATTTTAGCGCTTTCCTCTATTGTTTCAACAGATGACCTCAAAGAAAGTATTGTGCCATTGTCAAGTGTGGCTTTAAGAATTATGAAATCTGATTTTAATTTATCTGATGAATATAAATCTATTTCATATCTATCATTCTTTTGTAACTCTTCCTTAAACGTATAATTAGAGAATGTTTCTAATTGACTAATAACATATGCTAAATCAGTAATTGTAAGTCTTTGTGTATTTGAACTTGTCTGTGACTTTACTTGATTATATTGAAGAGGTCTCCCAGAATTATATAGTATATTGCCCTCTCCATCAATTATTGTAATATTAACATTTCTGTTCTCACAAATCTTTTCAAGTTCCATCTGCACTTTTTCATCACTTATTCCAACTTCTGAACTATAGTACCTATTAATAGTCCTATAATCTTTTACTAATTCTTTTTGTTTACTTCCTATATAATAATCATCTAATATAAATGTATTTAACAGTACATATAGCGCTATTATAAACAAAATAGTACCTGCTATCATACAAAATAGTTTATTTCTTATTGATCCTCTCATCTTTATTTCGCTCCAAACTTATAACCTACGCCTCTAATAGTTTGTATTAAACTACCTTTTTTACCAAGTTTTTTTCTTAGCTTTTTAATGTGGCTATCTATAGTTCTAGTTTCCCCATAATAGTCATACTTCCATACGTCATTTATAATCTTATCTCTAGATAATGCTATACCTTCATTTAAAATCATATATTTTAAAAGTTCAAATTCCATAAGGGTAAAATCTATAGGCTTCCCGTCAATCATAACACTTCTTGCTTCAGTATCAATTTTTATGCCTTGGTATTCAATGTATTTAGCCAAATCTGACTTTGTTCTTTTTAATAAAGCTTCTACACGAGCAACTAGTATCTTCGGGCTAAATGGTTTTGATATATACTCGTCCACTCCTAGTTCAAAGCCAAATAACTCATCATGTTCTTCGCCTCTTGCAGTTAGCATAATAACTGGAATATCAGACACTTGCCTTACTGATCTTAATGTACTCCAGCCATCCATATTGGGCATCATTACATCTAGTATAATTAAATCCAATTTATTTCCTTCTTGTTCAAATACCTCTATGGCTTTTTTTCCGTCCTCAGCTTCTAATACAGTATAACCTTTTTGACCTAAAAAGTCTTTAAGTAGTTTCCTTATTCTACTTTCGTCATCTACTACTAATATTCTTACATCAGACATTTTTTATCACTCCTTTAAATTTATATTATTATACACCCATTTATTACTTCTGTCTAATTTTAAATGGTGTAACCATACCAATTCACTATATAATTCTACATTGATATTATGTTTCTAATGTCACTTATAAGTGAACATATTGTGAATTCAAACTAAATTTCTACTATCCGTTTCCGTTACTCCTTTTGCTTTTTCACATGGGCAACTATTTTGTCTTAAAGTTCTTTGCGATGAAATGTATTCAAGATTTTGTCCTACCATTTCAAGGAAATTACCTAAAGCATTAATTTCATTATTTGATAAATCTTTTGCAAGTGTAATTGCCACCGTAGCCGCTAAAACGACCATTTCATCGGAGTTTGCGCAATCAAACCATTCCATATAAAAAAAGCCTCCACATATAAATCTACTAATCTATTTATATGTGAAGGATAAGTAACATATTTATTTTCTATTAATTAATTATTTCTTCCTGCTCTTAATCTTTCAGTTGGATCTAATATTTTCTTTCTTAATCTTATGCTCTTTGGAGTAACCTCAACCAATTCATCATCAGAAATAAATTCTAATGCTTGTTCTAATGATAATTGTTTGTATGGTACTAATTTAAGTGCATCATCACTTCCAGAAGCTCTTGTATTTGTTAAATGTTTTTCTTTACATACATTAACAGTCATATCTTCACTTCTAGAGTTTTCACCAACAATCATACCAACATATACCTCAACACCTGGTCCAATAAATAAAGTTGATCTTTCTTGCGCATTAAACAGACCATATGTTGTTGATTTACCTTTTTCGAATGCTATAACTACTCCTCTTGATCTAGTAACAACTTCACCTTTATCTGGTTCATATCCACCAAATATGTGATTTATTATTCCTGTTCCCTTTGTGTCTGTTAAGAATTCATTTCTGTATCCAATTAAACCTCTAGCAGGTATTTTAAACTCTAATCTAGTGTAACCCACTTGTGAAGGAGAAGCTGTCATATTAGTCATTTCTCCTTTTCTGTTACCCATTTTTTCCATTACACTTCCTATATATTCTTCTGGAACATCTATAGTTGCTATTTCAATTGGTTCACACTTTACACCATCTATAGTTTTATATACAACTGTTGGTTTTGAAACCATAAGTTCATAGCCTTCTCTTCTCATGTTTTCAATAAGTATTGATAGGTGTAATTCTCCTCTACCAAATACTCTAAAGCTATCTGGACTTTCTGTTTCTTCAACCCTTAATGATACATTTGTTTCAAGTTCTTTAAACAATCTATCTCTTAAATGTCTAGAGGTAATAAACTTACCTTCTTTTCCTGCAAAAGGTCCATTATTTACACTAAATGTCATAGAAACTGTTGGCTCATCAATATCAACAAAATCTACTGCTTCTGGATTTTCGGGATCAGCTATAGTTTCTCCTATATTAATTCCTTCAACCCCAGTAACAGCTACGATATCTCCACAGCTTGCTGTTTCTGTCTCTATTCTCTTTAAACCAGAATATGTGTATAATTTACCAATTTTCATGTTTACTATACTTCCGTCTTTTTTGCACAATGCAACTTGTTGTCCGTTGTTTATAACGCCTCTTTCTATTTTACCAATACCTATTCTTCCTGTATACTCATCATAATCTATATTAGACACTAAAAGTTGTAAAGGCTCACTTGCCTCACCTTTTGGTTCTGGAACAGTATCAATTATAGCATCAAATAAAGGTTTCATATCTGTACTATCATCATCTAAAGAAGCCTTTGCAAATTTATTCTTACCAGATGCATATATAACTTTAAAATCTAACTGCTCTTCTGTAGCATCTAACTCTAAGAATAACTCTAATACTTCATCTAGTACTGCTTCTGGTCTTGCTCCAGGTCTATCTATTTTATTTATAACAACAATAGGTACTAAGTTAAGAGCTAAAGCTTTATTTAATACAAATCTTGTTTGTGGCATAGGTCCGTCAAATGCATCAACAACTAAAAGTACACCATCTACCATTTTTAAAACTCTCTCTACTTCTCCACCAAAGTCAGCATGTCCAGGTGTATCAACTATATTTATCTTTATTCCGTTATAATCTATAGCTGTGTTTTTTGATAATATTGTTATTCCTCTTTCTTTTTCAATATCTCCTGAGTCCATTACTCTTTCTGATACTTGCTCATTATCTCTAAAAACACCACTTTGTTTTAACAAACTGTCTACAAGTGTTGTCTTACCATGGTCAACGTGAGCAATAATTGCAACATTTCTTATGTTTTTCATCTTAATTCCTCTTTCCTACTATTAATTTACTAACTAATATATTATATTACAATTTATCGTGCATGTCAACGTTTTTCTTATCATCGTTTTACATAAAAACAAGTTATACAAATAATCCATATTTGTATAACTTGATATATATTTAAGGAATGCTAACTAACTTAGTGTCCATTCTGTTTTATCCTCATTTGGTGTCAATTTAACATTAGAATTTAGAGAGACTACTGGTCTCACAAAATTTGTATAACTTTCCGCATAATTAAAAGATAAGAAAATGGGAGGCGTATATACATTACCACTACTAACCTCAAATACACTAAAATAAACACGGTGGTCATAAAAATTAGCGTCAACACATGGAGAAGCAAGCCAATAATCCTGATCTTGATATACTAAATTTTGTCTTATTTCGTCTTTAGTTATTCTGTTTTTTGTATCTTCTTTTATTATAGGGTAAAAATTTGTATAATATGTATTTATATCCTTTCCATCCGGCGTTACTACAGAGCTTCCTAGTTTTGATACTAATCCAGTTTGCGCTATTGTTATTGGTTCTGTTAACTCTATCATATTTCTATTCTCATCTGTATAGCTTCCCTTTGGTCCATTATATTCCAATAGTTTTGTTACTATATCGATATTTATACTTTTAGCTGTCCCTTTTCCTTCTACGCTATATAACGCATCACACACTGTATCTAACATCTTTGGTCCATTTAAATATGCGCCTTTCCCATCTAATGTCATTTTATAATTAGACGATGTTACCGGCGGATCTACTGGCCCCTCTGTTGCCCTTAGCAAACTTAGTTTTTGTTCTTTTGACATATCAGCCGCTATAAGTAAATTCCCATCTTCATCTATTCCTATATAGCTCCAAGTATAACTTAAATTAGTACCTATTGTTTGTTTTTTAGTATCATCTGCTTCTCCCGTAAAGCTTTGTTCGCTTCCATCTGTTGTATAACTATTTTTGGCTAATACGGTATTATATTTTACTTTTTGACCTATCTCTATCCCTGAGATTATTGCAGTTCTTGCGCCTTCTGTCAAACCTTCATATACTTCCCCTTTTTCTGTTACTGTATATGAGTTTTCTCCTATTCCCACTTTATATCCTGCTGCTTGTAACTTCATCTCTGCATAATTACTAAATGTTTTTATTTCTTCGTTTTCTTGTTTTATCTTTACTTCATCCAACATCCAATCAGCATATGCCATTGCTACTACATCTTTTGCACTTGCAGCCTCTGTATCTATCTTTGCCTTATTTGCTTTCTTTATTATTCCACCGTTTGATAGTGCTAGTATAATTGCAGTTGCTAGTATTATCATTACTATTATTGTTATCACTAGTACTATCAATGATACTCCTTTTTTTCTCTTGTATTTTTTCATCTTAAGTTATCACCTCTTATATTTTCTATAATTTTTTCAGCGTATGAATATTATTTCACACCACATTAAAATTTGCAATATTTTTTCAATACTTTTTATATATTTTTTACTTCTCATTAAATATATACCCAGGTTATTTATTGACTAAGTTAAATTTTTATGCTATTCTTGACATATAAATATTTAAGGAGG
Organism: uncultured Clostridia bacterium; assembly: GCA_934149365.1. Lineage (GTDB taxonomy): Bacteria > Bacillota > Clostridia > TANB77 > CAG-465 > CALXJE01. Next base: position 43,141 of record CAKPEI010000005.1, read on the forward strand.
CTAAAAATGGAAAACGAAGATGTTAAGAAAACAAACACTACAAATGAAGAAATAAATATAAATGAAAATAATATACAAGCAGGAAACTGTGGCTTTAGTATAGCTTCTATGGTACTAGGAATAATAGCAGTACTTTCTTGCTTCTTTTGGTTTATAACAATTCCATGCGCTATTCTTGCGATAGTATTTTCTGTAATTGGAAAGAAAAAAGGCGGAAAAAGAATGGCAACTGCAGGTTTGATTCTTGGTATAACTGCATTAGTTCTATTTACTTTACTTATAACTGCTATTATTGCATTAGGTATTGGTATGGCCATTTCAGAATATCCATTAATGATGTAAAAAGAAGCTTGATTTTTTCAAGCTTCTCTTATTATACATCTACATACATGGCTATTGCCTTTATTACTCTAGGAGATCTTTCATTTTTTTCTTTTATAACACACCCAACCACTTCTATTTCATCTGTTATTGTAGAAAGCACGTGAATATCGTTAGACATTTTGTCACACTCAAACCAAATGTATGTCCCATTAACCTCAACAAATTTGTCTATTCCTTCTTGCTCATTTCTCATACAATTCATTTTTCCACATTCTATACATAATCCCTTACCAGATATTTTTTTGTTTTTAATGTTTTCTATTAGATTATGGTAGAATCTTTTATTATATATCTCTTTGACATCAGATATGTTTGCATATTCACTTATAGTTGTTGTATTTGAGCTATTTGTATTTCTTGCACCAATTCTAACTCTCGAGTCACATTTCTCCGAAAGTTTCGTTTCTGGCTCTGCAAACATTCCCTCTTCCTCAAAACAAGTCTTAGCATCTATTCTTTCTATAACATCTAAATCTAATCTTAAATTAGTAAATTGAGAATATATTTCTTTTAATAGTTCTATATCCCTATATAGATAGTATCTCATAATGCTCTCCTTCTACTATCTATACTATGTGTTAATATATCTTTTTATTTTATTACAATGTAATTATTATTTATTTTGTTATATTGTACTTTAGTTACATTATTTTGTTTGTAATTATTAAAATTAAGGTTGTATAATGCTTGAACTAATTTTTCCGGAACATTACTAATTCCTGATGCATTAATCTCTAACAAAAATTTCCCTTGCTGTTTATTTATAATTTCCTTTAATTTATACTCGAAATTATCAAGTGTTCCGATTGTATAATCATTATATAAATAATAGTTGTATTTAGTATTTGTGCAACTAGGCAATTTTTCATTTTTATCTATTGAATGAGTATTTAGTATTTCTTGATCTGTGATATTAAAATATGCATGTACTACTAAATTTTTATCACCCTTGTTTAAAGTTTTATCAGATGTAACATCCACGTTATAATAACTGTTGTCCAAGTTTACTTTACACCAAGCATGTGATACTCCTTCCATTTCACCAGTTACAAATATACTCTCAATATTATTTTTAGCTAGCGCCAATTGAAAGGCTTTTGTTATGCCATCACACACCGCTGATCTATCAACTAAAGCGCCGTATACTGTATGTTTAATTGTAGGTATATCATCATAGTTGCTATAGTCATAATAATCTACATTTGTAGCTATTAAATCGTGAATTAACAGTTCTTTTTCATAATCATTTTTGCAAGACGAAAGTTTACTACTTATTGATGTAATCTCAGTTTGAATTTCTTCTTCCATTTCTTTTAGTTCTTTTTTATTGTCCGTAGCATAATTTAAGTTAAGTTTCAATATTTTTATTGCAAGTCCGTCTATTAAGGCAATTTCATATCTATCATCTATATAAAACACTTCTGGATGATCTGCTAAAAAAGCATTTAAAGCTATTTCAATATCATTTTTTACCTTATCAAATTTGTTATCTTTAGTAACATCCACTGTGATACTCTTTTTAAGCTCCATCACTCCATTTGCTACTACTCTATATATTTTTTTCTGATCATCCGTAAGGTTGTTATAATGAAATGTACAATTCTTCATACCCAAGTCATTAATTTTGATATCTTCCACATCTATATCTTTTACAAATTGATTCATAAACTTTTCTGACCTAGTACAACATACCACTCCCACTGTTAAAGCCAATAATATAATTATTGTTATAAACCACTTTTTCATCTGTTACCTCCATATAATACGATTATATTATACAAGATTATATTGTGCTTTTTCAACTATATCATGCAAAATAATCGTATAAATATATATAAAAATAGAGCCTAGGTTATACACCTTAAGCTCTATTATGCTATGCATTTTATTCAACTATATCGTCTGTCTTTATGATTAAGTCAGAATCTGTTATGTCTTCTTTTTCATCATCTTCTGATTTCAATTCCATATCTTTATAGTCTACTACGCCAGTTCCTGCTGGTATTAATCTACCAATAATTACGTTTTCTTTTAAGCCCAATAATTTATCAGTCTTTCCTTTAATTGCAGCATCTGTAAGTACTCTTGCTGTTTCTTGGAATGAAGCAGCAGATAAGAATGATTCTGTAAGAAGAGCTACCTTTGTTATTCCTAGAAGTTCTCTTGCTCCAGTTGCCTTCTTTTGTCCTTCTTCTAGTTTTCTATTAGCTTTCTTAAACTCATTTATATCTATTACAGAGCCTGCTATTAAATCAGTATCTCCGGCATCTTTTACTTTAATCTTTCTAAGCATTTGTTTTGCAACAATTTCTATATGCTTATCATTAATATGAACACCTTGAGTTCTATATACTTTTTGGACTTCTTCTGTTAAGTAGTTTTGAACTGCTTCTTCACCTTTAATACGAATTATATCGTGTGGATTTAATGAACCTTCTGTAATTCTATCTCCAGCTTCTAATTCATCACCGTCTTTAACAGACAATCTCATACCAAAAGGTATTACGTAAGTTTCAGCTTGTTTATCATTAGACATTACAGTTACTGTCTTGTTAGTTCCGTTGTCTCCTAATTTAACTGTTCCTGCTATCTCTGTTATCATAGCAACACCCTTAGGTTTTCTAGCTTCAAATAATTCTTCAACTCTAGGAAGACCTTGTGTTATATCTCCACCAGCGACACCACCAGAATGGAAAGTTCTCATTGTAAGCTGAGTACCTGGCTCACCTATTGATTGAGCAGCTATTATACCAACAGCTTCGCCTATTGTAATAGGTTCTCCTGTAGCTAAGTTTCTACCATAACATTTAGCACATACTCCTCTACCCAAATCACAAGTAAGTACTGATCTAACTTTTACTCTTGTATTTCCAGCTTTAACTATTTTTTCTGCTAAATCTGCTGTTACATATGTATTTCTTTCAGCAACAATATTTCCTTCTTCGTCTTTTACATCTTCAGCTAAATATCTTCCTTCTAGTCTTTCTTCAAGTTTTTCAATTGGCTCTCCACTTTCCATTATTGCTTCAACATATATACCATCATGAGTTCCACAATCATCTTCCATAACAATAACATCTTGGTTAACGTCAACCAATCTTCTTGTTAAGTAACCTGAGTCAGCTGTTCTTAAAGCTGTATCTGTTAAACCTTTTCTAGCACCGTGTGTAGAAATGAAGTACTCTAAAACGTCTAGCCCATCTCTAAAGCTTGAACGGATAGGTATTTCAACTGTTTCACCAGATGTATTAGCCATAAGTCCACGGATACCACCCAATTGTCTTATCTGAGTTGGGTTACCTCTGGCTCCTGTATGTGCCATCATGAATACTGGATTTAATGTGTTTTTGTTGTTCATTATAGCGGCTTGAATATCATCAGTTGCTTTAGACCATATTTTGATAATTTCATTATGTCTTTCTTCATCAGATATAAGACCACGTTTAAAGTTCTTACGTATTATTTCAACTTTCTTTTCTGCATCGTTTAGGATTCCTTCTCTTTCTTCTGGAACCTCTATATCAGATATTGATACAGTTACAGCTCCTTTAGTAGAATATTTGAAGCCTAATGCTTTAATATCATCAAGAACTTCAGCAGTTCTTGCAATACCATGTTTTGCAATACATTTATCTATTATAACACCAAGTTCTTTCTTTCTAACAGGGAATTCAATTTCTCTTACTAGATTGTTTTCAGGTTTTGTTCTATCAACAAATCCTAAATCCTGTGGTATTATTTCATTAAATATCATCTTACCAACAGTTGTTTCAATTAGTCCTGTAACAGTTTCGCCGTTTATTTCCTTTGAAACTCTTATCTTCATCTTAGCATGAAGACCTAAAACTCTAGCATCATACGCCATCATAGCTTCGTCTAAGTTGAAGAATGTCATACCTTCACCTTTTTCACCAGGAACTTCTAATGTTAAATAGTAACTTCCTAATATCATATCTTGTGTAGGTACAGCTACTGGTTTACCATCTTGAAGTTTTAATAGGTTATTTGATGCAAGCATTAAGAATTTAGCTTCTGATTGAGCTTCTGGTGATAGAGGTACGTGAACAGCCATCTGGTCACCATCGAAGTCAGCGTTAAATGCTGTACATACTAATGGGTGCAATTTAATTGCTCTACCTTCTACTAGAACAGGTTCAAAAGCTTGAATACCAAGTCTGTGAAGTGTAGGTGCACGGTTTAGAAGTACTGGTCTATCTTTAATAACTTCTTCTAGAACATCCCATACTTCAACTGCTGCTCTTTCTACCATTCTTTTAGCATTCTTTATGTTGAAAGCCATTCCTCTTTTTACTAATTCTTTCATTACAAATGGTTTGAATAATTCAAGTGCCATTTCTCTTGGAAGGCCACATTGATATATTTTAAGTTCAGGTCCAACAACGATAACTGAACGTCCTGAATAGTCAACTCTCTTACCAAGTAAGTTTTGTCTAAATCTACCTTGTTTACCTTTAAGCATATCTGATAAAGATTTTAAAGGTCTATTTCCAGCTCCTGTTACTGGTCTACCACGTCTGCCATTGTCTATCAATGCGTCAACTGACTCTTGTAACATTCTCTTTTCATTACGTATTATAATGTCTGGAGCTTCTAATTCTAGTAATCTTTTTAATCTGTTATTTCTGTTTATAACTCTTCTATATAAATCATTTAAATCAGAAGTTGCAAATCTACCACCATCTAATTGTACCATTGGTCTTAATTCTGGTGGAATAACTGGAATTACATCAAGTATCATCCATTCAGGTCTGTTTCCAGATTTAACAAATGCTTCAACTGTTTCTAGTCTTTTAATTAACTTTGGCCTCTTTTGAGCAGATGCTTTTTCTAAACTAGTTCTTATTTCTTTTTCTAATTTTTCAAGATCTACTTCTTGTAATAGTTTCTTAACAGCTTCTGCACCCATACCAACTTCAAATGAACCTCTGCCATATTTTTCTATAGCTTCTCTATATTCTTTTTCATTTATAATTTGTTTGTATGTAAGACCTGTATCTTTTGCATCAAGAACTATATAAGATGCAAAATATATTACTCTTTCAAGAGCCTTTGGAGAAAGGTCTAGTATCAAGCTCATTCTACTTGGTATGCCCTTAAAATACCAAATATGTGATACTGGTGTTGCTAGTTCAACGTGACCCATTCTCTCTCTTCTTACGCTCTTTTTAGTTACCTCAACGCCACATCTGTCGCAGATAATTCCTTTATATCTAACTTTCTTGTATTTACCACAATAACATTCCCAATCTTTTGTAGGTCCAAAAATCTTTTCACAGAAAAGTCCATCTCTTTCAGGTTTAAGGGTTCTGTAATTAATAGTTTCTGGTTTCTTAACTTCACCTTTTGACCATTCTCTCATTTTGTCTGGTGATGCAAGTCCGATTCTCAATCTATCAAAATTTTCTACTTCACTTTGCATTTACTTTACCTCCTTATCCCTATTCTTCTATAAAGACATCATCAATTTCATCAATGTCTTGTATTTGGATTCCTGATATATCATCAATAACTGTTTCTTCTTCATCATTCGCTTCTAATACAAATTCATCAGGATCTTCTTCTATTCCTGGATCCTCTGTTGGAGCTTCAAATTCACCTTCGTGTAATGTATCCACAGTTTCTTTTATTTCTACTTGTTCATTATGGTTATATAACTTCATATCAAGTCCTAAACTTTGTAATTCTTTTATAAGTACTCTAAATGACTCTGGTATTCCAGGTTCTGGAACAGCTTCACCTTTTACAATTGCTTCGTACGTTTTAAGTCTTCCTGTAACATCATCTGATTTTACAGTTAATATTTCTTGAAGTGCATATGCAGCACCGTAGGCTTCAAGAGCCCAAACTTCCATCTCACCAAATCTCTGTCCACCAAATTGTGCTTTACCACCAAGAGGTTGTTGTGTAACTAATGAGTATGGTCCAATAGAACGAGCATGTATCTTGTCGTCTACCAAATGGTGAAGTTTCAACATGTACATTATACCGACTGTAACTGGCATATCAAATGGTTCTCCACTTCTACCATCATATACTGTTGTTTTACATGTTTTGCTTAGTCCTTGTTGTTCAAATAATTCTTCTATATCTTCTTCCTTGGCACCATCAAATACTGGTGTTGCTATCTTCCAGCCAAGCATTTTAGCAACATATCCTAAATGTACTTCTAATACCTGACCTATGTTCATACGAGAAGGTACTCCAAGTGGATTTAACACTATTTGAAGTGGTGTACCATCAGGTAGGTAAGGCATGTCTTCTCTTGGAAGTATACGAGAAATAACACCTTTGTTACCATGACGTCCAGCCATTTTATCTCCAACTGATATTTTTCTCTTTTGTGCTATATAAATTCTAACTACTTTGTTAACCCCTGGTGCTAGTTCATCAGATGTTTCTCTTGTAAATATCTTAACATCTACTATTGTACCAGCTTCTCCATGAGGAACTCTAAGTGAAGTATCTCTTACTTCTCTTGATTTTTCTCCAAATATAGCTCTTAATAGCTTTTCTTCAGCAGTAAGTTCTGTTTCTCCTTTTGGTGTTACCTTACCAACCAGGATATCTCCAGGTCTTACTTCTGCACCAATTCTTATAATACCATTTTCGTCTAAGTCTTTTAATGCATCATCACCAACATTTGGTATCTCTCTTGTTATTTCTTCAGGTCCTAACTTAGTATCTCTTGATTCACAGTCGTAATCTTCAATATGTATTGATGTCAATACATCATTTTTTACTAAATCTTCAGATATTAGTATAGCATCCTCGTAGTTATAACCTTCCCATGTCATGAAACCAATTAGAATGTTCTTACCAAGTGACATTTCTCCATTATTTGTTGATGCACCGTCTGCTAAAACGTCACCTTTTTTAACCTTTTCACCTTTTTTAACAACAGGTTTTTGGTTAATACATGTACCTGCATTTGAACGTTTATATTTAGTTAATCTATGTTCTTCTGTTCCTTTTTTACCTTCTACTATTATCTTATCAGCGCTTACATATTTAACTACACCATCTTGGCCAGCTAAAATACATACACCTGAGTCAATTGCTGCTTTATATTCCATACCTGTTCCAACAATCGGACTTTCAGTTGTAAGAAGTGGAACTGCTTGACGTTGCATGTTTGATCCCATAAGGGCACGGTTTGCATCATCATTTTCTAGGAATGGTATCATAGCTGTAGCAACAGAAACCAATTGTTTTGGAGATACGTCCATGTAGTCAACTTTTTCTCTTTCAATTTCTATTGTTTCATCCTGACATCTTGCTTTAACTATTTTGTTTGCAAATCTATTTTCTTCATCTAACTTTTCGTTAGCTTGTGCAACAACAAATCCATCTTCTGTATCTGCTGTCATATATACAATTTCATTTAATACTTTTCCAGTTTCTTTATCTACTGGTCTATATGGAGCTTCAATAAATCCATATCTATTTATCTTAGCATAAGTAGACAATGAACTTATAAGACCAATGTTTGGTCCTTCAGGAGATTCTATAGGACAAAGTCTTCCATAGTGAGTATAGTGAACGTCACGTACTTCCATACCAGCTCTTTCTCTTGATAAACCTCCAGGTCCAAGTGCAGATATTCTTCTCTTATGAGTTAATTCTGCAAGTGGGTTATTATGATCCATGAATTGTGAAAGCTGACTGCTTCCAAAGAATTCTTTTATTGCACCAACAACTGGTTTTATATTTATTAATGCTTGTGGAGTTGCAATGTCTAAATCTTGTGTAGCCATTCTTTCACGAACAACTCTTTCAAGTCTTGTAAGACCTATTCTAAATTGGTTTTGTAAAAGTTCACCAACACATCTTACTCTTCTGTTTCCTAAATGGTCAATATCTTCTATTTTACCCATTCCATAATTAAAGTTTAAGAAGTAGTTTATAGAAGCAATTATATCGTCCATTGTTATATATTTTATAACTAATTTCTCTCTATTCTTTGCAATAGCTTCTTTTAATTCTTTTTCTTTTACATCTCCTAATTCATCAAGTAAATCTTTTAATGCCGGTATGTAAACTTCCTCTTTAATTACATTTTTATCTATATCTATACCTAAATATTTTGAAATGTCTACAGTATTATTACCTATAACTTTAACTTTCTTGCCTTCGACATCAACATATACAATATTTATTCCTAAATTCTTTATTTGCTCTGCAACATCTTTTGATATTACTTCACCTTTTTTAACTAAAAGTTCGCCGTCTTCTGTAACAACATTTTCAGCTGCAACTTTTCCAGCTACTCTTGTGCCTATATTTAACTTCTTGTTGTATTTATATCTACCTACTCTTGATAGGTCATATCTTCTTGCATCAAATAATAAACCGAAAAGTAAAGACTTAGCAGCGTCAACATGTAATGGTTCGCCTGGTCTTAATTTTTTGTATATTTCAAGTAATGCATCATCAGTAGTCTTTATTGGGTCCTTAGCCATTGTTTCAGCTAATATATCATCTTCAAACAATTCTAATATTTCGCTATCTTTTTCAAAGCCTAATGCTCTTATTAATGTAGTCATAGGAACTTTTCTTGTTCTGTCAACTCTTGCCCATTGCATATCTTGAGCATCAGTTTCATACTCTAACCATGTACCTCTGTTTGGCATAACTGTAGCTGTATATAAGAATTTACCAGTCTTGTCTCTTGATTTATCAAAATATACACCAGGAGATCTAACAAGCTGACTTACTACAACTCTTTCTGCACCATTTATAACGAATGTACCATTATCTGTCATAAGAGGGAAATCGCCCATAAATATTTCCTGCTCTTTTATTTCTCCTGTTTCTTTATTCATTAATCTTGTTTTAACTTGTAAACGTGATGCATATGTTGTGCTTCTTTCCTTTGCTTCCTCTATTGTATACTTAGTTTCATCTTCTAGTCTATAATCAACAAATTCTAGCATTAGATTTCCAGAATAGTCAACAATAGGTGATATGTCTGCAAATACATCTTTCAATCCAGACTCCAAAAACCATTTATATGATGATTTTTGAACCTCAATTAAATCAGGCATATCGATAATCTCTTCGATTTTAGAAAAACTCATTCTACTTGTTTTTCCATTTTTTACTTCATGAACCACAATAAATCCCTCCATTTTTCTATATTTACATAAAAATTTGCAAAAGACAACAAAAAACCAAATTGGTTTTTTATGTTAAACCAACTCAGTTTTTTATAATAAATTGTTATCCCGTTACAAATCTTTTTTTCAACTAATACTACCATCCTTCTGTATTTTAGTTTACATATTTTTCTGATAGTTCTCGAAAATATTTGTTTTATTATATCATGTGAATTTTAAATTGTCAACTTTTTTTATCATTTTCTACAATTTTTTATGCACTTTATAAGTACTTTTTTAATATACATAAAATAGCCATGCTGAGGTAGAGAAAATAGCATGGCTAAATATATGTTAATGGCTAAACATAAACACTACACATTGTGATATTCTGTGTTATGTTTTTTCCTATTAACTGCTGATAATATAATTACTCCTGTTAAGCTTATACCTAACATTCCTACATACATAAAAATGTTGTCTTTAGTATTTGGATTTGTTATACCCTCTTTGGCTATTGTAAAATTAGTTACTGCAACTTTTCCATTTGAGAATTTAACTTTCAATGTATGTTTGCCAACTGACAACGTTTTTAAATAATTGTTTTTTAAAATTATAATTGTACTTCCAGATTTAGAATCAAAGTTTGCAACGTCTAGTTTTACACCATCTATATATACTTCATTTTCAAAAAGACTATATTCAGCATCAATTCTAAATGTTGCGTTATTTGATTTATTTATAACGTATGATTGATTTTGTCCCTCTAGGAAGGTATACTCTCCCTCAGATGCATTTTCATTTGCGTATTTAAAAGTAAATTCATAAGTACATCTAGTATAGTAATCTGTTCTTGTTTCATTTATAATACCACCTTCAGTGCCGTCATATTGTAACTTTGATCCAGTATACTGAGTTTTCATTCCCGTGAATTTTTCTTCTTTTTTATCTCCTACGTTTACAGCTGTAATTATCGCTTTATTTTCTGATTTATTTCCTACTATCTTTATAACCGCTTCACTTTCATTTTCTGTTGCTAATAGACCATTATAGTCTCTTTTATAGTATATTGTTTTTTCTAAATCAGCAAATGTTTTTAGTCCAACGGTTAACTGATCGACTTTCGTAAAATCTATTACATATGATTTACCTTCTGATAAATCTATAATTCCTGTAGAAGTAGTATTGTCATAAACATTTTCAACTTTTGTGTTAACGATAGTTCTCGCTCTTTCAAGTTTAACATCTAATGTGCCACTAAATTTACTTGACTCTAATTTAAATGTAGAGCTAGCTTCGCCTGATACTGCAGTAATAGAATAATACCAATTATTAATATTTAATCTTACTGGTGCAATTCCCACAACGCTTCCAGTATCTTCGCCAGGAATTTCTTGTATTACAAATTTATAATCAGCTTCATTTAAATCAATTACCATATTATTTGAAATATTAGTAACTATATCATCTCCTTTGAACAATTGTATTTTTCCTACTTTAGTATATTCTACATAATCATCATAAATAGTTCCACCTTTAAAATTTAATGTAACTTCGTTTTTAGTAGCTGCATATACTTTATTTGAAGCTAATGGGAACACCAAACTAGCAAGCAAACATACTATTCCTAACATTACTATAATTTTATTACTTTTCATGTAATTTTTCTCCTTCCATATAACATATCTGATTTTATCACATAATATTTTATATTATAGGTTTTTTACCAAATTTACCGTGACACTTTGGTAACCAGGCGTTTTGATAAAAACAAACAGTAAGTATCAATAATCCAACTTACTGTTAAATATTTTTAATATATATTATTCCTTTTCGAGCATTTCTATTCCTTCGTCATTTTCTATCCAATCTTTTACATTTACAGTCTCATAGTTATCTTTGTCTATTCTATATATAACTTTTTCTATGCCAGCATTAATAAGTATACGTTTACACATAATACAACATTCTGCTTTAGCATATTTATCGAATTCTAAGCCAGTCAGATATATATTGGCTCCCATGCAATTTTTTCTGCCAGCTGATATACAAGCGTTTGCTTCTGCATGGACACTTCTACATAACTCATATCTCTCGCCAGATTTTATATTTTTCTCTTGTCTTAAACATCTGCCTATTTCGTTGCAATTTTTTCTACCTCTTGGAGCTCCATTATAACCAGTAGATATTATTTCGTCATCTCTTACAATTACCGCCCCATATTGCCTTCTAAGGCAAGTAGAACGTTTAGCAACCATTTCAGCTATGTCTAAATAATAATTAATTTTATCTCTTCTCATAAAACACCTCTTAAAAAAATCACCCATTAAAGAGTGATTACATAAATATACTTAGTTGTTATTTCTGTTTTTCTTAGCTATTCTGCATTCTTTGCATCTAACTGGATCATTTTCAAAACCTTTTTCTTTGTAAAATTCTTGTTCGCCAGCTGTAAATACAAATTCACATCCACAATCTTTACAAACAATTGTCTTATCTTCCATTGTTATTTCCTCCTTTTAAGTAAATTAGATTATATTTTTTATTTCACATTTAATCACTTAAAGGGGAAATTTTTAAAATATTAATCACACTTCCTGTATTATAGCTTAATTTTATAGGTTTTGCAAGTGTATACATGTTATTTTTAAATATAGCCATTTAATACTATAAATATAGATAATGAAATTGCAACAAAATCTGCTACCAATGCCGCTATTAATGTCCCTCTTATTTTCTTTACCTTTACAGCTCCAAATAATATTGTTATAACGTAAAATGTAGTTTCTGTACCTCCCATTAATATGGAAGCTATTTTGCCCTGTATAGAGTCTGGTCCATATTCTTTAAATATATCCATTACAATTGAAGTTGAAGCTCCGCCTGAAACAGGTCTTAATAGTGATAGTGTCACAATTTCTTTTGGAATATTTAATTTTGACAATATACTGCTAAATGGTTTAAATACTATATCCATGGCACCTGTTTCTTTAAATAGCGATACTCCTACCATTATTGCTAATATATGTGGAAATATTTTATACATGCACTTTAATCCATCAATTGCACCGCTTGCAAACAAGCCAAGAACATCTTTTTTCTCAATTACACCTGTAATTATTATTATAAATATCATCATTGGTACAGCCATAATGGAAATATATTCTATCATTTTTTACCTACTTTATAATTTTATTTAATATTTTTGAGCTAACTATTCCGGCTATTAGTGCTACTACAGTAACTAACCACACATATGGAACTATCTTAACTGGATCTTCAGAATTATACATCGTCCTAAGAGCAATAATTCCTGTAGGTATAATCTGTATTGAAGCTGCATTTAAAACTGCAAACATAACCATATTATCATTTGATTTTCCTTTATGTTTATTTTCTTTATCAAGTTCTTCCATTGCCTTTATTCCATAAATGGTAGCAGCATTTCCCACTCCTAGCATATCGCAAGTCATATTTAAGCTAATATTTTCCATAGCCTTTTCATTAACTTCTTGTTTATTGAATAATCTTATAACGCATTTTTTTATGCAATTTGATATTTTTGATATAAGAGATGTTTTTTCTAAAATGTTGAACATTCCACTCCAAAAACATGTCATACCTAAAAGCTTAATTATATTTTCTGTTGCATTTATACTAGAATTCATTATAATATCAGAAATATTAACAATACTACCACAAAAAAATGCCACTGTTATAGATATAATTAACATACCTGACCATATCTTAGACATACTTTTTACCTCTTATACAAGTTATGCTAAAGTATGCTAATTATGCAAAAAAATTAGCCCTAGCAGCTAATCTTTATAATCATTTATTATTTTAATTATGTCTATAACCATTGATTTATCTTTATCTTGCATTTTTCCCATTTCGTTTTTTATTTCTAATTCTAATGCATCGTCTATTGTATTTATAGTATCTGATAGTAAATAATCTATACTAACATTTAATACATTTGCTATCCTAACTAACTTTGACAAGGTAACTTTTCTTTCCCCACGTTCTATTTGTCCCACATATGAACTAGTTATTTCCGCCATTTCTGCTAATGTTTCTTGAGTATATCTATTACGCATTCTTTCCTTCTTTATTTTTTCTCCTAATTTCATATAATCCATTTCTTACCTCCAACGAAGCTATCACTCTATGAGTGTTTATATATATACTACTATATTTTGTGCCAAATATAAAATGACGATACGTTGTTTTTAAGAAACTGTTAGTTTTATTATGACATTTATCGACAAATTGCGCGTTTTTCTTTAAGTTTATATTTTAAAATATTTTTATTATACCAACTTATAGTGTTATTTTTTATTTTAATCCAGGCAAAAAAATAACAAGTATATAGTAAAGTAATTTCATCTACTCTATACTTGCTTTTTCTGGTGCTCCCGAGACGATTCGAACGTCCGACCAATAGTTTAGGAAACTACTGCTCTATCCCCTGAGCTACGGAAGCATACACATATTATATATCAATTATTTAAAAAATCAATAATTGTTAAAGTGTTTTATTGATTATATATTAATTTTATTGTATAATAGTCACATGCACTCATAGCTCAACTGGATAGAGCGTTGGACTACGAATCCAAAGGTTGGGGGTTCGACTCCCTCTGGGTGCACCAAAATCAAGCAGGCTTAATGCTTGATTTTATTTTTCCCTTATTTTTCTAAAGAAATTGGTCAATAATTCAGAACACTCCTCTTTTAATATACCACTTTGTATTTCAACTTTATGGTTGCTCTTTAAATCAAATGCATTAAATACCGTCCCTGCCATCCCATATTTTTCATCACTTGCTCCATATATTATTTTCTTTATTCTTGATTGTATAATGGCTCCCGAACACATAAGACATGGCTCTAACGTAATGTACAACTCACAATCTTCCAATCTAAAATTATTCATTTTTTTACAAGCTTTATTAATAGCTATTATCTCTGCATGACATAAACTATTTTTCTTTTGTTCCCTTTTATTATGCCCTCGTGAAATTATTTTTCCATCATGCACTATCACAGCACCAACTGGCACTTCACCTTTTTCTTCTGCTTTTATAGCTTCTTTTATAGCTTCTCTCATGTATTTTTCTTCCATTATTCCTCCATATTATTTAGCTCTTGAAAATATTGCTGTATACCAGTATATATTCCCCAAGCTAGTTTATTTTGATAACTATCTTCTTTCAAAAGTTGTTCTTCTTTTGGGTTAGATATAAATCCACACTCAACAACAATTCCAGTAATATCTATATGCTCCATTAAGTATACACCTTTAATAGCCATTGGAATTCTATTGTTCGTTTCATCCATATTTTTACCTATTTGCTCTTGAACTATTGTTGCAAGCTTTTTACTATTTTCATTCTTTGGTTGATAAAATGTTTGCCAACCACTATACTTACTATCTTGATATTTATTTAAATGTATTGATACATACACATCTGCTCCACTATTATCTGTTATATATTCTCTGTTTTTTATATCACTTATTTTTTTATTTCTAATACTAGTACTATCTACTGAATATATTCCGTTTTCATCACTTCTTGTAAGAATTACCTTAGCGCCACTTTGTTCAATTAACTTTTGAAGCTTCAACACTATGTTCAAATTAATAGCTTGTTCTGTAGTTCCAGAGAATCCTATTGCCCCCTCGTCTGGCAGACCATGCCCTGCATCTAGTACAACTATCCTATTGCTTATTGGAGTTGAATTTACTTCCATTACCTTGTTATTCAATGCATTCTCATAACTAATCTGACACACAACCAAACTTGTTACTACCATTATAGTTATAAACAAATATCTTTTTAAAGTTATATTTATTTTCATAATATCACCTTATACATCATATGAACAAGGTAAATATTTAATTAATAAATATTGATATTATACAACATAAATTTCAAATGCACAAATTTTATAATATGTATTGAAAATTATCAAAAAACATGATAAAAGTTAACTGTACTATTTTATATCAGTTTACATAAATTTGACTTTGGCGTTAATATATGATATAGTATTAATAGTTATTATTTTGAAGGGAGTACATTAATATGACACAGGAAGAATATAAAAAGGTTATTATCCCTTTTTTCGAAAACATTAAATCTTTTCTTAAAAGCTCCAATTTGAATTCTTTTCAAAAAGGAGAAAGGTTATTTGTTGAAAACACATTATTAAAACTGATTGAAAACGAAACAGAACCTGTGAAATTGTATGAAATATTATCACATACAACAAAAAAAGAAAAAGAAATATGCGCTAAATACGACATATCTATTGATGTTGTAAAAGCTCTTTTAGAAAAAGAATAAACAGCTAAACACTGTTTATTCTTTTTCTATATATTCTCTTTTTATATTCTTGCCTTTACTATCTTTTTCATCTTCATAATGAATTTCCTTTTTATTAACACCCTTTTTTAAATCCGCTAAAAACTTATTCATTTTTTCCTCTTTGTTATCTTCACTGCTGTTAAGTATTTCATCCACATCTTTAACTTTATATGATATTTTCCCTTGATCATCGTATGATACTCCTATACTGTTAGGATCTTTTTCAAGTATATCAATAAGAGTTCCAACCAAATCAGGATCAAACTGAGTACCAGCATTTTCATTTAATTGAGAGATTAGATCTTCTTTGGTTCTACCTGCCTGATAGCTTCTTCCAAACATAGCTTGGGCTGCATCTGCAATAGAGACAATTCTAGATAATTTGTCTATTTGGTTTCCCTTAAGGCCTCTTGGATAGCCTCTTCCATCATATCTTTCATGATGTTCTGCTGCAATAGTCTTAGCCCTCTCATACTCACCTAAATTATACTTTGAAAGTTCAATTTCGCCAAATACAACATGAGATTTCATTTCTCCAAATTCTTGGTCAGTAAGTTTAGCTGGCTTTTTTAATACACTATCAGAAACATCTTCTTTACCTATATCATGTAATAAAGCTCCTACTTTTAATATGTCCCTTTCTTCATCAGGGAGTCCTAATTCAATAGCCATTTCATCAGCTATCAGAGATACTGACTTTATATGATTTGCCGTATATTGATCTTTTTCATTTTCCATTCTATTTACTATGTTTTTAGTCAAATCAAATATCTCGGCATCCTTTATTTTCAGTTGTTGCTTATTTTTTAAACAGTCATTTCTAGCGCCTTGCAAATTTTGTACTAATAGTTTAGAATCTGTATTTATATCATAATGAATTAAGCTACTAGAAAAATCGTTTATTAGCATATTTCCTACTTCAATAGATTTATTTTTACTTTGCTCATCTTTAGAATCGAACACATTTATCATTTTTGTATTTTTACCTTCTGATATATCTTTTGAAAGAATCCTTTTTATCGTTTCTCTGTTTTCTTTACTTCCTATGTATTCAGATGAAAACACAAAACAATCTATGCCACTCATGTCGATAAATTTTTCAAGTGTCTTTTGACTCATGTTATCTATATTAACCAGAACAACATCCTTATTTGCGCCATAAGCTTCACTTAACATGTCACCTACTTTATCTTTATTTCTGTTTTGCACATTAAAGCTAGTAGCTATTACAAACTTTTCCACATTATCCCCCTTATATATTATTGCCTATACTATTCCCACAATTATCATTAATCTTATAATTTTAAATAAAAATAGCCACAGTATAAAAACCGGCAATGTTTTCATTATTTCCTTTTTATAATATTTCTGCAAATTTTGAGTTTTTACTTTATCTACATTGTTCTTAAATAAATATCTTGTTACTATTTTTACAGAGTTTATAACTGCATCCAATTCCAAAAAGAGTCTGATAAAAATAGAGCAAATAGCAATTAAAAAGTACAAAAAAGCCACATACTTCAAGTTTACCTTAAACATCACTTTCATAACTAACAACGCTACAAAAAGCACAATTTCTAAATTTGACAAGATAAAATTAAGCATTTGAACTACTCTATTTTGAATTGAATGTCTACATTCATGTGCCATTACAAGTAATTTAGATCTTTCTGACTTTTCTTTATCTTTACTCTTTTTTTCATTACCCGAAATATATATTGTATTGTTTAAAAATACGTAAAGACTACTTTTTTCATCTGAATTAACTTCCACTTTCACATCTTTGTTATCAATTAATTCTAAAATCTCTTTGCATATTTCCTGTGGCTTCTTTGACAATATATTTTCCATTAATTATTCTCCATTATTCAAATTCTACTATTTCTTTTATTCCTTCACCAATAATTTTCTGCATATCTGCAAGTAATACATTTAGTCTTATTTCTGCTTCTAAAAAGCTTCTTGCCTTATCACTTTGAATAAGAAGTGAATATGTATTTTCCAATTCTTTTTGCATAGTCTCATTTATTTTCCCACTGTTAATATATTCTGTTTGAAGTTTCATTTGTTTTTCTTTAAATTCTTTAAGCATATCAGCCGTTTTATTTTCTTTCTTTATTTCCTTTTTTAATTCAATATAATTTTTGTATTCCTCAGTTTCTTTAAAGCATCTTACTAATTCATAAACTTTATCATAAAAATTCATTTTCATCTCTCCTATCTTTTTACAATTATATACTACATTTGTTTTAAAAACAATAAAAGCCAGTAAACAAACTGACTTTTTATATTTCCTCTATTTTATATTATCTTTTATTTGTTTAAGATAATTATACTCTGCCAAGCTAAGTACTGCTTCGTTTCCACTATCATACTCATTTATTACTTTGTCTAATTCTACAATTTTATATTTTGTTTTAATATCATTAGAAAGTGCCACCAAGGTTTTATCATCATTCACATTAATTCTAACTTCATTTCCTTTTTTACCTGTTTCTTTTTCTATTGTTATACCTAGTACTTTAGACACATCAGAATTTTCAGATGTTTGTTTCCCAATAACATCACCAAGTGAATATTTTATGTATGTGGTCTTAATATTTTTCCCTTCTTTTACTTCTTTTTCAGATAGTTTTTGCTCTACATTATCATTTGATATTACAATATCTGCCCCTAAATTAATGATATTTTCTAGCAGTTTAGTTTTTTCTGCCTCAACATTTTTTTCGCCACTTCTTTTAGTATCTACAAACACAATTATACAATCAACTTTGCGACTATTTATTTCTTTAATATCATTTTCAAACTTCTTACTTGTATATTTACTAATACCATTATCACTTGAATAATCTTCTCCAACATAACCTAGTATCGCTACTTTAATTCCATTTTTGTCTAATATGTAATATGATTCTTTTTCGGTACTTCCTACCGTTTTAATTTCATTTGAATTCACACTACTTACCGTTTGTTTCAAATTATCTGAGCTTAGTTTCCCTAATTCTTTTGTAGACGTTACCAGTAAATCGATATTTATATCTTTTAATGTACTTGATAAATTGCTATTTGCCTTTCCTTTTGAAAAAGTATTATTTCCCTGAGCTATACCTGTATTTAAACTTGCTATAGTAAAATCATAATCTTTAAAAGATATATTTTCGAATATATCTCCATAATTTCCTTTTCCATTTTGAATATATTCATTTGTTACTTCCTCATCTATTATAATATTACCTGCAACACCTATTTTCAACGTTTGTTTTTCTGTAACCGTTTCTGTTTTGTGAACAGCACCAGCTATCCATTTATATACTGTCATCTGACCTTCAGTAACTGATTTTCCTGTTGTATATCTTAATAAAACATAAACTTGATAATATACAAATACACTAAGCAATATCGATATAAGTAGCACTACTTTCCATTTGTTTTTAGGCTTTTGAATTTGCCCTCCATTTCTTCTTACATCTCTTTTATCCATTTGCCACCTCTATTTTTATACATTATACTACATTATATTACATAGTTTCAACTGCTCATTTGTTAACTTTTCTTTTCTTACATTAACCAGTTTACATATATTGTGTATATTATTTGCCTCCCTTATACATTCATTATCTTTTTTCACATTTTTTATTTTTTCATTTATTTCCTTAGATAATTCATCCATTTTTTCAAGGTTGAATTCTGAGTATGCTTCTTTAAAACTAGTACACTTATCTAAAAAATCAGCTTTTATACTATCTAATTTACTAGCCTCTTTTGATAATCTTTCAGTAAATGCTTTAGAGAAAGGTATATTTTTAACTTGATTAAAAAAATCATAAATATAATCACCGACAATATTATTTTTTAAGTATTTTTTGGCTACAATATCTATTCCGGCCTTAATTCCTTCAGGTAATCCACCTTTTATTGCAGCATTACACATTATTTTAAAGTTTTTCAAAGATTCCTTGTCTAATCCTAATATCTCTAGTCCTTCTCTTATAGAGCTATGGACAGCTGTCTTAAGTATAAATTTAAAATCCTTTGTTTTAAATGCATCTTTCACGTCTAATAGAACATCCTTAAAAGCGTCTGGTATTGGCATGGATTTTATTGTATATTTTACCATTTTATCAAACGTGCTACCAACAAATTTGTTAAACTGTTCCTTCATACTATCTATATCTTTTTCAAAAACTAGCTCTTTATTTATATCTCTAATTGTATTAAATATTTTATCATTTTCTAAAACTATTTGCATATTACTCCTCCATTTTAAATATTTTATATACAAAAAAGCCAACTAAAACATAGCTTAGTATAGAAAAATTTATTATTACATGTCCCATCGTTGTACGTAAAATTGTTTCTCTATATTCAGCATTGGTAAGTATCGAAGAGAATAATAGTAGAACATTAATTGCTATCATTATAACTAACGTAATTATTGTTGCACTGCTATTTTCTTTAAGTTTAGCTTTTTCTAAATTTTCTTTAGATACAATATCTATGTATCTAGTAAGAATATCATTAAAATCCCCACCATTTTCATAACAAACCTTAAAAGCATCGATTAAGCTATGAAAAGTTACAATATTTATTTCTTTTTTTAACTCATCAAAGCATTGATTTACATTGACACCATTTTGAATTCTAAAATTAAATTTACTTATACTATATGAAAGTGGTTCTTGTACTTTGGTTACTCTTATTGCATCCAGAATGTTATTACTAACTTCTATATTGTTTTTTAAATTAACTATGTACGATGGTAATATATCCTTTATTTTTCTTATTTTGTTATTTACACATACATTTATCAAGAGATACGGAATGAAAAAAGAAATTATTGATAATATAACGCAAGTACTTTTTATTTTTATAATTAAAATAAACAAACTATAACTGACTAACAAACAAACCACAGATAAAATTAATATTTTTATTGAATCAAAAATTTTGTTGCTCTTAAACATTGGAAAATACATTTTAAAATAGCCAAGACTACTATCTATATTTTTAGTAAATTTCATCTTACCAAGTATTTCCTTAATATACATTGTAATGTATTTATAATTATTTAATATATATTGTACGATCAGAGTTAATAGTGAAAGTATGTTTAATGCTATAACTATTTTAATAATCATTTTCTTCCTCCTGTTTTTTAATACCGTTATAAAACAAAGTTTGAGTTAACACTTTGTTACTATTTTCATCATACTTTAAAGTTGCTATTTCTTTTATTTTATAGTCTTTCATATATACTACAAAATCTAACGTACTTACTATAAATCTTCTTAAAAAAGCATCTGTATAACTCTGAGCCTTAGGATCCTTTTTTATTAAAACAACTAACCTATCTACGCTATTTTCTATTGAATCTGCATGAACAGTTGCATATCCCGTATGTCCCGTTGAAATAGCGTCAAAGAACGCACTAGCTTCTTTTCCCTTAAGTTCACCAATTACTATTACATCATTACTCATTACTAAAGCATGCTGTGTTAGTTTCTCTAAATCAATAGAATTTTCTTGTATTTTCCTTGTTAATATTTCTCTTTGTATAACATTTTTATTATCTATATATAACTCCGCTGTTTCCTCATTTGTTGTTATAGCAACATTACTTGGCAATTTCTCAATTATAGCTCTAAGAATAGTTGTTTTTCCACTACCACCCTTTCCAACAATTAATATATTACTCATTTTTTTAGATTGATCACTGAGATAAATGTACTCGTCTTTACTTAGCATGTTTCCTTGTATATAAAGATTTTCAAGTGTTTTTAATTTTTCACCTTTATGTATACGTATAACTATATTTGAACAAGAAACATTTACAGGATCTATTCCTGCTTCTATTCTCAAATGATTTACTCTATCGCTAACAATAACAATTGGATTTTCATAATTAATATTCCCACCATTTTTAAGTACAGAGTATCTTATAAAATTATTGAATTCTTTATCACTTTCAAAAGATAAACTACTTTTTAACCATTTGCCCATTTGTTTAACATATATTTTGTTATACCCAACAGCTCTAATATCAGTAGTAATTTCATCAGTTATATAATCTTGAAATATCCCATAGCCGAAAATTTTATCAGTTACATCCTTAACTATCTGCTCTATTTGATAATTATTAAACTTAATTTTTTTGGAGATAATAAAGTCTTGTATAATACTTTTAGTTTCTTCACTTTTCCCCATTTCAACTAAACCTTTATGTTCATCTGATAAGAATTTTATTACTTCTTCAATTACATTTTCTCTGTCATCTAAAATTTCTTCCTTTATTCTTTCATTTTTTATTGCATATGGATTTATAATCATACTTTTTCTCCTTTTTTAAAGAAATTATATATAAAATTATATCTGTTTTCCTTTTTACTTGTTTCTTTTTCAATTCCAAATATTTTATATATTTCCCTATCTTCTTTTATTGCATTTTCATTTATTTTACTTATTCCATTAATTATATTTTCGACTTCTTCATCATAATCTATTTCCATACTTACTTTATAACCCAACAGTAATGATTCTATTTGAGAAGTAGAAAGAGAGTTCTTTGTAACTTTATTTACTATAATATTTATTTTACTTTTATCTATATTCCATGCATTTGTAATAAGTTCTAAGTATTTAAGAGCTTGTCTAATACTTATATAATTAGGATTAATTACAAACATAATAACATCTGCATTTTTTATGTTATAATATGAAATGTCCAATAGTATATTGCCAGGAGTATCAGATATTATGACATCAAATTTTTGACTTGCAATCTCAAATATTTTTTCATACTGTTTTACACATAAATTATTTTGATAATCAAATATACTAGCATTATTTGTTATAAAATACTTTTTTCCTTTCTTATAGACATTATTGTAGAAATTTTCAGGTGATATCATATTATTGTTTATATCTTTAACAATATCCATAAGTAAATTATTTCCACAATTTAGATTATTATATATATCTATTGCCGAACTTTGAACATCCATATCCATAAGTAAAGTATTCATATTTAAATTCTCGGAAATAACATCTGCAAGTAATGTAGAAACATATGATTTTCCTGAACCATTTGTTCCAAAAACTGCAATTTTCTTTTTAGTAACAATGTTTAATGCTGGTACATTATTTTCCTTTATATTATTACTCATACTAGGAAGTACACTACTTTTAGTATTATCATCTAGCATTTTTATTAATTTAGTAAAATCAAAATTATCACATGAATCAATCACATCAAAAATTCCATTATTATATAAAAATTCAAGGTATTTTGTATCTAATTCTTTAGTAAAAAGTATTATTCTGACTTTAGAATTTAACAACCTTATTTGTTTTATATAAATTTCCCTTATCATATTTCCCTCTAAATCATCCCTTGTAATTAGAATATCTACATTATTCTTTGACATATACTCAAGAACGCCTTCTTTATAAACAATATCTCTGTTATATACATCATATTCATCAACATCTTTAAATTTATTATATATTTCATCATTATCTATAGCTATAAGTATTTTCTTCATTTATTTCTCCTCCAATTATATCTTTTTCTAAACTACTAGCTTTAATTTCTAAATTAAAATAAACATTTCCAATATTCATACAAGCTCGTCCAATTGCTAGCCCTTTAATTTTATGTACAGCTCCCTCAAATAACCCAGCTTCTGCTAAAGCCCCTAAATCGGTATACTGCATTTTAAAAAATACTTTAGTATACGAATTGTTTAATATACTTTTCCCAAAGTTCTCATAGCCAATCTTAAAAAGATCATGTATGTCTTGAGAAGCTATTACAATACCCGCATTTTTCTTTCTAATTGTTTTATATAATTCCATTATCTCTTGACTGTTATAATAATCATCCTTATTAAGCATATATTTCCAAACCTCATCTATATAAATTAAAAGTTTATTTCCATAATATTGTTCTATGTAGCTAATATAAAATCTAAAATTTTTCATGCTTAATTTATTCATATTAAATACAATCAAATTATCAAAACATTCATCTAATTTTTTGACGCATTCTTTATCATATTTTATGTAGCTATCTGTATTTGTTAATTTTTCATATACTTCATTTGGTAAATCTATTTTTTCTATAATCAAATCTATTAATTCTTTAAAATCTGGGAAACTACTATATTTTTTATAAACTTTATCTATATTTAGTTTATTACTTTTATAATGTTCATACATAGAATAAAGTTCTTCTTTTATGCCATATTTATAATACAATTCTTTTATAATGACTTTTATTTCTTTTTTTACATTATTTAAGCTAAACTCTGTATATTCGTTCATTACTTCATAGATTTTTTCTATTTTTAAATCTAAAAATCCCTTATTGTTAATGGCAAACTCTTGGGGAATATATAAAATATTCCAATTACTACTTTCAAATATAACAGCATCTGTACACATTGCAACATTCAAATATTCTTCTTGTATGTCAAATATAACCTGCCTTATATTCATACAAAGATTTCTCATAATCATTATTTTCATAAAATATGATTTTCCAGCCCCACTACTTCCTAGAATACACATGTTATAATTCATATTGTTATTAGAAAAAATATCATATATACAAAAACTACTATTTATAAATCCGTACAGAATTCCATTTTTATCGTATAATTCATTTTTTATATATGGAAATAAATATGCAAGTTGAGAAGTTGTAACACTAATACCAACATCTTTTACAAGTTTATCATTAGCATTAAAAATAGGTAAAGAATCTAAATACAATTTATCTTGTCTAAAATTAGCTATTTTAGCTATTATATTTTTACTAAACAATTCTGATATCAACTTATTAAGTTTTATTTTCAAACTTTCTAAATTAGTATCACTTAGCTCTATAAAAATAGTTACCTTAAATATTTCTTCATTTTCCACTTGCAATTTTTTTCTGAGTTCTACCGCCTCGCTATTAACTTTTTTAGTAATATCTATTCCAAGTTCATTAGAATTAGCATCTTTTATTGTCGAACCTGTTTCAGATATAATTTTTGATAATTTTTTAATTTCATTTCTTAGATCAAGTTTTTGAACGTAGATAGACATGATATTTTTTGTGTAACTTGGTATTATGTTAGCAAAATCAAAAATTCCAATTTCTCCAGATATGTCAGATATTATTACTCCAGAAATATACAAATTATTTACCATAACATGATCATATTTTATATTAACATTATTTGGATATATACTATTTAAATCCATATTATTCCCCCTCACTTTTATTAATGAGTTCATAAATTATTCTTAAAATTTCTTCTCTACTTTCCACTTTTCTTACTCCAATGCCTATAGCTTTCAAATTAGTTAAAGCTTCAGTTAATTGCCTTTCTCCCACATCATCCAATTTTTTTATTATTAAATATATACACCTTTCATATATTTCTATATCATCAGAAAGTTCTTTTAAATATTCTTTATATTTATTTACAACATTTTTTTGTTTTTGACTTTTCATTTTGTACTGAGTGTTATCTAAAGCATTAAAAGTATCATCTAATTTAAATTTCTTAGTATCAATTACAATTTGATAGTCGACTTTAAGCATTTTAATATTTCGTATGTATGCTTCATAAAAAATATTGTCTAATTGTTCATCTCCCTCTAGAATTAAACATGGTTTTAATTCATATATACTAACGAGTCCATTTATTGTACAAATACTATCTTTTTCCACCTCGGTAATACCATAAAAATTTTTAACATCTTTAAATGTCTTTTTTTGTAATTCTTTTAAAAAAATATTCTCACCTCACTTAAGGAACATAATAATATATTCCTGCATATAATTGTTATATAAATATCATTTTGATATTATTAAAGGAGTTGATTAGAGTGAATAATATGCTAAATTCAAAGCTATTAGAATTACTATCAGGAGTTGATAAGGATAAACTAGAGCAAGTATCTAATATGGTTAAAAACATGTCAAAAGAAGATTTAAATAATTTAACCAATATGCTAGGAATTAACAATACTCAGCAGGGAAAATAAAATGGAAAATTCAAATATGGAAAATAAACATTTTCCTGAAGAAATCAAGGCAGAGAGTGAAAATGTAAATCCACTACTTGATATAATATCAAATATTCAAGAAAAACTAGAAAGTTCAAATCAAAATAATCAAGACGCTCAAAACATAAATAAACAAAATACATACAATAATTCAGAACAAAATTTTACAAACATGAATAATCGGATATTATACATCAAATAGTGCGCCACAAAATGGTAACGTAGATATGTCAAAACTTTTTGAAATGTTTAATTCTTTTACTAATACAAATCAAAAAACAACTTCTTCTGCCTCTAATCCTTTTATGAATTTAGATATGGAAACTATGATGAGATTTGGTAAAATTATATCTAGCATGAACAGAGAAGATCCAAGAAAAAATTTATTGCTTTCTCTTAAGCCCTTTTTAAGAAATGATAGACAAAAAAATGTAGACACTTATATTTTTGTTTTAGGCATACTCAATGTTCTTGACTCTTTTAATAGTGAGGATAGTGGTTTTAATGGAATTATGTAATACTAAAAGTAATGAAATTTTTTTTAGAAAAAATGACGTTTTTAGCCATATATTAGATATTGTAAATCTTAAAACAGACAATAATAGGCTTGATATTGGTGGTTTTTCTTTCAATATAGACACTATAATAATACTAGGTGTTCTTTTCTTCTTGGTAACTGATAACTCATGTGATATCTTGCTTATTATTTGTTTGGGTTTATCTTTGTTAAATATTAACTTAAACCCATTTAGATAACTTTTTTCTCTTTATAATACTCAGTAAGTAACTCATCTATAGCTGCACTTGTTTTATATATACTATCGTAAGGTTCGTTATTTAATATTTGTTTTTCTAATTTTTCTCTTAAGACATTTATTTCTTCTGTTACCATGTAATCATCTCCTTTATTCAATATTTATACCATTTATTTATATTCATGTCAACTAATATTATGTAATTTTCGACCGCAAATTTCTACAAAATTCGAGAAGAAAAGCTCCCTTTATAGAGAGCTTTTTGGTAACACCCTTGATATACTAAGTTTTTCCATATCAAGTTTTTCCTTTATAAATAAATCCACATCATCTTTAGTTAACTCATTTATAACATCAATTTCTTCATACACGTTTATGTCTTGTATAACTGATTCTATTACACTTCTATATATCCAAGTTAACCTTTCAGAATTGTATATTATTTCTCCTTTTTTCTTCTTTAGCATTATTTCAAATCTATCTTTATCGACACCATTTTCCCTTAAATTATTTATATAATTAAATAGTTCATTTTCATATTTTTCAGTATTTAACACAAAAGAAGATATAACAACATGTGAGAATTCTCTTCCACTTTCAAAAGAAAAATCAGGTTCTGATACTAGTATTCCATTTTTATATAGTTTCTGATAAAATTCTGAAGAAGTAGAAAAACAAATATCATTAATTATGTCTGCGATTATAACATCCTTTACACTTTCTTTTCCAACTTGTGGCTTTATTTTAAATCCAACACATTCAATAGGCATTGATATAGGCAGTTTCGTTTCAATCTCTTTTTTGAATATTTCCTCTGGTTCTATAATATTATTTCTTTGAACTATATCTGTCTTTCTATTAGAATAATATTTTGATATTAATACCTCTACATCTTCTATTATTTTTTGAACATCTACATCACCTATTATTATAAGGAACATATTCTTTAGATTATAATATGAATAATAACATTTATATAGTGTTTCTTTATCTATTGTAGATATAGTTTCAACTGTACCTGCAATATCAATATTTATTGGATGTTTCTCATACATACATCTCAGAAGATTATAATAAACAACTGCATTTGGTTCATCTTCATACATTTTAATTTCTTGTGCTATAATTCCTTTTTCTTTTTCAACATTCTCATCTGTAAAATATGGTGTAGATACAAATTCTATTAATTTTTCTAAGCATTCTTCATATTTATCTGCAGTTTCAAAATAGTAAACTGTTTGGTCAAATGAGGTATACGCATTTGAATCAACTCCCATTTTAGAAAATACATCTAATGCGTTAGCATCTTCTTGTTCAAATAATTTATGCTCTAAAAAATGTGCAATTCCATCCGGAACTTTCGATCTTTCTTTTGTTTCTATGTCTACTAACTCATTATCTATAGAACCAAAAACTGTCCCAAGCATTCCCATTTTTTTAGTATAATCTTTCCTTGGACAAACAAAAACTTTTAGACCACAATCTAAAGTTGTTTTAAAAACTTTGTCTCCAGTGATATTATTCATTTCAACATCAACTTTATTCATCTATTTTACCTCCTAAAAGATATACAGTATTTACGTCTATATCTTGAGCCACCTTAACAACATCGCTTATTTCAACATTATTTATTTTATTTATAAAATCATCTAAATCTAATAATTTGTTGTATTTTATGCTATTTGCTAAAACAAGTCTATTGTATAAAACTTTGTTATCTCTTATGGCCTTATAAGTAAGTATTATATTCTTTTTAGCAGTATCTATTTCCTCTTCAGTTATATTTCCTTCTTTTAAGTCTTTAAGTTGTTCATTTATAACTTTTTTAGCTTTTTCTACATTGCTTAAATTTATTCCTGAATATATGTATATACCATTAATATATCTATTATATTGTGACTTTGCGAAGTATGCTAAACTTTCTTTCTCACGAACATTTTGAAATAGTTTAGATGCAGGTGTACCACCTAATATACTGTTATATACTGTAACTACTGGTATCATATCTATATCAGTATTCTTAACATTTAATCCCATACAAAGTACGCTTTGGTTTAGTGGTTCATATTCTTCTACATTTCTAAATTCATTTCTGTTTTTTATTTCTAATTCATTAATTTTTACATTTTCATCTTTTAAAAACAGTTCTTCCATTTTTTGTTCTAAATCTTCATAGCCATCCAAATTTCCCGTAATTACTATTCTAATTTGTGATGTTTTTAAAAACTCTTTGTAATATTCAAATATTGACTTGTTTGTTTCTTTTTCTATAGAATCAATATCTCCATATACAGAAAAGCCATAATCATTTTCATTATACATTTCACTTTCTAATCGTTTTAATGACCATTTTCTTTTATCATTTTTTTCTTGATTTATTCTTTCTACTAATGCTTTTTTCTCAGTATCAAATATTTTACTGCCAAAAGCTCCATTTTCTAGATACGGTGAGTATATAACATCATGAAGGATTGAAAGTACATCATTAGAAACATCCTCATTTATAAATTTTTTATTTATAAATTCAGCGCCAAACTCAACGTTATAAAAGCCACCTACTTTTTCTACATTAGTATCTATCCCTGAAGCATAAAGTTCTGCTAGTTTTAAATCTATTTTTTCTTCACTATTTAATTTTGATGTTCCTTTCCTTAGAATTGATGCAAGTAGAGCATTTTTATGATTTTCTTCTTTTGACAATTTCCTTATAAAATTAACAGAAATAAATATACTTTTGAATTTATTATCATTTATTACTATTAAATTTTCTTTCATATCTTTACCTCCTCTAATAAAAGCCAAGATTAACTTGGCTTATTCTTCTTTATAATTTATTTAATTCTTCTTTAACTATATCACTAACCAATTTTCCATCTGCTCTAGCTTGAGTTTTAGTTCTAACATTCTGCATAACTTTTCCCATATCTCTTACTGATGCAGCACCGGTTTCTGATATAGCATTTTTAACAATTTCTCTGATTTCTTCATTTGATAATTGTTTTGGCATATATACTTCAAGTATTTCTATTTCTCTTTTCAGATTATTAACAATATCTTCTCTTCCTGCTTTTTCGTATTCGCCTATAGATTCTTTTCTCTTTTTAACTTCTTTTGCAACTATTGCAAGCATGTCATCCTCTGATAATTCTTTTTGTCCATCTTTTTCAACTTGTAATATTGATGCTCTAAGCATTGTAATTGTATCTTTTTTTAATGTATCTTTAGCTTGCATTGCTTCTTTTAATTCTTTTAATAAATTTTCTTTTAACCCCATGAAAACTCCCCCTAAAATATTATACTTAATTTTCTTCTTTTAATTCAGTTTTTTCATTTTCTTTTTTACTTTTATATTTAGTTATTGCATATATTCCTAATAAATTAGCTATTATTATTATAAGTAAAATTATTTGCCATTTCATATTTGCAACTAATGCTACAGCAATAATTCCAAGTACTGATGTTATTATATAAAGAGTTAAAACTGCTTGTTTTTGTGATAGGCCTAATTTAAGTAATCTGTGATGTATATGTTCCTTATCTGGTGCTGTAATTTTTTGTCCTCTTAAAAGTCTTCTTATAACAGCAAAAATCATATCAAAAACTGGTATTCCTAATATAATTATTGGAGCTGCTATTGCTAATATTGTATATCCCTTAGCCATACCCATTATTGAAATTACTGAAAGAGTAAAACCTAAAAAGTTAGATCCAACATCTCCCATAAAAGTTTTAGCAGGATTAAAATTATATGGTAAAAATCCTAATGTTGCTCCAACCAAAGCGATTGTTATTATAACAACTTCAAGTGGAGCGCCTGTTAATAAAAATATTACTAACAAAGATATTGCTGATATACTAGATATTCCTGCAGCCAGACCATCTAAACCGTCTATCAAATTAACTGCATTTGTTATTCCTAATATCCACACTAAAGTTATAGGATAAGCTAAAATTCCAAAATCAATTATATTATTGTATATAAATGGTATTTTTATACCTACTATACTTATTCCAAACAAATACACTACAGAAGCAGCTACAAGCTGAAACAAGAATTTTTCTAAAGGCCTTAAATCTTTTAAATCATCTAAAAATCCCATTATTGCTATAATTAATGCACCTATGGAATAACCTAAAAAGCTTTTATCAACTTTTAAGTCATGCCAGAAAAGTGATGTTATATAATAAACTAGTAATGTAAAAGCTATTCCAAATATAATGGCAAGTCCACCTGCTCTTGGTATTGGCTTTTTATGAACCCTACGATTATCTTTCTTTGGATTATCTATAATTCCTTTTTTAACAGCAAATTTAATTGCTAGCGGTACTGTAAAGTAGCAAGACAAAAATGCTACTATTAAAACCACTCCATAAACATATATACTCATACTAATTACCTTCTTCTACTCTTTTAATTTTTTCTAAACGTCTTACATGTCTTTCTTCCTTAGAAAATTCAGTATCTAAAAATGTTTTAACTATACTTTCAAGTAACTCATTATTTTGAGCTACTGATGTCCTTCCACCTAAGCATAACATATTAGCATCATTGTGAAGTCTTGTGAATTTAGCTGTATATTCATCGTAACAAATGGCAGCCCTTACTCCTTTATATTTATTAGCCATTATACTACTACCGATTCCAGTTCCACAAACCATTATAGCCTTATCAGAATCAACATTCATTTTTTTACAAATAGTCTCAACCACATCAGTATAGTCATCATCTGTTAAAAATTCAGGTGAAACATCTATATAAGCATAATTCCACTCATCAAGCATTTTTTTTATTTTTTCTTTTAATTCATAACCTGCATGGTCTGAACCCAATATAATCATTTATTTTCACCTCTTAATAATTTCTCTACTAGTTTGTCCACATAATAAACAATTTCTTTAGAACAATTTTCATACACTTCCAAGCCAAATCCCCATGGGTCATCTATATCTAGGTATTCCTTTTCACCGACGAATTCTTTCAAAGTGAATACCTTTTCCTCTAAATTTGGATATCTATTAAGTATTTTTCTTTTATGTGCCTGAGTCATACATATAACCAAATCTGCTTCTTTAATATCTGATTCTTCTATATATGTTGCTCTATGGTTTTCCATATTCACTCCATATTTTTTCATGACTAAGGTCGCAAACTCTGTAGCTCTATCTCCAGTATATGCACTCAAACCAGCAGACTCTATTATATAATCATTTTCTTTTTTTTCATCAATCATTCTTTTTTGCATATAGTGATGCGCCATAGCACTTCTACAAATATTA
The DNA here is from genome assembly GCA_934149365.1 of uncultured Clostridia bacterium. GTDB lineage: Bacteria > Bacillota > Clostridia > TANB77 > CAG-465 > CALXJE01. The sequence continues at coordinate 75,109 of CAKPEI010000005.1, forward strand.
CCTGTACAAACAAATATAATTTTCTTCATTTTTTTCTCCTTTTGTACTAAGTAATAGTATCACAAAAAGCCCTTAAAGTCAATCTATATGTTACATATTAGGCACCCTAGTATAAAGCCAAAAATATACACAATTCCTACTTTATTATTTTTATTCTCTGTTTGCATTTCAGGTATTAATTCACAAGATAAAATATATAACATAGCTCCTGCAGAAATTGCAAGACTAGGAGTAGTATAATTACTGCTAAGCCCTCCCATAGTGTTTCCCACTATTGCACCAATTGTTAAAAATAATCCTATTAATGCGCAAGATATAATTGTTTTTCTTTTTCCTTTATTTTCTTTTTTAATCATGCTACCTATTATCATTCCTTCTGGTATATTATGTACAGAAATAGCAAAAAGTAATGATATTCCCAAAGTAAATGATATTCTAAAAGCGGCACCTACAGCCATTCCTTCGGCTATATTATGTGCCGACATAATACTAGTTATTACCGTAGCTTGACTGTTTTTTGTCTTTCTTTCTACTAAACAATTTAATATCATTGAAAAGGCCACTCCTACTACTATAAATAATATAACATTAATTTTTGTATCTAATTTAAAAGCTTCCATAAGTAATTCAAAACAAATTATTGCAGTTGTTATTCCAGCAGTAAATGGTATTATAATATCGTTTTTGCTTTCTTTTCTTTTAAAATAGCCAATTAATGCACCAATTTCATTACTTATAGTTCCAATTAAAAATACAATTATAACAAATTTCACTCTATTACACCTCATACAATTATATGTATGCACATAATTTTTATAGCAAAAAAATGGCGGTTAGATTTACTAACCGCCTAGAAAATGTTATTCTTCACCAGAATTGATAAATATAACAATTTCATTTGATTCTTCCGAAACGTTTCCGGCAGAATCTATTGCTGCACCTCCAGCTATACATATACACTGTGATGCTACTTCAACACCCATAAGTGTAATTCTGTACTCAGTCGCAGACAATTTTTCAATTTTAGTAGGACTAAGTGAACCGGTCATACCAATAATGCTGTTAACACCTATATTGAAAGATTGCAGACTTGTTTCGTCAGAAGCTCTTGCAATGATAGTTATAGTTTCACCTATCTTAACATTTGTAGCTCCTTCCAAAGTTACAACCGGTGGAGTTGTATCTCCGCTTGGAATGGTTCCCTGATCTGTAACAGTAACAGGTATTGTGCATACTACGTTTCCTGTTGATTCAGCTATTCCACGTATATTTGTATTACCAACTCCTACTGCAATTATTCTAATAGAGTTATTAGAAATCTTTTCAACACGTGCCACATTCTCATTGTCGCTAGTCCAATTGATGTTCTTATTCACAGCATTTGCAGGATAAATCGTTATGCTCACGTTCTGTGAATTGCCTACCTTAAGAGATACTGAACTTGGATTTGCAACTGCAGATGTTATATTTGTTTCACCCTGCGAGCCATCTTGTACAATTACTTTAACGCTTTCCTGCTCTCCTGAACCATCCATAGCTTTAATGTATATATAGGTAGTACCGATGTTATTACCTGTAATTGTAGCATAGGAATAGTTCCCAGAAGTGTACACATTGGACGGGTAAGCTATATTAGAATCGTTTGATGTCCACTTCAGGTTCTTGTTATACGCTCCTGAAGGCCTGATTCTAGCATTTATCTGTCTGCTTTCGCCACGCTGTAAATATATTGTACTTTCCGACGGAGTTATTGAGGTTATATAACCATCATCATAATCATTGTCATCATTATACCTATTTACTTTAACTTTGACTGTAACAGATTTGCCAGAACCATCCATAGCCCGTCCTGTAAGTGTAATATAGTTACTACTGTACCTTCTACCATAGATAGTAACGTACGCTGTTCCTGCTGATGAATTCCAAGATTCTTCAATACTTACGTAATTTGTGTTAGATGAAGACCAATTGAGTTTCTGATATTCAGCATTTGAAGGATATACACTTACTTTTATGTTTCTTGTCTCACCCTCATTGATACTTACAGTACTTGGAGAAGCTGAAAGTCTTGTTACCTTTATGCCGTTTGGTGTACCATAATCTTCGTCAATATTCTTTCCGAATTTAACCTTAAATGTCTGTGACATAGCATAAGCAATATCAGAACGTTTAAGTCCTTGGTAACCTACACAGCAATCAAGTATCTTCCAAATTTGCTCTATTGTAAGCTTACCCTCAGTATCAAAGTAACCATTACCAACGCCTACCAGAACGCCATTTGATGCTGCCGTTATAATGTCTTGCTGCGCCCAATGTCCATAGACATCGTTGAACATATAATTATTATAATATGAATTATAGTTATTATTATAATAATTGTTATATCCATCGTATCCGTACTGACTATAACCCACACCCATGTTGAAATAAATTCTGTTGAACCTGCTGTATATTGCCGCCATCTCTGCTCTGTTTAAAAGCTGTGAAAAGCGCATTGTACCGTCATCATATCCAACAAGTATACCGTTTGACCACAAAACATTAACCTCTGACTGTGCATAAGGATTTACTGAATTGTAATCATAAAAAGGTGGCTGACCATATCCAGAAGTTAATCTGCTATATCCTTGTCTTTGAAGTGACCGCTGTACTGCTCTCAAAAAGAGTAAAAAAGCTTCACCTCTTGCAACTTGCCTCTGCGGCTGCTCATACCAAGTTGGGTCATACGCAACCTTTAAATTTTCTGCCCAGGAGCTCATGTAATAATTACCGTAGTAGGTATTTCTGTAATTATAGTTATAATAATCTTCACCATAATAACCAGAATAGTTTGAGTCGTCATAATAGCCGCTGTAATTATAACCGCCTGAACTTCTTGTAGGATCATAACTTGCCAGTGCAGGCACGGCCATAGATATAATCATAGCCATAGCAAGCACTATTGAAAAAATTCTCCGTTTCATAATATTGTCCTCCTTATAAATTTAAAATTATTGTGTGTATTATAAAAATGGTTTCCCATTATATTTTTTGTACACCTCCTGTAAAAAAAATTATCTTTTTACCTACTACACAACTCACGCTATTATTATACTATATTAACGCGACATTGTCAATATTTATGTAAACGTCAAAAGCAGACATAAGTCTGCTTTATGTTATATATTTCCTTTTTTCCTTTGAACATGATAAGCAACTTCTTCCAATATTTTGTCGCTTACCAATTTTCTTGATACTTTAACCAGTCTTTCACTTATTCCAGGACAAATTATTTCTTTATTCTTAAACATTCCATCAACTGCTTTTTTAGCGGCAAATTCACTTGATTTAGACTTTAAATTAAATTTAACATTTGCCACATTATTAAAGTTAGTTTTTACTGGCCCGGGACAACATACACTTATATGCACATTATTACCTGATTTTTTTAACTCTTTATTTATTCCTTGTGTCATTCTAAGTACATACGATTTAGTCGCATAGTATTCTGTCATCAAAGGCCCCGGCATAAAACCAGCTATTGATCCTATATTTAAAATATGGCCCTGATTTCTTTTTTTCATATCTTTTAAGAATAAATATGTTAAAATATGTACTGCTTTTACATTTACATCTATCATTTTCATTTGAAAATCAAAATCAATTTCATCAAATCTACCAAAAGCTCCAAACCCTGCATTATTTACTAATACATCTACTTTTTCGTTTTTCACATTATCATAGAATTTCATTATTTCATCTTCATTTGATAAGTCAACTAAAAAAATATCAACATTAGTTTCACATTCTTTTTTAAGCATTTTTAATTTCCCTTCATCTCGTGCTACTGCTATAATTTCATAACCTTTTTTACTCAAATATTTTGATATTTCATAGCCTATACCTGAAGATGCCCCTGTAACAATTGCTTTCATGTTTCCTCCTAATTTTTTCAAATTTTCTCTCATAATTCTTTTAGTATCTTTCTTTATTTTTAATTACTTTGCTCTACTGTACAACCGGTAATATATTAAGAATAATCTCCGGATTTATTCTTAATATTTTCTTTTTCCAAAATATTATCATTCATGTGTTTTATAATGTAATCACAAATATGACTTGCAGAGTATCTGTCTATATTTTTACGTTGACAATTAATCATATATTCTTTAGCATCATTATCATTTAAAAGTTTTTTAGTCGCAGAAACAATTTCATCTACAGTTTCACATTTTATACTCATACCTTTACTTTCAAAAAAATCAGCATTTTTTGTTTCACACCCTGGTATTGGCATTGTATGTATCAATGGAATATTTGCTGTACATATTTCTGTTGTACTTAATCCTCCAGGTTTAGATAATACAACTTCACATATACGAATATACTTGTATATCTCTTTAGTAAAAGGAAGTGCTATTATTCTACCTTTAGTATAGTTTATTTCTATTTTTTTAACCATTTCTGTATTGTTTCCACACGCTGCAATTATACAATACTTGCCATCTAAACTTTTATCTAGTTTATATATTATTTCTTCTATTTTTCCAAATCCCATGCTTCCTGACATTACTAATATATATTTTTTATTATCATTTAATTTTAATTCATTAATTATTCCTTTTCTATCTATTTTTCTTGAATAATTATCAGACACAGGAATTCCCATAGGAATCAATTTATTTTTATCTATTCCTCTTTGTACAAAATTATCAATCAAATCCTTATGTGGTATTATAAAATAATCTGGACACACCTCTTTCCAAAAAGGAATACTTTCATAATCGGTTGCTATAGCAACAAACCCAATATCACACTTTTTTCTAAGTGCAGTAAGTGCTTGTGCAGGAAACAAATGAGTAGCCACAACATAGTCGTATTCATTCTCTATAATATATTTATACAATTTTTTCTTTGTTATACTATTTAAACTATATACTGGTGATATTAAATTAGTTCTGTCATACAATTCACCCAATTTATACACACACTTAAAACACATACCATTATTAGTAGTTGCTTTTATATAAGCATTATTTATAATCTTAGCCATTCTAATATTAAATATATCTAGGAATTCTTTAACATCACAATCTATATTCCTCATATCAAATTGTTCTTTAATAGCATTCGCAGCTGCATTATGGCCTCCGCCAGTACTGCAAGATAAAATCAATATTTTCATAAATTTTTATATGACTTAATAACAACGTCATATCTCCTTATATAATATATATTACACTATTTTTCAATATTGTAAACATTTTGTATAAAAAAAAAAAAAAAAATAAAGTACATAACCTAATGTTACGTACTTCATATGCTGGCGGAGAGTGGGGGATTCGAACCCCCGCTGCCCGTAATTGGACACTAACTGTTTAGCAAACAGTCCCCTTCGGCCTCTTGGGTAACTCTCCGAATATATTTAATATTATATACTAAAATGCCTGGATGTCAACATATTATTAATAAAAATAGAAAGAAGTTTTTTCTTCTTTCTATTTTATACTGGCGGAAGAGGTAGGATTCGAACCCACGGTGCCTTTCGACATCACCAGTTTTCAAGACTGGCTCCTTAAACCACTCGGACACTCTTCCAAATGTCAAACAGTAAATTAATTATAACACATATATATAATTTGTCAATACTCAGAAAGAAATTTCTTCTGAGTATTGTCACTTTTACATAAAACTCTTATGTTTTAAAGCTTTATTTAGAGCTTTATTTTCTTCATCAGTTAATTCTCCATCATACTCGCCTTTACTTATTTCTTTTGCATATATATTAGATCCATCTCTTGTATAAATACTATTTAGAAGGACTCCAGTGTCTTCATTATCAAGTAATGCCAAGGAAAAACTTAAACCACTATTTCCAGAATTGTATGCATCATATTTAACCATACCAATCTTTTGTATACATTTAATCATTTTTCCATCTGTAGCTTCACTTATAATTTTTGTTTCATTAGAAGTTTTCTCCACTTCTTCTAGTCTTTCTAATAATTTATTTATATCTTGTTCTATATTTTCATTATCGAACTTTTCCCAAATTTTTTCACTTTTCTTTTTATATTCTTTAAGTTTGATAGTTAGAAAAACTGTTGTAATAGTTAAGACAATTACTACTAGCACAGTTATTCCCAATATTACTGATAAAATAATCTCCATACTATCACCTATTATAGCTCAATTTTTAACTTTTCTAATATTCTTTCAAGGCCTTCATTATCATAATATTCAATTATCAACTTAGGTTTTGTTTTAGTAGCATCAATTTTTACCTTCATTCCAAAATACTCAGTTAATTTTTCTTCAACAGCTTTATATATAGTTCCTATTTTTTTAGCCACATTTTTCTTCTTAACTTTATATTTATCATTGTCGTATATTAATTTTTCAACTTCTCTTACAGTTAATTTCTTTTCTATAATTTTATCTGCCAATCTTATTTGTTCTTGTTCATCCTCAATTGCAAGTAAAGCTCTTGCTTGTCCTTCAACAAGTTTTCCGTCTAATACTTTATCTTGTATCACTGTAGGTAGTTTTAATAATCTCATCGTATTTGAAACACCTGATAAACTTTTTCCTGTAACTCTAGATACATCTGCTACATTGTATCCTTCCATATCCATAAGTTCTTTTAAAGCTTGAGCCACCTCAATGATATTTAAATCTTCTCTTTGTATGTTTTCTATCAATGCCACTTGCTTTTTCTTAGTATCAGTATAATCTTTTATTATAACTGGAACTTTTTCAAGTCCTGCTAATTTAGAAGCTCTCCATCTTCTTTCACCAGCTACTATAGTATAGCCACTCTCATTTTTCACAACAAGTATAGGCTGTATAACTCCATTTTCTTTTATAGAGGCTGCTAATTCTTCCAATTTTTTTTGATCAAAAACCTTTCTTGGCTGATTTAGCATAGGTTCTATATCAGAAATTTTAATTTCTACTACCTCACCTAATTTGTTATTTTTATTTGTAACTGTTTTTACATCTTCTATATCATCAAATAGAGCATCCAAACCTCTACCCAATCCTTTAGAATTTTTAACCATATTCTCCTCCTATTTTTCTTCTTTGTTTTTATTTATAAGTTCTTTTGCCAATTTCTTATACGTTCTTGCCCCCTTAGATAAAGGATCATACATAGATATTGGCAACCCGTGACTTGGAGCTTCACTTAGTCTTATATTTCTTGGTATAACTGTATCAAACACTCTTTCTCCAAAATACTTTGATACTTCTTCTGCGACTTGTGAAGAAAGTCTTGTCCTAGAATCGTACATAGTAAGCAATACGCCTTCAATCTCTAGATCTGGATTCAAATGTTTTTTTACTAACTTTATCGAATTAACTAATTGACCAAGTCCTTCTAATGCATAATATTCACATTGTATAGGAACAATAACACTATCTGCAGCCGTAAACGCGTTTAATGTTATAAGGCCAAGTGAAGGAGGACAGTCAATAAAAACATAATCATAATTTGTTTCCATACGATCTATTGCATTTTTTAATCTATTCTCCCTAGACACCAATGATACAAGTTCTATTTCCGCACCAGCTAAATCAATATTTGAAGCACAAATATGTAGATTCTTAACCATAGTAGGTTTTATAGCGTCTTCTATTTTTATGTCATCTACAAGTACATCATATACTGATTTTTCATCATGGTTATTTATACTAAGTCCACTTGTTGCATTTCCCTGTGGATCTATATCAATTAATAAAACTTTCTTTCCTTTTTCTGCTACACAAGCACTTAAATTTATAGATGTAGTTGTTTTACCTACACCACCTTTTTGATTTGCTATTGCTATTACTTTAGGCATTTTCTTTTATTCACCTCTTCTTGCTATTATATTACAAAATATATAAAAAAGAAAGAGAAAATTACTATTTTTTCTCTTTCAAGTTAATTTTATTAAACAATTTGAGATTTCGATATAAAATGATATAAAGCTTCCATTCCACCAACTCTTTGAAAAGCTGAATAAACCACAATATCATTTTCTTTTACAAACTTATACAAACTATCTTTCCCACTCTGAATGAAAGAATAATATAAACTCGTAACTCTTTGTAATAGTTGCATTACCCGCTCACTTGATACATCTTCTTCTAGTATAACTTTACGGAAACGCCTAGCTTCAATCTCTTGTTTTCTGTTTAACTCATGCTTACAATTAATTTTTTTCATTATATTTCCTCCATATATTAATACTAAGGTTTATATTTAAATCTGTATAAGTATATCATAAAACCCTTTATAAATCAATTATAAAGGGTTCTTCTTTATTTTAGAATACATTCTAGGATACTTTTCTTTATTTGGTTTATCCTTACTATATACTAATATATTTCTTGTTATATTTTCTTTTTTATATTCAAAATTAAATTTATCATTCTTTTCTAATTTCAAACCTAATTCTTTTACTGCATTATTTGAAGATTTTATTTCTTCATCTACGTTAATAGACTTCATACATATACACTTACCTGTAACTTTAACATAGCCAGATAAATACTCAAGCAATACATTCAAAGATGCTACAGCCCTTGCTATGGCTACATCATACTTTTCTCTATATTCTATATTATGAGCTAACTCTTCGGCTCTACCGTGTACTGTTTTTATATTATCTAGCTCAAGCTTTTCTATAACATTATTTAAGAAGTTAATTCTTTTATTCAAAGAATCTAGCAACGTTATATTAATATCTTTTCCATAATATATCGCAAGAACAATACCAGGAAAACCCGCACCAGTTCCAACATCTATTATATTTATTCCTTTTAAAACGAACTTAGTACTTAGTAAAGAATCCACAAAATGTTTAACTATAATATCATCGTCTTCAGTTATTGCAGTAAGATTTATTTTTTCGTTCCATTCTAGTAGCAATTGTTTATATGTATATAGTTTGCCAGCCTGATCTTTATTAATAGTTATTCCTTGGCTTTCAGCAAATTTAATTAAATATTCAACAAATTCTTCTTTTGTCATTTTCATGTGAAAACTATTCTCCTTTTCTGTTCATTTGATTTAGATATATTAATAATACCGATATATCTGATGGTGAAACTCCTGATATTCTTGATGCTTGTCCTATTGATAAAGGCTTCTGTTTGTTTAGCTTTTGCCTTGCTTCTAATGAAAGTCCTTTTATTTCTTCATAATCTATATCAGCTTTTAATTTCTTATTTTCTAATTTTTTAAATGCTTTTATTTGTTCTAATTGTAATTTAATGTATCCTTCATATTTTATTTGTATTTCAACTTGTTCTTTTACACTTTCTGGAAGATCAGGTCTTTCATCGTCCAATTTAGCTGTATTATCATAATTTAGTTCAGTCCTTTTAAGTAAATCTGACAACTTAACACCAACCTCTAGTTCACTACTACCAAGGCTTCTAAGTATTTTGTTATTGTTCTCTGTTGGAGACACTTTCTTATTTTTTACTCTTTCTATTTCTTGTTCTATAAGTGATTTTTTATTTATAAATTTATCATATTGTTCTTGTTTTACTAAGCCAATTTTATATCCCTTTTCTGTAAGTCTTAAATCTGCATTATCTTGTCTTAACAATAATCTATACTCAGATCTAGATGTCATCATTCTATATGGTTCATTCGTTCCTTTTGTTACTAAATCATCAATTAAAACACCTATATACGCTTCTGATCTATCTAATATAAGAGGGACCTTTTTGTCTATCTTTCTTGAAGCATTAATTCCTGCTATTATTCCTTGTGCTGCAGCTTCCTCATAACCAGAACTTCCATTAACTTGTCCTGCAAAAAACAACCCATCTATTCCTTTGTATTCTAGCGATAAATTTAAATTTGTAGAATCTATACAATCATATTCTATTGCATATGCAGGTCTCATCATCTTAGCGTTTTCAAGTCCTGGAACAGTTCTATACATTTTAATTTGAACATCTTCAGGCAAGCAAGATGACATTCCTTGTATATATGTTTCGTTAGTGTTTTCTCCCATTGGTTCTATGAATATTTGATGTCTTTCTTTGTCTTTAAAACGCATTACTTTATCTTCTATAGACGGGCAATATCTAGGCCCTATTCCCTTTATTTCTCCGCTATAAAGTGGTGATCTATGAATATTATCCTTTATTACCTTATGAGTTTCTACATTTGTGTATGTTAAATAACATTTAATTTGTTCTCTATCAAGTATTTCTTTATTATCCTCATTTAAAAAAGAAAATGATTTTACATCTGAATCACCATACTGTGGTTCCATCTTACTAAAATCTAAGTCTTTACTATTCATTCTTGCAGGTGTTCCTGTTTTGAATCTTCTAAGATTTATTCCTATTTTGTTTAAACTTTCAGATAATTTATTGGCAGGAAATACCCCATCTGGGCCACTTTCATAAGATACGTCACCTATTATAACTTTACCTTTTAAGTAAGTACCTGTTGTAACGACTATACATTTTGATTTATATATAGCTCCTGTTTTTGTTTTTATACCTTCTATCTTATCACCATATATAATATCTGTAACTTCAGCTTGATATATATCAAGATTTTCTTCATTTTCTAGTACATTTTTCATATACATATGATATTTTTTTCTATCTATCTGTGCTCTTAGTGAATGAACAGCTGGTCCTTTTGAACTATTTAGCATTTTAGATTGTATATAACATGCATCTGCAGATTTTCCCATTTGTCCACCCAACGCATCAATTTCTCTTACCAAATGTCCTTTTGAAGTTCCTCCTATGCTAGGATTACAAGGCATGTTAGCCAATGTATCCATGTTTATAATAAACATTGCTGTACTTTTTCCAAGTCTTGCAGACGCTAATGCTGCTTCTATGCCAGCATGTCCCCCACCTATTACTATAACATCATATTTTCCTGCATTATATTCCATACTTTTTTCCTACTTTCCTAAACAAAATTTTTCAAATATTTTATTTATTATATCATTTGTTACTTCTTGTCCTAAAATTTCACCTAAATATCTGGCTGCATTTTTTATATTTATTTCTGCTATATCTACTCCTAAATTTTTGTTTACCTCATCAATAGCATTCATTATACTATCATAACTTTTTTCAAGTAATTCTTTATGCCTTTGATTTACTATAACAATTTCTTCGTTTGTCTCTATTTGTCCCAAATTAAAAATATAGCCTATTTTTTCTTTAAGAGTATCTATACCTTCCTTTGTCAAAAAAGATGTCTCTATGACGTTCTCAGAGCTTTGTATATTCTTTTCAATTTCTTTAATTTTTTCACGTGAAACATCAACCTTATTTAAGCACACTATATATTTTTTATTTTTTTGATTTATTTTTTCTAATATGTCAATATCATTTTGTGTAATTCCTTTTGTTGCATCTATTACCATTATAACAAAATCTACTTTATCTATTATTTCTATACTTCTTTTTATTCCTATCTTTTCTACCACGTCATCAGTTTCTCTTATTCCAGCCGTATCAAATATATTAAGAACTATATTGTCTAAAATTATAGTTTCCTCCACTATATCTCTAGTAGTTCCTTCTATATCAGTTACAATAGCTTTCTCACTTTTTGCTAATGTATTTAATAACGATGATTTACCAGCATTTGTACCGCCTAGTATAGCAACGTTAATTCCTTCTTTTATATATTTTCCGTTTTCATAAGAATTTATATATGCTTTTAACATATCTGCTATATCAGTTAACTTATTTTTTATTTCATCATTTTCTAATTCTTCATAATCATATTCTGGATAATCAATACTAACCTCTATTTGAGCCAACATTTCTATTAATTTTTCTCTTTCCTTGTTTATAGCAGTATATAATTCCCCCTCCAATTGCTCTGTTGCTATTCTTGTTTGGAGTTTAGTTTTGGCATTTATTAAATCAATAATTCCTTCTGCTTTTGACAAGTCCATTTTACCATTTAAGAAAGCCCTTTTAGAGAATTCGCCAGGCTCTGCAATTCTAGCACCATTACTTAATACGAGTTCTAATATATCAAGCGTTACTCTCCTACCGCCGTGACAGTTTATTTCACATATATCTTCTCCTGTAAAAGAATTAGGAGATTTAAAATATGAAACTAAAACCTCATCTACTATTTTATCATCATCTTTTATTTTCCCGTATATGATCTTTTGATGATCAAGTTTACTAGCACCTGTGAATATTTTATCTATGATTTTTTTACTATATTCTCCACTTATTCTTATTATATTTATACCCGAATTGTTTCCGCCAGTACTTATGGCAGCAATCGTATCTGTTAACATAACTTTACTTTCTCCTCACAAAAAAGTCAGACTACGTCTGATCTTTTTAATATATTTATCTTTTTAATTTAATAACAACTCTTCTTCTAGGTTCAACACCAATACTTTCTGTTATTACATCATTTCTTTTAGCTATTTCAGTATGTATTATCATTCTTTCGTATGCAGACATAGGTTCTAATTTAATAACCTTCTTAAATCTAACTACATTATCTGCCATTTTGTTTGCTAGTCTTTTTAATGTTTCTTCTTTCTTCTTCTTATAGTCATTAACTTCAATAAAAACCTTAGCATTTTCTTCAGTATCTTTTTGAAGTATTGAATTTACAGTTGATTGAAGTGCTTCAATAGTTCTTCCTTTATACCCAATTAAATGAGAACTTTCTCCACTATCTATAATAACTTCTACCTTTCCATTATTATTTTTTATACTATATTTAGAATCATCATGCATTATTTCGAATATCTTCCCTATTATTGCATCAACCTTCTGAATAGTACCATTTACAGTTGCATCATCTAATTTTTTATCTACTACAAGTCTAACTTTTGCAAGCTTGCTAGAAAGTACACCAAGCATACCCTTTGAAGGTTCCTCTATAACTTCTATTTTAACATAATCTCTAGGCACTTTTAATTCTTCTAATCCTTTTCTTATGGCTTCTTCTACAGTTTTTCCAACTTGTTCTGTAACTTTTTTCATTATTTTTCGCTCCTTTCGTTTAGCATAATCTTCTTATCTTTCACCATTTTTGATATGATAATCTGACTACCTAATTGGCAAATGCTACCTATAAGCCAGTACACTCCTAAAGCAAGTGGCATTATATATGAAATATAAGCTGACAAAAATGGTAACATCATATTCATAGTTTTTTGTTGCTCTTTTTGTTCTTCTGTCATATTACTATCTCTCATACTTAATTTTGTCTGAACAAATGATAAAACTAAACTAAGTACTGGAACTATTAGTGTATAATAACTAGGTCTATCTTCTTTTGCTATGCTTCTATTTATTGAATTAGCAGGTATATCACCAAAATTAATTCCCAAGAAATTCATATTTATTATATTTTTTTCATTAGCTATCTTAATTTCATTGTTTTTTATATCATTCTTTGTTACTTCTTTTTCATCACCATTTATTTCTTTAACATATTCAATAATCTGCTCATTTGGAACTTGTTTTATGTATGTTAACGGTTGCTTTACAATATAAAACATTGCTAATATTATAGGTATTTGTATAATTGCTGTTAAACATCCAGCCATAGGATTTATTTTGTGTTCTTGGTACAATCTCTGCAATTCCATACCCATTTTTTCATTATTACCTTTATATTTTTTTCTTATTTCCTGTTCTAGCGGGGAAATCTTTTTAGTTTCCTCAAGTGCTTTTGCTTGTTTCAAGCTAAGAGGAAACAATATAATTTTAGTTAATACCGCAAATATTATAATTGATAATCCATAATTTTCTCCAACTAAATTATATATTAATCTTATTACTGCCCCAAATAAATTTGCTATTGCTTCTATCATTAATATAACTCCTTAATTATTTAACTTCATCTATTCCACCGTTTAAAAAACGGGTTACATCTAAGTATTCTAAAAAAAGCCATCATTCCGCCTTTTATTATACCATATCTGTCAATAGCAACTATGGCGTAATTAGAACAACTTGGATAGTATCTACATTTAGAACCAAACATAGGTGATATGTACTTTTGATATTGTTTTATTAACCATATTGCTACATTTTTCATTTATATTACTCCTACTTCTTTCATGGCGGTTTCTATTTCAGATTTAACTTTGTTAAAATTAAGCTCATCAACCTGAATTTTCTTTTTATATAAAACAATTATATAATAGCCTTTTTTCATACTACTTTCTAACTCTTTATATCCTTCTCTTACCCACCTTTTTAACTTATTTCTAACCACACTATTTCCATGTTTTTTACTAACACATATTCCTAAATAGTTATTTTCACTGTTATTTTTCATGGCATATACAGTTATATTATCTTCAGAGTAATATTTCCCTCTTTTTAATATTTTTTTAAATAAGTATCTGCCTTTTAACGAACTAGTAAATACCATTACTTTCCTCCTTTTGATAAGCTATATTTTAACATAAAATATAAAAAAAATAAAGGTATTTGATACCTTTATCCAAAAATATACCATTTTATTTAGTGAGTTAACTCTGCTCTACCTTTTGCTCTTCTGCTCTTTAATATAGCTCTACCAGAAGCAGTACTCATTCTTTTTCTAAATCCATGTTCTCTTTTTGCTTGTCTGTTTTTTGGTTGAAATGTCATTTTCATGTCTTACACCTCCAAAGTTAAATTGTGATTTTTTCCTTTTGAGATTATACTATATAATTTTCTATTTGTCAAACCTTTTTAATAATTTATTATATTTTGTATTTGTTTTCCTTTATTTCTAACCAGTATCAATTATTATTGACATAACTCTAACTTTATGTTATACTATCAAAGTAGATATTTAATTTATCTTAAACTAATGTTCTAGGAGGATTTACAATTATGAGTAACGTAATGGAAATGACAATTAATGAAATTCGGATGACTTACTTAAATCTTTTTCCAAGCGTCAGCGAGAAATACTTAGAAAGTATTCCTTTAACTGATATTATGGCAGAAATAGAGGAGGAAGAAAAAAGAATTTCTGATATCATATTAAATGAAGAAGATCTTTCAAAATTAAAACATAGCCCGAGTAAGAAAAAGAAAGCAAACAGAGTGAATAAGGCGCGGAAAAGTACATTTGTAAAGCAAAAATCAAAATGGAAAATTCCCA
This sequence comes from uncultured Clostridia bacterium, assembly GCA_934149365.1. GTDB lineage: Bacteria > Bacillota > Clostridia > TANB77 > CAG-465 > CALXJE01. The sequence goes on from CAKPEI010000005.1 coordinate 90,212, forward strand.
CCACAAAGCCTATTGAGGATGACACTACTAACAACCGCTCTTACTTAAAAAGAAAGTACGCTGGTTATATAAAATTAAAACCTCAAAAAAGTTTATAAGAAGCATACCCCCAAGCTAATTTAGTTTGGGGGTATTTCTTATGTAAAGCATAAGAGAGATTTGTAAAAAACACTTGTATTTTGTGTAAATATTTGATATATTATAGCAAAAATATGTCTTGTTTTTTGTAGAAAAAACAAATTAACAACTTTATGTAACATATTGTTATAATACTAATTATTTTTCTGTAAAAGTTATCAACACCTGTGGATAACTTTGTGGATAACTTTTTTAAAAGGAGGTTAAAAATGGGAGAAAATTTTATGAAAACTTGGGAACAAGCACTGGAAATTTTACAAGAAGAAATATCACCAGTAGGGTACAAAACATACGTAGAAGTAATGGTTCCAAGACTTTCTGATGAAAACACTATATGCTTTTTAGCACCTTCTAATTATCATATAGAAGTTCTTTCTAAAAAATACTTAGATTTAATTCAAAATACTTTAACATTCTTAACCAAAAAGAATTATATCATTGTATTTGAATCAAAAGAAAATTCCATAGAAGATGATTCTAATGTAGAAGAAACAAATGAAAAAGAAATACATACAAATATAACCTCAGATAATTCTAAAGATACAAATGAAAATTCAAATAACACTAAAGTTGTTAATAATACTATTTCACATGCAATAGGTTTAAATCCAAAATATACTTTTGAAAATTATATTATTGGAAGTAATAACAGATTTGCTCATGCATCTGCTGTTGCAGTGTCTGAAAGCCCAGGATCAAAATATAACCCTTTATTTATATATGGTGGAGTAGGGTTAGGTAAAACTCATTTGATGCAAGCAATAGGGCATAGCATTGCTGAGTCATATCCCGGTTTTAATGTTATCTACACTACAGGTGAAAACTTCGCAAATGAATTAGTATCAGCAATAATGAACAATAACAGTGAAGCTTTTAGGAACAAATATAGAAGTATAGATTTATTGTTAATAGATGATATTCAATTTTTGGCAGGAAAGGAAAAATGTCAAGAGGAATTTTTCCACACTTTCAACACTTTATTTGAAGGTGGAAAACAAATAGTATTAACAAGTGAAAAGCCACCTAAAGAAATAAATTTACTAGAGGATAGATTAAAAACTCGTTTTGAAATGGGACTTGCTGTTGATATTCAAGCACCTGATTATGAAACAAGACTTGCAATACTTAGAAAAAAAGCAGAGAAGGAAAGATATGTAATTAGTGATGACGTATTAATTAAAATAGCAACTAAAGTAACTTCAAATATTCGTGAATTAGAAGGAGTATTTAATAAATTAATTGCATATACATCTTTTACAAACAAAGAATTAACAGATGCAATAATTGATAATACAATAGAATCTATATTAGTAAAGAATACTAAAGTATTAACAAGTACATTAATTATACAAGTGGTTTGTAAATTCTTTAATATCAAAGTAAATGATATATTAAGCGAAAAAAGGTCAAACAATGTAGCGTATCCAAGGCAAATAGCAATGTACCTTTGTAGGGAACTTATAAACATGACATTTCCTAATATAGGTAAAGACTTTGGAGGAAGAGACCACTCAACAGTACTTCATGCATATTCAAAAATATCAGATGAATATGAAAACAATGAAGAGACCAGAGCATTGATAGATGATATTAAGAAATCCTTATCTATCAGTATGTAGAGATATATATTACAGAAATATTACAACTTTTATAAATGTTCGTTACAATGTTCTTTTTTATCCACATAATCCAGTGGATAACCTGTTGATTAAATTGTGGATAAGTTATTTTTTGAAAGTTATCCACCAAAAACATGTGTTTTGTGGATAATTTAAACACGTTATCCACAGGTTTATCAACAGTAGTTTTTCTTTATATATTGGTAGTTAGAAGTAGTTTTCCACATAATCCACAGATACTACTACTACTACTACTAAATATAATATATATATAATAGCAATTACGCGTTTAGTTTTAAGGAGGAGAAAAAATGAAATTTAAATGTAGTAGAAATGATTTATTAGTTTGTTTAAGTAGTGTAACAAAATCAGCATCTTCAAAAACAACAATGCCTATATTAGAAGGTATATTAATAGAGACAATAGGTAATAATGTAAAATTTACAACTAATGATTTAGAAATAGGAAGTGAATATATAATAAAAGCAACTGTAGAATCTGATGGTAAAACAGTTGTTGATAATAAAATGTTTAATGAAATTGTTAGAAAATTAGAAGCAGATGAAATAACTTTTGAAGTTGATAACAATACATTTATTATAAAATCAGCAAGTGGTGTATTTAAGTTATCAACAATGAATCCAGAAGAATATCCAAAGTTACCTGTGTTTAATGTGGATAACTCAATAACAATTAAACAAGGTATATTTAAAGATATGATAAAGAAAACTATATTTGCAACAAGCCAAGATGAAAATAGACCTATATATACAGGAGCATTAGTTACAGTAGAAGATAATATTTTAAAAGTAGTTGCAATTGATGGTTTTAGATTGGCATTAAAACAATATGTATTAGAAAATTCAAATGAAAATTTCAAGGCAATTATTCCTGGAAAGACATTATCAGAATTAATAAAAATTCTTAGTGATAGTGAAGATATAGATGTAAAAATAGGTGTTAACAAAAATCAAGCTTTATTTGAATTAGGAGAATGTATAGTAGTAAGTAGAATAATAGAAGGTGAATTCTTAAACTATAATTCAGTTATTCCAAGTGAGTTTGAAACAAAAATAAAGGTTAATACAAAAAGTATATTAGAATCACTTGATAGAGTTTCATTATTTTCTAGAGAAGTTTCAGAAAAAGAGAAGAAAGCTCCAATCAAGTTAAATGTTTCTATGGAAGGAATTGAAATATCTTGTACAAGCTTAGCAGGTGATGCAAAAGAAAATGTATTAGGTATTGTTGAAGGTAAAAATCTTGAAATAGGTTTTAATCCTAGGTATCTTATAGAAGCGTTAAAGGTAATAGAAAATGAAGAGATTGTTATGAACTTTACTACAAATGTATCTCCTATGATAATAAAACCAACACATGGAAATGATTACATATACATGGTATTACCTGTTAAACTAAGACAAGAATAATAATTAGGAGAAATTGTAATGTATGTTACTAATTTAAAATTAGTCAATTTTAGAAATTATCAAGAATTAGTTTTAGAATTAGATAAAAATGTAAATGTGTTTTTTGGAAATAACGCAGCTGGTAAAACAAATATATTAGAAGCTATCTACATGACTGCAATTACAAAGTCATATAGAACAATAAAAGAAAATGAAGTAATAAAGTTTGGTGAAAGTTATTCAAACATTTTTGTGAATTATGTGGATAAGTTAGACAGAAATTCCAAGATTCAATTATATATTGATGATAACTCTAAGAAAAAAATAAAAGAGGATGATGTCGATATAAAAAGAGCATCTGACATCATAGGAAAATATAATGTTGTTATATTTTCACCAGAAAGCTTAGACATAATAAAAGGGTCACCAAAAAATAGAAGAAAATTTATAGATGTACTTTTAAGTCAGATTTCTAAAGCATATTTACTTAAACTTCAAGAGTATAATAAGGTTTTAGCTATTAAAAATTCACTTTTGAAAAATGAGAGTGATAAGATAGATAAAGATTATTTAGATATTTTAGATGAAAAATTAGCTGATTACATAAAATATATTATGGAAGAAAGAAAAAAGTTAATAGAGAGAATTAATATATATGCATCTAAAATTCAAAATGATTTAACTAGCAATAAAGAAGATATATATATAAAATATGTTTCTGATTTTTTAGGTATGAATAAAGAGGAAATAATAGGAGTATTAAAAAAAAATAGATTTCAAGATTTATTAAAGAAATCTTCTACAAAGGGAGTACAAAGAGATGATTTTGAAGTGTATGTTAATAATTTGGAGGTTAAAACGTACGGTTCACAAGGTCAGAATAGGACAGCACTTTTGACTTTAAAATTATCAGAACTTGAAATATTAAAAGATGAGAAAGAAGACGCACCAATACTTTTGCTTGACGATGTTTTATCAGAACTTGATAATAGTAGAATAGAGTACCTACTTAAGTATATAGAACCTTATCAAACCGTGATGACTACTACAGAAATTGACACTTTGAAACATTTATGTAATATTTCTTTTTATAAAGTTTTGGGTGGTAGTGTTGAAAAATTGAAAAATAAATGATAAAATCTAGAAAATAGAAAGAAATTTATATAAAATATATAAATATAATAGAAAAGAGGGTAAAATAATGGCAGAATATAATGCAAACCAAATTCAGGTATTAGAAGGGCTAGAAGCTGTAAGGAAAAGACCAGGAATGTATATTGGTAGTACATCTGAAAGAGGACTTCACCATTTGGTATATGAAATTGTAGATAATGCAGTAGATGAAGCATTAGCAGGTTATTGTAATGAAATAAATGTTGAAATTCTTGAAGATAATAGTATAATGGTAAAGGATAACGGTAGAGGTATACCACTTGGAATACACCCTAAAATGAAAATACCAGCTGTTGAAGTGGTTTATACAATACTTCATGCTGGAGGAAAATTTGGTGGTGAAGGATACAAGGTATCTGGTGGACTTCATGGTGTTGGTGCATCAGTTGTTAATGCATTATCAGAACATGTAACAGTTGATGTATGTAATGGTGATGGTATATATGAGATATCTTTTGAAAGAGGAAAAGTAACAGAAAAATTACATAAAGTAGCAGAAGGTAAAAAAAGAGGAACAAAAGTTGTCTTTAAACCAGACGCTGAAATATTTGAGACTACAGTTTTTAGTGCAGAAACATTGGCACAAAGATTAAGAGAGATGGCTTTTCTAAATAAAGGACTAAAAATAACTTTAGAAGATAAAAGAAATGCTGAGAGTGAAAAATTAGTTTTCCACTATGAAGGTGGTTTAGTTTCATTTGTTGAGTATTTGAATAAAGGAAAAGAAGCTGTAAGTAAGCCAGTATATTTTGAATCATTAGGTGGAGAAGTTGAAGTTGAAATAGCTTTCCAATATACAACAGCATATAGTGAAAATATACATTCTTTTGTTAACAACATAAATACAATAGAGGGTGGAACTCATTTAGAAGGATTTAAAAGAGGATTAACAAAAGCATTTAATGATTATGCAAGGAAGTTTAACATATTAAAAGAAAAAGATTCTAATCTTCAAGGTGATGATATAAGAGAAGGAATAACGGCTATTGTTAGTGTTAGAGTAAAAGAACCACAATTCGAAGGACAAACTAAAACTAAATTAGGAAATAGCGAAGTTACATCTATAGTAAATAACGTAATGATTGATAAATTATCATACTTCTTAGAAGAAAATCCTAAAGATGCTAAAGCAATTATAGATAAATCATTATCTGCATTAAGAGCAAGAGAAGCAGCTAGAAAAGCAAGAGAATTAGTAAGAAGAAAAAATGTGTTAGAATCTACTACACTTCCTGGAAAACTTGCTGATTGTCAAGAAAAAGATGCTTCTAAGTGCGAACTTTACTTGGTAGAGGGTGACTCTGCAGGTGGTAGTGCTAAGCAAGGAAGAGATAGAAAATTCCAAGCAATACTTCCAATGTGGGGTAAAATGATAAACGTTGAAAAAACGAGAGCTGATAAGATTTATGGAAATGATAAATTAAGTCCAGTTATAACTGCTATAGGTGCAGGAATAGGAAATGATTTTAACATAGAAAAAATACGTTACGGAAAAATAATTCTTATGGCCGATGCCGATGTTGATGGAGCGCATATCAGAACATTGCTTCTTACATTCTTCTTTAGATATATGAGACCGCTTATAGATGAAGGTCATGTATATATTGCTCAACCACCTTTGTTTAAACTTTCTAAAAAAGGAATAGAGGACGAGTATTGTTATAGTGATGAGGAATTAGAAGCAAGATTAAAAGCGCTTGAAGAAAAAGGTTTAAAAAGAGATAGTATTAATATTCAAAGATATAAAGGTCTTGGTGAAATGAATTCAGAACAATTGTGGGATACTACAATGAATCCAGATACTAGAATAATACTTAAGGTAGAACTAGAAGATGCTGTAATGGCAGATCAAACATTCTCTATACTTATGGGAGAAGATGTTGCACCAAGAAGAGAATTTATTGAACAAAATGCTAAATATGTTCAAAATCTTGATATATAGTATGAAGAGAGATGATATATAATTGTCATCTCTTTTATCATTAATACTCGGTTGACATAAAATAGGAAAAGGTGTATAATAGTAGTGGTAAATTTATAAACTAATAAAATAATTTTTAAAGGAGAATTGTATATGAGCTCAGAAAATTTAAAAAAAATATTTTCAGAAAGGTTAAAGTCGCTAATAGAAATAAAAGGTGTAAAAGTTAATAAATTATGTGAAATTTTAAACATAAAACGTGCATCTATGTTCAGTTATTTGAGAGGCGCTACATTACCTGAAATCAAAAATCTAAAAAAAATATGTGATTACTTTGAAGTTACAAGTGATTATATGCTTGGGTATGTAGATAACACGTGTTCTAAAGTACACGAAGCTTATTTTTGTAATTCAATTGGACTTTCGTCAGAAGCTTTTTATAACATAAAAGATCAGAAAAAGTATAATAAAGATAATGAAAATTATTTTTCTCCAATTGATACATTATTAAGTGATAAGGAATTTGTTGATACATTTTCTCAATTATTTGTAGCATATTATAAACTTATAAATGGAGAAGATATATCTCATATGCTTCCAGAAGGCATAAGTCAAAATGATGCAAAAGGCTGTTTGGAATATTGTTTCACTTGCAGTATGAGGGATTTTCTTAACAAATTTGAAAAAGAATATAAAATGAACGATTAATAAAAACAAAATATTTAAAATTTAAGACAGATGTGATTTAATATATTTCACATCTGTTTTTTGTATATTTTAAAATAAATTACAAATAATTTTAAATAGAGGAGAAAATAAATGATAGTAGATAAAATTAAAAAAATAATAGAAAATAGTGATAGTATAAAAATAACACAAACTGGCTTTATAGAGAATAGTTTTGAAATAAGTGGAGTAAAATTTGAAATTAAAAAAGATATATTAATTATACATGATAAAAATGGCAATAATTATATTAAATTTAACATTAATCAAATATATGATATAAAAGAAAATGATAAAGAAATAGAGCTATTTATGGATAATGATACCCAAATAAAAATAGCAAATAGAGTAAACTAATACATATTCTATTTGCTATTTTCTTTACATTTTACTTAGTTCCGTCTTATCTTTTTCATCTAGATTATCAAGACTAAATTCAAGTAGAGAAATTACAGTTCTATTAAAAGATAAATTTTTTATGTTAGCAAGGTTTTGAACATTATCAACAACATCTTCAGGTAATCTTAGAGTTTTGCTGATACCACTATGGTTTCTCGGTATTTTTAATTTATTCATAGCATTCCCTCCTGCAGTAATTTTATAATATAAAATTAAATAAATATGCACCTAATAGCAATTGCTATTAGTATAGTTTATTTCTAATTAAAAATATGTAGAAAATTGTATTATTGATATAAATAGTAAATTTAAATTAAATTATATTAAATTATAATAATTTTTATGTTGACAAATATGAAATATAGTGTATAATATTACTTGTAAAGTAGAAGTTATCTTCTCACCTTGCGAGTTTTGTCTTTGACAAGGTAATACAAAAATTGTTTAATATATAATGTGTAAATATTTTATTTTTTTGTATGTTGAGAAGATTGCTAAAACTTGAAAAAGCAATCTTTTTTTTATGGGGGTGTATTAATATAAAACAAGATTTTTTAATTAATGAGCAAATAAAGGCTAGTACTGTTCAAGTAATTAGTGAAAAAGGTGAAAGACTAGGTCAAATGTCAATAAAAGAAGCTATTGATAAGGCATATGATGAAGACAAAGATTTGGTTTTAGTTGGTGCAAACAGTAACCCACCAGTTTGTAAAATACTTGATTACAGTAAATTTAAATTTGAAATGGCCAAAAAGGAAAAAGAAGCTAGAAAAAAACAAAAAACAGCTGAATTAAAAGAAATTAGACTTTCAGCAAATATTGATACTCATGATTTAGAAGTTAAAGCAAAGAATGCTAATAAATTCTTAAAATCAGGTGATAAGGTTAAAGTTTCTTTAAGATTTAGAGGAAGAGAACTTAGCTTCGTAAATAAAGGAAGAGAATTAATAGATAAGTTTATTTCTTTAATAGAAGATGGCCAAGTAGAAAAAGAGCCAAAGCTTGAAGGAAAATTCTTAAATGTTATAATATCACCAAAACAAAGCAAATAAGGAGGAATTAATTATGCCAAAAATGAAAAGCCATAGCGGTACAAAGAAAAGAATTAAGATTACAAAATCTGGGCTAGCTAAGAAAACAACAGCAAATAGAGCTCACAAATTATCAGGTAAAAGTGCTAAGAGAAAGAGAAGCTTAAAAGAAGCAGCTTATGTTGATTCAGCAAATAGCAATGCAATGAAGAAATTATTACCATATAAGTAGAAAATATATTAAAGTAAGTTAGGAGGAATTATTGTGGCAAGAGTAAAAGGAGCAGTTACAACAAGAGCAAGACATAAAAAAGTTTTAAAAAGAGCAAAAGGATATTATGGAGCAAAAAGCATAAGATTTAGAATGGCTAACCAAGCTGTTATGAAATCAGGTATGTATGCTTATGTTGGAAGAAAAAATAAAAAGAGAGATTTTAGAAGATTATGGATAGCTAGAATAAATGCAGCAGCTAGACAAAATGGAATGTCATATAGCAAATTTATTTCTGGTTTAAAGAAAGCTAACATAAATATAAATAGAAAAATGTTAGCAGAAATGGCTGTATCAGATAGCCAAGGTTTTGCAGCATTAGTTGAAAAAATAAAATAATTGGAGGTATATTTATGGTATTAGCCGGAGATTTTAGAAATGGAACAACTTTTGAAATGGACGGAAATGTTTATAGAATAGTTGAATTCCAACATGTTAAACCTGGAAAAGGTGCAGCATTTGTTAGAACTAAAATTAAAAACATAATAAACAATACAACAATGGAAAAAACATTCAATCCATCAGAAAAATTTGAAGAAGCTCAAATAACTATAACAGAAATGCAATATTTATATAATGATGGTGATAGTTATACATTCATGGATAACAATACATTTGAACAAATTGAGTTATCTAAGGAAGATGTATCAGATATATTACCTTATTTAAAGGATAATATGAATGTAAAAGTATTATCATATAAGGGTAAAGTATTTGGAGTAGAGCCACCACTATTTGTAGAGCTTGAAGTAGTTTATACTGAGCCTGGAATAAAAGGAGCAACTTCTACAGGAACTACAAAACCTGCAAAAGTTGAAACTGGTGTAGAATTTAATGTTCCAATTTTTGTTGAAATAGGAGATAGAATTCGTATTGATACAAGAACTGGTGAATACATGGAAAGATGTTAATAAAAATTTGAATGAAGCTAAGAAGTTTACTTAGCTTTATTTTTTTACATTTCTTGACACTTTACATAACCTATGCTAGAATATTTTGAGAAAAGGGTGGAAAAATGAAATATACAATAAATTATGAAAATAGAGTAAAAGAACTGTTAGGGGATAAACAATATAAATATTATATTGATACTATGGGATGTGCATTAAATGAAAATGATTCTATGAAGTATAGTGGGATTATGTCAAAAATGGGAATGGAAAGAACTCTTGATGTAGATGAAGCAAATATTATACTGTTTAACACATGTGCTATAAGAGAGAATGCGGAAGATAAACTTTATGGTAGACTTGGAACTCTAAAAAAGAGAAAAAGTGAAAACTCTGATTTATATATATGTATAGTAGGTTGTATGTCACAGCAAGAACATGTTATAAATAAAATAAAAGAATCTTATAGATTTGTTGATGTACTTTTAGGTACTCATAGTATGCAGGACTTCGCCAAATCATTGTATATGGCTATAAAAGAAAAGAAAAAAGTCGTTTCTTACGTGGAAGATAAAACAGAATTAGTAGAAGATATCCCTATTATATATGAAGATTCAGTAAAAGCTTCTGTATCAATAATATATGGTTGTAATAATTTTTGTTCATATTGTATAGTACCTTATGTTAGAGGAAGAGAAAAAAGTAGGCTTCCAGAAGATATATTAAAAGATATTGAATACTTAGCTCAAAATGGTTATAAAGAAATAACGTTATTAGGGCAAAATGTAAATTCTTATGGAAATGACTTTAAAAAACAAAATATAGAAAATTTGAAAGAATATAATTTTGTAAGTCTTCTTAAAGATATAGATAAAATAAGAGGTATAGAAGTTATAAAATTCATGTCCCCTCATCCAAAAGATTTTAGTGACGAATTAATTGAATATATAAATGAAAATAAAAAGATATCTAGACAAATACATTTACCTCTTCAATCAGGTAGCACAAAAATATTAAAGAGCATGAATAGAAAATATACTAAAGAATTATACTTAGATTTAGCAACAAAAATAAAAGAAAAAGTTCCAGATGTTAGTTTTTCAACTGATATAATTGTAGGTTTTCCAGGTGAAACAGAAGAAGATTTTTTAGAAACATTAGATGTAGTAAAAAAGATTAAATTTAGTCAGATATATATGTTTATATACTCTATAAGAAAAGGAACTGTTGCAGAAAAGATGGAAAATCAAATAGATGAAAAGATAAAAGTAAACAGATTAGAAAGACTAAAAAAACTATTTGAAGAAACGTTAAATGAGGAAAATGAAACGTATATAGGAAGAACATTTGAAATTTTAGTTGAAGGAAAAAGTAAAAATAATGAAAAAATGTATTCAGGTAGAACTCCATCAAATAAAGTTGTAGTATTTCACGGGTCAGAAGAAGATGTAGGGCAAATTAAAAATGTGAAAATTATAGAAAATAATTTATGGTATTTAACTGGACAAATTTTGTAATTAATATAAATAAATGTAATAAAAAATAACTTATCCAATATATTTAGAATATATGGATAAGTTATTTTTTTGAGGTGAAAGTATGGAAGGAATAGTTGCCAAAAGATGCTTAAGACAAAGTAGCATAGGAAAAGAGATGTATGGTAGTAGAGTAAATAAGAAAAATATATTGAATGAAATTTATAGAAAGAATGATACAATAAGTAAATCTTTAAATAAAGAAGAAAGTAATACACGAAATCTTTTTGAAAAATTTATCTTCAAAACTAAGATGAAGTTGTGGATACAATCAATTAGTGCTATGTGTATTCTTATATTACTAATAGTTGTTAGCATGCTTAATGTTAGTGTTATTGATAACAATAAATATGTAATTATTTTGAAAAAAGAATATGGCAAAAATTATTCTTTAGGATATATAAAGTCAAAAGCTAAAAGCGGAATAAAGTATGGTTATAAAGGACTAAAATATGTTGTTTCAGATAGAGTAGAAAATAAATTTAGAGGAATATATAGTGATATAAAAAATATATTTAAAAAAGAAAATAATAATAACGTAGTTATATATGAAGAAATTAAAGACAATCAGCTTAGTGAAACTAGTGATGACGTAAAAAATGGCGTAGGAGTAAGCATAGATGAAAATGTCCAAAGTATAGATATATCAGATGTAAAAGAAGAAAGTAGTGCCATTAGTATAGAAGATAGCAGCTTAGAATATATTAAAAATAATAACATTAAATTTATAATGCCAACAAAAGGAACGATTTCATCTGGCTATGGAGCAAGGGAAGTAATATTTAAAGATATAGATTCTTATCATACTGGGTTAGATATAGCAAATAAAAAGGGAACAGACATAGTTGCTGCTACAGATGGTGTAGTAACAAAAGTTGCTAACAACAAATATAATGGTAATTTTATAGAAATAACATATAAAGATATTATAACTAAATATGCACATATGGATAGTGTTAGTGTAAAAAAAGGAAAAGAAATTAAAGCTGGAGAAAAAATAGGTGTAATGGGAGAAACAGGATATGCTACAGGACCACATTTGCATTTTGAAGTAGTTGTAAATGGCATAAAAATAGATCCTGCTAAGGTATTAAATTTATAATATGGGTATTAATATTAGAATAAAACAAATTTTATTAGAGATAGAATATTTATTAATAATAACATTACTTGTGTCTAGTATTTCAAAAACGGTAATTAATTATTTGGATAAATATTATATTTGTCTCCTCTTTGTAATATATCACGAGTTATCGCATGTATTTGTGGGGAGTTTAGTTGGTAAAAAGTTGAGAAAAGTTTTCTTGGGAATATCTGGGATGACAGCATACTTTAAGTATGAATATCTTGAGAAAAAAAGAATAGATTATTTTAAAGAAACTGCAATATTTCTTGCTGGACCAATTTCTAATATAATAATTGCGACAATTTTCTACAGAATTAAATTTGTATTTGAAATTAATATATTTTTAGCATTTTTAAATTTAATTCCTATATATCCTCTTGATGGGTACAATGCATTAAAGGCTATATGTAGTGGTATATTTTTTAATAAGAAAGATGCGATAAATGTAATAATAAATAAAATTTCTATAATCTTTTTAATACTAATTTCCATATTTTGTATTACTATTTTTTATAAATACAAAAACTTTTCAAGTGTTATATATTTGGTATATATTTTGATGCTAAATGTAAAAAATAACAGCAAAATGGGATAAAAAGGAAATTATCAGATAATGTGACAAATAAGTTACAAAAATATTACAAAAAATCCTCCAAAACTATTGCATTTTTGTAAGAAAAAATGTATTATATACGTAATGAAATTGGAGGGAGATTAAATGGCAATTGGTGACATTATAGTTTCACTTGACATTGGGGCTTCCAAGACAGCTGCTGTGGTAGGACAAGTCAATAAATTTAATGAAATTGAAGTGATTGGGTATGGTCTATCAGATTCTGAGGGAATAACCAAAGGAAGAATAATAAATAAAGAAGCAGTTGCGAGTTCTATTGTTAAAGCTATAACTGAAGCAGAAGAGACTTCAGGACTTTATATAAATTCAGCTTACGTTAATATAAAGGGAATGAACGTAAGAATTGAAAAAATAAAGTGTAGAGGAAATGTTACAAGACCTGATGATGGTTTATCAATAGATGATATATATACATTATTTAAGCAAGTTCAGGCTGGTATAAAAGTTAATAACAATGAACAAGTCATAGACTTAATTCCATACAAATACTTTGTAAATGATAGGGAATATAAAGAGGAACCAATAGGGGCATTTGCAAAAGAATTTGGAGTAGATTTAGACGTAGTAATAGCAAATGGCGATTATATAAAAGATGTAATTGAAACTTTGGATAAGGCAGAACTTAAAATAGATGGTATTATATTGGAAACACTTGCTACTTCCAACGTAGTTTTGATGCCAGAAGAAAAAGATATGGGAGTTTTGATGCTTGATATGGGTGCATCACATACTGACATATCTGTGTATAAAGATTCAAGGCTAGAATTTTATGAGACACTTCCAATAGGTGGACATCACATAACTAATGATATAGCAATGACACTTGGAATATCTCAAGAAGAAGCAGAAAGGTTAAAAAGGCAATATAATTTAGCAATTGAAGCTATGATTTCTAACAATCATGAGATAAAATTAAATTCTGTTAAATCTAATAACATAGAAGATAGCAAAAAGAAATGTAGTGATGTTGTAAGAATAATAGAAGCAAGAATAAAAGAAGTTTATCAGATAATAAGAAGAGTATTGGCTGATAATAATATGATAGGAAAATATGACTGTTTAGTTTTGACAGGACAAGGTATTAGTAATATTGTGGGAGTTGAAGAGCTTGCTGTTTTAACTCTTAAAGTAGGACAAGTAAGAATATGTAGTCCAAAATTAATAAATGTTATAAAGCCACAACATACGGTTGCGTTTGGAATGGTTAAATATATATCAGGTATAGGTCTTAGTAAACATGTTAATAGTGATGTTGAAATAATAACCGAGCCTGGATTAAAGCAAAAAATAGCTGGATTTTTTAAAGATACAAAAGAGAAGTTTAAAAACTTGCTAAAGAAAGATGATGAAAATATAGATATTTAAGAGGAGGAAAAAGCAATGGGAGAGATTATAAATCAATCTGGAACAGCTACTATTAAGGTAATAGGAGTAGGCGGCGCAGGAGGCAATGCTGTTAATAGAATGGTTGACGCTGGTTTAAGAGGTGTTGAGTTTATTGCAGTAAACACAGATAAGCAAGCATTAGATGTTTCTAAAGCAGCAGGTAAAATTCAAATAGGAGATAAACTTACAAGAGGCCTTGGTGCAGGCGGAGATCCTAGCGTAGGAGAGTGTAGTGCGGAAGAGTCAAAGTCTGAAATTGCAGAAGCAATAAAAGGTGCAGATATGGTATTTGTAACATCTGGAATGGGTGGAGGAACAGGTACAGGTGCTGCTCCAATAGTTGCAGAAATAGCAAAAGAAATGGGAATACTAACAGTAGGTGTCGTAACAAAACCATTTCCTTTTGAAGGAAAAAGAAGAATGAGACAAGCCGAAAATGGTATAGAACAACTAAAACAAAATGTTGATACATTAATTACTATCCCAAATGAAAAATTACTTCAGGTTGTTGAAAAACAAACTTCTGTAGTAGAGGCATTAAAAATGGCTGATGATGTTCTTCGTCAAGGTGTACAAGGTATATCAGATTTGATTACAGTTCCAGGACTAGTAAATCTAGATTTTGCAGATGTAAAGACAATAATGATGGATGCTGGTGTAGCTCATATGGGTATAGGTAGAGCAACAGGTGAAAACAGAGCTCAAGAAGCTGCAAGACAAGCAATACATAGTCCACTTTTAGAAACTTCTATAGAAGGTGCAGGTGGAGTATTAATTAATATAACAGGTGGAAAAGATTTAGGTCTACTTGAAATAAATGAAGCTGCAGAATTAGTACAAAAATCTGTAGATCCTGATGCAAACATTATATTCGGTGCTGTAATAGATGAAACAATAGAAAATGAAATAGTTATTACTGTTATTGCAACTGGATTTAATAAATGGGCATTGGATGAAACTACAGCAAATAAATTTGTAGAAAACGTAAAAAATAATTCTTTCGAAACAACAAGTTATGGAAATACTCAAACAAGAATGGATACATATTCAAATGATTGGGATATTCCTCCTTTCTTAAGAAATAGAGAATAATATGCTATATGAACAAACTTGTATTTTTATGCAAGTTTGTTTTTTAAATAATGTGTTTATAGATGGGGTTAAGATGAAAAAAATTGATAACAAATATATTAAAAAAGAAAATAAAAAGAAGATAGTTAATATAATATTATCTATTTTAATATTGTTAATAGCGTTTCTTTTCAAAGATATGAGAGAAGAAAGTATAAAAGAAGCAAATGAAAAAGTTACAGATCTGAATTCTATAATAATAAGTAGCGAAGATAAGACGGATAAAAAAGCTTACATAGATGTAAAATATAAACCATATAAATTTGCAGTAAGCGATGATACCGTAAATAGTTATTACATAATATCTGATGAAAAATATATGTACATTGCATACATGTCACCAGAAGATGAAACTAAATTAAATAATGGAGATTTTGAAAATAGTTCTGTTAAAATTGAAGGGATTACAGAATTAACATCAGATGAGATTAAAAAGTTAGCTGTTGATACATATAATGAAAGTGTGGAAGAAAGTAATAAGATTTCAATGGAAGAGTTTAATGATTATTTTGGACCTATTTATTTGAATACAACTATATCTCAAACTTCGGATACATCTTTTTATAGCACTATATATGTATTGTTAATATTGGCAGGCGTAATAACTTTTTGTATAAATTTATATAAATTGATAGCTTTTAGAAACAGCATGAAAAAACTAAAAGAAAATGATGAAATATTAAATGAGATGAATGATGAAAAATCCTTTTATTATGAGAAGACTCATTTATGTTTAACAGAAAATTATATAGTTACGTTTAATGGGAGAATAAACGCCATTAAATATGAAGATGTAGTTTGGATGTACCGTTTTGAACAAAGAGTAAATGGTATTAAATCAAACCAATGCATTAAAATAATGAATAATAGAGGAAAGACATATAGTATTGCAGAGATTGATTTGGTAACAAAGAAAAAGAAAGAAATATATGAAGAAATTTGGAAAAACATAGTTGAAAAGAACGACAAGATAGTGCTAGGATATACACAAGAAAATATAAAACAAATGAAAGAACTTTATAAAAAGAAAAAATAGAATATTTGTTTAAGTACAGGTTATAAAAAACTTGTACTTTTTTTATGTGACAATTTTACTCTTAATTCGAATTTTATTTCTTGATTTAATGATTTAATTCTACATTTTTTATTCTGTAAAACAACTATAATATTTTTAAGGTGATTAATTGATAGTATATATAGATTACATATTTATAGAGAATTGTGTAATGAATTATTTATTATTGTGGCAGGTAAGAAGGCTTGGAAAACAAAAAGTAAAAAGTATTAATTCTGTTATAGCAAGTATAGTTGGAGCTATTTATGTATGCGTAATATATATATTTAAAATTAATTTTCTGAATTTTGCAATAATGAAAATACTGTTATCAATTGCTATGACATATGTAGCTTTTGTTCCTAAAGAATTAAATAAGTATTTGAAAATAGTAGGCTTATTTTATCTTATTTTAATACTAAACACAGGTGCATACTTATTTCTAATAAGTATGTTTAATTTAAAACTAAACCATTTTTGGGTAAAATTATTAGTTTATATTATAGGAGCTGTAGTAATAGAAATTATTAATTCACAAATGTGGAAAATGTTTAAAATAAACATAAGAAAAGAAAACTTGACTTGCACAGTGTGCATAAAAAACAAAGGAAAATATATTAAATATAAAGGTTTAATAGATACCGGAAATACATCAAAAGATGCTTTGACAGGAAAATATATTTTCTATGCATCAGATAAAAAGAATATTGATTTATCAGATTACAAAAAGGTCCCAATTGGAATAAATACTGTAAATGGTAAAAAAGAAAACTATGGATATGTTATAAACAATATACTTATTTTAGCTAATAAAAGTATTAAAGAAACAAATGCTATTATTTGCTTTGTGGAAAATGAAATTAAAAACAAATTAGATTGTGACATGATAGTTAATTTTGAAATTTATGAGGAATTAATGGGGGGAATAAATATATGAAGATTAAAGAATATTTAAAACAAAAATATCAAATAATTATTCAATATTTGGGTATAGGAGAACAAGAAGTATACTATATTGGCGGCTCTGAAAAATTGCCACCTCCTTTAAGTAAAAAAGAGGAGTTAGAATTATTAAACAGGTTAATGCAAAAAGATGATGAAGCAAGAAAAAAATTGGTTGAAAAAAATCTTAGACTTGTAGTGTACATTGCCAAAAAATTTGAAAATTCAGGTGTGAATATAGAAGATCTTATATCCATAGGTACAATAGGATTAATGAAGGCTATTAATAGCTTTAATTTAGACAAAAATATAAAACTTGCAACGTATGCATCGAGATGTATAGAAAATGAGATTTTAATGTATTTAAGGAAAATGCAAAAAACCAAAACTGAAATATCAATAGATGAACCTATTAATATAGATGGGGAAGGAAATGATTTATCGTTAGTAGATATATTAGGTAGTGATAATGATACCGTTTATAAAGAGGTAGAAGAAAGTGATAATAAAAAAGTTTTAAGAAGAGCAATAATGAATTTAAACGATAGAGAAAAAATGATAATGGAATTAAGATATGGCTTTGAAGGGAAAGATGAATTAACACAGAAAGAAGTAGCAGATAAATTAGGAATATCACAATCGTATATATCTAGAATAGAGAAAAAAGTCATAAATCGTCTAAAAAAGGAATTCTTCTATTAAAGGTAATAAATTACCAAAAAATGTAAATAATATAACTAAAGAAAAAATAGGAGGATACAAGTGAAAAATATAAAGGTGGAAATAAATGGTGTTAATACGGCGACACTTCCTGTATTATCACAAACAGAACAAATGAAAATGCTGCATGATATAAAAAACGGAAAAGTGGAATTAAAGGATGAATTTATAAAATGTAATTTAAGATTAGTATTAAGTATAACTAAAAAATTTAATTTTAGAGGAGAAAATGTTGACGACATATTTCAAGTTGGCGTAGTTGGGCTTATAAAAGCAATAAATAATTTTGATATAACTCAAAATGTTCAGTTTTCAACATATGCTGTTCCTATGATAATAGGGGAAATAAAAAGATTTCTAAGAGATAGTAGCACATTAAGAATAAGTAGATCTTTAAGAGATATTTCATACAAAGTATCAAAAGAAAGAGAAATGTATATTAATGAAAAAAATGAAGAACCTACTATACAATATTTAGCTGAGAAAGTTGGAGAAAGTGAAGAAGATGTGATATTGGCTATGGAAAGTATGGTGCAACCAATATCAATATTTGATGCTGCATATAATGATGGCGGAGATGTAATATATATATTAGATCAGCTAAAGAATGAAAAAAATGAAATGGAACATTTAACAGACAAAATATGTGTATTACAAGCCATTGAAAAACTTTCGGATAAAGAAAAAAATATAATTAAAAGAAGATACTTTGATAACAAAACGCAAATAGAATTAGCAGATGAAATTGGAATATCTCAAGCACAAGTATCTAGAATTGAAAAAGTAGCAATAGCAAGAATGAAAAAAAGATTAGAAAGAGGAATATAATATCTGTAAAATATTAAAGTACACTCTAGATATCAGAGAGTGTATTTTTTATATTTATAAAACATATATTTTAATATGTGTAATAGGAGATATAGTATGGGAAGAGGTATAGATTTAAAGCAGAGAGAGGTTATAAATATAAATAATGGTCAGATACTAGGATTTGTGGTTGATTTAAATGCAGAATTTGGCATGGGGACTATAAAAAGCATTGTTGTAGCACAAACAGGCAGACTTATAAAAAGCTTAACTGGTAAAAATACTATGGAAATTCCATGGGATAGAGTAAGAGTTATAGGAGAAGATGTAATTTTAGTTGACATATAGGTAAAAATAATGTATAATAAACGAGCTTTTTAGGGTTGTTTTAGCACGTAAATGTAGTGTATTAAAAAAAATAACAAAAAAGCAAAAAAATATTAAAAAAATGTTGACATAGAATTACATCTGTGTTACAATATTTTTACTGTGTTGAGAGAACATTTACATAACACAGAAAGCACATTGAAAAATAAAGAGTAAGTAAAGCCAAGCGAGAGTTATGATTAACATAACGAAACGTACAAAACAAAG
>CAKPEI010000006.1 GCA_934149365.1 uncultured Clostridia bacterium
ACCTAAATGAAAATACAATGGCAGCAATAAAAGCAGGAATAAAAGTAGGAGATGTAGTAACAGGATATACAGTAACATCGACTACATATGAAACAAGTGGAGAAGAGAATACAGCTCCTAGTGGAGCAGAAACAGACCCAACCAAACAAACAGTAACAACAAATACCGATATAACATGGAAATACTTGGGAGTAAACGCAAATGGAGAAATGGAAATAATGGCAAGCTTGTCAACAACAACGGCAGCTGCAGCAAATACAAAGGTAAAATTATCAGGAAAAGGAGGTTACTTAAAAGGGCCAGATATGTTAAACAAAGTATGTGAGAATTTATATTCAGTAGAAGGAAAAGGAACAGCAAGAAGTATGAATATAGACGATGTAAATAATATATTAGGCTATACAGGAGAAAAGGGAGCATATTGGGAGCCTACAAATGGTGACTATACACCAACCAAAGAGGCAAAAACAATAGCAGCACTAGAAAGTGAATTAGGAACAACATTAGGCGGAAGAACAACTCCAGATGGAAAAGACTTAGGGACATATTACTCAGATTATTACTATATAAATAAGACAAATGACGTAAAAGAGATGAAAAATCCAGGAAATAGAGATTTAGTATATAATGCTAAAAATACGTATTGGCTTGCTTCTCCGTGTGTCAGTGCGGATTTCAGCCGCAGCTATGCGTACTTCCGTGTGCGCTACGTTTGCTCTACTTACGTGTACGCGAACAACATGTTCGATTCGTGTGACAACTCTAACTTCAATACGTTTGCGGTTCGCCCCGTAGTTTCTCTAAAATCTAACGTCCAGTTAGAACAAAATACTGAGAAAACAGCGTGGGTAATAAAATAGGCACAAAACTAGGAAAAATGGGGCGCAAGAGGGCTTTTTGTCCGATGGCGCCGACCTCCCATTTTCAGAATGGGAATATAAATATTTAGGAGAAATGATAATATGAGTATGGAAAATTCAGTAAGATTAATTAAAAAGGTACACCCTACAAGTGTTGTACTTGTAAAGGTGGGAAAATTTTATCAATGTTTTGACAAAGATGCATATATAGTTGCGGGTATGTTTGATTACAAGCTAAGAAAAGATAAATATGTTTCTTGTGGCTTTCCTTTGTCTGCTTTGAATAAAGTCAAAGTAGAGTTGGAAAAAGAAAAGGTAGATTACATCGTCGTTGATAAAAGAAATGAATATGAAGTAATCTGCAAAGAAGAATTCAAAAAAGAAAACAAATATGAAGAAATGTTTGCTATTGGCAAAATGCAAGAATTAATAAAGGAAAGAGTAGAAAAGATAAACAAGTATATAATCGACAATATAACAAACGAAGAGGTTGTTAAAAAAATAAAAAAACTCGAAGAAGTGTTATATGAAGAATGATAAGTTTAAAATAGTTAATCTTATAAAAGAATTTATAGTAAGGTTAGATAATAACTTGGTGAATTTTCCAAAAAAAGAAATGGAACTAAAAAACAAAATAAAAAATACATCTTATGATTTGCTTTTTACTACGTATAGGGCAAATGTATCAACAAATAAAGAACTAAAAAAAGAACTTGCCGAACTTTTAGTAGCGCAGGTAAAGTATTTAGACTTTTTGTTAAATTTGTGCTATGATAAGCAAATTATAAATTCAAAAAAATATGTTAAATTTGGTGAGTCTTTAGATGATATAGTAAGACATGTCATATCTTGGATGACCACATTTAAATAAAAGGGCTATGTTGTATAAGGCGCTGGCTGTGCTTGCTTCTCCGTGTGTCAATGCGAATTTCAACAACAGCAATGCGAACTTCAATGTACGCTACGTTAACTCTACTAACGTGAACGCGAACAACATGTTCAATTCGAATGACAACTCTAACTACAATACGTATGCGGTTCGCCCCGTAGCTTCTATAAACTGAGGTTATATACCTAATGGGTGTATAAGAGATAATATAGAAACAGACATTAGTCCTTTCGATTTTTTCCAAACGAAATCGATAAATAAAAAATAGATAGATATATTTTTTAGTAGGATTTATTCTCGAAACAGAGTATAGCTTAGCAACTATTTTTGGCAATCAGATATTTATGCTGGTTGCTTTTTTTTAGTCCAAAAACAAAAGATAAAGGAGATAAGGAAATTGAAAAGAAAGTCTAATTTATATAATGATATGTGTAATGTAAATAATATAATGCTTGTGTATGATGAGGTGTGTAGAAATACAAGAAATAAAAGTAGAGTAAACACATATAGAGAATATAAATGTAGTAATATTGCTAAAATATACAATGTCCTTATGACCCACAGTTACGTAGTAGGACCGTATAATGTATTTACAATTTACGAGCCTAAAGAAAGAAGAATAGTAAGTCAAAAAATGTTTGATAAAATAGTTAATCATTTAGTCGCCAGATTTATTTTGATGCCTGCAATATTTCCATCGCTTATTCCAGAAAATGTAGCAAGTAGAAAAAACATGGGTACAAAAGCAGGACTTGAGTATGTAAAAGAGTATACAAGAAAGTGCAAAGTGAAATATGGTAAGTATTATATTTTAAAATGCGATATTAGTAAATTTTTTGCTAGTATTGATCATGATATATTAAAAGAAAAGCTTTTGCGAAAGATAAAAGATAAAGATGCACTAAAGATAGTGTTTGATATAATTGATAGTGAAGAAGAAGGACTTGGAATAGGTAATATGACAAGCCAAATTCTAGCAATATTTTATTTAAACGATTTAGACCATTATATCAAAGAAAAGTTACATATTAAATATTATATTAGATATCAAGATGACTTTATATTATTTCATCAATCAAAAGAATATTTGAGATTTTGTTTAGAGGAAATAGACAAATTTGTGCAAAAAGAAAAACTTACATTAAATAAAAAAACAAGAATATATAACAATAATAATAATTTTATATATCTTGGTAGAAATAAATATGGAAGATATGCAAAATATAGATATGTTAAAAGAAGATTAAAAAAGGCGAGATATCTATATAACAGTGGTGCTATAGATTTAATTAATATGGTGTCGATATTACAAAGTTATGATTATTTAACAGGAGGAAAAATAGGCAAATAGTTAATATATCTTGTTATTTTTTAACGATTTTTCGTCTAGTTTTGTCGTAAATGTAGAAAAATGTTAAAAGGTATTGCAATATAGAATATTAGTATGTATAATGCACGTGTAAAAAAACAACACGTGTTTTTTTATTTAATCTCATAATGTTTTTTTAGAGAATTTTTAATTCATATATTTTAATTGTTTTATTATTTAATTTTTTTTAGGAAATATTTAATATCAGTATTTATCGTTTAGGAGAAATTTTTATTTGGGGATAATTTAATTTTTATAAAATATTATCTTATGGTGTTGAAAATACAACTAATAGATGATATAATAAAGGAGGAATAGATGAAAAGAAAAAGTAAAAAATTACAAAGTGAAGAGGGACTAGACCCTAAAATAGATGTAGTGTTTAAAACACTATTTGGGAAGAAAGGAAATGAGATATTAATAGAAGATATGTTATCTGGTTTCCTAAATCAAAAAATAAAGTGCAAAAATGTATTAAGAGAAGCACGAGTGGGACAGTTAAAGGCAAATGGCAAGTATGGCTCACTAGATGTATTAGTAGAACTAGAAGATGGAACAGAAGTAGATGTAGATATACAAATGGGAAGACAAAAAGGTCTGCCAGAAAGAATGATGGCATATGCAAGTTATTTAACATCAGAAAGATTAGAAAAAGCAGATAGATATTCAGAGATAAATCAAAAGATAATAATGTTTTTAGTAGATTTTAATATGTATCCAGAATTTGAAGGACCAGTACATGAAACAATAACAGTATTTAGAGAAAATACCACAAAAGAGTTTAGCAAGATGCATAAATATTATGTAGTGGAATTAAATAAGATGGACAAAACCAAATGTAGTGAAGGAACATATAAATGGCTTGCATTTTTAAATCAGAATAAGGAGGTATTAAAAGAAATGTCAAAGGATAAATGTATACAAAAAGCAGAGGATGAATTAAAGATATTAGCAGGAGATTGGGAGACAAGGAGAATAGCAATACTAAGAAAAAGATACATACTAGAAATGGGAACGGCGGAATATGCTGGCTATGAAAGAGGTATTGAAAAAGGAGAAGCAGCAGGGGAAAAGAGAGGCATAGATATCGGTGAAAAGCGCGGAATAAAAAAAGGAACCAAACGAGGAATAGAGCAAAACAAAAAGATAACTGCAATAGCGTTAATAGGAGAAGGAATGGATAATACATTTATATCAAGAGTAACAAAGCTGAGTGTGGATGAAATAGAAAAATTGAGAAAAAATCATTAAAGGCAGTACACTAATAGTTATGTGTTAAATTAATTTGACAACGAACATCCTTTTGTGGTAAAATATTACTTCATCAGTTTTTTAATACTTGTCATAATTCACAAGTAGAGGCATATAATATATTGGTATATATATATGCTATTTTAGAATTAATATTATACTAAAAGGAGAGAGGTCTTTATGAAAATTTTTGAAGTACACCGCCGGGCAATAAGAGGAATATCATTAGTATTTATGGCTACATATATTGCCACTGTTATATTAAGTACAAAGCATGTTATTGCATATAATATAAGTTTGGCTATAACTTTTCTTGCTTTCATTGCAACGGTTGCACAAATATTAACGTGCATAAAAAACATAGAAAAAGAATCCGATTGTAATGGGAGTAACGGAATTATGCAAGCTTTACTAATATGGATAATGGTATTTATTCTTACATGCGGCATATTTTAAAATAGAAAAAGCACTATAAACATCAATTGTTTGTTTATAGTGCTTTTTTCTAGCTTGTTATACTTTGTAAATGGCTTTAGTCTTACCTTTGTTTACTACAGTGCTACGCACGACAACTGTTTTACCACTTTTTAGATGTCGCACGTGTTCACGTCTTACATGTTCACAAGGCGATAACCTATTTCTAACTTTCCAACCACGAGCTCTCATTGTAGATACATAGTCAGAGTAATCTCTTAAGTAAATCTCTTTAAATGTTTCTTTCTCTTCTTTTTCTGGCGGAGTTTGAATAAGTATGGTTGATACATCAGCGTCATCATAGTTTTCTTGCTTTTTTGTGTTTGAACGCATGGGTCTATTTTTCCATTTATCAAAGCACATCATAGCAAGAGCATAATAATCTTTTAAGAAAGAAGATCCCCAGTACTTATTAAGTTCTTGTTCTCTTTCACATATGCAAGTTCTTCTATCGCTCATTTTGCATTCGAGCCCCATGCAAACCGATTTTACTAATTTTTCATTAGTTGGAACATTAATAGCTGTTTCTACATAGGCATCACAGTGAAGTGGACAATCTATGCTAAAATGAGGGTAATATGCATCTATAAAGCTACTGTCTTGCAGAAGCCGCCAGTCATCCTTTGAACTGTTGAAATACGTCTTAATACAAATTAAATTACCAACCTTATCTCTTCTAGACCCGCAAAATACTTTCTTTTTGAAATTTTGTACTTTTATTACTGCATCTGAGTTTGGTAAAGCAATAAGCATTGATTCAAAATCTGCAGGAGCAGGAGCATAATACTTTTCCGGTATTTTCAAAGTACCTGAAATTGATGTGTTGTATGAGAATAGCAAACAGTCATGGATTGACATGTATATATCCATTCGGTTTGCAGTTTCTGCAATTAATTCATACGATTTTTTCTTGATAGCAAGTCTCGTAAGATACTTTGTAGTAAGTTTTTCTTTTTTCTCTTCTGTCATATCTTCCCGCGACATGATATTATCACAAAAAGCGATATCTTTATTTGACAAGTGACTTTTAACTTCCTTTCTAAAACTTTCAATTAATTGTACTGAATTCATGAACTCTCTCTCCTTTTAATAATTATTTTAAGGTAATTTGTTATAGTTAACATAAATATTATATAAAATGTATGAAGTATTGTCAATATATTTGCAATCTTATGTAATATATAGTACAATATATGTGTTGTTTAGGAGAGCTTATGTTTATTAAGAATGATAACGAATTCACATGTGTGAATTGCTTAAAAAAAGTGGAAAAATTGAGATATACATCAAGAGATCACTGCAATCATTGTTTGTATTCTATACATGTAGATGTATTTCCTGGAGATAGAGCAAATGAATGTAGAGGTATATTAAAACCTATTAATGTAGAAATTGATGCAAAAAAAGGGAAACAAATAGTATATAGATGCCTCAAGTGCGGGAAGATTGTTAGAAACATTGTAGCAGAAGATGATGATGTAGAAGAAATATATAGAATAGTTAATGAATATTCAAGAAACGGAGGAAAATAATGCAAAATATAAAAGAGAAGATTGCTAGCAAAATAGCAGAAAAATTAGGTAAAAACCAAAATGATATACTTGAAAATATAGAAATTCCAAAAGATAGTAGTATGGGAGATTTTGCTTATCCATGTTTTAAACTTTCAAAAGAGCTTAGAAAATCACCAGTTATAATTGCAGAAGAACTAAAAGAAAGCGTAGAATTTGGAGATAGTATAAATAAGGTAGAGGTGGTTTCTGGTTATCTTAATTTCTTTGTCAATAATGAAAAAGTAATTAATGACATAATGAAAGAAATTGTAAATGAAAAAGAAAAATATTTAGAAGCAAGTGAAGGAAAAGGTAAAAATGTATGTATAGATTACTCTTCTCCTAATATTGCTAAACCTTTTCATATAGGTCACCTTCGTTCAACAGTAATAGGAAACTCGTTATATAAAATATATAAAAAATTAGGATATAACGTTATAGGTATAAATCATTTGGGAGATTTTGGTACTCAATTTGGAATGGTTATAGAAGGATATAAAAGATGGAAAGATGAGTATAACTTAGAGAAGAACCCTATAAAGTGTCTTGTAGATATATATGTAAGAATAAATGAACTTGCAAAACAAGATGAAACAGTAAAAGACCTTGCAAGAGAAAACTTTAGAAAGTTAGAAGAAGGCGAAGAAGAAGTTACTGCTCTTTGGAGCAAGTTTAAAGAACTAAGTTTAGAAGAATACAAGAGAATATATAAAATATTGGATGTTGAATTTGACTCATATAATGGTGAAGCTTTCTATAACGATAAAATGGATGAAATTGTTGAAATACTTAAAGATAAGAATTTACTTGTAGAAAGTCAAGGAGCTATGGTAGTTCCTCTTGAAGGTTACGAAATACCTTGTATGATTTTAAAATCAAATGGTTCTACTACTTATACTACAAGAGATTTAGCGGCTGCGTTATATAGAAAAAGAGAATACAATTTTGCAAAGAGTTTGTATGTGACTTCATATGAACAATCATTACATTTTGCTCAAATGTTTAAAGTGGCTGAAAATATTATAGGTAAAGATTATGCACAGAATATGGTACATGTTCCTTTCGGAATGGTACTTGGAAAAGGCGGAAAGAAAATATCTACGAGAGGTGGAGCAAATTTAACTCTTGAAGAAATTTTAAATGAAGCAATTAGTAAAGCTAAAGAAATATTGGAAGAAAAAGGTAAAGCAAGTGAAAATATAGATGAACTTGCAAGACAGATTGGTGTTGGAGCAATTATATTTAATGACCTTAAAAACAATAGAATAAAAGATGAAATATTTAACCTTGATGATATGTTAAAATTTGATGGCGAAACAGGACCGTATGTACAATATATGTATGTTAGAACAAATAGTATACTTAATAAAGCAAATTTTGATATTTCAAAAGTGGATGTAAATGAAATAGACTTTGCTTTACTTAAAGAAAAAGAGGAAGTTGAACTTATAAAAGCACTATCTAAAGTTAAGGAAATAATAAAGAGTGCTGCAAATGAATATGAACCTTCAATTGTTACAAGATATATAATAGATATAGCTAGTATGTTTTCTACTTATTACAATGCACATCACATAATCGTAGAGGATAAGAAACTTATGGAAGCAAGACTTTCTTTGGTATATGCAGTTAATGTTGTGTTAAAAGAATGTTTAGCTCTTCTTGGAATTAGTGCACCAGAGAAGATGTAAGTTATAATATGGGGGGATATGATATGAAGAAAAAAGTTGAAGATAATGAACCAATTCCAATTCTTCAAAGTATTGGTACATCGATTGGAGGAATTATAGTTATTGCTTTTGCTACTTGGATGATAACGAGTATCCAAAATGGGGAATTAATGGTATATGCAATGCTTTTACCATTTTGGGTAGCAGGTGTTGGATGTACGCTTCAAGGACTATTACCAATTGTTTTTCATAAAAATCAAGGGCTGGTTAAGAACATAGGTATTAAAATATATATAGGCGCAGTTTTTTCGTATTGGTTTTTGATACTAATAATAGTTGATTATATGGCAATAGTAGATAAAAGCTGGCAAATGCTTATATTTTCACTACTTTTTTGGGTAGTTGGAATATTTGCCCTTGTTATGACTGTAAAGAAGAGAAAGCAATAAACTTATAATTTTTTAGTATAAAACTAAAAGTAATTATATTAATGTTAAAGATTAATTAGAAATATGAAATAATATGTACTCAGCATAAAAATATCACTTTTTTAGTGACTGTTTTGTGGCTGGGTACATTTCATATTTTTAGTTCTTCTTTTTTTTTGCCTTTTAGACAATATATTTAAAGTTACGGTATATATTTTTACAAAATAGTATATATGTCCTATGGTAATATTTATATCAAAAGAGGGATAGAGTATGGAAGATGTTTTAAATTATATGCCACCTAATATAAAAGAAGTTATGAAGACATTTTTAGGAAATACTGGAATAAATGAAATACGCTTAAGAACGGGAATGCACTTAATACTAAGATTTTATGGCAAAGAAATAGTAACAGAATATATAGTAAAAAAAGAAGATATTTTAAATATACTCCTTAGTATATCTAAAAATTCTATATATTCTATTCAAAATGATATAAATAATGGCTTTTTAACGATTAAAGGGGGACATAGAGTTGGTGTTACCGGTGAAGTGGTACTAGAAGCAGGGAATATAAAGAATATAAAAGAAATATCCTCTATGAATATACGAATAGCAAGAGAGATAAAAGGAGCGGCAAATAAAATAATTCCTTATATAATAAGTGGAAATAACATAAGAAATACGCTAATAGTATCTCCTCCAGGATGTGGTAAAACCACGATGTTAAGAGATTTGATTAGACAAATTAGTAATTATGGTAAGAATGTAGCTGTTATAGATGAAAGAGGAGAAATAGCATCTGTATATAACGGAAAAAATATGTTAGATGTTGGAACTAGAACAGATGTGATGTCTTTTTGCCCTAAGCATATAGGCATTAACTTAGTTACTAGAAGTATGGCTCCAGATGTTATTGCAACTGATGAAATAGGTAGCATGCAAGATGTAGAAGCAATAAAGGCAGCAACTTTATCAGGTGTAAATCTAATATTTACAATGCATGGAAAAAGTATAAATGATTTAAGAAAGAATAGAGAAATTATGCAAATTATAGATGATGGATATTTTGACATAATAGTGTTCCTCTCAAATAAAAATGGTGTGGGAACAGTAGAAAGAGTATTGAAAGGTAAAGGTGAGTTAAGTGCTTGTTGTTAAACTGGGTATATGTATAGCAATAGTATTAATATGTACAATTTTAGGAATGAAAAAATCTAAAAAATATGAAACGAGAGAAAAAGTTATTATAGATTTTATAACTGTTTTTAAATCAATAGAAAATGATATAAAGTATATGCTTATTTCACTTCCTGATGCACTAGAAAAAGTAAGGCATACATTAAATACTGAGACTAAAGATGTTTTAGGAGCCATATCAGTTTTAATGCTGTCTAACATACAAACAAATGATATGAACAAGAAGATAAATGAAGAAATAAATAGCATAAACGAACTTAATTCTTATGATAAAGAAATTATTTATCAAGGAATATCTAACTTAGGAAAAGCAGATGCAGATACGCAAATAGGTATCATAGATAATACCGTTATAAATCTAAATAACCAATTAAGTGAAGCAAATTCTGAAAAGTTAAAAAACTGTAAATTGTATAGGACATTAGGAACTGCAGTAGGTCTTATGATAGCGATTGTATTTATATAACTTTAGTGAAAGGAGAAAACATATGAATATAGATTTATTATTTAAGATAGCAGGAATAGGCATTTTAGTTGCTGTGCTTAATCAAGTACTTACAAAAGCAGGAAGAGAAGACCAAGCAATGATGACTACTATAACAGGTTTAGTTATAGTTCTTGCAATTGTAATTCAAGAAATTAGTGGACTATTTAATACAGTAAGAACTGTTTTCAAGCTTTAAAGGAGAAATTGAAAAAATGGAAGTTCTAAAAATATCAGCCTTTGCAATTATTGCTACAGTATTAATTGTACTTGTAAAGCAGGAGAAAAAAGAAATTGGCGTGGTAATTAGCATTCTTGCTGTAACTTTAGTAACAATATATGGAATATTGAAATTAGGTGATGTTGTATCTTTAATATACAACCTTACTTCAAAAACTCGGAATAAATGTAAAATATTTTGAGGTAATCTTAAAGGTCGTTGGAATTGCATATATTGTTGAACTTACTAAAGATGTGTGTATAGATGCAGGTGAAACTGCTTTAGGTAGTAAAGTTGAAATGACGGGTAAGATAATGATTGTAGCTATGACTTTGCCCGTTATAACAGGAATAGTTGAGGTTTTAAATAAACTAATATAGAGGAAAAAACATATGAGTAAGAATATAACTAGGTTTTTTATTATACTTGTTTTAGTGTTTTGTATGCTTTTTACGTCAAAACTATATGCTTCTGATTTAATAATAGAAGAAACTGCAAATACGCTTAAATTATCTGATATGATAGATAGTTTAAATGAGTATAAGGAAAATTCAGAAATAGGTAAAGAACTAGAATTAGATGATATAGCTCAAAATTTAATAACAGGCAAAAATACAGATTATTCTAAAATAATACAGAAAATATTGGACATATTTGCTTCTAATGTTATATCAGTGTTAAAAAATGGTATAGCAATACTTATAGTAATAGTATTAATAGGAATTTTTAGTAGTTTAGAATTAGATAAAAGTAGCACGGTAAGTAAGATAACCTTTTTAATAGCATACATAGTTATAGTTACCATATTAGCCAATATGTACGTTGGAGTAATAGAAAGTTACAGAAAGACTATAAGTATATTGACTGCAGTTATGCAAACAGTAACACCATTTGTAATGATTGTAATGGTTTTCTCAGGAGGAATTGTAAGTTCAAATTTAATTCAGCCTATGATTTTATTTATAGCAAGTTTGGTAGGCTTTTTAATAAATTATATTGTAATACCTTTTGTTACGATTTCTATTGTTATGAAGATTGTTTCTTCATTTTCGGACAAAGTAAGGCTAAATCGTTTAGGTGACTTATTTTCAAAATCTGGACTTTGGATAACAAGTGTTGTATTTACTTTGTTTTTGAGTGTTATAAGCGTAAAAGGGAGTATAACAACATCAGTAGATAGTACAGTTATAAAAACTACACAAACAGCAGTTTCTAACTTTATACCGGTAGTAGGTAAGTTTGTATCAGATAGTCTAGAAAGCATAATGGGAGCAACTGAAGTTATAGGTAAAACTGCAGGAGTTATAGGAATAATAGTTATGTGTGTAGTGGCTATAACTCCAATAATACAAATGCTTGTAATATTTTTAGCTCATAAAGTACTAGCAGCTCTTGCAGAAACATTAACGGATAATAAAAATACTATAGGAATAATAGACAGTTTTGCAGAAACATATAAAGTATTATTGGGAATATTAATAGGTGTATTAGCACTTTTTGTAATGTCATCAGGGGTACTCATTAAACTTATAGGAAATATAACATAGGAGGAAGATATGGAAATTTTAAAATCATTTATAGAACAAATTATATATATTTCAATTGTTCTAATTATTATTGAGATTATTATGCCAAAAGGAAATACTAAAAAATATGTATACGTAATATTGTCACTTTTTCTACTTCTTAATATACTATCACCGGTTGTAAATATATTAAAAGATGTAGATATACAAAATGCTTTAGATAATGTTATTCAAACTGTATCAGGTAATGTACAAACTGAAAGTACTGTAAATGTAGCTGAATTTACAGAGTACAAGAATACAAAGTTGAAAAAGGAATTAGAGAGTAGGCTTACAAGTGATATTAAGATTAAATTGTTAGAGTTAGATATAGAAGTTAAAGAGGTTAATGTAAAGGTAGATAAAGATAATAATTTTAAAGGGCTTGAGATTGTAATAGCAAATTTAGAACATTTAGGAGATAATAAAATTTCTAAAATATCAGAGGCAATAAAAATTGTATCAGTGGCATATTCAATAGATGAAAAAAATGTAATTATATCAGAGGAGGGAAAATAAATGAAAAAGTATTTAGATGCACTATGCTCAATGTTTTCTAAAGACAAAGATAAAAAGACTAAAACTCAGAATTTAATATTTTTATTAATTCTTCTTGTATTTACATTAGTTTGTATAAATAGCATATACAAAGATAAATCAGTAGAAACAATAGGTAAAGAGAAAATGATAGAAGAAAATAGTAATAAAATAGAACAATCAAGCTATAATGATACTGAGGAAAATTTAAAAAGTATACTTTCGGAAATTAATGGGGTCAGTGATGTCTCTGTTATGATTACATACTCTAGTGAAGAAAAAATTATTCCTGTATATGATGTTAAGGAGGATACTACTGTTGAAGAAAATAGTGATGGTGATGTGTCAAAAACCAGCAAGAAAACAACAACAGAAAAGACAGTGGCTTATGAAGAAAATAGCGGGAA
Organism: uncultured Clostridia bacterium; assembly: GCA_934149365.1. Taxonomy (GTDB): domain Bacteria; phylum Bacillota; class Clostridia; order TANB77; family CAG-465; genus CALXJE01. The sequence goes on from CAKPEI010000006.1 coordinate 12,908, forward strand.
GAAAACAGCAATAGTTGAAAGTAAAAAAAGCCCTGAAATAATAGGAGCAATAATAGCGGCAAAAGGTGTGGATAGCGCAAGTATAACGAAAATTAAAGAAGCTGTATCAAATGCTTTAGATATTCCACTTCACAAAGTAGAAGTATTTTCAAAATAGAGGTGATTAAGTTTGAAGATAATGAAGAGAAGTCAAATAGCAATAATTTCCTTATCGCTTATGGTAATGATAGCAGGCTATGTAAACTACAAATATAATCCAGAAAGAGAAGAGAATTTGGGCAAGTCTGTATATGTAAATAGTAAAGATGGTTTCATGTATAGCAATGTTAGCATTTATGAAGATAAAGAGGAAAATGCAGGTAAGACTGATGAAGAAACAGCAAATAATTTATACAAGCAAAAAGAAGCAAAAGAAACTTTATCTACGTTTAGAGCAAATAGGAATGATATGTTTTCTGAACTTAAGGAAACATATTCTAAAGCAGTTTCAGCTAATTCTGGTAATGTAGAAAAGCAAGAAGAATATCAAAAAAAATTAAATGAATTAATAAAAAACAAACATGCTATAACAGTGGTTGAAGAGCTGATAAAATCTAAAGGTATAGATGATATTGTAATAGTTCCAACAAATGACAATTTGAATGTTATAGTGGCAGATAAAGAGGAAATAACAAAAGAACAAATTGCAATGATACAAAAAGTAATACAAGACGAATTAAAATTCCCCGCAGATAAAATAACGATATCAGTTCCATAAGAATAAATAGTAGTTTTTGCTACTATTATTTTTTTGTTACAGAAAGATTACAAATAAACAAAATTCGCAAAAAATATTGAAAAAAGAAATAATATACAGTAGAATAAAAGCATGAGAAAACAAAAAATAACAAAGGAGTGAAAATAAATGTCAACTATAGTGCATAAAACCATTGGGAGAGTAACACACACACACACACACACACACACACAAGTAATATTTAGAAATAAACTAGATAAAGGTTTTTACTCGCCAAAGACATATATATTAGATAGAGAAAAGTTAGTTATACAGTAAAAAGTATAGCTAGCTTTTTTGCGCTTTAAATAAAAAGTAAAACAAAAATAAATTAAGGTATAACCATGATATTAAATCATGTAAATATTATACATAGAAAAATATAACAAAAAAAAATACATAAAAGCAATTAAAAACAATTGCAAATTTTAAAATAATGTGAAATAATATGTATATGTTAGAAAATTTTTTTCAAAAAAGTAAGGGGAGGTAAATGAAAATGAAAAATCTAAAAAGGAAAAAGCGGAATATCATTAATAGTATTAGTAATAACAATAATAGTGATGATAATACTAGCCGCAGCAATAATTTTATCACTATCAAATAGTGGAATAATAGGAAAGGCAAATAAAGCAAAGACAGATACAGACATATCAAATGCAAAAGACTTAGTGGCTATGGCTCATGCAGACTGGATGCTAGATGAGGCAAAGATAAAGGAGAACGATAATACAATAACATCATTTAGTAATTATGCAGAAAAGAAATTACAAGAAGCAGGATATAAAGTAGGAACTGGAGAAGGAGCATATACAGTAACAGAAGATGGAGAAGTATATACAGGTCTAACAGAAACAGCAAGAACAGCAATAAGAGCAGGAATAAAAGTAGGAGATGTAGTAACAGGTTATACAGTGGCAGCAAATACATATACAACAAGTGGTGAAGAAAATTCATATGATCCGAGTAATAATATAGAAATGAATCCACAAACAGTAGCAGCAAACACAACGCTAACATGGAAATACTTAGGAGTAAATACAAATGGAGAACTAGAGATAATGGCAGATTTAGGAACAACAGCAGTAGCAGATAATACAAAAGTAACATTATCAGGAAAAGGTGGTTACTTAAAAGGGCCAGATATGTTAAACACAGTATGTAAAGAACTATACTCAGTATCAGGAGTAGGAACAGCAAGAAGTATGAATATAGATGATGTAAACAATTTGTTAGGATATATCCCCACATATAACTATACTTATAGTTCTTCTACAATTACATCAGCAATACCGTTAACAATAGGGGAAACAGAAAATAAATTGAATAAAAGGATAGGTGCTAGAACAACGCCAGATGGAAAAGACTTAGAAACATATTATGCAGATTGTTATGTTATAAGTAAAACAAGCTCAGCTATAAGTAAAGATAAAGTAAGTTTAATATATAATGAAAAAAACGAGTATTGGCTAGCATCTCCTTGTGTAGATATTGATTTAGACAGCGATTATGCATTTTTCCTTGTACGTCACGTTGGTTCCACTTACGTGAATTCACTCACTACATTTATGTCGGATGGTAGTTCTAGTAACATAATTTGTGCGGTTCGCCCCGTAGTAAAACTTGATACATCAGTTAAATTAACTAAAGATGCAACTGTTGCAAATACATGGAATATTAGTAAATAAAATATCAAATGCAGATGTTTTAGTTAACATATTTATATATTTAGTCATGTAGACAAACTCTCTCGTCTACGTGGCTATTTTTTCGTCTAGTTTTGTCGTAAATGTAGAAAAATGTTAAAAGGTGTTGCAATATAAAATTTTAATATATATAATGCACATATTATTTTTTTATTTAAATTATAAAAGTTTTTTCTAAAAATTTTATTTATTAATATTTAAATCTTATTAGCTATTTTATTTAAAGTAAATCGTAATATATGTTTGTATTCTATAAGTATCTTGTTTATGTTGAATATTAAGAAGAAATAAAATATCGCCTTGTAGTGTTGAAATTACAACCATGAGATGATATAATTTAGGAGGAATAGATGAAAAGAAAAAGTAAAAAATTACAATGTGAAGAGGGACTAGATCCTAAAATAGACGTAGTGTTTAAAACACTATTTGGAAAAAAAGAAAATGAGATATTAATAGAAGATATGTTATCTGGTTTCCTAAATCAAAAAATAAAGTGTAAAAATGTATTAAGAGAAGCAAGAGTGGGACAGTTAAGGGCAGATGGTAAGTACGGTTCACTAGATGTATTAGTAGAACTAGAGGATGGAACAGAAGTAGATGTAGATATACAAATGGGAAGACAAAAAGGTCTGCCAGAAAGAATGATGGCATATGCAAGTTATTTAACATCAGAAAGATTAGAAAAAGCAGATAGATATTCAGAGATAAATCAAAAGATAATAATGTTTTTAGTAGATTTTAATATGTATCCAGAATTTGAAGGACCAGTACATGAAACAATAACGGTATTTAGAGAAAATACTACAAAAGAGTTTAGCAAAATGCATAAATACTATGTAGTGGAATTAAATAAAATGGACAAGACCAAATGTAGTGAAGGGACATATAAATGGCTTGCATTTTTAAATCAGAATAAGGAGGTATTAAAGGAGATGTCAAAAGATAAATGTATACAAAAAGCAGAAGATGAATTAAAAATATTAGCAGGAGATTGGGAGACAAGAAGAATAGCAATACTAAGGAAAAGATACATACTAGAAATGGGAACGGCGGAATATGCGGGCTATGAAAGAGGTATTGAAAAAGGAGAAGCAGCAGGGGAAAAAAGAGGCATAGATATCGGCATAAAAAAAGGTACAAAACAAGGAATAGAGAAAAACAAATATAGTACTGCTACTAAGATGTTATCTAAGAACTTTAGCGTAGATATGATAATAGATATAACTGGCCTTAGTAAAAAAAGAATATTAAAATTAAAAGAAGAGCTATGTCAGAAATCATTAGATAAAGTTCACTAGCCAATTAATAAACCCTTAAACTATGGTGTATGTGTTGATATAAATTTTTATAATACTAGTTGTATTCTTTTCTCCTATATGGTATAATACTGAAAGATAAAAAGACAAATGGAGGTATTTATTTATGGGATGGATAGCATGGACATTAGTAGGACTTACATTACTTGTAGGTGTTATTATAGTTATAATAGTTATGATGCAAACATCAAAAGATGGACAATCAGCAGTTTATGGAGCAAACACTTTCTATGGCTCAAATAAAGGAAAAACTTTAGATGGGTTACTATCTAAACTTACAGTAGTTTTTAGTATAGTATTTATTATACTTTGTTTCCTTACTACTATTGCAATAACTAAGCAATAATATATAAGGAGAAAAAAGTGAAAAAAGAAGATCAAATTAGAAAGAATAAATTAATACAATATATAAATTCAAAAGAGTATACAAAGATGACCGCAAAACAAATTGCTGTCATCTTTGATGTGCGTAAGGAACAATATGCAGATTATGAAAAAATCTTAAGATGTTTAGAAAAAGAAGGTTACATATATTATGACGATAGCAAAAGAATATGTAAAGTAGACTTTGAAAATATTGTAACTTGTAAATATGAAATAAAATCAAAAAGTTTTGGATTTGGCAGAATGATAGAAAATGATATTTCTAGTTCTATTCCATTAGAAGATAGAGATGTATATATATCAAAAGAAAATGCTGGTTCTTCATACAATGGTGACATAATATTAGTTAAAATTACAGCAAGGCCAGAGGGAAAAAATAGAGAAGGAAAAGTAATAAAAATAATATCAAGGGCTGAGGAAAAAATAGCAGGTATTTTTCAAAAGAATAACAATTTTGGGTTTGTTACGCCTATTAACCCTGCAATTGAAGATATATATATTCCAGCAAATAAATGTTTTGGAGTAGATGACCAGGACAGAGTTTTAGTACATATAACTAAATATCCTACATTGACTAGAAAAGCGGAGGGAAAAATTTCAAAAGTTATTGGAAAAAGTACTGACGAAGACATTGATAGAACTACAATACTTGCAGGATATAATGTAAGTAAAGAGTTTCCTGAAGATGTTTTAAACGAGGCACATATAGTCTCAAATACAGATATTTCAAAAGAATTAAATAATAGAGTAGATTTCAGAAAAAATAGAATATATACTATAGACTCCGAAGATGCAAAAGACTTAGATGATGCAGTAATAGTAAGATTAAATGAAAAAGGTAATTATGTTTTGTCTGTTCATATAGCAGATGTTAGTCACTATGTTAGAAGCTATAGCATGCTTGATAAAGAAGCTATAAAACGTGGGACAAGTATATACACTCCTGGTTTAGTTATACCAATGCTTCCTAAAGAGCTTTCAAACGGTATTTGTAGTCTTAATGCAGGCGAAGATAGACTTACACTTGCTGTTGATATAGTTTTTGACAAAAATGGTAATATTATAGATAATAACATATATAAGTCTGTTATAAATGTTACAAAAAAGATGTCATATGATAAAGTACAAGCTGTGCTTGATAGATCAGATAGAGAAGTTCTATATGAATATGCAGATTACATTGAAGATATAGAACTTATGGCGAAACTTGCTAGAGTTTTAAAAGATAAGAGAAATGAAGAAGGAAGTATTAATTTTGACTTGCCTGAAACAAAAATTATTTTAGATGAAAAAGGTGAGGTCGTTGATGTTAAGCCATATGAAATCGGGTTCGCAAATAACATTATAGAAGAATTTATGCTTGCTGCAAACAAAGTAATAGCAGAAACATTTTATCATTTAGAGGCACCATTCATATATAGAATACATGAAGTTCCAGATATAGATAAATTAAGAGAATTAAATGAAATACTTTCTAATATGAATATGTCTATAAAAGGAATAAATAATATACATCCTAAGGCATTAGCAGAAGTTATGGAAGAAGTAGAAAAGGGCGGAGATGATAAAAAGAAAATTGTAATATCCTCTTTAATTTTGCGCTCTTTAAAACTTGCTAAATACAGTGAGCAATGTCTAGGCCATTTTGGACTAGCTTTCAAATACTATTGCCATTTTACTTCTCCTATAAGAAGATACCCTGATTTATTTATTCATAGGGTAATATCTGAATATATAGATAGTGGTTATATGCCAGATGAAAATAAATTGAATAAGCTGTACAAACAAGCAAAAGAGTACGCTTTTTTAAGTAGTGAAAGAGAAAAAGTAGCAACTGAGATAGAACGTGAATTTGATGATATGTATAAAGCTAAATATATGAAGAAACACTTAGGCGATGAATATGAAGGTATAGTATCTGGTATTACTAAATTTGGTATGTATGTTAAACTTGAAAACACAGTAGAAGGCTTAGTATCTTTAGTAAGTTTAGAAGATGACTATTATATATATGATGAGAAGAATATGAAACTTATTGGTGAGCATACTGGTAAAATATATGATATAGGCAAAAAGGTAAAGGTACAAGTGGTACGTGCAGATGATAAACTTCATCAGATAGATTTTGTATTATTAGGTGATTAAATGGAAAAGAAGAACACAAATATAAAATTAAGCAAAGAGCTAAAAGACTTTTTAAAAAGTCACGTATTAAAAGGTTTTAAAATCTTATCTATTATAGGAATAGTGTTAATGACTGTTATATTAGTAGCTTTTTCTAGCGTAGATAGTGAAACAATAAAGGAAATGGGAATAGGAGCTTCTAACATTTCACTTATAGCTGCTTTAAAAGACAGATGTATAGTATTGTTACTTATACTTCTTGCAGGTTGGGTACCTTACTTTTATATACCTGCCATTTCATACGTGGCATATATATTTATGCTTTCAGGAGATTTTTTTGCTATAATGTGTGAAAAAGGGAAAAATTTTGCGCTTTTATTAGGAATAGTACCTATGGCTATTGATATATTAACTGTAAGTATAATAGCTGCGATAGGAATATATATGTGCAAGTATACAGGGAAGAAATATAAATATGCGCAAAGAACGTCTTTTTCATGGCTTGATATAAAGTTGCAGTTTTATGAAATGACTAAACAAGCAGAAAAATATGAAGCTGCATTAAAGAAAAAGCAAGAGAAAACTGAAAAGATGAAAGAAAACGATGTAAAAATCGATTATAAAAATATAGCAAAAGTTGCAGGAGTTATGTGTGTAGTTAATATTGTTATGTGCATAATAGAATTTTATATAAGGTAGACAGTAGGTGAATTTATGAGACAAAGATTTGTAAAAAATCAGGATGAAATATTGCAAAATAGTGAAAAATATATTTCAAACCCAAGCGTTAATAAAGGAAAATGGAAAAAAGAAAAATACAAAGAACTTCATATAGAAATAGGTATGGGAAAAGGTTCTTTCATATCTAAACTTGCCACAGAAAATAAAGATATTTTATACGTGGGAATAGAAGTTTGTAAACCAGTTCTTGCTCTTGCAGTTAAGAAGCTAGCAAGATACGAAGAAGAAAATAATATAAAGTTAGATAATTTGTATCTAATTGATACTGATGCTAAAAATTTAAATGAAATATTTGAAAAGGGCGAAGTAGATAAAATATATCTTAATTTTAGTGATCCTTGGCCTAAGAAAAAACACAGCAAAAGAAGACTTACATCAGATGACTTTATAGCTGTTTATAGACAGATATTAAATGTAGAAGGGAATATAGAATTTAAAACTGATAATAGAAAATTATTTGAGTATAGTATAGTTAACCTAAATAAAAATAAAGTAGATATGGAGTATGTATCACTTGATTTACATAGTGACGATATTCCTAATGTGGTTACTGAGTATGAAGAAAAATTTTCAAAATTAGGGCCAATTTACAAAATCGTATTTAATTTTAGAGGTTAGATTATATGATTAAGAAAAGAGTAGTATATATAGTTACCATTGTTTTAGCAGTAGTGTATATCATTCTTGGCAATAGAATAGTTACAAAAAGAAGCAATACTGTAGGAAGTTCAGAAGAAACTCTTGTAAATGCTAAGGTAACTAAAATATTAAGTGTAAAAGAAGAAATTTCAGAAGCTGGAAGTAGCGAGGAAGATAAAGATATAACTGTTGAATTTGAGGCAAAGCTTACAGGTGGAAAAGAAAAAGGAAAAGTTGTAACTTTATGCCAAGAAATAAAGTATCCTAATACTGAAAAAGGAGTAAAACTAAAAGTAGGAGATAGAATATTAGCGCTGGAAGTTGGGCAAAATGAGGAAGGAACAATATGGAAATACGTAGATAGAGAAAGAATGACTGCCGTCATAATTCTTGGAATAATATTTTTTGCTTTGCTTATTCTATTTGGAAGATGGAAGGGTGTAAATACAATACTAGCACTTTGCTTCATCGTTCTCTCTATTTTCATGGTATTTATACCATCTATATTAGCAGGTTTTAATATATACTTTATGTCTATACTGACGTGTGTATATATAGTAGTTACAACCATCATAATTGTGTATGGAATAGATGAAAAAAGTATAGCTACAGCACTAGGCTGTTTTGGTGGAGTTACAGTTTCATTGATCTTACTAGCTATAATGGATAGTATTATTCATTTATCTGGTTATACAAGTGAGGAATCAATGTTTTTGGTATTGCTTGATTTAGATAATCCAATAAATTTAAAAGCAATAATATTCGCTTCTGTTATAATAGGAGCAATAGGCGCTATTATGGATATATCTATAGATATTTCTTCCTCTTTAAGAGAAATATCATACAAGGTGCAAAACCCAACATTTAGTGAGATTTTTAAATCTGGAATAACTATAGGAAGAGATATAATAGCCACAATGTCAAATACGTTAGTTCTTGCATATACAGGAAGCTGCTTATCTGGTGTGGTACTAACTGCAGCATACAATACGTCTTTGATAAATTTATTTAACAAAGAAGCTATAATAATAGAAATTCTGCAAGCATTAATAGGAAGTTTAGGACTTTTATTTACAATACCACTTACATCTATAATATGCGGTATAATGTACTCTCATAGAGGGATGAAAGCAGAAATAAAAGATATAACTGAAAGTATTAAAAAGAAATTTAGCAAAAGGCTAAGCAAATTTAACTAGCACTATTGCTAAGTTTCTTTTGTTTATTATATAATATATTCAAATTGGAGGAAGAATGTATGAATAAGGTAAATAAATTTAATGTTATAGTAGGGATTTTAATAGTTGTTATATGTATTATAATATCTTTTATGGCATATATGGCTGCAAAAACAAGAAATCAAAATCTTGATAACGTTATATATATAGATAGTGGTAATGGGTACAATTTATCTGTTCCTAGATCTAATTTAGTAACTAAATATGTTAATGTAAAAAAAGATATAAATTCAGAAAATGGAGTTTTGCATATTGATGTTAGTTTGCCTAGAGTAAACATAGATACAGAAACTATTGAAAAAATTAATAGTGAAATATATAACAAGTATCAGGAGATATATAACTATGCATTATCAGTAGAGGGTAATGAGAGTATTTTATGTACATATGATTACGATTACATAGATAGAGAACATAAACTTGTAATAGTGATTAAAGAGGAAAAAACAAAATTAGGTAGTAGCACTAAAATAGAAACAAAATATGTATATGATGTAAAAAATGATAAATTAATTGACGAAGATAGTTAGTTTATGTGCAGAGGAGCGTAAGTAAATGGACGAAAAAGTACAAATGCTTCAAAAATATATTGATGAAAGTAATAATATTGTATTCTTTGGTGGAGCAGGTGTGTCTACAGAAAGTGGAATTCCTGATTTTAGAAGTAAAGATGGACTATATAATCAAAAATATAAATTTCCACCAGAAATAATTTTAAGTAGTACATTTTTTTGGAGTAAAACAGAAGATTTTTATGACTTTTACAAAGAAAAGATGAATGCATTATCTGCAAAACCTAATATAGCTCACGAGTATTTAACTAAGCTTGAAAATGAAGGAAAACTAAAAGCCATAGTTACTCAAAATATTGATGGACTTCACCAAAAAGCAGGATCTAAAAAGGTGTATGAACTTCATGGAAGTATTAATAGAAATTATTGCGTAGGTTGTGGCAAATTCTATAATGGGGAGAAAATTTTTAATTCTTCAAAAGTACCTAGGTGCGAATGTGGTAATGTTATAAAGCCGGACGTTGTGCTATATGGTGAACCGTTAAATGAAGAAATAGTAGAAGGAGCAATAGATGCAATTTCAAAAGCTGATTTACTTATTATAGGGGGAACATCACTTAACGTATATCCTGCAAGTAGTTATATAAATTATTTTAATGGTAAAAATATTGTGTTAATAAATAAAGATGTAACTCCATTTGATAATAGGGCAAGCCTTGTAATAAATGATAAAATAGGTAGTGTATTTAAAAAGCTAAAAATATAGAAAAATGTAGAAGATGTGATTTTCACATCTTCTTGTCAGTTTATGACATATGATTTTACTTGAAAGAGGATAGAATGTATGGTATATTGTTTTAAGTAAGTTTTGATATATATTTAATTCTTAATTTTTATTCAAAATAATTTTAATTTATATGTTATTATCTTAATATTTAAATCAGATATATTAAAATTCATGTGGTACTTTTGGTAAAAAAGCAGTTAGATAATCTTTGACATTTTTAAAGTAAAGGAGGAGATAAGTGGAGTATGAATAGAAGTTATTAAAACCAAAATATGATGTAGTATTTAGAGCTTTGTTTGGTGAAAACAATAAAAGATTAGCTGAAGTGTTTATATCGGATATTTTAGGACAAAAGGTAAAAATACAAGACATATTAGATAGGCATTTGAATATAAAAGTGGCGGACCAGAAATTAGGAATAATGGATTATAGAGCTATATTAGATGATAATACATACTGTAATATAGAAATACAGTTGCAAGAGCAAGAATATGAAATAGAAAGATTTTTGTATTATTTGGCAGATACGTATTCAAGGCAGTTATCTAAAGGTGGAGAATATGGTGAAATACATAAGACAATAAGTATTGTTATAGTAGATCATGAAATAGATAAATTAAAGGAGCTTGAAAAATTAAACGTAAAATGGCAAATGAGAGACAACATCACAGGTGTGAATTTGTTGACAGACAAGTTTGAAATGTGTATAATAGAATTACCAAAAGCAAGAAGAATATATGAAAAGAAAGCAAGTGACAAAGTTTGTGATTGGATGATGTTTTTGGATGACCCTAATAGCCAGGAGGTTTCAAAAATAATGGAAAAAGATAAAGATATAAAGGTAGCAAGGAATATGTTAAAATATTTAAGTAAAGATGAAGAAATAAGAAGAATTGCAGAACTAAAAGAAAAAGCAAGAAGAGATGCAAATGCTGCAGCGTCTTTTAACGTAAAAAAAGGAGCTAAGCAAAAGAGCATTGAGGTCGCTAAAAAGATGTTAAATGAGAATATGGATATTGCATTTATATCTAAAATTACAGAACTTACTAAAAAAGAAATTCTAGAATTAAAATAATTAAGACCAATTATCATCATTTCTCCTTAAGTGATAGGTATAAAAAACAAATAATGAATAATTTAAAAGCATAAAAAAATGAAAGAAAAGAGTAATTGTGTTTTTTGTGCAAAATTATGCAATAAACTTACGTGGGCACTTGAAATAAGTGCCCTTTTGTTATATACTTTTTAAGTGAAATTGTAATTTGTTGTTAGGAGGAAATTAAATGAAAGTATCAGAGGATGAAGTAAGGCATATAGCTGAACTTGCAAGAATTAAATTTAGTGACGAAGAGATTGCAAAGTACACAAAAGATTTAGCAGGAATTGTGGAATTTGCTGAACAATTAAATGAAGTAGATGTTACAGACGTGAAACCTACTGCACATATTTTGGATATACATAATGTATTTAGAAAAGACGAAGTACATGAATCATATGATAGAGAGAAATTGTTACAAAATGCACCAACTAAGGCAGCAGGTTGTGTTAGTGTGCCAAAGGTTGTAGAGTAGGAGGAAGAATATATGTACGAATTAACATTACATGAAATAAGAGATAAAATAAAAAATAAAGAAGTTAAGATAGTAGATGTAGTAAATGATATATATAATAGAATTGAAAAAGTTGAACCAAAGATAGAAGCGTTTGTATCTTTAGATAAAGAATCTGCTTTAAAAAGAGCTGAAATGTTACAGGAAAAATTAGATAATGGAGAAGATATTGGCATATTGGGAGGAGTTCCAATTGCTATAAAGGACAACATTTGTATAGATGGAACAAAAACTACATGTTCTTCTAGAATGCTTGAAGATTTTGTTGCACCATATACAGCAACAGTTGTAAAAAAATTGTTGGATGCAGGAGCAATAATAATTGGAAAGACTAATATGGACGAGTTTGCAATGGGGTCTTCTACTGCAACTTCATACTTTAAGAAAACTAAAAACCCATGGGATATAGAAAGAGTACCTGGTGGCTCTAGTGGTGGTAGTGCTGCTTCTGTAGCGTCAGATATGGCATTTGCCTCTTTAGGCTCTGACACTGGTGGATCTATAAGACAACCGGCTTCATATTGCTCTGTTGTTGGTATGAAACCTACATATGGTACTGCTTCAAGATTTGGTCTTATTGCATTTGCATCTTCATTAGATCAAATAGGACCATTTACAAAAGATATAGAAGATATGGCTATAATGCTTAATGTCATAACTGGTAAAGACAAAATGGATACAACGTCTGTAGACATAGAATATCCTGATTATACAGAAGCACTTGGAAAAAGTATAGAAGGGAAAACTATCGGTATTCCTACAAAATTCTTTGGAGAAGGTTTAAACGAAGAAGTAAAGGAAAGATTTGAGGAAGCTATAGAAGTATATAAAAAGCTTGGGGCAAATATTAAAGAAATAGATTTAGATTATGCTAAGTATGCACTTGCGACATATTATATTATTTCAACTGCTGAAGCATCTTCTAACTTGGCAAGATTTGATGGTATTAGATATGGACATAGAGCGGAAGATTTTGATGATTTAATAGATTTATATAAAAAATCTAGAACAGAAGGATTTGGAACAGAAGTAAAAAGAAGAATAATGCTTGGAACTTATGTTTTAAGTTCTGGTTATTATGATGCTTACTATAAAAGAGCGGGACAAGTTAGAACGCTTATAATTGAAGACTTTAAAAAAGCCTTTAAAGACGTTGATGTTATAGCTCTTCCAACTGCACCTAATGTATCATTTAAATTTGGAGAAAAAACAGAAAACCCACTTGAAATGTACTTAGAAGACATATTTACAGTACCTGTAAATATAGCTGGACTTCCTGGAATATCTATTCCATGTGGCTTTACTGAAACTCTAAAAATGCCAGTAGGACTTCAACTTATAGGCAATTTATTTGAAGAAGAAAAGATACTTACATTTGCAGATGCGTTTGAAAAAAATACAGAGCATCACTTAAGAAAACCAGAGATAGTTTAAAAAGGGGGACGTAACTTTATGTTACAATCAAATTTAATTGGCGAAACAAAGAAAGAATGGCCAAATGAAGCAACTTTAAAAAGTCATGGACTACTTTTAAAAGGTGGTTATATAAAACAAATGGCTAGTGGTATTTTTACAATGCTTCCACTTTGCACAAGAGTTGCTAGAAAAGTAGAAAATATAATAAGAGAAGAAATGAACAAAATAGGTTGTCAAGAAGTTATTATGCCTGTGGTTGCTACTAAGAAATTATGGGATATGTCAAATAGATACAACTCAATAGGGTCAGAATTATTAAGATTTAAAGATAGAACAGGAGCAGATATGGTGCTTTCTATGACTCATGAAGAAGCAGCAGTGTTTAGTACTTTTACTGAAGGAAAATCTTATCAAAAATATCCATTTGCAATATATCAATTACAAACTAAATTTAGAGATGAAGCAAGAAGTAGAGGTGGACTTATAAGGGTAAGAGAATTTACTATGAAAGATGCCTATTCATTTCATACTAGTTATGAGAATTTAGATGAGGTTTATGACGAATATTATAGAGCATACCAAAACATCTATACAAGAGCTGGTATTCCTGAAGTAGTGGCAGTTGCCTCAGATACAGGTATGATGGGTGGAACTGGTGCTCATGAGTTTATGCTTCTTACAGATGCAGGAGAAGATAAAATAGTGACATGTTCGTCTTGTGATTATAGCGCTAATATGGAAGTTGCTGAAAATTACTCTTATGAAGAAATTGATGAAAAAGAAGAAAATCTAGAAAAGATACATACACCAGGAGCTAAAACCATAGAAGATTTGGAAAAACTATTAGGTGTTTCTAGTATTCATATGGGAAAAGCAGTTATATATTATAGAATAGATACGGATGAAACTATTGTAGTATTTATTAGGGCAGATAGAGAAGTAAATGAAACAAAGCTTAGAAATTATCTAAAAGTTGATGATGAACATTTAGTACCTAAAAATGAGGAAGAAGGCGACGGAATTACTTATGGATTTGTTGGTCCAAAAGGTCTTAAACAAGATAAAGTTGTAGTAGTATATGATAAATCATTAGAAGGTCATAAGAACATTATTGTTGGTGCAAATGAAATTGACTATCACTTTAAAGGTTTTAACATAGAAAGAGAAATGGGAAAAGTTAACTATGTAGATGTTGCTAAAATAAAAGAAAACGACAGTTGCCCAAAATGTCATAATCATACACTTAAAATATCTGGTGGTATCGAAGTTGGAAACATATTTAAACTAGGTGATAAATATACCAAAACTATGGGTATGACATATTTAGATGAAAATGGTAAGACCAACTACCCTATAATGGGTTGCTATGGTATTGGTGTAGGACGTTTAGTAGCTTCTGTACTAGAAGCAAGAGCTACAGAAAAAGCGGTTAATTGGCCAGCTTCAATTGCTCCGTTTGATGTTCATATCTGCCCTATAGGTTATGGAAAAGATGATAATGTAACTAAGGTGGCAAATGAAATATATAATTTACTTGAAAAGAATAAATTAGAAGTGCTATTAGATGATAGAAATAAATCAGCCGGAGTAAAATTTGCAGATAGTGATTTAATAGGGGCTCCTATTAGAATAACAGTTGGCGCTAGAAATTTAGAAAACAACGAACTAGAAGTAAAAGTTCTTGGAAAAGACGAAAATACGCTTGTAAAAGTAGATAATATATATGATTATATAAAAGATGTAAGGAAAGGATGGGTTTTTTAATATGAGAGATGACTATGAAGTTATAATTGGTTTAGAAGTTCACGCAGAACTTTCAACTAATACAAAAATATATTGTTCTTGTACAACAGAGTTTGGAGGAGATCCAAATACTCACTGTTGTCCAATATGCACAGGTATGCCTGGTGTACTTCCTGTACTTAACGAAAAAGTTGTTGAATATGCTGTTAAAATGGGTATTGCAACAAATTGTGAGATAGCAAAGTTTTCAAAACAAGATAGAAAGAACTATTTTTATCCTGATCTTCCTAAAGCTTTCCAAACATCTCAATATGATCTTCCATTATGTGAACATGGACATGTTGATATAAATGTAGATGGAAATACTAAGAGAATAGGTATTACAAGAATACATATTGAAGAAGATGCAGGAAAATTAATCCATGATGCTTATACTGGTGATACATTGGTTGACATGAACAGATGTGCAGTTCCACTTATTGAAATAGTTTCAGAACCAGATATTAGAAGCGCAGAAGAAGCTATTGCATATATGCAAGCTCTTAAATCAACATTGGAATATTTAGAAATATGTGATTGTAAAATGCAAGAAGGTTCTTTAAGATGCGATGTTAACCTATCTGTTAGAAAGAAGGGCGAAACAAAATTTGGTACAAGAACAGAAACAAAGAATTTGAATTCATTTAAATCAATAATGAGATCTATTGAATTTGAAACAAATAGACAAATAAAAGAATTGGAAAACGGTGGAACTATTTATCAAGAGACAAGACGTTGGGATGATGATAAAGGAATAGGATATGCAATGCGTTCTAAGGAAGACGCTCATGACTATAGATATTTCCCAGAGCCTGATCTTGCTCCTATAATTTTAGGAGATGACTATATAAATAAAATAAAAGAAGAAATACCTGAAATGCAATTTGCAAGAAAACAAAGATATATTAATCAATATGGTCTTCCTGAATATGATGCAGATCAAATAACATCTTCAAAATATATGGCTGATTTCTTTGAAAAAGCAGAAGCAAGATGTAAAAATGCAAAACTTGTTTCAAACTGGCTTATGGGTGATATATCTAGAAAAATCAATGATAGTGAAATGAATGATATTAGAGATGTTAAATTTACTGCAGAGGACTTAGGTGATTTAATTTCATTAATAGAAAAAGGAACAATATCATCTGCTATAGCTAAAAAGGTGTTTGAAGATATGTTTGAAACTGGCAAAAAGCCTGAAGATATAGTAAAAGAAAAAGGATTAGTTCAAATTACTGACGAAGGTGCTATAAAAGAGATAGTTATAAATGTTATAAATGAGAACCCTAAATCTGTTGAAGATTATAAAGCAGGAAAAGATAAAGCCGTTGGATTTATAGTAGGTCAAGTAATGAAAGCATCAAAAGGTAAGGCAAATCCTGGAATAGTAAATAAACTAATAATAGAAGAATTAAAAAATAGATAAATAATATATAAGTACACATCAACAGAGTATTGGTGTGTACTTTATTTTACATTATTTTGAATTTTTATAGCTTACGCATATATGATTTACAGGGCATATATCACATTTTGGCTTTTTGGCATCACATACAGCTCTACCGTGATTTACCAGCATATGGTTTATTTTATTCCAATATTTTTTAGGAAGTACTTTCATTAAATCTTTTTCTATGTTAACCGGATCAGAGTTTTCAGTAAGCCCTAATTTTTGTGTTATTCTAGTTACATGCGTATCTACTGCAATTCCTTCTGTTATATTGAAACATTCTTGTAATATGATGTTTGCACTTTTTCTTCCTATTCCAGGAAGAGAAGTAAGTTCTTCCATAGTATTTGGAACATTACCATCATATTTGTATACTACATTATTTGCCATTTTTATTATATTTTTTGCCTTGTTTTTGTAAAATCCACAAGAGTGTATTATATCTTCAAGTTCAGATACATTAGCGTTTGCTAAGTCATATGCAGTGGGATATTTAGTAAAGACAAGTGGTCTTATCATATTTACTCTTTTATCAGTACATTGTGCTGCAAGGATAAGAGCTACAGTTAGGTCTAGAGGACCTGTATAATCAAGTCCGCATTTAGCCTCTTTATATTCCTCATCTAATATATCTAGTAGCTTTTTTATATCACTTTTTGTAAGTAAGTTTGTATTTTTTTTAACCTTCATTTAATCACCTTTTGTATATAATTTCATAATATATATTAATCTAGTACTAGTATATATTAATTTTAGGCATTGTCAATAAAAGGAGGTAAAAATGTTTTTTGGAGCTTTTAGAAAAACAATAGGGCTATTTTTAATAGCGTTTGGTATAGGTGCTTTAATTGCCATATTTTTACCTTTATGGACGTGGGTGCTTGCTTTTGCAGCTGCAGTTATAGCACTTGGAGTTGCATGGCTATTATGTTAGGGGTGATTAGATGAAGGTTGTTGTACTAAAACCGGGTAAATTTATGAGGTTTGTTTTAAAAACAATTTTTAAAATGTAGATACATATATTAAATAGCAGGAAATAAAATCCTGCTATTTACTTTGATATATAATAGTTAATTGACATAAACACATAATTAGTATATAATATAGCAGCAAGTAAAATATATAGTACCATTAAATAATTTTAGGGAGGAAATTTATGAAACGGATAGCTTTAATAATTATGACAATTTTTTCAGTATTAATGATATCATCTTGTACAACAAGTATTAAGTATAATCTTGTGGTTCAATATGATAAAGCCAATGATTTGATCATTGTTACTAATGGTAGTACTACTCAAGATTACAAGGGAGTAATAATTACATTAGCTGCATACAATGAAGATGGGTATAAACTAGATGTACAAAAAGAAATACCCGAGCTAAAACAAGGAGAAAAGTGTGAATTTAAATTAAGTGAACTAGTAAAAGACATAGATAAAGTACAACAAATTGAGGTAGTAAAATGCACATATGAAGAAAACATGGTAGGATTATGTATTGTACTGGTTGTAGCTGTATTACTAATTATTCTTAGGATATTAATAGCACTAGACTAAATTAACTAATAACTGTAGGGAGGAAAATTTATGAAGCGGATTATTTTAGGAGTAATGGTAATTCTTTCGACGTTAATATTTACGTCATGTACAATAAACAGTACAAATAACTTTATGGTTCAATATAACAAAAACTCTGATTTGTGCATTGTTACTAACATGAGTGAATATGATTACGAGAAATTAAAACTTACGTTAGAAATTTACAATGAAGGTGGTTACAAATTGGATGCCAAAAAGGAAATATCTGAACTAAAACAAGGAGAAAAGTACGAATTTAAATTGAGTGATTTAGTGGGAGATACAAGTGAAGTACAGCAAATTCAAATAACACAATATTCTTTTGAAGAGGGAATCCGCCTGTATTTGGCTATTTTGGCTGTGATTATGCTAGTAGCATACATAGCTTATTTAGTACTACGACAGTTTTTCCTTTAAGGAGGGCACTATATGAAACGGTGTATTTTAGTATTAATGACAATTTTTGCAATACTGGTATTATCATCTTGTACAACAAGGGTTAAGCATAATCTTATGGTTCAATATGATAAAAATAATGACTTGTGCATTGTTAACAACACAGGCAAAAATACTTATGATGAATTGGAACTTAAGTTGGAAGTTTACAATGAAGATGGTTACAAAATAGATGTAAAAAAAGAAATACCTAAACTGAAAAAAGGAGAAAAGTGTGAGTTTAAGCTAAGCGACTTAATGGAGAATACAAGTAAAGTACAGCAAGTTCAAATAGCACAATATTCTTTTGAAAATATAGACGGCTTGTACCTTGCTATTCTGATTTTAGCTACAATAGTACTGATTGCAATCTTTTTAATGTGGTTTCTATCCTAGGGAAATTTCCCTAGGATATTTATTATAATGTTGACATAATTCAAGGCGGAATGTATAATATATTAGCAGTTATATGTATATACTTCAATAAATAATTTTAAGGAGGACATTATATGAAACGGTTAATGCTATTAATTATAGCAATTATTTCAGTTACTATACTATCGTCTTGTACTATACATGATGTAAATATCTTAAAATTAGTATATGATCAAGAAACTGGGATATGTGAAGTTACTAACATAGGAAATGAAAAAATGAAGAATGTGAATGCGTATTTTGAAGCATATGATCAAGATATGAAAAAAGTTATTCTGTATAAGAATTTAGGTGACTTGAATGTAAATCAAGCACAAACATTTTATATATATGAATGCTTAGATGACACAGAGAATATTAAAGAGATGGTTCTTACAGACTATACTTTTTCACCAGATAAGACATATGTATATATTATCTTTGCTATTATAGCTTTATTTGTTTTTGCAAACATCTTTTACTTAAAATTTGTTAAAGGAGGAATTTAATATGTTAGAAAAGGTTAATCGGGTAATATTTGATTTAGATAATACTTTAATAAAGCACAATTTTGAAGGTGCTAATTCAAACGTCATTAACATTTTGAGAATAAGAAATGTACCAGAGTTCGGAGTGCAATTTAAAAACATGTTTATGGAACATGGCAAATACTTGAAAAAAGGAATTGTTACTAAAGAAGCTGTGTGTGAAGTAATAGAGAGGTGTATGCCTATTTTAGAAGAAGAAAAATTGACAGGTGAAGATATACTAAATGTTATACATCAAACTGGTGAGGGTTCACTTATGCCAGGTGCAGAAGAACTACTTGAATATTTATATGATAAAGGTTATCAAATAGTGGCTCTTACAAATTGGTTTTTTCATCATCAAATAGAACTTCTAAAAAAACTTGGAATAAACCAGTACTTTGAAAGAATTTATGCTTGGGATAACTATTATGCTAAGCCTAATAGATACGCTATTTTAAGAGCATTAGATAAAACTGAGGCAAGCGAAAATGTATTAATTGGTGATGACCCTATAGGAGACATTACAGGAGCTAAAACTTATGGCATTAATGCTATAGCATATAACATTGATTATAGTAAGTATAAAGGTAATAAAAAAATAAAAAAGCCGGACATAAATGTTTTCAATCTTGTAGAAATTAAGAGCTATTTGTAATTATACAAAAGTTGTTTTAAAAACAAACTCATTTAATTATGGGTTTGTTTTTTTACGCCCGAACAAAACAATTAGTAGTAACTACCAATAATTTACAATATTTTAAAAAATAAAATGTAAAGTATTGACTTTGAAACGAGATAATGTATAATATGAATATACGTTTAAGGAAGGCGGTGTACAAAATGCAAATTACTGATGTTAGAGTAAGAAAAATCACTTCTCAAAACAGAATGAAAGCTATAGCTTCTATAACTTTTGATGATGTTTTCGTAATTCACGACATCAAAGTTATCGAAAGTGATAAAGGTTTATTCATCGCTATGCCTAGCAGAAAAACTCCTAACGGAGAATTCAAAGACATAGCTCATCCAATAAACACTGAAACAAGAGAAATGATTCAAGCAGCTATAATTGCAAAATATAACGAAGAAGAAGCTGCAGAATAGTTTTTTGAGAATGAAAAGAGGGCATTTTGTGCTCTCTTTTTTCTATAATATAAGGTGAAGAATATGGAAGATACAAATAATAAAGAAAATGAAAGACTATTAAGATTAAAAAATATTGTATCAAATATACCACTAAATCCTGGTATATATATGATGAAAAATATAGATGGAACAATTATATATGTAGGTAAAGCTAAATCTTTAAGAAAAAGGGTAAGACAGTATTTTAATAAAAGCCCTAAAACCATGAGAATACAAAAAATGGTAAGTCAAATTGAAAATATAGAATATATAGTTACAGATAATGAACTAGAAGCATTAGTGCTAGAATGTAACTATATTAAGGCAAACTCACCTAAATATAATGTAATGCTTAAAGATGATAAAACATATCCATATATAAAGATAACAGTAAGAGAAAAGTATCCTAGAATATATATAACAAGAAGAAAAACAGAAGATAAAAACTTATACTTTGGACCATATACTGATGTTGGTGCTGCAAGACGAACTGTGGAGCTAATTAAGGAAATTTTTCCTATAAAGAGATGTAAAACTAATTTTGAAAAAGTATCTACGGTTAAAGGCCCATGCCTTTATTATCACATAGGAAGATGTTTAGGCCCTTGTATAAATGAACTCTCATTAAATGAATATAGAGAAATGATAGATCAGGTTATATTATTCTTAAACGGAAATACATCAGAAATAAAAAGAATAATTACGTCCAAAATATCAGAATGTATTGAAAAACTAGAATTCGAAAAGGCTGCAAAACTTAAAGAAAGATTAGATTCAATTGATAGACTTTCACTAAGGCAGCAAGCAGATAATATAAATGAAGTAAATAGTGATATATGGGCATATGTATATAAAATGGAAGAGAAAAAGCTGTATGTTCAAGTATTTAAAATACGTAATTACAAGATACAAAAGCATAGTAATATCATGCTAGATGAGGAGGAAATGCTTGATATAGAAAATGATGTACTTAGTCTTATGTCTCAGTACTATAACTCAAATAAAGAGGATATACCTAAAAAAATATATGTCAAAATAGACAATGAAGAGGAAACCAAAATAGTATCTGACTATATTTCTGACATTAAAGGTAGTAAGGTTGAAGTTAAAGCTCCTAAAATAGGTGATAAACTAAAACTTATAGAAATGGTAGAAAAGAACATAAAGATTAATATTGATGAGGAAAATAACGAAGTAAATTCAGTTATATTACTGCAAGAACTTTTAGGACTAAATTATGATTTGAACTCAATAGAAGCTTATGATATATCTAACTTAAGGAACGAGTATATTGTTGGAGCTATGATAAGATTTGAAGATGGTAAGCTTAACAAGAAAATGTATAGAAAGTTTAAAATTAAATCTACAGACATGCAAAATGACCCATTATGTATGGCAGAAGTATTAAGGAGAAGACTGTCACATCACGAAGAATGGGCGCTGCCAGACCTTATACTTATAGACGGAGGAAAAACACAATTAAATGCTGCATTAGAAGTATTAAAAGAAATGAATATGGAAGATATAGATATACTAGGAATGGTAAAAGATGATAAACACCGCACAAGAGGAATTATAGATAAAAATGGAAATGAAATTGACTTATCAAAAAAGCAAGAAAAAAATGCCAGAAAGGTATTAAATTTTCTTACTTATTTGCAAGATGAGGTACATAGATTTGTAATAACATATCATAGAAGTTTGAGAGATAAAATAAAATAGAGGAAGAATCTTCCCCTATTTTAATACTTAATCAGTTAACTTTGGGATATCTTTAAAATTAGTGTCTGTTACAACTAATTCGTAAACATATTCACTATTCCATGTCCAAAAGTGAAGCTTTGAAGTAGTATTTACTCGATGTTTTTTAATTACATAATTACTATCGCCTTTGTAGACATTTTCAGCTGTAATTGAATAAGTTTCTCCGCCATCTGTAATAACTAAAAAAGTATTTGCCTTTTTTTCTTTGTATACTTCAGATATTGTAACATTTGAAATTTCGGTATCTTTATTAGCTTTTGTACCAAAATAATAAAATAAAAAAGCACTGATAACCAAAAGAAGTATACAAGCAATAAATGCTACAGTTTTTGACCCATGTGAATTACTTTGCTTTATTAGCACTATAATTGCATAAAGTCCCCATATTACCAATATACCTAAAAAAATAGCACAAAATATACCTAACATTGAATTAACCTCCTAATTATAGTTAGTTTAAAATAATACTTCCTTAGATATTATAACATAAAAAGGCAACAAAGTAAACATAAAAATGAAAAAAGAAAGGGGCTTGCTAGATTTTTAATAAAAGCTAGTATGTTGATTTTAGCTAGCTATTATGGTAATATAATAGCTGTGATTAGTAATTTTTGGGGGAAAATATGAGTATTTCTAAAGAGGATTTTTTACGGTAAGTATAATATGTGTGATATACTAGAAGAAGATCACTTTTTTATAGACCTAAGATATGCTACAGAGAATAACTTTGTTAAGAAAAAACTATATAAAAAAAGTGAATGTATTATTCGAAAAGGAACATATAATAAACTGATTAAAGCTAGAGATATTTTGAAATCTTATGGATATTATATAAAAATTTGGGATGCATATAGACCTATAAAAGTTCAAAAAGAAATGTTCAGTATTGTGCATGATGAAAGATATGTAGGGAATCCTAAAAAAGGAACTAGTAATCATTGCAAAGGACTAGCAGTAGATTTAACTCTTTGTGATAAATATGGAAACAATTTAAAAATGCCAACTGACTTCGACCATTTTGGAATAGAAAGCAGTCGAGAATACTATAATAATTTAGACGAGGAAACAAAAAAGAATGTTATGTTTCTAGAAAAAGTAATGATAGAGGCAGGATTTATACCATTTAAAACAGAATGGTGGCATTTTGATGATTCGGATAGTTACGATATAATTTATGAAGAGTATGATTAGAGGTGAGAAAAAATGAGAGTATGTATTGATAACATAAATATAAATTATATTATGGAGGGCCAGGGGGATGCAGTATTACTTCTTCATGGCTGGGGATCTAATATAAAACTGTTTAATGGAATAATAAAAAATCTATCCAAAACACATACAGTTTATGCTTTAGATATGCCAGGGTTTGGTGAATCAGATGAACCTAAAGAAGCTTGGAATGTAGACGATTATGTTGATTTTGTAATAAAGTTTATTAATGAGATGAAAATAACTAAGCTTTCTTTACTTGGACATTCTTTTGGTGGAAGAGTAATTATTAAAATGGTAAATAGAGAAAATTTAGACTTCCAAATTGATAAACTTATATTAGTTGATAGTGCTGGTATAAAACCAGTTAGCAGTAATAAGAAGACATTTAAAGGACAGTTATACAAATTTTTAAAAAAGATAGTTGGTTCTAAATTAATTAGAAAAATATTCCCAGAGGCACTAAATAAATTAAAGTGTAAGTTTGGATCAGAAGATTACAAAAATGCAACTCCTATAATGAGAGATACATTAGTAAAAGTAGTAAATGAAGATTTGAAAGACTTACTTCCTAATATAAAGAACTCTACTTTGTTAATATGGGGAGATAAAGATGAGGCTACTCCTATATCTGATGCGTATACAATGAATAAGCTTATTAAGGATTCTGGTATAGTTACAGTAGAAGGAGCGGGACATTATTCGTTTTTAGAAAGTCCAGTACTTGTAAATAGTGTGCTTAATTCTTTTTTAGGAGGTAGAAATGATTAAATATATATTTGTTATATTATTTGGAATTAGTTTTTTTGAGTGCTTTTTAAGGCAAGTACATATGTTCCAATTAAATCACTATAAAAACAGTTTTCAAATGTCATGGATAAGGAAAAACAAAAAGAAATTATTGCTTAATACAGCTCTTTATATACTTGCAATTATTATGTATGTTTTAAATATAAAATGGGTAAGTAGCATTTCTGTAATAGCAATATATGGTATCTTAATATTTACTAATATTAGTAAAAAGGCAAAGAAACCTTTAGTTTATACAAATAGAGTAAAAAGACTAATTATTGTAGCAGCATTATTAATTGCATTAGTAAGTTTTGTTACATATAATCTTTGCTGTTTTAGTGGCATGTTCATAGCTATGTTAATTATGAACATTTTAGTACCTTTATTTGTATTTATTTGTAATATTATAAATATACCTATAAATAAAGCAATAAATAATTGGTATATAAACGATGCCAAAAGAATAATAAAGGAAATGCCAAATTTAATTACTATAGGAGTAACTGGCAGTTATGGGAAGACTAGTGTTAAAACATTTTTATATAAACTGTTATCTGCTAAATATAATGTACTTATAGCACCAGAAAACTATAATACTGAACTTGGTGTTACTCGTACAATAAGAGAACATCTACGCGCAACACATGAAATATTTGTTTGTGAAATGGGCGCTGATGAAGTTGGAGAAATAAAGAGTATATGCGATATTGTACATCCAAAATATGGTGTTATAACTTCTATAGGACCACAGCATTTAGAAACATTTGGTAGCATGCAAAATATAATAAATACAAAGTTTGAATTAGAACAAAGTTTGCCAGAAGATGGAATAGTATTTTTAAATTATGATAATGAGTATATAATAAATAGAAAGATTGATAGAAAAGTAGTAAAATATGGAATAAATAATACTAGCATGTGCGATTATTTTGCTTATGATATATCTGCTTCAAATAAAGGGCTTTCATTTAAAATTAGAGATTTAGATGGCCAGGAGTATACTTTTGAAACAAAACTAATAGGAAGTCACAATGTACTTAATCTAGTAGGAGCTATTTCAGTGGCTAGAAATTTAGGCATTCCTATGAGAGTGCTTGTTCAAAGAGTAAGAACGCTAGAAAGTGTTCCGCATAGACTTCAAGTTATAAAAAGAGGAAATGATGTCATAATAGATGACGCATATAATTCTAATCCTAGTGGCTCAAGTTATGCTCTTGATGCTTTGAGCGAATTTGATGGCTTGAAAATTTTGGTAACACCGGGAATGATAGAACTTGGTGAAAAGCAATATGAATGTAATTATAATTTTGGAGTAAAAGCTTCTAAGATTTGCGACTATATTGTTTTAGTTGGAAAAGAACAAACAAAACCTATATATGAGGGTATACTTTCTACTGAGTATAATAAACAGAATTTAATAGTGACAGATGATATTAATGAAGGTTTGGATTTTGTTTGGAAAATTAAATCTTATGGTAAATCAAAAATTGTTTTATTAGAAAATGATTTACCAGATAATTATTAAAAAGGAGATGTTTTTTATGAAGATTAAAATAGGTGTGTTATTTGGAGGTAAAAGTGTAGAGCATGAGGTCTCTATAATATCTGCTATTCAAGCCATTAGATACATAAATAAAGACAAATATGATGTTGTCCCTATATATGTAACTAAGAATAATGAAATGTACGTTGGAGAAGATATCGGCAATATAGAAAAGTATAAGAATATAAAAGAGTTACTTAATAATAGTCAAAGAGTAGTACTATTAAGTAATAACGATAAACTAGAAATATATAAGTTTCCATTTAAAAAACTTGCCAATAACTATTATGATTATATTGACGTTGCATTCCCTATTGTACATGGTACGAATGTAGAGGATGGTACATTACAAGGATATTTAAAAACACTTAATGTACCATTTGTAGGATGTGATGTTACATCATCTGCTATTGGCATGGATAAGTATGTAATGAAAACTGTTTTAAAAGATAATAACATACCAGTTTTAAACTGTATGAGATTTGATTTTAATGAATACAACACAGATGCCAAAAAGGTTGTAAGTGATGTAGAAAAAAATATAGAGTATCCTGTTATAGTAAAACCAATAAATTTGGGTTCTAGTGTTGGAATTAAAATAGCACATAATAAAGAGGAATTATTTGAAGCTTTAGATTATGCTTTTAGTTTTGCTAAAAATATATTAGTTGAAAAAGCTATAATGAATTTAAAAGAAATTAATTGCTCTGTTTTGGGAGATTATGAAGAGGCTTTTGCTTCTGAATGTGAAGAGCCTATTGGTAGCGATGAGATTTTAAGTTATGAAGATAAATATATTTCTGGTGGTAGTAAAAAGACAGGAAGCAAAGGCATGACTAGTCTAGATAGAAAATTACCAGCTGAAATTTCTGATGAGTTAAAAGCTAAAATACAAGAATTAGCAATAAAGACATTTAAAGCTTTAGGTTGTAATGGAGTATCTAGAATAGATTTTATGATTGATAAAGATACAGATGAGGTATATGTAAATGAAATAAATACTATACCAGGTTCACTTTCTTTCTACTTATGGAAGGCTACAGGAATGAATTATGAAGAATTATTAGATAAACTTATAACTTTAGCGTTAAAGAGGGAAAGAGAAGAAAAAGATATTTCGTATTCTTTTGATACTAATATATTAGAAGGTGTAAATTTAGGCGGACTAAAAGGAACTAAAAAAGTTTAATAGTATTGAGTATTAGTAAAGTTACTTAAAAACTTTTGCTAATACTCTTTATTTTTTAGACAAAATGTATTAAAATAGTAACATCGAATGGAGGAGTTTTAATGAAAGTATTAGTTATTAATTGCGGAAGTTCATCACTTAAATATCAAATAATAGATATGACAGATGAATCAGTTATAGCAAAAGGAAAATGTGATAAGATAAATTTGGATGGCTCATTTATACAATATAAATGTCCTTCTAAAAACGTTAGCTTCGAAAAAGAAGTACCAATGAAAGACCATAGCGAAGCAATTGCTGTTCTTATATCTGAAATCACTAATGAAGAATATGGAGCAATTAAAGATGTAAATGAAATATCAGCAGTAGGACATAGAGTAGTTCACGGTGGAGAATTATTCTCTGAATCTGTAATTATTACAGAAGAAGTTATTGCAGCAGTGGAAAAATGTAATGACCTAGCACCATTACATAATCCTGCAAATATAATAGGAATAAGAGCTTGCCAAAATCTTATGCCTAATGTACCAATGGTAGCAGTATTTGATACAGCTTTCCATCAAACAATGCCAGTTGAAGCATATTTATACGGTATTCCTTATGAATATTATGAAAAATATAAAGTAAGAAGATATGGTTTCCATGGAACATCTCATAGATATGTAACATTAAGAGCTGCAGAAATACTAGGTAAAAAACCAGAAGAAATGAACATGATTTCTTGCCATTTAGGAAACGGTGCTAGTATATGTGCTATCAAAAATGGTAAATCTATAGATACAAGTATGGGACTTACACCTTTAGAAGGTTTAGTAATGGGAACAAGAAGTGGTGATATAGACCCTGCAATAATTAAGTTTATAATGGAACATGAAGGAATGGATATTAATGAGGTAAATGATGTTATAAACAAAAAATCAGGACTACTTGGAATATCTGGTAGCACAAGTGATGTTAGAGACTTAAAAGAAATAAGAGATAATGGTGACGAAATGGCAGCACTTGCATTAAGAATATTTGCATATCACGCAAGAAAATATATAGGAAGTTATATGGCTGCTTTAGGAAAAGTAGATTTAATAACTTTTGAAGGTGGTATAGGCGAATTTAACCAAGATGTTGTTGCTATGATAGTTAGAGGACTAGAAGATTTAGGAATAAAATATGACGAATCTAAGATAGATTCATTTGGAAAAGAAGATGTAATATCTACTCCTGATTCAAAGATAAAGATGATGGTTATACCAACAAACGAAGAATTAATGATAGCAAGAGATGCAGTAAGTTTAATAAAATAACAGTATATTGTATAGTATGGTGCATAGTAACAAAAAATTACTATGCACTATTTATGTACATTTTATAAAAATTCTAAAAAATGTATATTTTATGTAGCTATTTTTAAAAAGTATGATATAATGTATGTGTAAAATTGAAAGCTATTTTGGAGGTTTAGAAATGAAAGGTTTTAATAAAGTTTTAGCAGTAATTTTTAGTATAATATTAATATTTATGTGTATTACATTAATACTTTATGTTGGTGGAATTATAGAAGTAAAAAATATAACAAACGTGTTGGACATGCTTATAGCGTCAAGAGAAACAAAACTTGCTACAATAATAACAGCAGCAGTTATAGGCTTGCTTGCTATAGTGTTTGGAATAACAGTAGATGGAGTAGATAGTAATTCAGGTTCTACACTTACATTACCACTTAGCACTGGTAATATTTCAATAAATACGCAAACATTTGAAACAATGGTATTAAATGTAGCAAAAAAATATAATTGCTTAAAAAACGTAAAAACAAGAGTAGATATCAAAGAAGATGGTATCTATGTTGATTTACTAGTTTTTGTCTTAGAAGGAACTGTTGTATCTGACGTAATGTGCAAAGTACAAGAAGATATAAAATCAACAATATTAAAGCAAACTACTGTTGAAGTAAAACAAGTAGAAGTAAAAGTTAAAGGAATTTATAATAAAACTGAAAATAAGTTCCAAGACTAGGGGTGAATGTGTTTGAAGAAAAATAGTTTTATAGATTTTATTTTACAAAATAAATATATAATTTTATTTGTTACTATTGTACTTATACTTGCATGGCTTGGAGTTGTGCGTGTACTTTTAGAAGTAGGAACTACTGTATTTTTAGTTTTAGTTGCTATATACTTAGGAAAAAGAATACAAGAAGATGATGCGTACATCAAGAAAATGTTTAGAGATAAAGAAGATGAAGTTATATATAAAGTAAAAGATGATGAAGAAGAATAGATGAGGAGATAATAATGAGTAGACACAAAGCAAGGGAAATTAGTTTTAAGTATGTATACCAAATTGCGTTTGGACAACCTTTAATAGTTGAAGAAGACGGTTTTTGGGATATGGCTTTAGAAGATGATAAAAATTTGAATGAAGAAGATAAAGTATTCATAGAAGGAATAGTAAATGGTGTAAAAGAGCACTTAGATGAAATTGATAAAGTTATTTTCTCTAAAATAGCAGGACGTTCTATGGATAGAGTTTTTAAAGTTGATTTAGCAATTTTAAGAATAGCAGTATATGAACTGCTATATGTTAAAGAATTATCATATAAAGTTGTTGCAAATGAAGCAGTAGAAATAGCTAAAAAATATGGAAAAGACAATTCACATACTTTCATAAATGGAATTTTAAGAGAAGTTATTAAAGAAAAGGTGGAAGAATAGTTTGGATAAAGTATATAGCGTTTCTAATGTAAATAAATATATAAAAATGCTGTTTGATAAAGACCCTTTTTTAATGGACATTGCAATTAAAGGAGAAATAACAAACTTTAAAGCACATTATACAGGGCATTTGTATTTTACTTTAAAAGACAATGCCTCTACTATAAAATGTGTTATGTTCAAAGGATATGCAGCAGCAAATAAATTTAACCCTAAAGATGGTGATAGTGTAATAATTACAGGCAGTATAAGTTCTTTTGAAAGAGATGGTGTATATCAAGTATATGTAAAATCTATTTCTTTAGATGGTCAGGGAGATTTATATTTAAAGTATGAAGAACTAAAAAATAAATTAAAGCAAGAAGGCTTGTTTAATCCTGAGTATAAAAAACAAATACCTTTCTTACCTAAAAGAGTTGGAGTTATAACTTCAAAAACAGGTGCTGTAATTAGAGATATTATAAATGTATCAACCAGAAGATTTAATAATGTTAATTTATTAGTATATCCTGCAGCAGTTCAAGGCGTAAATACTGCAGAAACAGTTATAAAGGGAATAGAAACTTTCAATAACATGGAAAATAAAGTTGATGTTATAATAATTGCAAGAGGTGGAGGCTCATTTGAAGATTTATTTGGATTTAATGATGAGAACTTAGCAAGAGCTATATTTAAATCAGAAATACCAATAGTATCTGCAGTGGGGCATGAGACTGATTTTACAATATGTGATTTTGTAAGTGATTTAAGAGCCCCAACACCTTCAGCAGCAGCAGAGTTAGTGTATCCTTCAAAACTTGAACTTATAGCTGGAATAAATAACTTAAAGGTAAGACTAAATAGAGCGATAGATGTGTATATAGATAGAAGAAAACAATTTGTTAAAAATATATCTATGCAGAGGCTTCAAAAAACACCTGAAGCTATTGTACAGAAATATAATTTACTAGTTGATTCTTACATAAAGAGTATGGAAAATACAATAAAAAATAAATATACAATTTTAGAAAAAGAATATAACAAGAATATTGCATTACTTGATTCATATAGTCCTTTAAAAACTCTTTCTAGAGGATATAGTGTTGCTACATGTAATGGTAAAACTATAAAACAAGTGGCAGATGTAAATAAAGGAGATATAATAGATATTAAACTAATTGATGGAAAAATAAAAACAGAAGTAGTTTAATATTAGAAAGGAAGAATAAATAATGGATAAAGAAAAATCATTTGAAGAAAATTTAAAAGAACTTGAAACTATTGTTACTGAGCTTGAAAAGGGAGAACTTAGTTTGGAAGATTCTATAGCTAAGTTTGAAAGAGGCATAGAAGTATCTAAAGAATGTAACTCAAAACTAGAGAATGCAGAAAAGAAAATAAATATATTACTAGACGGTAAAGAAGAAAAGTTTGAAGTAGAAGAATAATATAATTATTACAGTAATATTACAAATAAATAAAATAACACAAAAAGTTTTGTTCAAAAGAAAAAAATAAAGGGGGAAAAAGTATGAGAACAAAAGTTAAACTAAAAGGCGGAATATCATTAATAGTATTAGTAATAACAATAATAGTAATGATAATATTAGCCGCAGCAATAATTTTGTCACTATCAAATAGTGGAATAATATCAAAAGCAAACAAAGCCAAAACAGATAGTGATACAGCAAATTTAAAAGAGTATGTAAATACCTTAAGAGCAGAATGGGAGTTAATGACAGCAGATGAACAAACAGCAGAAGGTTCATTTGAAGCGTATGCAAACAAAAAGCTAGAAAAGAGTGGCTACAAAGGAGCAGTAGGAGCAGATGGAGAAGTATATTCAAACTTAAATGAAAATGCAAGAAAAGCAATAGTAGCGGGAATAAAGGTAGGAAATGTAGTAACAGGGTATACAGTAACATCAACTACATATACAACAGACGGAAGCGAGAACACAAATGCAGTTCAAACAGTAACAACAAACGAAGATATAACGTGGAAGTATTTGGGAGTAAATGCAGACGGAGAATTGGAGATAATGGCAGATTTATCAACGGCAAATGCAGTAGCAACAAATACAAAAGTAATGTTAGGAGGAAAAGGTGGATACCTAAATGGACCTGCAATGTTAAACACAATATGTGAAAAGCTATATTCAAAAGAAGGAATAGGAACAGCAAGAAGTATGAATATAGACGATGTAAATAATATATTAGGATATACAGGACCAAAAGGAACATATTATGATAATAATGATAATGAAGTAAAAACACCAACAGTATTAAGAATAGGAGATATAGATAAGAAATTAGGAACATCACTAGGAACAATAACAACAACACCAGATGGAAAAGCCTTATCCACATATTATGCAGATTATTACGATATAGAAAAAACAAGTGAGAATATAACAAATTCAGATGACAAGACTAAGAGTTTAGTGTACAATGCTAAAAATGCGTACTGGCTTGCTTCTCCGTGTGTCGGTGCGTATTTTGGCGACAGCTATGCGGACTTCGGGGTGCGTTGCGTGAACTCTACTATCGTGTACGCGTACGGCATGTTCCTTTCGCCAAACGACTCTGGTAGCGGGACGTGGGCGGTTCGCCCCGTAGTGACATTAAATTCTAATGTTAAACTAACACCAAATGTAGATAAAACAGAGTGGGCAATAAGTTAGTCATTATAGTATATATTTAGTCATGTGATTTGTTTGCATGGCTATTTATTTTGTATATGTAGGTTTTTGTTGACATAGTAAAAAATGGTGGTATAATACTTCTGAAGAAAATATAAGTCTTCTAAATAATTTTAAGGAGGTAGTATTAATGAGAGAAGTTGTTTTAGAAACACTTACTCGGCACGGAGAACTTGACCCTAAGGCAAATGTGTCCTTTGTGGTTTCAAAAGATAAATACTTTGAGTTACCTGTTATAGATGATAGTAAATTAGGAGATTGCTATGTATCGAAAGGGAACTTTAAAGAAATATACCGTGGACATTCTAAACATCAGAAATCTGTTCATACTGCAATGATTATTAAGAAAAACGCAGATGACGATATGCCTTGGAATATTGTCTTTATAAATGATGAACAGGTATGGGTTGCATTTGAGTACAAGAATGATATTGACATTGGCGAAGACTACGGAAGTACTGTCGAAGTGGCAAACCCGTGCAGAGGAAATATTTACAGAATAAGTAATTACATTGCGGAATTACTTAGACAAATGTTTGACATTAAGGTGCCTTTAAGAGATGTATATAAAGCGCCCCCTTGCATTTAAGAATAAACATCATAAAATCACTCATAATATTATGGGTGATTTTTTTGAAGAATAAAGATAAATTAAGTAAGTATAAAAATAATGATGAAGACCCATATGGGTATGATTTTGTTCCTACTATATCACATGTTACTAATATAGATGAGCAAAAACAAGAGGTAAAACGTTTAGAAAACATAAAAAAAGATAGAAAAAGCACGAATAATAGCGAAACTATTCATTAAATTGACATAACTTGAATATTGTGGTATAATATTAAAGTTGTTAAAATAAAAATCTAGTAAATAATTTTAAGGAGGCAATATACCCATGAGAAATTTTTCTGTAGGTAAAGAAGTATTAACAAAAAGAGACATCAATGTAGGAATTGCGCCGGGTAAATTTGATACCAAACAACTTATTTTAAGCGCTATTGCTGTTCTTGCAGCAGAGGCAAATGGAGGTATGGTTCGGTTTGTAAGAACGGTGAATATGGAGCAGCTATCTAACTGTGTGCTGTTTATAAACGACGACTTTACAACAATGTTTCCGGTTATACCTTCGTATCATGATATCGCAACTGCATGGAATAAAAATGCAGCAAGTATTTTGAAAAAGTATTCGGTGTATGACGATGATGGAAAAGACTTTGTAAGCAGTTCTGTAATTGAAAAGATTTGTAATCTTGAAGCCATTGATTGCATAATGCAGCTATATAAAACAGACAATTACAGTTACATCGACAGCTTTGAAGAAGCGCTTAATGTTACGCTCGGATTTATAGATAAGTTTATTGCTGACTCAGTAAAAGACAGAATGTTTTTCCTTACTGTTAAAGCGTACGTCGATAAGGCAGAAGTAAATTATCTTAAACTTCCTGTTTATGTTCAGGGATGGCGTCACATACTTTCACTTCTTCCTAATGCAGAAAGTATTGATTATGTGATTTTCCCTGATGAAGAAAATACTTTTGTTGTTGAAGCAAAAGATAAGGAAATGACTGTTAAAAAATACGTTAAGGGACTTAAAGGAATTACATATTCTGGAAGATTTTTCGTACGTGTAAATGACATTGATGTCGCAGAAAAGGTTGTTTCAAAACTCCCGAAGAGAAAGAATTTAAATCAAAAGACGGCTTAAAAATTGGCAGTGATAAATTTCACTGCCTTTTTTCTTTTAAGAAAAATATGATAATAGGTTATATTTAAAAATTGTGTAGACTGTAATTATATTTAGTATAAACAAAACTGGAACCATCACAGTAAAGTTTATATGTTTAGTTTTATGTCTGAATGTATACATTCCTATATATACACCTAAACTTCCAAGCATAGCTGAAATTATGAAGAATGTTTTTTCGCTTATTCTGTATTTTTGATTTATAGCGTAGTATTTATCTACTTTCATAAGTATAAAACCAAGTAAATTTATTAATAATATATATATCAAAAAGTATATCATTTAATCACCTTAAACAATTATATAACATAGAAAATTTAATTCAAGATAAATGGACTAAAAGTTAAAAAAAAGTACCTTCTTTATGTAATCATTTTGTTGAAAATTTTTCCAGTATGTTATATAATTTCTTTGAAATAGGGGGAAGTTATGCAAGATTACATATTGCCAATATATTTGGAAACAAAGAAAAATTTTAAAACTATAAAACTTACGTACGATTTATTAAATTCTACATCAACACTTAAAATACCTGTTCATGCAGCAGGTCAATGGTTACTTGATAATATGTACGTAATTGAACAAGAATATACAGCAGCTATAGAAGGACTAAGATATATAAAAGAGACAAATTTGCCACATGTTAAGTCTATGGAAGGTCAAAGGAAGCTTAGAGTTTGTTTTATGACAGACGAGATTGTTGAAAGAAATAGCGGAATTGTAACAGACGGAATAGTAAGTAATTATATAAAAGAATTTCAAAAGCATTCTTACGTTACTTTTTCTGAGCTTTCACTGTTGCCACTTATGCTTAGATGTTCTTTACTTAAGTTTATTAAAAGAATATGTGTTAATATATTTAATGCTGAAATGCAAAAACTTAAGGTTGAAAAAAGGGTTAATAATGCAAATGCGGCAAATAATGCTAAGCTTATTGTAAACAAAATGGACAAGTTAGCATATAAAATGAAAATAGATTTAAATCAATCTACTGGAATAAAGACTGCTAATACTGCGTATATCGAGTATATGGCGTTTAAGCTTAAAGATATGGGCAGACAAGGAGAAAAATTCTTTAGTGAGCTTAAGGAAGAAACTAGCAAAATAGGGTTTACGATTGACGAGGCAATAGAAAAGGAACACAATGAAATTACTACTACTACAAGACTTATGGGAAATGGTATAATTTCATTAAAGACAGTTGCTTCTACAAACTGGAGTGAAGTTATTGTTGCTATTAACAGGATTGACGAAACTTTAAAAGACGATTACACAAATGAATATTCTAAGTGTGATTTTAAAACAAAAAATAGATATAGAAGAAATATAATACGCTTAGCTAATAAGTATAAATTATCTGAAATGTACGTTGCAAAGAAAGCTGTAGAATGTTCAGAAGAATACAAAAAGCACGTAGGTCATTTCTTAATAGGCGAAGACAAAAAGCTTTTAATAAAGAGTATGGGTAAATCTACTTTAGGTTTAAATATAAAAGAAAAGATTATAAATCCCTTAAAGCCAGCAGTACATATATTAATTTTAAATCTAATTGCTTTTATAATAGCATATGTTATAGATTTTTACTTTATAGAACACTATGCTATAGGTTATAGAATAGTTATAGGGATACTATCCTTTATATTAGGATTAGAAGTAGCAGACAAGATATTGTCATATCTAGTTGGAAAATTTGTAAGACCTAAAATATTACCTAGATTTAACTTTGCTAAAACAATAGATAAATCTTGTAGTACTATAATTGCTATGCCAAGTGTAATAAATTCCGTTTCTAAATTAGATAAAATGATAGAAAAAATGGAAGTTACATATCTTGCTAATAGGTCTGAAAATATGTATTATATGTTACTTGGAGACTGCGTTTCTAGTAAAAAAAGTAAACATATAGCATTAGATGATGAAATAGTAAAATATGGAAGAGAAAAAATAGAGGAATTAAACAATAAGTACCCTTCTGAGCACAAGTTATTTAATTTTCTTTATAGAAAAAGAGTATATAGCGAAGGCGAAGAAACTTATATGGGTTGGGAGAGAAAGCGTGGTGCTTTATCTCATTTAAACAAGTTATTACTTAATAAATTAACTAAACAAGAGATTGACAAGTACATGTATTTAGCACATGATGATATACCTGAAGTTAAGTACCTTATAACAGTTGACGAAGATACTAGCTTATCTTTGAATTCTGCAAAAGAATTAGTTGCAATTATTGCACATCCTTTAAACAAACCTGTACTTACTAAAGATGGTAGAAGAGTGAAATCTGGTTATGGACTTATACAACCTGCTGTAGGACTTGATATTGAGTCTGCTAATAGAAGTATATTTTCCAAAGTGTTTGGAGGCTTTGGAGGACTTGATATATATACAAATGCTATATCTAATTTGTATCAAGATGTTTTTAAAGAAGCTATATTTACTGGTAAGGGAATATACAACATTGAACTTTTTGAACAACTACTAGGTGACACAATGCCAGAAAACCTTATACTTAGTCACGACTTGCTAGAGGGAAGTTACATGAGAACTGGTCTTGCTTCAGATGTTGAAGTTCAAGATGGATTTCCACATAACTTTATTGCGTATATGAAAAGAAATCATAGATGGTATAGAGGGGATATGCAGATAATTAGTTGGCTTTTAAGTCCAAAAAGTCCGCTTAACTTACTTTCTAGATGGAAGATATTTGATAATTTAAGAAGAGAAAATCTTGCTATAACAGCATTGCTTTTAATGATAATTACAATGTTTATACCAGGAACAAGCTTTGTATATACTTGTATATTTGTATTTACAGTATTAAATTTGGGACATTTACTTTCTACATTTGATAATATAATTTGGGGAAAAAATGCTGAAAGAAAGCAAAAGCAGTACATACCTGTAATATACGGAATAAGAGCTAATTTACTTAAGATGGTATTTAATTTTATAACATTACCATATCAAGCTTGGACTGCTTTAAGTGCTCATTTTACTTCGCTATATAGGATGTTTATATCAAAGAAACACTTGCTAGAATGGGCTACTGCAGAAAGTATAGAAGCAAGTGCGAAAGAAAAGCTATCATATGTATATAAACATATGTGGGCAAATAGCATATTTGGTTTAATACTAATAATATATTCATTGTTTAATGACTTTGTATTTGTTAAAGAAAAATCCACATTAATATTTGGTATATTCTTTTTAATTGCTCCTCTCGCAGGATATATTATGAGTAGAAAAAATTTGTTTAGGGAAGAAAATGAATTAACAGATAAAGAAGATGAAAATATAAAAGAGATTGCTTATGATACATGGAAGTTCTTTGAAAGTACAATGATATCAATAAACAATTATTTAGCTCCTGATAATATTCAGGAAAACAGAAGACCTAAAATAGTTAATAGAACTTCTTCAACAAATATAGGTTTCTCGCTAATGGCAGTTATAAATGCATATGATATGAAATTTATATCTTTAGAAGAGACTATTGAAAAATTAAAAAATTCATTAAGTACAGTAAATAAATTAAAAAAATGGAATGGTCATTTGTTTAATTGGTACAATATAAGAACATTAGAACCTTTAGCACCACTTTTTATATCAACAGTGGATAGCGGAAACTTTGTAGTTTCTTTGTATGTAGTTAAAGAATTTTTGGATGAATTACTTACTTCTGCTAAGTTAGATAAAACAATCTTAAGTGATGTAGAAAATATGAGAGATTTCTGCAAAGAACTTATTGATAACACTGATTTTACAATGATTTATGATAAATCAAGAAACATATTCTCAATAGGATATGATGTAGATAAAAATGAAATGGTTAAAAGCTACTATGACATATTAATGTCTGAGTCACGACTTACAAGTTTAGTTGCTATAGCCTCAAGACAAGTAACTTCAAAACACTGGTTTTCACTTGCAAGAAACTTGGTGAAAGTAGATAGATACAAAGGGTTGCTTTCATGGAGTGGTACTTCTTTTGAGTATTTTATGCCGAATTTGTTTACTAAGTCATATGAACATACATTGATAGACGAAGCATTATTCTTCTCTATATATAGTCAAATGAAATATGGTAAAAAAGCAGGACTTCCTTGGGGAATATCAGAGTCTGCCTATGCAATGCAAGATAGCATGCTTAATTATCAATATAAAGCATTTGGTGTTCCATGGCTTGGCCTTAAGAGAGGACTAAATGATAGTATGGTAGTATCTCCATATTCTTCAATAATGTGTTTACCATTTGCACCTAGAAAGGTGTATAACAACTTAAAATACCTTAAGAAATATAACGCATATTCAACATATGGCTTTTATGAATCAATTGACTTTACTAAAGCTCATATACATAAAGGCAAGAAGTTTGAAACTGTTAAAACATATATGGCTCACCATCAAGGTATGATACTTACAGCTATTAATAACTATTTAAATAAAGGAATAATACAAGAAAGATTTCATAAAAACCCAGATATAAAAGCAGCAGAAATATTACTAAAAGAGAGAGTTCCAATAGGTATTCCAATAAAGGAAAATATTAATAGCAAATACAATAAATTTGTTGAACAACCTATAGATGAATATACAAACCATATAACATATATAACTCAGACTATGTTAGAAAGTGGAAGTCATAGAAACTTAAATATCCAAACTAATGGCAAATTTAGTGTTATAACATTAGATACAGGAGAAAATTATATAAATTATAATAATTATGCTATAACTAAAAATAGATATACAGATAGAAAGTATTTTAATGGAAATTCAGTTACATTTACTGATAAAACAACAGGATATAGATGGTCTTATTGTTATGACTTAAATTATCCAAAACCAGATAGATATGGCGTTTTATTTAATATGGCTAGTTCGGATTTTTACAGAAAAGATGGCGATATTGAGACTTTCTGTAGAGTTCATGTGGCTCCTGAATATAACGCGGAAATTCGTAAATATACATTAATAAATAGTTCTAATGAAAGAAAAGAAATAGTAATAAATACTAATATTGATTTAGCTATGTGTGAACAGGCAGCAAGTGTTGTACATCCGGCCTTTAATAATCTTAAAATTGAAGAATTTTATGACGAAGATTTAGAAATGCTTATAGCTAAAAAAAGAACGAAAGCAGATAAGTCTGAAGAATTATTTGTGTATGCCAAACTTTTAGGAATAGATTTAGGTGTGGAAGTAGAAACAGAAAAATCTAAACTAAATGAACTAGGAGGCAAATATGCATATTCTGGTAGAATAGCTAATTACCCATTAGTACCTGTAATTTCATATAGAGCTAGAATACTACTAGATCCAGGAGAGAAACAGTCTTTCTACTATGTTACAGGCGCAGCTGATACGAAATACGAAGTTGCCCACTCTATTGTTAACTTAGATAAAAAAGGAATAGAGAGTTCATATAGTTTTGCAATACAAAAGGAAAATGTTTCTGCAAGATATTTAAAACTAGAACAAGGAATGGCTAAAGCATATAATAAAATAATATATGAT
Organism: uncultured Clostridia bacterium; assembly: GCA_934149365.1. Lineage (GTDB taxonomy): Bacteria > Bacillota > Clostridia > TANB77 > CAG-465 > CALXJE01. The sequence goes on from CAKPEI010000006.1 coordinate 52,620, forward strand.
GTTTTATTTGAAAAAGAAAAATCAAATAAAGATATTAATTTATGCTGGGACAAAAAACTTAGTCAATCTATGCTTTGGAAATTCTCAATATCTGGAGATTTACCTATTATAAAAGTGCCAATAGGGAAGATAGAAGATACTTCCTTGTTAGATGAAATAGTAAACTTTATGGACTACGTTAAGTATAGAAAAATAGATCTTGATATTGTACTAATTGTTGATGAAGAACTATCTACAGGTGAACCTATTAAAAACCATATAATGAAGTATTTGTCTAATGTTATATATATGTCATATACTAGAGGTAACATTTATGTAGTAAATGTTCAAAACATGACAGATGATGAAAAGACGTTGTTTGACTTTATAGCTAGAAGAACGATAGAAAGTGTAGATGAATTTAAAGCGGATTTAAATGAAGATGAAATTGAGTCGAATGATGGTGATGAGGTAGATATTTATGAATAATGAAAAAACAGCTTTTAATAGTTATGGTGAGTTTAGTGCAGATGGTAAGGAGTATCATATTTACAACATAGATACTCCTGCACCATGGTGCAATATTCTTGCAAATGAAAGATTTGGAACAATTATTTCTAATTTTGGTACTGTTTATAGTTATTACAAAAACAGTAGTGAGTATAAACTTACTAATTGGTGTAATGACTTTGCTAATTTTATACCTGGTGAAACTTTTAAAGGAATATTTGAAGAAGGATATAATCTTGCTTATGGATTTGGCTATGTAAAAGTTTCTGAAGCAAATGAGACGCTTGAAAAATACATGGATATATTTATACCAATGAATGATGATGTGAAAATTCATAAGATAACAGTTAAAAATAATAGTGATACCAAACAAGCATTAAATATTGAATATGCTTTAGATTTAGTTTTAGGTGTTGCTAAAGAAATTACAGATTCATATATACTATCTAGGGAAAATAACAAAAGATTGGAATTTAAAAATCCATATAGTGAATACTTTTCAGATGTTATATCATACTTAAAAGTAAATAGTTTAGGAAGTAACATTAACGTGAAATATGATGTAAATACATATAAAGTTAATATAGGAGTTCAAATTCCTGAAAATTCAGAAACAACATTTGCAATACTTTTTGGAAGTACCACAAATGAAGAAAATATTCCAGAAGTAATAGAAAAATATAGTAGCCTGGAGAATATATCTGAGGAATACAATAAAACTATAAAATTCTGGGAAAGCAAAGTAACAAAACACTTTAGTACAGGAGATAGTTACGTTGATATAATGGCAAATGGTTGGCTATTATACCAAACTATAGTTTCTAGATTGTTCTCAAGAACAGGTTTTTATCAAGCTGGAGGAGCATTTGGCTTTAGAGACCAACTTCAAGACTCTATGGCTCTTATTAAGACATGGCCAGAATTTACCAGAAAGCAGATATTAAAACATGCCTCAAAGCAATTTCAAAGAGGAGACGTACTTCATTGGTGGCATGAACATAATAATGCAGGAATAAAGACATATTTTAGTGATGATTATTTGTGGCTAGCTTATGTAACTGCAGAGTATGTTAATTTAACAAAAGATGCATCAATACTTAATGAAAAAGTCCCTTTTCTGCAAGATGTAGATATGCAAGATAGAAGAGAAATATATGATGTATTTAATGAAGCTGATGATGTTGGAACCGTATATGAACATTGCATTAGAGCTATAAAATATGGCTTGTCTAGAAAAGGTGAAAATGGACTTTTAGATATAGGCGATGGAGATTGGAATGATGGCTTTAGTTCTATAAGAGGTCAGTCTGTTTGGCTTACTTTCTTCATGATGGATATTTTGAATAAATTTGCTAAGATAGCTGAATTTATGTTAGATGAAGTAGATAAAATGCATTTTTATAGTGAAAGACATATGCTAAAACATGCGATTTTCGAATCAGCATTTGATGGTAATTATTTTGCAAGAGCTTTTTATGATGATGGAAAACCTTTAGGAACAAAAGACAGTGAAGATTGTAAAATTGATTTGATATCTCAATCATGGGCAGCAATAGCACTTAAAGACTATCCTGATTGTGCAGAAGAGATAAAGTCTGCTTTAAAATATGCAGAAAAATATTTAGTAGATAGAGAAAATAAAATAATTAAGCTTTTGTATCCACCTTTTGATAATCCTAAAGGAAATCCCGGATATATAAAGGCATATGTTCCAGGAGTAAGAGAAAACGGAGGTCAATATACACATGCGGCTGTTTGGCTTGCTAAAGCATATTTTGATATTGGCGAAAAAGATAAAGGATTAGATATACTTAAAATCTTAACACCAATATATCATTCAAATAACAAAGAAATAGCAGATATATATAAGGTTGAGCCATATGTAATTGCAGCAGATGTTTATTCTAATGTTGATCATATAGGACGTGGCGGCTGGACTTGGTATACTGGGTCTGCAGCTTGGATGTATAAGGTAATAGAAGATAATTTTAAAGAAATATAATAATCAAGAAGAGGCAATAATTAAAATGTTGCTTCTTTTTTTGACTTATGTAACCTGTTATGGTATAATATTCAGGTAAAACTTGGCGTGCCAAAATATTAATATATTAAAGGAGAATATAAAATGATTAAAGAAAACAAAGGAAATGTATCAATTGTAGTCGGTCTTCAGTGGGGTGACGAAGGTAAAGGACGGGTTACTCATTACATGTCAAAAGATATGGATTGTGTAATCAGAGCAACAGGTGGAAATAACGCAGGACATACTTTAAGTCTAAATGGTAAAAAGCATGTTGTACATCTTTTGCCCAGTTCAATACTTAACCCTAATGTTGTATCTATTATAGGGTCGGCTGTACTTGTAGACCCAATTGTTTTGCTTGAAGAGATGAATAATGTTATTTCTTCTGGCATACCACTTAAAACTACTAACTTTTTAATTAGTGATAGAGCTCACGTCATAATGCCATATCACAAACTTGAAGACGAGTGGTATGAAGCAAAAAAGGAAAGGAAGATAGGAACAACCAAAAGAGGAATAGGGCCGTGCGCTGCTGATAAGTGTAACAGAATAGGTGTACGCATGTGTGACTTGTTTGATAAAGATGTATTAAGGCGCAAAATAACAGAAGCTTTAAGTGTTAAGTCAAGAGATTTTTTTGTAAAGAGAGTTCCGATTAAGTCAATAATCGAAGGTATGGTAAACGCCTATTATATTGACTCTAAATCAGAATTCAAGGATGTATACGATGAAAAAGTAACAATGAATAGTCTTAAAGACTTTATCAAAAATACGGACATTATTACTTTGTATGATGTATATAGCGGTAAAAAGTTCCTTATAGAAGGAGCTCAAGCTACTTATCTTGACCTTGACCACGGAAATTATCCGTTTGTTACTTCTTCGTATCCTATCGCAAGCGGGTGCCTTTCTGGAGCGGGTATTGGACCCACTGCTGTTAAAAGTGTAATTGGTGTAGCCAAAGCTTATTGTTCTAGAGTGGGAGAGGGGCCTTTCCCTACTGAGCAAAACAATGAAATTGGTGATACTATAAGAGAACTTGGCGGCGAATATGGTGCTACAACTAAAAGGCCAAGAAGATGTGGCTGGCTAGATCTTGTGGCTTTAAAGTATGCTTGTATGTTAAATGGCGTAACGGAACTTTGTATCAATCATATAGATACCATAGGAAAATTAAGTACAATTGATGTGGCTATATCATATTTGGAAAATAATCAGATGATTTATCATGTACCAACAGACATGTATAAATGCAAGCCTGTTTACAAAACATTTAAGGGAGGTTGGAATACAGACGGCATAATTAAATATCAAGACTTGCCAAAGAATTGTAGAGCTTACATCGAATTCATTGAAGAATTTGTCGGAGTACCTATAAAATATATAGGTGTTGGAGCAGATGATACAAGAACAATTATAAAAGAGTAAGTATATAAAGAACACTTAGAAATTAATTTTTCTAGGTGTTTCTTTAGTTTTAGATATTACTGTGAAATTATGGAAATAATAACCTTAAATGTTGCTCATTTTGTTGCAAATTATATATTTTATGATATAATTAAATAGTTAAATTTTATTATCAAATTGGAGGAAATAACATGAGTGTAGAAGTAAAAAAATTAGAAAATTCAAAAGTAACTATGGATTTTAAAGTATCTAAGGAAGATTTTAACAAGGCTTTAGATGAAGCTTTCGCAAAAAATGCAAAAAACTTTAAAATACCTGGTTTTAGAAACGGAAAAGTTCCTAGAAACGTAGTTGAAAAAACTTACGGTGAAGGAGTACTATATGACGAAGCATTTAGTATTGCAGCAGAAAAAGAATATGAAGAAGCTATAAAAGCTAATGATTTATTTGTAGTATCAAGACCTGAAGTTGATATAAAAGAAATAGGTAAAGATAAAGATCTTGAATTTACAATAACAGTATATGTTAAACCAGAAGTAGAAATAAAAGACTATAAAGGAATTGAAATAGAAAAAGTTTCTGAAAAAGTAACAGCAGAAGATGTAAAAAAAGAATTAGAGAATATTCAAGATAAAAATGCAAGAATATTAACTGTTGAAGACGGTGAAGTAAAAAACAAAGATATTGCAGTTATAGATTTTGAAGGTTTCTTAGACGGTGTTGCTTTCGAAGGTGGAAAAGCTGAAAAATATGAATTAGAAATAGGTAGTGGAAGCTTTATCCCAGGCTTTGAAGAGCAAATAATTGGTATGAAAAATGGTGAAGAAAAAGATATCAATGTTACATTCCCTGAAGAGTATCATAGTGCAGATCTAGCTGGTAAAGCAGTTGTATTCAAGATTAAATTACATGAAATAAAAAGAAAAGAATTACCAAAATTAGATGATGATTTTGCTAAAGATATATCTGAATTTGATACTTTTGAAGAATATAAAAAGAGTGTAAAAGCAAGATTAGAAGAAACTAAAAAGAATATGGCAAAAGCAGAAAGAGAAAACAAAATAATTGAGAAATTAGCGGAAAAAGTAACAGTAGAAATTCCAGAATCAATGGTAGATATGGAAATAGATACAATGATAAGAAACTTTGAAGGTAACTTAGCATATCAAGGAATTTCATTAGAACAATACATGCAAATGTTAAATACTGATATTAATGGTTTAAGAGCACAATTTAGAGATAATGCAATAAAAGAAATAAAGATAAAACTTGCAATGGAAAGTGTTGCAAACCAAGAAAAAGTAGAAGCAACTGCAGAGGAAATAGATAAGAGAATAGAAGAATTATCTGCTCAATATGGAGAAGGTTCTGCTGATTCATTAAAAGCTAATGAAAATGCAAGACATTATATGGAAGAAAGAATTAAGGAAGAAAAATTATTAGACATACTAGTTAAAAATGCTGTAGAAAAATAATTTATCTTTATAGTAGGAGGTTTTAAAATGAAAAATAGTTTAGTACCTATGGTTATAGAGCAAACAAGTAAAGGGGAAAGATCATATGATATTTTCTCTAGACTTTTAAAAGAGAGAATAATCTTTTTAGGAGAAGAAGTAAATGACGCTTCAGCTTCACTTATAGTAGCTCAGCTATTATTCTTAGATGCTGAAGACCCAGGAAAAGATATATACTTATATATAAACAGCCCTGGTGGAAGTGTTACAGCAGGAATGGCTATATATGACACAATGCAATATATAAAATCTGATGTATCTACAATATGTATAGGTATGGCTGCAAGTATGGGAGCATTTCTTTTAGCTGCTGGTAAAAAAGGTAAAAGATTTTCACTTCCTAATTCTACAATAATGATTCACCAACCTCTAGGTGGTGTTCAAGGTCAAGCAAGTGACATCAAAATACACACAGAATATTTATTAAATATAAAAGAAAAATTAAATAGAATATTAAGTGAAAATACTGGAAAGCCACTAGAACAAGTTGAAAAAGACACTGATAGAGACAATTTCTTATCAGCAGATGAGGCAAAAGAATATGGACTTATTGACGGTGTTATGAATAATATTAGTGAATTATAATTGATAAGGAGAATTTAAATGCCAAAGAAAAAAGATACTGGTTATGATATATTTTGTTCATTTTGTGGTAGATATAAAGATGAAGTAAATAAAATAATTGCAGGTCCAAATGGAATATTTATTTGTGATGAATGTATTGATACATGTAATAGAATTATTTTAGAAGATATCATGGAAAGTGATGATAAGCAAGAAGAAATAGGGGCAAAAGTGATAGAGAACACTGAAATACCATCTCCGGAACAAATAAACAAAATATTAGATGAATACGTAATAGGGCAGAAAGATGCTAAAAGAGTATTATCTGTTGCAGTATATAACCATTACAAAAGAATAAAAAATATGGATAAAATTGATGATGTTGAACTTCAAAAGAGTAATATATTAATGATAGGGCCAACTGGTTCTGGTAAAACATTGATAGCACAAACTCTTGCAAAAGTATTAAGAGTGCCATTTGCAATAGCAGATGCTACCACTTTAACAGAAGCAGGATATGTTGGAGAAGATGTAGAGAATATACTACTTAGACTTATTCAAGCAGCTGATTATGACATATCTAAAGCTGAAAAAGGTATTATCTATATCGACGAATTAGATAAGATTTCTAGGAAATCAGAAAACCCTTCAATAACAAGGGATGTAAGCGGTGAAGGTGTTCAACAGGCACTACTTAAAATTATAGAGGGAACTGTTGCAAGTGTACCACCTACTGGTGGAAGAAAACACCCTCAACAAGAATATCTAAAGATTGATACATCTAATATATTATTTATATGTGGTGGAGCATTTGAAGGCTTAGAAAAGATAATAGAGAGCCGTACCGGCGAAAAAGTTATGGGCTTCGGTGCAAAGGTAATCGAAAAGAAAGATATAGACTATGGAACTATTTTTTCAGAAGTATTACCTCATGATATTATAAAATTTGGACTTATACCAGAGTTAGTAGGAAGATTACCGATTATAACATCATTAGGGCAATTAGATAAAGAAGCCTTTATTGATATATTAACTAAACCTAAAAATGCAATTATAAAACAATATAAGAAAATGTTCAAGATGGATGATGTCGAGTTAGAGTTTGAAGACGATGCACTTGACGAGATAGTAAATTTGGCTATTGAAAGAAAAACAGGTGCTAGAGGGCTAAGATCTATACTTGAAAAAGTAATGCTAACAGCTATGTATGAAGTCCCTTCAAATAAAAACATTAAAAAATGTATTATAACAAAAAATGTTGTTACAAAAGGTGCAAAACCTACATATATAAAAACTAATATAAGTAGTGCTAAAGTAAAATAACAATAGAAATATATGAATGTCTAGTAAATTATTGCTAGACATTTTTTTGTAAAAAAGATAAAAAAGTGTTGACAAACGTTTGTTTGTATATTATAATTAAACCATAAGAACAAGTGTTCAGAGGTGATAATATGAAAAAAACGAGAAAATATAAAATAAACATAAAAAGGATATCTATGAATATACTAATTATACTTACTATATTTATGATATATAATATATTTACATCAAACATTTTTGGTAAAAAAGAACTTAAAACTGAAAATATAACTATAGCAGCTCATGATACATTATGGAATATTTCAAGTAATATATGTAAAAGTAATTCTAGCTTAAATGTTCAAGAAGTTATAAATGATATAAAAGAAATAAACGGCTTAGAAAATAATAATATAGTTGCAGGTCATACATTAGCCATTCCGATATATGAATAATAAAATATGAAGGGGAATTTACTCGCCTTCATATTTTTGTATTATTTAATGGGTTATTGTCTAATGCATCTCGTACATCGTCATTATCAATATGAGTATATATTTCAGTAGTAGATATTGACTCATGACCTAATACTTGCTGTAAAGCCCTAATGTCTACATTACCATATTTGTGCATTAATGTTGCTGCTGTATGTCTTAGTTTGTGTGGCGAATATTTATTTGGATCTAAACCAGCTTGGACTATATATTTTTTTACTGTTACTTCTACAGTTCTTTTACCAATTCTTTTCTTCCTACTACTTAAAAATAAAGCATTTTTGTCTATTACGCCATCTACAGGACGTTCTTTAAGATAATTGGAGATAGCAGATAAACATGCATCATTTAAGTGTATAGAGCGTTCTTTATTACCTTTACCGATAACTGTTAAAGTATCATCTCTTATATTAGTAAGATTTATATTAACAAGTTCTGAAAGTCGTAAACCACAATTCAAGAATAAAGTTAGTATAGCATAGTCCCTATTTTTATGTTTACCATCAACGGAGTGGAGTAGGGAGACGGCTTCATCCAAGTTTAAATATTTTGGCATTCTTTTTCCAAGTTTTGGAGTTTCCAAATCAATCGTTGGGTTAACTTGCAATAATTTTTCTTTGTTACAAAGGTAATTGTAAAAAGATTTTATTGTAGCAATTTTTCTGGCTCTAGAAACTGGTTTTGCATTTAAATCATTTGACATATGATATAAATAATTATAAAAATCTGATAATGATAAATTTTTAAAAAATTCTATATCTAAATCTCTAATATCAATTTCTTCTAAATTTTCAATTTTTAAATTATATCTATCACGTTTTAAATATCTAAATAAAGCTCTTAAATCATAATAATATTCTTTTACAGTTGCTGCAGATCTATTTTTAATAGTTTGCATGTAAATTAGATAATTTTTTATAATAATTGGAACATCTTCATAATCTGTTGTATTCATAAATTAACCTCCAAAAAACGACGCTCTAGAATCGATTTTAAGCCATTTTTATTATTAGGGGTATATACCAGGTCAGCTTAAAAAAAGCTTATTTTATCAAATCTTAACAAATTTATAATTATGCTAGGAAAAAGTAACTTAATTATAAGGTAGGTATCAAAAAATTATATAAGTTAATCATATATAAAGAATATAAAATAAAAAACTTATAAAACTAATATTTATAATAGTAAAAAGGCTAGTAATCAAATGTATACATATATAATAACAGATATAAGCAAAATAAGCAATATTTTAACTACCTGTTTTTCGCAAAATTTATATTTTGCGCAATTATTAAAAACATTTTATATAGGGCTTTCACCCTTCTTCTCCTCAATTATTCTTTTTTAACATTGCACTATTATCTACAAAGAAATCAGATTTTTTATTATATAGTTGTTCGTTTGCTCTGCATGCTAATAAACGTTGCATATAATACATTGACTCACATACATTCTTATCCAAATACAAAAATCTTAAATCTAACAAATTTTCAGATATACTTTTTTGACTAATATACAACGAATTTATTAATAAACTAATTTCTTTTGCTGTTAATGATAATACTACCTTTTTTCTATTATATATGTAATTAAATATTTTAATATAGATACCCCCTTCTAATATTAGTATCGAACACAGATTACATAATATATAAAATATAGCGTATTATGTAAATTTTGTCAAACTTTAGGTACTGACATAACATTGTTTTTTATTATAAGTCTACTACTCCTTTAAATTAAATAACAGATTTTTTATTTCTCGACAAGTTTCGACACCAATTAATTTGATTATATGAAATAATACATTAGAGGTTGATTATATGGTATATCTTTTTATAATAGCAGTTATTTTAATAGTATATATATTAGTTCGTTTAAAAGATTATAATAAATATATTGAAAAACAAAATAATTATACTTTCTATGGACAAAAAAACAAGTACTTACTCACGAGGAATGAATTATCTTTCTTTTATAAATTAAAGCCAATTACAGACAAATATGATTTATATATATTCCCTAAAGTTCGTATGGCAGATCTAATTAATACCAACAATCTAAGTAATTTTGGTAAGATAAAATCTAAACATATAGATTTTACCATTTGTGATAGGCACTGCTGTCCTCTTCTCTTTTTAGAATTAGATGATGATTCACACCACAATTATGAACGTAAAAAAAATGACATAAAAAAAGATTATATTATGGAAAATATAAAAGCTAATTTTATTAGAATTAAGTCTAATGAAATAGAACATAAATTAAAGTATATTGAAAGTGTATTAATTAATAAAGATAGTTAATACAAGTATACATGAACAAAATTAAGACCCCCTCAAAATTGAGAGGATCTTTTGCTTTACTCTTCTTCATCATCTTCCAATGTGAAGAATATTTCGAATGTGTTTGCAATCTGCGCTCTTTGTGCATCCGGAAGGAATTTTTCAGGGTAAATCTTAGAAGCATTATCCCATATTCCATCTGCATCACGTTTGTGGAAACGCAATGTAACATTTCCGCCATTGTCGATTGTTAAAACCATAGCGCCGATTGAGCCGATAAGTTTGTTTCTGAGACCAGGGTCAATTTTATAAAATGATTCTCCTAATCTCATAAGATCTTTCTTGAGAAGATCCACAGCGCTCTGAGTTAAAGCATCCCATTCAGAAACATCTGTTACCTTGTTTTTCAGCAAGCAAAAAGAAAATGGTCTTGACAAGTTCAAAAGTTCACTGTACGAGATATTTGTGACCCTATTTGTCCTAGCATTACTTTCCGCCTCCTGATTTGTCCCATCTTTAAAAAGCCATGTTCTGATACTCATAATATAAGTCCTCCTATATAATTATATAATATGATATTAAATATAAACTACAATAATATTATACCATATTATGTAAACTATGTCAATACATAAAAAATACACCTCTACACGTTCGTAGAGGCGATTATAAGAGGTTGATATATGAAAACTAAAGGTTTTTCCTTTAATCGGCATTCAAATTAATTTAAGCTTTCCAAATACCTATTGAAGCTCTTCTTGCTTCTGTCTCAGCTTCTAAAAGAATATCTAATTTATCAACATTCTTTCTTTCTACTCTTAAAGTAGCACATCCTTCTTTAAGTAACTGGGTATTGTATAATTCATCTGATAGATAAACATACGCATAAGCTTTGTTTTTATCTAATTTTGAATTGTCAAATTCTATTTTAACATTTTTGTTTAACAAATCTTTTTCCATTTTCTCTTTTAGTAAAGTACTATCTTTAGAATTCTCAATTCCTATTAGATTTATTTTGTAATATTCGTTTTTAGAAGTCTCAAGGACAATTCCACCGTCATTGCTTACAGCATATACTTTGTAATTTTTAGATTTTGTAAATGCTTTCAGTTTCTCTAATTCTTTTGGCATTGAACTTGATATGTCAACTGATGAATCTTCCTTTGTAAGGTTTGCTATTTGCTCTTTATTTAAATCATTCTCTAATGACCTAGAAGCTATGAATAAACCTCCAGCAATTAGAACAATAGATATTAATATAGCTATAGCAGGTGGTCCATATTGTCTTATATAAAAGCTTCTTTTATTTTCATAGTACATCAGTTAACACCTCCTTATTAGTAAAACAAACATCTTACGAATATTATTGTAGCACAATTTTTATGTAAAGTCAATAGTTATGTTTACTATTTTGTTAAATTTTAGCATACATTAGGGAAAAATATAAAAAAGTACCCCGAAAGGTACTATTTTACTTAAATATTTGCATTATGCCAAACGTTTTGCACATCATCATTATCATCTAATTTATCTAAAAATTTATTAACTTTTTCTTCTTCCTCTTCAGACAAATCTTTTTTCATGTTTGGGACCATTTTTATTTCAGCTTCAACTAGCTCATAATTTTCATTTTCTAATACTTCCCTAACATTTGCAAAATCCTGAGGTGCTGTTATAATTTCAAAATATTCTTCATCAGAAGTAAAGTCTTCCGCACCAGCATCGATAACTTGCATCATTAATTCTTGCTCGTCTATTGCTTCTGTGTTCTCTATAATTATAACACCCTTTTTATCAAACATATAGCCAACTGAACCAGTTTGACCCATATTACCGCCACTTCTATCAAATATACATCTTATATCTGCAGCAGATCTATTTTTATTATCAGTTGCTACTTCAACAATAACTGCTATACCGCAAGGTCCAAAACCTTCATATGTAACTTCTTCATAATTTTCACTACTACTAGAAGCTTTTTTGATTGAGTTATTTATTGTATCATTTGGCATATTTGCAGCCTTACATTTTGCTATTACATTCTTTAGTTTTGAATTACCAGCAGGATCAGGGCCACCTTCTTTAACTGCTATTAATAATTCTCTACCTAGTTTTGTAAATATTTTTCCTCTTGCTGCATCCGCTTTACCTTTTTTGGCTTGTATATTATGCCATTTGCTATGTCCTGACATGGTTAATTCCTCCTTTTCTCTATACGATATAGTTATTATAGCACATTACTTTTAAATTGTGTAGATTTTTACATTATTTTTTGTATATTATAAATTTTATTTATACAGTTCTACATATTTATCATAATAATTAAGTATGTTAATTAAATACTCTCTAGTTTCTTTAAAAGGTATATTTGAAATTATTAATTTATTATCTCTAAATATACTTTCAGAAGTAATCCATTTATCTACATTTCCAAGTCCTGCATTGTACGCACATATTGCTAAATGTAAATTACCATTATATCTATCCAACAATGATTTAAAATATTTTGATCCTACGTTAATATTAGTTGCTGCATCATATAAATTTACTTCGCTATCATTTGAAATTTCTTTTGCTGTACTGTCTAAAACTTGCATAAGACCTTTTGCATTTTTCTTTGATGTGGCATATTCATTAAACTTGCTTTCTTGTTTTATAATTGAAAAAATCAAATAAGGATCTAAATTTGTATTTGCAGCAGCTTCTTTAACTATCTCTTCATATTTAGTAACGTAAACATATTTTTTCAGAATAATTTTAGTTGTGTATATACTTAATAAAACTATAAGTACAATAATTATACTTATAGTAAATATATTTGTAACCTTTTTTATATCAATCTCTTTAAAAATTTCCATTATTATTTTGCTTCACTCCAAGTTTTACCAACATTAATGGTTACATCAAGTGGTACTTTTAATTTGATGACATTTTGCATACTTTTTTCCATTAATTTAATTATTATATCTTTTTCTTCAGGTACTGCTTCAACTAATAATTCATCATGTACTTGCATAATTATTTTAGATTTTAAGTTTTTCTTCTTCATTTTAGCGTATAGCGTGTTCATTGCTTTTTTCATTATATCTGCAGCAGTTCCTTGAATAGGCGTGTTCATTGCTATTCTTTCCCCAAACATGATTGTATTTCTATTGCTTGCTTTTAATTCATCTGTATATCTAATTCTTCCAAATAAAGTAGATACAAAGCCTTTTTCCTTACCGCTTTTAACACTTTTGTCCATAAAAGCCTTTACTTTGCTATATTTAGCAAGATAATTGTTAATATACTCCGTTGCTTCAGCTCTAGAAGAATTAATGTTTTTTGCAAGTCCAAAACCACTTATACCATATACTATTCCAAAATTAACCGCTTTTGCTTTAGTTCTTAATTCACTTGTAACTTCATCTACAGGAATATCGAATACTTGAGAAGCAGTAATAGTATGTATGTCTTTTCCATCTTTAAAAGCTTGTATCATTATATCATCATTTGACATATGCGCAAGAACTCTTAGTTCAATTTGACTATAATCTGCATCAATTATTATATTGTCTCCTTCAGCCTCGAAGCAGTCACGAATTTTACCACCAAGTTCAGTTCTTACTGGTATGTTTTGAAGATTAGGATCTATACTACTTAGTCTACCAGTTGCAGTTACTGTCTGCATAAACGTTGTATGTATTCTATTATCGTCTGCTATGGTTGATAATAACCCATCAACATATGTAGATTTTAATTTTGTCATCGCTCTATAATCTAAAATATATTTAATAATTTCGTGCTTATCTTCTAATTCTTCTAGTGTTTCTTTATCTGTTGAATATCCATTTTTTGTTTTCTTAACTACAGGTAGTTGTAATTTTTCAAACAAGATTTTACCAAGTTTTACAGTAGAACCTATATTAAAAGTTTCACCCGCTATGGAATAAATTTTTTCTTCTAATTTCATAATTTCATAAGATAAGTTTTTACCAAAATTAATTAATTTATCTTTATTTATATACATTCCATTATTCTCTATATTAGCTAAAGTTTCAATAAGAGGCATTTCTATGTCATAATATAACTTTGACATTTTTAGCTCTTCTATCTTAGATAAAAGTAAAGGTTCAACCTCTTTTATAGTTTTCAAAACAGAATATATGTACTTTTCTTGTATTTCACTTAATGTTAAAATAATAGTCTCCTTGTTTTCTGTTTCTATACCAAAAGCTGTATCAAATAATGAAGTTTGAACTTCTTTTGGCTTTTCTTCTACGTTATTTTTTGTGTTTTCAAGAGGCATATTAACATTTAATAAATTATATGATATATTTTCTATTTCATAATTATTTTCACTTGAATGAAGTAAATAATATGCTATTTTTATATCTGATTTAAAACTACTAAAATCATTTACGCTATTTTTTATACACAACTTATATATATTCTTGATATCATATCCTATTTTATCATTAGGAACTTTGACCAAAGTATTTAATACATTAACTATGTTTGGACTACTTAAATATATATACATATATTTATTTTTGTAATTAATTGCAAGTACGTCTTTTAATTCCATATTTTTTGAATTTATTATAGTAAGATAAATATTATCTAATTTTTCAGAGTCACTCATTGGAATTTGATTAATGTAGCTATTAAATAATTCTATATTATTTGAAATATCTATTATGTTATTTCTGTCAAAGTCTTTAAAAAATTCAACATTGTTATCTGTTTCTGGTATTATGCTTCCGTCTACGTTATATCTTTCTAATAACTTTTTAAAAGATAATCTTTCAAATATACTAGTAAGTTTAGGAACATCTGCTTCAGTTAGTTTTAAAGCTTCGTAATCTAATTCAATTGGAACATTTACATCAATAGTGGCTAACGTATAACTTAAGAAAGCTATATCTTTATTTTCAGTAAGTTTTCTTTTTACAGAAGGCGTACATTCTATGTTAGCTAAACTTTCATATATATTTTCCAAACTACTGTATTTACCAATTAAAGAATAAGCAGTTTTTTCACCTATGCCAGGAACACCAGGTATGTTATCTGAAGCATCTCCCATCAGTGCTTTTATATCTATAACTTGTTTTGGTACTATTCCTTGTTTTTCCATTAAAACTTCCGGAGTGTATATAGTATATTCTGTCTTCCCCATTCTTGTTTGAGGCATAACAATGTTGGTACTTTCTGAAATCAATTGTAGTGAATCTTTATCTCCTGTTAATATATATGTAAATATATTTTTCTCTTCATTTCGTGTTGCAATTGTTCCAAGTACATCATCTGCTTCAAAGCCTTCGATTTCAAAAATAGGAATATTCATAGCCCTTAATATATCTTTTATTACTGGCATTTGCACTTTAAGTTCATCAGGCATCATTTTTCTATGGGCTTTGTAATCTACAAACATTTCATGCCTAAATGTAGGTGATTTTAAATCAAATGCAACCGCTACATAATCAGGAGTAAGTTTATCTAATATCATGTAGTATATATTTAAAAAGCCATATATAGCATTTGTATATAACCCATCCTTAGTAGATAAAAGTTTAATGCCATAAAAAGCTCTATTCATAATACTGTTTCCATCAATTACTAAAAATTTTTCTTTATTCTCTTCCATATTTTCCTCTTTTCATTATATAAATTTTTCCCAAACTACATTTGCAATATCTCTGCCTTTATGAGTTAAAAATATATTGTCTTCCTGTTTTATTAAAAGTTCTTTATCTATTAAGTCATTTATCTCTTCTTTAAATATATCAAATAAATTCACTTTAAATTTGCTATAGAAATCATGTATATTTACTCCTTTGATAAGTCTTAACTTAAGTATAATATATTCTTTTATGGTGTCTAATTTATCTAAGTCACTACTTTCTTTTATTACACTTTTAAAGTTGTTTATACCATCAATATATTCGTTTATATTATTAATGTTAGAATATCTTTTCCCATTAATATAGCTTGCTGCAGAAACGCCAAAGCCCAAATAATACTCTTGATTCCAGTAAGTTAAGTTATGTTTTGATTCATAACCTTCTTTGGCATAATTAGATATTTCATACATATTATAGCCTTTTTTCTCTAAAGTAGTACCTACCAAGTCATTCATTTTTCTTTCATCATCTTCAGATGGCAAAGTAACAAAACCTGTGTCTATTAAAGTAGCTAGTTTTGTACCTTCATGCACTTCTAGACTATATGTTGAAATATGTTTTATTTCATCACCCAAACTAGATATAAAAGAAAGTGTGTTTAGGAACTCCTGCACTGTATCATTTGGTAGTCCTGTTATTAAATCAACAGATATGTTTGATATACCGGCTTTTACCATGTTGTTATATGCTTCTGTTACCGTAGCCTTAGTATGTCTTCTGCCAATTACTCTTAATATATCATCATTTGCAGATTGAACTCCTAAACTATATCTGTTTATTCCCATATTTACATAGTTTTGCAGTTTTTCATATTTACAGTCTGCTGGGTTTAGTTCGATTGTTATTTCTTTGTTTTCTTTCAGGTTAAAGAGGTTTAAAACCTCCAAGATTTTAGCTATATATTTTTCGTCTATATATGATGGTGTGCCTCCACCAAAATATATAGTTTTAATTTTGTATTCTGATAATATTTCAGCATTATTTAGTATTTCTTTGATTACTGCATCAATATACCTTTGTACAAGTTTATTATCTATTTTATCAGTTGAGCAAAAATCGCAATAATAACACCTAGATGCACAAAAAGGTATATGTATATATATTGATATTTCCTTGTCCATAAAAAGCTCCTACTACATATTTTCAGCCATTTTAATTATTTTATTTAATCTATGATTTATACCAGATTTTGTTACTGGTTCTTTGCAAAGTTTACAAAGCTCTCCTAAGCTTAATTCAGGGTGCTTCTTCCTTAGTAAACATATTTCCTTTAGCTCATAAGAAAGCTTATCTATCATGCCATTTTGCTCCAATTTGTCTATTGCAGCAATTTGTTTGTATGAAGCAGTAATTGTTTTCCCTATATTTGCAGTTTCGCAATTTATATTTCTATTTATATTATTTTTAATACTGCGTTCTACACGTATATTTTCATAATCAAGTAACGCTTTACTTGCTCCTAAATATGATAGCATCATAGAAATTTGCTCTGAATCTTTAATATATATTACGTAAAGATTGGAACTTCTTTTTAACAATTTAGCTTCAAACCCTATAATATTATTCATTATATCTAAAATAATATTGGCATTTTTTTTAGTTTTACTTGTTATTTCAAAATGATAATCAGTATTAGGATCAACAATACAGCCGCTACCTAAAAAGACTCCTCTCAAAAAAGCTTTTTGGCAGCACTTGTTTGATTTAACATGTTTCTTTAATTCTGATACATCTATATTTTCATTTTCTGTTAAAAGCTCAGCATCTTTTTGAACTTCAAAACAGCATTTTTTATTGCATTTTACATTTAATATTTCTTCTTTTATATTTTGTGAAAACGACATATTATCACCCTATCATTTGAATTATAGTCTTTAATCTTTTCTACAACTGTATACTCTGAAAATCTATTAAAAATCTTAACTAAATCTTCCATTTGATTATAGCCTATTTCAAAAGCTATAAAACCACCATCATTTAGGAAATTTCTAGCATCATTTATTATTTTTTCATAAAAATCAAGACCCGAAATGCCACCATCTAATGCTATCACCGGTTCATTTTTTACGTACTCTGATAAACTTTGTACATCAGAAGTTGGTATATATGGTGGGTTAGAAATGATTATATCGTATTTTAACTTTGTTGTCATTAATTTTTCAAACAAATTAGATTGTAAAGTAGAAATTTTTTTGCCCACATCATTTTTTATAACATTATCTTTAGCAATTTTTAGAGCCTCACTAGATACATCTACTAGTGTCATTTCTTTAATATTACTGTTTTTAGCAACAGAAATACCTATCACGCCAGAGCCCGTACACATGTCTAAGCCTTTTTCTAATTTATACTTGTTTATATACTCTATTGCTTTTTCTACCAAAGTTTCTGTATCTTGCCTTGGTATTAAAACATCTTTAGTAACAATATACTTTTCGTTATAAAAAGGAACTTCACCCATTACATATTGTGGTGGAATTTTGTCATTTATAATTAAATCTAGATATTTTAAGAGCTCGGCTACTTCTTCATCATTTAAATCAATTTCATTTTTAAATACTTTTAAATTAACCATTGATATATTTTTTATATGACAAATTAACATATCTACAAGTTCAGTTTTAGAACAAACATCTAAATTAGAAAAGTCGTACTTATCTATTATTTCAAATATTCTATTTAGCTTCACTATTTTCTTCCACCTTTTTTGCAATTTCATCTATGCAATTTTTAATGTATTTATCTAATTCTTCTCCATCTCTATAGTCGGCTTCTGAATAAAAATTAATTCTACTTTCTTTAAACATTTTTTCTGCAACTGTTTTTCTTTGCATATTATCATAAACAGCTATAGACTTTCCTCCGAAGCCCTTTACAAGTTTCATACATGGAATATCAGTTTCACCATCTCCTAGATATATCATATTAGAAAAATGTATATATCTTTGTTCTTCTGTCATATAATCATTTACTTTAGGGTCATATACATCTAATATTCCTTTGTTTATTCTAAATAAAAATTGAGTTTTATTAGTATAATTTACGCATACAGCTGGCCATTTGGCAATATTGTCTACATTGTACATATAACTGCAAGCATATATTTTATCAAACTTATTTGCAATTTCTGTCCCCTCAATCATTTCTTTTATTCCAGAAGATATAACGTAATGATGTATTTTAAGCCCTAATTTTTCACCGTATTCATTTATTCTATCAAACCAAGTATTTATACCTTGATAAAAAGATATATTTTTTCCATATTCTGAAAAAGCAGATTTTTTAATTGATATATTTGCAAGATCTGCTTTTTTTAACATCAAATACATATATGCTAAAATGGTGTCCATTTCATTTTCTTTTGATAATTCAGACACTTCTTTCCAAAAAGATGCACTTGTCATATTTAGTGCAGGTATAAAATTATATTCTTGTATATTTCCTCTTGCTAACGTGCCATCAAAATCATACATTATAGCGACATCTTTTAATCCCATTTAAATAAACCTCCATATAAAATAAAAGGATACTAAACAAGTAGCATCCTTTCGTATACAAATATTATATTATTTATTTCCATATTTTTCTATAAACTTAGCTGCTCTACCTTTTGAAGATACTGCTTGCTTTTGACCTGTAAAGAATGGATGACATGCACTACAAGTATCTGTTTTCATATCAGCTTTAGTAGATTTTGTTTCAATAACATTACCGCAAGCACAAGTTATAGTAGCTTTTTCAAATTTTGGTTGAATATCTTGTTTCATTAAAGTTTCCCTCCTTTAAGCGATAAAATAACATTTTACCTAAATATTTTAACACATGAATATAATAAAAACAAGTTAAATGTAAAAACTTTTTTAAATTAATCGTCTTTTTTCTTTTTAACAATAGATTTATTTAGCATTTCTATAAATTCTTTATTGTTTTTTGTTTTAACAAACATGCCTAATATTTTCTCAATCGTTTCAAAAGATTGTAAAGTACCATTTTTAGCATTAAGTAATTTATGTATTGTGTTACTAGCTTCAATTTCTTCTTTACTAAGAAGTAGATCTTCTCTTCTACTTCCAGATTTATTTATATCTATAGATGGGAATATTCTTCTTTCACTTAGTTTTCTATCTAAGTGAACTTCCATATTACCAGTTCCTTTAAATTCTTCAAAAATAATATCATCCATACGGCTTCCTGTATCTACAAGCGCAGTAGCAAGTATTGTTAAACTTCCACCCTTTTCAATATTTCTTGCTGCTCCAAAGAATTTCTTAGGAAAATGCAAACAAGCAGGATCAAGTCCACCAGATAATGTTCTTCCAGAAGGCTCTACAGAAAGGTTATTGGCCCTTGCAAGTCTTGTAATACTATCTAATAATATAACGACATCTTTATTATGCTCTACTAATCTTTTTGCTCTTTCTAGAACCATTTTAGCAACCTTAATATGATGTTCCGGTGCTTCATCAAAGGTTGAAGATATAACTTCCGCATCTATAGAACGTTCAATATCTGTAACTTCTTCTGGTCTTTCATCTATTAATAAAACTAACATTATAACTTCTGGATTATTAGCTGATATACTATTTGCAATTTGTTTTAATATAGTTGTTTTACCAGCCTTTGGAGGAGCCACTATAAGTCCTCTTTGACCTTTTCCTATTGGAGCTAAAATATCTATTATTCTCATAGAAACAGGTCCATTTTCTCTTTCTAGCTTCAATCTTTCATTTGGATATATAGGAATTAAAGCGTCAAAAGATTTTCTTTTTAATGCAGCTTCAATGCTATCTCCATTTATAGATTGAACATATATCATAGATGGGAATTTATTAGAAGGATCCGTTGTAAATCTTGCTATACCTCTTAAAGTATCACCACTAGATAAATTAAATCTTCTTATTTGTACTGCTGATACATATATATCTTTATTTCCTGATAAATAGTTATCACTTCTTAAAAAACCATATCCATCTGGTAATACTTCCAAAGTTCCTTCTGCTATATAATCTGTTTCACTATTTTCTATTTGAATATCATTTTTTACATCTAATTCTTTTTTCTCTTCAAGAGCCTTTGTAATTTCTTCAATCAAATAATCTTTTTTTAACCTTTCATATCCATCTAGCTTCATCTTGTCAGCTATTTCTCTTAATTCAGTTAGTGTAGATTTTTTTAAATCTTCTTTACTATACATGCTAATTTTCCTCCTTTAACTTAGCTATGAAATCATACCCGTCAATTTCCTTTAATGTAACAGTATAATACTCTCCTACTATAACCTTATCAATATTTTCATTTATATCTAAATATATTCTAGGGTCTACATCAGGAGCATCCATATATGATCTACATATAAAATACTTATTGTCTTCTGTTACATCCTCAACAATAACTTCGACATCTTTGTTTAACATATTTTCCATTTTAGGTTTTATTATTTTTTGTTGAATTTCCATTATTTCATTATATCTTCTAGTTTTTACTTTTTCGTCTATATCACCTTTTATCTTCTCTGCTGGAGTATCATCTTCTTTAGAAAAAGTAAAAGCACCCAATCTATCAAATTTTAGATCTAATAATCCTTGTTTTAATTCATTGAAGTCTTCTTCTGTTTCCTGTTGATAACCTACCATTACAGTAGTACGAATTATTGTATCTGGCATTTTCTCACGAATTTTTTCTACTAGTTCATATATTTCTGCTTTTGCAGTATGTCTATTCATCAGCTTTAATATTTTATCAGAAATATGTTGAACAGGTATGTCGAAATATCTACATAACTTAGAATTATTTGCAAATTCATTCAATAATTCATCATTAACCTTCCCAGGATACATATAAAGTACTCTAATCCATTTCAAATCCTCTATTTTAGATATTTCCTGAATAAGTTTAGTCAGTTTACATTCACCGTATATGTCAACACCATATGATGTAGTGTCTTGTGAAATAATACAAAGTTCTCTAATACCTTTGCTTACAAGTTCTTTTGCTTCACTTACAATATCTTCTAATTTTCTGCTTTTTAAACTTCCCCTTATAAGTGGAATAGCACAATAATTGCATCTATTATTACATCCATCTGAAATTCTTAAATATGCCATTGGAAATGTTGAAGATATTGTTCTATCACTGAAACTCAAACAAGAATTAGAAGTTTTTAAATTTAAATAATTAGAAAAAATTTTATCAAAATTTGAATATTCGTCCACACCGATAACTAAATCAACTTCTGGAAATTCAGAATATATTTCTTTCTTATATCTTTTAGCTAAACAACCAGTTACGATCAAGTGTTTACATGTACCATACATTTTATAATCTATCATATTAAGTATAGTATCTATGGCTTCTTCCTTTGCTGATTTTATAAAACCACAAGTGTTTATTACAATAATATCACTATTTTCTAAATTATCAGTTATGTTTATACCCTTTTTAGCCATATAGGAAATTATCATTTCGCTATCTACCTGGTTTTTATTGCAACCAAGTGTAATTAAACTCGCATTCACTAATTACGACCTCCTTAGTTAACATATATATTATATCACAAAAACTGTTAAAATCAATTATAAATAATACAAGTAAGCCTTGTATTTATTAAAATAACTTGGCTTACTTAAAAATTATATTAAAATTGGTTGTATTTGTTTGCCATCTAAAGCAAGTTCTGCAGATTTTGTTATCATATTATAGTCGTATACTAATGATTTTGGTTTTTTCTCATAATCGTCTTGACCAAAAGGGACAAAATATATATTTTTGGTATTTAAAAGTTCACCTATATTTTTAGCGTTTGCACCTAAAGCATCATTACTAGAAACTCCAAGTAAAACTGGTTTGTTATTTCTTAAATGACTTTTAGCAGCCATAAGAACAGGAGTATCTGTTATACCATTTGCAAGCTTAGCTACTGTATTACCCGTACAAGGTGCAATTATTAGTATATCAACCATATCTTTAGGCCCAATAGGCTCTGCTTTAGACAATGTATCTATTACTTTATTTTCTGTAAGTTCTTCTAACTCTTTTATGTTTTTTTCTGGATTACCAAATCTGTTAGTTTCTTCCTTAACACAATTTGAAATTATAGGAAGAATTAGGCTAACCTTTTCTTCTTTTAATCTTTGTATTATATTTTTAGTGTTCTTAAAGTTACAAAAAGAACCTGTTATTCCAAGTCCAATTTTTACATCCTTTAATTTCATAGTAATTACCTCCGGTATATTCTATAATATGCAAAAATGTGGACATAGGTGTATATTTACGTACATAAAATAACCATTCACCGGTTATACTGGTGGATGGTTATTATTTTAATATTTTCTAAATAACCCTACTACTTTTCCTAGTATCTTCACGTCCTTAACTATTATAGGGTCCATCGTATCATTTTCTGGTTGTAATCTTATGTGATCTTTTTCTTTATAGAATGTTTTTACAGTAGCTTCGTTGTCAATAAGTGCAACTACTATTTCACCATTTGTCGCTGTATTTTGTTTAGATATAATTATATAATCTCCGTTATATATTCCAACATTTATCATACTTTCGCCTTTAACTTTTAACATGTATGTGTTCGAAGAAATAGCAGATTTTGAAAGAAAACTAGATGGTATACTAAAGTATTCTTCAATATTTTGCTCTGCTAAAATAGGAGCACCTGCAGCAACATTACCAACTAACGGAATAGAAAGTACATTACTGTCATTAGAAGGAATATTAGCAGTTTCTTCTTCAATTACTCTTAATGCTCTTGTTTTTAAACCTGTTTTTGTAATATAGCCTTTTTCCGCTAATTTATTTAAATATGAATGTACAGATGATGTAGATTTTAAACCTACTGCAGCACAAATTTCTCTAACTGATGGTGGATAACCATTTTCTTTAATTTGTTCTTTTATAAAGTCCAATATTTTTTGTTCATTATTATTTAACATACGACTACCTCCAAATATAAAAAGATTATAGCATATAAAATATAGCATGTCAAACATTTGTTTAGTTTTTTATATAAAATTCACGTAAAAAAATTGCTCATATATTATACAAGCAATTTAGGTTTATTAGCCAAAACAAATCCCCATATTTTTAGCCGTTTTAACCAAAGAATCATTATCAATATCTAATGTTCTTGGAACACGTATTTTAGGGAAAGACATTTTAGAAACTTTGCCTTCCTTAAAGCCAACTATATACCCTGCTTCATTATTTAATAATAATTCTAAAGCATAGTCAGCCTGAGTAGAAGCCATTATAATATCAGAATAATCAGTTTTTCCGCCTCTTTGCATATGACCTAATATTACATTTCTACATTCTAATCCTGTTATTTCTTCTATTTGTTTTGCTAGTTTCTCAGATACTCCACCATATCTTTTTTGTTCAAAGCTATCTTTAACTACTTTAGCAATGGTTTCTTCTTTTCCTATTTCTTTAGCTGCTTCTGATACAGCAACAATTGCGTATCTTTTAGAATCTGCTACTTCTTTTACTTTCTTACAAACTTTTTCCAAGTCATAATCTTTTTCTGGTAGTAGTATAACGTCAGCACCAGCTGCAAAACCAGAATGTAATGTTAAGTAACCAGATGTTCTTCCCATTATTTCCACTACCATAATTCTATTGTGTGAATATGCAGTAGATTTTACCATTGATATACATTCTACATTATTGCTAACTGCTGTATTAAATCCAATTGTAGGATCACTTGCAATCATGTCATTATCAATTGTTTTTGGGATACCAACAGTAGGCATTCCTCTTTCGCATATTACTCGTGCAGAATCTAATGTACCATCGCCGCCTATAACAATAAGACCTTCTACTCCCATTTCCTTTAATGCGTTTATACCTTTATCTGTTAAATCTTCATATATATTTTTTTCTTTATCTACTAAATAATAAAAAGGACATTCTTTGTTAGAAGAACCTAAAATTGTTCCTCCAACATTTTCTATATTTTCAACATCTTTAAGTTCCAAATTTTTGTAATATCCCTCTACAAACCCTTTAAAGCCATCTAAAACGCCAACAACTTCTATACCCTTAGATATAGCCTCACTTACCAATGTTTTTATAGCAGCATTTAGACCACAACAATCTCCACCTGCTGTCATAATAGCAATTTTTTTCATATTATACCTCTTTTCTAAAACTAATTAATATACGGTTATTATACATATAGCTTTTGCCATTTGCAAGTTTTTATGGCAAAATTTATACAAGACTTGACAATTTGCCTATCCTCTCATTTAAAAGGTCAGTATTCTTTGTAAGATAACTTCCAACAATAACTTCATTTGCTCCGGCATCAAAAATTGCCTTAATATTGCTATCATTAACTCCACCATCTACAATAATGGGGATGTTTGAAAACTTTCTTATTTCTTTTATTTTGTCATATGTATTTTCTATAAAAGTTTGTCCACCTTTGCCAGGATGTACAGACATCAATAAAACATGATGTATTTGCTCCAAAATAGGTTTTAAAACTGTTACATCTGTTTCTGGGCAAATAGATACTGCTATTGGTATTTTTTCGTCTAAAAGGCTTTTAAACGTACTATCAAAGTTTTCGATTTCATAATGTATTGTAATGCAATCTGCACCTAAGCCTATAGCTTTTCTTGCCATTTCAATAGGCTCCTCAACCATTAAATGCACATCTGCTAAAAAGCCATGTTCTTTAACTTTTTCTATACCTATTAAATCTTCAAATTTGTTCTCTACAAATACGCCATCCATTATATCAACATGCATTTTACATATTTTATTTTCCGTCTTATCATTTAAAATAGCAATAGTTTGTAAAAACTTTTCTAAATCATTAACATCTAGAATAGAAGGTAATATTTTATTCATATTTATTCCCCTTATTTATATAATTTCTTTTCTTTATTTAGTAATTCTTGATATATTTTTACATAATGCTCATAACGTAAGCTGTCAATATTACCGCTTTGAACATTCTTTTTTATGCTACAACAGCTTAAATCTTCATTTATATGGTTACAATCTAAATATTCGCATGTAAATTCATTAAACTCATGAAAATAGTTTTTTAGCTCTTTAGAAGATATATTAAAAATATCATAGTTTGAAAAACCAGGCGTGTCCAAAAAATATATTTCTTTATTATCATTATTTAATACTGTATATGTTGAAACTGCTTTAGTTGTATGTCTACCTCTTCCTGTCTTTTCAGAAATAGAATTTATTTCAAGGCTAGCTATATTCTCTTTTATTTTAGATATAATGCTAGACTTACCCACTCCTGAATTACCCGAAAAAGCACAAAGACTTCCTTGAGGAATATTTCTAAAATCATTTTCATTTACTAATTTATCATTTTTAGTGTTTGTTAAAATAACAGTATAGCCTAATTTAGTGTAAGTATTTAACACATAACTAGATATTTCATCTGCATTTTCCAAGTCTGTTTTGTTTACTACTATTATTGGAACACTATTACTGTATTCTGCCGTAATAATCTGTTTATCTAAAAGCAAGAAGTCTGGTTTAGGACTTCCTACTGCTATTACAATAAACATATAATCAATATTTGACACTGGTGGTCTTATATAATCATTTTTCCTTTTTTCCACATCAGTTATAACAAACTCATTTTCTATATTTTCTACTTTTACGATATCTCCGACTTTAATATAATCTTTTTTCTTAACATTTCCCCTACTTATAGCTAAGACTTCTTCATCGCTGTTAAGAATATTTAATTTATATCTATCAAGTAGTATATCTAATACTCTAGCGTGCACTAATAAACCTCCATTAATTAAAATGTAACATTTTGTGTGTTTTTCAAAGTTCCGTTTATATATATAGAAAGTGTAGCAGTTGTGTAACCATTAACACTTACATCAACA
This sequence comes from uncultured Clostridia bacterium, assembly GCA_934149365.1. Lineage (GTDB taxonomy): Bacteria > Bacillota > Clostridia > TANB77 > CAG-465 > CALXJE01. Next base: position 79,250 of record CAKPEI010000006.1, read on the forward strand.
CTGTTATATGGTGCTGACACTTTTTTCTCATATATAGTGTTTGATACACCCTCAACCTTAGCAACTACCTTTAGAGTAACCTCACCTTCTTCAGAAGCATCTACATAGTTTGCAACTGGTATAGTAACTGCCTTTGTTTTTTGAATTCTATTCACTGTTAACTCTATTAGAGTTCCCTCGTCTACTTCAGAATTTTGCTTTTGACTTTGTGATAGTACTACTCCATTTGCTTTACTACTATCTTCAGAATAAGTAACATTAACTTTTAAATTCAATTCTTGAAGTGTTGATTTTGCCTCTGCTTCAGACATTGTAAGTACATTTGGAACTAATACTTTTTTCTTTCCATTTCCCTTACTTACAATAATCTTAACTGTATCTCCTGCCTTTAATTTAGTTCCTTTTTCTTGTTCTTGAGATATTACTATATTTTCAGCAACTTTATCATCTACTTTAAATTCGAACTCTGGAACTAATTCTAAAGCTTCTAAATCATATTTTACTACAGTATAGTCTTTACCAACTACACTTATCATTTCAACTTCTTTTGCACCCTTACTTACAACAACACTAATTTTATTTGATGGAAGCTCTTTACCTTCATCAATAGATTGTGAAATAATTTGGCCATCTTCATATTCAGAACTAAATTCATATTTATCAAGTGTAATTGTAAGGCCTTGTTTTTCATATTCTGCTTTAGCATCTTCATACACAAGCCCAATTAGTTTAGGTGCTACTGTTATTTGAGATTTATTATCATTTTTCATTTTAAGAACCAAATTTACAACAAGCCCTATAATTATTCCTATACATATTACGCCAACACCAATTAGCGTAAACATAAGCTTTTTATTCTTTTTCTTTTTTGGTTTAGCAAAGATATCTTTATCATCTTCTTGCTCTTTTTCAGATGTTATAGCTTCCTCTTCATGAGCTTCTACTTTATCGGGTACATCATTAATTGCTGTTCTTCTTGCAGCCTTTCTAGAATAACTAGTTTCAGACACACTAGTATCTTTTCTTTCGTTTAAATCTCTCATTCCAAGTATTGGTATAACTTGGGTTGCAGAAGTAGAAATATCAGAATTAGACTTTAAAAACTTCTGATCAGGATTTGTTTTAGCACTGATTAAGTCTTCTAAAAGTGCAGTAGCAGATTGATATCTGTCTGTTGTATTTTTGGCCATTGCCTTTAATATAATACTATTTAAACTATCAGGAATTTCTGGGTTTACATCTTTTGGCATAGTAGGTTCTTCCTGAATTTGTTTAAGTGCAACTGAAACTGGAGATTCTGCATTAAATGGTAATTTACCAGTTGCCATTTCATACATTACTATTCCAAGAGAATATATGTCAGATTTTTCATCTGTATATCCTCCCTTAGCATGTTCTGGTGAAAAATAATGTACTGAGCCTATTGTGCTAGAACCTAATGTTGTTATAGTTGCGGCTGAACTCATTTTTGCTATTCCAAAATCAGTAACTTTAGCCTGTGTCATATTTCTTGTTAACACTATATTTTGTGGTTTTATATCTCTATGTACTATTTTAGATTTATGTGCCGCTTCTAAAGCCGAAGCTATTTGTATTGATAAATTAATTGTCTCTTCTACAGTAAGCTTGCCTTTTTTCTCAATATAATCTTTTAAAGTATCTCCTTCCAAAAGTTCCATTACAATATAGTTTACACCATTATCTTCGCCTACATCATAAACAGATACAATATTAGGATGTGTAAGACTAGCTGCTGATTGAGCTTCTATTTTAAATCTCTTAACAAATAATGTATCTTTAGAATATTCGTCTTTTAAAACCTTTACAGCAACATATCTATTTAAAAGTCTACATTTAGCTTTATATACAGTTGCCATTCCACCTTCGCCAATTTTTTCTAATATTTCATATCTATTCCCTAATTCTTTTCCTACTAAATCCATACTTAGTTACACTCCTTTATTTTACTCGCATTCAACATACATTACTGAAATGTTATCTGCTCCGCCTCTTTTGTTTGCCATTAAAATTAAACTTTCACAAATTTTCTCTTTTTTACTCTTAGTTATTATACTAAAAATCTCCTTGTCATCTAACATATTAGTAAGTCCATCTGTGCAAAGTAAAAATTTATCCATTGGTTTTACCTTTCTTTTAAAAACCGCACATTGTAAATTTTTATTTATTCCAATTGCATTTACTAGCATATGTTTTTGAGGATGATTCTTAGCCTCCTCTTTATTTATAATATTATCTTTCAAAAGGGCATTTATGTACGTATCATCTTCTGTAATTTGAACTAGTCCCTCTTTAATACTATATATTCTACTATCACCAACACTTAAAAAATACGCAACATCTTTATCTAATAGTAATAATGATATCGTTGTACCCATTCCTCTATATTCTCTGTTACTATTACTTAAATTATATACCTCTTTATTTGCATATTGCACTGCCTCTTTAATAATACTCTCCGTAACATTGGTTATATCCATGTTCTTCTTTAAGTATTCCAATACTTTTTGTCCTGTAACACTACTTGCTACATCTCCGCTACTATTTCCTCCAACGCCATCTAAAACTACATACAAATGAACATCGTCACTAAAGTCATATTGTTCTATATAGTCTTCATTCCTTTTTCGTACGTTTCCTATATTAGTAAGTCCAAAATACATATATTTATTTGCACCTCCTATAAAATATATTATTCCTCTATTTCATCAAGATATTTTTGTCTAAGCTGACCACACGCTGCATCAATGTCTTTCCCAAGTTCTCTTCTTACAGTTGTAACAACTCCCATACTGTTTAAAGTATTCATAAATTCTTCTATATTGTTTTCTTTACTCTTTTTAAAATCACGTTCTTTTATCTCATTTACAGGAATTAGATTTACATGTGCTATCATACCTCTAAGCAGCTTTCCTAAAGCAATTGCATCCTCTTTACTATCATTTACACCTGCTATAAGGGCATACTCAAAACTAATTCTTCTACCAGTCTTCATTATATAATACTTGCAAGCTTCTAGCAACTCTTTTATTGAATATTTTTTAGCAACTGGCATTATTTCGCGCCTTTTTTCATCAGTTACAGCATGAAGTGATATAGACAAAGTTGCCTGAATATTTTCATCTGCCAATTTGTATATATTAGGCACTAAACCAGATGTAGATAAACTAATATGTCTTGCACCTATACCAAGTCCGTTAGGGTTATTTATTTGCCTTATACTTTTTACAACATTGTCATAGTTATCAAGAGGTTCTCCTATACCCATATATACTACATTAGATATTTTCTCATTCATATATTTTTGAACTGTTATTATCTGCCCTTCTATTTCTGACGCAAACAAACTTCTTCTAAATTTGTCTTTTGTAGATGCACAAAAAGAACATCCCATTTTGCAACCTACTTGGCTAGATACACACAAAGTATTACCATGGTGATACCTCATAAATACAGATTCTATTGCATTATTATCATGTAATTTTATTAAAAACTTATGCGTTCCATCAATAGATTTTTGAACTCTAATTATTTCTAAATGGTCTATATATGCATTTTCTTTAAGTTTCTCTCTTAATGATTTAGATATATCTGTCATGTCATCAAAACTTTCTACATTTACCTTATGTAACCATTTATATATTTGTTTTGCATGGAATTTTTTCTCACCTAAACTTTCTACATATTCTACTAATTCTTCTTCAGTAAATTCATTAATATTTATCATTATTCTTCTACCCTTCTAAAATACATGAATATTATACAATTAATGCTAAAATTTAGCAAGTCTTTTAAATAATGCAAAAAAAGCACTACAAATTAATGTAATGCTTTTCTATGTTTTAATTAATACTCTTTACGCCCTTTCTACATGATCATATAAGCTTTTTACTTCTTCTGCGTTATTATACTCATCTTCAGGAAGTTCCTCCCATCTTTCATTAGCTAAATCATAATATTCAACCTTCCCTGTCTCGGAACCTCTAACCTCATAGCCCGGCATGAACATATTAAAACGCGGAATGTATACAAATGCACCAATCAAATCGCACAAAACAAATTGGCAATAATTAATTGGCCTTTTATGCGTATTTACAAATTCAAATTTCCCAGAATGAATAACTTTACCTTCATAAGTGAATATTGTATACTCGCGACCGCATCTAGTAAGTAATTTGCCATGCTCTAAATCATTTATGATGTTATACATACCTGGAAGTATTTTCCTGCCGTCATATGAAAGAAGTTCAGAACATTGCGTCTTGTTATATACTACCTCTATGCCATAATCAAAAAATGAAATATATGCATTTTTTGAGGGTATCATGCATTTACCTTCTGGTAATGTATATAGCGCATTTGACATATGTCCTTTTATTCTTTCATAAGTCCTAAGAAAATATTTTCCTTTATGCTCTACAAATTCTATTTGGCGCCACCTATCTTTAACCAAAACATCACCATCAAGTGAGTAAGCCCCGCTATCTTTAAGTAAATTATTTACCATAACGCATTGGTCAGTTACATCAATAATAAAATACTTAGGCTCAATTATCTTACCTGTTTTTACAAAGAAAATGCCATTTCTTGATGACTCATGTTCACTCTTTCTAGTTCTATACACAATGCAAGTTTCATATTCAAAAAAAGCAATGTATTTTTCTTCAAGTATTTTTCTCCCATCGTAATCATAAATACCAGTATCCTCATTCGTAACATAAAGGAATTGATTATGCTTATTACACGGCTCGATACGTGAAAACTCAAATGGAATAACAATCTTACCGTCAAACGATATAACACCCCATTTGGTTTCTTTAGCGCTAAGATCCGTATACACTTCAACGATAATTCCATATTTGGTTATATTATACGTCCGTACATTTTCCCTTAAAAACACGCACTCTTTACTTTTCTTGTTATAACAAGAAATAGTAAAAACTTCAACGTCTTCTTTTTTTGAAAGTATAATTACATCCTCACTTTCTACTCCATTGTCCCAATTCAGAGTGGATATAACTTTATCCCCTTCGGTTACATAATAGTTGCCTTTTGATTTTAACTCCATATATATTCCTCCTTAAATAAATTATTAGTTAAGTTTTTAATAACATACAAGTTAATTATATCATAATTATGTAAATTGGTCAAACTAAAAAAGCACATATAAAAAGCACCGTAAAATCAATTACAGCACTTTTTATGTTTTTACATCATATTATTCTCCTTTATAATCATACAAGCTCTTTATCTTCCTTCCATTTAGATACATACTTTCCGGAAGTCTACGCCAATTATTATCAGCATCACAATAATCACAGTATTCTACAAAACCTCCTCTATGGTTATAATGCGGCTTAATATCAATTCCTGGCACAAACATACCTTTCCAAGGTACATACAAAAATACTTTCTTTGATCCATGCAGAACTATTTTACAATACTTAAAATCATCATCTCCATGAATACTAACACTCTCGTATTTTCCAGAGTGAATGAGTTCATCATATATTTCAGAAGAAATAGGTCTAGTAAATATTTTATACTCATCATTCATTTTAGTAAGAAAAGTGCTTGTACCTATATACTCTATTAATTCATATTCACCCGGTAATATTTGCTCACCCTCATAAGAATATAGCTTAGTAAGCTTTGACCAGTTATCTATAACTTCCAAGCCACGATAAGATCTTTCTATACGCGAATTTTCAAGTGGTATTATACACTTTCCATCAGGCAAAGAATAAAGACCATTTGCTATAAGTCCATCTTTCATTTTATACGATCTAAGGAATAATTTGTTTTCTTTAAAGTTTTTTACAACGATAGAGTCCATTTCACAAGGAATTATTTCTTCACCGTCAAGAGTATAAGCTCCATAGTTTTGGTTTATGTTACTTACAATGATGCACTCTTTTTTTATTTCAACGCAGCTATATTCAGGCTCTATAATTTTACCTGTTTTAACGAAATATACTCCGTAACGATCTTTCCTAGACGGTTTATCCAACCCTTCATGTTTTCCAAATATTATACAGGTTGCCTCTTCATAGAAATGTGGGTAATTCGTTTCAAACTTTTTATTTCCCATATAATCATAAATAGAACATGTATTACCGTCTTGAACAAAAAGAAGATCATCGTAACGGGAAGGTTCACTCACATAAGAAAATTTAAAAGGAATTCTAACAATCCCATCATATGTTATGAAACCGTATTTTTTTACCTCTTCGCCATTTTCGTTATGTGAATATGTCCCAATAATGATTCCATGCTTTGTGAGACTACATCCGTGTATATTTTTAACCAATATTGTACGTTTACCACTTTCTTTATCATAGCAAGCAACAGCTTTCCTAACTTCGTAATCAACAAGTATTATATACTTCTCATTCTCAGAAGCAGAAGTCCAACCAAGTTCAGATATAACTTTACCTCCAACTTCAACGTAATATGAATTCTTTAATTTTGCTTCCATATATTTTCCTCCTTAAATAAATTATTAGTTAAGCATATATTAAATTTGTTAAAATTATATCATAATTATGTCAAATGTCAACGTTAACAAGTCATGAAAAAAGCACCGTAAAATTAATTACAGTACTTTTAAGATTTATATAAATTTATTTACTCTCCTTTATATTCATATAGGTTTTTTATTCTTTCTGCGTTGTTATACTCATCTTCAGAAAGTTCTATCCACTCACCATTTATGTTATAATATTCTATTTTGCCTGTTTTGAAGCTCCTAACATTATAGCCGGGTATAAACGTATTAAAATATGGAATGTACATAAATATGCCAGCCATATTACATAGAACAAATTGACAACACTTAATTGGATTTTCTTGTGTACTTACATACACATATTTTCCAGAATGTATAACTTTACCCTCATAAGTGAATATTGTATATTCATCGCCATAGCTAGCAAGTAATTTACCAGATCCTAAATCTTCTATGTCGTTATATACGCCGGGAAGTATCTTTTTCCCGTCATATGAAAATAATTCAGAATATTTTTTCCGGTTGTATACCACGTTTATAGCACAATCTAAAAAAACAACATATGAATTCTTTGAAGGTATTATGCATTTACCTTCTGGTAATGTATATAACGCACACGACCAATAGTCTTCTATTTTCTCTCGAGCTAAAAGATATGATTTCCCTTTATGCTCTTCAACTAATATTTGTTTCCACTTATCTTCAACTAACACATCTCCATCAAGTGAAAAAGCCCCACTATTTCCAAACAAACTTCTCACTATAATGCATTGAGCGTCTATCATAATATCACTATATTCAGGCTTTACTATCTTGCCGGTTTTTACAAAGAATATACCGTATTTTGGTGACATATCTGTACACTTTCTGCTTCCGTACACAATGCAAGTTTGGTGCTCAGTAAAATAGTTGTAGTCTTCTTCAATTATTTTCTTGCCATTATAATCATAAACACCGGTATGTGCATCTGTAACATAAAGGAACTGTTCATGCTTATTACACTGTTCTATATATGAAAACTCAAATGGAATAACAAGCTTACCATCAAACGTTATGACGCCCCATTTGGCTTCCTTAGTGCTAAGATCTCTATATACCTCCAATATAACTCCATAATTGGTTACGTTACACGTCTTTACTTTTTCCATCAAAAATGCATGTTTTTTACTTTTTTTGTTATAGCAAGTGACGGTAAAGCCCCGTCCTTTTCTTTTCTTGAAAGCACGATTGCTTTATCATTTTCTGTTCCCCAGTCCCAATCCAGGGAAGATATCGCTTCATCTCCTTTCTCAACAAAATATTTACTACTTAATTTTAATTCCATATATGTTCCTCCCTAAATAAATTATTAATTAAGCACCTATTAAATTCGCTACAAGTATATCATAATTATGTAAAATGTCAACATTAATAAGCCGTAAAAAAGCATTGTAAAATTAATTACAATGCTTTTTTTAGCTTTAGCCAAAATATAGTAACCACCTAAGTCTTGGTATATTTAGCAGTTCATTTTTAAGTGTCATTATACTATACTTATTATGGTTATATTGGTCTATCTGATTTTTAATAAGTTCGTCCGATTTAAGTTCAGGGTATTTAGCTACGTAGAAAGTAAGTGTCTCAGAATTAATTGTCGCTTTTTCGACCACATCAGATTCATGTTTCATATAATCTGTTATAACTGTAGCCATTTTTTCTTCAAACTTCAAGTTTTCTTCTTGATACATGGCTATTTTGTTTTCTATTACTTGCTCTCCTCTTATTGAATATGCAACTCCACAATCAATAAAAACTAAAAGAGCTAAAAGTATACCGCTAATTCCTACTGCAATTACCCAACCTGTATCATCGTAAGCTATTTTAATTTGAATAATACAAATAATAATAAAAAGTAAAAGTAGAGCTGTAAATACTAATAGCATGTTCTTTCCTCCTTAATCAAGTTGAAATATATTTTTAATACACCCCTATTATATCGCACTAAAGTGATTATGTCAACTCTAATACTCTTACAATCAAAACGGTTGTTCTGCTTTTACTACTTAAATATCTCACCGTATTCTACTTTTCTTCCTCTTAGATACTCTCCTACAAGCATTCTTTTTGAATTTTTAGGTTTGATATCATATAAATTAACATATCCGTCTTTACACCTTACTGCTAAAATATTTTTCTTGTCATTCATATATATAATTTGGCCTACATCATGATAATTTGTTATATCTACATTATCCATCTTTTCTAGTTCTTCTTCTGTTACATATTCTGCTCCATACACTTTATATACTCTCTCTTCATCTAGCATGCACCAAGCAGTAGGGACAGGACTAAGCCCTCTTACTAAATCTACAATTTCTTTTCCAGTTTTTCTAAAATCAATTCTCATAATTTCTTTATCAATCATAGGTGCTATTGTATATTCACCTAATTGTTTTTCTCTTGGAAGATTACCATCTAGCTCAACTAATTTCTCCAAAGTCTTTTTTAGTATAACAGAGCCAAGTACTGCCATTTTATCATGAAGTGATTCATAATTGTCTTCTTTTTCAATAGGTAGTTCTGATTTATATATCATATCTCCCGTATCCATTCCCTTATCCATATACATTGTTGTGATACCTGTTTCTGTATCTCCATTAATCAATGCCCATTGAATAGGTGCAGCTCCTCTATATTTAGGTAAAAGAGATCCATGTACATTTATACAGCCATACTTTGGAAAGTTTAAAATGGTTTCTGGTAATATTTTACCATATGCTACTACCACAATTAAGTTTGGGTTTAATTCTTTTAATGTTTCCATCACGTCTTCATTATTTTTGATTTTTTCTGGTTGGAACACAGGAATATTATTTTCTTCTGCTAAAACTTTAACTGGTGGCTTTGTAAGTTTCATGCCTCTTCCAGCTGGTCTATCTGGCTGGCAAAAGACTCCCACTACGTTATATTTATTTTCTACCAATTCTTCTAATGATTTCTTAGCAAATTCAGGTGTTCCCATAAATACAATTCTTAAATCTTGCTTTTTCATATATACCTCCAACTATTATTTTCTTTTTTTATGTGTTTTTTTCTTACTCTTAGCTTTACTTGCTTCTTTTTTACTTTCTTCTTTTGCTTTTGCAATTTCTTCTGGTGTTGCTGTATATAAATCATAGGCCTTATCTAAGAATAATATTCCGTCTAAATGGTCTGTCTCATGACATATTACTATTGCTTCTAGTTCTTTTGCTTTCAAAGCTACTTCTTTTCCTTCTAAATCAAAAGCCCTTACATGCACTACAGCAGGCCTGTCCACCATTCCAAATACATTTGGAGAGCTTAAACATCCTTCCTCGCCAGTTTGTTTACCAGATGTTTTAGTAATAACTGGGTTTATCATTACCTTAGGGCCATCCCCTATATCATATACAATTATTCTTTTTAATATACCTACTTGTGGTGCCGCAAGGCCTACACCATCATTTTTATACATAGTATCAAACATATCTAGAACAAGTTCTCTTACTTTATTGTCTATACTATCTACTTCCTTAGATTTTTTTCTAAGTATTTCATCTTTATCATTTCTTATATTTCTTATTGCCATTTTTACCTCCTATCCAATATATGTTGGATTTTTAGTTATACTTATTGATATTTTTCTACCTTTTATTTTATCATATTTTTCCAGATTTTCATATATAACTTGTAGTATTTTGTTAGAAAAATTAAGTTTTAGTAGCACATGCACTCTATATTTGTTGTTAATTTTTTGTATAAATGGAGATTTTGGAGAATATATAACATAGGCTCCATTATTATTTATATTAAATATATCATATAATTTAACACTATCTTTTATAACATCAGATTTAAATTCACCTGAAAGCTCAATTAAAAGCATATCGCAAAAAGGTGGATAATTAAATATTTTTCTCCCTTCTATTTCTTTGTTATAAAAATCAATATAGCTGTTATTTTTTACACATTCTAAAACATAAGAATCAGTGTCATGCGCTTGAAGAATAACTCTACCTTTTTTACTACCTCTACCTGCTCTACCTGCCACTTGAAGTAAGTTTTGAAATGCTCTTTGGGTTGCCAAAAAATCATTTCCTGCAAATGTAGAATCTACATTTATAACACCAACTAGGGTAACATTTTCAATATCATGTCCCTTACTTATCATTTGAGTTCCAACCAAAATATCTGCTTTCCCTTCTTTAAAATCGGTTAACAATTTTTCATGCATTCCTTTTTTTATAGTAGTATCCATATCCATTCTAAGTACTTTGGCTTCAGGAAATAACTCTTTTATTTTTTCCTCTATATTTTGAGTACCAGCGCTTCCTAATTTCAAATTAGTTCCTTTACATTTAGGACACACATTTTTATTTTGCTCTACAAATGAACAATAATGGCACAAAAGTAAATTAGATTTTTTATGGTATGTAAGATTAACATCACAATTCATACATTTTAATATATGACCACAATCTGCACATGTAACATATGAAGAAAAGCCTCTTCTATTTAAAAACAAAAATGTCTGCTCTTTGTTTGCTAGATTTTTCTCAATTTCTTCTTTAAGTCTAGAACTAAACAGTGTATTTCCTAAAACAGCTTCTTCTTTCATATCAACAATCTCTATATCTGGATCTTTTATACTTCCGGGTCTTTTTGAAAGTTCATAAAAATCTATTTTTTCATTTAATGCCCTATACATTGTACATACATCCGGAGTAGCTGATCCTAAAAGTAAATATGCATTATACTCATATGCCATATATTCTGCAACTTCTCTTGTTATATACTTAGGTGTTGTAAATGAAGAATAACTAGTATCATGCTCTTCATCTATTATTATAAGGCCAATGTTGTCAAAAGGAACAAATAGCGCTGATCTAGGGCCTATTACGATTTTAGCTTCACCTGTTTTTATTCTTTTCCATTCTTTTTTTCTTTCAGATATTGTCATTTTGCTATGTATAACAGATACAACTTCACCAAATCTTGCTATAAATCTTTGTTTGGTTTGGTGTGTTAATGCTATTTCTGGAACAAGTACAATTGCATTTTTATCATTATTCAAACACTTTTCTATTATCTGCAAATATACCTCAGTCTTACCACTTCCTGTAACCCCATAAAGCAAGCCTTCTCCAAATTCTGACGTATCTATCTTTTCACTTATTTGGTTTATAACAGAGGATTGTTCTTCTGTTGGAACAAGTTTAGAATCTCTTTTTACATCAATTACTTCTTCTACTTGCCTTGGAATTTCATAAAGCTCAATGTAGCCATTTTTTTCCGCTGTTTTTACAACGGCTCTAGAAACGCCAAGACCATTTAATATATCCGATAAAGAAGTATAATCATAGTCAAGCAAAAATCTAAGTAGTTTAATCTGTTTTGGACTAGTGACTTTTTCATAAGTTATATCGTCCTCTATTACATCACGAGGTTTTATAACTCTTACCATCTTAACCATTTTGCCGTCTAAATCTTTATTTTTATTTACACCATTTGTTCCAGGTGGTAGCATCAATTTAAAAGCATCATAAACATTGCAAAAATACATTTTAGCGATCCATTTTGCAAGCTTAAGTCTTTTTTCATCTAAATAGCTTTCTGTATCTAAAAGCTCATCTATATATTTTAGTTTATCATATTTACAATTTTCTAAACTATCTAGTTTTACAATTATTCCTTCTACTTGCTTCCCTTTACCATTTCCGAAATTTACATTTACACGCATACCTACTTGTACTTTATCCAATAATTCATCCGGAACTAAGTAATCATATACTCTATTTAATTTTTTTATTGATGTATTTACTAATATTTTAGCAACCATTAATTTCCACCCTTCAATAAGAAAAATAGAAACTAGCAAAAACTAATTCCTATTTCTTCAACCATGCATTATATTCATTAATTATTTGACTAGCAATATCATCTGAAGATAAATTTGTAGAATCTATAACAACATCATAGTTGGTATAATCTAACACATCTATACCATATTCTTTAATATATCTATCTCTTTCATAAAACTGTCTTTTTATAATAGCATTTTTTGCTTCTTCTAGTGTGTTATACTTGTCTTCTACGTTTCTATTTACGGAGTCTTTAGCAAGTCTTTTTGCAGCAACATCAATATCTACAGATATAAATACCTTAAATGCTTCTTTTTCAAAATACCATGCGAGCCTAGAATCTACCACAAGATTATCATGCGTATCTAAATATTCTGCCATAGCTTTATCAATCGACTTGTCTATCTCTGAATTTTTCTCAACATACTCATTGAACGTAACTATGTCCATATTATGCTGTCTAGCAAGCTTTCTAAAATTATCGCTTGCAAAATAAGTGCCCATACCAAGTTTTTTTGCAATTTTTTTTACCACCTGTGATTTTCCACCGGCAATATTTCCGGTAATAGCAATTATTTTCCTTTTTTTCATAAGTTACTCCTTAACTATTGAAACTTTTCCCTCTTCCATTTCAGTAGCTGCTACGTCTACTGGATCTTTTATATCAGGATTTCCCTCTTCTAATCTATTTTTTGAAATTTGTCTAGCTCTTTTTGCAACTGCAAGAGCTACCTCATATCTACTGTCTGCTTTATCTATTAATTCTTTTACATTTGGTTTTGATAACATAATTTCCTCCTAAGATAATAAAATCAACTACCAATATATTATCACATTTAAAAAACATATGCAAGCGAATACATTTATATTATTTGTCATATTTATTAAAATATTCATTATTTTTTATACATTAAAATACTTTGTCATATAACTAATATACAACAAAGTACCTTTATTTGTTATTTTCCAAGAAATTCAATTATTATATTAACTATTGGATTTGTAAAATATGAAATTGAAGCTATATTTTTTATATCAGGCGTATTTAAATATATTGTTTGAGCACTAAGATTAACAAGTTCATATTCATTTGAAATATCATCTATAGCAACTATTCCTTGCCCTACGAGCTGAGCATATTCTTCATTATATACCCATTTACTTCCGCCAATATATATATTATCTGTTCCAACTAATCTAAGCCCAATTGTTACAAAATCTTTATTTTCATCAAAATCTGTATTAGCTGGTAGCACTCTTGCTGAAATTATAAATGTTACTTTGTAATAACCTATTTTATTAAATTTAATTAGTTCCTCACCAGTATCAAGAGTAACTATATTTTTGCTATTAAGTTCAGCTCTATCTATTGGTAGTCTCTCCCCAGAATTCACTGGAATCCCTTCAAATGTTGTTCCGTTATTAAAAGTTACCAAATATGCTGTTTTAATTTCATCTGGCCCTGGCTCTCCTTGAGGTCCTTGAGCACCAGTAGCTCCTTTAACACCTTGTGGTCCCTGCGGTCCAATAGCTCCCTGTACACCTGGTAGACCTTGCACTCCTTGTATCCCCTGCTCGCCTTGTGGTCCAGTGTCACCTTTTGGCCCTTTTATAGTTCCAACATCAACCCAAACTTTGCTGTTAGCAGACCATACATACAAATCTTTACCAACTAAATATGAGTCATTAATATTTCCCACTGGATGTTCATTTATTAAATCTGTATAAGTGTTATATGATCCTAAAATATTAACACTCCTACCATCTATACCTGCTGCACCAGTCGGGCCGGTAGGACCTGTTACACCAGTGGCTCCTGTTGCTCCTGTAACACCAGTAGGGCCAGTTACTCCGGTAGGTCCAGGAATTCCTTGAATACCTTGAACACCTTGTGGGCCAGTAGGTCCTGGGCATCCTTGCGGACCTGTTATACAGCAACAGCATTTTACATCATTTGAAGGATTAGTTTTTCCTCCACAATTACAATTATAATTGTTACAATCACATTTATTTATCATAAATTATACTCCTTTTGATGTAAATTACATCTAATACTATTTTATGTATATAATATGTTTTTGTTACTTTTTAAAAACACAAACATATAATAAATGAGGAGGTAACTATTATGGTTTCCATTAGTTTATGTATGATTGTAAAAAATGAAGAAGATACTTTAGAAAACTGTCTTTCTTCTTGCTTAGATTTATTTGATGAAATAATTATAGTAGATACAGGCTCAGCAGATAATACTAAAGAAATTGCCCAAAAATACACTGACAAAATATATGATTTTAAATGGTGTGACGATTTTTCTAAAGCTAGAAACTTTTCGTTTTCTAAAGCTACTAAGGATTATATAATGTGGCTTGATGCAGACGATATTATTCTTCCTCAAGATATGGAAAAGCTAAAAAGACTAAAAGACACCCTAGACGATAATATAGATATAGTAATGTTAAAATACAATTTTGGAAATATTCAAACTTCCGAAAGTGTTTTATCATATTATAGAGAAAGAATAGTTAAAAGAAATAAAAAGTACAAATGGATAAGTCCTATTCATGAAGTTATTGTTCCAAAAGGTAACATATTCTATGCTAATGATATAGCAATAACTCATAATAAAATTCATGCTTCTGATCCCAAACGTAACTTAAGAATATTTGAAAAAATGAAAACAGAAAATTACATCTTCGACGCAAGACAAACTTTTTACTATGCAAGAGAGTTATATTATGCTAAAGAGTATGATAAAGCTATCAAAGAATATGTATCATTTCTAAATATGAAAGATGCTTGGATACCAAATGTTATATCTGCATGTATTGATTTACATTACATATATCTAGAAAAAAATAATGAAAGTAAAGCTCTATCATACCTTTTTAAAACATTTGAATACGATATTCCAAGTGCAGAAGTTTGCTGCCATATAGCAAGCATATTTATGCAAAGGAAAAAGTATACTGTTGCAATTTATTGGTATAAAGAGGCCACAAAATGTAAATATGATATTTCCTCAGGTGGCTTTCTAAATAAAGACTATTATGACTTTATCCCATATATTCAATTATGTGTTTGTTACTATGCTATAGGAGATATATCAGAAGCTATGTTATACAACAAAAAAGCAGGAAGAATAAAGCCAAACAATTCTTCATATTTATATAATGTACATCTATTTGAAAATTCTTCTCAAGAATAAAATATATATTTCAAAGTAAGTATTATTTAATAAATGTTTAAGAGTAGTTGTTTAAAAGACTACTCGTTTTTTAATAAGTTTTTCTTATTTTCTTTTTCAATTTGTTTTAAACTTTTTTTAGGCGTTGACAAGTCTTCTGGCATAATACCACCATTTTTAAAAATTACTTCTCTAATATTTTTTCCAATGTAATAATGAGTTTGATTTGCTTCTTTTTCAGTTTGTATATTATCTCTTTTTAGTTTTTGTTCAGTTTGAGAAATTCTAAATAAATTTGCTATAAGTTCATCACTACCCATATTATCTAATATATCTTCTCTATATCTTAGCCCTTTTCTTTTAGCTATATCATCGGCTGTTTCTCCATTATATAAACCTATATATCCAAAATTATGAAACCTATCAAAATTTTTAACTCCAGCCTTCTTAGCAGTTTTATTTAATGAATAATTTCCTTTTCTTGTTAAATTTCTTTGATAAAATCTCTTTTCTTCTTCTGTTAACAAGCTATATTCTTTCTCGCTAATTTCCTGTTTTCTAGTTTGAATTGCAAAATATGTCTGTGCAAGACTAATTACTTCTTTTCTTGGATCACCATTTTGTGCTATTAAATAACAGGCATAACGTGTTAGTTTGTAGTCTTTAATATGTTTTAATGCCCCTGAACCTATGGTAACCATTTTGTCGGTGCCGACAAAATGATCAAGTGCCCTAATACCGCTGTTTTCACATGCTTTTATAGCTTTTTTAATGACACTTTCAAATTTTCTCCATTCTTTGTAATCTAAGACAGCTTGTAGCTCCCTTGCGTACCAATACTCCTCTCCTTCCTCATTAACATGTCTAATCTCCTCAAATGTTTGATTATTATAGTTTGATTTTAATTTATTCATATTACCAACTCCTCTCTTAATAAATAAATTAAAAAAATTTCGTCAAACATTTGTTCCAAAGTCAAGTGTTTTTTCTTTTTATAATAAAAACTTCTTCTGAAGTTAAATAGTCTAAATAACTATCTATATTCAAAAGAAGTTAAGTCTTTAATTTATAACATTTTATTCTGCAAGCCACAAACAATATAGTTGTTCAGATAATTCAATATCTTCTGGTATAAGTGTGTTTGCAATAGCTTGAGCTGTTCCTGTACGTACACTTTTATATGCCATGTCAGAATTAAAAGAAGTTTGTGAAACATAATCTGTAGTAAATGGTTTAAAGTCAACTTTTAAGCATTGTTTTAAAGTTTTACCGGCTGCTGCTGCAATGGCTTGAGCTTGCATTTCAGCATCATTATATGCGTTTGCCAATATTTTTCTTCTACATTCTTTTTCATCTTTAACATTAAATTTAATTTGACAATATGGTGCATTATTTAATTTAGACAGGTCGTCCATAATTTTTGCAAGTTTTTGTTTATCATAGTCAAATTTTAGAGTAGCGCTTTGATTAAATACAAAACCATCAAAATGATATGTTCTTGTTTTTTCATCATATTTGTTTTCTTCTCTTACTGCAAAAGCTCTTGTTTTCATATCTTCTATATTAAAGCCGTTTTTTAACAATATATTATTAATAAAATTCTGAACATTCTTTATACCATTTGATAAAACATCCTCATAGCTTTGCTCTTTTACATTAAAATTAATACTTATTGACACCTCATTTGGTGTAAAAAATTCTATTCCTTTTCCTTTTACTATAATTTCCATTTTAAAATTCCTCCCTATAAATAACAAAAAGGTAGCCTGTACTTTAAAACAACTACCCTTAGTTCTATTATACTTTTTTACTTACAAAAACTACACAACCCATAATAGATATTATTGATACTGCAACTATAACTATATTTAGCATAATACTATCACCTGTTTCAGGGTTTGAAGTTTGAGCAGTAGTAGTTGTAGATGTTGTTACTTTACTTCTTTCTGCCAAAGTATATATACTAAAATGGTCTGTATTAAACACTGCAAAATTACCGTCTTTTGTAATTTTATATTCAGTTACTTTCCCATTATCATCAACATAGTATGCTGCTATATCTTTATCTTGATAATTTGCAGAAAGTGGTATTCTAACTTCAAATGTTCCATCATCTAATTTTGTTATATATTTATTTGTAGCTGTAGAGAATAGTTTTAAATCAAACATCTCACTTTCAGTTATATTTAACGCTTTTAATATTTTATCATATTCTGCGCCACTATTTAGTTCTGTGACTTTAATCATAGTATCTAGTGGAATTCTACCATCTTCTGCAGATATTGTTATATTTGTTTTATAATCTGATGTTTTCATAATAGGTGTATACATTTTAGCATCATCTTTAGCTACTATAAAGTTATATTCTTTAGATCCTATTTTAGCAATATATATAACATTGTCTGCTGATAAAGCTTTGAACGCATTTTCCTTAGCTATATATTCGGCTTTTTCAGTAGGAGTCATCCAAGTAGCTGCATTATAATAATCTATTTTTTCACTCGCATATTGAGAAACCGTTTTTGCAGTATTCTTTAATATAGTAACTTTTCCGTTTCCTACATATTTATCTATTCTAGCTTGTAACACTTCAGTTATTTTAGAATTATCTGTACTATTTGGTACATATAACACATTTTTATTTTCCACACTTAATTCTAATGCTTTATATATTGTTCCATTTTCAATGTAATATGCACTACCCAAAGAAGCTGTTTCTAAGATATCATCTGAACCTGCTTTTATATCCAAATAAAAATTCTTATAACCAACCAATGACTTGTAATCATCTGAATAATTAATTGGTGATCCACCATTTATCCAGTAATTAACAAGTTCTAAATCTTTCAATTCAAATGTCTTCCTTGTAGCTAACTTTGAAGCCAAAGAAGCTATGTCTTTTGCTGTACTAGCATTATGCACATATTTAAATGTTACTTGTTTGTATTCTGCATTTGTTGCGGCAATATACATAGTACCTTTAGAATATGGTTCTGACATAGAAGATACATCTAAATAATAGCCAGGGAATTGTATACGTTCAAAAATTGCATAGGCTTCTTCCATAGTCTCCGGAACTGCTGCCTTTATTTCTACTACATCCCCCATTTCTTTTCTTTCAGCTAGAAGAACTGTATCTTGATATGAGCTTAATATGTACTCCATGGTCATATCATCAAGGAAAAATGTACCTGCTTCATCGTCTAAGTACCATATTTGTTTATCAGCTTCCATCTTTACTTCATCTTTAATTTGCTTCTTTATATCAGCAACTGTAGCTTTTGTATCTGTAACATCCACATTATATACTTTGCCACTTTCATTTTTTAATTTAAGAGTTGCTGCATATACATTTGTAGCTCCAAAGATTAAAAAAGCCACAAACATAAATGTTAAAATTTTAGTTATTCTTTTCATTTCCATCATTCCTCCTATGCCAAAATAATATCATACTTTTTCTGCATTAATCAATAGTTTATTTTAAATTTAATATAATTGTAAGAAAGATGTAATATATAATAATAAGACACGTATGCTTTACACGTATCTTATTATACTTATACTATTTTTTCTTCCTTATTACCTTCTTTTGTTGCTTTGTTTTCATCTTTTCTTAAGTTATCTTTTGCTACTGTAAGCATAAGTTTTATTCTATTAATTTGATTTGTTTCAGAAGCTCCGGGGTCATAATCTATAGGTGCTATATTAGCATTTTCAAATTTATTCCTTAAAGTTTTAATTACCCCTTTTCCAACTACATGGTTTGGTAAACAAGCAAAAGGTTGCAAACACACGATATTTGCTACACCATTTTCTATAAATTCTATCATTTCACCAGTTAGGAGCCATCCTTCACCAGTTTGATTTCCAGTAGATAATATTTTTTCTGCCATTTTAGATAGTTTAGTTATATCACATGGTGGCAAATAGTCTTTATTAGATAACTCTAGCGCCTTTGTATAATCTTTTTCTATATGATTTACAAAATCTAATATTATTTTATAAATACTCTTTTCGAAGTTCTTTTGCTTTAAAAGTTCTGATTTTTTTACGCTATTTAAAACTACATATTTAACAAACCCCATAAGCTCTGGAATTATAACTTCAGCACCTTCTTTTTCAAGTAAGTCAACAACAAAATTATTACCAAATGGGTGGTACTTTATAAGTATTTCACCAACAATACCAACTTTAGGCTTTAAAGTGGTATTATCTAGTTTTATTTTTTCAAAATCTAATACCATATCTTGCAAACTCTTCTTAAATTCTTTTCTCGTAGAAGTTTTAACTAAATCTTTACACTTATCAAGCCACTTATCAAACATTTTGTTCGTTTCGCCTTTATTTATCTCATAGGCTCTATTTTTATATAATAGTTTTTGAAGAAGGTCACCATATATAACTGATTTAACAAGTTTAGTAATAAGTGAAGGCGTAAGTTTTAATCTTGATTCTTTTTCCAAATTAGCAAAGTTAAAAGATATAACCGGAACATCTCCATACCCTGCATCTTTTAATGCCTTCCTTATAAATCCTATGTAATTTGTAGCTCTGCAGCCACCACCTGTCTGTGACATCATTAATGCTACTTTATCTCTTTCGTATTCACCAGACTCTAAATTTTCCATAAGTTGACCTATTGTAAGAATAGAAGGATAACAAGCATCATTATTTACATATTTTAAGCCCACTTCCACAGTATGTTGACTGCACTCTCTTAATAGCTTAACTTTATACCCTTCAGATAAGAAAGCTGCTTCAAATAATTCAAAATGTATAGGCGCCATTTGTGGTATTAAAATTGTACGTTCTTCTTTCATTTTCTCTGTAAACTCTATTTTCTTCATTCTGTATGTTTTATGCTTTGAACTTGGAAGTTTACTTCTTTTACTCATACTAGCTAGTAATGATCTTATTCTAATTCTTATAGCTCCAAGGTTATTTACCTCATCTATTTTAATAAGAGTATACATCTTTCCGTAACTTGTAAGTATTTCTTCAACTTGGTCTGTAGTAACCGCATCAACACCACAACCAAATGAATTAAGTTGTACTAACTCTAGATTATCAGTTTTACCAACAAAATCTGCAGCTGAATATAACCTGCTGTGGAATACCCACTGGTCGACAACTCTAAGAGGTCTTTGCAAATTGCCCAAATGTGCTATGCTGTCTTCTGATAAAACACATAAACCTAAAGCATTAATCATTTCATCAATACCATGATTTATCTCTGGATCAATGTGATAAGGACGGCCAGCAAGTACAATTCCTTTTACATTATTTTCTTTAATATATTCAAGTGTTTCTTCGCCTTTTTTCCTTATATCTTCCTTTGCTTTTTGATATTCATCTTCCGCTTTATTTACAGCCAAAAGTAACTCTTTTTTAGTAAAATTATACTTTTTAAACTGTTCCATTTTATATAATATTCTAACCAAACTCTTCTTATCAAAAGAAAGGAAAGGATTTAAAAATTCTATATCTTTATCATTTAATTCTTCTATGTTATTTTTTAATACTTCTGAATAAGAAATAACAATTGGACAGTTGTATCTGTTATTTGCTTCTTTATATTCCTCTCTTGAATACATCATGCAAGGATAGAATATAGTCTTTACACCTCTATCTATCAAGTTCATAACATGTCCATGTGCAAGTTTAGCGGGATAACATACTGATTCAGAAGGCATTGATTCAATTCCTCTTTCATAAGTTTTTCTACTACTTTTTTCAGATAATATTACTCTAAAACCCAAATTAGTAAATAATGTAAACCAAAATGGATAATCTTCATACATGTTAAGAACTCTTGGGATTCCTATTGTTCCGCGGGTAGCTTTTTCTTCATCCAAAGGAACATAGCCAAATATTTTCTCATTTTTGTATTTATATATATTAGGTAATTTGGATTTATTCTTATCTTTTCCTGCTCCTTTTTCGCACCTATTACCAGATATAAATCTTTCACCATTTGAAAATTGATTAAGAGTAAGTAAACAATTATTTTCACACCCTTTACACCTAGTATGAACTACTGTTGTTTTAAATTTTTCTAGTTCATCTTTTGTAAGCATTGTTGTTACATATTCTTTGTCGTTTTTCTCTTCATATCTTTCTTTTGCAAGGCATGCCATACCATAAGCTCCCATAAGTCCTGCAATGTCCGGCCTTATAACTTCTCTTCTAGTTATTATTTCAAAAGCTCTTAATACAGCATCGTTATAAAAAGTGCCACCTTGCACAACTATGTTATCACCTAGAGTTTTTACATCTCTAACTTTCATAACTTTTTGTATAGCGTTCTTTATAACTGAATAAGAAA
Organism: uncultured Clostridia bacterium; assembly: GCA_934149365.1. Lineage (GTDB taxonomy): Bacteria > Bacillota > Clostridia > TANB77 > CAG-465 > CALXJE01. The sequence goes on from CAKPEI010000006.1 coordinate 101,149, forward strand.
GTCCAGCAGAAATATCTCCTACTTCAAATCCTTCCTTTTGAGCCTGCTTGATTTTGGAATTCATAAACACTGTACATCTAGACCCTAAATCAACAGGATTTTTTGATCTAATTGCCTCACTTACAAACTCTTCTAAGCTTAAATTCAAACTTTTTGCAAATGTTTCTATAAAAGAGCCACAACCAGAAGAACAAGCTTCATTTAACATTATATTATCTATAACTCCATCTTTTATCTTAATGTATTTCATATCTTGTCCACCAATATCAATAATACTAGTAGCATTTGGTGAGAATCTTTTAGCAGCTGTATAGTGTGCTATTGTCTCAATTTCACTAGTTTCTAGATTAAGTGCTGTTTGTATTAGTTTTTCACCATAACCCGTACTTCCCCCATATACCATTTTCGCTCTACGGGGAATTAGATCATAAAGTTTACATACCATATCTTTTACTGTTTCTAAAGGCTTTCCTTCATTATTTCTATATTCTGAATAAAGAAGTTCCTCCTTTTGACCGATTAAAACAATTTTACTAGTTGTAGATCCTGCATCTATTCCTAAGAAACAATTTCCTCTGTATTTAGATAAATCTTTTCTTTTTACTTTTGCTTCAGAATGTCTTAATTTAAACTCTTCATATTGACTTTCTGAAACAAAAAGTGGGCTTAATGAATTAGAGGCTTCGTCATGATAGCTTTTAAGTAAAACAATCTTACTTTTTAATTTTTCTAAGGTAATAGATTTATATAATGTAGAATCAAGTGCTGCACCTTTTGCAACAAGCAAGTGAGCATCTTCTGGAACTATTACATTTTCTTCACCAAGTTTTAAAGTTTCTATAAATCTTTTTCTTAACTCAGATAAATATCTAAGAGGTCCTCCTAAGAAAGCCACATTTCCCCTTATTGGTCTACCACAGGCAAGTCCACTTATTGTTTGATTTACTACAGCCTGGAATATAGATGCTGCGATATCTTCTTTAGCAGCTCCTTCATTAATTAAAGGCTGTATATCTGTTTTAGCAAAAACTCCACAACGGGAAGCTATTGGATATATAGTTTTGTAATTTTTAGCAAGTTCATTTAGCCCTGCTGTATCAGTATTAAGAAGTGAAGCCATTTGATCTAAAAATGCACCTGTTCCACCTGCACATGTTCCATTCATTCTTTGTTCAATAGACTTGTCAAAATATATAATCTTAGCATCTTCTCCGCCTAATTCTATAACAACGTCCGTCGTATTTATATATTTTTCTACAGCTCTTTTACAAGCTACAACCTCTTGAATAAAAGGTAAATCTAAATACTTAGAAACAGACAAAGCTCCTGAGCCAGTCAGTGCAATTGTCATATTATACTTATCATACTTTTTAATAAGATTTTCTAAGCAGTTATATACTGTATTTTTAGTATCTGAAAAATGTCTATCATAGGACGTATATATTACATCTAATTTTTCATTCATTACAACAGTTTTTACAGTAGTTGAACCAACATCTAGTCCAATATGAACTATTTTTTCCATATTACATTACTCCTTCATATATATTACCCTTATTCTATATAATCTCCACAATTTTACTTCTATATTTCCCATTTTGTAGTAATACCACATGGTAATACTAAATTACTATCTTTCATCTTTATTCCAATTTCATTTGTAACTATTTTAGCTTTTTTCAAAAGATCTGGTCTTTTTTTATTCATAACTAGCTCTAAAACGTTTGATATAACAGTGCCAGATAACCCACCTGTATATGTGTTTATTGCAAAAAGTATTGGCTTATCTGAAAGCAAATCAGCACATAAATTAACTAAATCATATAGGTCTTTTTCTATACTCCAAACTTCTCCATTTGCCCCTCTACCATAACTAGGAGGATCCATAATTATTACATCATATTTATTGTTTCTTCTAATTTCTCTTTTTACAAATTTTACAACATCATCTACTATAAATCTAACAGGCCTATCTTTAAGTCCTGAAGACACTATATTTTCCTTTGCCCATGTTACCATACCCTTAGAAGAATCAACATGGCAACAACTAGCTCCAGCATATGCACAAGCCACAGTAGCTCCACCTGTATAAGCAAATAAATTTAGTACTTTGATGTCAGTATTTCTTTTTTTCTTTTCTGTTTGTATTTTTTCTATCATTAAGTCCCAATTTACGGCATGCTCTGGAAACAAGCCAGTATGTTTAAAACCCATAGGTTTAATATTGAATGTTAAATCTTTATACTTTATCTTCCAATCATGATTTATTCCTTTAAGCATTTCCCAGTGTCCTCCACCAGTATTGCTTCTTACATATTTTGCATGTGCTTTCTTCCAAAGCTCTGGTTTTTGTTTTTCTTTCCAAACAATTTGAGGGTCCGGCCTTATTAAGATATATTCTCCCCACTTTTCAAGCTTTTGACCATTTGCCATGTCTAAAAGTTCGTAATCTTTAAAATCTTTACTATATAGCATAAGATATTCTCCTTTATCATAAAATTTTTTATAGGTGTAGTATATGAAATTTATATCATTTAGCTTAAATAAAAAACATAAATTAATTAACTTCCTTAGTCTAATTATTATGGTATATATTTTAGCATATTTTTTAGTATTTTCAAAGTCAAATTTTCAAATAATGTCGAGTATTGTTAGAATATTTTTAGAAATAGTAATGCCCTCTCTATTTCCGTTTATACTATTTAGTAATATACTTATATACTCTAATTTTTTTGAACTCTTTAAAAAAAGTGCTATATGCAAATTAATTGGAAAATTCTTTGGTATTAATAAAACATGTGCTTCTTCTGTTTTGTTTGGCTTTCTATTTGGCTATCCAAACGGTTCTAAATTTGTAAATGAGCTATATAACTGTAAGAAAATATCGTATAAAGAGGCCGAATATCTTTTACTATTTATTAATAACTCTAGCCCTGCTTTTATACTCTCTAGTGTGGGTATAGGGATGTTTAAAAATATATATGTAGGCGTACTTTTACTATTTTCACATATTACAGCCTCGATTATTATAGGGAAAATATACTCGTATAAATATATAAAGGAAATCAATAACAAAGATGTGTTAGAAAAAAATACTAACTGTGCATTAACTTTTGATGTAATAGCTAAGTCTATAACCAGCACTTTAAAAACAATGGGAATGATACTTGGATTTATGACTATATTTACAATATTAAACAATCTAGTGTTAAGTTTTGTGGGTACTAACCATGAATTAATAAAATCAATTTCTTTATGTATATTAGAATTAACAGGTGGACTAAACAACTTAATGAACGAGAATATATCGTTTAAAGCCTTAATTACGCTAAATTCAGCATTTTTAGGCTTTAGCTCTCTTTCTATAATATTTCAAATATTTTCTACAGTATATTTAAACAACTTTAAAATTAAGACTATACTTAAAGGAAAATTATTACATGGCATAATCTCTTTAATTATAACATATATTTTAGTAAACATACCTCAAATATATGAATATATAAACAAGGCAAGCAAGGTAAATTATACATTATTTAAAGCAAACGCAAAAATAGAAAACTATTTAAATTACTCAATTTTAATAACAACTATAATAATTAGTGTATATCTATTTTTTTGTATTCTATTAAAAAAGAAACGATTAAATAATTAATCGTCTCTTAAAAGGGGGATAATGTTTTAATATGAGGTTATGTATATATTATGTAATAAAAGAAATAAATTATACATTTTAGGAGGTGTTTTTTTGGAAAACAAACAATTTTTTGATCCATATAACTTTAATACTATGTCCAATCAAAATTGTTCTATGAAACAAATGGAACAAGATGATAATACTTTTCAACCTATGATGCAAATGAGTCCTACAATGTTTTATGAGCAACAATACTGGTATTATAACTATTTAACAAAAATGCTAGAATACAAAATAAAAATGAAAGAATACGAAAATTTAAATAAAGGTAAAAATTAATAGGTGTAACAAAATCGTTACACCTATTTTATACCGCTAGTTTTCTGATATAGAAGAATTAAAAAAGTCAGCCATGCTTTCCTCAAAAGCTTCATCATTTGAAAAATCAAAATTACCTATTCCATTATGTAAAAGTACTGTTGCTGTTTTTTTACAATCTTCCAAAACTTTAGAATAATCTTTCCCCTGCAATTTTAATACAATATATTTGCCATTTAGCTCTGAAAACCCACGAATGAATTTAAGCTTATCCTCATTACTCATCTCAATATTATTCATATCTTTCTTCCTCCATAAAATATAATTATATTATTACACCTTCACTTTAAACCTTTAATATTATACCATATAGGTTTACATAAGTCAAGGCTATCTATCATACCCTGAAAGTATATCATCATCTTTGAATTTTATATCTCCGTCATCCTCTGTTAAATTCTTTTCTACTCCATATTTATTATCTACCGTGTCAACGTTTCTTTGAAGTTCTTTTATGAAAGACATACCCCCATCAGAATCTTCTCTATTTATTCCAGCTTCATCCATATATCTGTCTATTATAATACCAGAAGTTCTAGAAAGTTTATCTATAAACTGTAAAAAGAAATCTGTTTCTTTTTTCCTTACATCAATATTTCTGTAATTATCTATATCAGAACCTTGAACAAGTTCACCATCGTAAAATTTTGGCAAGCCATGTTCATCTCCAAAACGATTTATCCCAACCATAGAATTTAATGCAAGAGAATGTCTCCTCGACCTTTCTGCATCATAATCAACTGCTTTTTCTCTAACTTCACGAGAAGTATTACCTCTATTTAATTTATTAAACCAAGCCTCTTCTATTCTTATATTTCTATACCCTATAAAGTTCTTTATTCTATCTACATTTACTAAACTAGTAATTTTATAATCTTCTGCATCTACATCAATACCGTCTTCTTTATCCCACTCACGCGTTAACTCTTTTTCTTTTTCAATGTATTTTAACAATAATTTAATCTTATCTTCCATATTATTTACCTCTACCTATAGTTTAATTTATTTTTATAAATATGTCAATAGCAAAAAGAAAGATACAAAAATAGCCACATAGATAAAAGATTATCTATATGACTATATATGTGAATATGCCAATTAAAACATAAGCATTCAATATTTTATTTACTAATATTCCATGTATTTGCAGCAGTTGCATCTTTTACCAATTTAACAGACGGGTCTAGTTTTACTACTGGGCGAACATTTTTTGGCCCGCCACTTAACCGAATTGGCAGCTGAAGTAAACATTACAAACTTAGTAACAGAGCTACGATCCATGCAGCGAACATTGAAACCAGCATTGCCAATACTTATAAGAGGTGCACTAACGCATGAAGAAGCAAGCCAATACGCATTCTTAGCATTGTATACTAAACTCTTGTTTGCTGTATTTTTTATATCTGTACTTGTTTCGTCTATAGAATAATCATCTGAATAATATGTTGTTATGTCTTTTCCATCTGGTGTTATTCTATTATTTAATGTTGCCCCTAATTTACTTTCTATTTCTCCTATTGTTAATGGCTCTGTTGTTGTTACTGTATCACCTTTAGTATCTGCATACGATCCTTTAGGGCCTGTATATTCTAACAAACTATTTACATCACCTATATTCATACTTCTTGCTGTTCCTACTCCGCTTACTGAATATAACTTTTCACATATTATATTTAACATATCTGGCCCTTTTAAATAGCCACCTTTTCCTCCTAATGTTACTTGAGTATTGGCTGCAGCTACTGTTGCTTCTGATAAAACTGATATTATTTCTAATTCTCCGTCTGCATTTATGCCCATATACTTCCACGTTATATCAGCATTTGTTGTCACTGTTTGCGGTGTTGGGTCTGTCTCTGTATAATTTGGTGCAGTATTCTCTTCTCCACTTGTTGTATATGTAGTTTCTGTTACTGTATATCCTGTTACTACATCTCCTACTTTTATTCCTGCTTTTATTGCTGCCATTGTATTTTCATTTAGGT
>CAKPEI010000007.1 GCA_934149365.1 uncultured Clostridia bacterium
AGAGAGAGAGAGAGAGAGAGAGAGAGAGAGCATACAATTTAAAAATATAGCTACAAAAGTAGCTGCTTTTTGCGTGCAGAAAATAAAACAAAAATAAATTAAGGTATAACCATGATAGTAAATCATGTAAATATACAAAAAAATTTGTTCAAAAGAAAAAATTAAAGGGGGAAAAAGTATGAGAACAAAAGTAAAATCAAGAAAGCGGAATATCATTAATAGTATTAGTAATAACAATAATAGTAATGATAATATTAGCAGCCGCAATAATTTTATCGCTATCAAATAGTGGAATAATAGGGAAGGCAAATAAAGCAAAGACGGATACAAACATATCAAATGCAAAAGACTTAGTGGCTATGGCTCATGCAGACTGGATGCTAGATGAGGCAAAGATAAAAGAGAATGATAGCACAATAACATCATTTAGTAATTATGCAGAAAAGAAATTACAAGAGGCAGGATATAAAGTAGGAGCAGGAGAAGGAGCATATACAGTAACAGAAGATGGAGAAGTATATACAGGTCTAACAGAAACAGCAAGAGCAGGAATAACAGCAGGAATAAAAATAGGAGATGAAGTAAAATATAGTGCAGTGCTAACAGCAAAAAGTTATACAACAGACGGAAGTGAAATAACATCAACAGGAGTAGCAAATAGTACGTTAGCAAAAACAGTAAAAACAAATACAAGTTATACATGGAAGTATATAGGCTTAGGAGAAGATGGAAGTTTACTTATAGCACCAGATATGACAGGAACAATAGGAGAAGACTATAAATTATCATTAGGAGATAAAGGTGGTTTTTTAAATGGGCCTAAGATGTTAAATACAGTATGTGATGCACTATATACAGTAGAGGGGAAAGGAAAAGCTCAAAGTGTGAATATAGAGTTAGTGAATAAGTTATTGGAATATAATGGACCAAAGGGAATATACTTTGATGCAAATTATAATGAAGTAAAAACAGCGGAACCTAAAAAAATAGGAGAAACAGGATTAGTATCAAGTTTAGATTCAAATACACAAACCCCAGATGGAAAAGATATAAGTGCATATTATGCAGATTATTACGGTATAAACAAAACATATCAAGCAAGTATAATAACCAAAGACACGGTAAGACAAAATCTAGTATATCAAGCAAATACATACTGGCTTGCTTCTCCGTGTGTCAGAGCTGTTTTCGGCAACAGCTCTGCGGATTTCAGTGTACGCTGCGTTAGTTCTTCTAGTGTGGACGCGTACGACGTGTTCATTTCGTTTGGCCGCGCTGATGGCAATACCTACGCTGTCCGTCCGTATGTTTCTCTAACAACTAATATCCAGAAAACAACGGAAAATGGAAAAACAGTATGGACTTTAATCTAGGAATAAAACTAGGATAAATGGGAAGCGAGCAAACATGGGAAGATATGAAATTAACATAAAATATACAGTGTGAGTAGGAATAAAATATAAAAAGCATGCACTTTCCAAGGTGTATATCTTTAAGGTATACATAAAACATTGTTGAATACATATATTTTAGTTGACATTTACAACATATATTTAGCTATATAGACAGATTTCTTGCCTATGTGGCTATTTTTTATGTGTTAATCGTAAATAAACATAAAAAATGGTAGAAAACTATGCCGTAAAATGGTATAATATATACTATGTAAGGTTGCATATAAAATGTAGCATAAATGTGGAAATATGGCAGATAATATGTAGTATAAAAGTAGTAAAGGTGGTTTTTTTATGGAATTAAAATATGAAAAGAAAAATGTATACGAAAAAATGAACAAAGTTCAAGAAGAAGCAATGTTTGAATATGCAGACGATTATCTTAGTTTTTTAAATTATGCTAAAACAGAATATAGATGTGTTGAGTATTTTAAAATGGCGTTAGAAGAAGCTGGTTTTAAAAATATTTCTAGTATAGAAGGTGTTTTAAACCCTGGCGATAAAGTTTACTATATAAATAAAGGAAGAAGCATATATGCCGCTATAATTGGTAAAGAAGCTATAAGTTCTGGAATGAATATAATTGGAGCACATATTGATAGTCCAAGACTTGATACTAAACCTATGCCAATGTTTGAAAGAGAAAATATGGCTCTTTTAAAAACACAATATTATGGTGGAGTTAAAAAATATCAATGGCTTGCAATTCCACTTTCAATGTACGGTGTAATATATAACGAAAATGGAGAGAGAGTAGAAGTGGTTGTTGGCGATAAAAAAGATGATCCTTGTTTTACTATAACAGACTTACTTCCTCACCTTGCAAAAGATCAATTAGAACTTAATGCTAATAAATTTATTGATCCAGAAAACATGGCTGTTGTAATTGGCTCAATTCCAAGTAAAGAAGAAAAAGATAATAAAGTTAAAGCTAATATATTAAAAATACTTAATAAAAAATATGGTATTAAAGAAATAGATTTTGCAAGAAGTGATGTACGTTTTGTTCCAAGTTTTAAGGCTAAATATGTTGGATTTGATAAAGGTTTAATTGCAGGATATGGCCAAGATGACAGAGTATGTGCTTATTCTGCAGTTAAGGCAATTATAGACATAGCAAATGAAAATAAAGAGTTAGATAAAACTGCAATTGCCCTTATAGTTGATAAAGAAGAAATCGGAAGTGTTGGCAATACTTCAATGAGTTCACAGGCATTTGAAATATTTGTAGCCAATCTTTTAGATAAGGTAGAAGAAAATAGCTGTAATATCGCGTTATATACTTCTATGAATAATTCAAAAATGCTTTCTGCAGATGTTGCAAATGCAGTAGATCCAATGTATGAAGAAGTAAGTGATATTCAAAATTCAAATATAATTGGTTGTGGAATAGCAATAGAAAAATATACAGGCTCTGGTGGTAAATATTCTGCAAGTGAAGCAAGCGCAGAGTATACTTCATATGTTATGAATTTATTTGATAAAAACAATGTTTCATACCAAATGGGAACTTTGGGTAAAATAGGAAAAGGTGGCGGAGGAACAATTGCATATATTTTAGCTAACAAAGGAATAGATGTAATTGACTGTGGCACTGCTGTACTTTCAATGCATTCACCTTATGAACTTACATCAACAGCTGACGTTTATGAAACATATAGAGCATATAAAACATTCTTTTTAAATTAATAATAAATAAAAGGGGAGAATAATGTTTAAAACATTACTAAAAAATACTGATTTAATATTATTAATATCAGTTATACTACTTGTTATAATAGGAATAGTTGGAATTTATAGTGCTGGGTATAATGATACCACTACAAAAACAGATTATGTGAAACAGTTTTTCTGGCTTATAGCATCACTAGTTGTACTCATAATAGTCTGGCTTTTAGATTATAATATGTTTGGAGTTTTAAGTATACCACTCTATGTAGTATGTTTAGGGTTACTTGTTGGAGTGCTCTTTACCGAGCCTATATATGGTGCAACAAGCTGGTTTAGGTTTGGGCCTATAAGTATTCAGCCATCAGAAATAATGAAAGTAGTATATATATTATTATCTGCAAAATATATAGATTATATTTTATCAAAAGATAAAAATGCTATAAACAAATGGCAAAATATACTTGCTATTTTAGGAATAATGCTTGTACCGGTCCTTTTAATACTAAAACAGCCAGATTTTGGAACAGCAGCAGTATTCTTGTTTATGACAGTCCTTATGCTATATAAAGCAGGAATTAAGTATAAATATATTATAGTTGGTTTTCTAATACTTCTTGCTTTAATTCCACTTGTATATTTCTTTGTATTAAATGATGTGCAGAAACAGAGAATATTGGTGTTCTTAAACCCAGAATTAGAGCCACTTGGAAGTGGATACAATGCGATACAATCTAAAATAGCAGTAGGTTCTGGTATGCTTTTTGGGACAGGCTTACTTAAAGGAACTCAGACCCAGTATGGCTATCTTCCGGTAAAAACGTCTGACTTTATATTTTCTGTAATATCTGAGGAAATGGGCTTTATTATTTCTGCTCTTATTGTTATAATATATACAGTATTGTTAGTAAGAATAGTAAATGTTTCGAGAACTGCTAGAGATACTTATGGCTCACTTGTTACAATCGGAATATTTGGTATGATATTCTTTCACTTTATAGAAAATATAGGAATGACAATGGGACTTTTGCCTATAACTGGAATACCACTTCCTTTTGTGAGTTATGGTGGAAGTAATTTGCTTACAAACTTTGTAGCAATAGGTATAGTTCTTAGTGTTAGTGCAAGAAGACAAAGAACGTTCTTTGTAGATTAATATTGGAGGTTATATATGAAAAATAAAAGAGGTGTTACAACAACAGTTATAATTCTTTCAGTAATTATTATGTTTATAATTTTAACAACAGCTACGGTTATAGGAAGTAGAAATATAGAGACTGTAAATTACGAAGAATATGTAAGTCAATTAAATAGAGTATCAGATGCTGTAAATGAGTATGTTATAAAAAATGATACGTTACCAACTAACTCATCTAATGAAATAGTTGCAAAAGCAAGTTTGCCAGAAGCTTTAAAAACTGAACTTACAAAAAACGGAGATTTAAATAATAATCTTTATGTTGTAGATATAAATAAAATTACGGTTAATAATATAAACAAGGGAAAGGGAGATACCTCAGATAGAGATGTTTTCTTAATAGCTGAAAATACTAATAATGTTTATTACTATAAAGGATATAAATATAGAGGAACGCTATATTATGGGGTGTAATTAAGAATAAATGAATAAATACATAAAAGAAATAAAGATAGGAAATGTAAATATAAAAAATAATGTTTTTTTAGCACCGATGGCAGGTATTACCGACCTGCCTTTTAGGCATATATGTAAAAAGTTTAATCCTGGGTTAATGTATACAGAAATGGTTAGTGCAAAAGGGCTAGTTTATGAAGATATAAAGACAAATAAATTACTTACATTGTTAAAAGATGAAAGACCCTCTGCTGTACAAATATTTGGTAGTGATAAAGAAGACATCATAGGAGCAATAAAGAAATTAAATGAAATAGAAGAAATTGATATTATAGATATAAATATGGGGTGCCCTGCTCCTAAGGTAACAAAAAATGGTGATGGTTCAGCCTTACTTAAAGATTTAGATAAAATAGATGAAATAACTAAGGTAGCAGTAGAAACGTCAAAAAAACCTATTACTGTAAAATTTAGAATAGGTTATAAAAAAGATGATAATGTAGCTGTAGAAGTCGCAAAGATATGTGAAAAAAATGGAGTTTCAGCTATTACTATACATGGTAGGACAAAAGAGCAAATGTATACAGGAATAAATAATTTAGATGTTATAAAAGAGGTTAAAGAAGCAGTTAGTATTCCAGTTATAGGAAATGGAGATGTTGTAAGTATAGAGACTGCTAATAAAATGTTTGAATATACTAAAGTAGATGGAATAATGATTGCAAGAGGAGCTATGGGAAGACCTTGGATATTTGAAGAGATACTTACAGGAAAAGATACAAAACTTACAATGCAGGATAAGCTAGATATAATGTTAGAGCATATTGATGTTGCTACTAAATATTATGGAGAAAAAAAAGCTGTGCCGGAGCTTAGGAAACATATAGCTTGTTACTTAAAAGGGCTAAAGAATAGTTCTTATGTTAAAGATTTAATAAATAGAGAAACTTCAAAAGAAGAAGTAAAGAGGCTACTTGTGGAATATTTTAAAACATTAGATGGAAAAGCCTTAACAGAGTAACAAAACCTTTTGTAAAATAGATATGTACTATGTTAAATTACCTTTACATATAATTAAATAACAAATTATGTGTAAAGGGGTTTTTTATGCTTGTTTTAAATATAAAGAAAATTATAAAAAATAAAATGACTTTAGTAATGTTTTGTCTGGTATCTACCATAATAGTACTTAGTATAGTTGTATATACATTAAGTATGAAATTAAATATATCAAGAGGGACTATCATAAAAGATATAATTGGAAAAATGAATGGAAAAAGTAATGTTCTTAATATGCAAACATATTATGCAGAATTTGAAATGACAGTAATTAGTAACAAAAATACTAACACATATATAATGAAAGAATGGTATAAAAATGATGTAGGAAGTAAAGTTGAATACACTGATAGTAGTGGCTCAAAGGTAAATATTATAACACTAAAAGATAGAGCTATCATTCAAAATGAAAATCAAAAAAATAAACTTTTGATTACGCCTTATGTTATAAAATATACTAATTTACTTAATCTTAGTACATTTATAAAAATATACAACAATAATCTAAAAGAGTCTTGCTGCTTTACTGCAAATAGTTATGAGAAAATAGAAAATATTAATATGATATTAGACAATACTTGTAAAATGGGAGACAATTGTACATGTGAAGTTCATGAATTAGTAAAAAATGTAAGTAAAATGGAACTTAAATTAGATAGGAAAACAGGAATGCCACTTACATATATAGTTTACGATAATGACAAAAAAGAAAGTATAAGCATAGTATATACTAGGTTTGATATGAATTGTAAAATAGAACATATTAATTGATGTAAAGAATATATGCTCGCACAATTTTTATATTAAATGAGAATAATAATTTTGATTTGTGCAACAATTTGTTGCACAATTTTTTAAGGGAGAATATAATTTTATTTAATAAAATAAAGTCAAAACGGTTAGTATGTATAGCAAAGTATAGGTAATGATTAATCAAGAGATATTTTAGATTTTTATACAAAAATATTAAATTTACTTTAAAGATATGCCAGAATATTTACAATCTCAGTTACCTAAGATAGAAGACATAGAATTGCACATTAGAGATATCTGATGATAAGCTACATTATAGTAATGACAAAAAAGAAAGTATAAGCATAGTATATACTAAGTTTGATATGAATTGTAAAATAGAAGACAATATTTTTAGTTAGTACATAGTCTTAAAGAAGAATATATCAAACAAGTTGCAAGATGGGAAGTGAAATATGAAAGTAAAAAGAGGCGAGATATATTATGCAGATTTAAGTCCTGTTATAGGTAGTGAACAAGCTGGAATAAGACCTATTCTTGTTGTCCAGAATGATGTAGGAAATAAATTTAGCCCTACAATAATAGGGATAGCAATAACATCAAGACAAAAGGTTAAATTACCTACACACATTGAAATAGAGGGAACAAAATATGGCTTGGATAAAGATTCTGTTATTTTAGCAGAGCAAATAAGAACTTTAGATAAAAAAAGGTTAAGAGAAAAAGTTGGTATGCTTGACAATGATACGATGGAAAAGGTTAAAAGAGCAATAGAAATAAGTTTTGGAATAAGAGGAGAATTAGATTTAGAAGATATGTATTTAAGAGGCATGTTCGAGTAATAAATTAAATTAGTACTATAGCCAAAATATTCCATATGTATTATTTATTGGATCCTTAAAAAGTTCCACTCTAGGGGGACATATTGTAAATACTACGAAAATGAAATAAAGTAGTAGTATAAGCAATATACCTCCTTTATTTGTGTCTTTTTTATTATCTTTTTCATTTTTAATATATATGTAAATGTATGAAAATATAACGGACAAGATGTATAAAACAATATCAAATATAGTGGATGTGTTTTTTATTATTGCTATATATAGATAATGCATAATAGGTATAAATATCATAGATAAAATTACAGCTATTGATATATAATTCCATATATTTTTATTATTTTCTTTTTTTCCATATACGAAAGAATATATTATTCCAAACACTGTTAGTGGAATAAGTACTAATTTTAAATGTTCAAATACACTTTCATTAATTGGTACAAAAAGACCTAATATAAAAGGTTTGTGAAGAATATTGTATATAAAGTGGATAAATGTACCAAGTATGATGCTAAATATGGTAGAAAGTGTAAAAAATGTTTTCTTTTTCAAATATATCACCATATATAGTATATGATAATATTAAAAAATTAAACCCAGGTAATATTTAATTACCTGGGTAAGTATATATTATTAGGAATTAATTATGTTGGTTATACTTCTAGCATCCGCATCCACAGCAGCATACTAATACGATTATTATAAGGATTATCCAAATGCAACAACCACATCCGCCTCCACCGAAGCCTCCGCAATTGTTTCCGCATCCGCCGCAACCTCCACAGCCGCAGCCTCCACATCTTTCATCTATCATGGTCAATTTCCCTCCTTTACAATTACAATATTAGACCACTTAATAAAGGATCTACATTAGAAACTTTGAAAAAATCATCAAAGTTCATATAGGAGGAGTCGTTAACCTTCTTGCAATTAAAGAATATTAAAAGCAGTAGTACAGTCCATATTATCGAGTTATTTGTGCAATTATTATTCATACCATACCTCCTATTAAATCAGAAGGAGTAAGTGTTCATCAGGTTTTTTAAATTTCTGATTTATAGTATATAGTATGAAGAAAAATAAAAAGTGTGACTACTTGTATAACAAAATAAATGATGTTAAAATATTAGAGTAATGTAGGTGATTTTGTGAGAGAAAATGATTTGATAGAGCTAGATATAATAGATAATGGAATGAATTTTGAAGGAATTGCAAGATATAACGATAAAGTGGTATTTGTACCAGATACTATAAAGGGGGAAAAAGTACTTGCAAAAGTTGTAAAGGATAATCCAAAATATACACTTGCAAAGGTTCAAAATGTATTGATTAAGTCAAAGGATAGAGTATATGAAGATTGTATGGCATATTATAGTTGTGGTGGATGTAATGGTATGCATATGAATTACTCTAGAACTCTAGATGTTAAAAGAGAAATAGTTAAAAATACTTTAAGAAAACAAGGAATTGATGATGGCTTAGTAGATGATATTTATGGCATGGGAATTCCTTATCATTACAGGAATAAGGTGCAGTTTCCAGTAAGAAATATAAAAGGAAGAAATGCTTTTGGTATGTTTTCTGAAAAAAGCCACAAATTAGTTGAAGTTAGTAATTGTAAGATACAAGATGAAAGAATAAACGAAATAGCTAAATATATGTTTGACATTTTAAATAAAGAAGGTATTTTGTGTTACGATGAAACTAAAAAAAGTGGAGATGTAAAAAACATAATGGTAAGACGTGGAGTGCATACAGGTGAAGTTTTGTGTATACTTGTTGTGACAAGTAAAGAAGTTGCAAATAGTTCAAAAATTAAAAAGGTGTGCGATAGTGTAGCCCAAAAATATGAAGAAGTAAAAGGTTTTGTGGTAAATATAAATGAAACAATGGGCAATGTTATTCTAGGAAAAGAAAACCTAGTGCTTTATGGTGAAGATAGAATAAGGGATAAAATTGGTGATAAGACTTTCTACATTTCTGCTAATTCTTTTTTTCAAGTAAACACGATAATGGCAGAAGTGATATATTCTCTCTTAGAACAAATGCTTAAATTAGATAAAACAGAGAATTTGCTAGAGTTATATAGTGGAGTTGGCACAATAGGAATATTTTTGTCTGATAAGGTAAAGAGTGTTTACGGAATAGAAATAGTAGAAGATGCAGTAAATATGGCAAAAGAAAATGTTGAACTAAATAACGTTTTAAATGCTGAATATATAGCAGGTGATGCTAGCAAAGAACTTGAAAAGTTATCAAAGGAAAATAAAGTGCTTGATGTAGTAGTTGTTGATCCTCCAAGAAAAGGACTAGATAATGAAGGAATAAATATATTGAAAAGGATAAAACCTAAAAAAATAGGGTATATAAGTTGTAATCCTGCTACACTCGCAAGAGACTTAGCATTACTTAAAGAAGAATACGAAATTTCTAAAGTAGTACCAGTGGACATGTTTCCATGGACGAGCCATGTGGAGTGTGTAACGGTGTTAAAACTTAAATAAATTCCTAAAATACTGATATTAAAATGCTTGATAAAATTAGAAGTCTTTATCAAAAGTTTTTCTTATTTAAGTTTTTATGATTATAAAGCATTAAAATAATATTTTTTAGATGAATATGGAAGAATAAGTTGTTTCGAATAAGTAGCTAATTGAATATAAAAAGTATATGAGACAATTTTATCGTGCTTTTCCAAATCGTCACACACTGTGTGACGAATTAAGTTGGTCACATTACAGACTGTTAATGAGAGTAGGAAATTAAAAAACAAGAAGTTTTTATGCAGAAGAATGTGTGAAATCTGGGTGGAGTGTAAGGTAATTAGAAAGACAAATAGGAACATTTTATTATGAAAGATTATTAGCAAGTCAAGATAAGGAGACGGTAGAAAATGTGCGACTATGGTTATAACATAGAAATAGGTGAAAACTTTTATGCCAATCACAATTTAATTATACTAGATGCAAATAAAGTTACTTTTGGAGATAATGTGTTTGTTGCATTTTATACGTCAGGACATCCTTTAGAATATGAAATTAGAAATAAGGGATTAGAATATGCTAAGCCTATAAATGTAGGAAATAATGTGTGGATAGGTGGAAATGTCTGTGTATTGCCTGGTGTTACAATAGGAGATAATGTTGTGATAGGTGCAGGAAGTGTTGTTACCAAGGATATACCTTCAGGTGTTGTAGCTGTTGGAAGTCCTTGCAAAGTCATAAAAGAAATATAATGATATATTAATATTAAGGAGAGTATATATGGAAATACAGAAAAATGGCGAAGGAGTAATAATTAAAAATACAGCAGAGTTATCATTAGAAAAATTAGATGAATTAAAGAAAAATGGACTCGTTTGGGTACAGTTAAGAGATGATAGAGGAACTGGTGAACCGAGTGTTTTCTATTGCGATACATTTGAAAAGATAAAAAATAAAGTATTAGAGTATGCCAGTGGCGCGCCTAAGGAGACAGCCGATGATCCAGATATGGAAAAGAAAAAATTTACATACGTATATGAAAAAATCGCTAAAAATGTTTCATATCACGAAAAAGCTTCTAAGGCCTGTGATCTTGTGGGATACGAAAGAGACATGGCTAGCCCTATGATCGAAAGGGCATCTGGTCTTGAGGCAATACTAGAAGATAAAGCACTATGCTCTGGGTATTCAGAAATATTAAGAAATGTTCTATCAGAGGTGGGAATAGACTCGTTATATATTAGTGGTGGGCCTAAGAATATGGGTGAAGCTATATCTACTAATTCTGGTTCACATGCATGGAATCAAGTAAAGCTGGATGGGAAATGGTATAATTGTGACTTAACAAATGATGCCGATTTCATATTAAGTGGGTTAAAGTTACCACACTATTTAAAGAGTAATGATGAGTTTACAAGATATACAAAGTATCCTTGTAAAGACTCGTCAAAAATTCAGCAGGCAAATGAAAGTGTATCAGAAGAAAAGCAGGAAAAGTTAATTGAAGAACAAAGACAAACACTTTTGGAAGAAGAAAAATCAATAGAAAATGGTTCATTAAAAGAGCAGTCTATTGGTAAAGGATTTATTTCTAAATTAAAGGGATTCTTTAAAGGAAAAAAGGTAAATGCAAAAGAATTAAATGATTTTTCACTTGATAGTATAAATAGAGAAGAAAGAGGTAGGTAATAATGGAAAAAGAAAAAATATATGCAGAATTAGTTTTTGTTTTAGAACAATTACCTAGTAGTTATAGCAAACACATTCCACAGAGTTTAATAGATAAATTTAATATGAAAATGTCGTTAGAATGGTATTCAAAGTTTGACAAAGATAAAGTTTTCTATAAGCAGGATATACAAAGAGAAACTATTTTAATGCTAGCATTTATATATTACAAATATTTGTGCAACGATGATATGAAACAGGATTTTATAAAAATGATATATGAGTAAAAGAAGAAAAAATTCTTTTATTTACTTGCAAAACATGTAATAGCATAATATAATTAATACCCTAAGTAAAAAATACGAATATATATTTATATGCTAAATAAAATGTGATATAGCGTAAATATTTAATATATATAATAAGGGAGGAAATTATGGCAGGTTTACCAATAGTTGTAAAATATTTAATGGTTTTTGTGGTGTCTATGGTTCCAATAGTAGAACTTAGAGGAGCTATACCTATAGCAGAAGGAATGGGACTTAATATATTCTGGTATTATCCAATAGCTATATTAGGAAATATGTTACCAGTACCAATTATCTACCTTTTTGCAAGGAAAGTATTAGAATGGGGAAAAGACAAGAAGATAATAGGTAAATTTTTCACTTGGTGTTTAGAAAAAGGTGAAAAAGGTGGAAATAAGTTAAGAGAAATGGCTGGAAATAGAGGAATATTCTGGGCATTATTGATATTTGTAGGAATACCTTTACCAGGAACAGGTGCTTGGACTGGAACACTTGCAGCAAGCTTTTTAAAATTAGATTTTAAGACTAGTATTACAGCAGTTACATTAGGTGTTATACTTGCCGGTATCATAATGTCACTTGGAAGTAAGATAGTAGCTACATTGGGATGGCTTGGTGTTATTGGTATATTAGTGGCTATTGCAGTTATAGTGGGTATTTCAATAATAGTAAAAAAAAGAAAGAAAAAATAGTAAAAAAGGCAGACTTAATTGCTATAAACGCGTTGGTCTGCTTTTTATCATGTTAGATAAATAATAACAGGGGGTGTGGACATGGAAGATAAAAAAGTGTATAATGTTTTAAACAATTTATCAAAATCTAACTTTAGAAGCAAATTTCACCTAAAGCCAAATGATATAAATTATGTGAAAGAAAAAGGGATAGACAAAATAAGGGAACATGCTTATGATTTTGTAAATAAGAGGTTAGCTCCGAAGGATATATTAAATGATGGGAAACAAACACCAATGAGAGGACATCCCGTGTTTATAGCCCAACATGCTACAGCAACTTGTTGCAGAGGTTGCTTAAATAAATGGCATAAGATTCCTATGAAAGTAGAGTTAACTAATAGTCAAAAAGATTATATAGTGAATGTAATTATGGCATGGATAGATAAAGAGGTATCAAATTAAAAGTTTTATGTATATTTATTAAATATATGGTGATAATAAAATAAAGTGGAAACATATAATGATAAAGTGTTTAAAAATAGTTTAGGAGGTATGAAACTATGAATAAAGAAGAAAGAAATGAAAAAATGAATGAATTTAATGAAAAAATGAAAGAGCTTAACGCTAAAATAAAGGATACAACAGAGACAGCCATTTTGGAAGGTATGGAAGCAAAGGACGTATTATCAGAAAAAGTAAAAGATGCTAAAAGTGGTTTAGAAGCTGCAAAAGAACAATGCAGAATTATTGGAGAAAAAGGAAAAGGTAAAATATCAAGTGAACTTTTAAAGGCTCAAATGAATTTTAAAGTTGCAAAAGAAAATATAGAGAATAAAATGGAAGCACGTAATAAAGAAAAACTTTCTAAATACATTGATTCTCAGTTAGAATATGCTGAACAGTCAGTTGCATTTGCATTGCTTGCTGCAAATGAAGCAAAATTAGCTTTCTTAGAGGCACTAGAGGCTCAACAAGAATACAATGAAAAATATGGTGAGGACGAATAAGAATTAAAAATTAAAGATATTTAAGTAGGTGGTTTAAAAATCACCTACTTTTTTAATACTCTACTTAGTATATAAATTTAGTATATTGAAAATAATAAATAAAAAACATTTTTTTGTGAATAACTATTGACATGTGAACGTATATTCAACTATAATATATTTAGTTGAACAAATATTCAACTAAAGGAGGATTAATATGTCTCGAAATGAGTTTATATGTGACTGTAACATAATACACGAAAAGGCAGTAAATGATGTTGTAAATAGCATGCCTGATGAAAATACTTTTAATCATTTAGCTGATTTATTCAAACTTATAGGTGATACTACAAGATGTAGAATCTTGTTTGCACTTGATAAAAATGAAATGTGTGTATGTGATATTGCTAACGTATTAAGTATGACAAAATCTGCTGTCTCTCATCAACTTGCTACTTTAAGAAGAAGTGGAATAGTTAAGTGTAGAAAAAGCGGCAAAGAAGTATATTATACATTAGATGATGACCACATTGTAAAGTTATTTGAAATAGGCTTAGAGCATATTAATCATAAAAAATAGAAAAGAGGTAGTAAAATGAAAAGTTATAAATTTAAAATTGAAGGGTTAGATTGTCCTAATTGTGCTAACGAGCTAGAAGAAGCATTAAAAAAAGTTGATTTAATATCTAATATTTCAATAAATTTTATCACTCAAAAGTTATCTTTTGAATGTGAAGAAAATAATATAGATGAAGCACTAAATGAAATTAAAAAAGTTATAAAAAAAGAGGAACCTGATGTAACAATAGAGGAGGAATAATAATGAATAAAAAGATGAAAAAGAAGCTTTGGAAAATTATTATTTCTGCAATATTATTTGCATTGGCATTTGTGTTTAAAGCTCAATATGAGCTCATATCAAATGTGATGTTTACAGTATCATATATTATTGTAGGATATGATATTGTAATAAAGGCATTGAAAAATATAACAAGAGGAAAGGTATTTGATGAAAACTTTCTTATGACTGTGGCAACAATAGGAGCTTTTTGCATAGGCGAGCTTCCAGAAGCAGCAGCGGTTATGCTTTTTTACCAAGTTGGTGAAATGTTTCAAGATTATGCAGTTGATAAATCAAGAAAGTCAGTTGCAGCGCTTATGGATATAAGACCAGATTATGCAGTAGTTGTACGTGATAGATATGCAAAAAAAGTTAGCCCTGACGAAGTTAAAATAGATGAAATAATCTTAGTAAAACCTGGAGAAAAGATTCCTCTAGATGGTATTGTAACTGAGGGAAAATCAACGCTAAATACATTAGCACTTACAGGAGAAGCATTACCTAGAAGTGTAGATGTAGGAGATGAAGTGCTAAGTGGCTCTATAAATAATGATGGAGTTTTAAAAATAAAAGTAATAAAAGAGTTTGGCGAGTCTACAGTAAGTAAGATATTGGATTTAGTAGAAAATGCAAGCAGCAAAAAATCTAAATCGGAGAATTTTATAAGTAAATTTGCTAAATATTATACACCGGTAGTAGTAATAATTGCAGTAGTGCTTGGCATTTTCCCGCCACTTCTTTTCAAGCAACCTTTTAATATTTGGGTTTATAGAGCATTATCATTCTTGGTTGTATCTTGCCCTTGCGCAATAGTTGTTTCTGTTCCTTTGAGTTTCTTTGGGGGAATTGGAGCTTCTTCTAGAATGGGAGTTCTTGTAAAGGGAAGTAACTACTTAGAGGCTTTATCAAAAGTTGAAGTGATAGTTTGCGATAAAACTGGTACTTTAACAGAAGGAGTGTTTAAAGTTCAAAAAATAGCACCAAATGGTGTTAGTGAAAATGAACTTATTAAATATGCAGCTTATGCTGAAAGTTTTTCAAACCATCCTATTTCCTTATCTTTAAAAGAAGCTTATGGAGATAAGATAGATGATAAAAAGGTATCAGATGTAAAAGAAATTTCCGGAAAAGGTGTTTACGCAAAAGTAGAAGGAAAAGAAATTTTGGTTGGAAATGAAAAACTATTAAAAGAAAACGGTATTGAGTTTCCTACTAGTAATGAAATTGGAACAATAGTATATGTAGCTCTAAATCATGAATATGCAGGTTTTATAGTGATATCTGATAAAATAAAAGAAGACACTTATATAGCAATAGATTTATTTAAGAAAAACAACGTAAAAAAAGTAGTAATGTTAACAGGTGATAAAAAAAGTATAAGTGAAGCTGTAAGCAAAGAATTAAATTTAGATGAGTACCATTCAGAACTTCTTCCACAAGATAAAGTAGAAATTGTGGAAAGACTAATGAAAGAAAAAGCAGAGGAAGGAAAACTTCTATTTGTAGGCGATGGGATAAATGATGCTCCGGTTTTAGCTTTATCTGATATAGGTATTGCTATGGGAGGACTTGGAAGTGATGCAGCAATAGAGGCTGCGGATGTTGTTGTAATGACAGATGAACCATCTAAAATTGCAGAAGCTATAAAAATATCTAAAAATACCATGAGAATAGTAAAAGAAAATATCATAATGGCACTTGCAGTTAAAATTTCAGTTCTTGTGTTAGTTTCTATAGGAATTGCAACTATGTGGTCTGCGGTATTTGCTGATGTTGGGGTGTCAATGATTGCAGTACTAAATGCACTTAGAATATTAAAAAAAGATAAGAAAAATCAAGTAATACAAAATGTTTAATATATATATAATCACGATTATTAGGTTAATTTAAATAGTCGTGATTTTCTTTTTCTGTTACAATAATATTACAAATAAACAAAATAACACAGAAAGTGTTGAAAAAAGAAATAATATACAGTAGAATAAAAATATAAAAGAATAAAAAGAAAGAAAAAATAACAAAGGAGTGAAAATAAATGTCAACTAATATGTGCAAAACCATTGGGAGAGTAACACACACACACACACACACACACACAAGTAATATCTAGAAATAGACTAGATAGAGGTTTTTGCGCGCATAGAACATATATATTAAATAATATAAAGTTAGTTATACAGTAAAAAGTATAGCTAGCTTTTTTGCGCTTAAAGTAAGGTATAACCATGATTTAAATCATGTAAATATACACGTAATATATACATAGAAAAAAACACGCAAAAGCAATTAAAAATAATTGCAAAATTTAAGGTAATATGAAATAATATGTATATGTTAGAAAAATTTTTCAAAAAAGTAAGGGGAGGTAAATGAAAATGAAAAATTTAAAAAAGAAAAAGCGGAATATCATTAATAGTACTAGTAATAACAATAATAGTGATGATAATACTAGCAGCCGCAATAATATTATCACTGTCAAATAGTGGGATAATAGGAAAGGCAAATAAAGCAAAGACAGATAGTGATACAGCAAATTTAAAAGAGTATGTAAATACACTAAGAGCAGAGTATGAGTTAATGACGGCAGATGAACAGGTGGCAGCGGGGGAATTTGTAGATTATGCAAATACAAAGTTGGCGGAGAAAGGCTATAAAAGGAAGTTAGCAGCAGATGGAAAAACAATAATGAATGAAGCAGCAACAGCAGCAGTAGATGCAGGAATAAAAATAGGGGATGAAGTAAAGTATAGTGCAGTGCTAACAGCAAAAGATTATATAACAGACGGAAGTGAAACGTCGCCAACAGGAGCAGCAGATAGTACAAAAACACAAAAAGTAAAAACAAACACAAGTTATACATGGAAATATATAGGTTTAGGAGAAAATGGAAGTTTACTTATAGCGCCAGATCTGACAGGAAGAATAGACAATGATTATAAACTAACATTAGGAAATAGAGGTGGATATTTAAACGGACCAAAAATGTTAAATACAGTGTGCGATGCTTTATATACGGTAGAAGGAAAAGGAAAAGCCCAAAGTATGAATATAGAGCTGGTAAATAAGTTATTGGAATATAATGGACCAAAGGGAATGTATTATGAC
Organism: uncultured Clostridia bacterium; assembly: GCA_934149365.1. Taxonomy (GTDB): domain Bacteria; phylum Bacillota; class Clostridia; order TANB77; family CAG-465; genus CALXJE01. The sequence goes on from CAKPEI010000007.1 coordinate 17,433, forward strand.
ACTAGTAAAAATTTAGTAGAGACAGCAGAACCAAAAACAATAGAAGAAACAGGTTTAGAATCAAGTTTGGGTTCAAATACACAAACACCAGATGGAAAAGATATAAGTACATATTATGCTGATTGTTACTATATAAATAAAACAGAGCATGCAAGTAGAATAACAAAAGACACAGTAAGACAAAACCTAGTATATCAATCAAATGCATATTGGCTTGCTTCTACCTGTGTCAATGCATATTTCAACTTAGGTTGGGTGCGTTTCTATGTACGTGACGTTGACTCTTCTTACATGTGCAGTGGCGCGATCAACATGTTTGTTTCCACTGGCAATGCCGGTAACTATGCCTATGCAGTTCGTCCGTATGTTTCTCTAACAACTAATGTTCAAAAAACAACGGAAAACGGAAAAACAGTATGGACATTAAGTTAGGGGTAAAACTACTTTGAATGCTAGTTTTAGTTGACGTATTTATATATTTAGTCACGTAGATAGTTTTTTATCTACGTGGCTATTTTTATATGAATATTTATAAAAGAAGAAAAAAATATATACAAATATTGTATCTTGTGATACAATATAATCAATGTAAAAAGAAAAGGAGGAAAAAATGCCTAAACCAGTGAGAATAACTAAAGAGTTAATACTAGGAACTGCATTTGAAATTGCAAGAGAAAAAGGGCTAGAGGGTGTGAGTAATAGAGAGATAGCTAAGAAATTAAAATGCTCTATAAGACCAATATATTATCAATTTGAAAATGTGGAAGAATTGAACAATGAACTGTATAGAAAGATAGAAAAGTATTTCTATAAATTTATTACGGATAACATGACAAAAGACATGCCAGAGTATAAGCAAGTAGGTATTAACTACATTAAATTTGCTAAGGCAGAGAAAAAACTATTTCAAATACTATTCATGAGTAAAACTAAACTTGGTCCAAATATGTTTATTTCAAAAGCAGGTGAGGATTACGAAAGCATTCAAAAGATTATTAAAAAGAGTACTAAGTTAAAAGATGAGGAAATAAAAAGTTTCCACACAAAAATGTGGATGTTTACTCATGGTATTGCAACGCTAGTAGCAGCAGAAACGCTAGAGCTTAGTTTGGACCAGATAAAAGAATTATTGTCTTACGAATTTCAAGCCTTGATGTTATTAGAAGAAAACCCGGATAACAAGTGGGTTTTAAGTAAAAGGAAAAATATTGATTAAAAATTGGGGGAATTAATGTGAAAAAAATAGGAAATGTTTTATGGGGACTTGTTATAATAGCGCTTGGTGTTGTTATAGCAACAAATGAATTAGGAATAACCGATATTGATTTATTTTTTGATGGTTGGTGGACTTTATTTATAATAGTTCCTTGTTTTATAGGGTTATTTAGCGAAAGTGATAAAGCAGGAAATATTTTTGGCATAATTTTAGGTTTAGCTTTGTTTTTAGGTTGTCAAGGTGTATTAAAATTTGCTATGATAGGAAAACTTATACTTCCGTTAATTTTAGTTATAATTGGTTTTTCTATCATGTTTAGAGAAACTGTAAATAAAAAAATAAAAGATGAAATAAAGAAAGTAAATGAAAAAAATTCTAATAATAGCAAAACAGATTATTCAGCTATATTTTCTAAACAGGATGTAAAATTAGGAGAAGAACAATTTGAAGGTTCAAACATAAATGCTATATTTGGTGGTGCGGAATGTGATTTTAGTAAAATTAGTATAGCAAATGATGTGGTAATAAATGTTACCGCTATATTTGGCGGAGTAGAAATATACCTACCTCAGAATGTAAACGTTAAAATAAAGCAAACTGCAGTATTTGGTGGAATAGAAAATAATAGGAAGCAAGATATAAACGGTGAAGGGACTACAATATATATTAATGCCACATGTGTGTTTGGTGGTGTTGAGATTAAATAATGAAAGATAATTTGAGTAGATATAATGCGACAAGAAAAGTTTTAATATTTTGGTGCCTTTTTATTGGAATAAGTGCAATATGGGGAAGTTTACTTATGTTTATTGACCCTACAGGGGGGTTGCTAAAAATGGATACACTTCTTCCATATTTTAAAGTTTTGCCATTTTCAGATATTTTGTATCAAAACTATATATTTCCAGGAATTGCTTTACTTATAGTAAATGGTGTAACCAATATTATAGCTAGTATTATGCTTATTAAGAAAAATAAATGTAGGAGTGAATATATATGAAAGTTATAACTATAAAACAACCATGGGCTTCATTAATTGCAAAAGGATATAAGGAGTATGAATTTAGAACGTGGAAAACTAAATACAGGGGAGACATTCTAATTCATGCAGGTAAGGGAATTGATAAAGAAGCATTGAAAAGGTTTGAAAAATATAATTTGGAATATCCACAGGGCTGTATAATAGCAAAAGCTAAAATTACAGACTGTATTCCAGTAGATGAAAAGTTTTTAAACATCATGATTTCAAAAAATAAAGATGTATATAAAGGAATGAAAAACTATCTAGACAAAAATGGATATGGGTTTAAGTTAGAAGATGTAGAAGAAATTACTCCTATTAAAATAAATGGAAAACTAAGTCTATGGGAGTACAATTATAAAAACTAAGATTATTAATGAGTTAAAAAGGAGAAATTATGGAAAATATAATTGAGGTTAAAAATTTAACAAAGTCATATAAAAAACTAAAAGCAGTAGATGATTTATCTTTTTACGTAAAAGAGGGAGAAATATTAGGACTTCTTGGCCCTAATGGTAGTGGAAAATCAACAACAATAAATTGTCTATTATCACTTTTAAAATTTGAAAAAGGTAGTATAAAAATATTTGGTGAGGAAATGAAACCAAGTTCATATGATATAAAAAGAAATATAGGAGTTATATTTCAAGAAGTGGCTGTATTTGAAGAGCTTACTGTTTATGAGAATATCGATTATTTCTGTGGACTATATATAAAAGATAAAGAAAAAAGAAAAACATGCGTAGAAGAGGCAATTAAATTAGTTGGAATAGAAGAATTTAAAAAATTCTATCCAAAACAACTATCTGGTGGACTACTAAGGAGACTTAATATTGCCTGCGGTATAGCACACAAACCTAAATTGATATTTTTAGATGAGCCAACTGTTGCTGTAGACCCACAAAGTAGAAATAATATTTTAGATGGAATTAAAAAACTAAGAGATGAAGGAGCAACTATTGTGTATACAACCCATTACATGGAAGAAGCTGAAATATTATGCGATAGAATAATTATATTAGATAAAGGAAAGATTATAGCCGAAGGAACAGCAGATAAACTAAAAGAACTTGCCAATATAGAAGAAAAAATAACTGTAGAAATTAATTTGGAAGTAGAGGGTATTACAGAAAAAGTAAAAGAATTAAAAAATGTAGATAATGTTACTTTAAATAGAAATATATTAACAGTTACATATAAAAAAGGCAAAAATAATTTAGGAGATTTAGTAGATTATTTAAAGAGTAATAAAATAGCATATAGTAAGATATTTTCAGAAAGACCAACATTAAATGATGTGTTTTTGGAACTTACTGGAAAGGAATTAAGAGATTAATGTTTTTTCATAATTTTAAATATACATTAAAAACGTTATTTAGGAATAAAGCACTAATATTTTGGACTTTTGCCTTTCCAATAATATTAGGAACACTTTTTAAACTTGCTTTTTCTAATATAGAAAACAAGGAAAAATTAGATATTATTGATATTGCTATTGTAAATGACCAAAACTTTGAGGATAGCCCAGTGTACAAGGAAGTTTTTAAAACCTTAGGTGACAAAGAAAGTGATGAATATATGTTTAATATAACATATACAGATAAGGAAACTTCTAAGAAGATGTTAGAAGATGAGAAAATTACAGGTTATTTAGTATTCACAGATAAAAATAATGTAAAAATAACGGTGAATGAAAGTGGCATTAATGAAACAGTACTAAGGTATGTAGTAGATGAAATAGCTAGTAAAAAAGAGATAATAGAAAACCTTGTGGAAAAGAAGGTAAGTGAAGAACTTGCTAAAGGAAATTTTGATATAAAATATGAAGAGATTTCTAGTAATATAACTTCAATTATTCAAACAGACAATGTTAAATTAAATAATATATCAAATAAAAATATGAGTTATACAATGATAGAATATTATACGCTTATTGCTATGACAGCACTATATGGTTCAATGATTTCTCTTTTTGTTATAGACTATAAATTAGCCAATATGAATTCAGTGGGAAAAAGAACTTCAATATCTCCAATGAAAAAAGGACCAATGATTTTAGGAAGTTTACTTGCAAGTTATATTGTTCAAATAATTGGTTTGATACTACTTTTTGGTTATACTATATTTGTTATGAAAGTGGACTATGGGGATAACTTACTACTAGTTTGTATTTTAGCACTTGCAGGTTCTCTTGCAGGTTTATCGTTAGGAGTAGCAGTTGGTACTTTGGTAAAATCAAATGAAAATACTAAAACTGGAATATTACTTGCCACTACTATGATTGGCTGTTTCCTATCTGGAATGATGGGTATAACTATGAAGTATGTATTAGATAAAAATGTACCTATACTAAATAAGATTAATCCTGCAAATATGATAACGGATGGCTTTTATTCTTTGTATTATTACAATACATTAGATAGATACTATTTTGATGTGCTAAGTTTAGTTGTGTTTTCTGCTATTATGATAATTATATCTTATGGCGAAATGAGGAGGCAGAAGTATGACAGTATTTAAAACATTTTGGAAAGTAGTAAAAAAATATAAATTTGTAGTTATATTATATACAGTAATGCTAATTGGCTTTGGCGGAGTTAATATGTCAGTTAATAAATCAAATACTACTTTTACTGATAGTAAGCCAGATATCTTTATTGCAAACCAAGATGAAAATATAGGAATTACTAAAAATTTGATAGAATACATGACAAAAAATGCAAATATAGTAGAAGTGGAGAATACAGAAGATGCTTTAGATGATGCACTCTTTTATAGAGATATCAGCTATGTTATATATATACCTGAAAATTACAGAAGTGATGTGTTAAATAAATTAAATCCTACAATTGATATTAAAATAACTGGAGATTATGAAGCAAGCTTAGCTGAAATGATGCTAGGAAGATATGTAAATATTCAAAATACATATGTAAATAACATGGAAAACGAAGATGAAATAATATCACAGATTAATAACACTATAGATAAAAAATCAGAAATTGAAATAGCATCTAAGATAGATGTAGGAAAAGCAGAAAAAATGGCAAGCTATTTTAACTTTTCAAGTTATAGTATTATGGCAGTAACTATATTTATAATATGCACGGTGCTATCAAGTTTTAGAAAAGAGCCGGTAAATAAAAGAATAATTATAAGTAGTATGGACTATAAAAAGCATAATTTTTTGTTACTTGTTTCAAGTTTTATATTTTGTGTAATTGTTTGGGGAGCATATGTTGTACTTGCAATGGTATTACTTGGAGACATAGTCTTATCTACAAATGGAATATTATATATAATTAATACTTTTGTATTTACAATATGTTGTTTAAGTATATCTTTATGTATAAGTACAGTTGTAAAAAGCAAAAATGCAATAAATGGAATAATTAATGTTTTTGCACTAGGGTCAGCTTTTCTTTGTGGTGCTTTTATACCAACATATATGTTGCCAAGTAGTGTTTTAAAAGTAGCACATGTACTTCCAGCTTATTGGTATATAAATTCAAACAATAGATTAAAAACATTAGAGCAAATATCTTATGAAAAACTACAACCTATACTCATTAATACAGTAGTGCTATTAGGATTTACAGTGCTGTTTATTATACTAAACAATATTATTTCAAAGAAAAAGCAAAAATAGGTTAAAATATATTTAAAAAAATTAGTTATACTAAATGATGTAACTAATTTTTTACTTTTTTATATAAAAACACTTGACTATCTTTACTAAATTTATTAAAATTTTTGAAAAAATGGAGGAGATAGTTATGAAAAAAAGAGAAGATATATATAATTTGTATTGGTATTTCGCAGCGGAAAGACAAAACATTTTCTATAAAAAACTAAATGGAGAAAAAGCGCCTTGGACTAATGATAGAATATTACAAGAGTACAAATTTTGTAATAGTTATAGAGCAAGTGATAGAGTGTCACAGTATTTGCTTAAAAATGTAATATATAACGGAAAAAAGTATAGTAAGGAAGATACAATATTTAGAATAGTACTATTTAAAATATTTAATAAAGAGGCTACGTGGGAGCTTTTTATAGATGAACTAGGAGATGTTAAGTTAGATAATTTTGAATTTAAAAAGTATTGTAATATACTTCAAAAAGCCAAAGATAGAGGAGAAAAAATATATACAGATGCATATATGTCTTGTGCTACTAAAGCGTATGGATATGATAAAAAACATGAAAATCATATTGCACTTATAGAAGAAATGTTTGTAAAGGACAAGTTACAAGATAAAATAATTAATTCAAAAACAATGGAAGAAGCTTTTAATTATATAAAAGGATATCCTCTTATTGGGGATTTTATGGCATATCAATTAATAACTGATATAAATTATAGTGAGGCAGTTAATTTTAGTGAAATGGAATTTACTGTTGTAGGACCTGGCTCAAGAAGAGGGATAGCTAAGTGTTTTACTGATCTAGAAGGAATGAGTAAACAGCAGGTTATAATGTGGATGTGTGAACATCAGGAAGAAGAGTTTCAAAGATTAGGAATAAATTTTAAAAGCCTAGGTGGCAGAAAACTTCAATATATAGATTGTCAAAATTTATTCTGTGAGTTAGATAAATATTTAAGAAAAGCTAAGCCAGAACTTAAAAGTAATAGAACTAATATAAAGAAAAAGTATGTACCTAAAAAAGAAAAAATAGATTATTTATATCCACCTAAGTGGAATATTGTAATATAACTAATTGTAACAAAAATGTAACACAAAAAGTGTTGAAAAAAGAAATAATATACAGTAGAATAAAAATGTGAGAAAAATAACAAGAAAGAAAAAATAAATAAAAGAATATAGTAAAGTAAAAAAGTTTGTTATATAAAGTAGAATGTATAGCTAGCTTTTTTGCGTTTTAACTAAAAAATAAATCAAGGTATAATCATGATAGTAAATCATGTAAATATACAAAAAGTTTTGTTCAAAAGAAAAAATCAAGGAGGTAAAAAGTATGAGAACAAAAGTTAAACTAAAAGGCGGAATATCATTAATAGTATTAGTAATAACAATAATAGTAATGATAATACTAGCCGCAGCAATAATATTATCGCTATCAAACAGTGGAATAATAGGAAAGGCAAATAAAGCAAAGACAGATACAGACATATCAAATGCAAAAGACTTAGTGGCTATGGCTCATGCAGACTGGATGCTAGATGAGGCAAAGATAAAAGAGAACGATGATACAATAACATCATTTAGTAACTATGCAGAAAAGAAATTACAAGAAGCAGGATATAAAGTAGGAGCAGGAGAAGGAGCATATACAGTAACAGAAGATGGAGAAGTATATACAGGTCTAACAGAAACAGCAAGAACAGCAGTAACATCTGGGATAAAAATAGGAGATGAAGTAAAGTATAGTGCAGTGCTAACAGCAAAAAGTACTACAACAGACGGAAGTGAACAAAGTGCAACAGGAGCAGCAGATAATGCGAAGAAACAAACAGTAAAAACAAACACAAGTTATACATGGAAATATATAGGCTTAGGAGAAGATGGAAGTTTACTTATAGCACCAGATATGACAGGAGCAATAGGAGCAGACTATAAATTAACATTAAGAGATAAAGGTGGTTTTTTAAATGGGCCTAAGATGTTAAATACAGTATGTGATGCGCTATATACAGTAGCTGGAAAAGGAAAAGCTCAAAGTATGAATATAGAGCTAGTAAATAAGTTATTAGAATATAATGGACCAAAGGGAATGTATTATGATGCAAGAGGAATTCAAGTAGAGACTGCAGAACCAAAAACAATAGGAGAAACGGGCTTAGTATCAAGTTTGGGCTCTAATACCCAAACACCAGATGGAAAAGAAATAAGTACATATAAAATAGATTATTACTCTATAGCCAAAAAAGGGAAGGCAAGTAGAATAACTAAAGACACGGTAAGACAGAATCTAGTATATCAAGAAAATGAATATTGGCTTGCTTCTCCGTGTGTCTGGGCCAATGTTGACTTCGGCTGTGCGTTTTTCTTTGTACGCTACGTTATCTCTTCTGATGTGAACACGGTAAGCATGTTCTATTCGGATGGCGGCTCTGATAGCTATACCTGTGTTATCCGTCCGTATGTTTCTCTAATATCTAATGTTCAGAAAACAACTGAAAATGGAAAAACAGTATGGACTTTGAGCTAGGAACAAAACTAGGAAAAATGGGAGCTGGAGGGCTTTTTGCAGGGTGGCGTCAGCCTCCCATTTTTGGAGGGATAAGATTTAACAACCAATAAGAAAACCATATAAATTTCAAAATGAATTTATATGGTTTTTTTGTTAATTTCTTTTTTCTCTCTTTATAAGTTTTGCGTGAAGTACTGCACGTTCAGTATCTTTATAACAAGTGGAAAGTGTTAATATGTAATCCTTTGCAGATACCTTTGTTTTAAAGTTATGCTGACTTCTTTTAAGAAGCATATTCGCAAAATTTAAAAATTCTTGGTCGCTACCAAAGGTTGTACTTAAGTAATCACTAGTAGTAGGAATATGGTATATGCTAAAGACTTGCCATAATGTATTTTCTGTTTCTGTAGATAGTTTTATTACATAATTTTCAGAGTTGTTTAACCAACCATTAGTAAATATATTTATTAAAGAGCCAAACATTGTTTTGTTAAGTCTTGAGTGACCATATATTATTGTGTTTTTATTTAAGTTTTTGATGTTATTCCTATAATCTAAGAAAATCCAACCTGCAGCATTATTTGTTTTATCAAAAGAATGTGTTAAATAATATTCATTATTGTCTACTTGAACAAATGGATAATTTATATTAGTACCATTTACTTGTATCCAACCAACAGTAGAAGAATTTTTTTCTTTTAATTTAGCAAAATCTACATTGATTAAGTTCATTTCTATAAAATCCCAGTAAGGATCATCTTTACTTACTTCTTCTTGTTCTATTATTTCTGTATTTTCACTATCTTGTACTTCACTTACGTCATTGATTTTTTCTATGTTTTGCTCAACATTTTTGGTTTTACCATTGTCTAAAAACCATTTAACTATATATATACTAGAAAGTACAATTAATAATGAAAAGAAACATATTAATATTATATTTATTTTCTTTATTTTTCTGTTTTTTTCTTGTTTTACTGCTTTTCTCATAAAATCACCTACTTTTAAATTATATCATAATAAGTATGTGTTTTGTATATATACTTTGAAATTATTTAATTTTATAGTATAAAAAGGTTTAAATAGCATTAAATTTAATGTATAATGTAGAGGTGGGAGGAAGGTATAGATGAATAATATTTTAGAAATAACAATGATAATATCAACAATCATATATTCATATTTATTAATTTATCTAAAAAGACCGGCCTTTGTATTTGGAGTGATTTCCTCTGGAATAATGGCGTATTTACTTTTTTCCTCACATATATATATACAAGCTGTATTACATTGTATTTATGTAGTTATGTATATATACTCATTTTTCTATTGGGGCAGAAAAATTCCACCCAGTATTTCGAATATTACCCAAAAGGAGTTAATACTTAGTATAGTATATATAGTAAGTTTTACTGGAATAATGGGATATGCCTTTTCGGCAATATCAGAAGTTTATCCATATATAGACGCATTTAGTGCTGGTTGTTCTATGGTAGCTGTTTTTTTACTTAGTAAAAAGGTTATAGAACATTCATATATATTTATAATTTCAAACATTGCATCAATGGCTGTATGTTATATGACAAAAAGTTATGCCACGATATTAACTTTTGTTATATATATGATTTTTAATATTATACGAGTGTACGTTTGGGAGAGAAATACTGACAAAAAATATGTAAAATGGGGGGTAAAAAAATGATAGAAATATTTAAAACTAACGATAATTTAAGAAAAATAGAAAAAGTAGATAAAATAGAAAAAGGAGTTTGGATAAATTTATATAGTCCTACTCATGAAGAAATAGAATATATTATATCAAAAACGGGCGCAGATAGAGGTTTTATAGAAAACTCACTAGACCAAGAAGAAAGGTCACATATAGATACAGAAGATGATCAAGTGCTAGTTTCTATAAATGTGCCAGTAAAAGAAATGACTGCAAAACAAACAAGAGTGAAAAGATATACAACCATACCTCTTGGTATGATTATAATAAAAGATGACTATATTTTAACAGTATCTTCTGAAAAGTTAGAAGTACTAAACAGTATAACAAGTGAAAGAATTATATTAGGTGAATTTGCAACATATAAAAAATCAAGAATTATATTTCAAGTACTATACAAGGTTGCAGAGGAGTATATAGGCTTTTTGGACATAATAAACAAAGATATTGAAAAGTTTGAAGAAAAGCTAGAGAAGACTATGCAAAATAAAGAATTGATGAAATTAATACATTTCCAAAAAAGTATGATATATTTTGATGCAGCTTTAAAATCTAACCAGTCAGTTATGGAAAGATTAAAGAGAGGCAAAATAATAAAACTATATGAAGAGGATGAAGATATACTAGAAGATGCAGCAATTGAAAATAGACAAGCTATGGAAATGGTTACTACATATAGTGAAATCTTAAATGGAATGATTGAAGTATTTGGAACAATGGTATCAAATAACCTTAACTTAGTAATGAAATTCTTGACTTCAATAACAATTTTAATATCAATTCCCACACTTATATCTAGCATATTAGGAATGAACGTAACATTCCCATTTATGACAAATGTATTTGGCTTTTGGATGGTTATGTTTATCTCTATTTTAGCTACTATATTGACGTGGTCATACTTAAAGAAAAAGGATTTAATGTAAGAAAGAGAGGAAGATATGGCAAAAGAAAAAGTAGTGTTTTTTTGTAAAGAATGCGGCTACGAGAGTGCAAAATGGCTTGGAAAATGTCCTGCTTGTAACAATTGGAATAGTTTTGTAGAAGAAAAAATAAAAACAAATGTTGCAAAAGGAAATACTAAATATAAAGTTGGAGAAAGCACAGTAAAAAAATTAAATGAAATACAGAATTTAGAAAAAAACAGACTAGATACAGGTTACGAAGAATTAAACAGAGTACTTGGACGGTGGCTTAGTAGATGGCTCACTAGTTCTTTTAGGCGGGGAACCTGGAATAGGTAAATCTACATTGGTACTTCAGGTTTGTAATAATTTAACTAAACACGGAACATTGCTTTATGTATCTGGTGAGGAGTCTGATACTCAAATAAAAATGAGAGCAGATAGACTTAAAGTAAACAGTGATAATATACTTTTTTTAGGTGAAACCAATATAAACGAGATAGAGGCTCAAATAGAAAAAATAAATCCTAAGTTTTGTATTATAGACTCTATACAAACTATGTATGATGAAGATATATCTTCTGCTTCTGGAAATATATCGCAGGTAAGAGAAGTTACAGCAAGGCTTATGAATATAGCAAAAAGCAAAAACATAAGTATGATAGTGATAGGTCATGTTACAAAAGATGGAAATATAGCAGGGCCTAGACTTCTAGAGCATATGGTGGATGTAGTGCTATATATTGAGGGAGAAAGATTTTTAAGCCATAGAATAATACGTGGCGTAAAAAATAGATTTGGCTCTACTAATGAAATAGGAATATTTGAAATGAGAGAAGAGGGGCTAGTTGAAGTAAACAACATGTCAGAAATATTTCTAAATAGAGATGAACAAGCTCTTCCTGGCACAGTTACTACAGCCATTTTAGAAGGTAATTCTACTCTTGCTATTGAAGTTCAGGCATTAACAACACATTCGTATTACAACATGCCACGAAGAGTATCAAATGGAGTAGATTTTAATAGACTAAACATGATAATAGCTGTTATAGAAAAAATGTGTGGTATTAATTTGGGTACACAAGATATATATGTAAATGTAATTGGTGGACTTAAAATAACTGAGACTTCAGCAGATATTGCCATAGCTTTTGCAATAATTTCTAGTTATAAAGGAATACCTATTTCAAAAGATAGCATATTTTTAGGAGAAATGGCATTAAATGGTCAAATAAGGAATGTTGTTAATATAGAGAAAAGATTAAAAGAATTAGAAAAAATAGGGTATAAAAAAGTTTATGCTCCTAGGAAGCAACTAGAAAATTTAAAAGATACATATAATATAAAAATGATAAAATTAAATGATATTCAAACAATAGTAGAAAAGTTTTTAAACAGTAAATGATAAAAAAGGGTTGATGAAAATGTTAGAAAAAGAAATGTTAGAAGTGATAAAGAAAATAGCACCAGGAACAAGAATAAGGGAAGGATTAGATAATATTCTAAGAGCCAAAACGGGAGCACTTATTGTTGTAGGTGATAGTAGTGAAGTTATGCAAGTTGCAGATGGTGGGTTTGAAATAAATCAGGAATATACACCTGCTAAAATATATGAACTTGCTAAAATGGACGGAGCAATAATTGTTAGTAAAGATTTTAAAAAGATATTGAAAGCAAATGTACAACTTATACCAGACCATAAAATACAAACAATAGAAACAGGTACAAGACATAGGGCAGCAGAAAGAACAGCAAAGCAAACAGGTGAATTAGTTATTTGTATTTCACATAGAAGAGGTATTATAACATTATTTTTAGGAAATACAAGATATATAATAAATGAAACAGATACTATTATAATGAGAGCAAACCAAGCCTTAGAAGTTATGGAAAAATATAAATCTGTATTTGACTATACTATATCAAACTTGAATGAGCAAGAACTTGAAAATATTGTTTCCTTAGATGTTGTAACCAATGCTATATATCGTTCTGAAATGGTAATTAGAATGGAAGAAGAAGTTCAGAAAAATATAATTGAGCTTGGAACAGAAGGAAAACTTATAGAAATACAATTAAGACAACTTTTAAATGGTGTGGAAGCAGAAGAAAGAAAAATAATACAAGATTATATTGTAAATAGTAAAAAGACCAAACCAGGTATTGATAAGACTGTTGAAGCAATAAGAAAACTAAGTAAAGAAGAAATACTAGCAGGTGAAAAAGTTGCTAAACTTCTAGGGTATAAGGTAGAGCCAAATATACTAGATGAGTCAGTAATTCCAAGAGGATATAGAATACTTAGTAAAATACCTAAAATGCCAAACAATATAATAGAAAATTTAATAGATGCTTTTTATAGCATTCAAGGTGTCAGAATGGCTACTGTAACAGAACTTGATGAAGTTGACGGAATAGGCGAAACAAGAGCGAAGATTATTAGTCAAACTCTAAGAAAGTTAGAAGAACAATATCTTATAAAAAATTACAAAATATAGTAGAAAAATTATATCAATGTAACAAAAATATATTATTTGTGTTAAAATTTTATTACAGGTATTGTTATATGTAAAAATTAATGTTATACTTCGTATATGAAGTAACAGATGAGGAGGATATTATGGAAGGTTTTTGGAAAAGAGAATGGAATTTATTTTTAAAAGATATGCAAGAATTAGGTGAATTTTTCTTACAACCAGTAACATTTGGTAAAAAAGATTTAATGCTTAAACCAACTAAAGAAGAGGTTATAGAAAAATCTGAAACTATAGGAACTTCTTTCTGGCAAAGAGAAAAACAAGCTTTCTTAAATGACATGCAAGAATTAGGTGAATTCTTCATGCAACCAGTATCTTTTAAATAGTATAGAATGTTTAGATAGATATAGGCATACAAATAGCTCTAAAAAGGGCTATGTTTGTATGCTTTTCTGTTTTATGTTTTAATATATAAAAAAGGAGCTTTTACATAAGCTCCTTGATTTAGTTATTTACTACAAGTTCATCTATATTTGATATTGTTTTAGCAATAATTCTTTGTACAGCTTCAATACTATTAAAAGCATTATGCGGTGTTATTACAACGTTTGGTAGTTCAGTAAGCTTCTTGTTAAGTTCAATTGCTTTAGAAGCTTCTTTTATTGGAGAGTTAAACATATTTTCTTCTATCATTAAATTTTCACCCTCTAATACATCTAGACCTGCACCATATATTTTCCCTGATTCAATATGTTTTATTAAATCGTTAGTTTTTACTAAATCACCTCTTGCTGTATTTATAAGAATAGAGCCATCTTTCATTTTGCTTAATGTTTCATCATTTATCATATGGTGAGTATATTTGTTTGAAGGAACGTGTAATGTTACAATGTCTGATGTTTCTAAAAGTTCGTCTAAAGAAACATACTTGAAGTTTATAATTTCTGCTAAAAACTCATCTTGTTTTATATCATAAACTCTAACATGCATTCCAAAACTTCTAGCCATTCTTGCAACATGAAGTCCAATTCTACCTCCACCTATAATACCAATTGTTTTATTCTTTAAATCAAATCCCATTAAACCATCAGTTGAGAAGTTCCCATTACATGTACTTATGTAAGACTCGTTAATTTTTCTAGATAAAGAAAGCATAAGTGCAAATGTATGCTCTGCAACTGTATTTTCACCATATAGTGGAACATTCTTTACAGCAATATTTTTTTCTTCTGCATACGCAACATCTATGTGGTCAGTTCCAGTGGAACGAGTTGCAATCATTTTTAAATTAGGGCAAGCTTTAATAGTTTCTTTAGATACTTTTGAATGTACAAAAACACAAATAGCATCACTATCTTCATACTCTTTAATATCAACGTTTTGTAATGGCTCAGAAAAAAATCTGGCTGTATTATGTTTGTTAAAAACCTTATCAAATTCTTCTTTTTCCATATCTGTAACTTCAAAAAATGAAATAATCATAAATAACCTCCTAAAATATATAATTATTATTTGAAATTACATACATTATATACTAAAAGTATAAAAATACAAATATAATATCTAAATAAATGTAGATAGATAATTAAATAAAAGGCAAAAGGAAAAATGTTGACATGATTAATAAAATATAGTATATTGAAAAAGAGCGAATAAGCTCCTAAATGAAAAGGAGGAATATATATGGATTACACAGAATATGGAACAATGTTAATATCAGAAGCACCAGAAGCTACTATATTTGGATTTATAGCTGGACTTGGAGCCACTGTTTGGGTTGTATCTTTGGTTATTGGAATAATATCTATAATAGCATTATGGATGGTATTTGAAAAAGCAGGTAAACCTGGTTGGGCATCAATTATTCCAATATATAATGCTGTTGTTTTACTTAATATAGCTGGTTTTTCAGGATGGTATATATTGCTAATGTTAATTCCTATAGTAAATGTTTTCTTTGGCTTTTACATGAATATTAAACTAGCAAAAGCATTTGGAAAATCTACAGGCTTCGGAATTGGTTTAATACTATTAAACACAATTTTTGTTGCAATATTAGCATTTGGAGATTCAAAATATATCGGAAACAAAAAAGTAGAAGCATAATATATAAATATGTATGCACATAAGGTGAGTGATGTTGTTTATGAAACATCACTTGCTTTTTTTACGCATATATTATATATTTTATTAAAATTAAAAGTAATAAAGGAGTGGAATTTTATGATAATAAGATATCCTAGGCAAGTTAAAGAAGGAGATTATGTTGGAATAACAGCAATATCTAGTGCAGCTAATTTAGATAAGGTAGAAGTAGCAGAGAACAATTTAAAAAAGTTAGGATTTAATATAAAAGAAACAGAGAATGTACGAACGGTATATAAACTTGTAAGTTCAAGTGGAAAAGAAAGAGCAAATCAGTTTATGAAACTTTGGGAAGATGAAGAGGTATCATACATAATAGCCGCAAGAGGTGGAGAGTTTGCTATGGAAATGTTACCATATTTGCATGATTACAAAGAGAAATTAAATACTCTTGCACCAAAATGGATGCAAGGCTATTCTGATACTAGTTTGATTAATTTCTATTTAACAACAAACTATAATATTGCAACAGTACATAGTCAAAATCTTGGAGACTATGCAATGAGAAAATTACATCATTCATTACTTGATGCAATTAATATGGTAAAACTAGAAGAAGGTAAAGAATATATAGAGGAAAGCTTTTATAAATTTGCCAAAAGAGATGAAGAAAATGATGTAGAAGCGGAGTATGAGTTAGTATATGATAATGAGTATAAAACATTAGATGGTAAAAAAGAATGCAAAGTATCTGGAAGAGCTATAGGAGGCTGTATTGATGTTATAAAAACAGTAATAGGCACACCATATGATAATGTTAAGAATTTTTGTAATCAGTTTGAAGAAGGTATGATTTGGTGTATTGAAAATTGTGAACTTTCTGTACCAGATTTATACAGGGCTTTGTGGCAAATGAGAGAAGCTGGTTGGTTTGATAATGTAAAAGCATTTTTAATAGGTAGAACATATAGTAAAGAGGAAGTAGGAGAATTTACATATCAAAATGCAATAGAGGATGCATTAGGCTTTTTCAACGTACCTATAATATATGATATAGACATAGGGCATGTCCCACCACAAATTACATTTGTAAATGGTGCATATTTGGAGTTTGAATATAAAGCGGGAAAAGGGAAATTTATTCAAAAATATATTTAGTGTGTCAGAACAATTTACTGATGGCAGTAAGATGTAAAAGTGTGCGAATAGTGAAGATTATAAACCAATTTGATATATTTATCACTTAATAGCCTAAAATAGGGATAGTAGAAAAAAGTTGTTGTTTTGTCTAAATCATATTCAGTAGTACAAACTATTTTATGAAGCAAAGCGCAAAAAGGAAAATTCATTCAAAAATATATTTAACGTACACACCTTAATGTAGTTTAAAATAAAATACATTAAGGTGGTTTTATGTTTAAATTTTTTAAAGAATTATATGAAGATGCAAAGAATATAAAAGAAAAGGATCCTGCCACTAAAAGCATAATAGAAGTTGTTTTATTATACCCAGGTTTCCACGCAGTATTATGGCATAGATTATCGCACAAACTGTATAAAATAGGGTTAAGGTTTTTACCAAGATTAATATCTCAAATTGTAAGAGGATTTACTGGAATAGAAATACATCCGGGGGCTAAGATAGGAAGAAGACTTTTTATAGATCATGGAATGGGAATTGTAATAGGCGAAACTGCAGAAGTTGGAAATGATTGCACAATATATCATGGAGCTACTTTAGGAGGAACAGGAAAGGACATAAATAAAAGACATCCAACAATAGGAAACAATGTTATGGTGGGAACAGGTGCAAAGATATTAGGTCCAATAGAAATAGCCAGCAACATAAAAATAGGTGCAGGTGCAGTTGTTTTAAAAGAATGCTTAGAAGAAAATGTTACATTAGTTGGTATGCCCGCAAGAGTGGTTAAAAAATAGATAAAATTCATAAATAGTCATATATATAAATGTGATATATAGACTATTTATTTTTTGCCTAAAACACAAAAAAGTTACACAATATTTATTGCATACGAAAATATATATGGTATAATTATGACTAGGTTGTAATTATTATGAAGGGAGGTATATTGTGCGAAAAAAAATATTAATAGCAGTGAGTATTTTTTTGGGTATGATAGTATTTTTGAATAGTTCTTATGCTATTATAGAAAAAGTGCAAGATGAAAATATATTTCAAAATACACCCGCTGTAATTATTGAAGATAAAGGAATAGAAAATACTGAGGAAGCGACAAACGAAATGTCTTCTGGTAGAGTGCAAAACCTAGTTGTAGAGGTATTGTCAGGAGAAAAGAAAGGCAACAAATATAACGCGACATATACGGTATCAGCAAGAGAAGATAGTACATTTAAATTTGATATATTAAAAGTTGGTGATAAGGTTTACCTTACAATAGACGAAAGAATGGAAGAACCACTTGTTTATGTATCAGGGATACAAAGGCATACTGCACTTGCTGTTTTGGCAATAATATTTTTACTATCTATAGTTATAGTTGGTAGAAAAAAAGGTCTGAAAACTATAATATCACTTGCAATAACAATAGCAATTGTGTTCTTTTGGGCACTGCCAAGAATTATAAATGGAGCAAGTCCTTTATGGGTCGCAATAACAGTGAGCTCTGTTATAACAATAGTGACATACATAATAATTAGTGGGTTTAACAAGAAAACAGTGGCAGCCATATTAGGTACAGTAGGAGGACTGTTGCTTTCAGCGATAGTTGTATTAATATTTGGTTATGTTACAAGATTATCTGGATTAAATGAAGAGACTATGTATTTGTTTTTCTTGCCACAAGGGATAAAATTTGACCTAGTTGAAATAATATTTGCTGGAATAATAATTGGTGCTTTAGGAGCATGTATGGATATGGCAATGTCTATTGCTTCGGCACTTGAAGAAATAAAAAAGGAAAATCCGTCGGCTGGAAAGGTAACTCTTTTTAAAGCAGGAATGAATATAGGAAAAGATGTAATGGGAACAAACACAAATACTTTAATACTTGCGTATGTTGGAAGTTCACTTACAATACTTATATTATACATGGCTTATGGAATGAGTTTTTCGGAAATAGCAGATGTTGAGGTTGTAGCGGAAGCTATAATACGTTCACTAGCAGGAAGTATCGGGTTAATAGGCGTAATACCACTTACTGCATTTATAAGTAGTTTGTTATATTCTAAAAACGGGGAATATGAAGAATATGAGGACTCTGATGAATACGAAGAGGACGAAGACGAATTATATGAGGAGGAAGAATAATGGCAAAAGAAATTATTCATTATGATGTAAGAAAAATAAGAGATGTAAAAGATTTAGTAAACAGTAGTGCAGAAATATATCAAAACAAAGCTGCATATTTAGTAAAAAACTCTATGAGAGAGTACGAAGAGGTAAGCTTTAATCAAGCTAAAAATAATATGGATGAATTAGGTACTGCCCTTATAAACTTAGGACTTAAAGGAGAAAAAATAGCTGTAATAGGAGAAAATAGATATGAATGGGCAATATCATATTTAGCTGTAATTTGTGGAACAGGAATTGTTGTACCACTAGATAGAATGCTTCCTGAAAATGAAATAGAAAGTTGTTTGAAAAGAGGAGAAGTAACAGCAGTTATTTATTCTGATAGAGTAAAAGATGAAATAACGAATATATCAGAAAGATTAGATAATGTTAAATATTTTATTGGAATGGACTTAAAAGAAGAAGTAGGAAAATTTAAATCTTTAGAACTATTATTAAAAAGAGGAAGAACACTTTTAGATGAAGGAAACAGAGATTTCTTAGATGCTGAGATTGATGTAAATGAGGTTGCAGAGATATTGTTCACATCTGGAACTACATCTGAATCAAAAGCAGTAATGCTATCACATAATAATTTGGCATTTAACATTATGAATCAATGTTCAATGTTATATATTGATGATAAAGATATATTCTTATCAATACTTCCTATACATCATGTATATGAATGTGTATGTGGTTTCTTAACACCTTTTTATAGAGGTTGTACAGTAGCATACTGTGAGGGCTTAAAATATATACAAAAAAATATGCAGGAAGCAAAAGTTACAATGATGTTAGGTGTACCTTTAATATTTGAAACCATGTATAGAAAGATATGGAAAGAAATAGAAAAACAAGGAAAAGAAAAATTAGTTAAAAGTATGATAAAAATAACTAATGCACTAGGACCAGTTGGAAAGAAAATGAAAAAGAAAGTTTTCAAAAGTATATATGACCAATTTGGCGGAAATATACGTCTATTTATAGCTGGTGCAGCTGCTATAAATCCAGAAGTTTCAAAAGGCTTTAAAGATTTTGGAATATTAGCTCTTCAAGGTTATGGCCTTTCTGAATGTGCACCTATAGTTGCATTAAACCCAAATACTTGTCCTAAAGACGATGCAGCAGGATTACCTTTGTTTAATACTGATGTTAAAATTGTGGATAAAAACAAAGAAGGTGTAGGAGAAATAGTAACAAAAGGTGAGCATGTAATGCTTGGTTACTATAAAGATGAAAATGCTACTAAAGAGGTTATGAAGAATGGTTACTTCTATACAGGCGACTTAGGTTATTTAGATGAAGAAGGTTATGTTCATATAACTGGAAGAAAGAAGAATGTTATA
This sequence comes from uncultured Clostridia bacterium, assembly GCA_934149365.1. Lineage (GTDB taxonomy): Bacteria > Bacillota > Clostridia > TANB77 > CAG-465 > CALXJE01. The sequence continues at coordinate 37,684 of CAKPEI010000007.1, forward strand.
ATAACTAAAAATGGTAAGAATGTATATCCTGAAGAAATAGAAGGATTATTAAATGACTTGCCATATGTCAAGGAAACCATGGTATATGGAAAGAAAGAAAAAAATGATATTCTTTTATCAGTGCAAGTTCTAGTAGATAGAGATAAAATCAAAGAAGAAAAAGGTGACATTTCTGAAGAACAAGTTAAAGATATAATTTGGTCAGAAATAAAGAAAGTAAATGAAGGCTTAGTTCAATACAAGAGAATAAAAAATCTAGAATTAAGAGATAAAGAATTTGAAAAAACTACTACTATGAAAATAAAAAGATATAAAGAGAATGTAAATTAGTTTTAAAAGAGGAAGAAAGTCAAAATTTCTTCCTCTTTTTGCTATTAGAAAAAAATAAAAAGTAAAATATTTAAAAAAGTTATTTCTGAAATGAGAAATAACTTTTTATAACGTAAAAAATGTAAAAGGAGTATTTTGCATAAAAAAAGCATATATTAATATCAGGTGATGTTATATATGCCAAAGAAAAAAATTGAAATAAATGAAATTATAAGCTGGATAGTTAGAGTATTACTTCTTGTTGCTATAGCTGAGAGTATATATACTAAAAAATATCAAAATACATTTATAGGAGTAATATCAATTATAATGACATTTTACCCTAGTATTTTGAAGAAGAAATTAAGAGTATACCTGCCATCAAGTTTACAAATAATTATAACTCTATTTATATTTGCTGCTGAATTTTTAGGAGAATTTTATGAGTTTTATTACAAAATACCTTGGTGGGACAATATGTTACACTGTATATCAGGTAGTGTACTTGGAATAGTAGGCTTTATGTTTGTATATTTTTTAAACAAAACCCATATAAAAAGAACAAAATTAAGTCCGTTTTTTATAGCTTTATTTGCATTTTGCTTTTCAATAACTATAGGTGTATTTTGGGAGTTTTTTGAGTTCTCGGTAGATAGATTATTAGGTTTTAATATGCAAAAATTCAGAATGCCAGGAGAAGATGGATTAGTAGATACTATGATAGATTTGTTTGTAGATGCATTAGGTGCTTTTGTTGTTTCTGCTATTGGTTATGTCTATATGAAAAGAAATAAAAAAACTAGAGTAGAAGCTTGGATGCAAGAGCAAAGTAAACTTGAAATGGGAGAATAATTGTTACAATAAAATTACAAATAAATAAAATAACACAAAAAGTGTTGAAAAAAGTAATGATATACAGTAGAATAAAAACGTGAAAAAAATAACAAGAAAAAGAAAAGAGATGAAATTAGTTATATGCTGAAAGTATATAACTAGCTTTTTGTATTAAAAATAAAATAGAAAACTAAAGGTATAAACATAGTAAAAAACTATGATTATATAAATAATTTGTCCAAAGGAAAAATACGAAGGGAGAAAAATATGAGAACAAAAGTTAAATTAAAAGGCGGAATATCATTAATAGTATTAGTAATAACAATAATAGTAATGATAATATTAGCCGCAGCAATAATTTTGTCACTATCAAATAGTGGAATAATAGGCAAGGCAAATAAAGCAAAAACAGATAGTGATACAGCAAATTTAAAAGAGTATGTAAATACCCTAAGAGCAGAATGGGAGTTAATGACAGATGCAGAAAGATCAGTCAAAGCAAATTCATTTGAAGAATATGCAAACAAAAAGCTAGCTGATAATGGCTACAAAGGAGCAGTAGGAGCAGATGGAGAAGTATATTCAAACTTAAATGAAAATGTAATGGCAGCAATAAGAGCAGGAATAAAGGTAGGAGATGTAGTAACAGGATATACAGTAACATCGACTACGTATACAACAGACGGAAGTGAAAATACAGCTTTAAACGGCTCAGAAACCAATCCACAATCACAAACAGTAACAGCAAATACTGCGCTAACATGGAAATACTTAGGAGTAAATGCAAATGGAGAGCTAGAAATAATGGCAGATTTAGGAGAAGAAGTTGCAGCAAATACTAAGGTAAATTTATCAGGAAAAGGTGGATACTTAAAAGGGCCAGGAATGTTAAATACAATATGTGAAAAGTTATATTCAAAAGAAGGAGTAGGAACAGCAAGAAGTATGAATATAGACGATGTAAATAATATATTAGGATATACAGGACCAAAAGGAAGTTATTCCGATACTAATTATAACACAGTAACAACAGCAGAACCATTAACAATAGGAGATATAGATAAGAAATTAGGAACATCACTAGGAAATACAACAACAACACCAGATGGAAAAGCCTTATCCACATATTATGCAGATTGTTACTTTATAGATAAAACTAGCGGCAAAAAAGAGATGAAAAATCCAGGAAATGTAGATTTAGTATACAATGCTAAAAATGCGTACTGGCTTGCTTCTCCGTGTGTCAATGCGCTTTTTGGCGGCAGCTATGCGTACTTCTATGTGCGCTACGTTTACTCTGCTAGCGTGGACATGTGCGAAATGTTCTATTCGAATGACATCTCTAACTTCGATACGTTTGCGGTTCGCCCTGTGGTTTCTCTAAAATCTAATATCCAGTTAACACGAGATATTGGGGAAACAGAATGGAAAATAAAGCAGGCACAAAACTAGGGAAAATTGGCGCTGGAGGGCTTTTTGTAGGGTGGCATCGGGGTCTCCCGCCAAAGCGGGAGAAATTATCATCCCTATATAGAACTGTAACAGTTGAATGCAGATGTTTTAGTTGACATATTTATATATTTAGTCATGTAGACACTCTCTCGTCTACATGGCTATTTTTGTATTGGTGTATATTGCAAAATATTGTCGAATGTTGTATACTATAAAAGGATGATTAGACAACATAATTATTACTTGGGGGAATTAATGAAGTTTATAAAAAAGATATTTAAGGTTATATTCGGTAGAACTACAATAGCACTTATTGCGTTATGTTTTCAACTAGCTATATTATATGTTAGTTACAAATTCTACCAAGAATATATAGGATATATATTTACTGGTTTTGTAATACTTAGTGCTTGTATTGTAATTTATATAATAAATGCAAAACAAAACCCTGCTTTTAAACTTGCATGGATAATACCAGTATTAGTATTTCCGTTTTTTGGTGTAGCAATGTACTTGTTTGTAAAAACACAACAAGCTCCAAAAAGAATAAATAAAAAAATAAAAAGAATATCAGGTGAAATGAATAAAAATTTAGAGCAAAATGAAAGTATTTTATCTGAGTTAAAAAATGAAAATTGTGATATCCATAATTTAGCTTATTATATGCATAATGCAGGTAATTTTCCGGTATACAAAAATACAGATATTGAGTATTTTCCAGTAGGCGAAGTTAAGTTCAAAAAACTTATAGAAGAATTAAAAAAAGCTGAAAAGTATATATTTATGGAGTATTTTATAATTGAAAAGAGCAAAATGTGGAATATCATACTTGAAATATTAGAAGAAAAAGTAAAACAGGGAGTAGAAGTCAGAGTGATGTATGATGGAATGTGCTCTATAGCTATGCTTCCTTGGAATTTCCCTGAAACTCTCAAGAAAAAGGGAATAAATTGTAAAATATTTTCACCTATTGTACCAGCTCTTTCTACTTGTCAGAATAATAGAGACCATAGAAAAATTGTGGTTATTGATGGTAAAGTAGCTTTTACAGGTGGAGTAAATATAGGGGACGAATATATAAATGAGTACGATAAATATGGGCATTGGAAAGATACATCTATAATGCTAAAGGGAGATGCAGTTAAATCATTTGTACTTATGTTTTTGCAAATGTGGAGTATAGATGAGAAGACACTTAAAGATTATGAAAAATATATAAATACAGAAGAAAACTTAATTAAAAGCTCATCATATGTAATACCTTATTCAGATAATCCATATGATGAGGATAATATAGGTGAGCAAGTATATATGGACATTATAAATACAGCGAAAAAATATGTTCATATAATGACACCATATTTGATATTAGATAATGAAATGATTATGGCACTAAAATATGCTGCTAAAAGAGGTGTAGATACTGTTATTATTATGCCTCACGTACCAGATAAAATTTATGCGTATTTGCTTGCTAGGACATATTATGAGGAACTTTTGGAAGCAGGAGTTAAAATATATGAATACACACCTGGGTTTGTACATGCCAAGGTTTTTATAAGTGATGATGACGAAGCGGTTGTTGGAACTATTAATTTAGATTTTAGAAGTTTGTATCTCAATTTTGAATGTGCTGCATATATGTATAGAAATAGTGCGATAAATTACATAGAAAAAGATTTTGAAAGGACGTTAGAAGAGTGTGAGAACATAACACTGGAAAATCATAAAAAGTACAGTGTTTTTAAGAAAATTATAGGAAGAATACTTAGATTGTTTGCTCCGCTTATGTAGAAAGAAGGAATTAGTATGAAGATGGAAAAACTAAAAAAATATTTTCTTCTGTTTGTAATGTATTCTGTAGTTGGCTGGCTTATGGAAATAACTCTAGCAGCAGTTTGTTTGAGAAAGTTTGTAAATAGAGGAGTGTTAGTGGGGCCATATCTTCCAATTTATGGTGTAGGATGTATGCTTATTTTACTTTTAGTTGAACGATTTAAAGATAAACCATGGGTACTTGTTTTATTTAGTATGCTTATATGTTCTGTTTTGGAATATGTTACTAGCTTTTTACTTGAAGTTATATTTAATACAAGATGGTGGGACTACTCAAACAGTTTGATTAATTTAAATGGTAGAATATGTTTAGAAACCACAGCATTATTTGGAATTTTAGGCGCATTAATAGTGTATGTAGTAAATCCATTATTTTTGAAACTTATAGATAAATTATCAGTTAAAACAATAAACATATTGTTTTATTCACTAGCTAGTATAATGCTTATAGATGCAGTTATGTCATTTACGTCTGTTTCTTTAATACGTAATAGTTTTGATGGAAATATAAAAGATACTACAGAGGAAGTATCACAAAATATGATTAGGTTTATAAAAAATATATTTGTTAAAATAAAGGAAGCAATCTGCTAAGGGAGATTGCTTCTAAATATTTATTCTTTAATTATAATAAATCGCTTAATTTAGTTATTGTTCCAGCTCCTATTGTAAGTACAATATCATTTGGCTCAATAATTTCTTTTATTTTCTTTGCAATATCTTCAAATGAACTTATATACATAGCATTTATTCCGTTTCTTACAAGTTCATCTGCAAGCATCTTTGAAGAAATAGTTTCATCAAAAGATTCTCTTGCTGCATAAATGTCTGTTAATATAACAAAATCAGCGTTGTTAAATGCATGAGCAAATTTATCAAATAACAATTTAGTTCTTGAATATGTATGAGGTTGAAATACAGCAATAACTCTATTTTTTGATTTGTTTCTTGCAGATTCTAAAGTTGCTTTGATTTCAGTTGGATGATGAGCGTAATCGTCATACACATTAACATTATCACCAATTGTTTTTTTGTATTCAAATCTTCTACTTGCACCAGTAAAGTTTTCAATACCTTCTTTTGCTTTAAGTATATCCAAGTTGTTTGCGTAAATACTTCCAACAGTTGCAAGACTATTTGCTACATTATGCTTTCCAGGTGCATTAAGAGAAATATCAGTAACATATTTACCATTTATATATAAGTCGTATTTGTAGCAACCATTTTCGTTAATTGCAATATTATCAGCATATAGATTAGCTGATTTATCTTTTAAAGAATATGTAAGAACTGTTATGTTATTTTCTTGTATAAAGCTTTGTAAACTTAAAAGAACGTCATTACAATTTTCATCATCTTTATTAATTATTAATTTACCGTTTTTAGGTAGCATTGATATAAATTTTGTAAATGATTGTTTTATTTGATTTATATCTTTAAAATAATCTAAATGTTCTTCTTCAATATTTAGTATTACAGCTGTTTCTGGTGGAAAGTTAAGAAAACTATCTACATATTCGCAAGCTTCTAATACGAAATATTTATTTTCACCAATAAGGTAGTTCACATCCCCAAGTTCTTTTAATTTTGACCCCACAAGTACAGTAGGGTGAGTGTCAAGATGCATGAATGAGCTTGCTATCATAGAAGTTGTAGTTGTTTTTCCATGCATTCCTGCTATACATATAGGCTTTTCGTATTCTTTTAATAGTATCCCAATGAAAGGTGCTCTTTCAAGAGTTGGTTTGCCTATTTCGTGTGCATAAGAAAGTTCTTCATCACTATCTTTTATAGCTGCTGTATATACTATTAAATCAGCATCCTTTACTAAATCTTTGTTGTGACCTATGTGGACAGGGATATTTTCATTTCTTAATATTTTTATCATATCACCGTCAAAAGCATCCGAACCAGTTACAGTAAAACCTGCTCTTTTTAGCATTACTGCAACTCCACTCATACTTACGCCACCTATACCAATCATGTGTATTTTATTTATATTTTTTAAATCGATATTTGTATTACTCAAAATAATCACTTCCTAATCAACATTATACTAAAATATATTTTGCATATCAATAATGAATGTGTAAAAAACTAATAAAATTTGCAAAATACATACATTTAGTATATAATATACAAAAATTGAGGTAGAGTTTATGTGGTTTGAAAATGTAGTTATAATTCTTACTTGGTTTGTTATATTATCAGTTTGTTTAAAAAACTGTATAAAAACTAGAAATATTGCTAGTATAATATTTACAGCCTTTGATATACTGATTGGTTTAATATATTTTATGAGAAATATATTAGGAGTAGAGCTTACAAACGCATGGCAAGTGCTATTTATATTGTTTATGTATGTAATTCCACTTCTTAATTTATATGTGTATAGGAACGATATTGCAATAAAACAAAACATTATTTGTATTTTGGGTAAATTCTATTACAGCATGGGAAGATACGATATTGCAGCAAAGTTATACACTCATAGTATTAGAACAAATAAAAAAAATATAACATCAAACAATTATTATATTTTGGGTAGATGTTTAAGAAAAGAAAAAAGATATTCAGAGTCTAGAGATATGTTAATAGACGCAATAGAGCTAGATAAGACAAATTATATGGCATATTATGAGCTAGGACTTACTTTAGAAGAATCTGATAAAAAAGATACAGCCATTATAATGTTTAGCAATGCACTTAAAGCTAATCCTGAGTATAAAGAAGCTAAGATAGCGTTAGCTATTACATATTCTGAAATAGGAAGATATAAAGAAGCGATGGCTTTATATGAAGAATTAATAAAAGAAGAAAGCGCAAATGAAGAAGTTTGGTACAATTTAGGGAATATTTATTATTATAACCAAGGTGATAGTAATAAAGCAGAGGAATGCTATTTAAAAGCTACTGAAATAAATAACAAATTATATGTTGCTTGGTTTAACTTGGGAATAATAAATTATCTAAAGGGAGATTATGGACTTAGTATAAAGGCTTTTGAATTGGCAAGGCAAAATGATGCGTTAAAAGATAAGGCTGAGTTTAATCTTGCTAAGTGCTATGCAGCAATAAAGGAAAATGGTAAGGCTATAAAAATATTGTCTAAGCTTGTATCAACAAATGAAGAGTATACTTCTAAAATAAAAGATGAGATTGTTTTTGAAGAGATTTTACCAGATGTTATTGTAGAAGAAAATTAATTATAAATGTAGACATTTGAAAAAAATTATGCTAATATATATTAGCATAAGATATGCCGATGTGGCGGAACTGGCAGACGCACACGACTCAAAATCGTGCGGGAAACCATGTGGGTTCGAGTCCCACCATCGGTACCATAGTTTATAGTGTTCGTAGAGAGCACTCTTTTTTTGACTTTTATGTGATATAAAAAACTTGATAAATTCATTTAGTTATTAAGGAAAATGTGTAGAACGTTTAAAATATTGCTAAAATTATGTAAATATGATATACTTAGGACTGTTAAAAAAACATATCCTGTTTTACGAGTCGTAATACAAAATAATTTTTGGGGAGGAGAGTAAAAAATCAAAAAGAATGTATAAGTAATTTGCTAGTATACTTATATAACTTAAAAACAAATTTGTTGAGGAGGAAAAGTGATGAAAAATCAGAATGTAAAGATATTTTTTGAGGTCATGGCAGGAGGAATATTAGCAATTTTTCTTATACTACCTGAAATGTTAATTTCCAAATTAATTTATGCAAATAGTCCTGAACATTATAGGTTTTGTGTTACAGTTATGATATTTATAACTTTACTTATTTATGTGATTGCTTCGATAATAAGAACTGTAAGATATCTGAATGATTTTAAAAAATATAAACAAGAGGGATTGGAAAAAGCACACAAAGAACTAACGAAAGAGTCTAAGCCGGTTCGGTTGAATTATGCAGGAGCTATTTCTAAAGATTTGTTTAAATGTCAGGCTAGAATAGATGATGATGGAAAAATAGCTTGCAAAATTCAACTTGATTATGAGGTGAAATTGGGAAGCTATGAAGAGTTTTTTAATTTTTTTGACTTTGATTAAAGGGAAATGATGATAAAATGAGAGAATTTTTTGGATAATAATTCAAAGAGTTCTCTCATATTTTATACTTTGATTAATATAATCGGGCTTGAATGTAAATAATTAAATTTTTTTAAAAAAGTAATCAAAAATGCTTGCAAAAAAATATAAATATGATATACTTAATTTGCAATGATAAATGATTGCATGTTGCTAATTTTTGTTTTTTGTTTCATATATTGAAACCTTTATGTATAGTCAGGCGGCCTTCCATCTGGCTATACTTTTTTGTTATGTAAATGTGCGTAATTGATTTATCATATAATTAGAGAAACATTACAAGGTCACAAGTTCTAATGACTACAAAAAACTTTACTTTTAAACTTTTTTGTGTTATAATATACATGTAGTTTGAAGTACAGAAATGGGGGACGGAGTATGTTTCATATAGGAGATAAAGTAGTATATCCAATGCATGGAGCAGGAACAATTGAGTCAATAGAAGAAAAGGAAATGTTTGGAGATAAATCAGAATATTATATAATAAAAATGCCAATGAACGATATGAAGCTTATGGTGCCCACTAAAACAGCGGCTAACGTTGGAGTAAGAGAAGTATCAGATGGCAGTATCGCAGAAGAAGTATTCAAGGTATTAGAAAAACCAAAACAAGCTTATGTTCACGAGAATAATTGGAGTAAAAGATATAGAGCGAACGTTGATAAAATAAAATCAGGTGACATTTTGGAACTTGCTGATGTTGTAAGAGATCTTTCACATAGACATATGGAAAGAGGACTTTCAACTGGTGAGAAAAAAATGCTTACATCTGCTAAAGAAATTTTAATAAGTGAACTTGTGTTAGCACAAGATTTAGATCATAATTTAGTAGACGAAGAAATAGAAGAAAAAATAAAAGTGTCTTTTGATTTAGGAGAGGCAAATCAAGGACCAAGTGAACAGTTATAATAAAAATAAGATGTAGCGAAGTTATTGACTTCGCTATTATTGACTTTAAAAACTATAATGATATAATATACGTAAAATTGCTGGTGTAGCTCAGTTGGCAGAGCAATTGATTCGTAACCAATAGGTCGCCAGTTCGATTCTGGCCATCAGCTCCAGGAGAAAATCTCAAAAGAAGGAAAAAACAAATTACATTGGTTAATCTTTGAGTGTAATAATCCGAAACGCTCCCTTATTTAGGGAGCGCTTTAATATTTTATGATAAATTTATTATTAAATCTCATTTGTGCGATTTTTAATTAATTGTATCATTTCAAGTATAATATCTTTTTCTTGAAGACATATAATTCCACTTTCTGTGTATTTCATGCACATAGCATCCATTTCTTCTTTTGTTATATTAAGTCTTTGTGTGGCTTCACTTGTTATTGTGTAATATTCATTATTTACAAATTCCCAAAAAATAAATAACGCATCTAAAATATTCATTGTGATATTTTCATCTGTTTTAGAAAGAATAGCTTCAACTGAAGATTTTAAATTTTTTCTTCTTCCATCTACTACAAAATTATTATCTATATCAAAATCATATTTAGAAAGAGCTTTCTCTAATAAATCTAGTAACTCTTTTATTTCAGGTATTGTCATTGATTTTGACCATATTTTATTACTATCTGCTAAGTCTATAAATTTAGACCTTTTTAAGTAGTTCTTCTTTTTAAATATAAACATATTTATCTCTCCTCGTAATTATATAATTATTTTTAATTCATTTGATTAGTTTTTCAAAAGAATCTGCATAATGCTAAATTTAACAGTTAACAATATCGTTAATTTATTTAGCTTGATACATTCTTTTTCTCTTAATTCTTTTTGCAATTGAAATAGGTAGTCTAGATATAATTGAGCCAACAACACCTATTGTTAAACTTAATATAATGAATGCAGCCATAGCTTGAGATTCAAAATTAAAATTGCTTAGTACTGTGTAATATAAATAGGAAATTAGTGTTAGTATAAACACACGTAATAATGTAGAAATCTCTATCCTTTTCTTTGTAAATAGCAAAATAGCTAATACATTGAATATAATAATTGATACAAGTGCAGGTAAAGCAAGCCATTTTAAGTAGTTTAATTCATAAAGTGGCGCAATATATTCTTCAATAGCTATAATACTTCCAGATATAAAGAATAAAGTTAGAATTACCCTTATAACAATTTTTTTAAATAGCCCTCCGTTTCTAGCTGGTGCGTATGGAATACCGTTTGCTACGCTACTACTGTAATATTTAGTATCTGATGAATTACATGAACCAGAGGCTCCCATTGCGCTAGTTAAGTTACCAGCACCATCTACGTGTACATCGCCAGGTGCCCTTAAGTTTCCAGATTCATCGATAAACATATCACCTGGTGCTCTTAACTGTCCTGAAGCATCTATATAAAAGTCATTAGGGCCTCTTAATTGACCAGAATAGTCTATGTAAAAATCACCTTTTTTTCTTAATTGTCCAGAGGCATCAGTGAAAAACTCGTCTCCGTTTTGGTTATTTGCCATATAATCAACTCCTTTTAAAGGCATTATATCACATGTAATATATAAGTCAACATAAGAGAAGTATATATAATTCATATATTGTTATATATTACATATGTATTAGTGTAAGGGGGAATGTATCAGTGCAAAATACAAGAAATATAAACAGTTACTTGCCACAAGCAATGGTAATTATAAAAGGAAGTGAAAAGTATAATAAAATAAATGGTAAAGCGTACTTGTATTCTTTTAAAAATGGCACAATATTTAAAGTTGAAATTGAAGGACTGCCTAATGTTAATAAAAATAACTTTTTTGGGTTTCATATACACGAAGGTCCTGAATGTGGTAGTGGTAAAGAAGAAAAACCTTTTGAGATTGCAGGAGATCATTTAAATCTTGAAAATGATAAACATCCAAATCACATAGGAGATTTACCAATGATATATTCAAATGGAGGATATGCATATATGGAATTTTTTACCAGTAGATTTAAACCAAGTGATGTAATAAATCATGTATTAATGATACATGAAAATATGGATGACCTAATGACTGACCCTGCTGGAAATTCTGGAGAAAGAATTGCATGCGGAAAAATAGTAAAGTATAAATAGAAAAAGAAGCATAAGCATTGAAATAGCAGTGTTTATGCCGTTTTTATTGCTACATTATAGCTGAAATGCAGAGTTTTCTAAGTAAATGTGCAAATTGAAAAAAATATGTAACAAATATGTTACAAAATATGTAAAAAGACTTGAAATTATTTAATTTTATTATATAATAAATGCAGAATAGATAACACGATTTATCGAGGAGGGGAACACTTTGTCAGATATAGTAGTAAGCTCTGCAAAAAAAGTTAATATATTAGATAAGATAATACAAAGCGTAGTAATAATGGTAAATATGGGCAAAATGAACCGTGCTATAGATGAACATCTTGAAGTTATAAAAAACACAGATAGAGACGACCAAAGAGTATATCAAGAGAATATTCTAAAAGAGATTGTGTATGTTAAATATCAGTATGATATAATGCAAAGAACAATGTACGATTTAAAGATGTCTTATTCTGACGAAATAATTGAAAATATAAATTCTACTGACAAAACTCAGAGATTAACACTTCAAAAAGAATTTCTAGAAATGGAATATGACAGAATAACAAAATTGAAATTCAAAAATAGAGAAGATTTAAAATATATGCTACTTATAATTTCTGGGGCTATAGGAACAGTAAAACAAGGCATAAAAGATGAAGGAAAGAATTTAAGATATAATCAAGTAATAAAAGGTGCAGAAGACGTTGATACTAAATTAAAAGAAAATACTTATTCTGACGAGGACTATGATAAAGTATTCGAGTATCTTGACGAGTATGTAAGTTATATAAATGATAATTATGATATATCAAAATTGCCAGACGATGAAAAAGAGATAATAGAACTTGTTATTGAATCTACTATAAATGGAATTGAGTCTGATATAGATGAACTTAATTATCAATATGATTTAATAATAAATATTTGTAAAAATGCTTATAGATATTTTAAGATTGTGGACAAGATTTTTGAAAAATTACAACATGTATATGAAGAGTCTTTAGAAAGACAAAGTATAAATGTTTCAGATTATATTTTGTTCTACAAACAAATATATGATAAGAAAATTAAGACTATGGTAAACGATGTTCATAGAACAATCAAAGTAGAAGATGAATATTTAGAGTATTCTAAGGCACTTCAAGATGAAACTATAGATGAATTTATACTAGGTAAAGCGTATGAAACTAGTACATCTGAAAAAACTAAACAAATTCTACAAGATGAACTAAAAAAATATATAGTTGAAGATGAAAGTATTAATGAAAATGATATAGTAGGTGCTAAAGAAGAGAATACTCAGGAAGTAGAAGAAAATAAAGTAGAAGAAGTAACAGACGAAGAAGTTACAGAAGCTGTATAAAAATAAGAAGTAGTGGTAATATTATCACTACTTCATTTTTGCTTTTTATCACTCTATTTTTTCAATTAAGTAATAAAGTATGTCCATGTATTCATCAGGGGTAAGAAGGGTTTCATTACTATCTTTGCAACCTACAGAGTGAATTAAAGTATAATTTTCTTTTTTAGCCTTGTTAATTGCATAACTAAATATTTCAGATTGTTCATATAGAGCGATGTAAGCTCTTTTTAGCAAAAGAATATAATCTTCGCTATGCCTATCATAAGTGCGCCCTTTCCAATATATTTGTTGTTTTACTCTCCAGTCATCAAACATTGTACGAATACTGTAACAAAAAGGCCCGGTTTTTGCACAAAGCTCTCGTTGAAGTTGTGTGTTTTTTACTTTTAGTGACTGAATAAATGCTTCCATTGAATAACAATAAACGTTATCGAATTTGAAAGAGTAAGGGCATAAATTTGACAAAGCCTTTGCTATACCTTTTGATTTAAAGCTTATATCAATGATGTTAGAGCCTTGAATAAGATAGTTGCATGAAGGATTTTGACATTTGTTTAAATCGCCTCCTAAAAAAATTAGTTCATTTCCGCATTTTGGACAATAAAGCGTAGAATAATTCATAAAATTTACCTCCTAAAATTATTTGAAGATTATCACATTAAATTTGAAATATTGTATCATAGTAGCCTTTTGGAATCAAGGAAAGCCTTGCAAATTTGCAAGGCTAACCAAAAAAATATAAGGGGGATTTGGCAATTTAGGGTATAATTTACATTTATATGGTAAAAAAACAAGTAATAAGTAAAGTACAAACCCAGTAAAATAAACCAGCAAAGTATAAATAGGATTATCCGTAGTATTGTAAAATCAATTGAAAAAATTCTGAAAAAACCAGTACAAACCCCAAACAACTTTCCATTATCTTTGTCCATATAAAGAGATTTCATGTGATTATTCTAATCCTAAGATATATATATTAATAATAACTCAAAAAATAATTATATAGAAATTATACAATACAAACTAGGTAAAATCAAGTGATATCATTGTTTTTTTGTACATTGTAATATATAATATACGAAGAAATTAAAAGTGAAATTAATAATCTGGAGGTGCTTATGTCGAAAGATTTTGTACATTTACACATGCATACAGAATATAGTTTACTAGATGGCGCAAATAGAATTAAAGATTTAGTTAAAAAAGTAAAAGAATTAGATATGAAAGCTGTTGCAATTACTGATCATGGTAACATGTTTGGAGTAATAGAATTATATAAAGAATGTAAGGCAAATGGAATAAAGCCAATACTTGGTATGGAAGCTTATGTCGCACCTAGAAGTAGACTTGAGAAGGAAGGAAAAATAGATACTGAGCCTAATCATTTAATACTTCTTGCTATGAATAATATAGGGTATAAAAATTTGATTAAACTTTGTTCTATAGGGTATACAGAAGGATTTTATTATAAACCTAGAATTGACATGGAGGTTTTAGAAAAGTATAACGAAGGAATAATTGTATTATCTGCATGTCTTGCAGGAGCAGTTCCAAGAAAGATATTAGCAGGGGATATTGAAGGCGCAAAAGAAACAATATTAAAGTTTAAACAAATATTTAAAGATAGATATTATTTAGAGTTACAAGATAATAAATATAGCGACCAAATGATAGTTAATCAAAACTTAATAAGGATGTCAAGAGAGCTTGATGTCCCTCTTGTTGCAACTAACGATTGTCACTATTTAACCAAAGAAGATTATTATGCACATGAAGTTTTACTTTGTATACAAACAAGGAAGAAAATGACCGATGAAGATAGAATGTCTTTTGAGAAAAATGAATTTTACGTCAAGTCTAAAGAAGAAATGGCAGAAGCATTTGAAAATTTTCCGGAAGCAATAGAAAATACATCTAAAATAGCGGATATGTGTAATGTTGAGATTGAATTTGGACATACAATTCTTCCACATATAGATGTAGGTGAAAATGTATCACATTTAGAATACTTTAAAAATGTGTGTTATACTGGTTTAAACGAAAAGTATTCTGGTGAAAGATATGAAGAAGCAAAAGCAAGACTAGATTATGAGATAGAAGTAATAGAAAAAATGGGGTATATAGATTATTTCCTTATAGTTGCTGATTTTATAAAATACGCGAAGGATAATGAAATTCCAGTAGGCCCTGGACGTGGTTCTGGAGCAGGCTCCATAGCAGCATATCTTAGTAATATAACTGCTATAGATCCACTTAAATTCAATTTAATATTTGAGCGTTTCCTAAATCCTGAAAGAGTAAGCATGCCCGATTTTGACGTGGACTTTTGCTATGAAAGAAGAGCAGAGGTTATAGAGTATGTAGCTAGAAAATATGGAAGAGACCATGTGGCTCAAATTATAACGTTTGGAACTATGGCAGCAAGAAATGCTATAAGAGATACAGCAAGAGCTCTTGATATATCTTACCAAAAAGCAGATTTAGTAGCTAAGCTTGTGCCACAAGAAATAAAAATGACTATAGATAAGGCACTTAGCATTTCTAGTGAATTAAAACAGTTATATGATACTGATGAGGAAGTAGCCAAACTTATAGATATAGCTAAAAAAATGGAAGGACTTCCAAGACATGCATCAACACATGCTGCTGGTGTAGTTATAACTAAAGATCCAGTGGATACATATGTACCGTTATATTTAAATCAAGATGCTATATCTACTCAGTTTACAATGACTACATTGGAAGAATTAGGCCTTTTAAAGATGGACTTTTTAGGTTTAAGGACTTTAACTGTTATATCAGATACAATATATTTAATTAAGAAAATACATGGTATAGACATAAAGTTTGATGATAAATATGATGACGAAGAAGTGTATAAATTATTATCTGAAGGTAAGGCTACCGGAGTGTTCCAGATGGAAAGTGCTGGTTTTAGAAATGTAATGAAAGAACTAAAGCCAAATAGCATAGAAGATATTATTGTTATGATTTCGTTATATAGACCAGGCCCAATGGATCAAATACCTAGATATATTAAAAACAAAAATAACCCTGAAAATATTGAATATACACATAAAGCATTAGAACCTATACTTAAGGTAACATATGGATGTATGGTATATCAAGAACAAGTAATGCAGATATTTAGAGAACTTGCAGGCTATAGCCTTGGAAGAGCTGACTTAGTAAGGCGTGCAATGGGAAAAAAGAAAATAGATGTAATGAATAAAGAACGTCAGATTTTCATAAATGGCTTAAAAGATGAACAAGGAAATTATATAATAGATGGAGCAGTAAGAAGAGGAATAGACGAACAATCTGCAAATAAAATATTTGATGAAATGGCTGAGTTTGCCAAATATGCCTTCAATAAATCACATGCAGCAGCGTATGCTGTGGTATCATATCAAACAGCTTTTTTAAAGGCACATTATCCGGCTGAATTTATGGCTGCTACTATGAACAGTATGCTTGGCAATTTAGACAGAATACCTGAGTATATAGCAGAGTGTAAAATGTCTAATATAGAAGTTTTAAGACCGGATATAAACGAAAGTTATGCAAGATTTGCTGTAATTAATTCTAAGATAAGATTTGCGCTTGCTTCTATAAAAAACGTGGGTGAAATGGCAATAGAAACAATAGTAGAAGAAAGAAAGAAAAATGGCAAATATGAAAGTTTTGTAGATTTCTTAAAAAGAATAGAAACTGAAAAGGTAAATAAAAAATGCGTTGAGTCTCTTATAATGGCAGGAGCATTTGATGAATTAGAAAAAGACTATACAAGAAGAGATTTACTTGATAATTATGAAGATATAATAGATTCAATTAGTCAGGAAAGAAGAAATAATTTAAAAAATCAGGTAAGTATATTTGATGCTATGCAAGGTGAAGCATCAAACCAAGATGTCATGATAAAGATAAAAAAGAGCAATATTGAGATGACTAAGAAAGAAATGCTTGAAATGGAAAAAGAAATGATGGGTTTGTATATATCAGGACATCCGCTTGATGAATATGTGAATGATATAAAAAAATTAAGTACAGTATATACTAAAGATTTGGAAATTAAAAATGAAGCTATAGAAGATGATGCAGAATATGTAAAAGAAGAAAATACATCTCAAAAATATGATGGAACAGAGCAAACTATATGTGCAGTTATATCTTCTGTAAAGCAAATATATACAAAAAATAACAAACCTATGGCTTTTCTTTTGATAGAAGATTTATATGGAACTATGGAAGCTGTAATTTTTCCTACTGTTTATGCTAAATATTCTAATGTTATAAAAACAGGGGAAATATTAAAAATAGAAGGAAAAATAAGTTTAAAAGAAGGCGAAAGACCAAAAATATTGGCTAGTACTTTAAAAGAAATGACAAGAGGAGTTAAAAAAATATACATAAAAATAAATGAAGATATGGATGAAAAAGAAGCATTAGATAAAGTAGTATCTAACGTTATTACGACAGATGGCAGTATACCTATATATCTATATTTTGAGGAAAAAGATGAACTTAAGCTTTTATCAAAAAAATGGTGGACAGAGATAGATGATAATTTAGAAAATCATTTAAAAGAAGTGTTTGGAGAAAGTAATGTGAAATTTTGCTAAAAGTTATAAAATTTGTCGAAAAATGTTGAAAAAAGTTTTTGGTTAAAGTAGAATAGTTGTAGAGAAAATGTATGAAAAAAAATAGAGGTAGAGATATGAAAGAGAGTAAGTTTAAATAGCGGTATAAAAAGGTTAGTTATGCGTAAATAATTATGCATAGCTAGCTTTTTGTGCATAAAAAGTATATTACGATAGAAAATATTAATATGAATAAAAATAAATATTCAAAAATCATTTTAAAAAGTGCAAAATGTGAAAAAAACAGGTATACAAGGAGAGGAAAAAGATATGAAAAGACTTAGAACAAAAGAGGGAGTATCATTAATAGTTTTGGTTATAACAATAATCGTGATGATAGTATTAGCAGGAGCTGTTATACTTGCTTTAAATAATTCAGGTATTATAGGTAAAGCAAATATGGGAAGAGCCAAAAGTGATTTATCAACATTAATGGAAGAGGTACAAGTTAAAGCTGCAGAAAGAAAATTAAATGGACTAGATGTAGATGGAAGATATAAATTATCTGACTGGGGAATAGAAAGTCAAGAATATGAAGATAGAGTTATAATAGACAGTGGAAAGTTAAAAGTATCAAATAAAGGAAAAAATGATGAATTTGAAAAGGCAGCAAAAGAACTTGGTATTTTAACAAATACAGCTAATGCAGTACTTGAAAATACTACAGGAGAAAGTTTATTAGATTACAAGATATATGGAAACACTATACAAGGTGGTAATTTATTAGATAAAAATAATGTAAATTACATCATAGGTTATTTTTTCAGAAGTAAGCCAGTAGTAACTACACATGCTAATGCTAGAACAATATATATCGAGTGTAAACCTAATACTTCATATGAGGTAACAAGAAGTGCTAGCTTCTCACAATTCCACATAGGTTGTACTTCTGATGTGCCAGAAGTTGGAATGGAAGTAAAAAATGTCGTTAGCGCAGATAAAACGACACAAATGAGACTTAAGACTACTACAGATGATACTGCAAAGTATTTAGTTATATATTGCTATAATGGATATGAAGTTTCTGATAATTGGGAAGATATAGTAAATTCAATAGTAGTATCTGAAACACCTTCAATTAATAGTCCAGTTCAAATGCTGAGTTTGGGAGATTTAGTAACAGATGCAAATGATGCTAACTATGGTAAATATAAATTGCAAGTTGATATTAGTGGTAAGAATTTGCTACATTCTGATGTTACAACAAAAACATTAAATGGAGTAACGTTGATAAATAATAATGGAGAAATAACATTAAACGGAACTTGTACAGCAAGTGCAAATTTTGATATGGGCTATATTGATTTTGAAACAGGTACATATACTTTATCCGCAAATGCAAACAAAGTTCCGGTAGATAACGGTCATTCATTGGTGCAAATATATGATTCTGTTAATCAGCAAGATTTACAGTTAACTAATAAAAATGCCTTAACATCAATAACTGGCACTGTGAAAAAGAAAGCTAAGTTTTTATATAGGATTCGTATAGAGGGTGGAACAACATATGATAATCTAGTTATAAAACCACAAATAGAGAAAGGAGAACAATCAACAAGTTATGAAACCTATCAAACTCCTAAACTAGTTACTATTTACCTAAATGAGCCACTTAGAAAAACAGGAGATTATGCTGACTATATTGATTTTAAAGAGAAAAAAGTAGTGAGAAATGTTAAATCTGAGCTTTCAGCTAATAAAGCTTGGAGTTATAG
The DNA here is from genome assembly GCA_934149365.1 of uncultured Clostridia bacterium. Lineage (GTDB taxonomy): Bacteria > Bacillota > Clostridia > TANB77 > CAG-465 > CALXJE01. The sequence continues at coordinate 56,984 of CAKPEI010000007.1, forward strand.
ACAAGAAGACGATATAATATATTATGGAGTAAAAAATGCAAGATATGAGGCAGATATATTTTGTAATTATATACCTAGTGAGACTAAAAGAATAGATGGTATGTCTTATGTAAGAACAGTAGATGAAGTTGTTAGAATATATAACAGAGGATATTGGGAAAGTTTGGATGCATTTAAAAATTGGCTAGCAGACAAAAAAGATTTTGAAGTGATTTATCCATTAATTACACCAACTGAAGAGAGTATAACATTACCTGATATACCAACGTTTAAGGGAACAACAATAATTTCTGTAAGAGGAACAAATGGAATAGAAGCTTCTAATATAGTAGCAGAATATTAATATGCTTTTTAGGAGAGGTGAGACTGTATGAAAATTAAGAAAAATAGAATTGGAATATCGTTAATATTATTAGTAATTACAATAATTATCATGATAGTGCTAGCTGGAGCTGTTATGCTTGCCCTAAGTAATTCAGGCATTATAGGAAAAGCAAATATGGGAAGAGCTAAAAGTGATCTATCCACATTAATGGAAGAAGTACAAGTTAAAGTTGCAGAAAGAAAATTGAATAACTTAGATACAGAAGGAAAATATAAATTATCTGAGTGGGGAATACAAAACAGCACATATGAAGATAGAACTATGATAGTTGGAGGAAAACTAAGAGTATTAAATAAAGGAAAAGATGATGATGTAGAAAAAGCTGCAAAAGAGCTTGATATTATAATAAATACAGCTAGTGCAGTACTTGAAAATACAACTGGAAGTAGTTTGCTAAACTATAAAATATATGGAAATAGTATTCAAGAAAAACAAAATGGGAAAAACCACATAGAGTTCCCTTATTATAATAAAAACAAAGTAGAAGATACAGGTTTAACTTTTGTACAAAATGACGATAATACTATTACTATTAATGGTACTTCTACAAAATATGTTGTATATTATTTAAATTCAGGTTTAAAACTTCCTAATAATAAATATTTCTTGTCAGGTCTTCCAAGTGAACTTACGGGTATTAAACTTACTGCAGGAGCAAAAGATGAAAGTGGAAATACGCTGTTATACGTAGGAGACACTGGGGAAGGAACATCGTTTGACGTTACTAATATTAAATTTTGGGGTGTAACAATAGCAATTAGAATAGATGCAGGTGTAACATTAAATAATGTAACTATAAAACCACAACTGGAAGTGGGCTCTACTTCAACCGAATATGAAAAATATATACAAAGTCCAACTCCAAATAACCCGGTTAAAGTGCAAAGTCTTGGAGATTTAGTAACAGATGCAAATGATGCTAACTATGGTAAATATAAAATACCGGTTAGAATTAATGGAAAGAATTTGTTTAATAATAATCAGAATCCAACTAATTATTTTTATGATGATTTAGGAGTATATAGGGCGTCGCAAGTTATTGACTCATTTAAATATGTTAGAGCTGATGTTAGCCAGAACAAATATATAACTTGTAGTTATTCTTCATATCAATCCAATGTTACCGAACTTCCATATATAAGATTTACTGAATTTGATGAAAACAATAATTTCATAAAAAGAACGCTAGTTAGCTATAAGGATATAGTAGATAAAAAAATAACCTATGTGGCAAGTGCAAATGCTAGTTATTTAGATATAAGAACTGAAGCAGATAATAGCCCACAAAAATCATATTTTAGCAATCTTCAAATAGAATATGGAAAAGAGGCAACAAGTTACGAAGAATATGAAGAAAAACAAGTTAACATTTATTTAAATGAGCCACTTAGAAAATTAGGAGAATATTCTGATTACATTGATTTTGAAAAGAAAAAAGTAGTAAGAGAAATAGGAGTAGACAAAATAGGTGATTTAACTAATGTTGAATATCATGCTTCAGCTATGCCAACGTATCCATATGGCTTTTTTGTAGCATATACTACCAAAGCTAGAAAGACAGGAGAAAAATTATTATCTAGTGCATATGTTAGTAAAGCAAACTTTAATATAGATAAAGTGGCTTTCGGCAATGCTAAAGGTAAAAATATATACTTTGTAGATAAAGATTATACTGACGCAAGTACCTTTATAAAAGCGCTTCAAAATGAAGAAGTACAATACATATTAGAAGATCCAATAGAAGAGAGTATAACGTTACCGGATATACCAACATTTAAGGGAACAACAGTAATTTCAATAGTAGGGGTAAACGGAGTAGAAGCTTCTAATATAGTTGCTGAATATTAAGCATAAAAATATATAGGTATTACACTGAAGCCTATATATTTTTTTATCCACATAAGTTGACATAAATACTTATGAATGGTATAATATACTTGTTCAAAGAACAAAATCTTATCAATAATTTGTAGGAGGAATTAGTATGTCAAAAAAAGAAGTAAGCAAGAAAAACAATGCACTCTGTACATTACTTACAATTATCGGTATCATCTCTATGGTTGGCATTGCTTTTTCAAAAAATTTACCTACTACTGCACTTATACTTGTTATCTCGCTTGCTGTTATATTTACCATAAGCCAAAACATGGATAAACCTAAAGATAAATAATTTATTCATATATTAAAAGAATTAAGGAAGCAAATTTTGCTTCCTTAATTTTAACCTTTTGATATTTTGTGATGTCTTTCTTTTAATCTTGTTATTAATGAATAATTTGATATATTTAAATTGTTATCAATACCTTTTCCTATCTCTGTATTTCTATCTGACAAACCGTGGTAATCAGAACCAACAGTTGGTACTAAATCAAGTTTATTTGCAAGAGTTAGTAGAGTATAAGTTTGTTCTTCTGTATGGTGAGGATTATATACTTCTAAGCCTTCAAGGCCACAAACTTTTAAAAAGCATAAGAAGTCATATAAGTCGTCAACATTTAATTTTAAACTTTTGGGATGAAATAATACAGGGACACCACTCGCCATTAATATCTGGTATATTAAGTCTTGAGGTGAAAGTTTTTCTCTATTTACATATGCCGGCATGTTGCAATCTAAGTAGTCACCATAAGCAGATATAGGACTATCAGAATAACCCATTTGATACAATGCTATAGCTATATCAAATCTGCCAATACTGATTTTTTTTCTTGCATACTTTTCAACCTTTGAATATGTTATAGGAATATTTAGATTTTGCAGTCTCTTAATTGTCCGTTTAACACATTTATCTCGGCTTGTTTCGAATATGTCAAATACTTTAATTATCCTATATGATGGATAATATGCGCCTATATGACATACATGCTTTTTTGACATACCAAAACAATCTAAGTTTGTTCCAAATTCTACTCCTGGAATTATTTCTATATCACTTCCGGCAAGAGTTCTTGCTTTTTGATAAGAACCCAAGTTATAATGCTCAGTAAGTGATAAAACGCCAACGTTATTTATTTTAGCTTTTGATATTATTTCGTTCACTTTATCTTTTCCGTCTGAACAGGTACTGTGTACATGTAGGTCTATTATTTTACTACTATTTTCCATTTGTTTTTCCTCCCATATATTAATATTTCGGTTATGTAATTTTTACCAAAATAGTATAACACATTTATGTTATATATGATATAATAATACCTAAATATTTGAAAAATAATAAGGAGATATACATATGGAAGGAATATATGTAAAAGAATTTGAATTAGGAATAAATGATGTAGATAAAAATAACAAAATGAAGTTGTCAACATATTTGAAATTTATGCAGGAAGTTGGAGCACTTCATTCTAAGGTATATGGCTATTGTCTTGATACAGAGCCCATTACACATAAAGCTTGGGTTGTAATAGCATGGAATGTAGATATACTAGATAAACCAAGTTGGAATGAAAAGATTATTGTAAAAACATGGATAGGTAAAATTGATAAAATATATTTTTATAGATATTTTGAAATGACTAATGAAAAAGGAGAAGTTGTTGCAAAAGCTAAGTCACAGTGGATAATGATTGATACTTGTACAAAGAAAATACAAAAAATCACAAGTGAACTTTTAAGTGAATTTACTGAAATTCACATGGATGGATATAGTGATGGTATTTCAAAGGTAAATTTAAAGTTCGATAAGGAAAAACTCGAGAAAATATATGAGTGTTCTGTTCAAAAAAGAGATGTAGATACAAATAATCATATGAATAATATAATTTACTTAGACTTAGCATTAGAGGGACTAGACGATACATTTTGTGATAGTATAAAAAACGTAGAGATACATTACAAAACAGAATGTAAATTAGGTGAAAAAATTGTTTTTATGAAAAATGAAGAAAACAACGTGTACATACTAGATGAAAACGAAGAAAAAGTACATACTTTGGTAATGTTAAATAGGGGAGAATAAATTTATGAATTTGAATAAACCTGAACTTTTATGTCCTGTTGGAGGAATTTTGCAACTAAAAGCAGCTGTACAAAATGGAGCAGATGCAGTATATATGGGTGGCTTAAATTACAATGCAAGAATGTATGCTGATAATTTTACAACAATAAGTAAACTAGAAGAGGCAGTAGATTATGCACATCTTAGGAATGTAAAAGTATATATTACATTAAATACTTTACTAAATGATAATGAGTTAGAAGAAGCAGTAAGTTATGCAGAAAAACTATATGAAATAGGTGTAGATGCAGTTATAGTACAAGATTTAGGACTTATAGATATGCTTTCTAAAAAGGTTCCAAAGTTAAAAGTACACGTAAGCACTCAAAGTACTATATATAGCGTAGATGGTGTAAATTTTTTTGATAAATATTCTAATGTTGAAAGAGTTGTACTTGCAAGAGAACTTTCTTTAAATGAGATAACACAAATAGTTAATAATGTGAATAAAGAGATAGAAATATTTGTACATGGCGCTTTATGTGTATGTTATTCTGGGCAATGTAAGTTAAGTAGTCAAATAGGTGCAAGAAGTGGAAATAGAGGAAGATGTGCACAGCCTTGCAGATTACCATATAAAATAGAGGAAGTAATGCAAGATGAAAATTACTATTTGAGCACAAAAGATGTATGCTTAATAGATATTTTGCCAGATGTTTTAAAAACAGGAGTACATTCTTTAAAAATAGAAGGTAGAATGAAATCTCCCGAATATGTTGCTGCAGTTACTAGAATATATAGAAAATATATTGATATGTATTATGAAAATAAAGAATACGTAGTGGATAAAGAGGATAAAGAAGTATTGCTTCAAGTTTTTAATAGAGGTGGTTTTTCTACAGGTTACTTAGAGAATTCTAATTCTAAAAATATATGGTGTAATGCAAGACCTAAAAATTCTGGAATATATATAGGTAATGTACAAAAATATGATAGCAAAAAAGGAAATATAACTATAAAACTTGAGAAAGATTTAGCTAATGGTGACGTAATTGAAGTTGTAAATAAAGAATTATCAAGTAGTATGGTTTCATATATACGAACATCAGGTAATATAGTAAAAAAAGTAGATGCCGGTAAAGTGGCAATAATAGGGGATATAAAAGGAAAAATTGAAGTAGGAAATCCAGTATATAAAATTATATCAAAAGAGTTAAATGATAAACTGAAAGAAAGTTTTGAAACTAGAGAAATAAAGAAAAATAAAGTGGAATGTGAAATTTTTCTTAGTATATCAAAAGCTCCAAAGATAATACTTAAATGTGATGTGCTTGGTAAAAACTTTGAAGTAGAAATAGAAGATGGAAATAAATGTGAAGTTGGACAAAATAAATATTTAACAGATGATGTTATTTGTAGTTCTTTATCTAAAACAGGAGATGTGCCTTTTGAAATAGATGATATTAATATTGTAAAAGATGATAAAGTATTTACAACAATGGCTAATTTAAACAGCATAAGGAGAAAAGCTTTTGATATATTGTCAGATAAAATAGTAAAAAGCTTTAAAAATGTAAAAGAAAAAACAGAAAATATAAACGAGGGTGAAGATTTAGTAAAAATAGAAGATAGAGATGTAGATACAAAGATATCAGCATATGTATATAGATTAAAACTGTTAAAAGATATAAGTGTGTTAAAACAATTTGATAGAGTGTATATATCATTAGAAGATGTAGTAAGAAATAAAGAGGAAATATTAAACTTAGGTATTAACAGTAAAATATGTTTGTATTTACCAACTATAACTAATTCTAGATATAGAAAGTATATGTGTGAGGAATTAGCTAAAATAAAAGAATTTGAAAATATACTTATAACTAATGTAGAGCACTTAGAATTTTTTAAAGATAAAAAATATAATTTGTATTTAGATAATAGTTTTAACGTATTTAATAGCTATACTTTAAAAACTTTGGAAGAAAACGGAATACTTGGAATTAATTTATCTAATGAACTTTCATTACAGCAAATAGAGAATATACAAGCTACAAATAACTCTAAGCTTGAAGTAGATGTATATGGAAATCTGCAAGCTATGTATAGTAATTTTTGCGTTTTAAAAGCTACAGGTAATTGTGGATTTTGTAAAAATATTAAATACAACCTTGTTGATAGAAAGGGAAAAAAATTCCCGTGCCTATTTAATAATATTGGTTGCACTATGCAAGTTTTAAACGCGGATAAACTTTTTTCTAAAGAGGCTATTACAAGACTAGCAGGTAAGGTTGAATATATGAGACTGTACGTTTATGACGAAACAAAAGAAGAACTAGAAGATATAGTAACTAATATAAAGCAAATAGTAAGTGGAAATGATAACTTGACAAATGATATAACGTCAAATGATAAAGTAAAATATACTAATGGACACTTTTTTAGAGAAGTTTAATAAAAAATATTGTAAAAAAGTATTGAAAAAAGTTTTAATATATGGTAGCATAAAAATGTGAGAAAAAGTAAAAAAAAAGAGGTGAAAATATGTTAACTAAAGAGCATGCAAACGTTGCAACTCTAGAGAGAGAGAGAGAGAGAGAGAGAGAGAGAGAGAGCATACAATTTAAAAATATAGCTACAAAAGTAGCCGCGTTTTGCATGCAGAAAATAAAAGAGAATAGTAATGTAAAAAAAGTTAGTTATACAGAGCAAAAATGTATAGCTAGCTTTTTTGCGTTTAAATAAAATGTAAAAAAATAAATTAAGGTATAATCATGATAATAAATCATGTAAATTTACACAGCCATATATACATAAAAACCATAACAAAAATACATAAAAGCAATTAAAAATGATTTCAAAATTTAAAGTAATGTGAAATAATATGTATATATAAAAATTGTTCTAAGAAAATGGAGGTAAAAAGTATGAGAACAAAAGTTAAACTAAAAGGCGGAA
>CAKPEI010000008.1 GCA_934149365.1 uncultured Clostridia bacterium
ACAAAAGTTAAACTAAAAGGCGGAATATCATTAATAGTACTAGTAATAACAATAATAGTAATGATAATATTAGCCGCCGCAATAATTTTATCACTATCAAATAGTGGAATAATAGGAAAGGCAAATAAAGCAAAAACAGATAGTGATACAGCAAATTTAAAAGAGTATGTAAATACCCTAAGAGCAGAATGGGAATTAATGACAGATGCAGAAAGAGCAGTCAAAGCAAATTCATTTGAAGCGTATGCAAACGAAAAGTTAGCAGCAAATGGCTACAAAGGAGCAGTAGGAGCAGATGGAGAAATATACTCAAACTTAAATGAAAATGCAATGGCAGTAATAAGAGCAGGAATAAAAGTAGGAGATGTAGTAACAGGATATACAGTAACATCAACTACATACACAACAGACGGAAGTGAGAACAAATGTATTTTAGATGATGGTACAGAAGCAGACCCGCAACCACAAACAGTAACAGCTAATACCGCGCTAACGTGGAAGTATTTGGGAGTAAATGCAGACGGAGAATTGGAGATAATGGCAGATTTATCAACAACAGCGGTGGCAGATAACACAAAAGTAACATTATCAGGAAAAGGTGGTTACTTAAAGGGACCAGATTTGTTAAATACAATATGCGAAAAGTTATATTCAAAAGAGGGAGTAGGAACAGTAAGAAGTATGAATATAGACGATGTAAATAATATATTAGGATATACAGGACCAAAAGGAAGATATTCCGATACTGATTATAACATAGTAACAACAGCAGAACCATTAACAATAGGAGAAATAGATAAAAAATTAGGAACATCACTAGGAAAAACAAAAATACTAGATGGAAAAGACATAACAACATGTTATGCAGATGATTACAGTATAAATAAAACAAATGATGTAAAAGAGATGAAGAATCCGGGTAATAGAGATTTAGTATACAATGCTAAAAATGAATACTGGCTTGCTTCTCCGTGTGTCGATGCGATTTTTGGCAGCGACGCTGCGGGTTTCAGTGTACGCTCCGTTGACTCTGCTAACGTGCACGCGTGCGGCATGTTCTATTCGGAGGGCGGCCTTTACGTCGATACGTGTGCGGTTCGTCCCGTAGTTTCTCTAAAATCTAATATCCAGTTAACACGAAATACTGGGGAAACAGAATGGAAAATAGAGTTGGCACAAAACTAGGGAAAATGGGAAGCGCATAAACATGGGAAGATATGAAATTAACATAAAATGCACAGTGTAAGTAGGAACAAAACATAAAAAATAGGCGCTTCCAAAAGTAAGTGCATGCCACATAGGTATACATAAAGTACTTGAATGCAGATGTTTTAGTTGACATATTTATATATTTAGTCATATAGACAAACTCTCTCGTCTATGTGGCTATTTTTTTATACTTTATAGTATAGCCCATTTTTGTGAAACAAATTTACCGTTATTTGTAAACATTTAAGGTATTTTGTAGAAAAGTTTGGATGTATTTGATATAATATTAAAAATAATTTTAGAGGTGTACTATGTTAAATGAGATAAAAAATATAATAGAAGCAATACTTTTTGCTTTAGGTAGAAGTGTTGAGATAAATGAATTATCTGAAACACTTGAGATAGAAAAAGAAGATATAGAAAAGGCAATGGAACTTTTAAAAGAAGAGTATTCTAAAAAAAGAGGAATAAGTTTAGTATATGTAAATGGTGGATATCAACTTGTTTCAAATAAATCATATTTTGAATATGTTAGTAAGTTTGTTGCAAATAATAAAAAGCAAACACTTTCTAATACTTGTATGGAAGTGTTAAGTATAATTGCATATAACCCCAAAATAACTAAAAGTGAAATAGAAAAAATAAGGGGAACAAATAGTGATTCTCAAGTTTCAAGACTAATAGAGTATGGCCTTATAGAAGAAGTAGGAAGATTACAACTTCCTGGAAGACCAGCGATATTTTCTGTTACTAATGAATTTTTAAAATGTATGGGGATATCAAGTTTAGAAGAATTACCAGAAATAGATTTATCAAGATTAGAAACAGATGAAATATCACTTTTTGATGAAGCAAATGCAAATAATGTAGCTACTGAAGAAAACTCAGATAAGCAAGAATAGTAAAATTAATATTTAGGGGGAAGATATGTCTTTAAATTGTGTAATAGGTGAAGCTATATATAACAAAGATAAATACATATATAATAAAGCAGCTGATTTAGAAAATCAGGGCTTTTTTCCCGTTATATTTGTACCTTCTCAGGCCAGAATGACAGCAGAAGAAGCATACATGAAATATACTGGCAAAAGTGGTATGGTCAATACATACATAACCACATTGTCTAGGTATATACTTAAAACTTTAGATAGTGTAAAGTTGAATAAAGAATATATTACTGATGAAACCAAAAGGATGTATATAAAGCAAATAATAAATGAAAATAGAGGAATATTAACTCTTTTTTCTAATGTAATAGACAAGCCTTCTTTTGTTGATTTAGTAATTTCATATATAGATAGTATAAAAAAAGAGGACATTGATATATCAAAGATAGATGATATGACAGATATTAATAATCTAACTAAAGAAAAGTTAAAGGAAATATGCAATATCTGCCAAGTTGTAGAAGAAAGATTAAATGAAAAATATATTGATAGCTTAGATATATTAGAAATTTTTTGTGAACACATATCAAAAGAAAGTAAAGAGCTTAAAAATACTGAAATATTTTTTCATGGATATAACAATTTTAGTAAAAGAGAGTTTGATGTTATTAAAACATTTTTAAAGTTAGGTTTAAATGTTACTGTTTCTTTAACACTGCCTAGTGACATGATTTCATATACTGAAAACCCTGGTGGAATATTTGAAATAGCATATGAAACATATGGACAATTAACAAAGCTTGCAAAGGAATGCAAAACTTCTTTTAATAACGTTATGGAACTAGATAAGATAAAAACACAAGAAGATATTGAATATCTAATTCAAAATATATTTTCTGCTAGATACTCAAAATATGATAATAAAAGTGAGAACATATTATTAAGATTAGAAAAAAATTCAAATTATGAAATAGAAGAAATTGCAAAAGATATAATCTGCAAAACAAGAGAAGATAATAATTTAAGATTTAGAGATTTTGCAATTTATACAAATAATTTTGAAGAGTATGAGTTCTGTATTAAAAGAATATTTGCAGATTATGGTATTGTGTATAGCTTTGATGACACATCAGAAGTAGAGTTTAGTAACTTTGCAATATACTTACTTACATTACTTAAAATAATTCAAAATGGAATAGATATTAATAGTTTATTTGTTCTTCTTAAAACAGGTCTTTTTGATATTACTAAAGAAGATTTAAACTATTTTGAAAACTATGTACTAGAATTTGGTATAAAGGGATATATGTTATCTAAAAGCTTTAAAAAAAACAACAAAGAAGATAGTTTGCAAGATACAGTATATGATTTAGATAGATTAAATATATTAAGAGAAAAAATAATTAAGTATATAACTGAGTTTGGTAACGAGATAAATTATAGCATGACAGCTAAGGAAATAATAGAAAAAATATATAACCATTTGATAGAAAATAAAATAGTAGATAGATATGAAGTAGAAATTGATAATACAAATAATTTAAGTGTAAAACAAAGTGATTTAAAAAGACAAGTTATCACTGTTATATATGATGTATTTGATAATATATCAATGGTATGTGGTAATGATAAAATTAGTTTAAGAACATTTATAGAAATGTTTGAGTTTGGAATAAAGGACAAGACAATAAAGACAATACCTATGACAGTAGACCAGGTGGAAATATGTGATATAAACAAAACTAGAATATTGCCTAAAAAGTATGTGTATTTTATAGGAGCGTATGAAAATGGACTTCCTTCTACTTCAAATGAAGATGTTATGTTTTCAGATAAAGAACTTAAAGCACTAAAAGAAAAACAAATAGAGTTAAAACAAGATAGTATAACAAGAACTAATATGGCACTATTTAATGTATATTTAGCACTTGCTACGGCAGAAGAAAAAATAAAGATAAGTATGCCAAGTTCTAAAATAACTGGTGAACCATTAAGAATGGGAATAATCTTAAATGAGATAAAGAGATTATTTGATGTGCATGTTACAGGTAATATAACTGGTGCTGATGTAGAAAGGCTTGAGTTTGATAAAGTAACAGATAGAGTAGTGTTTAGAAAACTTTTAGAAGATATTGTTAAAGTTTCAAATGAAGATGTAGTAGATAAAAAAGAACTTCAAAGATTATATAATATATATGAATATTTTGCTAATGTGAAAGAAGAAAAAAAATACAGTGATATATTGGAGTATTCTAGAAAGGATGATAATTTATCAGAAGAAGTATTAAGTGAGCTATACAAAAATGATTTAAATAGTAGCGTATCCAAACTTGAAACTTTTAAAAGGTGTCCATTTTCATATTATGCTAACTATATATTGAATATAAAGCCACTTAAAAGATATAAAATGACTGTTATGGATATGGGAACTTTAATGCATGATGTATTAGAACAATTCTCAAAATGGCTAATGGAAAGGTCATATTTATGGCCGCAAGTAGTTACAGAAGAAAAAATTAATTTGCTAGCTAAGGAAAAAATTGATACAATAGTTGATAAAATATTTGCTGAAAAATATGTGAAATACAAAGATAACAATAGATATATAGTGCTAAAATCAGGGCTTAAAAGGAAAATGTTTAAGATTATATCAATAATTGCTACAAGCTTTAATCAAAGTGAATTTAAGCCACTAGGCTATGAAATAGAGTTTAGAGATGGCGGACTTTATTCACCAATAGAAGTAAATCTTGAAAATGGAAAGACTATGCATTTAATAGGAAAAATAGATAGGGTGGATACTGCTTGCATAAATGATAAGATTTATGTTAGAATTGTAGATTATAAGTCATCAAATAGGACAATTAGTTTGAATGATATAAAAGAAGGTATATCTTTGCAACTTATGACATATATGAGTGCACTTGTAAATAATGGAAAAAATATAGATGTGAGTAAAGAAATAGTACCGGCAGCTATTAATTATTTTTCATTAAAGACAAATGTTAAGAGAATAAGTGAATATGAGCAAGATGAAGAAAAAATAAATAATCAGCTTATAAAAGAAATGAAATTAAAAGGAATATATCTAAGTGATGTTAAGGTGCTAGAAGGACTAGATAGAAAATATAAAGATACTAACAGTTCTTTTATAGATGTAAATAGTAGAAATATAAACGACAAAAATAAAGTAATATCAGAAGAAGAATTTAGAAAAGAATGCAAAGATATACAAGAAATCTTAAAAGAAATAGGTAAACAGATAACTCAAGGAATAACGAGAATAAAACCTAAAAAATGTAATGGAAAAATGCCTTGTGAATATTGCGAATATATGAATATTTGCAGAAAAGATATAAGGGCGTAAAGAGGTGTATTATATAATATGAGAGATGTAAAAAATATTAATAAGAGTAAAGTAAACAGAAGTGTAAAGAGGAAACCAAAAGCTAAATCAAATAAAGGCAGCAATAAAAAGCCTGAGTTTATAACAATAGTGGACTATGTGTTTTTAGGCTCATTACTTTTTAGTGTTATATTTGGAATTCAAACCAATACGGCTTTTTTGTGGCCTTTTACAATAATGCTTGTAATTACGATTATATGCATGATGATTATATTAATAAATGCAATATATTCAAAGGTGTTTAAGAAAATAAAGAAATCAAAAAGCAAGAAAGCGTAATTTGTTACAATAAAATTACAAAATATAAAAAAGCTTGACAAAAAAGAAAATATGAAGTAGTCTATTTATATAAAATAGACTAAGGAGGAAAATAAAATGTTAACAAAAGAGCTTGAAACCGTTGGGAGAGTAACACACACACACACACACACACACACACACACAAGTAATATCTAGAAATAAACTAGATAGAGGTTTTTGCGCTCAAAAAACATATAATATATTAGAGAATATAAAGTTAGTTATACAGTAAAAAGTATAACTAGCTTTTTTGCGTTTTGGGTATAAACATAGAAAAACTATGATTATATAAATAGTTTCTAGAAAATAAGGGGGAATGAACAAATGGAAACTAACAAAAGACAAGGAATATCGTTAATAGTATTAGTAATAACAATAATAGTAATGATAATACTGGCCGCTGCAATAATATTATCGATATCAAATAGTGGAATAATATCAAAAGCTAGAGAAGCTAAAATTAAAAATGATATAAAAGCTATGCAAGAAGAGTTAAATATGAAGATGGCAGAAATGGAATTAAATGGTGAAGATGTAAACAATCTAAATGATAAAGATGCATCAGAAATATTAAAGAGCGCAAAAAAATACGAAGGAAAGTTTACTATAAGCTATGGTAAATTGTATATTTCAGCATCGGCTACTGAAGAAGAAATAAAATATGCAAAAGAACTAGGAATAGAACTAAATGATTTGTATATATATGATATGTTAAATTTTGATTATGCAGAAACTGGAGGTGGTACTGCAGCATATAATATTGGTACTAAAGGTAAACTAACGGTTACACTACCTGAAAATAATGATATAGAGTGGTTTTATAAAAATAGTGAAGAAGATGAATTTACGTCATTAACTAATGATTTTCACAATGATGAATGGCAGCACATAATGAATTATTATACGGGAGAAAAATCAGAAAGCAAAATAATTTTAGGGTATAGACAAAAAGGAGAAAGTAAGATAAATTCAAAAGAATTTAGTTTTTGGCAATTGGTAGCTCCTGGTGTTATAGTAGATGTGAATGAAGAAAATGGTGATTTAAAAATAAATACAGGAAAGATACCAATGGATAAGTATAAAGAATGTTATATAAATATTAGGTATAGATCACCATTAAGCTTGGATAATGGTTTCAGTGGAGATTTCAGTATAGAGGAAAAGACTAATAATAACAAAATTGATCAAAAATATGAAAGTTTACCACTTATAGGAAAGGATAAATCAGAAGTATCGGAAGATGAAAATTTATACTATGTTAAAGTTACGTTGATGCATGATGGAGATACAATAAATAGTACTGGCCACAGAACCATTGCGGGTTTTTATGTAGAAAAAAATAAAGATGGACGCAAAAGACTTACTAAGTGGAAAGAGGAAAAGATGGTAAGTCATATTTATTATGATGCATCTAAAAGTGCACCGGGTTCTATAGCTTTTACACCTAAATTGTATGCAGAGTATTTAGCATTTCCATCGTATTATAAATACAATGAACATGCTAAATATAATGAAACTGCATTTGCAATATTTAAAGGTTGGTACTATGATAAGGAATTTAAAAATATTGCAACAGAAGGAGAAAAGTTAACAAATGATGTGACATTGTACACAAAATGGGTAGGGTTTCTATCACCATTTTATCAATTTCAATTTCCTTCTGATAATCCTAGAAATGCTACTGGAATTTTAGGTAAAATGTATATAAATGTCAGAGAATTAAGAAATATTAAAATTGCTTCATCTACTTGGAATGTATCAGAAGATGGAAAAAAAGCATATCATCCTAAGTATGGAACAACAGATGAAAATGGAATCTGGGGTGCATATATAGCATTAGTAGAAGATAGTGGAGGAGTAGCCGTTACATATAACTTTGATGGAGAAGGTAATTTTTCAGATTCTGAAGCAGGACTTAATTGTACATTATCCGGTACATATAAAAATGAAGATGGAACAGATATAACATTATATGCGCCAGTATATTGGAGTGGCTTTGTTCCTGTAGTAAAATAATTAATGTTTTGATATATTTGTATAAAAAGTAAAAAACTACCAATAATATAGATGTAATGTTATTGGAGGAAATATATGAAAGCAACTGGAATAATTAGAAGGATAGATGATTTAGGAAGAATAGTACTTCCAAAAGAAATAAGAAAGAGTTTGAAAATAAAAGAAGGAGATATGCTAGAAATATATATTCAAGATAATGGAATAATTATGCTTGAAAAATATGAGCCTATGGATAATTTGCTAAAACTTGCAGACCAATATGTAGAGGTTATAGCAGAGAGCACAGGACTTACTGTGTGTGCTACAACAGATAGTTACGTTATTTCTGCTGCAGGTTCTTCTAGAAAAGATTATTTGAGAAAGGACTTAAGCCGTGAAGTAACAGATATATTAAAAGAAAGAATTATATGGAATACCAAAAATAATGGGGTAATAAGTATAATAGTAGGTGATGAGAAAAAACATTATACTTCACAACTTATATTACCTATAATTGATGATGGTGATGTAATAGGGAGCATTATATTAATCTCAGAAGAAGTAGGTAGAGTCATAACAGAAGAAGACGGTAAAATAGGAAAGATAGCAACATCACTTCTAATAAAGCAAATGGAATAAAAATACTACTGACTATATATTTTAGTCAGTAGTATTTTTATAATTTATTTTATGTATTCTCTTGCTTTTTCAGCATAATGCTTTAATTTTTGATGTACTAAATAATTTATGCTACCTTTTTCATAACTTTCAGTCTCTTCTTTATATTTTCCAGAAGAAACGCCAGTTAAAATTTCAATTCCTTCATCTATTGTTGCAACAGGGTAGATATGGAATAGTCCATCTTTTACAGCATCTATAATTTCATCACTTAAAGCTAGATTTGCAACATTTTGGTAAGGTATTATTACACCTTGATTTCCAGTTACACCTTGATATTTACATATTTCAAAGAAACCTTCTATTTTTTCTGTTACTCCACCTATAGGTTGTATTTCACCTTTTTGATTAACAGAACCAGTCACCGCAATACCTTGTTTTATTGGAACACCAGAAAGAGAAGAGAGTATTGCATAAAGTTCTGTAGAAGAGGCACTGTCTCCATCAACACCATTATATAATTGTTCAAAACATAAACTTGCTGTTAAACTAAGCGGAATATCTTGTGCAAATTTTTGACCTATGTAACTAGCTAATATATATACTCCTTTAGAGTGGGTAGTACCACTCATTGAAACTTCACGTTCAATATTTATAACACCAGAATTACCTAGGTAAGTATTGGCAGTTATAAGGACAGGTTTACCAAATGTAGCATCGCCAGTGTTTATTATCGTTAAACCATTAATTTGCCCAATAGCTTCACCATCTGTTTTTAATATAACAGTACCATTTTTAATCATTTCTTTTAGGTTTTCATCGTATTTTGCATAACGTGTTATACGGTTCTTGATAGCACCTTTTACATGTTCAGCGTCTACTAATTTTTTACCCGCTTTGTTTGCAACAAATGAAGACTCTATTATTATATCTGTTAAGTCTACTTGCATAGCAGTAAGTTTCCTTTTATCTCCAGCACATCTAGAACTGTATTCAACAATTTCTTTTATAGCTTCACGTTTGAAAGGAAGTAGACCGTCTTTTTTTACAACATAGGCAACGTATTCTGCTGTTCTTTGAACATTAGTAGGCGTTCTTGGAATTGAGTCATCAAAATCAGCCTTGACTTTGAATAACTTCTTAAAGTCAGAGTCTACATTAGAAAGTTGCATGTAAATAGATTCACTACCGATAAGTACAACTTGTAAGTTAAGAGGGATAAGTTCTGGCTTTAAGCTTATAATAGTACTTCCAGAGGTCATATCTCTTGAGCTATCTATTGTAATTTCATTGTTTCTAAGAACTCTTTTAAAAGCTTCCCATAAAGTCATATTACACATTAAATCTCTTGCATTTATTAGTAAATATCCACCATTTGCTTTATGCATAAGACCAGCTTTTAACATTGTATGGTCTGTTTTTAAGCTACCCATTTGGTTTTCATATTCAAGCTTACCAAATAGGTCATAGTAACTAGGGTTTGTGCAAACTACCACTGGAGCTTGTTTTAAGTTTTCATTATTTACAAGTAAATTAACTCTGTATTTTTCCCATGGCCTTTGTTCTAGCCTAATTTGATTTGGAAGAGGTACCATGTTAGGAGTTGTAGCTTTAGGTTTAAAATGTTCAATATTTTTTACTATGTCACTTTGAACATTAAATAAAAAGTTTTGAAGCTTTAAATTATCTTTATATTTAAGTTTTAAGTTGTTTATGTTTTTTGAAACAATATATGTAGTAAAATTAGCTTGCCATTCAGATACTTTTATAGTGCACTCTTTATCAAGCATTTCTATTTTTTTCATTACTTCCATTGTTTCTGCTTGTATTTTAGGAGACTTTTCTTCAAAACTTTTTTTGATGCTAGCATCTAAAGCATTAAATTCTTGTTCATTTAAGACATTACCATTGTATATAGGTGAAAAGTATATTCCAGTTTCAGTTGTTTTTATTTTAAAACCTTCTGAAGTTGTATACTCATCAAATTTTTTCATTATTTCATTTTTCTTTTGCTCATACTCACTTACAATTACTTTTTTCTCTTTTTCAACGTCACTAGAGCCAAAAGATTTTAAAAGTTCATTTCGTATAGCAGTAATAAATTTGTTCATATCTTCTTTAAGCATTCTTCCTTGTCCTGCAGGAAGAGATAATGCAAGTGGTTCGTTAGGATTATCAAAATTATATATGTAGCAAATATCATTTGGTATTTTTTGACTTTTTGCAAGTTTGTTAACTACAGATAAAACATAAGCTGTTTTACCCATTCCAACATTACCGCATACATAAAGATTAAAGCCTTTTTGATAAATCTGCATAGCTGTTTTAACTGCTTCAAGAGCTCTTTCTTGTCCTATTATTCCGTTGTATGTTTCAAGTTCATTAGATGTTTTAAACTTAAAAGCACTTAACGGACAATCGTTTTTTAAATCTGTGTATTTTAATTCTTTAATTCTTTTCATATGTTACCTCTATAATTTATACATTTATATAGAAAATATATACTAAAACGAAAAAATATTCAATATATACACTAAAAAAAATTGTTAAAATCAATATTGTAATATTATTGTAACATAAATTCAATATAAGACGAAAATTAGTTAACGAATAATTTGACTAATTTACATAATTATGGTATAATATAAAAGGTTTTAACCAGTGTTATTATATAATTATGTAATAAGGAAGGGTGGAAAAATGTATTCAAGTGTAGCGGTTAATTTTAACAATATAAGCCCTATTATGGCAGAGAAAGGAGTAGTGGTGATTGATATGCGTAAAAAAGATACTATTAATCATGAAACTGTAGAAAATGAACTCCTTGATGCTAATTTCGAGGAAGAACCATCAGAAGAGGAACTTAAGAAGATCGATGAAGGCAAAGATACTTCTAATCGGTTTGAAAATGATGATGACTTGTTAGAAGATGAAAAAGTTGTCGGTGGCATCAACGTTTTTGGCAAAACAGAAGTAGATTATTACATCAAACAGATTGTGTCAATTCCTATATGCACTCCTGAAGAGGAGAGAGAGTATTTTGAAAAAATTAAAAAGGGCGATGCTAAAGCTAAAGAAGAATTTATTACAAGAAATCTAAGACTTGTACTAAAAAGTGCTCTTAAATACCAAAACAGAATGGGAAGTTGTACGCTTGCTGATTTAATTCAGGAAGGAAACATTGGGCTGCTTAAAGCAGTAGAAAGGTTTGATCCTACTAAAGGTTTTAAGTTTAGCACATATGCCACATGGTGGATCAGGCAAGGTATATCAAGAGGAGTGGCAGACCAGAGCAGAACGGTTAGGATACCTGTTCATATGATGGAATGGGTAAACAGGTACAAAAGGGTAATGAGAGACTATGAGCAAACACATGGCTTTGAACCCGGTTGTAATGTAATGGCTGAGCTTCTTAATATTTCTCTTGAAAAAGCAATAGAAATTGCCAAATTTACCAGAGAAACGGTTTCGCTTTCTGCTCCTGTAGGTGAAGAGGAAGATTCTACATTGGCGGAATTTATACCATCAACAGACATTCCTGTTGAAGAAGTTACTGAAAACAAAGAACTTGTGAATGTGGTAAGAAAAATGATTAATGAACTTAAGCCAAGGGAAAGAGAAGTAATAATGGCAAGATACGGTATAGGCGATGGAAGACCTAAAACTCTTGAGGAAGTTGGTCAAAGTTTTGGCGTAACAAGAGAGAGAATAAGGCAGATAGAAGCAAAGGCTTTGCGTAGCTTGAAAAGACGTTCAAATAGGAATGATATAGAATTAAAAGAATTCCTTAACTGAGATAAATACCAGGGAAATTTTCCCTGGTATTTATTTTGACTTGCAATATTATTACTTATATGGTATTATCATGACGAGGTGATAATATGGGCTCTGCAGTTATGCACTTGTGTATAGGCAAAAAAGTAGCACAAAAATTGAACAATTCAGATAGGAAGGAATTTTTAATAGGAAATCTTGCTCCAGACTTAAGTAAGATAACTAATCAATCAAAGTATATTTCTCACTTTTTGAAAAAGGTAGAAATAAATGGAGTAGAAAGAGAAGTTCCTGACCTACCTAGATTTATATCAGAATATAAAGAGAGATTGAAAGAACCTTTTGTACAGGGATATCTATGCCATTTAATATCTGATGATGTTTGGTTTAGATATTATATACCAAATCATGTTGTTGCAATAACCGAAGACAAAAATCAAATACTTTTAAGAGATATAGATGATTATATGCCGTATATAGATTTTAGAAATATGATGTACAGAGATTATGCTAAAACAAATAAATATTTATTTGAATTGTATAAATTGAATTTAAAGAGATTTGACAATATGGATATAGATAATCCTGACATGAAAGAGTTTGAGTTTGAGGAAATACATAGATTAATTGAACAAATATCATACTTTTTGGAATATACACAAGATAATGTTGAAGGTATGACTTTGCCAGATGGTGAGGAAGAAAATGAAAAAGATGAAGAGCTAGAACTTTTGTCTAAAACTGAGATAGTCACATATATAGAGGAAGCTATTAATAAAGTAATAGACGAGTATACTGAATTAGGATTGATAAAATAAAAATATAGCGGAGGCGAACTTCGCTATATTTTTTTTACATATATTAAAGCATCTTCATGAGTGTCACTATAATAGTTTTTCCTTGTTGATATATTTGCAAAACCAACTTTTTCATATAAATGAATAGCGGCTGTGTTTGAATTACGAACTTCTAAAAAAATATTTTCAAGCTTTAACTGTTTGCATTTTGCTATAACATTATTTAGTAAAGCTGTTCCTATACCTAGGTTTGTGGAATCTTTTTTAGTAATCACCATTGTTATATCAGCATGATCAACCAATATGTTTATTCCTATAGAACCAATAACCTTGTCTTTAGCTTCAGCAATTAAGTAATATGAAAGATCACTTTCTAATTCATCTTTTAAAGAATTTTTAGATAGTATTAAATGATTATAATCAGATTGAAGTTCATAAATAGCATCTAAATCTTTAATAGATGCCTGTCTTAAGCTATAATTCATTTCTTTTAGCCCTTTCTGCTTGAGATGGTCTTACATATAAAGCATCGAGTGTAAGATAATCTTTTTGATAATTTTTATCTATTCCTAAAGCTATATAATTACTTAGCATATCAACTAATACTTTTCCTGATAAATCTTCGTTATATATATTGAATGTTTCACAAATACTATTTAGCGCTGATTTAAATGTGTTTTCATAATTACTTGCACAATCTCCCACAATTTTAATAGAACTTACATCATTTTCATTATTTAGTGTATCTAAAATATCTGCTGTAGCATTATCTATGACATCATTTTTGTACTCAGATATCTTTTGAAGGTATTTCAAGTTCTCTTTATTTATTACTTTATATACAGCGTAATATATTCTAGAGTTTTTAGCATCCATTATTGATATGATATAGTCTGATGAATCATCAATATTTGTATATGCTAAAACATCTAAACTAGATACTGCAAATATTGGTACGTTTATAACCTTAGCAAAAGCTTTCACAGTAGAAAGACCAATTCTAATACCTGTAAAAGATCCAGGTCCTATGGAACATGCTAAATAATTTATATTGTTTAACGAAATATTAGCTTCTTTTAGAGATTCATCTACAAGTGGCAAAAGCTTTTCAGAGTGAGTAATTTCATTATTTATACTTTTGTCAAAGATAGTAGTATCTTTTTTTATACAAACATTAGCTTTTTTTGTAGAAGTATCTATTCCTAAAATATTCATTTTTAAACTACATCTCCTTTATTATATATAGTTATTTTTCTGTAATTATCATTTTCGGGAATGTGAGCAATATGCACATATATCGTGTTTTCGGGTAAAATATCTTGTATGATCTTTCCCCATTCTATTATACACATTCCTTTTTCAAAGTAGTCAGTTCCTATGGAATCTATAAAGTCATCACTACCACTTAATCTGTATACATCAAAGTGATATATAGTGTTTACCGACTTTGAAGAAATTACAGGGTATTCATTTACTATTGTAAAAGTAGGGCTACATACTAAATTAGAAATGTCAAAATATTTAGCAAGTCCATATACAAATTTAGTTTTGCCAGCTCCTAAATCTCCATCTAGAACAACTACAGAATTATTATTCAATGATTTGGCAAATTCATATGCGATTTCTTCTGTTTCTAATTCGCTTTTTGATATGTATTCTTTCAATTAAAATCACCATAAATATTATACAATTAAAAACTCCAGGTGTAAAGGAAATGTGAAAAAGAATAGGTTATAGTTGAATTATTTTTTTGTTTGTCATATAATTACTTGTGCAAGAATTTAATAATTATAGGTGGTGTTAAATTGGCTATTAAAAAGCAAACCTTTATGAAAGGTGTTTTAGTTATAATGATTTCTCAAATATTGATAAAAATATTTGGGTTTATTTACAGGATAGTACTTACTAATATAGATGGGTTTAGTGATGTAGGGAATAGTTACTATGGTGCAGGGTATAAAGTGTATTCCTTTATACTTGCTATTGCAACGATGGGGATACCTAATACAATATCGAAGCTAGTATCAGAAAAACTAGCAGTTGGAGATAACAAAGGTGCGCATAAAGTATTTAAGACTGCACTTATGGTATTTTCAGCAGTGGGAATATTCTTCTCGTTATTATTGCTACTTTCATCAGTTTATGTAGCAACGAATATATTGTCTAACCCGGGAGTTAAATATACTCTTATGGTGTTATCACCTGCGGTATTGTTTGTATCAATTGCTTCCGTATTTAGAGGATATTTCGTTGGAATGGAAAATATGGTTGCACATAGTGTAGCCCAAATAATAGAACAAATAGTAAACAGCGTACTTTCAATAGTTTTTGTAATGATGCTTATGACAAAGTCTCCAGAGATAATGGCAGCAGGTTCAACTGCAGCTACAGCTGTTTCTACGTTGGTAGCATTACTATACTTGTTTATCTATTATAGAAGAAGTAGAAAAGACATAAAAGAAAATGTTAGAAAATCTATTGATGTACCACAAGAGGGAAGAAGACAAATAGTTAAGAAAATAATACATTATGTTATACCAATTTCTTTTGGTAGTGTAGTTGTGGCACTTGCAGGAATGATAGATTTAGTAACGGTAATGGATGGACTTCAAAAGTTTGGTTATACGTTAGAGCAAGCAAATGAAAAGTTTGGAATAATATTAGGAAAGGTCGATATTTTAACATCAGTACCACTAGCACTGAATGTTGCTTTTTCAACATCACTTGTGCCAGTTGTTACTAGTGCAATAACTAAAGGAAATAAAAAAGAGGCAATAAATAAAATAAATTATTCAATGAAAATATCTTCAATAATAGCATTTCCTTGTGCAGTAGGTTTATCAATACTTGCAGGGCCTATAATACAAATGTTATTCCCAAATGCTAGCCAAGGAGCATATTTGTTAAGAATAGAAGCTTTTGTTGTTATATTTTCAGTATTAGCGCAAACAGCATATGGTTCGCTGCATGGACTTGGTAAGTTGTATATACCAGGTATATCTCTTCTTATAGGAGCAATAGTAAAATATTTCCTTAATATTGTATTTATACCTATTTTTGGTGAAGTGGTAGTGCCTATAACTACATTAATATATCAAGCTATAGCTGTGACAGTTTCAACTGTTTGTCTATACACAACGTTAAATACAAGATATGATAAGAATAACATATTATTAAAACCATTTATAGCATCATTAATAATGGCAGTAGCTACAATTTTATCATATTATTTGATACATTACATAACATCTTCAAATAGTGTGGCTGTATTGCTTAGTATAGTGGTGGCAGTTGCTACATATATAATAGCTACAGCTAATTTGGGTGCACTAGACGATAAGGAAATTATGGAACTTCCTTATGGTAACAAAATATGTCACTTTGTTAAAAAAATAAAAAAAGTTTGAAAAAAGTGTTGACAATATTCAACAAATAAAGTATAACATAAGTGTAATCTTAAAAAATAGGAGGTAAATTAAGATGAATAAAGGAGAATTAATTGCTAAAATTGCTGAAGAAAGCAAATTAACTAAAAAAGCTGCAGAAGCTGCATTAGATGCATTCGTAGCATCTGTTGAAGAAGCTCTTAAGAAAGGTGAAAAAGTTCAATTAGTTGGATTTGGAACTTTTGAAGTAAGACAAAGAGCAGCTAGAAAAGGAAGAAATCCTTTAACTAGAGCAGAAATAAAAATACCTGCTTCTAAAGCACCTGTATTCAAAGCTGGAAAAGCTCTTAAAGAAACAGTTAACGGTAAATAGTCAATAAAAGTACTGCATAGAAATATGCGGTATTTTTTTGGCTCTAAGTCAATAGTTGAGGTGTGGAGTAAAGGAAAAGTTTGTGAATAAAATATTTGGTAATGTAAGAGGGAAAGAATTAGTTATTATATAATTTGGTTTTTATAAGGAGAAAAGTTGGTAAAGGTAGCTTGCTATAGTTGCTAATAGATTAGCAAAACGATATACTATACAAAAATTGAAATATAGAAAGAAATTATGTGGATAATGAATTGTGAGATAAGTTAAGATGAAAGAACTAGCTACGATTTTTGATATTATAATAATTGCTTGCTATTTTTTACTTAGGGGAATACTTAAGAGTATTGCTTTTTTAGTAACAACTGTTGCTTGGATTGTAAAATGGTTTATAGAACGTTTGACCAAAAGATATAATATGAAGGATATTACTAAAACACCTAATATTACTAATATCTCTATTAATAAATGTCAAGGCAATGAACTTACTAAAAATATAAAGGAAAAACTGCAGATAAGTGATAAGTCAATATATGATGCAGAGTTTGATGAGAGAATAAGAAAACGTGGTGAAACGTATTACAATGAAGGCAGAGTAAAAAATGTTATACAAAACGAGAATAATTATAAGTGTATAGTATGTGGTAGTAAAGAATATAATGCGCATATTAAGTTTGATTTAAACAGCTTTATAGAAGAGGCGGGATGTACATGCCCATATTATGTGGATAATGAAAAGTATTGTAAGCACATATATGCCCTTTTATATAAAGTTAAATGTAGTAATAACAAAGAAATTATAATTAGAGAAGCAGAACACATTCTTGAAAGTAGTAGTTTGGTTATTAAAAAATCTCAAACATATATTAAGGAAAATATTTTATTGTTTGATTCAAAAACGATAAACCAGTACGTGGACTATATAACTATTAATGAAAAAGAATCGGAAGATATTATATTGGATTTGAAAAATCAAAAATTTGAAGGTTATATGATAAAAGATTTAATTTTGCTATTTGGCAAATTAGATGAGTTGAAGCATAGCGTGGAAAATGTGTTGAAGAGTGAGGGAAGAGATTTGTACAAAGATACTTTAGGTAACAATAAGAAAAATGGCAGTAGTTTAAAAATAACAGATATAATGACTTACTTTGCAATTTTAGATTTGATTACTGGAAAAGATAATTAGGATGTCTGGGGTGGAGCTCATAAAGCGAAGGTCGTAAGTTCGAGTCTTACCCCCGCAACCAAAGAATAAATGCTTACAGTTTCAATGACTGTGGGTATTTTTTTATGCATTTAAAATGGTTGCGATAATGCTTTAAAATAGCACTCTTATGTCAAATTGGGGAATAATTGGGAAGTATTTTAACTTTTTGATTCCTCAAAAGACTATGTAATTCAACAAAAAACATGGGGATGATAAAATAGTTTTTTGTTGATTGAGAGCTGACTAAGTAATTTTTGAATTATTGAAAAAAGTGTTAAGTTTCGTTTGGTATTAGCAAGGTCTCTAGAACATTTCCGGCATTTTTGTTGTGTGAAATGATTGGATGCACATAAAAATTAAATGTTGTAGATATTTGTGCATGACCTAACCTTGCAGCTACTACTGCTATATCTATATTTTGAGATATAAGCAAAGTAGCATTTGTATGCCTTAATCCGTGAAAATTAATTACAGGTAATCCGATTTCTTTTACAAACTTTACAAACCATTTACTAATTGTAGATGGATGCATAGGCTTACCACCAGACTGAACAAATAACCTATTTGAATTCGTCCATAATTCGCCGTAGACGGATTTTTGTTCTTTATACCAGTCTTTATATTCATCGAGTAGAGAAACAACAAAATCAGGGATTGCAACGTCTCTTATTGAGCTTTCAGTTTTAGGTTCTTTTGTAAAGATTCCTTTATCTGCTAAATACTGACTTGATTTGTTTATGCTAATTATGCCATTATTAAAATCTATGTCAGACCATTCTAGTCCTAATAGTTCACCAAGTCTTACACCAGTGAATATTGTAAGTATTATTGCAACTTTATATTTAATCTCATCAGCAGATAACTCATTTAAACTAGATATAAGAGTTTTACATTGTTCATCGTCATAGTATCTTCTTTTAGGTTTTCTTGTTTTAGGTGGTTGAACTCTTTCACAAGGATTACTATATAACAATTGCCAATAGACTGCCTTATGAAGCATTGCTCTAATTAACCTGTGATGTTCAAGAATTGTTTTTTGAGATAGGGGACGCAAAGTTCTATATCCATTATTGTGTTTTATTCTTCTTATTTGAGTATCTTTTTCGAGCATATCATAGAACTTCATTATGTCAGTAGGTTTTAATTTATCTAATCTAAAATGACTTAGATAAGGTAAGATTCTACTTTCTAACATACTTAGATATCTTCTGTAAGTACCTGGTGCAAGTTCTTTTGAGCCATAATCTCTTTTCCATATCTCTGTAAATTCTCCAAATGTCAGAACTTTACCTTCAACAACAGTGCCTTGTTGTACTTCCGCAACGAATTTTGCAAGTTCAATTCTAGCTTGTGCTTTTGTACCGTGAACTGTTTTTGTATGTCTAACTAATTTTCCTTGCAAGTCATAACCATGACATACTATTAACCTGTAACTATTTTTTCCTCTTTTTTCAATACTCCCAGCCATTACTTATTTCACCTCCTTTCAAGTTATCTAATGGGTGGGGAGGAATGTGCATATTGTTAACTAATGATATATTATCATAATAGTTAACAAATAACAAGTGATCGATAAAAAAATATAAAAACTTACATATTTCGACAAATTATGTAAAAGAAGTTTGATAAAATTATAAAAGATATATTTGTAAGGAAGGAGGAACTTTTATGGATATATTAAATATAATAATGGCAATTGTTTCTATTATTCTTGGTGTTGTTTCTATTGTTATGTCTTTAAAGTCACAAAAAGAGGCTGATAAAATAAATCAAGAGACAGAGAAAAAGTTAATTGAAATCAAGAATTTAAGTGATAATATAACAAAGACAGCAGATAGAATAGAAGGAAATATAAAAACACAAATAGATAGAATAATAAATAGTAATGCGCCTACTCAAGATGAAAAGATGCAACAACAGTTATTAGGAACATTATTGCCAGAATTGATAAAAAATCCAGAAGTAATGCAAAAGCTAATGGAATTAGGAAATAATAAGTAATAATATATTATTAAAAAAAGTAAAAAAATTTAAGCATAAGTATAGTAATTAATTTGATTAATTGATATAATGTTAAGAGAAAAGGGGGTAATACATATGTTTAATAAAGGAAAATATAATGCTGTTGATGTTGCTAACTGGTTTTTGAATGAAAACAGAAAACAGATGAACTTTGAAGATGCTGAATATATCACTAATTTAAAATTACAAAAATTATTGTATTATGCTCAAGGGTATTATTTAGCTCAAAAAGGAGTACCTCTAATAAAGGAAGATTTTTTGGCATGGGAGCATGGACCGGTAATAAGAACAATATATGATAGATTTAAAGTATATGGCTCAAATGGGATACAATATGAAGATGATTATGAAGAAAAAATAGATGAAGAAACAAATTCAATATTAATGAAAGTATATAATCATTTTGCACAATATTCAGCATGGAAATTAAGAGATATGACTCATAGCGAAACTCCATGGAAAAATACAGCAAGAAATGAAGTTATACAAAAAAAAGATATTGAAAAATATTTTAAGGAAAAATATATTAATATTTAATGAAAAATTGTTTGTACGATGAAAGTATAATTATTTCTTTTAAATATTCTGTATCCACAAAGCATTATACAATTGAGCAAATAACTAAGAAAACAAAAGAAAAATGCAATGATAAAATACATTATTTATTTGAAAAACTAGAAGAATTGTCTAAAACGAAATTAGTTGATTTTCAAAATAAGCCTAAGTCGGTTGGATATGAAATGATACCATTAAATCAATTTAAACTTAAAATTGATTCTAATATAATGAAAGAATTGAAATTAACAAATGACAGTAAAATAATAGTTTTCAGATTCGGAAAACAAAACTATAGAATGTTTATGGTACAATCCAAAGCTTGTCCTGCTTTATTATATTTAATAGGATACGATTGGGATTATAGTGCGTATGATCATTAAAAACAAAGAACTGCTTTTGGCAGTTCTTTTTACTAATTTTTATCCAACCATTCATCAAATTCAGCATAAGTTTTTTTACCAGATTTAACATCATTAACGAATTGTTTAGCTTCTTTTTTCCATTTTTCATAGTTAGTTTTGTAATATTCAATATCTGGATTTCTTTTAACAGCCATAGCTTTTTTAGCATATATTTGTCGGTACTTACCATACACCGGTTCTTCGTTTTCTTTTCTTTTTTGTGATGTTTTAATTCCAAACTCTTTACAAGTAATATCTTCTGCATATTTACCATTGCAATATAAGTTGTTTTCTTTTTTAGATAAAAAGTATTTACCACAGACAGTACATTTTTTGATGTATTCATATTTTTTAACAACTATATGATATAGAACAATATAAAAATATGTGTAAATATCTAATGTTTTAAAGATAGGACCTTTAGCATAAATTTTATTTTCTTTTGAGTTGTTTTGTAATAGTTGATTAATTAAAAAAATTTCATCAGATAAAGGTTCTTTTGTTGATTTCATACTTTTTTCTAATATATTAATCATAAAGTTTTTATCATGAAAAGAAAAATTCAAGTCATAATTACACATATATTTTTTAGATAATTCTTTAATTTCATTATTAATATTTTGTAATATATAAAATCTTTCATAGATATTTAAATTTTCTAATTTTTTATCTTTATTGTTATTATATATATAATCAATAGAGTCTCTAAAAAGTTGTTGCATTTCTAATAAATAATCTTGTTTTTTTTTATCTTCAAAAAATTGCTTAGCATATTTCTTTAAAGTATCAAAATCAATAATATGTTTAGGTTCTTCAGTGTTAAAGCATTTATGGTATATATCTAAATCAGATAATATTTTCTTTCTATCTTTTTCAGGGATATCTTCTATATATTCAAATATAAAAGTACAAAAGAATTTAAAGAAATCATTAAATTTTGTTAAATCTAGGTTTAAAGAAGCTATTAAATAATCTCCTAAATGAATTTTATCATAGCTATAGTTTATTAAAAAATCAGATTTTATAGATGTAGCATTTTTACAAAATAATAAATTAGATTTTTCATTATGAATAGTTAAAAACTTATTTATTTCATCTGATTTTGTATTATAAAAGCAAACTTCTATTGAATTTAAAGGACTTAAAGACATTTGATACCTCCATGTTAACTAAAAATACTAGTTTTAAAGCATTTTTTATAGTTATCAATTCTAAAAAACTTTCAGCAAAATTCTTGCACTTGTTAACTATAACAAGTATAATTCAATTGTTAACAAAAGTCAATAGGTACCATTGAATAAAGAAAGGGGGATTCATTATTGAACTTAAAAACAATTGAAAGAACAACATTAACCATGAAAGAAGCAGCAGAGTATTTAGGAATAAGTTATTGGTTAACAAATCAATTAGTAAGAAGAAAACAAATACCATGTTCAAAAGTTGGTGGTAAATTTCTATTTAGAGTACAAGTATTAGATGAATATTTAACAAAAAAAGAACAAGATTCTATGTGTTAATTACAGAAAGAAAGCTGAAAGGAGGTATGGCAGAGGTATCATGGATTAAACTTAGTACAAATATTTTTTCAAACAGAAAAGTTGTATTATTACTGAATGAACGTGATGGGGATGCGTATTTCAGAATATGGATACAATTGCTTACAATAGCAGGACAATGTAATATGAAAGGTAGATTAATTATTGGTGAAAATATACCATTAGATATACAACAATTATCTAAAATTTTAGGAAAATCTACTAAAAAAGTTGAACAAGTTTTGTCTAAGTTTATAAATTTAAGAATGATAAGTTATGAAGATAATTGCTTCGTTATAAGAAATTGGAGCAAGTATCAAAGCGCAGATAAATTAGAAGAAATAAGAAAGAATAATAGAGAGCGACAAAGAAAATTTCGTGAAAAAAGTAAAGTGGAAAGTAACGTTACAGAAACGTTAGATCACAATATAGAATAGAAAAGATTAAGAATAGAGTAGATAAAGATTAGATTATTATTACTGACTGACAAAAGGAATAATGTATAAATATAAGAAAAAGTTAGTACAAGCCATCAAGACTTTAATACTAACTTGAACAAAATTATTGTAAAAACATTTTAATATAAATTATTAAAAAAGTAAAGAAAATTTATTTGAGGAGGTATAAAAAATGTGTAAATGTGATAAGAAAGAAGGTATAACATATTCAAGATGTGGAGAGTATTTAGTTCCAAATTTAGTATTAGATAAAGGTAAAGTTAGACCTAAAATCGGAAGATATGGAAGAATGAGATTGAAATTTTTAAAGGAAGAAATGAAAGCAGTTTATACAAAAATGTTAATGGAAGATACACTAACAGATTATCTTTTAGAGGTAGATGCTAAAGCAACAGATATGGAAAATATGTTAATAAATGATATGAAAAAGAGATCAAATATTGATGAAAAATTAAAAGAAACTGACCAAATTAAGTGGGTAGGAATGATGAATAATATAGCTCATTCTGCAAGAGAAATTGTATTTGGAAAATGTATAAATACTTATAATATTTAATGAAAAAGTGCTTGGGTTTTATAAAAAATTCAGGCACTTTTTTTAATAGCCATATAATAAAATTGCAAAAAGAGAGTACATTTAGTGTCTAGCCAGCACTGAATTTGTACTCCCATACAAATTCTAATGTGTGATATCCCAACCCCAAGACGGGAGAAAATAAAATACGACAGATTATTTGCAAATTGTGGAAAAAATAGTAAATTTATGATAGAATACAAATAAATATTTTTTGGGGAGAAATGTAATGAAAGAGTTAGAAGAAAAAATAGTTAAATTTGCAGAAGATAGAGATTGGTTACAATTTAATACACCAGAAAACTTAGCCAAGTCAATATCTATTGAAGCAGGAGAATTACTAGAATGTTTTCAATGGAATAATAATTATGATAAAGATGAACTTAAATTTGAAATTGCAGATGTTATGAATTATTGTATTCTTTTATGCCATCAAATAGGAGTTGATCCTAAGCAAATAATTTTAGATAAAATGAAAATATCTGAGAAAAAATATCCTGTAGAAAAAGCTAAGGGAGTTAGTACAAAATATAATAAATTATAGGAGAAAAACATGGAAATAATTATAGCAATAATAGGCACGGCAACGGCGGTAATAACAGTATGTTTAACTAATTTCTTTTCTAAAAGAAACGAATTAAAGTACTCAGAACGAAAATTGAAAGAAAAGTATTATTTTGAATATATAAATAAATTAAGCGATAATGTAAATTGTAATGATAGAGAGTCTACTCTGAAAGAAAATAAAGCATTTAATAAATTAGTGTTAATCGCAAATATAGATGTATTGAATAAACTTTACCAGTTACAAAATATAAGAATAGAAGAAATAAAAAATGGAAATGTAAAAAATTATAATGAAAAATATGAAAAATTATTTAAAGAATTAATAATAGAGATAAGAAAAGATTTGTATGGAAAAAGAGAAAAAAATTTCCCAAATATTTATTTGTTGGGAGGATTTATAAAAAAATAATAATTAATGGGGGCAAATTATTATGATAGTATATGAAGCGACAAAAGAGATATTTATTAATGATGTAATAAATAATCAAATAGCTGGTAGAATAGAACAATTATATAGACTAAGAGTGGGACAAAATGTTAATCCAAGAGAAAAAGAAGCTTGGAAGAATTCTATGATGTATATGAATAATGTTTTAAATGATGTTAGTATTCCAAATAATAGCGGGATAGCAATAGAATTTAAAATTCCATATACTTCTAAAAGAATAGACTTTATTATAACTGGAAGAGATAAAGAAGGGAGAAACATTGCAATTATAGTTGAGTTAAAACAATGGACAGAGGTTGAAATTGTTGAAGGTCAAGATGGTGTTGTTAGAACTTTTACAGGTGGTGCAATGAGAGAGGTTGCTCATCCATCTTATCAAGCATGGTCATATGCAGCGTATATTGAAGATTTTAATGAAAATGTTCAAAGAGATAATGTAAAATTATTACCCTGTGCATATTTACACAACTATGAAAATGTTGAACCCAAAACTATATTATCAGACAAATATAAAGCTTATATTGAAAAAGCTCCTGTATTTATTAGTGGTGATGCTCTCAAATTAAGAGAATTCATTAAAAAGTATGTTACAGAAGGTGATGACAAGGAAACATTATATTTAATTGAAAACGGAAAAATAAAACCTTCTAAATCATTACAAGATTGTATAGCAGGAATGGTAAAACAAAATAAAGAATTTATATTATTAGATAATCAAAAAGTAGTATATGAAACAGCGATGGAAATGGCAAAGAAATCTAATGAAGATGGTAAAAAGAGATGTTTAATTGTTAAAGGTGGACCAGGTACAGGAAAAACAGTCTTAGCAATAAATCTACTATCAGATTTAACAAATAAGCCATATGAAATGGTATGTCACTATGTAACTAAAAATGCTGCGCCAAGAGCAGTATTTAAAGCTAAGTTAAAAGGAACAGAAAAGATATCTAAAATAGATAATATGTTTAAAGGTTCAGGAATATATACTGAAGCTAAAAAAGATGATGTGGGAGTAATTTTAGCAGATGAAGCACATAGGTTAAATGCAAAATCAGGTATGTTTAAGAATCAAGGAGAAAATCAAATAAAAGAAATTATAAATGCAGCCAAGTTTTCAGTTTTCTTTATTGATGAAACACAAAGAATAGATATTTACGATATAGGTTCAGTTGCCGAAATTGAAAAATACTTAGATGAATTCGGAATAGTAGGAGAAGAAAGAAAAATATTAGAGCTTGAATCTCAATTTAGATGTAATGGTTCAGATGGATATTTGGCATGGTTAGATGATGTGCTAGAAATAAGACAAACAGCTAATAATGATGGATTTGATATTGATTACGATATTCAAATAATGGATAATCCTAATGATGTTAAGGATAAAATATTTGAATTAAATAAAATAAATAATAAGGCAAGATTATTGGCAGGATATTGTTGGAATTGGATTAAGGAAGGTAAAAATGATACGAAGGTTCACGATATAGTTATACCAAAATATAACTTTGAAATGAGTTGGAATTTAGGAAGCAGTTCGACTTGGGCAATTGATCCTGAATCTGTAAATGAAGTAGGATGCATACATACATCTCAAGGATTAGAATTCGATTATGCAGGAGTAATAATTGGTAAAGATTTGAGATATGAAAATGGTAAAATTATTACTGACTATACAGAAAGAGCAAGTACAGACAATTCTTTAAAAGGAATTAAGAAAATGTACAAAGAAAATCCTGAAAAAGCATTAAAATTAGCTGATGAAATTATAAAAAATACATATAGAACTCTTATGACTAGAGGACAAAAAGGATGCTATATCTATTGTGAGGACAAGCCATTAGCTAAGTATTTAAAAAGAAGAATAAATGGATGTAATGGAATTACTTATGCAATAGATGAGAATGAAGAAAGTTACGGAATGATGGTTGCTGAAGATAGTGAAGAATATAAATATGAATAGTATCAAAAGCAGAATTTTTAATAGAAGTTAAATTTTCTGCTTTTTCTGACAGATTTTGACAAAATTTTCAAAGAAAAAATTATATAATAATATAAGAGGTGAGATTTATGGAAAATAATAAATTAGCGGAATTTTATAAGTGCGCTCTACAGGTAAATTGTTATGATTATATAAAAAATAGAGGACAGAAACATAATTATTCAGAAGATGATTATAACAATGAAATTTTAAAGTATTGTATAGAAGAAAACATAAAAGTTGTTGGGTTGGCTGATCATGCAACAATAGAACAACAAGATAAAATAAAACAATTATTAAGTAAAAATGGAATTGTTGTTTTTAATGGATTTGAAATTGCAAGTTCTGAAAAAATTCATATAGTATGTTTATTTCCAGAAGATACTAAAAAAGAAACTATTATAAAATGTATGGGAGCATTAGAAATAGAAGAACCGTCATATGTAAGTTCAAAAACTATTTTAGAAATAATTAATATTGTAGAAAATAGATATTATGGAATTTGTTATTTGGCTCATATAACAGATGAAAATGGTATATTAAATAAAGGAAAAATGAACCATATCTGGAAAGATGAAAAAGTAAAAATATGTCAGATCAGTTCAACAATAGAACAAGTAGATAGTAAATATAAAAACATAGTTAACAATACAAACCCGCAATATAAAAGAGAAAAAGAAATGGTATTTATTAATGCTAAAGATATATGTAAGCCAGAGGATTTAAAAATTAAAGAAAGTTGTTCTTATATTAAAATGTCAAAACCTTGTTTTGCTAGCTTTAAGATGGCATTTTGTGATCCTAGTTCTAGAGTTAAATTAAGTAGTGATTTAAATCAAAAATTTTATACATATATTGAAACAATCAGTATATATGGTGGATATTTAGATGGACTTAATATGACTATTTCAAAGCACTTAAATACAATTATTGGGGGAAGAGGTACTGGAAAATCTACATTATTAGAGATTGTTAGATATGCACTAGGAATTAGTCCTAAAAGTGTAGATGCTAAAAAAGATATAGATCAGCTAATTAAAAGTAATTTTGGAAGTGATTCAAGAATAGAGATAGTTATTTCAACTAATAAATATCAAGGTAAAAAATATAAATTAATAAAGAGATATGCAAAACCTATTGTACTAGAAGACATGGAAACCAATACAGTATCCAATTTGTTAGTTGAAAATATAATTCCTAAAATTGAGATATATGGTCAAAATGAAATACTAGAATTAATAAAAAATGAGGATTCAAAAATTCAAATTTTGAATAGATTTTTTATAGAAGACAATAATTATGAGAAAAATAAGAGTGAAATTATTAAAAAATTAAGTGATAATGCGATTAGTTTAAATGAACTATATATAAAAAAGGATATAAACGAAAGTGATATTAATAAGTTACCAAGATTAATTGAAGAAGAAAAATTTTATAAAGAAATAGGTATTGAAGAAAAAGCAAAAGTAGTGGCCAATAATCAAAAAGAAGAAACAAGAATAAATGAATTGGTAAAAAATATAGATGATTTTACTATAGATTCAAAAAATATATCATCTAATATTGACCAAGAATTCTTGAAAGATATTATAAATAAAGAAGAGATAAGGCAAATAGATGAATTGCTAGAAGAGTTTAATAAAGATATCAATGATAAAATAAAGTCTATTATACAAAATAAGCAAGAATTAAAAGCCAAAATTCAGTTAATAGAAGGAAATTTATTAAAAAAGCATGAAGAAGATAAGGTAAAGATAAATAAAGAAATTAGTACAGTTAAGGATATGCAAGGTAAAACTGCACAAGAATTATTAGGTGAATATCTTAAAATAGTAAAAGATATAGAAATCATAAAGCCAAAAGCAAATATAAATAAGGATTGTGTGGAAGCAATAAAACAATTAGAACAGGAAAGAAACAATTTATTAGAAGAGCTAGCTAAGAACAAAGATAAACATAATGATGATATGAGAAAAATTATAAAAAAAATTAATAATAAACAATTGAAAAACAAAGTAAAAATAGAAATATATAAAGAAAAAAATAGAGAAGAATTAATACAATATTTAGCAAAAAAAGAAGGCCTTGCAGAGAAAGGCTTAGATTGGATTAATGAAGTTAATGATTTTTCGATTGAATCTTTTATAAAAAATATAGAAGAGGGAAAAGAAAAACTTTTAGAAGAATACAAAAAATATGGATTAACAGATGGAAAAGCAGATATACTATCTAAAATTTCTAAAAAAGAAATATTTGAATTGCAATGTATAGAATTAAAAGATATAATTGATATTCAATTATTTATAGAAAATAAAAATGAATTTAAATCATTAAATAAATTATCAAAAGGACAACAATGCACAGCTATTTTATACATTTTGTTGTTAGAAAATGTTGATCCACTTATAATAGATCAGCCAGAGGATAATTTGGACAATTCATTTATAAGCTCGGATTTTATAGATGTATTAAGAGAAAATAAAATGAAGAGACAATTTATTTTTGCAACACATAATGCTAATATTCCAGTGTTTGGAGACTCTGAATGTATAATTGTAATGGAGGAAGAACAAGGACATGGGATTAATAAAGAAGAAAATATTGGTTCAATAGATGATGATAAAGTACGAGATTGTGTAATTAATATTCTTGAAGGTGGTAGAGATGCATTTTCAATGAGAAAAGAAAAATATGGAATATAAGGCGAGAAGTAATTCTAATTTTTATTAATTTCACATAACATCCTATAGTTAGTGAACTTCCATTAACAAATTCCATTCTTATAACACTTTTAATTTCAATAATCGCATTAATATAAAAAATTAATAAAAGTTTTAAAGTTAACTATATATATTGAACTATATAATATATAATTTTGTTAAGGTGATGTAATTATGAGAAAAATAATATCAAATAAAATTCAATGCAAACATTGTGGAGAAATAATAGAATCAAAAAGTATACATGATTTTGTATGGTGTAAATGTGGTTCTTGTGCTGTAGATGGTGGTAAATATCATTTAAGTAGATCATTTAAAACATCTAAAGAGAAAGATTATATTGAATTAAGTGAAATTGAAGAAATAGAATAATTTAAAAGAGATTTATAAATTTTGAAAGAGAGAAGCATAAAAAGATGGAACAATATGATGAAATAGTAAGTAAGCTTAATTGTATTTCTGATAGTTATAAAAAATATATGTTTGATTATTTGAAAAAAGATAATATAGTAATTTATATAAAAACATCATTGATTTTTTCGGTTTTACAAAGAAGTTTAGCTATGATAGATGCATATAGTAAGTTGTTAAAAACTAATAATATAATGGTATTAAATTCAATTGCAAGAACACAGATAGATAATTGTATATTTATTTATGGGGTGTACATATTAATTAATAATAATGAAAATATTAATGATATATATCATAATTTTATTAAAAATAATAAAAAACTTAGTAATTATAAAATTAAAAATAAACAATTACGCGATTCATATATTGTATCAGAGATAGATAAAGTTTATAGTAGATTTGAGGATATGTATAAATTTTATTGTAGATTTGTTCACTGTTCTGATAGTGCATTTTTATATTCCACAAGTATTATAGGAGAAGTAGTAGAATTTTCGTTGACAACAAATTTTGAAAGATTTTCTAAACAATGTTTAATAAATGCTGATACATTTTTAGTAATTAGTAAGTTAGTTTTGACTTTAATAAAGCAGTTTTGGACAGAAATGGATAAAGGAAATAGATTAAGTAAATAGAAATTTATAACTAGAGTAATTGAAGAGGTTGAAGTTTATTCAACCTCTTTTCACTATTCTTCAAAACATCCCATAGCAATCTGACTTCCATCAAAAAATCCATTCATATAATACTTTTCATTCCAATAGAAAAGATAATCCATAAAATTCTCATCAAGCTTATTTAACTGCGTCTGTACATATTTTTTATTACACTCAGGTACATTTCTTAAAATATTTTCAGCTATTTCATCAAAATAAATCCAATGTTTTTTATCTTCAGCAGATTTTAAAGCAGAGATATCTTCATCTCTATAAATAAACCAATCTTTCAAAATATCATCATTAACTTCTCTTAAATTTTTCATAATAAAACCTCCAAAATAATTCTTAATTTTATAGAAGATTACAGCAAATTTTATCAAATAAAATTGGGAAAATTTTGGAAAGAATTGCTTCCAAAAACATCCTAAAATTGCATAAAAGTTCAACAAACTAAATCTTCTATAAATGGCTAAATACCAACAAAAACTTGAACTTCCATAAATCTTCAAAAGTGCCTTTGCCGGCGCTCATAACCCGAAGGTATCTACTTCTATTTCATGGCTATTACTTAATCAAAAATGTAACACGCAGTAACACTATTATTGGGCAATAAAATGAATGATTATAAAATTTAAAAATTCTGCTTTTTATGCCATTATTCGACAAAATTCGAAAAGGAGTATGTTATATAATTTTTACAGCAGATTTATGAAAAAAATATATTAGGGAAAAGTTAACGAAGACATTACTTTTTCGTAGTATTATACAATAGAACATCAAGAAAAGAAAATATATGTCAAATGTTTTGGATTATCAATTGCTATAAGGATAAAAATGAATTAATAAAAAGAAAGTAGCTATATATAATAGAACTAGAAAAATATAAATTATATATTTAATTGTATAAGTAAAATTAAGGAGGAAATGTATATGTATGAGAAATTTATAAGGATGTATCCCGTAAGTAAGACGTTGAGGTTTGAACTTAAACCAGTAGGTAAAACATTGGAGAATATCAAAAAAAATAATATTATAAAGAAGGATGAGGACAGAGTACAAGCATACAAAGTAGTTAAGAGTTATATAGATTCTTATCATAAAGAATTTATTGATAGAGTATTGTCAAAATATTCGTTTGATGAAGGAAAAATAGAAAAATACTATGAACTTCTACTAGATACTGATTACGGTGATGAGATAGAAAAAATAAAAAAAGAATTAAGAGTAGACTTAATAAAAGCATTTAAAAAAGAAAAAGATTTTAAGGATTTGTTCACAAAAGAAATGATTGAGCATAAGCTACCAAATTTTTTAAAGGAAGAAACAGAATTAGAAGAGGTAAGCAAATTTAATAAGTTTACGACATATTTTACTACATATTTCGAAAACAGAAAAAATATGTATAGTCCAGAAGCAAAGTCAACTAGTATAGCATATAGAATTGTAGATGAAAATCTACCTATGTTTATAAATAATATTAAATTGTATAATTATGCAATAACCTTGTTAGATTCCGAAAATATAAAAAAAATAAATACAGAATTATTACCAATTTTAAGAATAAATGATACATCAGAATTATTTAGATTAGAAAGCTTTAGTAAAGTACTAACTCAAAAACAAATAGAAACATATAATAATTTAATAGGTGGGGTAAGTCTAGAAAAAGATGTTAAAATAAAAGGATTAAATGAGTACATAAATGAATATAGGCAGAAACATCCAGAGAATAACAAAATTGCTAAACTAAATCCTTTGTATAAACAAATATTAAGTGATACGACATCCATTTCTTTTATAGTGGACAAGTATGAAAAAGATAATCAAGTTATAGAAAATTTAAAAATTTTAGAAAATGGATTTAATGACATAAAAGACGAACTGAAAGATACAATTAAGCAGATTGAAAAATTTGAACTAGATAAAATTTATGTAACCAATAATTTAAGTATTACAGATATATCAAATAAATTATATGGTGATTGGAGAAAGATAACAGATTCTTTAAATGATTGGTATGATATTAATATAGGGAATAGTTCAAAAATTAAAAATGAACAATATGAGGAAAAAAGGAAAAAGTACTTTAAAGGAATAAAAGCATTTTCCATTAAACAACTAAATGAGATTACATCTAATATAGAAAATCATATAAATGTTGAGCAATATTACATAGATAATATTTGTGGAACAAATGGTATAGTATCTAGCATTGAGAAAAAATATAATAGTATTAGTGAGATAGTTTTATTTGAGTATCCGCAAAATAGGAATTTAAAACAGGATGATGATACTATATTTAAAATCAAGGATTATTTAGATTCTATAAAAGAATTACAGTCGGTTATAAAAACATTCTTAGGTGTTAGATTTGAAGAAAAATTCGATAAAGATAATAGTTTTTACCAAAAAATGTATGAAATATGGGACAAGCTTTTAATTGTGAATGTGATATATAACAAAACTAGAAATTACTTAACAGGTAAAACATATTCTATGGATAAAATTAAGTTAAACTTCAATGCTCCAACACTTTTAAATGGTTGGGATGTTAATAAAGAATCTAGTAATAAAGGTGTTATCTTAAGAAAAAATAATTTGTATTATTTAGTAATTATGAATAAGAATTTTAAGGGAGAGTTAAAAAAATCTAACAGTTTAAGAGAAAATGATTATGAAAAAATGGATTATAAACTTTTGCCAGGAGCAAATAAAATGTTACCGAAGGTTTTCTTTTCAAAGAAAAACGAAGATGTATTTACTCCATCAAATGAGCTTCTTAGGAAATATAATGCAGATATGCATAAAAAGGGAGAAAATTTTGATTTGAAATTCTGCCACGAGTTAATAGATTATTTTAAACAGTGTTTGGAAAAACATGAAGATTGGAAAGATTTTAGTTTTAAATTTTCTGATACTAGTACATATAAAGATATAAGTGAATTTTATAAAGAGGTTGAAAATCAGGGATATAAAATTACGTTTTCCGGTGTTGATAAAGACTATATAGACAGCTTAGTAGAGGAAGGGAAGATCTTTTTATTTCAAATATATAATAAGGATTTTTCTGACAAAAGTCACGGAAGGAAAAATTTGCACACTATATATTGGAATATGGTATTTGACAGTGCAAATTTAGTTGATATTGTATATAAACTAAACGGTGAAGCAGAGGTGTTCTTTAGAAAAGCATCTCTTCCGTACAAAGTTACGCACCCTGAGAACATGCCAATAAAAAATAAGAATGAGAATAATCTAAAAAAAGAAAGTGAGTTTAACTATGATTTAATAAAGGATAAAAGATATACAGAGGACAAGTTTTATTTACATGTACCAATTACTATGAATTTTATAAATAAAAATATAAAAAACTCTGATATTAATGAAATAGTAAACAGAGAAATAAAGAAAAATGACGATAATTATATAATTGGTAT
The DNA here is from genome assembly GCA_934149365.1 of uncultured Clostridia bacterium. Classification (GTDB taxonomy): domain Bacteria; phylum Bacillota; class Clostridia; order TANB77; family CAG-465; genus CALXJE01. The sequence continues at coordinate 33,724 of CAKPEI010000008.1, forward strand.
AGATAGAGGAGAAAGACATCTTTTATACTTAGTATTAATAGATTCAAAAGGCAATATTATAGAACAAGAAACTTTGAATATTATCTCAAATGAATATAATGGAAATAAATATACTACAAATTATCATGAATTATTAGATAAAAAAGAAAAAGAAAGAGGAGAAGCAAGGCAAACTTGGCAAACTATTGAAAATATCAAAGAATTAAAAGAAGGCTTTTTAAGTCAAGCCATTAATAAGATAACAGATTTGATGATAAAATATAATGCTATCGTAGTTTTGGAAGACTTAAATTTTGGATTCATGAGGGGAAGACAAAAAGTAGAAAAACAGGTATATCAAAAATTTGAAAAGATGCTTATAGATAAATTGAATTATTTAGTAAAGAAAAATATTGATATAAATGAATGTGGTGGTGCCTTAAAGGCTTATCAGTTAACGAAGAAATTTGAAAGCTTTAAAAAAATAGGAAAACAAAATGGAGTTTTATTTTATATACCTGCATGGAATACAAGTAAAATGGATCCTACTACTGGATTTGTAAATTTATTTTATGTAAAATATGAAAACCAGGAAAAAGCTAAGGAATTTATAAGTAAGTTTGATGATATCTTGTTTAATGAAGAAAATAACTATTTTGAATTCTATGTGGATTATGATAAATTTACAAGTAGAGCATCAGGTACAAAAACTAATTGGGTTATATGTACTAATTCTACAAGGGTAAAAACATTTAGAAATCCTCAAAAGAATAGTGAGTGGGACAGTATTGAAGTTAACTTAACAGAAGAATTCAAAAAAATATTCGATAAATATAATATAAATATTGATAAAGATTTAAAGCAACAAATACTGAATGTGAATGAAAAAGATTTTTATGAAAGCTTTATTACTTTGTTTAAATTGACATTACAGATGAGAAATAGTATTACTGGAACAGAAGTCGATTATATTGTTTCACCGGTAAAATCTTCAAATGGTATGTTTTATGATAGTAGAATAAAGAATGGTAAGTTACCACAAAATGCTGATGCCAATGGTGCGTATAATATAGCAAGAAAAGGTTTATGGGTTATAAATCAAATAAAATCTACTGATGATGCTGATTTAAGAAAAGTTAAATTAGCAATTACTAATAAAGAATGGCTCAATTTTATACAAAATGAAGGAATAGAAGAATAATGGAAGAAACAATAATAATATCCTATTTAAATGATTTCATATATTGCCCAGCATCAATATATTTTCATAAGTTGTATGGTAAAATTGATGAAATGATATATCAGGGTGTAAAACAAATTGAAGGTAAAGAAGCACATAGAACAATTGATAAAAAGATATATTCTTCTAGAAAAGATGTATTTCAGGGTATAGAGGTGTATTCTAGTAAGTACAATATAATTGGAAAAATTGATATGTATGATGCAAAAAAGAAAATCTTAATAGAAAGAAAAAACAAGGTAAATGAAATTTATGATGGGTACATTTATCAAGTATATGCTGAGTATTTTGGTCTTGTTGAGCAAGGATACGAAGTTAATAAAATAGTTATACACAGTCTTAAAGATAATAAAAACTATAATATTAAATTACCAGTGGAAGATAAAACTGGATTAGAAAAATTTGAAACAGTGATAAAGAATATGAGAAATTTTAATTTAGATACTTTTAAACAAGAAAATAAGAAAAAATGTGAGAACTGCATTTATGAAACATTGTGTGATAGGAGTTTGCTATGTTAACATCACCAGATTTTAATTCCAAGAAAATAATAATAATTTATACGTGTGACGGGGAAAAGATTAGTTTTTCAAATGATAACATTATTGTGAAAAATGAATTTGGAGAAACAAGATTACAATATACTTGCTATAAAATATTTGCAATATATATAATAGGTGCTACAAGTATAACATCAGGTATAATTGAAAAGTCAAAGAAATTTGGCTTTTCAATAGTACTTATGAATGTTAACTTTAAAGTCTATGAAATTTTAAATTGTAAATTAGAAGGAAATACATTGCTTAGAAGTAAACAATATAATACAGATAGAAGCTTAGAAATTGCAAAAAGTATTATATCAAATAAAATAATAAATCAGAGATATTTTTTATCTATGATTAGAAACAAAAGTTGTGATTTAAAAAGAACTATAGAATTGTTAGATGGGTATGTTTCCAATGTATATGGCACAGAGAATAATTATGAGCTAATGGGAATTGAAGGAATGGCATCTAAAATTTATTTTAAGCAAATGTTTTCAGAAGCAAAGTGGTCAGGGAGGCAACCAAGAGTTAAAAGAGATATTATAAATTTGTTACTTGACATAGGATATACAATGTTGTTTAACTTTATTGATGCTATATTAAACATATATGGATTTGATATATATAAAGGAAATCTTCATCAAGAATTTTTTAAAAGAAAATCGCTTGTTTGTGACATAATAGAAGCTTTTAGAAGTATTATTGATTACAAGATAAGAAAAATGTACAATTTAAAGCAAATAGATGAAAATGACTTTAAGAATGAAAATGGTAGATATAGATTAGAATGGAAAAGTAGTTCAAAATATATCAAATGTTTTGCTGAAGAAATAGTTAATCATAAGATGGATATATTTAATTATATTCAATCATATTATAGATGGTTTATAAAAGAAAAGAGAGTGGATGAATTCCCTTTTGCAAAAATAAATGGAGGAGATAAGATTGATACTATTGAGCTATGATATAAGAGACGATAAACTAAGGACAAAATTTAGTAAATATATAAAAAAGTTCGGATATAGAGTACAATATTCTGTATTTGAGATAACCAATAGTGAAAGAATGTTGAATAATATAGAAAGGGAAATCAAAAGCAGTTTTGAGAAGAAGTTTTCGCAAAATGATAGCATAATTATAATAAGAACAAGTAAGAATTGTGAAATAACTAGATATGGCTATGCAAAGAATGATGAAGGTGATATAATAATGGTGGATTAGGTAGTTGCAAACCTAAGTCTTAATATTTAATATGGGTATTAAATTGGATAAAAAGTATATAAAAAGTATGAAAAATGATGAAAAAACTAAAAAAATAATAAAAATATTGGTATTTTCCTACGGAATAGAACAGCCAAGGGTTTAATACTTATATTAAATTTCTACTATTGTAGATACTGATGATGAAAGACTTGCATTGAGAGTTTAATACTTATATTAAATTTCTACTATTGTAGATCAAATTGCGTAAAGGTGTATCTACAATGTTTAATACTTATATTAAATTTCTACTATTGTAGATTTTTGTTCTTCTGTATTCTTTTCAATAGTTTAATACTTATATTAAATTTCTACTATTGTAGATATAATCAAATATGTTGCCTAGCGATACGTTTAATACTTATATTAAATTTCTACTATTGTAGATTAGGCACTAATCCTCCTTTCCTATAAGTTTAATACTTATATTAAATTTCTACTATTGTAGATAGTAAGTTTTTTTCTTTAATTCTTCTTGTTTAATACTTATATTAAATTTCTACTATTGTAGATGGAGATTGAGTTATATACCAAATATCAGTTTAATACTTATATTAAATTTCTACTATTGTAGATCCTGCAATAACTACATTTCCCGTATTTATGTTTAATACTTATATTAAATTTCTACTATTGTAGATGATACGCTTGCGGGAATTGACATTGATAGTTTAATACTTATATTGAATTTCTACTATTGTAGATTTACGGTACAAAGTAAAAAAGCGCAGTATTAATTTTCCAACAATGTAAATTAGGCGTTATGTCAGTAAATTTGAGTTATAGATATTACTATGACTCTTTTATTATGCTTAAAATATGTGCTTGCTGATATATATACTGCTAGAAATAAAATTACTTGCATAATCTAATGCAAGTGATATAATATACTCATAATAGGAGGTATTGTTATGGATAAGTTAGAAGTTATATCAAAGCTAAAAGAAGAAAAACTTGTAGCTGTAGTAAGGGCAGAAAGTAAAGAACAAGGTGAAAAAATAATAGACGCAATAGTAGCAGGTGGAATAAATTTTATTGAAATTACAATGACAGTTCCAGGTGCTATTGATGTTATAAAAGAACTAAGTAATAAGTATAAATCAAATGAAAATATTGTAATAGGTGCGGGTACTGTGCTGGATGCAGAGACAGCCAGAATGGCTATATTAGCGGGAGCTAAATATGTAGTAAGTCCAGCATTAAATGTAGATACAATAAAAATGTGTAACAGATATAGAGTAGCTGTTATTCCAGGAATAATGACAGTAAAAGAAGCGGTAGAAGCATTAGAAATGGGAGTTGATGTATTAAAAGTATTTCCAGGTAACGCTTTTGGCCCAAGTATTATAAAGGCATTTAAAGGACCTCTTCCACAAGCTAACTTTATGCCAACTGGTGGAGTTTCAATAGACAATGTAGATAAGTGGTTAAATGCAGGTGCAATAGCTTTAGGAACGGGAAGCAATTTAACGGTAGGAGCTAAAACGGGTGATTACGAACTAATAACTAAGACAGCAAAAGAATTTGTAGATGCTGTTAAAAATTGTGTAAAATAATATATTTGAATATTAATAAAGCTAAGATAAGTATTATGCACTTTAAATAGTGCAAGGTTGACGTAAAGCTATAAAAATGATATAATGCTCGAAAATATATTTTAGAGCAGAGCAGATTAGCTTAGCTAAGGTAAATGGTAAAGGAGATTAGATTATGTTACTAAATGTAAAAAGTAAAGAAGATTGTAAATTTGATGAAGTATCGCTTGGAGAAGTAATGTTAAGATTGGACCCCGGTGAAGGAAGAATAAGATGTGCAAGAAACTTTAAAGCATGGGAAGGCGGCGGAGAATATAACGTAGCAAGAGGACTTAAAAAGTGTTTTAAAATGGACACATCAGTTATCACTGCATTTGCAGAAAATGAAGTTGGATATCTTTTAGAAGACTTTATAATGCAGGGGGGAGTTGATACTTCTTTAATAAAATGGATGCCTTATGATGGAATAGGAAGAAGTGTAAGAAACGGAATAAACTTTACAGAAAGAGGATATGGCGTAAGAGGAGCAGTTGGAACTTCTGATAGAGCAAATACAGCAATTTCAAAAGCAACAAGTAAAGATTTTGATTTTGACTATATTTTTGGCACACTTGGAGTAAGATGGCTTCATACAGGAGGAATATATGCAGCACTTTCAGAAGAAACATCTAAAACAGTAATAGAAGCTATAAAAACAGCAAAGAAATATGGAACTATAGTTTCATACGATTTAAATTACAGACCATCTTTATGGAAGGCTATTGGAGGTAAAGAAAAAGCACAGGAAGTAAATAAAGAAATTGCTAAATATGTTGATGTAATGATAGGAAATGAAGAAGATTTTACAGCTTGTCTTGGTTTTGAAATTGAAGGAAACGATGAGAATCTAAAGAAGTTAAACATCGATGGTTACAAAAAGATGATTGATAACGTTGTAAAAGAATATCCAAATCTTAAAGTAGTTGCAACAACATTAAGAGAAGTAAAAACAGCTAGCATAAACGATTGGAGTGCATTATGCTATGCAGATGGAAAGATATACAAAGCAAATGACTACAAAGACCTAGAGATTCTAGATAGAGTAGGCGGTGGAGATAGCTTTGCATCTGGTTTAATATATGGTCTTATGACTACACAAGATGCAGAAAAAGCTGTAAATTATGGAGCAGCTCATGGCGCACTTGCAATGACAACACCAGGAGATACTACAATGGCAAATTTAAAAGAGGTAGAATCTTTAATGAATGGAGCTTCAGCAAGAGTTCAAAGATAATTATTAAAATGAAAGAAGTTATATTAGATATATAGCTTCTTTTACTTTTCCCCTTTTATAATTACAAAAATAATGATATAATAACAAAAAAACAAAGGTTTGCATGGAGGAATTAATGAAAGCAGAAGGAAAAGTATCAAACATAATATATAAAAATGAAAAAAATGGCTATACTGTATTTGTATTAGATTCAGAAGATGGATATATAACTGCTGTGGGAGAAACTTGTAATATTGATGCAGGAGATAGCGTAGAGTTAGAAGGAGAAATAGTTTATCACAAAAACTATGGTGAACAAATTGCATTTAAATCAATAACTAAAGTTATGCCAAAAGATACAGAAACTTTGATAGAATATATTGCTAAGTCTGATATAAAAGGTGTGGGAGAAAAAACAGCAGAAAAAATGGTCGCTTTTTTTGGAGATGACATTTTTGATGTTATAAAAAATAAACCATATGAACTCGTAAAAGTAAAAGGAATAAATGAAGAAAAAGCAATTGCAATAAGTGAATATATAAATAAGGAATGGGAAAGATGGAATTTAACCAGCTTTTTATCTGGCTATTCTGTACCTATAACAATAGCAAATAAAATATATGATAATTTAGGTATAAATGCTATAAATATAATAAAGGAAAACCCATATTCTTTGTTAGAATTTGTTACAAATATAGGTTTTAAAGTAGTAGATGAACTTGGGAAAAAACTTAATATAGATATGAATAATGAAGCAAGACTTAAGGCTGGTATCTTTTATTGCTTAAATGAAGTAATGCTTGCCGGTCATACTTGTATAGAGAAGAATATATTAATTGAATATGCATGTAAATTTTTAGGAGTAGGAATAGAAAGTATTGAAAATACAGTTATATCATTGGTAATGTCAGATAAACTTGTTGTAGATATTAGAGAAAATGCAGAATATGTGTATAAAAAAAGCATGTACGTTGCAGAAAATAACATTGCTAAATATATAGGTCAAAGAAGTAAAGAAAAAACTACAAAGAAAAACTATGATAAGAAAATAGAACTAGTGAGTGAAAAAGAAAATATAGTTTTATCAGATACTCAAAAAGAAGCTATTTACACATGTCTTAATAACAATATTTCTGTAATAACAGGTGGACCTGGAACTGGAAAAACTACTATAATAAAATGTATAATAGATATACTAGAAAATGAGAAAAAGTCATATATTTTATGTGCTCCCACCGGTAGAGCTGCTAAAAGAATAACAGAAACCACAGGAAAAAAAGCTAAAACTCTTCACAGACTTTTAGAAATAAGTAAAATAAGTGATAATGATATGGATGATATCATAAATTTCACACCGGAAACACTTCCATATAACGTGGTAATAGTAGACGAAGTATCTATGGTAGATACTATTCTTATGAACAATTTAGTAAAAGCTTTAAAAGATAGTACTAAATTGATATTAGTTGGAGATTCTTATCAACTTCCATCTGTTGGCCCTGGTAGTGTATTAAAAGATATAATTGATTCTAAGGTAGTAAGTGTAGCTGAGTTAACTGAAATCTATAGACAATCAAAAGAAAGTAAAATAGTTGTTAGTGCACATAAGGTGAAAACAGGCGAAAATATTGAGTTTGAAAATAAAGATACAGATATGTACTTTATTGAAACAAATTCAATAGAAGAAACTAAAAAGGAAGTGTTAGAACTATTAAGTAATGGCCTTAGTGAATATGCAGATTATAATGTGCTAGAGGATGTGCAAGTTATTACTCCAATTAAAAAGACAGAACTTGGTACATATTCTTTAAACAGAGCTATACAAAATGTTTTAAACAAGGAAGAAATGTATAAAAATGAGAAAAAAGCCGGTGAAAGAGTATTTAGACAAGGTGACAAAGTTATGCAGATAAGGAACAACTACGATATACAATACGATGTAGACGACGTTACATATAAAGGAGTATATAATGGAGATATTGGAATAGTTCAAAGTGTTGATAATGCTGCAAAAGAATTAGTTGTAAAGTTTGATGATGGGAAAAAGATAAAATATGATTTTGATATGTTAGATGAGCTTGAACATGCTTATGCAGTTACTGTACATAAAAGTCAAGGTAGTGAGTTTAAAGCTGTTATAATTCCATTATATGTTTGCTACGAAAAACTCTTTAACCGTAATTTACTTTACACTGCTATGACAAGGGCAAAACATCTTCTTATATTTGTTGGAAGCAAGAGAGTATTAGATTACATGATTAGTAACACAAAAGAAAATATAAGAAGAACTGGACTAAAGCAAAGATTACAAGAAATTGTGATGAATTAAGATAACATAAAATTGACATGGCCATAATACTATGATATAATTTTCAAACATTACTATATAACCTTATTAAATAATTTTGAGGAGGAGAGTCTATGCAAGTCATGGAGCACGGAAAAAACTGGCATAAAGAATTAGATGCTTGGAAAGGTTTAGTTGTTCGCTGTAAATGTGGATGTAAAATGCAGGTTAGACCACCTGATATAATATTTAAATCTAGCTGGCAGCGCAACATACCTGAAACCAATTCAGGACATATCTATTGCCCTGAATGTTTTGAAAAAATATCAATTGCTGATGATGAAATGTTTCCACTTTTTTATGATTTAGCAAAGAAGTGGTTTGAATCAACATGGCATGATAAGTAAAAAACTAAGAAGATACACTTTACTTAAGGTGTACCTTCTTTTTTTAGCATAAAAATATACTTGAATAATTAAAACATATAGTATATAATGCTAGAAAAAGAGGTGTAGTTTATGAAGGAATTAATTGAAAGCATAGAAGAGTACATAAGAAAACCATATACAGATTATGCGGTAATGATTAATGGAGAATGGGGAAGTGGTAAAACACACTTTTGGAATAATAAACTAAGGAAAAGAATTGAAGTAATAAAGAATAAGGCAGGGAAACCATATAAAACAATATATATTTCATTATATGGAATAAATAGTATAGAAGAAATAAGTAAAAAAATATTCCTAGAAACTAATCCTGTAATTACTAAAACATTGAAGAAATTCGCAGAACACACAGATGGAAATGTAATTCCTGAGTATGTAAAGACAGGTGTAGATATAGCTAATTTATATGGAACAATGCAAGTTGATGGGGGAAGAATAGACTTCGCTAAAATGTTTACGACCGATGATAAGGTGCTATGCTTCGATGACTTAGAAAGAGCAAATATTGATATAATAGACATATTAGGTTATATAAACAACTTCGTTGAACATGATGGAATAAAAACTATACTTATATGTAATGAAAAAGAACTAGCTATTAAATTTAAAAATAATAATATAGAGATGAAAACTCTTATAGCTACCTTGATGCTTGAAAAAGAAACAAAAGGCAAAAAGACTGAATTAGTTGATACAATAGAAGAGCCAGTGGCAAATAAATTAGAAGAAAAGGTAGAAAGCATTTTTGACAGAGCTAACGCATATGAAAGAATAAAAGAAAAACTAGTAGGAGAATGTTTTGAGTATATACCAGAATATTCATATATATTAAGTGGAATGATTATGAGGTATGACTATAACAAACCATTTGAAAAGTTTCTTAAAATGGAAATAGGAACGATAATAAACACATTTAACAAAACAAATACTAGAAATCTTAGAGTTTTAAAACATGCCCTAAATGATTTTGAAAGAGTATATGATAATGTAACTAAGGAATACCCTACTGTTTCTAATGATATGTTAAGAACACTTCTTATTTTTACAATAGCAATTTCTTTTGAAATAAAGGTAGGAAATGTGGTAAAAGCTAAATTTAGTAGTGTTAAATCAAACGAAGAATACAGGTCTATAATATTTACATCAAATATTTTAAATGGGTCTAGTCAATACTATTTAAGAGAATTTGATAATAGATATTTCCTAAATAGCAAAGAAGATTATAGATTTTTTAAATTTGTGGAGATGTATGTAAGAACTAGAATGTTTGACGAGAAACAATTTAAAGAAGATATGAAAAAAGCTTTAAATAAAAAAGAAAGAAAAAATGATCCAATGTATCTTAAAATAATAGACGGAAGCTATTGGAAAATGTCAGATATAGACTTTGAAATAACTGCAACGAAAGTTTTAGATAGTGTAAAAGACGGAAATGTGCCAAGCATGGAATATACTAAGCTATTTGCAGTATATAAACAATTACATGATTTAAAATTAATAGATACAATGTCTGTAGAAGAGCTTTCAAATAGATTTTTACTTGGTTTTAAAATAGCTTTAACCAAACAAACAGAACTTGGAATAGAAGAAGATTATGAAGGCTTAGACAGCACAGATGATGCTATACGTAATTTTGCAGAGCAATGTAGGGATGCTAAATTACAATATTCTGAAGATATAGAAAAGAATAAAGTAGCAGAACTATTTAGAAAACTTATAGATGATGTAGATTGTTTCTATAAAGAAGTGGTATCTGATTTTAAAAATGTAGCAATATTTGAAAAATATGATATGGACCTTTTATATAGCAAACTTATTCAAATATCTAATTACGATATGTATAATTTTATAAGTATAGTGAATTCAAGATATAGTGAAAATAAAAAACTTCTTAAATTTGATAAGAAAAATTTAAAGAAACTAGCAAAAGTAATTGAAGAAAAGAATGCAGATGCGCAAGTAACAATTAAAACAGCTCTTTTAAACAAGTTAAAAGATACTATTAATGTACTTTGTGCTCCAGTAAGAAAAGTAGCTGCAAAATAAAAAATGTAAATTAGATATACTATATTGCACGAAAAAGTGTAATATAGTATATTTTTTATTTAACTCGCCAAAATATGTAATAAATATTTTGGAGGAAAAAATGAAAAAAATACTAAAAAGAGTAAGTGTTATATTATTCCTTGTACTTTTACTTACTTTATCATATATAGAGTTTGAAATGCCAAGTTTAAGTGTATATGGAACGAAAATAGATGCAAGTTCGACATCTTCTGAAAACCCAACAGATAAAAGTTCTAAAAAAACGGATAAAGGAAGTTCTGGTAGTAAAGATATAGATTTACTTGCTCGTGTTATAAATGCAGAAGCCCGCGGTGAGCCTTATTTAGGTCAGGTTGCAGTTGGTGCTGTTATAATGAACAGAGTAAAAAGTGCAGAATTTCCTAATACTATATCTGGAGTAGTTTATCAAAAAGGTCAGTTTTCGAGTGTAAAAGATGGACAAATAAATAAAGCATATGAAAATGAAGAACAGGTAAGAAAGGCAGCTCAAGAGGCATATAACGGCTCTGACCCTACAAATGGCGCTCTTTATTTCTATAACCCTAAAACTGCAAAGAGTAAGTGGCTTTATACAAGACCGACTTTAAAAACTATAGGAAGCCATAGATTTGCAAAGTAGGAGGAAAGAGTATGCTTGAAAAAATAGAAGAAAATATAAATAAATATAAAAGAAAATTTGACCATAGAACCTGGGGAATACTTGCTTATGTTATGTTTGGAGCTGCCCTTTTATATGGTATGCAAATGGCAAATATGTTTAGAAAGCAAAAGCAAATAGTACAAGATAATTACAATAAAGCTATGTATGAACTGGTTAATTATATGGAAAATGTTGATGTTTTAATATCAAAAGCTAGAATAACAACAACACCAGTAGAAGCTAGTAAAACATATGCAGATATATGGAGACAATCTAATTTAGCTAAAGAAAATTTAGCATCACTTCCTGTAAATCAAAATGCTATGGCAAATACATCTAGGTTTTTAGCGCAGGTTAGTGATTATGCGTATGTACTTATGAAACAAACAGTAGAAGGGCAAAAGCTTTCTGATGAACAATATAAAAATCTGGAAGAAATAAATGATGAGGGAGCAAAACTTTCTGCTATATTAAATGATATATACATGAACTTAGATAATGGGAAATTAAAATGGAATGAGGTAGAAAAACAAGGTGATAAAAAATTACCAGAAGAAAATGATAAAGGAGAAGTAATGTCAAATATCTCTAAAATTTCTAAAACATTTACAGAGTATGAAGGGTTAATATATGATGGAGCATATTCAAATCATATACTAACTTTAGAGCCTGTAATGCTTAAAGATAAGGAAGAAGTAACAAGTGACGAGGCCAAAAGTAAAGTAGAAGAAGTATTAAAAAATGCTAGCAAAGATTCAAATATAGAGTATATAAATTATATTGATGAAACAGATGGCAAACTTAATGTGTATAATTTTGAAGCAAAATATAAAGAAAGTGAAGCTAAATTGCATGTTGAAATAACTAAAGTAGGAGGTATGTTATCTTTATTTGTTTCAGATAGGAAAGTAAAAGAAAAAATCAAAAGCCCAGAAGAATGTGAAAAAATTGGTGTTGAGTATTTAAAAAGTATTGGTATTGAAAATGTTAAGTCTACATATTACTTAGAAATAGAAAATATGATAACTATAAACTATGCTGCTGTTCAAGACGGAATTACCCTTTATCCAGACTTAGTAAAGGTAAAGATAGCTATGGATACTGGAGAAATTTGTTCTGTAGAGACGACAGGATATTTATTTAATCACAAAAAAAGGGAGAATATAACTCCTGCTATAACACTAAAAGAAGCCAAAGAAGTCCTTAATAAAAACATTGAAATACTTAGTGAAGGGATTGCTATAATACCAACTGATGCAAAAGATGAGGTACTTGTTTATGAGTTTAAGGGAAAAATAAACAATAAAGAATTTATAATATATGTTAACGCAAAAACAAAACAGGAAGAAAAAGTGCTCCTTATAATAAACACACCAGGTGGAACACTTACGATGTAATAGCATATTTAAATAGTTTTTAGTCAAGCCTAACTTGTTAAATTAAAAGTTTAACATTTAGGTTTATTTTTATATCTAAAATATTAGTATTATTCTTTTCTAATGACACTATTCGTGATATAATCTTAAAATATGACATGTATGTTAAAGAGGTGATTAATATATGTATGGAGTTGCTTTAGAAGGTGGGGGAGCAAGAGGAGCATATCATATAGGAGCTCTTAAAGCCCTTATGGAAAATGGTTACGAAATATCTGGAATAGTCGGGACGTCGATAGGTGCGTTTAATGCAGCAGTAGTGGCTCAAGGAGATTTTGATAAATTATATAAATTTTGGACTAGTTCAACATCTGCAGATTTACTAGATGTAAATATACAAGATGTTGTTAAAATTGTGAATAAAAAGATAGATTTTGATTTGGTTAAAAATGTTACAGACTTTGTTAAAGTTGTAGCTTCAAACAAAGGAATGGATACAGCAAAGTACAAACAAACATTAGATAAATTAATAGATGAGAAAAAATTAAGGAAGTCAAAAAAAGACTATGGACTAGTTACTGTGTCTTGGACAGATAAAAAGCCTTTAGAATTATATAAAGAAGATATACCAGAAGGTATGATTTCTTCGTATGTGCTTGCTAGTTCTTATCTTCCAGTTTTCAAATCAGAGAAAATAGGGGATAAAGTATTTATAGATGGAGGTTTTTACAACAACTGTCCTGTAGATATGCTTGTGAAAAAAGGCTATAAAAATATAATTGAGATAAGAACAAAAGCAGTAGGAATATATAAAAAAATTAAAGTACCAAAAGATGTTAATGTTATAACCATAGTTCCAAAAGATGATTTAGGAAGTGTGCTTTTTGCGGATAAAGACTTGGCAAATAAAAATGTTCAAATGGGATATTATGATGCCTTGAAAGTTATTAACAAATTAAAGGGAAATAATTATTATATAAAAGACATTAAACGCGGAATATTTTTTGAAAGCTTATTAAAGCTTTCAGATAAGCAAATACTAGACATTGCAGAAGGTTGCATAAAAGTAAATAAAGAAAAAGAAGCAAGGAAAGTACTATTTGAAAACATCTTGCCTGATATCTCAAGAAAGCTAAAACTATCAAAGGCTCTTTCATATAATGACCTTTTAATAGAAATAGCAGAGTATTTGGTGGCATCAGAAGAATTGGTAGAAAAGTATGAAGTGCATGAATTAAAAGATATCATATTAGAAATAAAGAAAAACAGCAGTAGGATGGTAAGAAAAGAAAGAATGAGTCTTGTTAGAAATACTGCAAAAGAAATGGCAATAAAGCTTATAAAGGAAATTGACATAGAAAATATGTAAAGAAAGGTTGATAGAGTTTGGCAAAATATGTAATAGTTGACTTTAGAATGAGAGAAGAAGAAAAAAGGTACCTAGAAAGTTTAGGGTATCAAATAATTAATTCTGGATATAACACAGAACTATACGATGAAATAGCTGCACATGTGGATATCTCGTATGTAAAAGTTGGAAATGAAATAATTGTTTCACCAGATAAATTTGTAGAATTAAATAAAATTTTGGAATATAATGTTGGAAAAACTGAGCTAAAGAAAGAGTATCCTAGTGATATACCATATAATGTGTGTATAATGGGGAAAAAAGCTATACATAACTTTAAGTATACTGACCCTACTTTAAAAGAAAAATTAATAAAAGAGGGGTATGAATTAATTGATGTATCTCAAGGTTATACAAAATGTAGTATAGCGGTTATAGACGATAATTCTTGTATAACAAGTGATATTGGTATAGCAAAAATACTAATGGATAAGGGGATTGATGTACTTTTTGTGTATGAACCAGATATACATTTACTTAAAAGAACAAACCCAAATGAGCAGTTTGAAAGTAGAATGTATTTTGAAGAATCTGATATGCAAGGCTTTATTGGTGGAGCCATGGTAAATTTAGGAGAAGAAATAGTTCTATTTGGGGATTTAAATAAATTACTAAACAAAGATAAAATCGTAAAATTCATAGAAAGTAAGTCAAAGAAAATAACAGAATTTAAAGGCTTAGATATAATAGACTATGGCGGAATAGTGACCATAGAAAAATAGAGGGGAAGGTATATATAAATATGAGTAAAATATTAGACGAGTTAAATGAAGTTCAAAAAGATGCGGTTACATATGTAGGTGGACCTATGCTTATACTTGCAGGTGCAGGAAGTGGTAAAACCAGAGTACTTACATATAAAATTGCATATTTAATAGAAGAGGAAATAGTGAAACCTTGGGAAATACTAGCTATAACATTCACTAACAAGGCAGCAAAGGAAATGAGGGAAAGAGTAGATAATTTACTTCCAGATAGTTCAAGTGACATTTGGCTTGGAACATTCCATTCTGTATGCGTTAGAATATTGAAAAGAGAAATTGAGCTTTTAGGCTATACCAGAGATTTTAATATAATGGACGAGTTAGATAAACAAAGAACAATAAAAGACATATTAAAAAGAATGAATATAGACGATAAACAATTTCCTGTAAATAGTATATGCTATGAAATAAGTGCTGCAAAAGATAAATTAAAAGATAGTACTGCATACTATGCTGAAGCCAAGGGAGATTTTAGAAGAGAAAAAATAGCAGAAATATACAAAGAATATGAAAGACAAACTAGAAAAAATAATTCATTAGATTTTGATGATATTATAATGCTTACAGTAGAGTTATTTAAGAAAAATAGTGATAGATTAGAGTACTATCAAAATAAATTTAAATATATATTAGTTGATGAGTATCAAGATACAAATAAAGCACAGTTTGTTTTGATTAGTTTGCTTGCTTCAGGTCATGGAAATATTTGTGTAGTAGGAGATGAATCACAAAGTATATATGGCTTTAGAGGGGCAGATATTTCTAATATATTAAATTTTGAAAAGCAGTTTATGGGAGCAAAAGTCGTAAAACTAGAGCAGAATTATAGAAGCACAAAAAACATATTAAATGCAGCTAATCATGTTATAAACAAAAATAGTTCTAAATTAGATAAGAAGTTATGGACTGAAAATGATGAGGGAGATAAACTAAAATACTATACCGCTAAAAATGAATATGACGAAGGACAATATATAGTAGATAGTATAGATAAATTAGTAAGAGAAAATCATCTTAAATATTCAGACTTTGCCGTGCTGTTTAGAACAAATGCTCAAGCAAGAGCAATAGAAGAAGTATTTATGAGAGAAAGTACACCATATAGATTAATAGGTGGTCTAAAATTCTATTCTAGAAAAGAAATAAAAGATATGATTGCATATCTTAAATTAATACATAACCCTAATGACAATGTGTCTTTAAAAAGAATAATAAATGAACCTAAAAGAGGTATTGGTGATACTACAGTTGATAAACTAGCTGAAATGGCAGATAGCCAAGATATGAGTATATTTAATTATATAGATGATAGTTCTAATTTATCTAGCATGAGGTCATCTGGCAATATAATTTTATTTAGAGATATGATAAAAGAACTTATAAAAGACAAATTTACTTTAAGTATAACAGAACTTATGAAAAAAATACTTTTGGTAACAGGGTATGAAGAAATGCTAGTAAAAGAAAACACATCAGAATCAGAGGGAAGACTTGAAAATATATATGAATTCTTGGGAGTTGCTTCAGAGTTTGAAAAAGAGGAAGCAGATAATTCATTATCTGAGTTCTTGGACAGTATAGCTTTAGTATCAGATACAGATAAATTAGATGAAAACGAAGAAGCTGTAACACTTATGACTATGCACAGTGCTAAAGGACTAGAATATAATGTTGTGTTTATAGTAGGAATGGAAGATGGACTTTTCCCATCTAAGAAATCTATATTTGAAAATGATGATGTAGAAGAGGAAAGAAGACTTTGCTATGTTGGAATAACAAGAGCAAGAAAAAAACTATACCTTACTAATGCAAAACAAAGAACGCTATATGGCTCAACATCATATACTATACCATCTAGATTTATATCTGAAATACCAGAAAATCTATATGATGATGTTTCAAAAGGAAATATAAATAGAAGAAAAGAAGCAAGACAAAATGATGGATACTTAAATAGTGAATATGGTATGGCTCAAAGAAAGATTAATTCTATGGGACAAACTATTAAAAATTCAGTTAATATTTCATCTGGTGCAAGTGGTAAGAGTAGATTTGGAGTTAGTGTGGATAGCTTCCTTAAAAATATTGGTACACCAGTTGCAAAAGACGAAGTAGAGTTGAGTGCATATAAAGAGGGAGTAAAAGTAAAACATAAGAGATTTGGTATTGGAATTATCAAGAAAGTAGAGCCAGAAGATGATGATTTAAAAGTTGAAATCGTATTTGAAAATGGTCAAATGAAGAGACTTATGGCTAAGTTTGCTAATTTGGAAATTGTTGGTTAAGAAATTAAAGCAGTTCACATAATTTGATTTATTCCGTAAAAAGTAGTATAATATATGTATATATAATTTTTAAGGAGGGTCTTAATATGACCAAACGGAATAGAAAAAATTTAAGAGCAATTGTTTTATTTGCAGTACTTGGTATCTTGATGGTATTTGCAGTAAAGACAGTTTGGGTAGGAATGAATTTAGCTTTTTGTTCTAACGCGGTGGTTGAATCTAGCATGCATGCAGATGAATACCCTCAGATAAGAGCAGAAGCAGACGCTGTATATGAAAGAGTAAGTCTCCAAAGGGCAAGCTTTTATCATAGCAATGATATGTACATAAGATTCTTATCTAACATGAACAGCTTCCTCAGAGTACCATTTGGACTGTTTATGATATTTTCCCCTTATCTTTTTATAATGGCTGTAAGAAATTACAACTTGAGTAAAAGACGGAGAAGAAGAACCAGAGGCTAATACCTCTGGCTTTTTTTGCATTAAAATATATAGAAAAAGTATCGCAAAAGCCCAGTATAGCTTGGACTTCAGGCATTTTGAAACAAATTTGACATATATTTTACTATGTGATAAAATATGCTTGTAAGCGGTTAAAACTTGCACGAAATTATGCCAAATTTGACACAATTATACAAAATGTGGTATAATATGCAGTGTGAGGCAAAAAAATAAAGGGGTGTTTTTTAAAGTGAAAGGTAGTGGCGTGCTCAGAACGCTAAGATTTATATTTTTTACAGTTTTATTATTTGTTTTAACTTTAAGTGCTGTTATGGTTACAATACTTAACATATATACACCAACATACAGAGCTAAAGTAAATGATAAAATTGTTGGATACTTTAAGACAGAAGCAGAATTCGATGAAATATTTGATGTAATATCAAATGAAAAGAAAGCTGATGGAGTAGATGTAAAAGTATATCTAGAAGCTGACCCAACATTCGAACTTAGTTATGTTAGAAAGAATAAATTAGAAGAACAAAATTTATATACAGAAGTAAGAGATGTAGCTAAGTCAGAATATACAATATATAACGTGGTAGTAAAAGATAAAACTGAAATGACATTTACATCAAAGGAATCAGCACAAAATTATATGACAGATTTGAAAAAGAATACAACAGGAGTAAACGTTGAGGTAAAAGAAGAAAAGGTTGCAGAGTTAAACAATATAACAGATACAGAAAAAGCAAAAACAATCTATTCTGATTTAGTAAGTAGATATAAACCTGTTAAAAAAGTTGTTGCTAAGAGAAAAACAACAAGTGGAGGAACAGGTAAGTATAAAGGAACTTCAACTTCATATAGTAATAATGCTAGTGTGTCAGGTGGTATAAAACCTACATCTGGTATATATACTCAGTATTATTCAGGTAGCCATAGAGCTGTCGATATTGCCAACAAAATTGGTACACCAATATATGCGTATAAAGCAGGTAAAGTTATATATGCAAAATGGCAAAATGGTTATGGTTACTTAGTAAGAATACAACACGAAGGTGGAATTGTTACTTATTATGCTCACTTAAGTGCATTTAATGTTAAAGAGGGCGATACAGTAGCAGCAGGACAAAAAATAGCAGAAATGGGTAGTACGGGTTGGTCAACAGGACCTCACTTACACTTTGAGATAAGAGTAAATAATGTACCAATTAACCCATATCCATATATTAAGTAGTATATATGAAAGCAGGAAATATCCTGCTTTTTTTATGCAAAAAATATTTGTAACAAAAATGTAACACAAAAAGTGTTGAAAAAAGTAATAATATACAGTAGAATAAAAATATAGAAAATGAAAAGAAAGAAAAGAGGTGAAAATATGTTAACTAAAGAGCATGCAAACGGTATAACTCTAGAGAGAGAGAGAGAGAGAGAGAGAGAGAGAGCATACAATTTAAAAATATAGCTGCAAAAGTAGCTGCGTTTTGCGTGCAAAAAATAAAAGAGAATAGTAATGTAAAAGAAGTTAGTTATACAGAGCAAAAATGTATAGCTAGCTTTTTTGCGTTTAAATAAAATGTAAAACAAAAATAAATCAAGGTATAATCATGATAGTAAGTCATGTAAATATACACAGCCATATATACATAAAAAACATAACCAAAAATACATAA
>CAKPEI010000009.1 GCA_934149365.1 uncultured Clostridia bacterium
TAAAATAATAAATACTTTTTTGATATTTCTATTTGGAGTGATACTAGGAATATTCTCGAAATGGCTAGATAATTTAAGCATTGATGATTCTGTGTGGTGGCAGCATATATTAGGAATATTGGATCTTCGTAATGTGTTTTCTTTGTTTGGAATATGGCTATTTATTGCTATAACAATATCTGTTTTTAGTAAAACTCCTAGAAGAGCAAGTATCAATGTATTATGCTTCTTTTTAGGAATGACAGTTAGTTATCATTTATATACAATACTCTTTTGTGGCTTTAATCCAATTAGGTATATGATGATATGGTATGGATCTACATTGATTTCTCCGTTACTAGCTTACGCCTGTTGGTATGCTAAAGGTAAAAACAAAGTATCGATGATAATAAGTAGTCTAATTCTTTCAGTAATGTTTATATCGTCATTTCACATTGGAATATGGTATTTTGATTTAAAAAGTATAATTGATTTATTGATTTTTATAGGAACAGTCATTGTGTTATATGTGAATCCTAAAAATACTATTTATAGTCTAGTTATATCAATTATATTAGCGTTTATGATTAGAGTGGTATTATAATACTAATTAAGGTAAAATAAAATAGAAGGAAGTGATAAATAATGGATATGTACCAAAAAAGAAAAATCAGAGCAGAAAAGAAAAAAGATGATAGTCCAAAAAGTTTTCCATCAGTCGGAATTAACTGGTTCCCACGGACACATGGTTAAAACAATAAATGATATGAAAAACAACATAAAACTAATAGATATAGTTTGTGTAGTATTAGATAGTAGAATACCAGATAGCTCAAAAAATGATATTATATTTGACATAGCTAAAGACAAGCCCGTAATTCTTGTACTTAACAAGTCAGATTTGGCAGATATGTCTAAATTAAATGAAAAGGTAAATGAATATAAAAAACAGGGGTATGAAACTGTTTTAACTAATGCAAATAGTGGACAAGGTATAAATGATTTAGTAAACAAGATATTAGAAGTAGGCAAGAAAACTAAATATGCAAATAAAACAAGTGACGAATACAAAAATATAAATGCTATATATAGAGTGTTAGTTTCAGGTATACCTAACGTTGGAAAATCTACAATAATTAATAAATTAGCAGGCAAAAAAGCTGCCAATGTTGGAAACAAACCAGGTGTAACAAGATCAAAACAATGGATAAGAATCGATAAAAATATAGAACTTCTAGATACTCCTGGAATATTATGGCCAAAGCTAGATGAAAATAATGCAGGCTTAAAACTTGCATGCACAGGAAATATAAAAGAAGAAATACTGGATATAGAAGAACTAGCTTTTTATATCATAAACTACTTAAGACAAAACGATAAATATTTAAGAATGTTAAAAGATAGATATAAAATAACAGAGAATATTGATGAACTTGAAGATTATGAAGTATTTGAATTAATAGGCCAAAAAAGAGGCGCTTACTTAAAAGGGAAAGAGATAGACTATAATAAAACGGCAAAGATAATATTAGATGAATTTAAAGCAGGTACAATAGGTAAAATAAATCTAGAATAAGAGGATATAATTAATATGAGTAAAAACGTAAGTTTAACAAAAGAACAAAATCAAGTATTAGAAGCAAAAGGAAAAGATATATTAGTTGCAGCTTCAGCAGGAAGCGGTAAAACTTTTGTTGTTGTTGAAAGAATACTAAATAGAATAGTAAATGATTATATAGATATTGACAAAATATTAGTTGTTACATTTACAAATGCAGCAGCCTCAGAATTAAGAGAAAGAATATTGAACAAGTTTTATGATGTCCTAAATGACAAAAATATCGAGGAAGAAAAAAAGAAACACGTTGAAAGACAAATAAAATTAATAAATAGAGCTCAAATATCTACAATACATTCGTTTTGTCTTAATATAATTAAAAATAATTTTTATCTACTAAATATAGACCCTAATGTAAAAACATTAGATGAAAATAAAGCTAAAATTATGCTTCTAGAAAGTATAGATGAAGTTATTGAAAATGAATATGAAAAGAAAACAGAAGACTTTATAAAGTTGTTAGATTTCTTTAAAAGTGAAGACAACTTAATAGAATATATTGAAAAGATGTATAACTTCTCAAGGAGCATGATAAATCCAGATGAATGGCTAGATAGTGCATTAAATAAATATTCTTTAGTAAATAATAACATTTCTGATTTAATAGAAACAGATTTTGGAAAAGAGATAGTTTATAGTGTAAAAGAAAAAGCGGAAATTTTGCAAAGAGAACTGGAAAAAGTTTGTAATAAGATAAGGGGAGATAGTGATTTTGAAAGCAGACTTGCGTTATTAGATAACATGCTAGAGAAAATAGAAGAACTAAAGATGTTAGATAAGTATGACAGTATGTATAATTTTTTACAAAGTCAAATAAATTTTCCAAGACTACCTAGCTCTAAATGTGCTAATGAAGACCTAAAAAAAGAAGTGGCAGATATAAAAAAGAAAACGGCAGCAGAGTTAGATAATATGTCTAAAATGGTATACATGGATACAGCTGGTATATTAAAAGAATTGCAATCGATGTATAACAGTATATCTTGTTTGGTAAACTATGTAAAAGCAGTAGATAAAGTTTATACAGATAAGAAGAATGCAAACTCGCAAATTGATTTTAATGATTATGAACATCTGGCTTTAAAAGTATTGCAAAATGAAGATATTGCCAAACAATATAAAGAGAAGTTTGAAGAAATATATATTGATGAATATCAAGATACATCATATATTCAAGAAGTATTACTTAGGTCTATATCTAAAAACAATAGAATTATGGTAGGAGATGTTAAACAAAGTATATACAGCTTTAGAAATGCTGAGCCAAAATTATTTAATGAAAAATATAGTAAGTACACTGCTTATGAAAATGGAGATAATGACTCCATAGGGGATAAAATAATACTGTCTCAAAATTTTAGAAGTAGAAAATGTGTTCTAGATAGTATAAATGATATATTTAAAAGAATAATGTCAGAAAATATAGGTGAATGTGATTATTCAGAAGCTGAGTATTTGAAATATGGAAATGGCTTTGATAATAATACAGAGCAAGAGAATATAACTGAAATTAATATAGTGGAAACAGACTATGAAGAAGATAGTGAAGATAATGCTACCTCAGATGAATTAGAAGAGATAAGTAACACTGAAAAAGAAGCATACGTTATAGCAGAAGATATAAATAAAATGGTAAAAGAAGGTAAAAAAGTATATAACTTAAAAGAAAAAGAGTATAGAAATGTGGAGTACAAAGATATAGTTATACTACTTAGGTCTGCTTCTTCAAAAGCTTCAATTTATGAGGAAGTTTTGAAAGCAAATGGAATACCTGCTTACTCAGATACATCAGATAGTTTCTATAATTCTGAAGAAGTTGGAATTATATTATCTCTTTTTAAAGCAATAGATAATATATATGATGATATTTCACTTATTAGTATAATGTATAGCATAATAGGAAAATTTACATTAGATGATTTGGTATATATAAGAAAGTATGATAAAAGAGGTTACTTATATAATGCTTTAACAAAAGCATATGCAGATAAAGAAAATATTAGTGAAGAACTTTATCTAAAACTTAAAACATTAATAGAGTTTATGGAAAAAGTAAGAATATATTTAAACACTTATACTATAGCAGAAACAATATTAAAGATATATGAAGAGACGGGAATATATTATTCTTTTTATCTAGAGGAAATGGGAAAACAAAAATGTGCTAACTTAGATAGCTTGGTAGAGATAGCTAAGAACTTTGAAAAAGAAGAGAAATCTTCAATATATCAGTTTATAAATTACATAGAAAGTATGAAAACAAGAAAAACTAAAGGAGGAGACTCTCCTAAACTTATAGGAGAAGGAGAAAATGTAGTAAGAATACTTACTATACATAAAAGTAAAGGTCTTGAATATCCAATAGTTTTAGTTGCAGATACTTCTAAAAAATACAATATAATGGACACAAGTGATGAAATTATATTCGACAAAGAATTAGGCATAGGCAGTGATATATATAACATGGAGTTTGGCATTTCATATCCTTCAGTTATAAAGCAAGCTATAAAAGGTAAGATAAAAAATAGAACTGTGTCAGAAGAAGAAAGATTACTGTATGTTGCAATGACTAGAGCAAAAGAAAAACTATGTATATATGGTACAGTTAAAAATTATGAGAAAATGAAAAGTAAGGCATTAATGTTTAATGGCTCAGATAGAATTTCATCTATAATTGTTAAAGATGCAAATAGTTATTTAAAACTTTTACTTCTTGCAATAAATTATGAATGTACAGATACTTTTAAGATTAATATAAGGCGTATAGATAGAGATGTAGTATTAAATAAATCTGGAAATAAGGGCGAAATAGTTAGAAGTATAAGTCCAAAGGAGAGTTTTTTAAAACTATGTAGTTCAAATAATCTAGAAGTTCAAAACATAGATTTAGCGTTTGAAAAAAAATATACTTATTTAGGTAGCGCTAACGTAAAGAAAAAATATAGTGTTACTGAATTAAAGCAAATAGATAAAGAGGAGCAAAATATTGAAGAACTATTAACAAATAAAGAGGTAGGACACCTATCTGAACTAAAGCCTAGTTCAATAAGCAGTAATTTGACTAGTATGGGTTATGGAACTTTAGTCCATAAAATATTGGAAGATATAGATTATGCGAATGTTAAAGAGGAAGAAATAAATAGATTAATAGAAGATAAATTTAGATCTGAAAAAAATATTAATTTGGAATATATAAAAAATAAAATACTTAAATATTTAAACAGTGACATAAAGAGGTATATTGCAAATGCTAAGAGTATAAGAAAAGAACTACCTTTTGTAATATATTATGATCTAAAAGATTTTACTGATATTACTCTTAATGAAAGAACGTATATTCAGGGAGTTATTGATTTATTTATTGTAACCTCAAACGGAGAAAATATTATAATAGATTTTAAAACAGATAAGGTAGAAAATGAAGATGAACTTATCAAAAAGTATGATACTCAACTTGAAATATATAAAAAAGGAATAGAATTATCTTTAAAAGAAAAAGTAAGTGATATGTATATATATTCTTTTCATTTAGATAAATTAATAAAAGTATGACACAATATTCTATATAGTTATTGAAATATTTTTTCCTTTATTATAGAATATAGTAAATTGATGTATGCGAAGGAGAATGGTATATGAAAACGCTTGAAGGAAAAAGAGCTATAGCGCTTGTTTCTTTAGTTCTTATTATAATTGTTCTTATGATGATAGCAGGAATAGTTTCATATGTAAGTTACGATATGATAGCAGAATCAAAGAAAACGGTGTTTGCCAAAGATATAACGGCAGTAAACGATTCAGCACATGAATATTATGCTGTAAATGGTAGTTTCCCAATCTTAGAGGGAGGAATTGAACTTACTGCAACAGAGTATGAACAGAAAATAAATGACTTAGGAGATGTAGATAACCTTGACATTTTAATAGAAGAGATAACATTAAATGGTGATTTAGAATCTAGTTTCTATGAGTTAGATATGTCTAAGTTAGGTATAGAAGATTCAAAGTTTGGTGTAAAAAATGATGCTGACGATGTGTTTTTAATATCTTCTAACAACGTTATATATTATTTACCTGGTTATCAAATATCAAAGGGAA
This sequence comes from uncultured Clostridia bacterium, assembly GCA_934149365.1. GTDB lineage: Bacteria > Bacillota > Clostridia > TANB77 > CAG-465 > CALXJE01. Next base: position 5,696 of record CAKPEI010000009.1, read on the forward strand.
CATATTTCTCTAGTGTACGAATTACTGATAAGGGTAATCAATAGGAGGAAAATTATGGAAAATAAAAAAGGTATATCACTTGTTATTCTTACAATAACAATAATTGTAATGATAATATTAGCTTCTGTTGTTATATATATTGCAGCAGATACAACAAATAATTCTAAAATGGCAGCTTTTGCATCAGATTTAGAGCAAGTTGAAGATTTAGTAAACGAGTATTATTTAGCAAATGGAACTTTGCCAGTAGTTTCAAGTGCAACAGGGTATAACAAAACTCAGTTTACAGGATTAATAACAAATGGAAAAAGCACACTAGTATCAGAAATAATTTCAAATGGAGATGATAGTGCAGTTTTCTATAAATTAGACTTAAGTAAATTAGATATAGAGAGTACTAAAAGAGGTTTAGAGGCAGATGGAGATACTACAGATGCGTATTTTGTAGCTTCTAATACTTTTAATGTATATTATTTAAAAGGAAGAAAGATAGCAAATGATTACTATTTTTCACTTACTAAAAATCTTACTGGCAAAACTAAAGTAGCAAATAGTCAAAATATAGATAATTCTAACATTACTATATCAAATGTAACAGGTGGTATTAAACTTACAAAAAGTACAGCTGATTATACAAATTCACTTAGTGTAGAAGTTACTACAACTCTTTCAGCAGGTGAAACAATGTCATATAAATTAGCTGGCCAAGATATAACCGTTGAAAGTGGAGTAACTACTATTGATGTGGCTAGTATACTTTCAAGTAATAATGATATAAAAACAGCTTTTTACACAAATGATAGTAACAAAGTACTTGTAGCTCAAAAATATTCTAGTGGTAACTTAGTTGCAGAAGCAAAAATAAGCTTAACAAATTTAGATATGTTATCAGGAAACATGATTTCTGCTGGAGATATATCATACAGTAAATACGATGATTTTATACTTGCTAATATATCAGGTTATGCTGATTTAGGTGGAAGTGGTGTAAAAGAAGCAAGAGTAGTATATGTAACAAAGGCACTTGCAGATGGTACTACAGAAGCATATTACAGTAACTTACCTGCTACTATAACAAAAGAATACGTAAGAAATGCAGGGAAATCATTTAGTAAAGATACATTAAGGTTACCTGCAGATGTAAAAAGCTTTGCTTTAGTGTTTATAGATAATGCAGGAAATGTATCTGATGTTGGTACATATACAGTTAATTAGAGGAGAGATGACTTATGAAAAAAGGTATTACTGCTACTAGTGTTGCTATTATGGTTGTAGTTATAATAATACTTTTAGGAACAATTACAACCATTTCATATAATAGTATTCAAAATGCTAAAAAGATAGTGTTTTCGCTTGAAATATCTAATATACAAGAAGAAGTAGATAGATATGTTAAAGACAGTATTGATAGTAGCTACCCAACTTTAGGAAATTCATATACAATCAACCTATCAAATGTGTCTGAGAATGCTATTTCTCAGTTTGATGGAGAAGAAAAAAGTGCTAATAATGAAATTAGTGTTCTTGAAGTTGATTTGACTATTTTGGGGATAGCAGATACTACATATGGTAACAAAAAAACATCAAGTGACGTATATGTTTTATCAGAAAAGACTGGAAGAGTATACTATTTAGCAGGTATAAAGAGTAAAAATACAACTTATTATACTTTAACAGATGATTTAATTAAATTAAAAGATAAGAAAAGTAAAACAGATACTGAGAAGTCTAGTTTAAAGCCCGTTATTTCAACAGATGGCTTTATTACAAAGACTTTATCAGATGGCACTAAAGAAATATATTTATCTAATATATCTGCATCAAATAGTCCTAAAGTATTTAAATATGAAGTTGGTATAATTCCAGAAGCAAAGGCTAAAACATATTTTGCTAAATCTGGTAAAGCTATAACTTCAGATAGACTAAGTGTTGATGAGGGTAAAGATATAACATTATATGCTGAAAATGAAAAGGGTGAGTATGACATAGAATATTATGCATATAGAGCTCCAATTCCAGCAGGCTTTTACTATGTAGGTGGTGAGGTTGCAACGGGTGTGGTTATCTCTGATAATGCACAAGATGAAAACAAAGGTTATGATACAACTGGTAATGTTGTATCAGATGGCCTTTTAGGTAACCAATTTGTTTGGGTACCAGTTGATGATATTACAAAGTTTAAAAGAACTACAACATATGATGGAACAATAACAGATCCTGGGACAGACCATGTTGAACCTTTTGCTGGACCAATAAAGGTAGGAGAAGATAGAATTACCTTATCTTTGACCAATGATTTAACAGGTGAATGGGCAGAATATACAGCAATGGTAGAGAGTGTAAAAAAATTTGGTGGCTTTTATATAGGAAGATATGAAACTGGAAAAGTTGATACAAGTATTGTTGTAAAGAAAGAACAAACTGTATATGCTAATATACCTTGGGGAAAAAATATGGTAAATGTTGGAACAGATAGTGCAGTAACTTTATCACGTAGTATGTATAATTCAAGTGCTTCAGTCGTATCAACACTAATTTATGGAGTGCAGTGGGACGCTGCTTTGAACTTTATATCTAAAACAGATAGTACATATCCAACAAATAGTTACGGAAAGGGTTGGTATAATTCCGCTGAATATAATTATACTACTACTAACCCATCACATTTAACAGGAAAAGATATATTAGAAAATGGTAAGGTAACAAATGCTCCTTGTAATATATATGATATGGCAGGAAATATGCTAGAGTGGACTATGGAAAGTATTCACATGAATGAAAACCTACGTATTGTTCGTGGAGGTAGTTATGGAGGATATGGAAAAAATAACCCAGCAAGTTATCGCTCAAAAAAAATTCCAAGTGGGATACTAGAAAGAGGGGGCTTCCGCATAGCATTATACTTAAAATAACCTCTATTATGAAATGTATGTGAACATATAATACTTTTATTGAATACTGGACATAATAATGATATAATATCAGTATGATTTTAGGAGGAATGAAAAATGAGTGAAAAAACAAAAAAAGTAGCTGATAATGAAGTAGTTTTGGAAGAAGAATCAAAAATAGAAAACGAAGGAATGAACGTTGAAATAGCAAATAATTTAACAATCTCTGAAGACGTTATTGGTATAATAGCAGGAATAGCTGCAGCTGAAGTTGAAGGCGTTTCTGGTATGACGCTTGGTTTTGTTGATGGTATTAACCAAATATTAGGTAATAACAAAAAATATTCTAAAGGTGTAAAGATAGAATTAGATGGAAACAATGTTGTTATAGATTTATATGTAATCGTAAAATATGGTGTAAGAATACCAGACGTAGCATTCTCTATTCAAAACGCAGTAAAATCTCAAGTTGAAACAATGACCGGCTTAAATGTTCAATCAGTAAATATAAACGTGCAAGGTGTAACTTTTGATAAAGTAGACAAAAACAAGAAAGTTGATGAAGAATAATTAATATATACTTACTTCCATTTAAATGTGGCCTAAAAGGGCTGCATTTTTTTACGAATTAATTGACACAAATGTTCGCCAATGCTATACTATCAATGTAGGAGATAGATAATATGACAGATTTAAATAATAATATACAATATGTAAAAGGGGTAGGAGAAGTAAGGGCAAAATTGCTCTCAAAAATGGGGATAAATACAGTCTATGACCTTATTACTTACTATCCAAGAATATATGAAGATAGAACTAATTTAAAACAAATAAAAGATTTTGTTTTAGGTGAAATGGTGCTTTTTAAAGCCACTGTTATGAGTAATGTTACAACAAGGAGAATAAGAAAAAATTTGACAATTCATTCTTTCTTTGTAGGAGATGGAACAGGCAGCATAAAGATAACTGTTTTTAATCAAAATTATTTAAAAAACACATTGTTTGAAGGAAAAGAATATGCTTTCTATGGTAAAGTAGAGGGAACAGTTTTAAGATACGAAATTAACAGCCCAGAAATTGTACCCGTAGAAAAAATGTTTAGCATAAGCGGAATAAGACCGGTATACCCTTTAGTAAAAGGAATTACAAATAACTATATGATTAGCCTTATTAATAAATTTGTAAATGACAAACTTTGTTTTACTGAGATATTTTCAGAGGACTTTTTAAAGAAATATAGCTTAGAGGGGATAAATAAAGCAATTTTAGATATACATTTCCCAAATAGCTATTTAGATGTAGAGAAAGCGAGAAAAAGGCATATATTTGAGGAGTTATATCTTTTAGAGCTTGCGCTTATGAGTATAAAAAATAGCAATGTAAAACAAAATGGAATAGAATTTTCAAATATTGATATATCAGAGTTTTTGAGTATAATACCATTTGAACTTACAAACGCTCAAAGAAATTGTTTGGATGAAATATTGAGTGATATGAATACAAGCAAGGTTATGAATAGACTAGTGCAGGGAGATGTTGGTAGTGGAAAAACTATAATAGCAGCACTTGCTATGTATGTTGCAGTAAGAAACGGCTATCAAGCTGCAATGATGGCTCCTACTACTATACTTGCAACTCAGCATTATGAAGATTTAAAAGTATTGTTTGATAAACTTGGAATTAGAGTAGACATAGTAACTGGAAAAACAACTAAAAAAGGAAAAAGAGAGATATCAGAAAAGTTATTGTCTGGTGATATAGATATTTTATTTGGAACACATGCTATACTAGAAGATAACATTGAATTTAAAAATATAGGGTTGGTTGTAACAGATGAACAACATAGATTTGGTGTAAAACAACGTATGAAGCTTACAAATAAAGCGGAAAATATAGATACGCTTGTGATGACTGCAACACCAATACCTAGAACACTTGCCCTTACGTTGTATTCGGACTTAGACATAAGTATAATAGATGAACTTCCTAAGGGAAGAAAGCCTATAAAAACAAATGCTGTTTTTGTAAATGATAGCATGGAAGATAGAATAAACCTATTTATTTCAAAACAAATTGAAACGGGAAGACAAGCATATATTGTTTGCCCTCTTATAGAAGAGAGCGAAGATAGTGACCTTACTGCAGCTACTGAACTTTATGAAAAATGTAAGAATGAAACATTTAGAAAATATAACGTGGGCTTTTTACATGGTAAAATGAAAAATAAAGAAAAAGACGAAGTAATGATGGCTTTCAAAAATAAAGAAATAGATATACTTGTTTCTACAACGGTAATAGAGGTTGGCGTTAATGTACCTAATGCAACAATTATGGTTATAGAAAATGCTGATAGGTTTGGACTTGCAGCACTTCATCAATTACGAGGAAGAGTAGGAAGAGGAGAATATGAGTCATTTTGTATTCTTAAAACGCATAATAAATCTCAGAAAAGTATGTCTAGACTTAAGATAATGGAAAGTAGTAATAATGGTTTTGTAATAGCAGAAAAAGATTTGGAACTTAGAGGCCCTGGAGATTTTTTCGGAATAAGGCAACATGGTTTGCCAGAGTTTAAGTTAGCAGATTTATTAAAAGATGTAAAACTACTTAAGGTAGCAACTGATGCTGCAAAAGACACGCTAGTTAGTGACCCTAGTTTAAGTAGTAAGAGGAATGAAAAAGTAAAAGAAATGTTAGAATTTAAATTTGGAGAGAGTTTAAATGGCGTAAACAACTAAAAATATATGAGATAAGTAACAACTAAAGCTACTTATCTCTATTTATATTTTCATCTATTGATATCATATCATTAATCATTGTTTCTGCAAATACACCATAACCTTGAGTAGGGTCATTGTAGAAAACATGGGTTATAGCTCCAACTAGTTTGCCATTTTGAACAATCGGACTTCCGCTCATGCCTTGAACAATGCCACCTGTTTTATTTAAAAGTTCTTCATCTGTTATTTTTATAACCATATTTTTATTGCCAGTAGAGTTATACAAAACTCTATCTACATTTACATTAAATTCGTGCACTTTATTATCGTCCAAAGTGCAATATATTTTTGCAGGCCCTTCTACAACTTCCATCTTTTTAGCCACATCAGTTTTTTCCTTTTTCACGCACATATTTACATCTAATATTCCGTATATACCAAATGATGTGTTTTTTACTATTTGGCCTAAGACATCTGTGTATAATATTCCTTTAATATCACCGGGAGCTTTCCTTTCACCTTTTGTAATTTCAGTTATTTTAGTTTTTACTATACCACCAGAATTTATAGGTATAATTATATTATTGGCAGTTTCCGTAATGCCATGCCCAAGTGATGCGAATTTCATATTTTTTCTGTCGTAAAAAGAAATAGTACCAACACCTGCGCTACTGTCTTTTACCCATAGTCCAAGTTCGTACATTTTAGTAGTTTCTGAGTATTTTGGCTTTATAGAGACTGCTTTTAATTCACCATCTCTATTTATTTTAAGCAAAACATCATTATCTTGAGATTTTTGAATTTCTTTTATTAAAGCGTCATTGGTATCAATAGGTATGTTGTTTATTTCCAAAATAATATCGCCAATAGAAAGAGGAGAAGTATCTTCTATTCCCATTACCAGAACTCCAGTTGCAAGTATTTTTATACCTGCAGCTTCTCCACCTAAACAAATTTCCATATCTTTGAGAGCATTTTCTAGTTTGCTTTCATCTGAGAAAGTAGTTTTTGCTTCTATGAAAGATACTATGATGTATGAAAAAACAAGAAAGAGTAGAAGCACACAAAAAGTTATTAGCCTTTTTGAGTTTTTAATATTTATACTTTTAAAATTCATTGTAGCTCCTTTATATGTTTACACCAATTATTCCACCTACTATACCAGAAGTAATAGACATAAGAAGATATATAAGGACAGTAGTGTTTAAGTTAAATGTAGAAAAGGCAAGAGAAGAGAAAGTAAAGATTAATATAAAATAGATTAATCCAAATATCATTCCATACAAGTAGCCTCTTTTTTTAATTTTTCTATTTAAAAGCGTACTTCCTATAAATATTGAAATAGCAGTAAAAACAAATATAAGTGTACCCATCATATTGTCGTTGATATTAGTATATGCAAGAAGTACTCCTATTAAACATGTAAACGTTAAACCAAGCAAAATAGATATTACCATGAATTTTGTATATTCTTTTAACACATTCATAAATTTAACCTCCAGACTTTGGTATATTTTATGCTATAGAAAAATTTTTATGAAAGATAAAAGACCGTTCAAAATGAACAGTCTTTTAATCTTTAAAATACATCTTAGTTCTTACAGTGAAGTTTAAAGAGTCCTCAAAATTTTCTTTAGAAATAGAAGCTTTTAAAAATTCGTTATATTTTTCAAATAAGTGCTTAAAATCTGAAAGATGAATATAAACAATACCTCGTGGCCAATAAAACTTTGAATTATAGAAATTTATATCGTCTTGAAGAATAACTAGTAAAAATTTCCGCTTTAATCTTCTTTCAATTAAGCTTATGAGCTTTTGTTCGTCATCAGTTAAGTCTGAATTTATAGATAAATCAATAATACATGCTTTACTTCTTGAAAATGATAAGTTGATAAATATAGAATATATTATCAATAAAATAACAACGCACGCAAATAAAATAAACAGAATTCCCATAAAATTTTCCCCCTTGCATAATAATTATTATGTAATGTATTTTTCTAACTGATTAATATTATACTATACAAAACCATAAAAATCAAATATAGTTATAAAATACACCTTCTAAGTGTTGCAAGTACTTGCTTTTATGTGATATAATTTAAAGACTTGATAATAGTGGAGGGATAATAATGTCAGAATTAATTACAGGACAAAACAGAACAGCTAGATGTGCAGAATTTGATGAAACATATGTTGGCAAGAAAGTAACAGCTATGGGTTGGGTAGCAGTAAGAAGAGATATGGGAAGCATCATATTTGTTGACTTAAGAGACAGAACAGGTTTAGTTCAAATAGTTATAGACTACAAAAATGTAAAAGAAGATTTTGAAAAAGCTAGTCATATAAAAAATGAGTATGTAATTTCAGTAGAGGGTGAAGTAGTAAAAAGATCAGAAGCTACAATTAACCCAAAATTAAAAACTGGAACAATAGAGATAATTGCAAGTAGTATTAGAGTACTATCAGAATGTGATGTATTACCTTTTGCAATAGAAGAAAATAGTACAGTTTCTGAGCAAACTAGAATGAAGTACAGATATCTAGATTTAAGAAGACCTGATATGCAAAGAAACTTGATGATAAAAAATAAAATTGCAAATATAACTAGAAACTTTTTCTATGACGAAGGTTTTATAGAGGTAGAAACACCTATGCTTACAAGAAGTACACCAGAAGGAGCAAGAGACTACCTAGTACCAAGTAGAGTTAACCCAGGTACATTCTATGCACTTCCTCAATCACCACAGCTATTTAAACAAATACTTATGCTTGCAGGTTATGATAGATATATTCAAATTGCAAGATGTTTTAGAGATGAGGACTTAAGAGCAGATAGACAACCTGAATTTACTCAAATAGATATGGAAATGTCATTTGTTCACGAAGATGATGTAATAGAACTTCAAGAAAGATACATCAAAAAGCTATTTAAAGAAGTATTAAATAGAGATGTAGAAATACCATTTTTAAGAATGCCATACAGTGAAGCTATGGAGCGTTTTGGTTCAGATAAACCAGATTTAAGATTTGGCATGGAACTTAAAGACTTATCTGATATATTTGATGGTTGTGAATTTAAAGTATTTGCAGATACAATTAAAAAAGGTGGAAGTGTAAGAGCAATATGTGTTCCAGGAGCAGCTGGTTATACTAGAAAACAAGTAGATGAGTTAATTGATTTTGTAAAAATATATAAAGCAAAAGGACTAGCATCTTTTGCAATAGAAAATGGCGAGTATAAATCAAATATATTAAGATTTATGAACGAAGACCAAATTCAAAAGATTATAGAAAGAATGGGAGCAAAAGAAGGAGATTTAGTTCTATTTGTAGCAGATAAAAATGATGTAGTATTTGCTTCATTAGGAGCATTAAGATGTGAAATGGCAAAAAGACTAAATCTAATTGACCCAGATGACTATAAATTCCTATGGGTAACAGATTTCCCAATGTTTGAGTGGAACGAAGAAGAAAATAGATGTAAAGCTGTTCACCACCCATTTACTGCACCAAAAGATGAAGATATTGAGCTTATTGATAAAGAGCCTTTAAAGGTAAGAGCTCAAGCTTATGATATCGTTTTAAACGGTACAGAGCTAGGTGGAGGCAGTATAAGAATACACTCTAACGAACTTCAAAAGAAAGTATTTAAAGCATTAGGATTTAGCGAAGAAGAAGCAAATGAAAAATTTGGTTTCTTGTTAAATGCATTTAAATATGGTGTACCACCACATGGAGGACTTGCTTATGGTTTTGATAGACTTGTTATGCTTATGTTAAACCTAGAGTCTATAAGAGATACAATAGCATTCCCAAAAGACAAGAATGCAACTTGCCAAATGTCAGAGGCACCAAATGTTGTTGATAATAAACAACTAGAAGAATTAAGTATAAAGTTAGATTTAAAAGAAACTGAAAATATGTAGGAGAAATGCAATATGAAAATAGCAGTATTAGGAACAGGAGCATTAGGAATAGCACTTACTAAAATAATATATGAAAAAGGTACTTATGAAGTAGTAATGTGGACTAAATTTGAAGAAGAAAAAGAGTTAGTAAAAAATACTAGAGCTAATGAAAAATTACTTCCTGGTGTAAAGCTTCCTGATAATATAGAAATTACAACTGACTTAAATTATGCTATAGAAGGGGCAACAGTTATATTAAACTGCTTGCCTTTTGTAGCTATAAGAGAAGCAGCAGAAAATTTAAAAGAAATATACTCTAATCAGTACATATGTAGTACTACTAAAGGAGTAGATATGGAAACCTTTGAAACTACTACTGAAATTTTTTCAAAGGCTTTAAATACCAAAAGAGTTTGTGCTTTATCTGGTCCTTCATTTGCAATTGAAATAGCAAATTATTACCCTATATCTTTTGTTTTAGCAAGTCATGATGAAGAAACATTGGATGTAGTGTATGACCTTTTAAAGTCTGATAATATTTATATAGATAAACATCATGATAGCATAGGAGTACAGTTATGTGGTGCTATAAAAAATGCAGTGGCAATTGGGTCTGGAATATTACATGGTATGAATGCAGCTGATTCTACGCAAGCAGCATATTTAGCAAGAGGAATAAAAGATATGGTAAAGATAATAACTAATTTAGAGGGAAGCCATGAAACTGTTTATACTTATGCTGGAGTAGGAGACTTGATACTTACTTGTATGAGTGAAAAAAGTAGAAATTTTTCCTTTGGTAAGTTATTAGGAGAAGGAAACACAATGGAAGAAGCCATAGAAAAATTAAATGGTAAAACAGTAGAAGGAATAAAAGTTATACAGTCACTAAATAGATTTATGCAAGATAAAGATTTAGAGCTAGATACAATACCTAAACTATATGATATATTATTTAACGGAAAAGATATAGAAACAATACAGAAAGTATAGAAAAAGCCACGACGTGGCTTTTTTCATATATTAAAACATGGTTATTAAGAATTGATTGTTATGCTATTTATATGTATATTTAACATATGTTCAGTGCAACAATTGCCACAAGGTAAACATATTTTTGTATCTATATCTATATAGCCAAATCTAACAAAATACACATAACTTTTCTTTATTTCGAATGTAACCCTAGAACTTGTGACAGCTATAATTCTGAGTGAAAAACTATCTTGCAAAGGTATTAAAGTAGAACTACTTGTAATACTTGTTGTTCTTTCATTTATATATCTATAGCAGTTAGAGCAGCAGTTATCTGTTATAGTAAGGTTAACATCAAAATTTTCCATAATACATTTCTCCTTAAATATTAATAGCTTAAAGCAGTATTACAACATGAACTTTGTGTTGCAATAACAACTCTAAATGTTCCGCCATCAATTGGAAGGTCAAATACTCCAACACCAGGGTTAGATATAGCAAACCTTAAAGAAACATTTAATGATGTATTGTTAAAGGTTATTAGTATGTTATTTGAGCCATAGAAAGATAAAATTACGGTATAACCGAAATTCAAGGAAATAGTTTCACCTTCTGATATATTACTAAAAACTTGTTCTGTTACGACTGGAACTCCATTTTGACAAGCTCTTTGCCTTATGACTAATGATAAACAACAATTATTCATATAAATCACTCCAATATGTATATAATAATTTATGTATGTATGCTTGTATTTGTGAAACATTTAAGCATGATACATTAAATATTTATGAAATATATTCGGTATAAATACAAAATCTTTGAGACAATTAGTTGAAAAAGTATAAATTTTGATGTAGTATATTTAAGTAAGAAAAAGCAATAATAATTAGAAATAAACAAATAGGAGGAAAAAATGAGAAAAACCAAAATAGTTGCAACAATTGGACCTGCAAGTGAAAGCGAAGAAATGCTTTTAAAGTTAATAGATGCAGGAATGAACGTTGTTAGGATGAACTTTTCACATGGCTCACATGAAGAACATTTAAAGAAAATTGAAAGAATTAAAAAGATAAATAAAGAACACAAGACAGATGTCGCTATAATGTTAGATACTAAAGGTCCAGAAATAAGGTTAGGAGAATTTAGAGACGGCGAAGTATCTTTAGTAGAAGGTGAATACATTACTCTTACTACGGATGAGTGTGAGGGTACAAAGGACTTAGTACACGTTACATATAAAAATATAATAAATGATGTAAAACCAGGCACACATGTGCTTTTAAATGATGGACTAATTGACTTAGTTGTAGAAAGAATTATTAAAAATGATGTAATATGTAAAATACTTAATTCAGCTAGCATAAAATCAAGAAGAGGTGTAAATATTCCAGGGGTAAAACTATCACTTCCAGCGCTGACTGAGCAAGATAAGTCTGATATAAAATTCGGAGTAGAAAATGATGTTGATTACATAGCAGCTTCATTTGTAAGAAAAGCAGCAGATGTAAAGGAAATAAAGGAGTATTTAAGAAGCTTAGGTGGAGAAAAGATAAAGGTAATATCTAAAATAGAAAATCAAGAGGGTATAGAAAACTTTGATGAGATATTAGTAGAGTCTGATGGTATAATGGTAGCAAGGGGAGATATGGGGGTAGAAATGCCGCTTGAGACAATACCTGAAAATCAAAAAGTAATGATTAAAAAAGCATATAAAGCAGGAAAACCTGTAATCACTGCAACTCAAATGCTAGAGTCTATGATACATAACCCAAGACCTACAAGAGCCGAAGTATCAGATGTTGCCAATGCAATATACGATTCTAGTAGTGCTATAATGTTATCTGGAGAAACTGCTATGGGAGATTATCCAGTGGAATGTATAAAAATGATGGATGACATTGCCACTACTATTGAAAGTTCAATAAAATATTGGAACAGATTTAAAAAGAGAAATATTGAAATGTTTACACCATATATAGAAGCAGAAGATAAATTACTACCTGGGGAAGATGAACTCACTCATTACAAAAGAAAAGTTAACTTTTCTGTTTGCAGTTCTGCAATGTTCTCAGGTGCTAAAGCAGTTATATTAGTTTCTGAAAATGGCAAAACACCATCTATATTATCTGGTTTTAGACCTGCTTGCCCTATATTTGTAATAACTGCAAGTGAAAAAACATATAGACAATTTTCTTTGGAATGGGGCGTTTATGCAATTCATGTACCAGATGTATATGACTTTGATGAGATTATATCAAAAGGAATAAACATATTAAAAGAAGAAGGAAAACTAAGCTCAGGAGACACAATAGTAATCAGTGGAGGTTATAACAGAGAGGTAAATACAGAAAATTATCTATCAAATCAAGCTTTAGGAGCTATAATTAGAATTTAACTATTGATTATTTTGTAATTATGTGTTAAAATATCTAAGTAAAAAATTAGGCTTATAGAATTTAAGGAGGTGCTATAAGGTATGGCAAAATGTGAAGTTTGTGAAAAAGGATTAACTTTTGGTAATAATGTTAGTCACTCAAATAGAAAAACATCTAGAACTGTTAAATCAAATTTACAATCAGTTAAAGTAAATGATAATGGAACAGTTAAAAACATTAAGGTTTGTGCTAGATGCTTAAAATCTGGAAAAGTTGAAAGAGCAATATAGTTTATTAATCAGGAAATAATTCCTGATTTTTTTATGCAAATGTTACAAGAAAAAGGCACAACTATGATAGTAAGTCATATAAATATGCACATAATGTATATAGAAAAAAACATTAAAAAAATATATGAAAGAACATTGAAAATAATTGCAAAATTTAAAGTAATGTGAAATAATATGTATATATTAAAATTGTTCTAAGAAAATGGGGGTAAGATAAATGAGAACAAAAGTAAAAACAAAAAGCGGAATATCACTGATAGTATTAGTAATAACAATAATAGTAATGATAATATTAGCCGCGGCAATAATTTTATCACTATCAAATAGTGGAAT
>CAKPEI010000010.1 GCA_934149365.1 uncultured Clostridia bacterium
GCACGCAAAAAGCAGCTACTTTTGTAGCTATATTTTTAAATTGTATGCTCTCTCTCTCTCTCTCTCTCTCTCTCTCTAGAGTTATACCATTTGCATGCTCTTTAGTTAACATATTTTCACCTCTTTTCTTTTTATTTTTTCTCTTACATTTTTATACTACTATATATTTAAACTTTTTTCAACACTTTTCGTGTTAAATTCTTGTTACAAACATTTTAATTAGCTATCTTCCCACTTTTCCCATATTTTGTTGATTTCACGATATATTTTTGATATAATCTAGCTGCAATTTCAATGTAGTAGCTAGTATAGTTATTAGCTATTTATATATATAACTATAATATATTTTTTAATTAGGAGGATTTTTTATGACTTATGATTTAGTTATTGTTGGTGCAGGACCCGCAGGTATTTTTACAGCATATGAAGCAAAAAAACTAAACCCGGACTTAAATATCTGCATCGTTGAAATGGGAGTGCCACTATCTAAACGGAAATGTCCTATTTCAACCGGAAAAAGTAAAAAGTGTGTAAGATGTCAAAACTGCAGTATTATGCATGGCTTTGGTGGTGCTGGGGCGTTTTCAGATGGTAAATACAACATTACCAATAACTTTGGAGGAAATCTATACGAATATGTTGGAGAAGAAGAAGCTATATCTCTTATGAAGTATGTAGATACAATAAACTTAGAGTTTGGTGGCGAAGGAACAAAATTGTATTCTACAAAAAATTCAAAACTTAAGAAATTAGCTCTTCAAAACGGGCTTAATCTACTTGATGCAGAAGTTAGACACTTAGGAACAGACACAAATTACACTGTGCTTAAAAACTTATACAAACATCTCAGATCTGTAGGTGTAAAATTTAAGTTTAACAAAGAAGTAAAAGAAGTAGCTAAAAAGAGGGACCTATTCCGTATTAAAGCTTTAACTTCTAAAGGCAAGCTATTAACCATCTATTCAAGAAAACTTGTAATCGCTGTTGGTCGTTCTGGCTCTAAATGGATAAGTGAAACTTGTAACTCTTTAGGAATTAAAACTACTAACAATAAAGTGGACATAGGTGTAAGAGTTGAACTTCCTGCAGATATATTTGAGCACATCACATCTGATGTTTATGAAAGTAAATTGGTATTTAAAACCGAAAAATACAGCGATATGGTCAGAACTTTTTGTATGAATCCTCACGGTATAGTTGTTACAGAAAACACAAGAGGAATTGTTACTGCAAATGGACATAGTTACAGTAACGAAAAAAAATTTACAGATAATACAAATTTTGCTCTTCTTGTTTCAAACCACTTTACTGAGCCTTTTAAAAACAGTAACGAATACGGTGAGTATATCGCTAAACTCTCAAATATGTTAGGTGGTGGATTACTTGTTCAACAGTTTGGTGATTTAATACGTGGACAGAGAAGTACTGAAAAAAGAATGCAAAAGGGATTTGTAAAACCATCTCTTAATGCAACACCTGGTGACTTAAGCTTAGTACTTCCTAAAAGGCAATTAGATGACATCATAGAAATGATTTATGCGCTTGATAAAATAGCTCCCGGAACAGCTAACCCTAGCACTTTGCTATATGGTGTAGAAGTTAAATTCTATAACTCAGAAGTAGAGGTAGATGAAAATCTGGAAACAAAAGAAGACGGCCTTTATATAATTGGCGACTGTTCAGGTGTTACTCATTCTCTATCTCACGCTAGCGCAAGTGGTGTTCATGTGGCAAGGTATTTGTACAAATAATACAAACAAACTCTAATAAAGATTATTTTCCTTTATTAGAGTTTTGTTTTTTATTTATATATTCTTTTTACTATTTCAGTATTTTGACCAAATATAACTGAATAAATTAGATAGTCCTCCCATAGTGTTAAATCATTTTCGCTCTTTTCATCAAGATTACTATAATCTTTGATGTAATTTTTTAAACCTTCAAGTTTTTCATTTACTTCTTCACCTTTATCTGTTCTTGTGTTATTGGATTTAGTTACACTTGAAACATAACTTAATATATATACTACTATACCTACAGGAGAAAACGCAAAAAATATTCCTCCTATAACTAGCAACGCCAGTTCCACTCCACCAAGAAATGAGCCATTTGGTATATTAATAACAGTTCCACTAAGAAATTTAAAGTATGCTATATTTATAGCAATAACCAACGCTATTACCATAAGCAAAGTAATAATACTTTTAGCATTTAGTTTTCTTCCTCTTTGTATAAGTCCTTTGTTTGTGGCATCATCTTTTACCAAAGTTTCAAAGACAAATTCATTACAGTTATCAAGTCCATTTTTTAAAATATACTTTTCATTATTTTCCAGTCCATCTTCGCTGCTGTCTATAACTTGAATATTTCCGTCTATTATATCAATTTTCTTTTTTAACTTTAAACCTAATATAGTAGCAACTATATCTTTCTTAGGCTCTACTGTTAAATCATCTACATAGCTTAAAACTGCAGGCGAATATTCAGAAAGCATATCTCTATAATAGCCAAAATATTTTTTAATATCAATCTTACTTAAGCTATCCTTTTTCACTCTTCTTCTAGCTAAGTAAACTATAGTAACTATTATAATTGGAAATATATTAACTAATATTGCTGCTATAAATGACATTATAATCATATAGGCAATAGCTAATACCATCTGGTAACTAGACATTTGTACTTGACTTAATCCTTCCATAAATTCTGGTAAAAATTTAACAAAATTAATTGCAGTACAAATCATAAAATACACAGCAACTATACTTATCTTTGCTTTTTTAGTTATTTTCACATAATCACCTCTAACTTGAAATTAGTATAATATAAATAACAAAAATAATCAATATGTAATAAATAATTAGCAGGTATATCTCAAAATTGAAATATACCTGCAATTTGTTTATTCTTTCTACCTTAATTCTTCATATGGTTTCCACTTAAACATAAGTTTTGTCACTCCGTCTTTCACTGAAATCACTTTAAAACAAGGAGCACAAGCTTCTCGAATATCCTCTTTGTTTACCTTTGTAATGTTGTATGGAAAGTCATTACAAACCAAATCTAAGTTGTAAAGGTCTGTAATATCTTTGGTAATTAGAAGTGCTTCAAGAATAGACCTTCCTATAAATTCCTCCACTTCATATTTTCCAAATTTAGGGACAAACTTAATTATAAAGTCCTTAACATACTTTGTCATTATATCATCCCATGAAACATCAGGGTTATCTACTATAATATACCGCATTTTTCCATAATGTGTTACATAATAAACGCCATACCTTCTGCCCTCTTCTTTTTTAATTACCTCTTTATTCATTATCATTCCTCCTTAAAATATTAATCTTAGGATCAACTTTTATTACTATCTAGAATTATATCATGATTACTAAAAAATGCAAATTAAACATTATCTAAACGATAAAAAGGCATGCATATTTGCATACCTTTTTAACTTATTTACCTAACTCATCATATAGTTTTTTCGCTTCTGATTCTATAAGGTCTCCTCTTTTTACCATTTTTCGAATAACTTGTTTTTGTCTTTGAACTGCTAAATCAGGATTTTTAGTAGGTGCATAAACACTAGGTGCATTAGGGATACCAGCAAGCAATGTACTCTCAAGAAGTGTCATATCTTTCGGCCTTTTATTTAAATACCCTTTAGCTGCTTGTCCTATTCCATAGTAACCATCTCCAAAATAGCTTGTATTCACATATAATTCAAAGATGTCCTTTTTACTATAATTTTTTTCCAAATCGAATGTAACAAAAAGTTCGGCTATTTTTCTTACAAGTTCTTGTTTTTGTGAAAAATACATATTTTTTGAAAGCTGTTGAGTTATTGTGCTTCCACCTTCTACTACCTCTCGTGCTTTAATGTCATTTATTAAAGCTCTAAAAATAGAAATAATATCTATTCCATTGTGATCGTAAAACCTATGATCTTCTACATCAATAACTGCAGTTACATAATCACTCGGTAGTTCATCAAACTTTACAAAATCTTTGTCATTTCTTATCGTTTCTACTTTAGTTTGTAAGTCTACTTTACTTGTTGCTTCTTTGTACATTTCGTAACCCTTGTATGTAAGCAAAGAGCCTGCTATAACTACAGCAATAAGTAACAAGGTAAACAGTTTTTTAATAAACTTCATAAAGCACCTTTCCTTTCTTAAATGTTTTCGTTTCTTATTGTTTCTATTATATTTTGTTCATTTATTTTTTTCTTTGAGTAACCCATTGCAAAGAAAATTATTACAAAAACAAATATTATACAAATTAAAACTGGCATAACTGGTATACTATACTTTGTATCGTACATTTCTGTTATATTGTTATATATCAAATATGATAAACCAAGTCCAACTGGAATACCATATAACAATGATTTAAAGCCATATAACACACTCTCTATATTAATCATTTTACTGAATTCTTTTTCAGTCATACCTATAGACTTAAGTACTGCAAACTCCTTGCTTCTAAGCGCCATGTTAGTAGTAATTGTATTAAATATATTTGTTACTCCTATTAATGATATAACTGTTATGAACCCATATAAAAATATTGACATCACAAGTATAAGTGCATCATTCTGTTTCATGTATTCATCGTAATTGTTTACATATACCTCATTATACATTTCTTTATCCATATTTTCAATATCTTTTATTAATTTATCAGGATTATCGCTGCTTATGTTCATGCTTTGTACATGATAATTATATTTATCTATAAATTCATCTGAAACAATTACATATGCTGTATCTGAAAGTTCCATAACACCCATAGGTGCTTCTTTTGCTCTTTTTACAATTTCTACAGTACTTTTTTTATCGCCCTCTGTTAATTCTATTTTTTCTCCTTCTTTTACATTTAAGTAATTAAATTCCACATACTTTGAGTCATAGTAACTATTTATATTATCAATAAGTATTCCTTTTTGACTACATTTACTAGCATCTAGTCCTGATTTTTTTAAATATCTTTCATATTCTTCTTTACCTACAGAAAGTATTTCTATATTTGCAAATTCATCCTCGCTATATATTTCATTTGCCCTAGTTGATAAGTATTTTTTATCACAAGAAAAATTATAGCTTTTTATGACTGAATATTCATTTATATTATTTAGTTTTGATATACTTGAATAATAGTTTAACATCTTAGCATTTATTTCTTCCTGGTCACCCATGTGTCTTTTACCAGATATACTTATGTTATATCCTAAATCTTCATAGTACATATTACTCATCTTAAAGCCATAATCTATTACTGTATTAAGAGATATAAATACTACTATACTTACAAAAATAGATATAACCGTTGTCCTGTATTTTTTTCTACTTCTCTTTAAATTCTTTACAGCTATTTGTCCTTCTATTCCAAATAGTTTATTAAATAATTTAGACGTCTTTAATTTTTTCCCTTTTATTTTTATATCATTACTTGACCTTATAGCATCAATAGGAGAGATTTTAGAAGCTTTTATTCCTGGAACAAGTGCAGATAGTATTATTGTTACAAATGAAAGTACACATGATATACATATAGCTATCAAAGGAATTGAATATACAAAACTTACACCATTTAATGAAGATGCAAGTAACCCCTCTGTTATTTTAACTAGTACATACACTGCAAAAGTACCTCCTAATATTCCAAGTGGCACTGCAATAAGTCCAAGCACAATTCCTTCAAATAACACATTTCTTTTTATTTGCTTAGGTGTTGCTCCAATACTTGCAAGCATTCCATACTGCTTAAGTCTTTCAGTAACTGATATACTAAAGCTATTACGTATAACAAATATTGATGTTACCATTATAATTGAAATAACCACACTAGCTACTCCATATAGCATGCTATTTACATTTTCGTTATAACTTACTCCCATATATCTTAATAATTCGTTATTGTAATTTGTTTCATATTTTCCATTATCATTAATGTCTGCTACTCCATTTATTTCTTTTGCAAAATCAAAAACTTTTTTTGCAGATTTTGTCTTTATAAATAAATCCACCCTATCGTTGTACTTCTCTAGTTTAGATATTAAAGTATAACCCGGGGCGCTATATGGTTCACTATCTAATCTTTTAGTAACACCCACTATTTCATATTCTTTAGTATATAGTTTTTCAAAAGTTTCAGATACATCGTCTGTTTCATCTAATATTAATGGATTTTGTTGATTTAGTATCTCATCATCTATTTTTCTTACTCCTATATCTACAGTAAGTTTGTCGCCTACGTTATACTTTTTACCACCATCTGTTTCTATACTTTCTGATATTAAGACTTCATTAGAATTCTGTGGCAATCTACCTGATATTAAGTTAATATCATAATTTTCAAGTGTATTTGAGTCATACTCTTTTATATAAAAATATGGTTTGTATTCATTTTGACTTTCTTTAAATTCAGCGTAACCTACTTCTTGTGAAATCATTGAACTTTTTACTTCACCATTTTGTATTATATTATCTATATCGGTATCCTTTACATCTGAAAATCGCACATAATAATCTCCTGAATTTTTTTTGGTATATTCAACCATTGTATTTTGAAAAGTAGTTATAAGTCCTGCAGTTGCACATATCATAGCTGTAGATAATATGATTCCAATAATTGTTACTATAGTTCTTTTCTTGTTAAGTAATAAACTTCTAACTGTAAATCTATTTAATATATTCATACTTAAACATTCCTTTCATCTTTTACTATCTTTCCATCTTCTATTGATATAATTCTATCTGCCTCTTTTGCTATATTAATATCATGTGTAATAATTATTAATGTTTGGTTATATTTTCTATTGGATAGTTTAAGTAATTCTATTATTTCTTTAGAAGCCTTACTGTCTAGATTTCCTGTTGGTTCATCTGCAAGCATTATAGCTGGTTTGTTTATGACTGCTCTGCCTATTGCGACTCTTTGTTGTTGTCCTCCACTTAGTTCATTAGGAAGATGTGATACTCTTTTTTCTAAACCTAATGTTTGAATTAAATCTTTTAACTCCTTTTTTGGTGGCTCTTTACCATCTAATTTACAAGGTAAAGATATATTTTCTTCAACATTTAGAATAGGTATTAAGTTATAGAACTGATATATTAGTCCTACCTTCCTTCTTCTAAATACCGCCAAATCATTATTATTTAATGTATATATATCTTTACTATCGATATATACTTTACCAGATGTTGGTCTATCAACCCCACCTAATAAATGTAGCAACGTTGATTTACCACTACCTGAAGCTCCGATTATTGCTACAAATTCTCCTTTTTCTATGCTAAACGATATATTATCTATTGCATTTATTTTATTCTCACCTTTTCCATAACTCTTAGTTAAATTTTCCACTTTTAATATTTCCACAACATTTTCCCCCTTTGGTACATACAATATATATAACGATAATAACATCGAAAAGAGAACAAGGAATCGAAAAAAACTAGCTACTTTAATTAAAAAGTAACTAGTTATATATTTTTTATTCAATATATCCTTTATCGATATATTTTCCTCTTTTGAAAATTATGTGCCTTATAGAAGCATTCTCAGGTACCTTGCTATAGTAATAATCTTCAATTGGTTGGTTTAGTAAAAACATTATAAGTGCTCTTGAAGCATTTCCATGTGTAACAATGATATTCTCTTTGTACTTTGAAGTTTCAAGCCTGGTTTTAACGAACAAAGACATTCTGTTATACACATCAAGCATGTTCTCACCATTTTCTAACCTAGCGAAAAAACGTCCTTCAGGCTCGTCATATCTCGCTCTATTTATATACCTTGAATGAGGTGATATTTCTTCCCACTTATCATAAAACTGAAAATCAAAATCGCCAAAATCTTGCTCTACTAATCTTGGATCTTCAAAATGATCATATTGTAGACCTCGTATTTCAAGTTCGTTAATTATATGTCTAGCTGTTTGCCTTGTACGTACAAATGGACTTATCCAAATAACCCCGTTATTACTATTCAATGTTTTTGCAAGTTTTGTACCGGCATATGATGCTTGCAATATACCTCTTGTTGTAAGTTGTATCTTGCTATCTATCACATATTCATCGTTTTCACCAACTAAACGAACATTCCCTTCACTTTCGCCATGTCGAACTATATAGATATTTTTCATACTCTATCTCCTTTACAAACAGTATAAATGCCTCTTTTTGACGAAGTAATGTACCCCCGCTTTTTAGCTATATAAATAGCGTTATTAATATCCGCATTTGAAAACTCAGGAAATTTAGTAGATAAATCTTTTCTGAAGAATTCATCTAAGGAAGTAATATATTCCATTATTTCCCTGCACTTGGAATTACTTTTTGCATTTTTGGTTACATCATTAATTACAGGTGTTAAATTCTTAACAGAATTCTTTTTATCTTCTGTAATAGTTTCTTTTTCAACATTTTCCTGCTTTTTAGGCGCTGTCTGAGTTTCAGTGAGTATCGTTTTTTCTTGAGCCATCTTTACCAGTTTTATAGAGTATTTATCTATTGTACTTATCAAAGTAGCAATCGTTTCAAAAGACTCTTCAACATTTGGAAAAAAGACACAAACCTTTGGCCCATTTCGTGATACATTTACCTGCGACACTTCCCGAGCGCTCTTAAGCAAATTAATTATGATGGTGTTAATCTTTTCCACATCTTCCACCAAGAAAGTTATACTACAGCCATTAGAATTAATATTCATATGATATGCCTCCTCATATTTTACGTTATTTTTATACATTGTTTGAAGCTTTTTACTAACTCTTGAACAAATTCTAGATATATATGATTGTGAAATGTTAAGTAATTCACCCATATACTTCTGGTTTTTACCAGAAATAGCACAAAGCCAAATTACTACTTCACGTACACTTAATCTATTTAATGCAATATTAAAAACTTTAGTAATTGTATCCAAATCTTCAACTAACTCACTAAAATTGGAGCCAGGAGCTTCAATTACCATACCATAAGTCATTTCATTACCTTCAAAGTCCGTGTCTATTGCATCATCTAAAGATACAATGTTAAAATTATGCTTGTTGTTTTTTCTAAAATGCATAAATAATTCATTGTTTATACACCTAGCAGCATACGTTGCAAATTTTGTTGTTCCATTGTATGTCCTTGCTGCTTTAAGTAACCCTATTCTACCAACTTGAACTAAGTCATCGTATTCATAGCCTCCCTTACTTATTTTCCGAACAAAATAGTGAACTAAGCTATCATTATCTGATATCAATTTACAAATGTCATTTTCCAAAAAAAGTCCCCCTTGTTTAATATATTCCTACACATATAATTATATCGTGCACACATCAATAAATCTGCATAGAATTATATCATAAAATTATGTAAATTTCAATGTCAAATATAAACTAGAAATAAAGATTGATGAATAAAATGTTATAATCTTCATAGGAGTACTTCAATATGTAAAAAAGTACAGTAATAGGTACAGTAACTGGAGAATATTTTTAGAATACAAATACATTCTTGAATAAAATGAAAAACGCTGCAAGCCACATATTCTGGCTCCTTGCAACGCTTGTATATATATAGCAAAAGCTAGGCTCTTGCCTAGCTATTTGGCTCCTCAAGTTGGACTCGAACCAACGACCTATCGGTTAACAGCCGAGCGCTCTACCG
>CAKPEI010000011.1 GCA_934149365.1 uncultured Clostridia bacterium
GTAGAATCTTAATATGCTTTGTATAGCACAAAGTACATTATGATAATTTGGTATCGGTACTACTAGTAAACCAGTTATAGCTACTGGTAAACAAGATAGTATTACAACTAATGTACTTGATGACTGAGTTATCATTAATAGCAATAATGATAACCCAGCACCAACACTAAACATTATTAAGTCTACTGGTCTAAATATATTAAATATTAATGTACCTCTTTTAGCATTAGCTGGTACTAAATATCCATTCACTATATATCACACTCCTTTTTATTTTAAATATTATATACCCTCTGTAGTATGTGTATGCGTTGGTGATGCTGGGTTTGCTGGATTATTTTTAATAAATTTAAATTTATCTTCAGTTCTAGCATCATCTGCATATTGTTTTCTAAGACTATCATGCACTTTTTCCATGCCAGAAAATGCACCA
Source organism: uncultured Clostridia bacterium (assembly GCA_934149365.1). Lineage (GTDB taxonomy): Bacteria > Bacillota > Clostridia > TANB77 > CAG-465 > CALXJE01. Next base: position 434 of record CAKPEI010000011.1, read on the forward strand.
CTTTTTGAATTATATAGATCTGATAACGCTGCTGCATTAGAACTGTTATAAGTGACTCCACCATAAGTAAATGAGCTACCACTTTGAACCTGAATTAAACCATCTCTTAATGTTTCAACTTCTTTCTTTGTCTTATCTAAATTCATTTTAGAATTTATGAATTCTTCATGTTTAAAAATTATTTTGTAGTTTCTTCTAGTAGTTCCATCTAGTGCTTTATCCCAACCTCTTGAACCTGTTCCTGCAGCGGTAAAGCCATGTGAAGTAAATTTTTTTGCAATCTCTACTCCATCATTCCACTTATTGTCTATTTCTCTAACTTCTTTTCTACCTTCAGTAACATTTTTTATAGCTTCTGCACGACCTGGAGTTAATTTATCTAATTTTTGTTGGAACTTGCTTCTTGGTTTAGGCAAATTATATTTTTTTCTATCTATTGCTCCAATGGCAGCTACTGCACCAGCTTTTCCTAGTTTTAATCCCCAACCTAATGGTGAATTATAACCTGTTTTTAATGGTTCTACTACTTGTTTTTTAAAACTCAAGCCATAATCAAATCCTGCAGCACCACCAAGTGAGGGGAATATTTCCTTAATTAAATTAGGAACTTTTTTTGCAAAAGTTAATACTGCTATTATCATTATTATACCTACATAAGCAGTTTCCCAACCACTACTACTCTCACTATTTGCTGACAATAACTTACCAACAAAACCGGTTTCCCAGATATTTTGAATTACAAATATAGCGAAATATATAATTGCGCTTCTTAAAAAGAAATCTAAAAATGTTGTTAAACATTGCTGACCCCATTTTTTTAATTGTTCATCTCCTTTTGGAGTTATATACATAAGTATTGGAATTGGTGCTATTATTTGTAGATATGCAAGTTGAATTACTCTTACTCCTACTTGTATTGTAAAAATAATTATTGTATATAAAACTGCCAATCCTGCTACTACTGCTATTATTCCTCCAGCATCAAAGTCAACTATATATTCTCCAGATGAATCTTGTTCATTTAAACATTTTGAAGCTGGGGACTCTTTATAGCCTGTTAAGCGGCCTTTATTTTGGGTAATTTTCTTCTTTAACACGCTTGCATTTTTATGGCTTGCATCCTCCGTAAGCCATTCCTCACATTTTTTTTGAAGGCCTAATGATGGCGATGCTTCAGGATTCAATCTATAAAATGCAGAAAACACCTCAGCACTAAGTCTTCCGCCAAATGTTGTTGGATTTTCAGGAGTACTATATTTCTCATCATAATTACGTCCGTTTGACGAACTCGAACCAAAAATTATTCTTCCAACAACTTGATTTTCTATAAGTAGATTGTTTGCCTTAAATGCCAAATTAAAAATTGTTGATGTACTTCCTAACAATACTATCGATATAATGATTTTCATTATAATATTACCAGCGCCCTTTTTCTTATCCAACATTGCATCTGGATCGATTATATATTGTATAAATGAAAAGGTTACCCTAAATACCATAAACAATCCTATAATTAAAGAAACTCTGCTAAATATTTGTTGCGTATCTTCAATTAGTCTTGCAGTACCAAGTTTTTCAAATACATAAAATGTTAAATATATCAACCTATAAATACCGTCACAAATAATGAACATCAAAGTCCGAAATCCATGTTCTATTGCTTTTCCTATCCCAAATAAATCTATAATTGCTAAATCTATAATTGCCATATTCCCACCTCTCTATCTTATACAAGTCTCTGGGCTAATCCAACCCCATACACTATTTGCTAATTTTAATATTAGCTTAATAAATATTGGTGAAAGAAATACTAATATTGCTGCTATTATTCTTCTAAAAAACTTCTCCCTTATTTTCTTCATATTATCTTCACCAGATGAGAATGTCGCCTTTGAAAAATCAAGTATTCCGAATACTATTAATAACAACGGAACCATAATTCTTATCCATTTCATAATTTCATTAATAAGGTCTATAGTTCCCTTTCCAAATAAATCTTCACAATCATTAATATTTTCTTTCCTATCATTATTTTTTTCTGTGTTAAAATTTGTATCTATCAAATCATATTTAATAGAAGAACCAGATTGTGCTTTTTTGTCACTATAAGTAGTTGCAAATAATCTACTATTTTTCTTTTTGCTGCAGTCTCTTGTGCATTTTGTATCAACTTTATAAACTCCACTTAAGCAACGCTCTTCACCTAAATAATTATCATATTCTTCATTCAATCTGTCTATAGTTATCTTATTTTCTATTGTTAATTTGCCTATTTTTACACTTTTTGTTATATCAATATTATTTTCATACATTTTAAAATCACTATTTGTAAAATATATTTCTATTTTATTATTATCACTACCATATGTGCATTTTGCTTTCCATTTGCCATCCAAAATTTCATCATCTGTTTGGTTTTTTTCATTTATTACTATTTCACTAGACATATCTACAATTCTATAGACATAGCTATCATCTATTTCATTTTGATTATCTATAAGTTTACCATCTGTTTCACTGCAATCATCCGTAATTTTTCCACCTTTACTATTATACTTAATGCAACTAGGACATTTATTATAATTTTTTCCAGTTTCATAAATTGAAGTGCCTATTTTATCTTTATTTAAAAATATCCAGTTTGTGCTTCTTGATATATTACTTGCGTTGCTTGGTGCAATGTATAAATTTGCATTTCCATCTTTCGATTGTGTAAATTTTATTCCAGGTTGACTATCTGTTTTATCATATATACATGTTAATTCTGGAAATGTACTTGCCTCTATTTTATCTATAAATAAAACCATACTAATTACAGTTACCATTGCTAATAATATTTTCTTTTTCATAATCTTCACTCCGTTCGTTAGACATAAGAATTCACTTTAATTAAATTATAGCATAGAAAAACAAAAAAAGAAATCATTTTTTTATGATTTCTTTTATATTTTATATAATCATTCCTGTTGTTCTTTTAAAACTACAAATTTCAGATAATTCATTTAATTTTTTAATCTTTGATAATATAATTTTCAAATTTTCATATAATTTCTTTTTATCATCCATGTATACCGCTCCTAAGTCGAGATTTTGATAATAATATATTGCTTTTTCATTATAAGCATTTATTAATTCTTCTAAATACGACTTAAACTTCTTATCACATAATGAATTTGTAAATTTTTCATTAGGTATTATTATTGATAATAAATTTATAATGAAATTGTTATAAAATATTTTATTTTCTTCAGTTATATGGGTATATAATTCGTATACATCTTTTAAACTACCATTCACATTAAAAAAATTTAATAATATTTTATAATCTTGTAAGATTTTAGGATATTTATTAATATATTTAATTGTTTTCGACATATAAAATGCAAATTTATCTACTGCTATTCCATTTTTATTATAACTTACTTGCATATTATCATTTAAAAACATAAGTGATTTTATAATTAGTTCTGTGTTTTTCTTTGATTTAGGTCTAACAGTATCATTTGCTTTCATGTATCCTATAAGTGAACTTCTTAGTTCATTTGTTGATGTCTTATAGTTTCTTTTCAATTCATTAAGAATTGATTTTTTTGTCATGATTCCTAAATTCATTTCATCATATGATATGTTATAATCATACAAATATGATATATATTCTATTAATGTCATAAAATGCTCAAATACATAATAATTTTCATCCTTTGTTCTTTCAAAAACTTTAATATGTTCAATTTCATGACATATTGTTATGTATGTATAAAATTTTTTATCTTCTAATGATAATTTGGAATAATTGCTAGCATTAATAATTATTTTATATTCCGATTTCTTTATATTTGGAATCATATATCCTGAACAATTAATTATGCTTATTGGAAGAACTTTTAATGTTACATTATTTAATTTTTCTTTTTCTACTTCAGTATTAAAAACACTTTCACAAAACTCTTTATAATTGATATTCATAAAAACTCCTTGTATTTATTTTGTTAATTTTTTAACTTTAGGATCTTCTTCTATTGATGGTGAAGCTTTTGAATTATTTTCTTCATCTATTATTTCTTCTAATACTTTTTGTAAAGCTGTTAAGAATATATATAACTCTTCCCTTGTACTAAATGAATTCATTATATTAATTAATTTTTCTGCTGCTTCTGGGCTTTCTGTATATAATGTGGCAGGCATTACATCATTATTATTTATATTACGTAACTTATCATATATCATTTGTGCTCTTTCTTCAGTTAAAGCATAGTCATTACAATCCTCTGTTCTTACTATCACATCTGGTTCTGGTGCACTACAATCTCCTGAAGTTCCTTCTACTACAGAACTTACTAACCCAAGTGTTAAAGACCCTTTCCAAAAATTACCATCTCCTATCCCTGTTGTCGTAACTCCTGCTGTATAACCCCCTAATCCAACTGCTGTTGTTGATAATAACCCCTTTATAATATCACTTTTATCCATTTTTTCACCTCTCTAATTTTATTTTTCTTTCTTTTTTATTTTTTTATTCATAGCTATTTCTATTATATCAAATGTTTCAATATGTAATTCATTGTTTTCACTTTTTATTTTCATGAGATAATTTCTCATTTTTTCAAGTTCTGCTACTAATTCATTTTTATCAATTTCTTTTTGTTCTAGATTTACTTTGATTTTCTCTTTGTCTATTTCTTCTACTCTTCTTTCTATTCTTTTATTCTTTCTTACCTGTAATTTTTCTTCAAAACAATTAATTTTTAACCAATTATATCTTTGTAACATAATACAATAAATATCTTTTATTAACCATAACATTATTGGAACTATTAAAATTAAATTATATCTAAACACAATCATTAATATGATAACTGGTATATCAAATATTAGATTTTTTGTATGAATTGCACCATTGTAATATAAAAATTTCTTGAAATTATCAACAGATTCCATATCATTACTATTTTTTATATGATAATTGATATTTTTCTTTCCATCTTTTCTATGAATTATTTTTTCTAGTTTAAATACAGCTTTTTTAAACAATTTAATTCCTAGTAATTCATATATTTTTACTTCGAACTTTTGATTTTTAGACATTTAGTATCCCCTTTCAATGGTTGTTATTATATGACAAATATTGCCAATTGTCAAGGGTCAAAAAAAGAAATCATTTTTTTATGATTTCTTTTATATGTTGTTATTTTTTTATTTGTTGCCAACATTTAGCCCATGAACTAGTGTCTGAACCTTCAATACCAATTTTTGTAATTGCTCCCATAACAATTTGAACAATCCATACTACACAGAATACAAGTACGGCATATAAAAATCTGTTTAAAAGTGATTTCTTTGCTTTTTTAACTTCATCTTCCTTACTTGAAATAACTGCTTTACCTAAATCAATTGACCCTAATACGATTAATAATATAGGTACACCAATCCAAATAATATTGATTACTGTTCCAACAACGTTCCATATTGGAGCGAATTCTGGATCTGTACAAATGTCTATCATAAACATATAGTTCCCTCCTTAAATATACTTATATAATACACTATATTTATAGAAAAGTCAATTATTTTAACTTTTCTTTACATAGTTTTGATTATCTTGACTTTGGTTTTGCTTCTAATTCTTCATTTTGAATATTTAAAAGTCTATTTTTTTGTGCTAATAGTGCTTGTTTTAATTGTTCTTTTTGAATTAAGTTTTCTTCATGTTTAAAATCATATTCTGTTCTTTCTTGGGCAGTTAATGCTTCAATCATTCCTTTTTTATGATCCATAGTTCTACTTCTTATATTTGCTTCTTCTAATGCTTCAGCTTTTTTTATAGCACTTTGTCTATCTCTTTCTTGTTTTTCTTCTTGTTTTCTTATTCTATATTCCGTTAATTTGGCTATTTGAGTAGATGTTAAATCTGTTACTTTTTCTTTGCCATTATTAATTGCTGCCAATCCTACTCCTGCTGCGGATAAACCAAATATTCCTACTTTATCAAAAGCATCTCTTAATTTTAAATCTATATTTTTAGTTGTTAATGTTTTTAAAAATGAATTTTTTACTTTTGCTAGTTTAGACTTTAATGATGAGGCTTTTTGTTTTACTCCATCTTTAAACTTCAATGTTCTTTTATCTTCTTTTTCTGACATTACAGTATTTTCTATATTTCTTCTAGTTTCTTCATCAAGTTCTAACTCTTCTTCTTTGCCTTTTGATTTTAAAGCTTGTTCTAAGGCTACTGTATTTTCTTTGTTTCTAGCTCTTCTATTTTTTTCTTCTAGAGCTTCTGCTCTTTTAATAGCATTTTGTCTTGCTCTCTCTTGTTTTTCTTCTTGTTTTTTCATTCTATATTCAGTTAATTTTGCTATTTGAGTAGATGTAAAGTCAGTTATTTTATCTTTACTTTTATTAGCTACTGATAAACCTGCTCCTGCTGCTGTTAAACCAAATATTCCTACTTTATCAAAAGCTTCTCTTATTTTTAAATCTATGTTTTTAGTAGTCAATGTCTTTAAAAATGAATTTTTTACTTTACCTATTCTTGATTTTAAAGAATTAGTCTTTTGCTTTACACTTCGTTTAAATTTCAATTCTCTCTCTTCTCTTTCTTGGGCTTTTACTCTTCTTGCCTCTGCTTCTAATGCTCTTGTATTTTCTCTATTTCTAGCTCTTCTATTTGCTTCTTCTAGGGCTTCTGCTCTTTTAATAGCAGCTTCTCTTTCTTTTTGATAACGAGCTATTTCTTTGTTTAATTTATGAATATATATATCACTTTGTAATTGCTTATAGGTATTTATTATATTATTACCTACATTTCTTAAAGCTGCTTTCTGACTACTAACTACTGCTTTACCAAATATTTTTAAATTTTTTTGTACAACTTTTATACTGCTTTTTAGTTCTTCTCTAGCTCTTTGTAGTTCTTCTCTTTCATTCATTACTATCACCTATCTTACGAAAATATTACATTAATTATTTCTAAAAGATTTTGTTTTGCTTTTTCATCTTCAATATCAATTAATTTATCATAACCTTCTTCATCTTTTATTATTTCTGAAGTAAATATATCAGAAGAATCATCTCCATTATCTACTGAGTATATTACATACTCTTTTCCATCGATGCTTAATACTTTTAGCACTTCTGCTACTTTATCTACTCCATCTATTTCAATATTAAATCTTTGATTTTCCACACTAATCACTTACCTTTCTATATTAATTATACTATATTTTTTTAATATTAGCAATTAAAAAAATAGTAATTTTTTTACTATTTAAATTTTAAGAAATCAAATATACTTTTTTTCTTTTCTGTTTCTTCGCTTTTCTTGATATATCCTAATTTTTCTAATAATGGTGATAATATATCACTGTTATCTTTTTTGTCATTTAATGGTGGTATATTATAGTATACTTTTATTCTTGTTTCTACTTCAAAATCTGCTATTTCTGACTCTGATAATAGACTCTTATTTAATACTACTTTTTTACCTTTTATATCATTAATTATTTTAGGATTAATTATTGCTAATTTATTTAGTTTAAGTATAGATGGTTCTACTAGATATAATACATCAGTACATAGATATTCTTTATTAGATTTATTTAAATCTAATAAAAATATATCTATACTATTATACT
>CAKPEI010000012.1 GCA_934149365.1 uncultured Clostridia bacterium
TCAACATTTGATACAAGTTTAAAAACAGCTATACAATTAAAAAATATAGAAACTAATGATTATACTGTGTATTACTCAATAAAGGCTAATGCTAATAAAGATTTGACAGATGCTACTAATGAATGGACTACTACATTTAATGTTAATGCAAAATCATATATGGTAGTATATGGAAAAGATCTTAATGAAACTAAAATGATAGAGTTTGCGTATGATGTAGAATTACCAGAAAATCTTTCATATAATAATAGCATATATGAAATGTATAAAATATATTATACAAATATGTCTTCAATAGGAAATATTCAAGAATCAAAAACGTCTCCTATTATAGAATTAACAACAGGAAAAGGGACTGAACTATCTGTACAATTATCTTCAGATGTTGAAACTGTAAGAGAAGGACAAACAGTAAGAATGAAAGCTATAGTAAAAAATAATGGCGAATTGACAGCAAAAAATGTAAAAATAAATATACCATTACCAAAATATGCTACATTTACTGAATTTATAGCAGGAAACTATTTCCAACAAGATGATAGTAGTAAAAAGATTGTTGATCTAGGAACAATAGCTAAAAATGAAGAAAAAGAAATCTACTATTATTTGAAATTTGATAATTATGCAGCCGCTTTTAATGGGGAAAATATTACTGAAGAGGAAAAAGCAGAATATTTAAAATTCCCTAAAGCTATAAATAATACAGTATATTTAACAGCAGATAACTCTAATAAAGTAAATTCTAATGAATATACAATTAATTTAGAAAAAGGACAAATTGCAATAGAATTAATTTCAAATACAGTAGAAGACACAGTGCTAAAAAAAGGAGAAAGTTTAAATTATATTATTAACTTAATGAATATTTCAGGAAATACAGAATTAAAAAATACAGTAGTAACAATACCATTACCACAAGGAGTAATGTTCAAATCAGCAACAGTAAATCATAACCCTATAGAAGACAATGCTACAACAGATGGGGTAAGCTACAATGAAAGTACAAGAACTGTTACGGTTAATGTTGGAACATTAGAACATAAAAAAGTAGTTAATTTAGAAACAGAAATACAAGAATTTGAAGGAACTATTTCTATAATGGCAAAAGCAAAAGCGGATGAGACTGATGAAAATTATTCTAATGTTAGTGAATACAGAACTGAAATTGTAAAGTTAGAGGTATCAAACTTAACATCAACACCTAAATATGTAAAAGAAAAAGAGCAAGTAGTATATAATTTAAAACTTACTAATAAAGGTGAATCTTATATAGAAAATATTGTAGTTACAGATGTTTTACCAACAGAGTTAGATTTTGAAAAAGCTACATATATGTATGATGGAAAAGAAGGAATAGTAAATTATTTAATAGAAGATAAAATTCAAATAGATATTTTATCTATGAGCCCAGGAGAAAGCATAAATATAAACCTATATGCAACAGCTAATTTATTACCAGATAAAAATGACAAAAAAATAAGTAATAAGATGACTGTAAAGGCAGATAATGTTACAGAGACAGAGACAAATAGTGTAGAAAACATAATTGAATATTATCAAAAGGCACATGATGAAAGTGGAAGCGAATTAGATGACCCAACAATTCCAGAAGGTACATATAAAATAACTGGAACAGCATGGATAGATAATAATAGAAATGGAATGAGAGACAGCCAAGAAGAATTATTATCAAATGTAAAAGTAATACTAGTAAATAAATCTACAAATGTAATTGTAAAAGATAAAGATACAAAACAAGCAAAATCAACAACAACAAATGCCCAAGGGCAATATGAATTTAGCAATATAGAAAAAGGAAGATATTTTGTATTATTTGTATATGATGCAGCAAAATACAGTGTTACAGAATATCAAAAAGAAGGAGTTGATACATCAGTTAACTCGGACGCAATTGATGTAGAGGTACTTCTAAATGGAGAAAAAACAATAGCAGGAATGACAGACACAATTGAAATTTCAAACTCAAATCTTAGAGATGTTGACATAGGATTATATGTTCAAGAAAAATTTGATTTAAGACTAGATAAATATATTAGTAAGATTACTAGAACAACCCCAACCTCAGGAACAGATATATTTGATTATAGTAATGAAAAACTTACCAAGATAGAAGTTTTAAAGAAAAACTTAGGAAAGAGTAGTATAGTTGTAGAATATAAAATAGTGGTAAAAAATGAAGGAGCAGTAGCAGGCTATGTTAAGAAAGTAGTAGATTATTTGCCAAAAGGAGTTGTATTTAATACAGAACTAAATAAAGACTGGTATTTATCAGACAATGGAAATGTATATAATACAAGCTTAGAAAACACAATTATTAATCCAGGAGAAACCAAAGAACTAACATTGGTCTTAGTAAAACAAATAACAGAAGACAGTATAGGAGTTTTAAACAATACAGCAGAAATATATGAAGCATATAATGAACAAGGTTTAAAAGACATAGATTCAACACCGGCTAATAAAATAGAAACAGAAGATGATATGTCTAAAGCAGATATTGTTTTAGGGATAGTAACAGGAACACAAATTGCAATTTATATAATATTACCTTTAGTAATAATATCATTGCTTGGATTTGGAATATTTGAAATTAAGAAAAGAGTTCTAAAAAAAGTGTAGAGAGGAGGTAAAACATGAGAAGTAAAACTATAAAAATAAGTGTAATAATGTTTATAGCATTCATAGCATTTATTTGCATATTTAGTTATACAAAAGTACAAGCTACGTTATTAGATAAATCATATGGACAAGAATTTATGATTCCGTCATGTAAAAGGTATGAATATACTAACCAAGAAGGTGAAAATAAATATACTGTATTACCTAAATACCCTGGTTATACAATTTATTGTACTAATACTGGTTCGAGATTTGACTTCGTACAATCAATAACTAAGTCAGAAATAGACCATTTACTTAAAACATATAAGAGATCTAGAAAATGTGGATGTTTTGGACCTTTAACAGATGAAGGACATACATATCCATATTATCAAAAAAGTAGTACTGGTTCATTGACAAATACATTATCATATATAGTAACAATAGATGGTACCGACTGGACACTTGAAAAACAACTTGCAGTATGGCAAATGGGCTATAAGGGACTAGATGGTGGAATTGTTGAAATAGGAAGTGATTATCATAAAAAAGATTATAGTGGTGAGGGATATGAAGAAGAAGCAAGAGATTATGATGCATTTGTAAAAGCTCTTGCAAAACAAGGAGCACAAATAAGAGTTACATCAAGTAATAATACACTTACAAAAATTGACCAAACTGCAGGACGATATACAGTTGGAGCATTTAGTGTAAATTATACAAATGGTACATATGGAAATGTAACATTTGGAGGAATATCAGATATGTACTTAATTGGGTATAATGAAAAAGGACAGGAAGTAAAAAATATAAAAATAAATAAATTTGTTATAAATGGTAAAGAAGTAACACCAGATTATTTCACACCAAACAGTAACTGTATAGATGAAACATCTCAATCATATCCAGAGTCAGGAGAGAACTTTCAAGTAATATTTGATGACCCAAATATAGGTGTAACAGATAGTGATAAAATAGTTTGTGACATTGAACTTTATGCCGAATATACATATATGAGTGCAACAGGGGAATATGTAAAATATGTTGGACTTAGATACGGCACTGGTGGAGAAAAGGGAACTAATGATGATCACACATATAATCCACACAAACATACTGTAAAAGAAGAATATGAGGTTGAGGAAGATGTAAAGGTATATCATACATGTGATAGACATGGTGGAGTTTGTATGATATCTTATAAGTCAGCTTGCCCAGGTTATACAATTAGTAGACAAACAGTGAAAAAGACTAAAGATGTTACATATTCATGTAATGGATGTATACAAACATATAAGTTAACAACTCAAAAGCAACAAGGCTTTTCATCAATGGATGGAGAAAGAAGATTATATAAAACTACAGCGATAACAAGCAAAATAAAAATAAGAATGGACCTAGGTGGATATGTATGGGAAGATGCTTTGGTTGGAAAAGAGAACAAGGCAGATGGACTTAATAATACAACAGGAGATAAACCAATTCAAAACATAAGAGTTATTTTATATGATAAAAACAACAATAAGATAGCAGAAAAACGTACAGACAGTGATGGATGCTATTTATTTACAAACTTAGACCCTATGAAAAAATATTATGTTGCATTTGAATACAATGGACAATTATATATACCTACACAATACAGTAGAAACGCTAATAATTGGAAAAACACGTCAAAAGCAACAGAAACATCAACAAATAGAACAGCATTTGACAATAGATTTGCAGAAATAGAAGCATATCCAAATAACTATAAAAGAGCAAATGGAAAGTATAATAGAGCATATTCACAATATGAATTAATGGGCTTTAAACTAGATGAAAATGGTAATTATTATTATGACAGCTCAGAACACTATATAGACGGCTTTTATGAGATAAAAGACGGAAATATATTTATTACAGACAAAATAAATAAAGCACAAGTAAGTAGTGGAGATGCACAAAAAGTAAATTTTGTTAACGATACAAAAATAGTTGCATACACACAAGCACAAAAAGCTGGATTAAAGCCAGACCTATATCCAATGTATGATCAGTTTGTTATAAATAAAACAGCAAACCAAACATATGCAACAGGAAAACAAGCAAGAGAGACAAACTTTATAACTAATGATGTTGTATATGCTGGAAAAACATATCATGCCTTATATCCAGACCAGTTCTTCATTGATTTAGGACTTGTTAGAAGAAATGAAGTTGATTTAGCTCTAAGAAAAGATATTTTATATGCAGCAACAAAAATCAATTCAAAAACAGAAATATATCAATATGATAAGCGTGCAAACAATGATGAATATTGGTTAATTGAATA
>CAKPEI010000013.1 GCA_934149365.1 uncultured Clostridia bacterium
ATTTTACTCTAAATACAATTACTGAAAATATATGTACTAAAAATACTATTACACTTCTAAGCATTTCTGTTTCTCCTTTATTAAATTATTTTTAACTATCCTCTCTTTTTTCCCTTGTGCCTATTATACAACATAAAAAATCAATTTGCAATTCATCGTTGACATTTTTAGGTATACATAATATAATATAAGTAACTATTTTATATAGGACTACCCTATAAGATTACAAAGAAAGTGAGGTATTCAGCATGCCACTGTTCACCATTGTTATTCCCGCTTTTAACGCCGAAAAGACTATTCGGAAATGTCTCAACAGCGTCTTCGACCAAACATTTATTGACTATGAAATAGTAGTCATAAATGATGGTTCAAATGACCAAACAATAAAAATCCTGAAAGAATACCAAAATAGTAAACTCCATGTTTACACATTTAAAAACGCAGGTATTTCAGTCACGCGACAGAGAGGTATTGAACTCTCTAATGGTCAGTATATTGTTTGGCTGGATGCGGATGACACAATTAATCCAGAGTTACTGGAAACGCTGCATTCTGCCATAATCGAGCACAATAGTCCTGATATTATTAGATATCAGGCAAATTTGGTAAATGATCATGATTATGAAGATCATAATCGCTATAATTATTTTGGTTATAGCAACAACAATGTACTCTCTGGAGTTGAAGCACTAAGAAAATGGTCCAATATTCCTTCAAAAGAATATACTATGTATTGGCTTTTTGCCTTTAAACGGACTATTTTCTCAAGTATCACGTCCTTTCCGAATTTGCGGTGTCATGAAGACATGGCAGTGATTCCACTCTTAGTGGCTTCTGCCAAAAGCGTTGTAACTTTGGACTATTACGGATATAACTATACCTGTAATAATCCCGGTAGTATCACCACAACGCCCAGTAAAGAGGCTGAAAGGTCTCGTGCGAAAGATTTTATGAAAGCATACCATTATGCTATTCAGAACTTTGCACTTCTCCCCAATATCTCTCCTTTGGACCAAAAGCTTTTTGTTAGCGACTTTGATAAACGTCGCCTCAAAAAATACAACCTTTTGCCCAAAGACTTGAAGGAAGAATTTGCTGACTTGTTTGGTATTCAATGAAAATAAGAGTGCTTTATAGCACTCTTATTTTTTATTTATATATATTTATTTTTTCATTATTTTAAATACTTTATATATTGAGATTATTATTTTTCAACACTTTCTCCATTAATGCATCTTGTAAAGTTTTTGAAAAGTTAATATTTAATTTCTCTGCTCTTTCATTTAACCAAAATGGTATTGTAAGATTTTTCTTTACTGATTTTCTACTACCATATTTTTGACTATATGCTCCTAAGTCAAGCAATAATAGAGTTACAAATCCATTTTCATTTTCTAGTTTTATATCTTTTATATCACTTGCTTTTGGTACTTCTTCATTATTTTCTACTGATGTTAATAGCCAACCTAGTGCAGCATCTTCTGCCATTTGAATCGCCTCTTCTAGAGTATCTCCTTGTGTACAGCAACCTAATAAATCTGGAAATTGCACACTAAATCCTCCATCTTTTTCTTTATAAAAACACGCTGGATAAACAACTTTCATTGTTTTACCTCCTTAATCCCTGCTTGCTTTAATATCGCATTCAAGGTTCCTTTTTTTATATCTCCTCTATGTTTAGGTATTGTTACTTTTCCGCTGCTTCGTTCTGTGTCTATATTGTATATGAGAGCCAACAGAATCATAGTAATACCATCCATCTTTCTTTAGTATCTTTTCTAACTCAATAAATGTCATATTGCTCCTTTCTTAATATTAGCACGTATAATACGTATTGTCAATAAGTTTTTTAAGTTTTATTTTTTGTTTGGAAATTTTTTAAGATTTAAAAATTAAATGATTTAAATTATCGTTCAAAATAAAATAATTATATTTACTTACACCTTCCCGTACATTTTATTCTATTTACTGGAAAGTGTAAGTATTGGTCAAAAAAAACTATGGGGTTCGTTTCTTCTCTAGTGGCACTACCTTCAATGTATACCCCATAGAATATAGCATTTTCATCAATGTACTAACCATTGGAGAATTAGTTCCATTTTCTATTCTAGCTATTGCAGGTTGTTTTATTCCGCTTATATCACTTAACTGTTGCTGTGTAAGATTTTTCTCCTTCCTTGCTCTAACAACAGCTTCAATGATTTCTTCTTCTACTCTAATTTCTTCTTCTTGTTCCTTAGTAAGTTTTAAATTTTCCCTTACTTTTTCCCAAGTTAAATCTTTCTTATCCATTTAAATCATTCCTTTCTTTATATTCCTTTAATAATCTCTTGGCTCTTTCAATTTCCCTCTGCGGTGTTTTCTGTGTCTGTTTCATATAATGATTTAATAATATAAATGTATCTTTATCAATATATGAAAAAAATATTCTGTCCCTTAAAGGTCTTAATTCCCATATCTCTGATTCTAGATATTTAATATATGGTTCACCTAAACTCAAACCACTTTTCGATAGCTGATCTATATAAGCAACAATTTTACTTAATTTTATTCGATTATTCTTATTCTTGTTCTTGTTCTTGTTCTTGTTCTTGTTCTTGTTTTGCCTTTGCAATTCAATAATGTAATTTTCTAATTCGCTTATTTCTTTTTCATTTTTGTAAAAAATAATTTTATACATTTAGCATACCTTTCGCATGACATATTTGTATTATAACATATTTGTTATAATGATGTCAACTATATTTGGATTTTTGTTTGGAAATTTTTTAAGATTTAAAAATTAAATGATTTAAATTATGAATATATAATATAGTCATTTGTAGTCATTGTCAAGAAAAATCGTTCGACAAAATTCTACAAAAATAGAAGAGAAATGATCTATCATTTCTCTTCTACTTATCTATCACTCTTACTCTCCTAATACTTCATCAATTTTTTCTTTAGCAGATGTTACTGATGTTGAATTTGGTACCATTACATATAGTTTTGTGCTTCCCATTGAATATGTTGATGAACTTGCACCTGTACCTGTTAAAGAATTTGATTTTATTGTCCATGAAGACATATTATTTATTTGATCTTTTACTAATGAACTAATATCATCTTGAGCAATATTAGTTTGAAAACTTCCTTTTAATGAGTCTAAGATATCTGTATATTTAGTTAATAAAGTAGTACTATTTAATACTTTTTTCATAATTGCTTCAATAACATGTTGTTGGTTTTTAACTCTTTGGTTATCTCCTGATGCAAAAGAATACCTTTCTCTACTAAATCT
Source organism: uncultured Clostridia bacterium (assembly GCA_934149365.1). Taxonomy (GTDB): domain Bacteria; phylum Bacillota; class Clostridia; order TANB77; family CAG-465; genus CALXJE01. The sequence continues at coordinate 3,281 of CAKPEI010000013.1, forward strand.
TAGTGCTTCTTCTCCATTCACATGATTATATCCTTTTTTAAATGTATATAACTTATCACTAGTAGTAAAGCTATAATCTGAATATACATCAACTCCGCCTAATTTATCAACTAATTTAATTACTGTTGTAAAGTTAACTCTTACATAATAATTTATATCAGTATCAAGTAAATCTTCTACAGTTTTAACCGTTTCATTTATTCCATATATTCCTGAATGAGTTAATTTGTCTTTTGCTCCATAACTATGAAGTGTAACATAATAATCTCTTGGAATTGAGGTTAATAACGCTTCATGTGTATCTGTGTTGATGGTCATTAGAATATTAGCATCACTTCTTGCCACATTGCTTATACTTCCAGAAGTATCTATTCCACTAATATATACATTAAATTTTCCACTCTTAACACTATACTTAGAGCCTTTTTCCGCTGTTTTGGTACTTGTCTGAATCTCGTGTTTTATAGTATAAAGTATTTTGGTACTTTCTCTAAAATTCTTTATTTCATCGCCCAACATACTATATTGTGTAGCACTAGTTAATATTACATCAACATTTTTGTCAATTAACTTATTACCTAAATCTAATAA